>WUQR01000139.1 GCA_009889515.1 Nitrososphaerota archaeon
CCTGAATCCTAGAAGGAATTGAAAGCGAAAAACTATTTGCCTGTCATATAATATTAATTCGGAATACCTGAATCCTAGAAGGAATTGAAAGATAACAGGGTGGACCTCCTATGGCTAAAGTAGACGATAAACGCCTGAATCCTAGAAGGAATTGAAAGAGACCACCGATACCGGGGCGTGGAATGCAAGCACATATTGGCTGTGCCTGAATCCTAGAAGGAATTGAAAGGCCATCCTGAAAAACGCGGCTTCGCTAATGTCAATATCCATCTCCTGAATCCTAGAAGGAATTGAAAGTAATGGTCTCAAGTTGCGCAATTGCTAGCCTATCATCTAGCCCTCCTGAATCCTAGAAGGAATTGAAAGTTTAGCAAATCCCAGAATAGGCTTAGACCGAAATTTACCAATCCTGAATCCTAGAAGGAATTGAAAGCTAGCAATTGCCGCGATATTTTCCCACTCTCTATACTCTAGTGCCTGAATCCTAGAAGGAATTGAAAGACCGACGCCATGACAACCGAGTCATCGCCTAGGTGGCCTGAATCCTAGAAGGAATTGAAAGAAACCACTATGTTTACCTTTAAGTGAAATTCACCAAAATTACCCTGAATCCTAGAAGGAATTGAAAGACTTCGCCGTCTATCGCTTTTATCTCCACGAATTCCCGGCCAAGGTCTCCTGAATCCTAGAAGGAATTGAAAGCTGGGCCTCTGTCGCATCCTCTAAGAATGGGTCGTGAACAACTACCTGAATCCTAGAAGGAATTGAAAGAGAGACGGCGTGAAACTTCCGAAAACCATGTCTTTATCGGCCCCTGAATCCTAGAAGGAATTGAAAGCGGACAGGGATAAAGATGGTGTGCGGCCCTAGGTCTGGTCCTGAATCCTAGAAGGAATTGAAAGACAAAACCCCTGCACGCATTATGCAAACCCCAATTACACCCTGAATCCTAGAAGGAATTGAAAGAGTGCTATGGTGGTGTACTTGCGGCGGGTTATGGGAACCAATCCTGAATCCTAGAAGGAATTGAAAGATATAGTATCGCTCAAGATTCGTGATAAAGAATTGGCCGAGCCTGAATCCTAGAAGGAATTGAAAGCCGGGTACATCAATATTCTTGGGCTTTTTAGTTTCTAACTCAACCTGAATCCTAGAAGGAATTGAAAGTTAACTATTATTTGATGCTCTTCTGGGCAGTAGTATGCGTCCTGAATCCTAGAAGGAATTGAAAGCTAGGACCTTATCAACACCTACATAGCCGTCTAAATAGGCCTGAATCCTAGAAGGAATTGAAAGAAAGGCACAACCCCTAGACAGCTACTATGTAGGTTATGGCTCCTGAATCCTAGAAGGAATTGAAAGGTTAGCTAGGATGTAGAGGGCTGCTACGGGTGGGTATAGGGCCTGAATCCTAGAAGGAATTGAAAGTTATACTCGGAGGCTAGAGGAGTTTGGATCGGATATGGTCCTGAATCCTAGAAGGAATTGAAAGTTTAATCCACCTCGGCCTCCCTCTTAAGAGCGGCCAAAAATTCATCCTGAATCCTAGAAGGAATTGAAAGAGCTCTATAATATCCGACTCATTTATTTCAATAGTCAACCTGAATCCTAGAAGGAATTGAAAGTAAATCTCGCTGTCCCACTGTGAGGTCACCCTAACGTCACCTGAATCCTAGAAGGAATTGAAAGATAAGGGCAGTCAGCTCATCAGTCTCGAACCATGATGTAACCTGAATCCTAGAAGGAATTGAAAGAGCTAGGAATGAGAGGTTTAAGCAGCTTAGAAAAGAGATCCTGAATCCTAGAAGGAATTGAAAGCCAATATACGCGGGCGCGACTGCTCGGATTAGTTGAAATAACCTGAATCCTAGAAGGAATTGAAAGTTAAATTGAGAAGCATGACTGCGACTCTACAAATATTGGTTAGGTTATCCTGAATCCTAGAAGGAATTGAAAGATTGTGCAGAAGATTTTGGACTAGGTTAGAGGCGTAACCACCTTAACTTGAATTTTGGAAGGAATTGAGAGTGTAAGAGATTTGGGAAAGACAACTTTAGCGTTGTTAGTGGGTAGATTTCTTCATAGAATTCTGATTTAGTTGAAGATCGTAGAGCTAGTCATAATGTATTTTGTTTTTTAGCTATAGTAGGGTTGAGGGTGTATTGTTAAGATACATGTCTTCTCATCCAAGTATCATAGAATTTCGATATAACTCGAGAAAACTCTGACTCACTACTCTCGCGGTTTTTGGCTGATAGATAGTCGCACGCTATCAAGCAGTCAAGGACGATAAGGGATAGCTTCCTGAGCCGCGGATTAGGCCTATGCACCATCCGATCGTAGATTTCATTCCCAATTTGTCGGAGGGCTAAGTTATTCAATCTGCTAATACTAAGTCTGTCTAAGCATTTCATAAGAAACCCCTTATCCTCACCTTGTATAAAGAGTTCAAGAACCCCCTTCAATTTTTCCTTTGCAGTCCCAAACTCGGCTTGGCTAATGTGTCTCAGCCTAAATATCGCCTCTCTCTCCCTCCTATCAATGTCTATTGCATGGTGATGGAAATAGACAGCAAAAACAACAGAGTAGAGGTCAGGCGCATATCCCTGTATGTTTTTCTCCTTGACGAATCGATCAGCTATGTAAGCTGAAATAAATTCATGACCCGTAAACGACAGATACCTATCCCCACTATCCCTATCTTCCCTTAAGTTTCTCTCAGTCTGGTAGAATGCCTTACCTGCGTCGTGGAATACTACTGCAAGTCTTACAAGATCCTTAAAATCATGCACATGGAGTCGGCCTGTTACGAACTTCTCTAGACGGCTATTGTCAATATCCTCCATAACCGTGATACCATCTCTAATGTGGTCTTTCAGAAACTCTTTTAGCTCCTGGCCATTCCTTAGCCTTTTATAATAGCTCAGGACGTCGTCCGATATCATTCATCTTCTGCCTCACTGATTCTGAGCCCAAACTCGTAGCTGTATTCACCATCAATAATGAAGGACCTAATTCCTTTCGTATAAATAAGTTTGATGAGCTTTCTCGCATCCCTTAACCACGAGTCGTCGGATCCTAACGGCTCCCTAACGACATCACCCCTATTCTCTTTGACCCACCCCTTAACCCTCCCAGACTTCAATAATTTTAAGAATATATGAAAATCTATAGGTATGGGCTCTGAGACGGACTCAACTTGGACGGGTATCAAGGGAGACTCTCTTATGAAGCTACCACCGAGTTCAAAGAATTTCTCCACAGCATAGTCGATGCTGTGAAGGTTTGTAAAGGTTCTTAACATATCCTCTATCTCCTTAACATTCACATCCATCTCGACAAGCCTATACACACTGTCTATCAACTCTTTATAGCCACTGTACCCAACTTCGGCTGCCCCACTAGGGATACTCGGAATATGTAAGTTCAATTTGCCGATACGAGCTTTCATAAATTCTAATGTCTCCTTACATAGCTCCCAGTCATAGACTTTGTACCTTTGCCCAAAGACGTCATCGCTCCTCCAAATATATGCCTCTCCTTCTTTTTCACCGTCGTATCTAAGGAACCTACCAAAACGTTGGACAAGCGTATGGGCGGGGGCAAGATCGGTTATCAAGAGGTTTGACGAGATATCTATGCCGGCTTCAACAGATTGTGTCCCCACTATGAGATACTCTCTCTCCCCTTTCAGCGCATCTAGTCTTTCATGCTTTCTCCTTTTATCCAACTCTGTGAAACGGGAATGTATCAACAACACATTCTTGAAATCATTCTTCACATGGTCATAGAATTTTATTGCCTCTTGGACCGTGTTGAAGACGACGAGTACCCTCCTATAGCCCACCTCCCACCTCTCACTAATCCAACCTCTAATCTCCTCCCACCACTTATCTTTCTTCGATAGTTGCTTTAGTTTGATCTCATATTTCTTGTCGATCCTATCTTGGAGAAACTTTTCATCGGCACATGGATCAAACTCGAACCACTCGACCTTGTCCTCGAATTGATACAGTATATTCTTCAGCTCATCCTTTAATTTCTGCGGTATTGTGGCAGACATCAAAACCACTTTCTGATCGCAGTCAATTGCGTGTAGCAGCAACGTGAATAGATACGTCAATGATTTTGTCTCATCACTAAGAAGGTGGACTTCATCCAACACTAGGTCAGAGAATATGACAGAGGATTGTGAGAATAGGTAATGCCCATACGTGCCTTCTATTGTTCCTGTCAAGTCATGCCACCCCTTAATCACCTTATCTAAATCTTCGGGAGCTAGTCCAAACATGGTTAGAGATAATGTATCTATCGTGGTGAGAGTTATGGGAGCGATCAAATATGGCGATGAGTGCTCATGCATATACCTCTTGCCTACGAGGCCATCAGCAGTGGGGACGATTTTCTTGATCTTGTTGAATTGATCCTCAAGCAGAGTTCTCATAGGGAAGGATATGATCAGTTTTCCACCTTCCTCGTACGCCTTCAGTGCTATAGCCCCACTAATGCTGGACTTACCGTACCCTGTCGGAGCCTCTATGACAAAAATGTTCTTATCATCCCATGATCTGTCCAGCTCCTTTATGACCATTGAGATGAACGGGCGTTCCCCTAGGTAGCCGTGAAGCCTGCATAATCTTTCATAAGCTTTTTTCAAGCCTGCCAAGTTCCCACAGTAAGGTCTCATACCTCTTGGCAGCCCATCTCAATTTCTCATCACCCCCAACTTTAACGTAGGCGTTATGAAGTTCCCGCAAGGCTTGGTATATTCCATATCTGTCATCTAATATTACATATCTATACAGACCTACTATTACAGACATTAAGTTGTTATACTCAACGCTATCACTATTCCTTAATCTATCAAGTACAATACTATCAGGTGCAATAATCTTCTCTACCACTGCGAAAGATTCTCTGCCTTCTCGCTGTAAAATAGTAAGGGGAATCGCCTCATATAATTTGTATGTCTGTCCTTCCTGTTCGACCCTTAGCAGGAGTAAAGAGGCGCTCCTCACGTTGTGTTCTGCTAATGCCTCCTGTAACTTTGCGTTTAAGTATATCTCTAATGCTACGAGTTCTTCGTTATAATGTCTCTTTAGAATCTGTTCCAGTACTTCACGAGCCTTGTCTCTTATCAATAACATAGTCCTAGCATCTTTATTAGAGTATAGTATTTCACCTATTTCGATCGGTGATAGGAACAAGAAATAATATGTGTTAGAGCTTCTATAAACAAAGGATGAATATATGCCTAGCAACGCCAGCATTAGGACTTCGGGGGATACGTATGTTGTGAGTTGACGGGTTGTGTACTTATGCTCCGTGGAAGTTAGACCTGTGTACCGCTCAGACTTGAGGAGTTGGAGCGCTAGTCCCTTATCGTTCTTTAAATCTCCTATTATCATTTGATTTTTTCGTATTGTTGCACCTATAAAAATACTATTAGTTATGGGTCTAAGTTTTTCAGGACTACGGTTGAGGATGTATAGGATTTCTCGGTAATTTGTTACTCGCGATTTTTCCTTTCTCCTACGATCGTCAGGGCTCAGTGATTCCAGCTTTTCCTCTAATTCTCTTCCACTTATTCCTAGCCCTCTTAGGAATCTCTCTATAGAACTGTTATCATTTTTGCCAACAGTGTTGATGCTAATTTTATTAAGGATTTCGTTGCTAAGCCCGCTGTATGCTTTCGCGAGTCCGTCGTCTGGTATTGTTATTCCGCTGGCCTCTATCTTGGCTGGTACCTTTGATATCAGATATATGAGCCCCTCGTAGATTAGGAGGTTGGTCAGGGTATCGTTGAGTGGGAGGCTTACCACAACATTTATGCTACCGCGCAAATTCCTATGAGCACCTCCTCATCGTATTTATACCCACACGCGTTTCCAGCGACCTTTAGCCTATATGTTGGCGGGTCATCCAAGAGTTCGAGAATTGGTACGTAGAACCTGACTGTTTTCTGACCAAGTAGGTACTGTGTCACTGGATCGTATATTGGCAGGTTAAATGGGTTAATTAACAGTTCTTGCGACCAATTCCGAATGACGCTTTCTATCGTGGTTACACCATCTATCAATGGGAATGAGTATCTTGTGCTTAATTCGCCAGTTAATTTTTGTGGTTCGAATTCTTTCACATCCACAACAGAGACGATGCTCTCTTTTGAGCCAAGTCTATGAATGTTCCACATGGTATATTTATTGATGATGATCTCTTTCTCTCCGATTCTCCCCGCAAAACCGTCTTTAAAGACTATGTAAAGCCTGAGTTTTGGTGGTTCTGTGTTCAATGATGTGAGAATCGTTTTTCCAGTGGCCGGTGCATCATACGATCCGGACAAGTCGGTAGGACTCGGATATCGTATGCCTTTAGTGATCTTGGTTGCTATTAATCTATTTAGATCAGAGAATTTTACTGGTAAACAGTTTAAGGGTCTTAACCCGACTGCAAGCAGGTTTTTGCTAAGCATTGGTATAATTTCTCTCGTCTTCCCCTCGCCTAGTACGTTTTCTTTGGCAATGTGTTCAGCTATTGCTCCTAGAATTGTAGTGGGGGGCGGGTAAGTGAATGAGGGGGATGTCTTAGAATAGCCCACGACCTTGGACTGAAAGCCCCAGACAAATTCCACATCAACGAGGAATCCAATCATAGTCTATGTCCTACTTGCTAGCTGGCTACTCTTCTCTTGATCTTGTCTATTGCATCTGCCACAAACGCTTCGAAGCTTCCACTATCAAAAATGTGAATATCGGTGTTATAGCTTATTTTCTCCAACTTCTTCCTAGTCCTCTCAATATAATCTCTCGTGAAGGGGCTTGGAACGGTCCAAGGCTTATCTGATGCGGCTATTACCATGCTCTCCCAGTCAACTAATGGAAGGAACCTTGTCTTCTTCGCTCCAAACCCGTTCTCGACGAGCAGCGCCCTAACAGAATCTAATAATACATCTATTCTTCTTCTCCTCTCATCATCACTAATCACTTGTTTACCAGCATTCTCCACATTGAATGTTAATCTTCCTATGTATCTCGTATCAATGTCGAGGCTGAACATGTAGAGCGACGACGTGATCTCAACATAATATAACATCTGCCCCCTTTCCTTAACAAATTTTGTGCCTAGTGCGTATCTGCTATGAAGCTGAGGCTCAATAACCACATTTCTCAAAGCTTCTTGCACAGGAATCATATATCCAGTGAAAAAGTTTGAAGTCCTCTTGATATTTTCCGCTTCAGCATATAAGAACCCTCCTATATCCTCTACGGTACATTTGCTAATTATGGTCTCTTCTATATCTATCTTTTTTTCACTCTTACTTGGCGAGACACCAAATGATTCCGCGAATATGTCGTTATTGCTGCTTTTAAGGAAGATTCCTTTCTCACAGAGTTTGCATACTGGAAGAGATGGTGTTATCTCCTTGCATTTCTCCGATATTATCCTCTGGAGCCCGTGAGCTATACTCTCTCCCGAAATGGCTGGCACAAAATAGACAGCGTATGTGTTATCATCTTCTCTCACAACCATGGGGACGCGTCTATGCTTCACATAGTTTCCTACAGACTCCGTCATGTTAAGGGATTCCGCGTTAAAAAGCACTCTACCTCTTATGCTGACAAATACGTCCCTCAGGTCTTCGCACCTCCTACTTCCTGAACTCCAGATTCTCCACTCGCCTCACGTCGCCCTATGAATTTGGAGGTCTTGGCAAGAGCCTTGGCGCAAATGAGCGACAAGATTTCGCGCAACTCTTGAGTGCCCTGAAGATTTCTTATACTCTCTACTTCATATTCTAGAAAGCTATCGTCTACACCATTCATTAAGCTCTTTACAGCATCAGGCATATCGCTAGGCGGTGACCTCTTTAATGCTATAAAGTCTCTCAACGCTTCTCTGAGATAGTGGAGTGCCAAGGACTTGGCATGGGCATTCCCAAGTCTGTCTATGTAATGGTAATCACCATCGTATGCTAAGACCGCAAGCATATTAGGTATTTGAATATATCTCTCCGCGCTCATGTACTTCTCACAAGATTTTTCAGGTTTAAAAACATTTCCTGTAAAATCTATCTTCAATCTTGCATACTCACTCAAATCCACCCTAGGTAAGGTCTTAGCAGTTTAAACCTTAAAAAAGTATCCTGGGGTTAAATCATTTAGATGGGTAGCAAAAGCGTCATTAGACTCTCCGTCACGTTTAGCGTAGTAGGTAATGCTGTAATTCCACCATTTTCCGCAAAGGTGAGTAGGCTGATCCTGTATAGGATGTCAGAGGCATATCGTAGATTGGCGGGAGTAGACACCACCTTTAAGCCTGTCTCGGTGTCTCCTTTATTTCGTGATGGGCACCCCCTCATCAAGTTAAAGGGTGAGAACCAGATACTGATGATCAACGACGGGGATGTTTACTCGTTTAATTGCTGCCTGATAACGGGTGAGGAATTTATGCTCGATGAGCTGATTTCCTTTGAGCAGTCGGTTATTAGGGATGTTTTCGGGGCTTCGATAGTCTTGGAGGGTGTGCGAGTTGAGGTGAGACGGTACAACTCATTCGGGTTTGAGAAGCCAAGCGCTATTAGGCTGAACTTTCTATCACCTGTCCTCCTACAGCTTCCGAGCTTCAGGGGGCGTAAAGCAGGAAGGTACGCCCTATTCCCGGTTCCATCACTACTTATCAGCTCCCTCATCGAGCACTGGAACAACAACTCAGACCCCGCCATGTACATTAAAAACCCATACTGGCTAACCTACTATTCAAACTATGCACTCTTAGAGGCGGACTTCCACCTAAAGCCTGTAACAGTCATCTATGACAATAAGCGGCTAGTTAGGGGGTTGATGGGATGGGTACTATACGACATGAGGAAAAGCAGGAGCACGCCCTCGTTGAAAAAGATACTAGCCCTGCTTGACTACGCCCAGTATGTAGGAATAGGGAAGTCGAGGGCCACAGGATTCGGACACGTATCAATAAAATGCATAAACTGACACGGGAACAGATATTTAAACAAAAACCCTAGTGAAGTAGTAGATGGTTAAAAAGGCTGTCATCGTAAACATGGGATTTGATCCCACAGCAACACTAGATATAATATCAGCCACCCCCCTCTCCTCCAACGACTTATTAGTCCTCATATATCCCAAGACAGCCGACGATATATCGAAGCTCAGAAACGAGCAGGCTAGGACTCAGATTAAGAACTATGTAAATGCATTGAAAACAACTGGGCGAGGAATAGAGCTTAGAGAAATTGAGATTGAGCTCACCGATGCTTCAAGCTCAATTGATGAGCTGTTAGGTATGTTGATAGAACTCAAGAGGAGAGGCTTCTACGTGTATTTCGAGCTTACGGGCGGGGTAAGGGCGATAACCGTGATCATGTGCCTTCTCTCGATATGGTTCCCACAGCTAGTGGACGAGTTAACCTATGTCATTGAGGTGACGAGGGTAAGGAAGAGCATACCGGTCATATCTCCGGCGCAACTCTCATCAAAGACGGTCTTAAATGTTCTCTACTTCCTCGCAGAGAAGAAGCAGGCTAAGAGAAAAGATATCTGTGAGGCATTGGATGTGAGCGAGAGCCGCGTCAGCAGAATCGTCTCTTTCCTGAAGAAATTGGGGATTGTGGAGGAACGGCTAAGGGTCATCTCCTTGAGCGACAGGTTCGCGAATTATACCCCTATCTTTAGGAATTTTAAAAACATCTTGCAGAATGATGAAAGAATCTTATCCGAATTGCGGGATAAAAAAGATTAACTACGTAGTCCCTTTTTCTCCAGATGCCCTTCTACAGCTACGACGATGTCCTACGTATATCGAAGCTGATCCAAGAGATGCCGTGTGAGATAAGCGAGGAATTAAGGGGGTGGAATTGGCATAATCCACCGCTCCTCCCAGCCTATACGACTCAGATAAACGTTTCTGATCTAAGCTTCTCCTGCCAGACGGGTAGGCTAGCGTTTCTGCGGTATAAAATGAAGGTGAAGGAACAGGGTGATGAGAGGCTCCATTTTGGGTCCTTCATCCATAAAGTAATCTCAATGGCCACATCTACTGCTAAATCGCTACTCTACAGTTCAACCATGCAGAACGGTGGTGAGCTCTATGAAAAGATGACGAAGAGAATGGAAGACATATTATCTGTACGGGGCCTCCCAGAGAGTTACATTAAAGCTTTCAAAGCCCTGTGGAATAGGGCGGCGCTGACTTATGCGTCCTCACTTGACAAGGTTCTCGAACTCTCAAAATATTTGAGCATAGATGGGCTGGTCAGTAGAGTAGTCCCATGGATCTGCGAGTTTCCCTTAGATGGTAGATTACTCGGATTAAATAGAGCTGTCAGAATAGATGCTCTGGTCCCTCCAACACTAATTATAGAATTCAAGACGAGAAGACCAAACAGGAACGTAGAGGTTGCGCTAGCCGCATATGCGCTTATCTTTGAGTGCTCATATAGAATACCAGTCAATCACGCCGTTATTTTATATATAGAGTTTGCACCAGATGCAAGTTCCTTCAAAACTTATGAGAAAGTGCTAAGAATAGACGACTCCTTAAGGCTTGAGTTCGTAGAGAAGAGGGACCTCTACGCAAGTAAAGCATACCTAGACGTTGATCCGGGCTTACCCGCGGACTGTGATCCTTACTGCCCTTATTTGGGCGTGTGTAGAGATGGGCGCTAAAGCGGCACTTATCGAGCAGTATGGCGCTTTTCTGGGGGTGAGGCAGGGCAGGTTTGTTCTAAAGACGGGGAAGGAGATAAAGTGGGATCTGTCACCAGTTGAGCTAGAGAGTATCGTGATAGTCAGTGAGGGAGTTCAGATCTCTTCGGCGGCCATAATGCTGGCCATGTCATTCGGGATTGACTTGGTGTTCATGCGCGGCTCTAAGCCGGTGGGAAGGATAATACCATACAAGTATGGCACGTTGATGAGGAATTGGGCCCTCCAAGTCAAGCTTCATGAGAGTGGAGGCTCCGTCTTTATAGCCAAGAAGATTTTGGAGGGTAAGCTCCATAATCAGAGGATGGTCTTGCTCGAATATGCTAGGAGGTTTAGGGGGAGTGGAAGAGATGCTGGATTATTGGAGGAGAAGTCGGCAGAGATTATGGATCGGATGATCGAGCTGGGAAGAGCATGTAGTGTGGAGGAGTTAATCGTGGTGGAGGGTCACGCTGCAAAGGCGTACTGGACAGGCATCTCCCATATTCTTCCTGAGGAGATAGGTTTTAACCATCGGTATACCAGAAGTAATCCTCCGCCAGGCGAGCTGGACCCATTTAACATCGCCCTAAACATAGGGTATGGTCTTTTGAGGAAGGAGGTTTGGAGAGCTGTCTTCTTGGCGGGGCTGAACCCCTACCTCGGCTTCCTACACAAGCCCAGAGGTGGGAGACCTGCGCTGGTTCTCGACCTAATGGAGGAGTTCAGGCCGGTATCGGTGGATAGACCGCTAGTCGGGCTGGCCAAAACAGATAAGAAAGTCATGCTCGAGCTCGCTAAGAAAGACGGCGGTGCATCTAGGATCATATGGTCGCACATACTCAAATACATGAAGGAGAGCAGCCCTCCTCACACGGAGCTAATAAATTCTCAGGCAAGGAAGCTAGTCCTTCATATCCAAGGTGTACACAAGTACGAGCCGTATAAGTCTAGGTGGTGAGCCTGCTTACGCTCGTGATCTACGATATCACAGACGACGAGTTGAGAAATAAAGTTGCTAGCTTTCTCAAACTTAAAGGGTTGAAGCGAATTCAGAAGAGCGCTTTTCTGGGAGATCTCACTCAGAGTGAGAGGGTTAACCTTGAAGCTGGGATCCGGCGCCTGATCAAAGACGCTAAGGCGAACGTACAAATCTACCCCTTAACACCCGCCAGCTACAGCCAGAGGACGGTCATAGGCGTAGAGATGAGCTACGAGGATGAGGGGTACCTGGTGTAGTCCTTGAGCTGTGATGAGGGAGACATAACCGTTGTAGAGCTTAAGAGATACGCATACTGCCCCCGCATAGTGTTCATCACACATGTCCTCCACTTGGATGAGGTGGTGAGTGAGGCGATGGAAGCAGGGCTCGAGCAGCATGACGAGGCCGTAATAACCCCCCTCATCGCGAAGTTGAAGGCTCTGAGGGTTCTAAGATCCGTCGAGCTCCGGAGTGAGAGGCTTAAAATAAGCGGCAAGCCAGACTATTTAGTAATAACGAGGAATAGAGAGTATGTTCCAGTCGAGGTTAAATGGGCTTCCTCAGATAAGGGGCGCGGAAGGTGGGACCACAAACTACAGCTTACAGCCTACGCTCTCCTGATCGAGGAAAACTTCAAAACATCGGTCAAGAGAGGATACATCTACTATTTGAAAGACAAACGTGTTGCAGAACTAGTGATCGATGAGGGATTGAAAAACCTCACAAGAAAAATCATAGACAACATGCATAAGATGATTCTAGAAGAAAGGGATCCGGGAATAATTACCCCACCATCCAAATGTGTAAACTGTGGGTATAGGGCTTACTGTAGACCGGGGCTAAGCTGAGATAGGTCGCAGGAGACCTATATAAAGGAAGCCAGTCCAGGCGGGGTCCTGAAAATCAAAAATGCACAGAACACCAGAGAATAAACGTCCTACTAACGGCAAGCCAGAAAAGCATGATAAATTTATATACAACCACATAACCAAAATAAATAGCTTCACTTGAATCCTTGAAGGAATTGAAAGCTGAATCACCTCCGGTAATACTCTCGCCTCGATATAATACACTTGAATCCTTGAAGGAATTGAAAGATTATCGTGGCCGATATTGTAGTTGTAAGGTGTACGTTGTAACTTGAATCCTTGAAGGAATTGAAAGGAACCCTGCAAAACCGTATTTCCTCCTCACTCATTCCCATTCTTGAATCCTTGAAGGAATTGAAAGGAAGCATGGACTTGGGCTGAATTCAGCATAAGCGACTTTAACTTGAATCCTTGAAGGAATTGAAAGGTTTGGGAGAGCAGGTATTCGGCCAGAGCGTCTTCTCTTCTTGAATCCTTGAAGGAATTGAAAGTGGTCGAGGTGTCTTGGGTTGTCGGGGCCCGTGATTAAGACTCTTGAATCCTTGAAGGAATTGAAAGGCAATATCGTCATTAGCATCTCCCCCGCTTTTTGCGCGTCTCTTGAATCCTTGAAGGAATTGAAAGAGAACCAGTAAAGCAGTCAAGATAGTCATAGAGCTAGGCGACTTGAATCCTTGAAGGAATTGAAAGTAATACACGTCTTGTCTAGTTATTGCTGCTGATGCTGTAATTACCTTGAATCCTTGAAGGAATTGAAAGATGCATATGTGGAGAGCGTGGCTGAGCGGAGAAACATACTCTTGAATCCTTGAAGGAATTGAAAGAGCACTTCCAACCTGTCCTCTAATTCCTTTACCCGTCTTCTTGAATCCTTGAAGGAATTGAAAGTTTATTATGAATGTCTTGGCTAAATCAGTCTGCGATACTTGAATCCTTGAAGGAATTGAAAGTTTTAATTGAATCCTCTGCGCTACTCACGTACATAATCCCTTGAATCCTTGAAGGAATTGAAAGAAGACCGTAGTTTATTTTTGGTTGTGTTGTTATAGTTTAGTTCCTTGAATCCTTGAAGGAATTGAAAGATCACACGCATCGCATCCTTGCCCTGAATCCCAAACTGGGCCCTTGAATCCTTGAAGGAATTGAAAGTAATGTCAATTCATAAGTCATGCTTCTCGGCTCATAACCAACTTGAATCCTTGAAGGAATTGAAAGTTTATAATATCGGCGGCGCCGCTAAGGCTTAGTATGGTTACACTTGAATCCTTGAAGGAATTGAAAGTGAATATGGATATAGGTTATGGATTGAAGTTGTGGCATGTTTTGCTTGAATCCTTGAAGGAATTGAAAGTGTTGGTGAGGTTAAGGCGTGAGTTTGTTAGCGGTTTGCTTATCTTGAATCCTTGAAGGAATTGAAAGTTAGGTACGTTGATAATGATACTTACGTTTATATTGCTTACTTGAATCCTTGAAGGAATTGAAAGTTATTCACAACATTTAACACCGCCAAGGTTTCAGCTATGTAGCTTGAATCCTTGAAGGAATTGAAAGTAACTTGACAGGCGCAGCCGACTTGCTGCGTGAGTTTAACACCATCTTGAATCCTTGAAGGAATTGAAAGAATGTTATCAGGTGATTAGGCTCAAACACGTATGGCTGTCTTGAATCCTTGAAGGAATTGAAAGGAGTACGATGCCTTGTCCCGGCCAGATAACACCGTTGCCACCACCTTGAATCCTTGAAGGAATTGAAAGACTTGCGATTCTTCTCCTATCTGTCGTACCGCCTTTACTTCTTGAATCCTTGAAGGAATTGAAAGTCATTTCTTAAGCCTCAAAACACGCTTAAGTTTATCTTTACTTGAATCCTTGAAGGAATTGAAAGCCAATGGGTCTTCAAGATAGATGTGCTCCCCCTCTTCGCTTGAATCCTTGAAGGAATTGAAAGTTCCTTTCTTCCTCGAAATGATACCGCCGCATGAAACACTTGAATCCTTGAAGGAATTGAAAGAGTATTCTGTTTCATCGAGGCATAGGGTTGGGCTGAAATCCCTTGAATCCTTGAAGGAATTGAAAGCAATAGCGTTCAACCCGTGGACAAACCCGGAGCAGCAAATCACTTGAATCCTTGAAGGAATTGAAAGATATTGACGGGAGACCCAGTAGTTACATACACCTACACAAAGCTTGACGAGGAGAACTACGAAATCGATATACGTGTTAGCGGTAGTATCGAGGGCAGGAAGTCTTTTAAGGACTTTGTGAGTTGAGGAGACCGCCTAGGCTTAAAAACCTTGAGAAGGTGGCCGAGGCTCTAATCGTAATGAAGTCTTTTAGACAGCTCTTTAGCGAGACTATTGATGAGGTTAAGGTCACCATCTCTTATGACAAAGTTACGGTCAAGTCCCACTCTAAGGACGGCTCTATGGAGATTTCCGCTAGGGCGATAACAGAGGTAGAGGGAGTTGAATACGGATACTTTAATGGGGTGTTAATCTATGAGCTTATAAAGCCCTTACAAAATAGCGCCTCTATAGAGGTAAGGCTATACAAACCAGCCAACGCAACTCAGCCGTATCAAAGTCTTCTAGAATCACAGCTTACACCAAGAATGGGGAGATAGGATGCATAATCGCACCTAGACCCCACGATGGAAAGGAGTGGCAGGTGTTTAGCATGGTAAATACGGATACATAGACACTTATACCGTAGAACATGGATATTTCATTAGTCGGTATGTTAGAACGGGGCTGGCTGGACTGGTATCAGAGAATACTCAGGGACTTCGGCTTTCCCCCTGAGAGGGATGAGGAGGCCGCCGAGATACTCTCCAGCTTCATGTCGGATAAGAGGTGTCTGAGGGAGGAGCTGGTCTCGAGGCTCAGCAGGGCCAGATGCGTAGTGGTGGTGGGCGCATACGACACAGTCGGCGAAGAAGCTAGAATCCTCGCCGAAAACTTGGACAAGGGCGTGGCAGTTATCTCTGCCGATACTGCGACTACACCCCTGCTCGAGGCGGGAGTCACACCAGACATAGTCGTGACGGACTTGGACGGCGTCTTCGAGGACATACACGAGTGCTGGAGGAGGGGCTCGGTCGTGGTTGTCCACGCCCACGGAGACAACATCGAGAGGCTCAGACAATACCTCCCACTGCTGCCCGAGCGCGTCGAGGCCACCTGCCAATGCACCCCACGGGGCCACATACACAACTTCGGCGGATTCACCGACGGCGACAGGGCAGCGTTCCTCGCAGCGGCCCTCGGCGCCAGAAAAATAGTAACCATCGGAATGTGCCTCACCTGCCGTATAGGAAGATTCTCAGCCGAGCTGAAGGCGTCCAGCCCAGACTGGCTCCGTATGAAGAGGATGAAGCTCGACTACGCCCACAGGCTCCTCTCCTGGCTCGCCGAGACAAGACAGGACATAGAATTCATAGACGCCACCCAGGCCGAGTGGCAGCTCCCCCAAGGCTTCAAGAAGAAACCGCTCAAAGAGGCCCTAAGCGCCTTAAAGCCCTGAAGGCAAGCTTCTCCATACAATCAATCTCAGAAAATAATTTAAACGCGCTGAGGCAATCTATAGCCATGGCTCTAAACATCCTAGGATGCGTACGCACATCGGTACACGTAGCCATGGTTGTGATGCTCTTCATGCTGGTGGCTCTCACACCTTTCTCGGCGGTCCAGTATGGTGAGCCTGACGGTAACGCTCATCCGTATGTCGGCCTCGTAGTCTTCTATGATGAGAACAAGGTGCCGCTCTGGCGCTGCACCGGTACGCTGGTCGCGCCAACTATTCTCCTCACTGCAGGTCACTGTACGGGATACGACCCTGAATCAGGCATAAAGCCATCCTACGCGCAGGTCTGGTTCGATGCGGGGCCAATTCGTTGGGGGAACTATCCTGGCGACGGATCCTGTGTTGGGTATAGGGGCTATCCATGCTCGGGCGGCTACTGGGGCAAGCCTGTCCCCCACCCAGAATGGACCGGCTACCTAACCATCCCGAATACTCATGACATAGGTGTTGTCGTGCTTAAGAAGCCTGTAACCAATAGGGGCTTCGGCAAGCTGGCACCGGCCGGATATCTTGACGCCCTAGCTACACTGCGCGGACTACAGGAAGTACAGTTCACGGTTGTCGGCTACGGGCTCCAGCTGGTGAAGCCCATCTACATGGGCATACGTGAGCGGTACAATGCGACGGTCACTCTCATAAATCTGCGGAGCGCCCTCACTGACGGCTACAACCTCCAATACTCTAATGACCCCGGCCTCGGCACTGGGCCAGGCGGCACTTGCTTCGGCGACTCCGGTGGCCCAGTCCTACACAGGAATGAGAATGGTGAGGAGCTGATAGTGGCGGTAAACAGCTTCGTGCTGAACGTCAATTGTAAGGGCTCGGCCTTTGCCTACAGGACAGACATCCGCGACTCACTAGAGTTCCTAGCAGGCTTCGGCGTCACACCGTAACCCCCACACCCGCAGCAGACAAATGGTCTTTGGGGCTGCTGCCTACTGTCATCCTTGTGATTGACAAGTTTTATCTACCTGTTTTTACATTCTTCTTTTTGCAATGAAGAGAGTTTTGTTAGGCATAGCCGCTGTCGTTGCAGTGGTAGTCTTTTTGGCCGCTGTGGCAACAGCCGCTCCCCCACAGCCAATATTAGATGTGACTGTCACAGCCCATAGTCATGAACACTGCCAGGGCTTCATATACACTGCTGGAGAAAACCTCATCACCAGAAACCGCATGTACCATGGAACTGTCGAAGACATAGATAGAGATGGAAAGGGTGAAACAATAGTCATTATAGAAGACTCGGTATGTAAGCGGCCGTGCAGTCTTGTCGGGATGGAGGGGCGTAATAGCGGCGTGTTCATCATCTATTTGAGTGGTGGCAAGGTTGTTGAGGGCAGGTTTGAGGGCAGATTGATGGACGGCGGACTACTTAGCGGCAGCTGGCAGATAACTAGGGTGGCTGAAAGACTAGGCGACCCTCTCACACACGGCCACGGCTCCGGAACATACACTGGCCAAATAACTGGTGATGGTTCCTTCTATTTAGAACTGGTAGGCAGCATCGACCTTTAAAATCCCATCATTTTTCTACAAAATGTTGATGCCTGCTGGGCTCCTTTTAGAGGAGTGCTTCGTCGAGGTAGTGGGCGCATCTGCATCCGCGTGTCTCGGGTATGGCTGGTATGACGCGGGCGAGTAGTTTCTGGACCTTCTCAACGTTTGCAGCCATTGTCTTGACCACTTCCTCAGCGGTTACTCTCCACCCCTCCTTCCAGCAGTCGTAATCCGTGATCATGGCTATTGTTAGGTAGCACATTCTAGCCTCTCTGGCGAGCGTGACCTCGGGGACGAGTGTCATGCCGATTATGTGGCCGCCCCAGGCCCTGAACATGTTGGACTCGGCGCGTGTGGAGAATCTTGGGCCCTGGATGCAGACGTATGTTCCGCCCTTGTGTATTGGGAGGCCGAGCCTGAGGGCCTCGCTGTAGACGATGTCGGTCAGCTCTGGGCAGAAGGGGTCTGCCATGGATATGTGGGCTACTTGGCCGCCGTCGTAGAATGTTGAGGCCCTCCCATACGTCCGGTCGATGAACTGGTCGGGGAGGACCAGCTCGCCCGGCCTATACTCCTCCTGCAGGCTCCCAACAGCGCTCGGAGCTAACACCCTCTCCACACCCTGCTCCTTCAGGGCCCAGATATTCGCCCTGTAGTTGATCATGTGGGGTGGTATGCTGTGGCCGACTCCATGTCTTGGTAGGAAGACGACCCTGTGGGGGCCCATCTTCCCTACAGTTAGGGCCGCGCTCGGCGCGCCATATGGCGTGTAGGCTTTAACCTGCCTAGCCTCGCTGAGCATCTCGGCGCTGTAGATTCCAGACCCACCAACTAGGCCTATGACCGCCATCGGAGAGGAGCCGCGCTGCGAGTCTTATAAAATGTTTCAGCCCCTCCCCACCCTGCTGGAGATGTTCAAAGGCGTGGAGGTTTAGGGTCTGTTCAGAACCCTAGGCCTTCTCCTCGCCGCCAACGCGCCCACTATTCCGCCTATCAGGGAGGTGATTAGGCCGGCGGCGCCAGCTATCGGAACCACTATGAATCTTAGGCCGGCTAGTAGGCCCTCGCCACCGGAGACGTAGGGTCTAGTTGCAATCCCTGCGAAGACTCCGAGGCCGAATAGCACAGCTATCATGAGGGAGAGGAGTAGGCCCTTGAACCTGTAGGCCAGCCCATATAGGAGGCCTGAGACAAACCCTCCTATGAGTATGACGAGCCACCCCACCGGGTTATCGGCGTATGTCAGGTAGGCTGTTGCGAGCGTGCTCAGGAGGGCGATAGCCGAGGCGTAGAGTCCAAGCCCCATGCAAACCGCCTGGCAGCAACCGCTCCTCGGAGAAGATATTAAGCTTTTCAACACAATTTTTCTGAAGCCCCAATCAAAGGAATTTTTCAGGACAGTCCGCATTCTCGAGACCACCTCAACATGTGTGACGGGTGGATTCTGGAGGATGGGATAGTGGTTAGAGATGCTCAGGGTATTCTCTGAGAAGTCGGTTCTCCTCGGTCATCTCGCTAAAGCTTTTTTCTACGTGTTGGTGGAGGGCTGGGGGTGAATTTACTGCCGGGCGATGAGAGTAGCGGGGACTCAATGGTCTTCATCTCCTCAGCGGAGTTCGGAGAGCTAATAGCCGAGCTCAGAAGACTCAACACGGGGCCAAGCTTCCTAGTCTCAGTCCTGAGAGAGCTTGAGAGGCATGGTGTATTGTCGGAGAGGGAGAAGGCGCTCGAGATATTGCAGGACGCCCTGGCAAGGAGGGCGAGCCGTCCCCAGCCCTCGGAGCTGGGCGAGGCGGTAGCCCGCGTAATACTGAGCGGAGACATTAACCCTGACAACTTGGAGAACGCCGCCGAGGCGCTCCAGAGCCTGGCTAGGCTAGCCGTTGCGAAGGGTGCTCACTCGAGGGCGGCGGAGAGGGCCAAGGAGACTGTCGCCAGAGCCCTTCTGCCGGCCCTGCAGAGCTACCTTGTCCCCAGGTGGGTTTACAGGTCGCTGGAGAGGACTACTGCACAGCTCAGGGAGAGGGTTGCTCTGCAAGAGCTCGAGCTGGAGAGGCTCAAGACGCTCCTCAAGAGGAGTGGTAGGGAAGTCCCAGTCCAGCGCCTCTACATAGTCTCAGGCCTCCTCGAAGAAGACCCCCTCCCGATGGAGGGAGAGATAGTCAAGATACCCTGCACAGTCTGCAGGGAGCTGAACTTCTTCCACCTACCCCGCGAGGAGGTCTGCAGGGAGGCGGGCGCTAAACACCTACTCTTCAGGCTCCACTGCAGCTATTGCGGAAGGCCTATAGACCTCGAGCCTGAGAGGGTTCTGAGGCTCCTTGAGGCGAGGGTTAGTGAGGCGCAGCAGGACCTGAGGAGGCGTTAGACACTAAATACAGGCTCCGCCCCTGTAAGGGCGTATTGGCGGCTGATGTTAAGACCAAGTTGAGAGTTCGGGGGTTCTGGTCGCAGTCTACCAGCAGGATTAGGGAGGAGATCGAGCCGGTCAGGCTGGCGGTGAAACGGATAGAGGAATCTGTTAAGATAGACTTGAAGAGGAGGCAGAACATCAGCAGGGATGAGAGGGGTGCGCTTAAGACGGGGCTTATAAGGGCCAGCCAAACCCATAGGCGGCTCCTAGCGAGGATTAGGTCTGGGATGAAGGGGGTGGCTTGAGGGGGCTATAGGCGTGGGAGGGGAGGGGCGTGCTGTGAAATGGCGCATTATGCAAGGATTTTTGGCCGTGCAACGACCCTCGCCCTCATACTAGCTCTCCCACCAATCCTGGGCCTCCTATACCTCAGGAGCATGAGGCTCTATGGAGCCTTGGAAATAAGCCTCTGGATTGTGTTTAGCCTCCTCTGGAACACTCTAGTCTTGGTTCTGTTCGTGAAGGGGAAGCTCTTCTCCAAATAGGGAGAAATCAGGGTTTTTAGAAGCTGAGGAGCTTGACAACTATTGTGTCGTCCTCACGCCTCATGACTATTGTCTTAGCCTTGTCGAACATTGGCCTGAGCCTAGTGGGCACGTAGACTCTTCCATGCCTGTCCAGGCTTACCTGCCACCTCTCCCCACCTGCCTCAATCACGATAAAGGCGGCGCCCCGGGCCAGCTCCCTCGGAACCCGGAGCCTCCAGTAGCGCTTGAGCGTCTTACTCACCTTCACCTCCTTAACCGAGGCTAGGCCAGCCAACACATAATGGTAATACCGGTGGATAATATAAACCCGTCTATAAACGCCTCTAAAATCACATGTGTTAATCAAATTATGGGAATGGACAGGCTGGAAGCGCGTCCTTGTCGGAGATGGTCTGCTGAATGAGTTTGTACTCTCTCCCTAGTCTCAGTTGGGTTAGCCTAAAATGGTGGGCTTAGGCTGTATTCTCGTCGATGGTTCTGAAGATTGCTGAGATGCTCGGGACTACTACGAGGTTTATGCTTGAAGGTGTTGGGCGGGGAAACACCTTCAGGGGGATTGTTTACGCCTCGGCTACCTTCCTCATAAGGTCCATAGCCCTAGGCATGATGCTTCCACTAATCCTGAGGGATGTGGTGGCTGCTTTAAGCTCCTCGCCCCCCGATGCTAGACTTCTAAACCAAGGACTGCTTTCGCTCGGGGTAGTGGCGGTAGCTGTCTCGGCCAGCGAGTGGCTTCTAAAGCCCTTCTGGCAATACATGGCGCGGGGAATCGTGGAGATTAAGAGGAGTATTGTGAACCGCGCCGCCCCCATAGGGGGAGACTCCAAAGACGTCATAGGGCGGATTGTGAGCGACGTCGACTTTGTTATCTGGAACAACTCAACGAGCCTTACCGTGATTCTACCAAACTTCTTGACTATGCTGGCCTCGCTCGCGGCTATGATGCAGCTCAGCCCACTGCTTGGGCTTATCTCCCTCTCTCTAGTCCCACCACTCTTCGCTACAACCGAGTATTATGTCAGGCGGGCTGAGCAGGCCAGAAACCTAGAGAGGAGTTTCTACAGCCAGAGCATACACTTTGCAGATAGGCTTCTGAATGGTGGGAGAGACGAGCTTCAGGGCTTCCAGTACTCGCTTGACAAGTGGCTTAGCGGAATATCCAGGCTGATACACTATGACAGGATCTTCTGGTTCACGGGCCTATTATTCGGCACATCCCTTCCCTTCATGATTCTCTGGTCTGGTTTGAACGAGCTTAACAATGGCCGTCTCGATGTTGGGTCGCTAGCCGGCTCACTCTACGCAAGCATAAACTACTCCCTCGCGTTGGTGAACGGTTTCTGGGGGCTGTGCATGCTTGGCCAGTCGCTCGCAGCGATAAGGAGGGTTGAGGCCCTGAGCCGGGCGCGGGTCGGGGCCGCCTAGCTCTGTGGCGGAGGCCAGCAGAAGGCAAAGATTTTTACTGGTCTAGATAATAGAGTGGTTCGCGGTATGGGGTCCGTAAAGCTAGGTGTACTGGGCTCCGGCTTCGTCGTCTCCTATTTCCACCTACCCTCCCTGAAGGAGATTCCAAACGTCGAGGTTGTGGCGATAGGGAGTAGGAGGCAGGCGCCCGTTGAGGAGCTGGCCAAGAAGTTCGGCGTGAAGAAGGCATACCATGGCGACAACTATCTGGAGAGGCTGTGTAGGGACCCGGAGATAGACTCTGTCCTCATCTGTCTCCCCAACTTCCTCCACCTCCAAGCCACAATACACGCTGCCGAGAACGGGAAGAACGTAATCTGCGAGAAGCCCCTGGGTAGGAACGCCGAAGAGGCGAGGCAGATGCTTGACGCGGTTGAGA
Source organism: Nitrososphaerota archaeon (assembly GCA_009889515.1). GTDB lineage: Archaea > Thermoproteota > Nitrososphaeria_A > Caldarchaeales > Calditenuaceae > HRBIN02. The sequence continues at coordinate 22,377 of WUQR01000139.1, forward strand.
GGCATAAGGTCCTCCACGGATATGCCGAGAACCAGGTCTTCACCCCCCAGATCACTCGGGTGAAGGAGATGATTGATAATGGTGCGCTGGGGCGGGTCTTCTGGGTCAGGACGAGGGAGGCTCACTTCGGGCCGCACTCCGACTGGTTCTGGAACCCTGAGCTCTCGGGCGGCGGCTCCCTGCTAGACATGGGCTGCCACTCAGTCGAGGTTGCGCGCTACTTTATCGGTGATGAGCCGGTTGAGGTTATGGGCTGGGGCGCCACACTAGTTCATGGTGCGAGGACTAGGGCTGAGGATAACAGCCTCGCCTTTGTCAGGTATCGGGGCGGGCAGGTGGGCCAGTCTGAGAACAGCTGGGCGGCCCATGGGGGGCTGGACCTTAGATACGAGGTCTACGGCTCTGAGGGTGCAGCGTTCATAGACGTTACGCGGGAGACAGGTGTAAGGGTCTTCACGGTGGCGCCGGAGGAGAAGGTTGGCTACGTGGTCGAGAAGGCGGAGGTTGCTCGGGGATGGATGTACCCAATATGGCGCGAACACGAGCTCTACGGCTACCTACACGAGCTCCAACACTTCATACAGGCCTTCTCTGATGGGAGGATGCCGAGGGAAACCTACAGGGACGGCTACCTCGTCAACAAGATCCTAGACGCAGCATACAAGTCTATGAAGAGCGGCAGGTGGGAGAGAATCCAGTGATAGTGCTGAGACGCTAAGATTCTCGTAAATTCCTTAGTTTTTGGCTCTGGTGGGGTTAGGGGGTGGTCTCGGCGGCCTCTCTATCTTAAAATAGAGAGGCGGGGGTGGTAGTGGTGTAGAGGGTCGTAGCGTAAGGGCATGCGGGTGCTTATTCCGGATGAGCTAGTTATCACGTCTAGGCTTATGGAGAGGTGGGTTTTGGAGAATGGTTTTGGCGGTAAGGTGCTGATATACTCTGGGATTTTGAGGAGTTTGGAGGAGAAGCTTAGGCGGGGGGATGAGGCGGGGATTAACGCTTTCAAGAGTTTGAGGGAGGCGTGCGAGAGGGCTGGAGCCTCTCTGGAGATCGTGGACGTTGAGGGTGGCGCGGCGGATTTGAGGACCGCCTTGAGGACTCTTGCAGCGAATAGCGGAGGAGAGATAGTGACCTCAGACCCTGTTACAGCTAGGCTCTGCGAGGCCCTCTCAATCAAGTTCAGATACCTCGCTCCGAGCAAGATACTAGACCTCGAGAAGATATTCCAAGGGAGTGTAATGTCCCTCCACCTTAAGGAGTCCGTTCCTCCGAGGGTTAAGAAGGGTGTCCCTGGCGCGTGGAGGTTTGAGGAGCTGTCTGCCAAGCCGATGAGTAGGGAGGAGCTCGAGCTCATCATAGCCCAGATAATGATGGATGTCTACTCGACGCTTGGGAGGGAGTCGTTCATAGAGGTGGAGAAGGGCGACACCATGATCGTCCAGCTCCGCGACTTCAGGATAGTAATCACGAGGCCGCCGCTGAGTGATGGCTTGGAAGTTACTGTCGTGAGGCCGATAGTGAGGAAGAGTCTCGAGGACTATGACTTGCACCCGAGCCTCATGGCGAGGCTTGTGGAGAAGGCTGAGGGCATACTCGTAGCGGGGCCGCCGGGGATGGGTAAGTCAACCTTCGCCCAAGCCCTGGCGGAGTATTACAGGTCTCTCGGCATGGTAGTCAAGACGATTGAGAGCCCCCGCGACCTACAGGTCTCGAGCGAGATCACCCAGTACTCTAAGTCGGCGGCAACGCATGGAGAGCTCTACGACGTCCTCCTGCTCAGCAGGCCGGACTACACTGTCTTCGACGAGATGAGGGATACGGACGACTTCAAGATATTCATCGACCTGAGGCTGGCGGGGATTGGGATGGTCGGCGTCATCCACGCGACGACGCCCATCGACGCAATCCAGCGGATAGCCCAGAGGCTCGACATCGGCGTAATCCCATCCGTCATAGACACTGTGATATTCATGGATAAGGGCGCTGTCTCCAAGATATACACGCTAGAGGTTGTAGTGAAGGTTCCGAGGGGGTTGAGGAAGGCAGACCTGGCCAGGCCGACTGTCCTGGTGAAGGACTTCCTGACGGGGAATGTCGAGTATGAGCTATACGTCTTCGGCGAGAGGACTTTCATAGTGCCTGCAGGCGAGGGTGGCGGACGCGGCGAGGGTGGGGCAGACAACAAGGTGGCGGACATCGCCTCATCGATACTTGGGAAGCACATCCGCGGATACAGGCTGAGGGTGGTGGGCGACCAGCTGAGAATCGAGATCCCGCCAGAGTACATGAAGGTGTATGTCAGGAAGTGTCAGAAGAGGATCTACAGGCTTTGCAGGGAGATGAACATGGCGCTGGACGTCGTAGTATTGAACGGCGAATAGACGTGTATCTTATTTAGACGCGACGTAAGAAATAAATAATAGCACAAAAACGTATGGCCATGTTGAATAAAGACGTTGTTTTCAGGGACCTCCTGCTGCTGGGTCATTTTCCGGGTAGGCGGGTGGTTGGCCTGGGGGCGAGGATTCCGGACGCTGGGCCGAGCCTGCAGCAGGTCATCCAAGAGCTGGTCAAGAAGGGATTGAATCCTATCTCGGTCGAGGCTGCACCCAACGCGGCGAACCCCAGCGAATACTTCCTCATTACTTTTATAGACTTGGGCAGCGTGGAGGAGAATGTTTTAACAGGGCTTATATCCGATCTCGAGTCATCGAGAATAATCAGCCGCGCCCAGATATTCAGCTCCCCCCTTCCGGGCATCTTAGGCGACACCTACTCCGACTACAAGGGATTCCTCAGATTCCGCGCATTAGTAATCGGTGAGCCAGCGATGAGCGGTTTTATCAGAGGGCTCTACAGGACCTTTGGGGAGGCAGGCGCAGTCTTCCTCTACCATGTTGGAAAGAGCATCGGGAGCACGGCGGCGAGAATCTACTCAGACATCCTGAACGTCAAGGACTTGGAGGCGCAGTATAGGAGCGCTGAACTCTTCTTCCGCGCCCTCGGATATGTCAGGTTTATGAGCCTGAACCGCTGGGATGGCAAGACAGTCACGGCCGTCTTAACCGATAACCTAGAGTGCCAACTTCTCAGAGATATTAGGCGTCCACCTATTTGTCAGTGGGTTAGGGGGATGATTGAGGGTGCCGTGGAGGTCTTTGAGGGTGAGGAGTATGAGTCTGAGGAGGTGGCGTGCATAAACATGGGGGACAGCAGCTGCAAGATAGTGTTGAGGCCTGTCTCCAGATAGCCTGTCCTCCGATTACTCGCATCTATGCATTCTTAAAAGGTTATTATTATCCTGGCCGTCCCTGCTAGTTTAGATGACTTCACCCGAGCTGGAGAATATCCTCGACCACTATAGGAATCCGCGGAACTATGGGGAGCTCCCGGACGCCGACATACGTGTGAAGGACTCCAACCCCCTCTGCGGCGACGTGGTTGAGATGCACATCAAGGTTAGGGATGGTGTCGTCGAGGACATCAGGTTCAGAGGAAAGGGCTGTGCAATCAGCCAGGCCTCAGCCTCAATGCTGACCGAGAGGGTTAGGGGCATGAGGCTCGAAGACATCAAGAGTATTGACAGGCAGCAGATACTCGACATGCTGGGAATTGAGCTGAGCCCCGTGAGGCTTAAGTGCGCCCTCCTCAGCCTGAAGGTCCTCAAGGTCGGCGTCTACGGCTATCTCGGCGAGAAGCTCAAGCCCGAGGAATAGCTCACCCAAGCTCTACAGGCAAATCCGGGGAATCCAGCAGAACCTCCCCACCCTCCAAGTGCATCTTAACTGAGCGTATCTCGACACCCCTCTCCCTAGCCTCTCTGAGCTTCTCACAGAGGATGGGGTCTACACTGCAGCAGGGCCTGAAGTGTGTACATCTTGGATGGGCGGCGATGAACGCTATGACTGCCCTCAAACCCTCGCCTCTTGCCTCCACCAGCCTGTCCACATGCCTCCTCCCCCTCTCACTAATAGTGTCAGGATACATGCAGGCCCCATCCTCTGAGAAGTAGACGGCTGACTTGACCTCCAATAGCCCGAGACCATCAGCACTCTCAAGGAGATAATCTATCCGCGAACCCCTGTAGGCGGCCTCTCTACCTCTCACGCCCCAGCCCCTAAGCCAGCCTATCAACCCCCTCCCCCACGCATCCTCAAAGGCCGCGACCTGCGTGTAAGGATCTATGACAGCCGCCACACCCCCACCAACCTCGACCCCGACAATCACGCCAGCCGTCCTCCCACCGCTCCGAGGCTCATAGAGGAGTGGGGCCCCGGGGTAGAGCAGGTCCAAGAGCCTCCCAGTATTCCTCGTGTGGAGCAGAATCCTCTCTCCACCCGCCTCGGCCTCGACCACAAACCTGTTAAGCCTCCTAAGGGCCACGGCCTTCTCAAGCCTAAGGCTCAGCAACACCCCACCCCTCAAACCCGCCCCCCTCCCTTAGGCCTGGCCGGCAGATGTTTATTTAGTGGTCCGACCAACTCTCAGCGGTGGGTTGCCGGTCATAGGGTAGGGGAAACACCCGGTCCCATTCCGAACCCGGAAGTTAAGCCCTACCCGCCCGGCGAGTAGTGCTTTGCGGGAGCGGGCGCGAAAGCCGGGTGCTGGCAACCCATTCCATCTATAGGGTTTTATCGTGTTTTGTGGGCATGGCTTGTTGAGTCTCTGTGCTGCGGATCGGTGTTGTGGGTTATGTGGTGGTGGACGAGGTTGTCTGGCCAGGCGGTGTGAGAGTCTCGCCCGGCGGTGTCCCAACCTACGCAGGCCTAGCAATCTCCTCACTCGGACACAGGGCCCTAGCCGTCTCCAACATCGGCCCCGACGGCCTCTGGCTCCTAGACAGGCTCAGAGAACTCGGCGTAGACACGTCCCACGTGAGGGTCTTAGAGGGCCATGCGACCACCCGCTTCAGGATTGAAAGGATCGATAGCGGCCGTAGGATGTGGGTTCCAGCCAGGTGCGCGGAGATAAGCATGGAGCAGATGGAGCTGGAGGCCGACGCGGTCTACCTCGGGCCAGTCGCCGGCGAGATAAGGCCTGAGCATGTCGCGGCTGCTGTGAAGAGGTTTAGGAAAGTCGCGCTTGACCCGCAGGGAATGATGAGAGTCCTCGGCCCAGACAACAGCGTTTCCCTGAGGCCAATAAGCTTGGAGCCGTTCACGGGTATAGGAGTCCTAAGGTTCTCCGAGGAGGAGTACAAGGCCCTCGGATACACGACACCACGCGAAGCAGCAGTCAAGACCTCTCAGACACTGGGCTGCGACGTCGTAGCATCCTCACCCTCACACGGCATATGGGTCTGCGGGGGCGGCGTGGTCTTGAGGGGCTTGGTGAGAGCTGACAGAATTGTGGACACGGTGGGAGCGGGAGACGTAGTCGGCGGAGCCTACCTAGTCGGTCTACTCGAGACCGGTGATAGAGCCTATGCACTGGCGCTGGCGATGGCCGCTGTGGCGCATAGGATGCGCCTCCACGGCCCTGCGCGGCTTGAGAACTCTGCGGTGAGGGAGGATGCAGAGAGGATGCTGGAGGACATCGAGAGGGGTACCCTCTAGTTGGAGGCCCCAACTCTTAAAAGCGCCAGGCAGGGTGGAGGATGAATGGTGCTGGAGGAGGGTGGCACAATACTAGACCCCCAGCAGCCCGTCATAGACCCACACTCACCACCCCCGCTCGCATCCAAAATCAAGAGCCTCGGAACACTCCAAGCAACAGCCCACACACCAGTCTACACAATGCACAAGTTCTGGGCCAGGAGGCCCTGGAAACTCTTCAAAACGCTAATCCGAGAATTCACGAGCCCCGGCGACCTGATACTCGACCCCTTCGCAGGAGGAGGCGTCGTACTCGTAGAGGGCCTCGCAGAGCGGAGGAGGGTGATAGCGGTTGACATCAACCCGCTCGCAACACTCATCATGAGACACGAGGTCGCGCCGCTAGACTTGGAGATGTATGAGAAGGCACTGGGGCTGGTGGCTGGGAGGATTGAGCCGCTGGCCCAGAGGCTCTACCATGTCCGCTGCCCCTCCTGCGGCGGTGTGGCCCAGGCGCACTGGACGGAATTCGACTCGGTGAGCGGAGAGCCTGTCAGGACCCGCTACAGCTGCCCCTCCTGCGGAATGCGGGGAGAGAAGAGGCCGGAGCCCGGCGACCTCCCACCACCCCCCAGCCCACCCAGCTACAAGAGAGTCGAGATACCACACGGCGACAAGACCCGAGACCTCCTCAAACTCGGCCTAAGATTCTTCGACGAACTCTACACGCCGCGAAACCTCTACATGATACTCAAGATCAAGGAGGCTGTGGAGGAGGTCTGCGCAGCCCAGGGCCTCGAGACTGTCAAGTCCTTCCTCCTCTTCACGCTCAGCAGCACGTTGAAGTGGGCCTCAAAGATGAGCCACCTGAGGGGGCGGATTCTCGAGGGCTGGGCGATGCACGCCTACTGGATATACCCGAGGCATGCTGAGGTGAATGTCTGGAGGCAGTTTCTGAACAGGGCCCGCGCAGTAATCCGCGGCAAGAGCTACTCTAACACCTACATCGGCATGCATCAGCGGGAGGCTAGCTCCTTCGAGGATTTGTCGAGGGGCTGCACCTACATGGTCCTGAACCTAGACTCTAGGAGTCTCCCAATCCCCTCAGAGTCAGTGGACGCTGTCATAACAGACCCACCCTACGGAGACAACGTGAACTACGCCGAACTCTCAGACTACTTCCTCTGGTTATTCGGCGGCTCCTCGCCCAAGGAGGGTGAGGTCGTGATAAACAGGTCTAGGGGCTCGACGCTCCAAGACTACTGTGAGGGGCTGAGGGAGGTCTTCACCGAGTGCTACAGGGTGCTCAAGCCCTCGGGCCTACTGGTCTCCACGTTCAACAGCAAGGACGCCTCAGTCGTCGCGGCCTTCTTCAAGGCCCTGAGAGATGCGGGGTTCGGATTCATCGCCGCATCGCCACAGCCATACCTCAAGGCCTACCAGACAACATTCCACGCCCTCCAAGTAGGCTCGATGTCCTTCGACTACGTCTTCTTCTTCGCGAAGGGCTTCAGGTGTGGGTGTGAACCTCCAAGCCTCGAGGGCTTCAGGGAGGGTGTCGAGGGGCTGGTGAGGCTATGCGTGGAGAGGGGATGGAGTGAGAGGGAGTTCAGGGCCCGGGCCTATCCGCTCCTCATCAACTTCCTCGCCCACGGAGACACGGCCCAGCTCTACACGGCAGCCACAATCCTCGAGAAGACTGTCAGGAGGGAGAGCAGATACTTCAGAGAGGTTAGGGCTAGGATTGTCGGTTTGAGGAGGCTGGGTGCTGGTCTTGGAGATACTGGTTAAGACCCCGCTGGGGCTTGAGGAGGTCTGCGCCTCGAGGATAGCTGAGCTGGACCCTGGGGCGGAGGTGGTGGTTAGGCCCGGGGGGTATGTGGGGCTCGTGGGTGTGGTGCGGTGCAGCGACCCAGACGGCCTCTACCAGCGTATTCTCTCGGAGGTCTTGGAGTCTGAGAGCGTCTACAGAGTTGTGGCCACGGCGGATGCGGGCAGCTTGGAGGGTATCGCGGAGGCCGCGGTACGGGCGGCTCAGGGCAGGCTTGACGGTGGGAAGTCCTTCGCCGTGAGGACTGTGAGGAGGGGCCGCCACAGCTTCACGAGCTTGGATGTGAATGTGGCGGTGGGTGCTGCAATCCAGCGCGAATTCTCTGCACCTGTTGACTTAGACCACCCTGACATGGTTGTGCGCGTCGAGATAATCGATGATGTTGCGTATGTCTCGGTCTATGAGGGTGGGCGGGAGTGGGTGAAGATGGGGCCGGGGAAGAGGGAGGCTTGGGGCTTCTTCAGCAAGATTAGTGTGGTTCAGATGCCGTATGTTGGGCCGCCTAAGTCGTGTAGGGAGATGGGTGCTAGGATTGGGAGGGCTGTCCAGGCCTTTGAGGTGGGTGAGCTCGTGGTCGCTCCCTCGGAGCCTGTTGATGCGCGGTCTCTCGCAGAGTTTCTGTTAGGGGTCTTGGAGGGTCTTGAGAGCAGGTTTGAGGTCCAGCTCAGGGCCTATGCGCGTAAACCCCGAAGAGTCAGCGTAACCGTCCAGGACCTCTACCAGCTGGTCAGGGCTAGGAGGGGTGAACCGATTATAGTCTTCGAGCCGGAGGGTGTGGAGCTCTCAAAGGCCTCGGAGCGTCTCGCAGAGCTCTACAGCTCCGCCAAGCGTATCAACTTTCTCTTCGGCTCGCGTGAGGGGATTCCGAAGGGAATCTACAGGGTCGCAGACCTAGTCATAGACTTGGCACCCGCGATGACCCTCCCAACAGAGCTGGCAGCGCCCACAGCCCTCCTAGCAGCCTACACCGCCCTCAGGCTCACCAAGACAGAGGCCGGCGTCGAGGAGGCGTAGAGGACTACTCGGCCCGGAGCCTCTCCATTAGGAGCTTGTTGAGTAGGCCGCCGTCCACCCTCCCCCTATACTTCCTCATAAGCTCGCCCATCAGCCGGCCTGTCGCCGACTTCCTCTCGCTGGGCGGGACGCTTGAGACCAGCTCCTCGATGAAGGCGTTCACCTCCTCTATGGGTGGAGCCCTGAGCCCCAGCCTGTCCACCGCCTGTTCGGCTGTGAGGGATGGGTCTTTCGCAATCTCTGCCAGGACTTGGAGTGCCGACTCTTTCGCAGTTACGCCGAGGCTGACGAGTTTGAAGTAGTCGTAGATGTGGTTTGGCGAGATGTTCTCGACCCTGTAGCCCTCCCTCCTCAGCTGCTTCAGCCCCTCCGTCAGGACGCTGGCGACCACGCTGGGCGCCACGCCAAGCCCCACAACCCTCTCAAACTCCTCAACCATCTCCGAGTCAATCAGCTCCCATGCGAGCTGGCTGCTGAGCCTGTACCGCTTGACAAGCTCCTCGGCGACCTTCTCGAGGGGTGGCGGCAGATTTCTCTCAATCTCCTCTAAGACCTCGCGTGAGACCCTGAAGGGTGGTATGTCGGTCTCGGGGTACATTCGGGCTGAGCCGGGCCGTGGGCGCATGTAGACTGTCGTGCCGTCTGGGAGGGCTGCGCGCGTCTCGTCAGGTACTTGTGTGCAGGCCTGAGCGGCCCTCATCCTCACAGCCTCCAGCGCCTCTCTCGCCCTAGCCTCGCGGCCAGCCACGAGAACGAAGGCGTCCGCCTCTCCTGCACCCAGCAGCCTCCGCGCCTCCCTAACCTCGTCCTCGCCGATACCATAGCCCGGAAGCTCGTCAGAGTGGAAGATACCCTCCACGCCGCCCCAAGCCTTCGCGTACTCGGAGAGCTCCCTCCCAAGCCTCACATCACCCTCACCGCGCAGGAGGCCCGCGAAGCCCGGAAGCCTAAGCCCCAGAACCACGCCCCCCTCACTGATCTTGCGACGTATCACGCGGCTCCCACTCTCCCTGAAGACCTCGGTCAGGTCCACTATGGGCTGGGCCTCCACGGCCTCGGGCTTCACACCCCTCTCCCTGAGCCTCTCGACTAGGTCTAAGAGGTGTTTGAGCCGTCTCGCCTCATACTCTATGACCCGCGGAATGAGCTCGAGTTCTTGGACGCCCTTAACCTCCATCAAGCCGCTCCCCCGTATTGAGATGTTTAGGTCCTGCCTCACAGTGCCCAGTCCTCTCTTGACACCCCTAGTGGCCCTCAGGATTCTGCCAATCGCCTCAGCGGCCTTAGCGGCCATGGATGGTGTGTAGAGGACAGGGCCTGTCGAGACCTCTATCAAGGGTATCCCGAGCCTCGAGAGGTCGTAGACAACCTCCTCCGCCTCAGCCCTCACTATCCGGGCCGCATCCTCCTCCAACGTGATCGTCTGGATCGGGACAGGATGGCCGTCAACGACTATCTCGCCTCCGAGAGCGACCATGCACGTCCTCTGGAAGCCCGAGGTGTTGCTCCCATCTATCACGATCTTCCTCATGACATGTATCTCGTCGACTGGCTTGGCCCTCATCATTAGGGCGGCGGTCAGGGCTATGCGGACTGCCTCGGTGTTGATTGGGTGTGGGGGCTCCTCGTCAAGCTCAACCAGGCATGCTGATGCCGGGTCATACTCGTAGACTATCCTCCTCATCCTCTTGGACTCGAAGTGGGCGGCCTGGTCCACCTCGCCGAGCTCGCTCTGGGTCTCCCTGAGATACCTGACTACCCTGAGCTTCGGGCCCTCCTGCGCAGGCGGTGATGTGCTGCACTTGCAGAAGAGCTTATGCCTAGTGTCAAGCTGCCTGTGAATCTCCAGCCCCACCTTTAGGCCCAGCTCCTCGTAGCTCATACACCACCCACACCCTGCGGCAGGGTTCTTGAGCCAACCTCCCGCGCAACCGGTGTCAGCATCAGCCTCGCCAGCTCCTCCAGACTACTCGTCCTCCTCAAAGCCCACATGAGCTTGACAAGCGCAACCTCAGCAAGCATATCATCCAGCTCCACCACGCCAGCGTTCAGGAGGTCCCGCCCAGTATTGTATACCCTCATGTTCACCCTCCCAAACCTGCACTGGGAAGCCATCCCGACGAAAAACCCTGACTCTGTCAGGCGCTTAATCACAGGTATCCAGCGCCTAGCTACGTGGCCCAGCCCAGTCCCCTCGATGACGACTCCCCGGAACCCGCGGTCAGCGAGATACTCCAGCACCTCAGGCCCCATCCCCGGATAGAACTTGACCAGTGCTGCCCTGTCGCTGAAGCCGGGAGCATACACAAACCCATCACCACCCCTCGCGTGATAGTCGCTGTCTAACATCTTGAGCGACCCGCCGCTCAGAATCGCGAGTGGCGTGGCGTTGACGCTCTTGAAGGCGTCCCTGCTGCTCGTATGCATCTTGACTACCCTAGTTCCGCGGTGTACTGCTACCGCCTCGTCGGAGTGCCACGCATGCATCGCGACCACAACCTCGCCGAAAGGCGCCCTAGCCGCAACCCAAACAGCACCCATCAGGTTGAACGCCGCATCGCTCGAAGGCCTGTCGCTGCTCCGCTGCGAGCCAACCAAGACTATCGGAACAGGAGGGTTCTGGAGCGTGAAGCTGAGGGCTGCAGCCGTGTAGTGCATCGTATCCGTCCCATGCGTCAAGACAACACCGTCAAACCCGTCCTCTATGACCCGCTTCACCCTCTCAGCAATCGCCTCCCACTCCCTCACAGTAAAGTCCTCGCTATACAGCGAGAAGAGAACCTCGGCGTCTATCAGGGCGAGCTCGGAGAGCTCGGGGACGAGGGAGACCAGGTCCTCGGAGGAAATGGCCGGTCTCACAGCGCCGGTCCTATAGTCGACGCGGCTCGCTATCGTGCCCCCAGTCCCAATAACCTTGACGCGGGGTAGGCCGCTCTTCTGGGGAGGTGGTGGTGGGCGGGTGAATGCTGGCCTCCGCCCAGCCGCAACCCTCTCAATCCTGCAGGACGGGTCAACAGCCACCCCGATGTTGTAGCCGTTGCTCAGCTTGAGCACCAAAACATTCTCGGCCGAGAGTTCGCCCTTGAACATCAGCAGGCCTCTAAACCGCGAGCCGTCAGGCCTCTCAACAACAACCTCATCACCAATCTCAGCCCCGGCAGCCCTAATCATCTCCAAGAGGAAGCCGCTATACCCCTCCCACCTCTCCACACCAGACACCAGCACAGAGAGGGCGCCCCCCAGTCAAAAACCCTCCGCCCCGTAAACACTCAGGGAGCTGGCTTGGTTAAGACCGTCTATCGAATATCTCCCAGACCATGTTGCAGACTTTTACAACCTCTTCCAGGAATGAGGGGCCGTAGTGTGCTAGGGTGTCGGCTGGGAGTGTCAGGACGCTGCCTGTCTTGACGGCCCTCAACCCCTCCAGCCCCCTCTTCCTCATCACGTTCAAGCCCTCGTCAGGTGATGGGTGAAAGCTCTTAGACTCGTATATTATCACGTCTGGGTCTCTCCTCGTCAGCTCACCTGCGACATCCAGCACCGGGTAGTCGCCTACCTTCATACCATACAAGTATTCACCGGGTTGGTCGCCGAATATGTTGGCTATCCCCGCCAAGTGGAGCGCAGAGTTGATGTGATTGGAGTAGGCCGGCACAGTCGGCCCTCCCAAATCAATCTCGACGTAGACCCTAGGTGTCCTATCCCCGCGCCTCAAGGTCCTCAAATCCTCCAAGCGTCTTGCCAGCCTCTCGGCCAAGCTGAGGGCGGCCTCCGGCTCACCGACCATCCCACCCACCTCAACCACCATGGACAAGATGGCGTAGACATCCCTAGGCAGCGGAAACGGATACGTCGGATAGCCGAGGGCGAGCAGCTCCTCTAGCGCCCTCCGCTGCGCACCCACAGTCGTAAAAACAAGCTCAGGCCCAAGCTCCAGAATCCTGTCCCTAAGTATCCCTGTGTAGCTCCCCACCTTCGGCCTCTCAAGAGCCTCCCGCGGCCTGTGACACCAGCTCGAAACACCCACAACCCTCCCACCCACACCAAGCATGAAGAGCGTCTCCGTCACAGACGGGCACAGACTCACAATCCTCGAAGGCCTATCAGGATACTCAACCCACCCCACATAAGGACTATAAACCCTCAACCCAACCCGCCAATAAACAATGAGACCCTAAAAAACCATCAACCAACCCTCAAGCATCACAACACCATAGCCCTCGAATAACTCATCCAAGCGAGCCCCACAGAAATCCGGCAATAACCATAAACACGTATTCTTTGCGCATCGTCAGTTTTTAGCAAGAGGCCAATTCTTCAAAATCATATTTTATGCAGTATTGAAATAATTTGTGAGTGATGCGTAGAATACATGACCCATTTTTGAGCTAGCTTTCACCCACGCTCTACAAATAATGTGTGCGGAGGTGAGATGCAGATGAAGAGCGGCTATCCGATGCAACCCTTTCGCCAACATAGGTGAGTAGAATACCCCCTATAAGACCACCTAACAATAGGCCAAGTATCTGAAATACCCCGTTCATGTATGTTGGGTAGGCTATGTGTGCAGTCATTCCCAGTAGAGCCATAATAGCTAGCCGTGTATACTTTCTCCCAGCGTCCTTCCCCTTTGTTAGATCGGCTACCAATGTTGCGGTGAATCCTATAGGCATGTAAGGCGGTCCTCCAGCATATCCCACAGTAAAGAGGTATATTGAAGCAGCGTAGATGGTCCATGTTAGTGTTCCTGAATAGGCTCTAGGGCTCGAATACACTGCTGAGCCCAATATTGTGGCTGCGGTGAAGCCTAGGAGGACTGTGGCCGCGGGGGTCGTGTCAAAGATGTATAGGATGGAGCCTGAGGCAGTGAGCCAGAGAGCCACCCCACTTGTCAACTGGCCTAGCTGCAACACTGTACTCACCACCTCAGAGTGGATCATGCCTATGCAGACTGCGGAGAATATTGTGAGTGATGATGCTAGAAGTCCTAAGGTGAACATGGCGTGGGCAGTGAAGTGTAGGGCACTATCTTCAAGCTCCGGCAGCCTATGGGTAACCTCGTTCAAACCCCCGGCCACTATTTGGGCGAAGAAGCCGGCCGCCAGCGATGTACGCCACCCACTCCCCCTGAATAGCCCCATAATTAGTGATACTCCCACTAGGCCTACACCCGAGTATAGGCCGATGTGAGCTGGGTTAAGGGGCGGGTCTCCACCCTGAAACTGGATGGTATGAGAAAGGGCGTCCCACCAGCCCGATAGGGCCTGTAGGAGGACGCCTGCCGAACCTATAAGCAGTGGCTGCCGCATATATCACCCTCCACTGCACCCTCTTTAAAAGCCTAGAGTATTTTCAACCAATAATCAATATTGTTAAGGCCACTGGTGTTGCGGTGGTTGAGGGAGGCTGTCGGATTAAGGCTAGGCTCCTCTCCCTGTCCAAGAGTTTAGGAATGCGTGTTGGTTTGTCCCCCTCTAGTCTGGGCTAGGTCTCGCTAGACAAAACTCTCTGAAAGACCATTCAAACAAGAAATTCCTCTGATAAGTTTGAGCACAAATATCTGTGCGGGGGGTGGGATTCGAACCCACGAACCCCTTCGGGAGCGGCTTTCTCTTCCTGCTTGGTGGGATCTTGAGGCCGCCGCCTTTGACCTGGCTCGGCCACCCCCGCTCTGGCCCCGCGTATATTATGTTGGGGTTGGGGTGGATTTAATTTTGTGGGGGGTTATTCTGTGAAGATGCCGCCGAAGCCTGAGAGTGCGCGCTCGTCCTCCTCTTTTATCTTTGCGAGGACTTGGCTCAGCTCCTCACCCTCTACGAGCCTCGCCTTCTCCTTGAGCAGTTCGTCCACCCTCTTCAGCTGTTCCTCAGTCCCAATTATCCTGATGTAATAGCCCTCGCGGCCGAGGAGGAGTTTAGCGTCCTTCAGGACTATGTTGGCCCTAGAGGCGGTGTCGTCTGTTAGGAGTATCCTCTCGAGGTCTTGGGCTCCTGTTGTTACGTGATAGACACGCTGGTTGGCTTCCACGCCCCATAGTCGTCAACGGTGTCTATTAAATTGTTGTGTAGCTTTATCTTCTCGGCCGCGCCCTCAAGGGCCGTACTCTGGCTTGGGCGGTCCATGCGGGTCTGGCTGGGTTGGTGCGCATCCATCGAGCCTCTTTGAGGTGTTGGGGCTTGAGGAGGGTGTCCACTACGAGGTAGTGGTTACGACTTTCAGCGAGGACGGCTCTCCACACGCCGCGGCTATGGGGTGTAGGGTCGTATCCCAGCCCTTGGCGATTCTGCTGAAGCCTCACGCCGAGTCTCAGACCGGGCGGAATCTCTTGAGGGCGAGGTGTGGCGCTGTTAACGTCGCGGCTCCCGAGTACATTGTTGAGGCGGCCCTAGACTTGGGTGTTGTGCCTATGAGCTTTGGTGCGGGGGAAGTGGTGGGTGCTCCGGTTCTATGCGAGGCGTCGGCTGTCGTCGAGTTCTCGGTCGGTGAAATGGTGCGTGATGATGTCTGGCTTCGAGTACGCGGCTCCCCCGTATCCCTCAAGTATAGGCAGGCTCCTGCGAGGCCCTATTCCCGCTCCGCCGCACTCCTCGTCGAGGTGGCTGTGAAGCTCTCTAGGGTTGAGCCCTTCCTCGGCATGAATAGGCGTGAAGAAGCTCTCAGACTGCTGTCAGATGCGCGAGCCCTCATCGAAGACGCTGCCAGGCTTGCCGGCGGGGGCAGGCTGGGGCTGCTGGTCAGCGCCGTCAGGGAGAGGCTCTACTCTTTGGAGAGGAGAATACCTCCCTAGCTATTAGGAGTATGTTGACGAGGATTATTGTGATCCAGATTATCTGGCCGAGTGGTGGGTAGAGTTCGCCCCTGAGAATGAGGGCTAGGTAGCCCACTCCTGTCCAAGCCGGTATCTTGAAGCCGGTCCACTTTCCCACGATTAGGCTGTAGGGGACTGGTGAGAAGAAGTCGGGATAAGCGTTGGCATCACCCTTCGTTATCACGCCGAATTCCGTCTTCCCTATAGCCCTGTGGACTATCCTCACACTGCCCCCCGGCTGCCAGAAGACTATCACATCGCCGCGTATCGGGTCAGCCACTATCTCCTCAGGCTTCACACCCTGAATCAGGAGAATGTCTCCCACCTCTATTGTGGGACGCATGCTACCGGTCGGGACGACGACTAAGGGTGTATCGGTCCCCAGCACTGCTCCCAAGAGGAAGTAGCCTAGAAGCGCGAGCCCCACAGCGAGGATGACGGGTATGAGCGACCTAGCTAGCCTGTGGCCTCGGCCTAGACGTTCTTTCTCAACCGTTCCCGGCTCCTCCGAACCCATTCCGACGCTCCTCTCCTCTCACGGGGCTGTGTGCTGGGTGGTCTTGCCCTAGACTTTACCCTGAAGGAGTTGTATAGTCCATATATAGATAATGCAACTAGTACTGGAGCGGCGATGAGCGGGTAGAGGCTGTTGGAGCGGGCCTCGCCGTAGAGGAGCGTCTGGCTTGACGCTGACTTGACCGGTATCTTCACAGTGTTTATGGCGTCTCCACTCCCATATACTATGTTGTATACGCCTCCGGGGATTATAGTCGATGCGGCTCCCTCGCTGTCTGTCTGAAGCTCCTCAATCGGCTCGTCCGTGCCCTCCCTCAGAAGCCTGACTATGAGGTTCGCTGCGGGGTTGCCGTCGAGTCTGAAGACCTTTAAGGCGAACTCATATACGGCGGCCTCTATAACAATCTTCTGCGTACCTGTCAGTGTTACGAGTCTGTCGGCGACGGGTACTCCCTTGTAGCTGACTCGGACGACGTAGTCTCCGGCTGGGAGCCTCAGTGCTGCTGAGCCAGTGTCTGCGCTGGCCTCCGCGAGGCTTCTATCCTCCATCTCGAATAGGAGCTGGGCACCCCTCAACAGCTCCCTCCCCTCCATCCCCATCGCATACACCTCTACTTGGAGCCTGTAGACCTTGCCCACAATCTCCACAATATCACCATCCCTTAAGGGGCGGTAGGAGCTTGTGTAAACGTTTACACCCAAATAGTTGACCGAGAGTGAGAGTGTCCCATTTGGGATGAACTTCAGCGTGAGCTCGCTGCCTTCCCTCAGTGTCTCCGCAACTGATAGTGTTCCGACGCTTAGCTTGAACTCTGCGCCTGTGAGTGGGGCGCCCTCGCCGTCGAGTATCTTGAATGTCATGGTGTAGACGCCCGTGTTCCGTATCTCTATGAGCCTCTGTTCCGGCGAGTATGTTATTGGGCTTGAGTAGACTTTTACGCCCTGATAGTGTATAGTGATTGTTCCTGTGGCTAGTGGTGCGTCTGGGAAGGATGCGAGCCCCTCCTCGTTCGTGACGGAGTCCTGTCTATAGGATGCCACTGTGAGTGTTGCCAACGCGCCGGTCAGCGGGTTCGCCCCCGCGTAATCCAGTATCCTCGCCCGGACATCAGCCACCCCAGCCCTTATGAAGAGCTCACCCGCCTCGACAGCCTCAGCCCCCAAATCGCCCGAAGCAACCTCGACCCCCATATAGGCGAAGGAATACCTGTAGGGCAGCCTAGCAAGCCCCTCAATCCGGCCACCCTCGCGGGCGACATCCACCGTTCCGAGGGCCTCGCCTCTGTAGAGTATCTTGAGGACCCCTGCGACAGGCTTATCGTCCAAAGATGATGCTCTAGCCGAGACCGTGTAGGAGCTGGGCCTAACCCTGCTGGACTCACCGTGCGCGGGTGTTAGCCCTCCCTCACCGATCACCAGGCCGTCGAGTATGATCGTGTAGTTGTATCTAACGATTGGATGGTCGCGGAATGTTACGGTGTTCCCGCCGCTGAAGGGCTCGGTGATCTGGTAGCCTCCAACCGAGAGTCTTACGCTAGACTTTTGGCTGATTATTTTTGGCAGGTTTCCGAAGAAGCCCGCGCTATCCAAAGTGATTGTGAAGTCTCCAAATCTGGCCTGAACCCTGACCGTCCCAGCCTGTACGTCGTCGCTTTGTAGGACGCTGTTGGCGACCTCTTGGCCCTCGAAGAGGAGTGTCAGGCGGTAGTCCCTCTCATCATAGACGTATCCCATGCTAATGACACCACTATCCTCGCTGGTCTCGAGATAGAGCCTAGCGTCTACGTACAGCCTCGCCACGAGCTGGTAGTTCTTAGTGTATGAGGTTAGCGGCTTGTTCTTGAGGTCATAGACCTCTAACGTCAGACTGGTGAGCGGAAGCTTGATCGGCCCCCTGTCACGGTTATTCCCAACAATCTCGGGCGGGTCCACGGAGTATATCGTGTCACCCCTGTACACGACCTCGTAGATGTAGGTGCCCTGTGGGAGGAGGCTGAAGACCGCGACCCCGTTCTGGTCGCTGGTCGCCGTCAAATGAGCCTGGCCCGACTTCTCCCCACGCCAGAGCAGAGCTTGGAGGCCCTGAACAGGCCGCCCCTCCCTATCCTGAAGCGTGAGGCGGAGACGATAGAGGCGGAGTATGATGTTATTATTGTTGTAGTTATTCTCAGTTAGATTGACTGTGGTGCTATTGCTGATCTGGAGCTGGAATACTTGGTGGTTGTAGGTGGCGTTGTAAGTGTATACGGTGCTGTTCCCGGGGAGTCTTGGGAAGGTTGCACACCCATCACTGCCCGTTTGCTGTGTATCGTCCTTCTGAGGGGTTGTTTGAGTCGACCTAACTCTCACTATAGCTCCCTGCACGGGCTGGACTCCACCCCACGACTGAACACAAATTCTGACATTGAAGACGCCTGTCCTGAAGATATTAGAACTACCGGGAATCCAGTTAGTGAATTCTCTGACTATTATGCCTAGGTATGTAATCGTTAAGTTGTATGGTATTGTAGTGTTCATGTTGTTGAGGGTTGCTATGCCGTTGCTGTTGGTAGAAGCCGAAAAAGTGCCCGAGGAGTTGCTGAGAGAGACATTAGCGCTTGGAAGGGGGTTTCCATGGTAGTCCTGTATGGTTATAGTTATTGTCGCTGCCTCGGCCGTGGGTGTGTGGGTGAGTATGAGTGATAGGGCCGCCAGTGCCGCTATACAGGCTAGGAGTAATACCTTCATTTGCCGCGCTCTGACCCAGCGATATGTGGTGGGGCTCTGATAAGTGTTATCCTTGGTGGCGGCAGGTATTATGAGGGTGTTATACTACTTGGCTGATACGGTTTCGAGGGTCCATCTGACCGAGCTTATCAGCTCCCTCAGCCTAGAATCCTCCCTATAATTCCTCACGAGAATCTCCTTGACCCTGTCGCCGTCGTAGACTATCTCGTAGCTCAGGACTTTCTCCGGGTCGATCTCGCCTGCCTCTGCCCTCCTCCTATCCGCCTCAACCATCTGGTCAAGCACCTTTCTGAGGAGGAATGATGTGAAGGGCTTATCGTCGCCTCTGAGCTCCACTCCGGGGCTTAGCTGGAACCTGACCTCGTCCCTTGTGTAGCTTACGGTCGCGAGGTTGGCTCCTGTCCTGCTCCTTATTGAGCGTATCATGGGCTTCTCGGCTTGGGTCGGCTGGGGTGTCGGCGAAGGCTGCTCCAGGGTCTTGGCCAGCGTGTCCGCCTTCCTGAAGCTCAGCTCTGTCAAAAGCTCGTCCACATAGCTTCCCATCCTCTTGAGCATGTCGAGCTCTTGGTTTAGCTCGATTATTCTTCGCTCAATCCATGCCTTAAGCTCGGCTAGCTGCCGTGTCCTCTCCTGCTGCTCCTCGCTACTCAGGTAGGCTCACTCTCCTCTCCACTAACTATGGTCTTGAGCTGGGACTTGTACATTTCTATTATCTCCTTGACGGTCGTGGCGTCCTCTGGAGACTTGTCATCCCTATACCTCCCAGTGAACCTGGGGAATCTGACTGCGAGGCCGGCGTCCTTCGCAAGCACACCCCAGCCGCAGGTGTGTATTGGGCTGAGGGTGATCTCGTCCCCGACAATCTCGAGCACCATCTCGGGCCTCACCCAAATGTCGGGCTCCATTATAGACTCTACGCGGGCCGGCTTTTGGCTCAGGGCCAAGGGTGTGAGGGTCCTTGTCAGGTGTTCCAGGTCCTCGTCCTTGAATCCTGTCCCGACCTTGCAGACGGTCTTGAAGACGTCGGCCTCGTCGTCGTATGCCGCCATCAGTAGCGTGCCTATACGGCCGCTCCTCTTCCCCTTTCCGTAGAAGGCGCCGACCACGACCAAGTCAAGCGTGTCTGTGAGCTTCGAGACATAGCTCCGCTTGTATTTTATCCAGAGCCAGCCCCTCGCCCCGGCTCTGTAGATCGATTTGGGTGAGACGTCTTTGACCATGACGCCCTCGCACCCGGCCTCCACAGCCCTAAGCATGAACTTGTCCAGTGTCTCAGGGTCTGAGACCATGATTCCCTCGGTTAGCATGAAGTTGTCTGAGGGCTCCAGTATTCTTGCAAGCCTCTCCCTCCGCTCCATGAGTGGCAGGTCGATGAGTGGCTCGCCGTCGATGTAGAGGGCGTCGAAGAAGAAGAGGCTGACAGGGTAGAGCTGGGCCGCCTTCTCGATGTCATATTTCCTCCTCCTATGCATCAGTTCTTGGAAGGGGAGCATGTCGCCTGTGTCCGGGTCGTAGGCTACAGCCTCACACTCGACTATCGCAGTGCGGGCCTTGATTCCACGCCTACACATCTCCACCACGTCTGGGAACTGCGAGGTAATGTTCTCCTGCCTCCTAGAGAAGATGACTATCTCAGAGTCGATCTTGTGTATCTGCATCCTCTCCCCATCGTACTTGTACTCTGCGTAGCCCTTGTTGCCTAGCTTCTCCAATATCTCCTCGGCGGATGTGAGCCTCTCAGCCAGCATGGGCCTCACAGGGACGCCGAGCCTCATGCCAATACTGCTCGCGCCCTTAACGCCCTCAGCCTTCACCTTCGAGGCGACCAGCCCTATGTCTGAGCAGAGGTTGTAGGCGCGCTCGATCTCCTCCTTCCCACCACCGCTCATCGATGCAAGTGCGTCTATGATAGTCATGTCGGCGACCCCGAGCCTCATCTTCCCCGTAACCAGCCTGATGAGGTATTTGGCCTCCTTGGGCGAGGCCTGTGCCAAGAGCCCCGAGAGGGCCTTAACCTTCATCTCCATCGCACCCTCACCCGAGAACCGTGCTATTTTCTCCAGCTGGCTGTAGACCCTCTCCACTGTCAGCTCCTCTAGGCTAAGCGTGGTCTGCGCCTTCCTTGAGGAGAGCAGCTGCTCCGCCACAAGCCCAAGGTCCCCAGTCTTCCTAAGCATCTCCTCAATCCTCTGCTCATCCACGCCTGTCACGAGCTTCAGCGCCCTTATTGCCAGCTTCTCAGCCATGCCGAGCTCGATGCCCACGTGGGCGGGGTAGAGTTCGCCGAGCGTGAGATAGGCTATCTTCCCAGCCTCGTCCGGGTCACACTCCCTGAAAAGCTCCACGAGAATATCCCGCATCTCAAGCCGCTTGGTCGTGGACTCGAGCCTCTCGTAGAAGCTGACTAGGCGCGAGAAGTCCAAACCCGCCCCCCTCCCCGCCACTAAAACTGCAGCTGCGGTTTAAAGCCTATTGCCCACAGAGGCTAGGGTGGGATTATCCCGGTCTCTAGGCGGAATTCTCGACGACCCTAGCTCCAGAGTTGTTGGCCACGGTTACTGTTACGGTCCAGCCCCTCTCCTGGGCTAGGAGCCGAGCCGCCTCCTCAGCCACCCTCCGCGACTCAGTGAACCCGTAGACCGTCGGCCCCCAGCTGGACTGGCCAACCCCCAGCAGTCCCGCCTCCTCCATGGCCGAGACGATGGGTGCAGAGTCGGGGTTGAAGACTCCTTGCTGGTATGTGCTGAAGGCGGAGCCCACAAGCCTCTGATACTCGGAGAGGCCGCGCCCGAAGAGCTCTAGGTCGTGGTCTAAGACTCCGGGGAGTATCTTTTTCATTAGGAGCTCGACGAGCCTCTGCTCAGTCTCCACGCTATATTTCAGGCCTCTGAGCTTCTCTGCCTCGCCTCTTCTCGGATGCCCCTGCCTCCCCGGCGGCCTCGCATGAACCACAAACCAGTCCTCCGGAAACCTGAGCGAGACATACCGCCTCATCCTCGAGGCCGCTTCGCCCAGGTCGAGGATGAACCCCCCCGTCCTGAAGGCCGCCACGCCAACCCACGAGAAGGAGCCGACGAGGCCTGCCTCCACGAGAACCTCCAGAGGCGGCTCAACACCAGCTAGCCTCGAGACAGCCTCGAGCACCGAGAGGTAGAGCTGCGTCCCAGACCCCAGACCCACATGGCTTGGAGGCGCCTCGAGAACACGTACAATAACGCCCCCATCCAATCCAAGCCTCCCGGCAACAAGCCTGGCCACTTCTCCTGCCTCGTCGTTCCTTGGCCCATACACCCTAACGCCCTGGCCATCCGCAAGCTCGGCCTCGACAACCGTCGCCGGCTCCACCACCGCCAAGCCTATCCCAGACCAAGGAGCCATCAACCATCCCGTAGAGGCGAACCCCATGTGGAGCCTCGCAGGCGCAAAAACCCTTACAGCCACACCAAACATCCAGTGTGGAAACTCCTCAAATAAAACCCTGCACCACTCCCTGGCAGGGGACACGCATGCTGGTCAACTACTTCGCCTACGACGTAACACTAAACCCAGAGGTGATGAGGAGGATACTGTCTAGGTGGCAGGGACCTAGGAAGGCGAGGCTGGAGGGATACAGGCTCACATTCGACACATACTCTGCGGCTTGGAGGGGCGGGATTGCGGGGATAGAGGAGTCCAGCAACAGCCAAGTCATAGGCGCCCTCTACACAATAGAGAGCGAGGACTTCCCAATCCTCGACAGGTATCAGGGAGCCCCAAACATCAGGAGCCGCATAAAGATCATCGCCAAGACAGACACGGGGGCTGAGGAGGCGTACACCTACATCTCAGCAAACCCGAGAAAACACGTGGCCCCCTCCCGCGCCTACTTGGCCCTCATGCTCCGCGGCCTGAGGGTCCTAGGGTTCAGCGAGTCCGACGTGCTGCTGGTTGAGAAGGCGGCCTTCCCCTGAGGCGTCCCCGTATAGCTATCTAGTGTGCCGCGCCAGACCCAGACAACACTTGTCAGAAAGTTAATGGAGAAGGCCACGAAAGTCGCTACAAAGTATGCGACCAAGTGGTTGACGCCCAGCAAGGCCACCAACATGCTGTAAATGCCGAAGTTCACCGCAATGCTCGCGACACGCGTTACATGGAACTTCAGCATCCTCGCAAAGAATCCATCCGAGGACCTATTCTCCCTAAAAGTCCACGCATCATTGATCATGAAGTTGGCTACCACTGAGATCTCGATGGAGGCCGCGCCTGCGACAAGCGAGTTAACCCCCCAAACATCGACAAGCAGGTAAAGAATTGCCTCAGCCAGCGCGAGGCACGCAACACCCACCAGGACAAACTTCATGGCCAGCTTAGAGGTTCCAATCCTGATAACTGCATACACTGTCCTGCGCAGCCCGCTAGGCATGACGTAGCAGCCTCCTAACCACCTCCAAGTCCACCTCATATCCGCCATACTCGTCCTGAGGAGTCTCCAAGATCATGGGCAGGTTCCTCAGACTCTTGTGGTTGACTATGATGCGGAATCCCTCCTCGCCGATATATCCCCGGCCGATGTGCTCATGCCTGTCCAGATGGCTTCCAAGCTTCCCCCGCGAATCGTTGAGATGTAGGACCTTAAGCGTCTTAAGCCCTACATTCTCATCGAAATCCGAGAGCGTCTTCTCAAGGCCCTCCTCAACCGCTATGTCGTAGCCGGCGGCGTATAGGTGGCAGGTGTCGAGACACACACCCACCCGCTTCTCATCATCAACCTTGTCGAGGATAGCTCTTATCTGTGGGAAATAGGACCCCACACTATTCTTCTGGCCAGCCATATTCTCCAAGAGAATCATACACTTGGCCTCTACTTTTGATATTGTCTCATTGACGGCTCTGGCGACCTGTGAGATGCCCTTCTCAAGACCCTTACCCATGTGGCTTCCAATATGACATACGAGGTAGTCGAGCCCCAGCATCTCGCACCTTTGAAGCTCCTCGGCGAGGCTTTTCACAGACCGCCTCCAGCTCAGGGCCTCGGGGCTAGCTATGTTGGGGAGATATGGCATGTGCGCAACCACAACCTCATACCCCGCCTCTCTCCTCTTCCGCACAAACTCCTCAATCTCCTCATCCTTCAACCTCTTAGAAATCCACCCCCGAGGATTCCTAGTGAATATCTGGAAGGTCGTGCAGCCCAGCTCCCTCGCCCTATCTACCGAAAGCGCAATCGAGCCAGAAATCGAGACATGAGCACCCAGTAGCACCATATCCAAAGTTGCTGGAAAATAGCAAATGTTTAAACTTTAATTTCCTATGGGCGTCCTAACAGACAGAGGTGAGGTGTTATGCGGAGAATTCTTCTCGGAGGTGCTGGCCGAGAATAACTGGGAGATAAGGACAAAATACAGAAGAAAAACTTGTTTTATTTAAGGCTCTTACCAGCTGTTATCATGTAGTCTGGGCGCCAAAATATGACCCATCTCCCCTATCTCTGAATAAGCCGCTGTTTCTATGAGCCACTCATACGGCTTCTGGGCTCTATGACGCTTACACAGCCTACCCTTGCAGTCACCTTGTCTGATAAAGTCTTTATAAGCATATACAGTATGTCCCCGTATTCGTTGTATCCTGTATGGATGCTTTTATGAACCCGTCATCATGCCCGGCCTTATCGATAGACGGTTAGGGATATAATCACCTCAACCTTATCACAGTCCCGATTAAACAACTGTTTGAGCGTCTTAATGCTGGCTGTTACTCGGCTGTTATCTCATATCTCAGCTCTGGGGCCTCTTAAACACCCTCAAGCCCCTCTTAATCGTCCTCACACCCTTAACATCACTCTCATCTGTAATACTGGACTCCTTATCAACGATAGTATCCTCTCTACCTAAGACATCACCCTTATACTACTAACTGCTCAAGGCCATGGTGAAGTCTAGAAAGATTGCGAAAGCTAGAAACAGGAGTTGTTACTTTCACTGAGGGGTCTAAAAGACTATATAACCTCAATTCCCACTCTGCTGCTAGTATGGCTTGGGCTGGCATACAGCTAACCCTTGACCAGACTTTTCTCGACTACTTCCTGACAACATGGTGTGTTACTATGTTGATAGCGGGGGAGATGAATAGATGATGGAAATAATGCAGATTCCCGGAAGAGCTGTTAGAAGGTTCTACGTCGATGTTCACAGACTGGCCAATAAAAGGCGTAAGAATAAGACTGAGGAGAACTATCATGTATACATTGTTGACGGTGAGGCCTTCGGCAAGGCTTCTAAGATCGCCGATATTCCAGCGGAGGCCGGTGATGAGCTCTACGTTGATGTCATACCAATAGAACTCACAGACGAGTTCGTTGAGGTGCTGAGAAGGGGCGTACGAGTCTACCACCTTAGAAGGCTTACGATGTTGAGGCAGAAAAGAGAGGAGCTTAGACTATCTAAGACTGCTAGGAATGACCTCAGAGCCTTAATGAGGGTAGAGAAGAAATGGTTCAGGGAGATTGATGAGGACTTCCTCGAGATGCGGAGGCTAATCAGCGCATTCCAAGTACTGCTGAGAAACCATCAAAGCTTGTTGAATGGGATGAGGGCTTTGAACAAGGGTGTCGAGAGGGAAATCCTGAGGGAGGCCATAAGGTGCACGGAGAGGCAAATGGCGGCTATGGCTGCCAGGATAGTCGAGGAGGCTGGTAGACGAATACCAACCTATAATAAAGTTGTTGAGGCTCTAGAGATCGCTGGTGAGAACCATCTGCTAGCGAGAGAGGCTCTAGCAGAACTTCTGACCTACGTCGACTTCAACCGCGGCATCGAAAAAATAAACAACTATGTAGGGCTCTTCAAACCAGCTAAGGGGAGGCTGAAAATATACTATAGGCTACCGCGGCAGGCCCTGCAAAGACTGACCATAGCCTTAAAGGGCACGAGCACGATCAAGGCAAAGGACCAAGTTCAGGTTATTAAGAGAATCAGAGAAACGGTGCTGACGAGAACCCCGCTAGAGGCTGAGGATCATGCTGGCCTAGGACAGCAGGGAAAAACCCTTAGGCCGGTATGATACATGTTTTAACATGTATGGTGGAGAGCTACCATACATGACAAAGACTTTAACATGCCGGCCTCTCATGGGGGTTCTTAGATGCTGTCCTGACCGGTGTGGCCCTCAGCCAGCTTACCTTTTTCTTTCTTAATTATTGCGGAACCGCCTCCTATCTTCTGATTCCTCTGGACTTTAAACCTCCCTTCTACAGATCGGGCATGTCTGTATATATGCAGTAGTAATCCGAGTATTTACTTTCTATTAACGGTTAGATGGACACGCCCAGTTATTAGATTCTTGAATGGGGGTTTAGATTTAAATCTTGGGGCTAGACATTAGAGCTTGGTGTATTAGCTATGGCTCTCGCTGGTCAGCCAGTTCTAATCCTTAAGGAGGGTACATCGAGGACGAGGGGCAGGTCAGCCCAGAGAAACAACATCACAGCAGCCAGGATAATCGCAGAGATGGTTAAGACGACACTAGGCCCCAAGGGGATGGACAAGATACTCGTCGACACAATCGGCGACGTCATAGTCACAAACGACGGCGCAACAATCCTCGAGAAGATGGACGTTGAGCACCCGGCAGCGAAGATGATTATCGAGGTAGCGAAGACTCAGGACAAGTCTGTAGGCGACGGGACAACGAGCGCAGTTCTCATAGCCGGGGAACTGCTCGCTAAGGCCGAGGAGCTAATAGAGCAGAAGATCCACCCCAGCACGATCATCGCCGGATACAAGAAGGCCCTAGACCTAGCCCTTAAGAGGCTTGGCGAGATAGCTACGGAGGTCAATCTGACAGACAAGGAGACACTGAGAAAGATAGTCCACACCAGTCTCGGGAGCAAGTCGCTGGGCTTCGGCACAGACCACGTAGCAAATCTAGCGATAGACGCTGTACTAAGCGTCATCAAGGAGTATGATGGTAAGCGGAGGGCCGACAAGGATGACATACAGATTGTGAAGAAGATGGGTAAGAGCATTGTCGAGTCCCAGCTCATAAAGGGCGTCGTCATCGATAAGGAGGTTGTCCACCCAGGCATGCCCAAGCGCGTTACCAACGCCAAGATCGCTATAATCGATGCACCCTTCGAGATCGAGAAGACTGAGTTCTCCGCAGAGATCAGGATCAGGGACCCGCTCAAGATTAAGGAGTTCCTCGACGAGGAGGCTAGGATTCTGAAGGAGATGGTTGACAAGGTAGTCCAAGTGGGCGCGAATGTCGTCTTCTGTCAGAAGGGCATCGATGACGCCGCCCAGTTCTTCCTAGCGAAGGCTGGGATACTGGCTGTGAGGCGCGTTAAGAGAAGCGACATGGAGAAGCTCGAGAAGGCTACGGGTGGGAGGATTGTGACTAACTTCGAGGACCTCTCGCCGAAGGACTTGGGTGAGGCCGCGCTTGTTGAGGAGAGGAAGATAGGCGAAGATAGGATGGTCTTCGTGGAGGGGTGCAAGAACCCGAAGGCCGTCTCAATACTCTTGAGGGCGGGTCTCGAGCGTCAGCTGGACGAGGCTGAGCGGGCACTAAACGACGCGCTAATGAACATGATAACGATCGTTGACGACAATAGATTCGTCCCAGGTGGAGGCGCGGTTGAGACAGAGCTAGCACAGTACATCAGGGAGAACGCCTCGAAGTATTCTGGAAAGGAGCAGCTCGCCATGCTGGCCTTCGCCGACGCACTAGAGACGATACCCAAGACGTTGGCCGAGAACGCCGGCCTCGACCCCGTCGATATAATGTCCTCGCTGAGAAGCAAACACGTAGATGCTGGCTACAAGTATGGAATCAACGTGTTCACCGGGAAGGTCGACGACATGATAAGCCTCGGAGTGATTGAGCCCTACAAGGTCAAGGCACAGGCGCTAAAGTCCAGCTTCGAGGCAGCCGCAATGATCCTCAGAATAGACGACGTAGTCGCAGCCTCCAAGAAGAAGGAAGAGAAGGGTAAGAAGGAGTCAGAGACACCTGAATTCGACTAAGCCTCAAACCTTCTAAACCACATCATTTTTCTCCACACATATAAGTCTATTAAACACCACCCACTCTTCTAACCCTAGGCTGAGCTCCGGTAGTATAGCCCGGACAAGTATGCCGGCCTTTCGGGCCAGAGATGCGGAGAGAGCCGGAGACCCGGGTTCAAATCCCGGCCGGAGCACATTTTTACCAGACAATGCACTACTGTTTTCCTGTCAAGGATGCGGGAGACGCTAGTGTCTAGGGTGTCATAGGAATTGTCCCCATTATGTGGTGAGATCTTAGAAGAGGCGTGGGTATCAAAGACTTGCCTATTAGATGATTCTTGCCATTATTAGGCCCAGCTGTATTATGAGGAGCCAGGGGCTCGTGGCCTTGAAGAGCCTCCAGGAATCCTCCCTACTCTTATTCCTGATTAATGCTGCGGTGTAGTATGCTATGAGGACGGTGAGAGGTGTTGTGACCAGTAGGAAGATTGTGGGCGGGTTTATAGTCATTGATAGTAGGGCCCAGCTGGCAATCATCAAGGCGTTCGACGCCGCGATACCTGTCACTGCTTGGTCCAACCCTTTTGTGACTGGGAGCATGGGGAGGCGTGCAGACCTGTAGTCGTTTTCAGCTCTGATGGCGAGTGCCCAGAAGTGCCCCGGTGTCCATAGGAAGATTAGAAGAGCCACCAAGACCGCCTCGAGGCCTATTGTGTTGGTTGCGGCGGCCCAGCCTGCGAGGGGTGGAAATGAGCCAGCGGCGCCTCCGATCACTATGTTCCAGTCCGTCCTCCTCTTCAACAGGCTCGTATAGACTACGACGTAGGTGAGTATTCCAGCGGCGATCATGAGGGCTGTCAGCGGGTTGAAAAATATCCACGCCGCGACCACAGATGCCGCGGAGAAGATGAGGCCTAGGGCCAAGACAATTCTATCCGATATCCTGCCGCTTGGGAGCGGCCTCTTCGCAGTCCTCCTCATGAGGCCGTCGATATCCCTGTCGAGATAGTTGTTCAGCATGCTTGACCCGCCTGACGCGAGGTAGCCGGTGAGGAAGAGGAGGGCGGAACCCCAGAGGCCGCCACCTGCTAGAACGTAGCAGGAGATCGCTGAGCCTATGTTGAGCAGAGTGATTTTCGGCTTGGTCAGCGAGAAGAGATCGGTGAAAATAGCCATCGCTGGACGCTCGGATACTAACGGTTTACCCAATTTTTATACGTAAACTGGCGACAAAAAGGGTTGTAGGCTTTCAGGACTGGTGTCAGCTTGAGAAAGTATTCCGGCAGAAGGGGTTTGACGCTATATTGTCACTCCTTTTTCCCGCATCTCCTTGGCTGCCGCCTCTATCGACTTGATGATGTTGACGTATCCTGTGCATCTGCAGAGGTTTCCGCTGATGCCCCACTTGATCTCCTCCCGTGTTGGGTTGGGGTTTCTGAGGAGTAGGCCGAGGGCTGCCATGATCATGCCCGGAGTGCAGAAGCCGCATTGGAGGCCGTGATTTTCCCAGAAGGCCTTCTGGAGTGGGTGAAGCTCACCATTCTTGGCCAGCCCCTCTATCGTCAGTATCTCCTTCCCATCAACCTGGGTAGCTAGCAGGGTGCATGACTTGACAGCCATCCACCCATCACCCCACAGACCCTTCACCAGCACAGTGCACGCACCGCAGTGGGACGTGTCGCAGCCCACATGCGTTCCCGTAAGACCCACCACGTCCCTGATGTAGTTCACTAGAAGGAGCCTCGGCTCAACCATGTGGGAATACTCGACACCATTGATCTTCACCCTCACCGGCACCATGTCATATACTGTCTCAGCCGCCTGTCTTGTCCGGCGCCTCTGAACTCTACGCCTAGGCATGCTGAACCACCTCCACAGTTATACCGGCTCTGTTTAAAGCTTCTTCGAGAGCCCTCCTAACCATAACCTTTGTCAGCCACTTCTTGTACTCGGCCGAGCCCCTCAAGTCGCTGGTCGGCTCAGCAGGCTCTGCAGCCGCCTCAGCCGCCGCCTTCAACAACTCGGAGTCGGGTCTCTTTCCCCGGAGCATCTTCTCTGCATTAACAGCCCTGTAGGGCACAGGATTCACAGAGCCCACGGCGATCGATATGTCCCTGACTTGGCCCCTGCCGTCTGGAACAGCAATCACAGCAACGTTTACCGTCGCGAAGTCGCCCGCCTTCCTCTCAAACTTCTTCCAAGACCATCCATGACCCTTCGGCGGCTTAGGTATCGTTATCTCTGTCAGGAGCTCGGAGGGTTTGAGGACGGTGGTGAATGGGCCTTTGAAGAATTTTGAGGCGGGGACGGCCCTCTTGCGAGCCCCCTGAATTGTGAATGTCGCGTTGAGGGCCAGCATGGCGACTGGCCAGTCTGCCGCGGGGTCTGCGTGGGCTAAAGAACCGCCAATCGTGCCCATATTCCTCACCTGCATATCACCGATCCATCTGGCTACCTCGGGTAGCAGTGGGACCTCGCGTTTAAGCATGTCGGAGAGCTCGATCTCGGCATGTGTAGTTAGGGCGCCTATCCTCACCGCCCTGGCCCCATCCCTGATATACGCCAGCCTATCCCTGAGATTTCTCAAGTCGATAACTACGCGGGGGCCAACTATCCTGAGCTTCATCATGGGTAGGAGGCTATGACCTCCAGCTAGGATTTTTGCCTCATCGCCGTATCTTTTAAGCAGTCTCAGCACCTCTTCAACCCTGCTAGGAGCCACATAGCTAAACTTTCTAGGATACAAGACCTCTAATCACCTGCAGTAGTCATGAAATTCTCTAGAGACGCATTTATAATTTTTACTCACCACCCCCTCTAGGCAGCTAGGCTCTAAAGCCCGCTACACCATGTATTGTCGACGGGTGTGTACATGGGCGCTGAACCCCCGGTCTACCGGCCTGCAGAGGATACTTGGCTCTTGGTAGACTGCCTCTCAGACCTGACGTTCGAGGGAGTGGTTGTGGAGGTGGGGAGTGGAAGCGGCGTTGTCTCCAAGCACATAGCTGAGAGGGGCTTCGAGGTCATAGCCATAGACATAAGCGAGGCCGCAGCAAGAAGCACCCTCGAGAACTGCTCACGCCTCCTAAGCCGCGTCCACGTAATAGTCGGCGACAAACTCAAAGCCCTCCGCCCATCCAGCAAGATAAGCCTGATAGCCTCAAACCCTCCATACCTGCCAAGCGAAAACACCTCAGACATCACAACCGAGGGCGGACAGACCGGAGCCGAGTTCGCAATCAGCCTCATAGACGAGGCTGGAGATTTCTTGGCGGCCGGGGCAAAACTGGTACTCATAGCCTCGACCCTCGGAAACGATGAAGCCATCACCAAACACGCAGGGGAGAAAGGCTTGAACCTGCGACTCGTCGCGTCTAAGCACCTATTCTTCGAGGAGATCAGGTGTTACATGCTGTGGAAGAGTGGGTGAGAAATCCATACTTTGAGCGACCACAGCAGCCTATTCCACTGACTATCAGGAAACTAGGCGCGGTATAACCTCGCTTCCCAGGTCTTTCGCCGCTATGTTCTCAATTATTGATATGTTGTAGAGTTCGGCAAGTCTCTTCGAATCGTTGTCAAGCTGCCCGAGGCAGAGTATCTTGATGTTGTCTATCTTGGTGTCAGCCTTCATGACTATTATCTTCATCACGTCATGGATCTTTGCTCCTCCCCTTTCAGTGAATAGAAAGACAGCTCCCTTGGGCTGTCCCAGACGACTGTAAATTAGGTCAACCTTATGCTTGACCTTGGAGGTGCCTGAAATCCTAGCTCCGAGCTGAACCTCGTATCCCTGCTTTCTGAGCTCGTCCGCGATAAGTTTGAGCGGGCGCTTCTGCTCTTGTAGCCCGCTTATCACGTCGGGGTTGACGGCGTATCTATAGAATGTCTTGAACTCGAAGCTGGTCAGGTCATAGTCTAGTCCGCATGTGAGGCATCTGAAGGAGATGTGTGGGTCGGGGCTGACTTCGTTGCAGTCGTAGCAGATGAAGAAGCTTGAGTGTACCTTGAGCACCTGCTCATGCTCCTCCTCGAGCGGGCTCCTCAATATTTTGACACTGCTACCGCAGCGCGGACATAACGCCCGGCCTCCAACAGTGAAGCTGTCCTCAGGACCAAGATACCCGCAGGTCTCATGTTGTAGTATTCTCTGCCTCCCAATATTCGTCGACCCGCATGCCCTACAACTCAGAGTCAAGATGTTGAGGGCGCTCTGGCAGTGGGGGCATGCAACCTTCTTAAACTCCACCCCCGCTATCCTGACCATATTCTTGTCGATGAGCCTTCTTATGGCCCGGAGAAGCATTGTTGTGTCTATATTTAGTAGCGACTCTAGGTCAGGGTAGGAGCCGCCTTCCGGTGAGGTGTTGTTAGGGAGTGGAATAATCTCCGTGATTCCCTCTTCAGCGATAATCTCTACCATTGCTTCCTCAATCTCTTCGATGCTCCGTGCGGGCTCGGATGGAGGTGGTGGAGTGGCTGGTTGTGCTGGTGGGGGTGGGGCTGTCTGTGCTGTCTGAGGAGGAGGTTGTGTAGTGGGTGGAGGGGGTGTTGGCTCAGCCTTCGGAGTTGGCAGGGGTGTTGCTTCGGTGATGGGTGGAGGAGCTGGTGTTGACTCCTTAGATGGCTGAGGCGGGGGCTCCTGTTTTTCCGTTACAGGCGTAGTAGGTGTTTGTGATGGTTGAGGCAGCTGGACAGACTGTCTACTCACTTGTGCCTGCCCTATTGGAAACTTTACAATACCACCAGATAGAAACCACACAAGCCCAGCGAGTGTGGCGATGAACGCTCCGAGGCCTGCAACCCACTGTAGAATGAAGGGTGGAGCCAGAGGTGTGGTCATCATAACTAATGTTAGGGCTAAAGCCCAGCCGACAATAGCACCAACAAAGTAAGCGATCCAAACCCGGATAACTCTATGCAGAACAAGGGCATTTATCGCCCCAATAAGCAGGCCCGTGAGAACATGCGCTACATAGCCTCCGACAACCTCTTCAAGGGCTAAGGCTCTGCTAATCAATACGCTTAATGGTTCTCCACCAATGAACCACGAAACAAACGACAGTGCAACTACCATTACGATGGGAATGACAAGTAGTCTTAGGAGTGCTAAGCGACGCATTCTATCCATCTAAGAAAGTTAGTTCATCGGGGGGATATATTAACAATCCTCTAAAACCTTGTGGCCAATCACTATAAAAAACCAAAACTTTTCAACCATGTTTAGCAAGTCGGTAAATCTGATTATCAAGTCACAAACTGCCCGACTGGGACTTACTAAAAACGCCTATATAACCCATCCGGGAATAGGGGGGATAGTAGTTGCTTGACCGACGGTAGGGCGAGCCGTAGAAGGAGGGGCGATACCGTAATCGGAGCTATATTACTGACAGCCCTCACCGTCGGCGTCGGAGTATTCATACTAGCTGTAGCCTCGGGGTGGTTGGGTGTATCGCTTCAGTCATCGACTAACGAGGCCAACAGGGCTATACTACTTGTTAAGACCTCCGCACAACTATCCTTTGAGAGGGTATTCTATACAGGCGATGTGAGGAATGTTACTGTAAGGAATATCGCCGATGTACCCGTCGTTGTTACGAGGATAGAGATCGTGTCACCTTCAGGGTCTTTGAAGGCTTCATTCCCCTCAAACGGGTTCACGAGAATAGCCGAGCTTCAGCCGCAGCAAGCCATAGAACTTGACAGAAGCTCCGTCCCCGCGTGTAGCTCCTGCACATCACTAGAGACCTTAAGGCTGCGGGTATGGTATGTCGCCGCAGGCCTATTCAACGAGGAGAACCCAATCCTCTCAGTGGATGAGATGCGGTATGTTGAGACAGTCTTCGTCCATCCGCCAGTCGGGGCGCCTGCACGTTGCCCACTGCCATCTAATTGGATGATGGTTGATGTCGTAGACCCGGTCACCTATACCGACTCGGGGAAGATCCCACCCCCACCCAATAACAAGGTATATGTGCGATTCCCATACGCCTCCGCAAGCGACTCTACTACCGTCGACCTGCAAGTGATTGACGCGATGGGTGAATATGGCTTCGCAACAAGTGATGTCCAGACTATAAGTAATGTGCTACAGCCCTTCGCTGGCAGCTTCTCTGGACTTCAAGTACCCTTAACAGTACGGGTCCTCTCGGCGGGATATGACGTTGTACAGGAGGAATGGGTTTTCGGCGGAATACCTGGAAAGGCACATGCATCCGGCGTCACGCTCTGGTCAGACGCTAATATGAATGTTAATGTAGTAGAGGTGGAGCTGGGAGTTAACGACGTCGTAGGCGGCAACTATAGAGTGACGGTGACATTATACGACTGTAATGGAGTCCAGCTCGTCTCTAGGTCAGTTACTGTACGCATACCTCGTGGGATATTCACGGACTCCGTGTTTATAGATATCCCCTCGACCCCTCTCACCGACATATACAGAGTAGTGATAGGGGTTGAGGAGGTGTAGGTAGGTGGGGCGGGGTGGGCGGGGGTATAGTGATATCCTCGCCACAGTGCTTGTGTTAGGGGTAGTTCTCGCTGCTGGAATAGCTTTGTGGGCCTTAATCTCAAGCTACGCGGGCCTGTGGAGGCAGGAGGAGGTTAGAAAGGTGGGTGACCAGGCCCTAGTGCTGCGCTCGAACATAGGTGCGGATTATGTCTACTACCCAGACATGATCTATGGCTACGCTGATAGGGGAATAATGCTGCTTAGAAACACTGGGAGGGAGCCTATAATTATCTTTCGGATACTAACAATTAAAAACGGCACAGTGGTCTATGACACTGGAATAGACGATCTGGCGCGCCTCAATGTAGGTGAGGCAGGCCAGCTGGTTTTCCGCTGTCCCACTGGGACTTGTAGCGAGAATGACAGGCTGCTTGTTCAGGTACACTATATTCCGGAGCAGCTCTACGACCCCTCAAACCCAGGCCTCTCGAAACCCGACAACGAGGTACTATTATTCAAGGTCGCGACGTTTGAGGCTTCTCGGCCGAATTACGGGCTGGCCAGCGGATGTGTGTTGCCGACCGAGAACTGGCTCCTGATAGAGCTGATAGACCCGAAGGAGGATAACATCTACGGCCAGTCGACAGACTTCGTCAAGGTCAGGCTTCTCAATGCGAGCGCTCCGCGCTCCTCATACGACTTTCGCGTAGTTGTCCGGGATAGGAATGGTGTGGAGGCGCAAGGCACTGCTAGTGTTTCGGGTGCCCTTCCGCAGGAGGTCTATGTTCAGCTTGACAGGGGCGGCTTGGAGCCGCCGCTTACATTCACGTTCCAGTCCCTTATGCCAGATTTCACGATTGTTCCCCCGTCTTGGGGGTATCCTAACAGTTTCGGCAACTATGTAGACTATTCGAAGATGCGGATAGACTTGGAGAGGATGCGGATTGACGAGGTTATACTTTCAGTGGGGTTCTGGGAGGATGGAAACTACGAGCTGGCAGTAGAGATCTATGACTGTAATGGGGTACTTATCTCGAGGGGTGTATTGAGGACCTCGGTCGAGCTTGGGAGCCTCGCCCTCTACATTGACCAGTACAGCATTGTTCTCGACAGGCCTGTAAACGTCTTCGACATAGGATGGATAGTCGTGAGGACGACTGACGTAACTCCGGTAACAACCACGACCACCACCGTGACCAAGACAGTTACCGAGACTCAGACAACCACCTCAACCATAACCACCAAGATACCGGGCACAACTAGCAGGACCACCACGACCACCACCAGAACCATTACAGTAACTACGCCATCCACAACCACCACATCCACAAGAACCCTCATATCCTACACGACCGTGCGGAGTACAACCACAACAAGGATAATCACCCGTACCACGACGTCATTTACCGCCACAATCACATCAGTAACTACGAGCACGGTGTGGGCCACGGTAACGGTTTACAGCCCCACCATCACCCAGACAACCACATCCACCACGACACGCTATACCACAACAATCACACTCACGCGGACATTCACAAACACGGTCGTTGTGACAGTAACCACCACGACTACCACGACCACCACCACTACTGCGACTGGAGGGGCGTCTAGTGGCCAAGGGGTGTCTTTGCCAGTCTCTTCGGCTTCTCCGAGTGATTGGCCATTTGTCTGGCAGGTTTTGCTTTATCTATCCCTAGGGCCATTATTACTGTATCCCGTGGGTAGGAGGCTGAGGGGTGTTTGGTCGAGGATAGGGTGAGGAGACTCCGCGCACTCACAATTACTCTGGCGATTCTGACAATACTTGGGCTCAGCCTAACGGGTCTGGCGCAGACCTTAAGAGTAGTCACCACCACAACAACCACAACCACCACCACGACCACCTGGGTTACCGCATTAACAACCACCACAGAAAGAGAGGGGACCACTACCACCACAAGTACGATAATCCGTATAACTACTACAACCCTCACCAGTGGAACTTTAACGCGAACAACGACAACTAGGATAACCTCTACCATCACTTCAGGTACTTCAACAACCACTGCAACAGCATGGGTTACAAGATATACCGTGACCACTACGGCGACCACGAGAACAGTCTATATGACGACAACTGTTACAGCGCCGACCACGACTACAACAACTACCTACACCACCACCTCCGCCCCCCTCACACGTACCATGTCCACAACCACGACAACAACCTCCACAAGCACCTACACCGTAACAATCACCACCACAACCACCAGAACCAACATAGCGGGGTGATGGAAGGGTGAGGAGTAGGAGGCGCTCAGGTGTCTCGGCCGTCGTCGGTACCGCGATTGCCGTTATGATATTTTTCACAGTCATGATCCCCATGTGGCTCTACATACAGCAGATACAGACAATATTCATGGACGAGGTATCGAGGAGGCTCCAATTCGAGGTCGAGAAGCTAAACGAGAAGCTAGAAGTCATCGCAACCCTACAGCCACCGGAGATAAACCCCTTCGGTAAAAGAAGCCTATTCATCATAATGATGAATAAGGGGCCTGTAGAGATTAGTGTTCCAACCCTCTATGTGGAGAGCAGCAGAATCGGTCTACAGAAAATCGAAGGCACAGAGTTTAAGATGCCACCGGGCGCCGTGGTCGTGAAGTCTCTAAACTTTTTTGTCGAGCCCAATGAAAAGGTCGTGGTGAGAGCCCCTACACTCAGGGGCAACAGCTTCGTATCCGGCGAGCCAATCGGTCCAAACGCCCTACCCTACCTCTTGGTAGTCCAGCTCAGCAACGTCAGCCTAGGATACAGGTACAGGGTCGAGGTCGCGGTGGAGCGTGGAGAAAGCGTGAACATGATTCGTGGCTGTGTCTCGTTGAGGGAGGAAGAGTTTGCGGAGGGCTGTAAGGGCTCCGCATATGCCACGCGATTCATCTCGAGCGTAGAGGATATGTCTGACGTCTTCGCATTCAACATAGTCCCAGGCGTATACATTGTCAGGGCCCTACAGTGCTCGTATGATGGGAGCAGCTGTGCAAACATTAGCCCAAGCCCGGTTAGGGTTGAGGCGAACGGTCATGTGGTTGTGCAGATAGGCCCGCTCCCCCGACTCGTCATTCCTACACCCATACCACTCCAGATAAGCCCCCTCCAGCCAAACCTAATGGTACTCCTAGGCGAGAGCGACATCGAGCTAAACGCCACGATACCATTCATAGTGAGCCTAGGTAATAATACAGAGCCGCTGAGAAACATTAACGTCCAGCTGGAGGTCATAGCCTACGACAACGTAACACTGACCACCACCATACTCAGTACCTCTTTGAATAGGCTCTCACCGGGCGACTCCTACATCGGCCTATTCACCTTAAGGGTTAGGGATGAGGGTGATCAGAAGTGGCAGTATGGGGGATACATTGTCTACCAAACCAAAGTATTAAATGCCCAAGGCCTAGTCACTGGGAATAACTATCAGGAGGAGGACCTCTTATCCCCTGAAGCCCAAGGTGTAGTTTATGTCTGTAAGTGGTGGTATGAGGGTGCTAATGTAAGAACATCATGTAGGGCGCCGACACCATAATTCATCTCCCTCTCTGCCCCCTCACCTGTATGTTGACGGAGTCAGAGTTTGACGGGTATGGTAGGTTGGAGCTTACTCCAGTTCCACAGTTTTGGATCTGGTTTACAGTGATCGTTATTGAGCCGGCGGTTCTGTTCTGTGGAGGCTCAGCGGCTATTATGTAGCACCTAGCCACGGTCTCCGTCGAGCCTGGGGAGAGAGTATCTTTCACCTTCGAACAATCAAGTGTATTTGGCTCGTAGTCTCCTCTTATAACCATGGCTTGGATTATCCCATCATAGTTGATTCTAACGTCTTCGTCGGCCTGTGACGGTAGGCTGAGAACAATATCGAACGAGAATGATACCCCCGCAAGAACACGGCGGGGAGCACTTATTTCTAAGCCCATGGTCACGGGCCGTATCGTGTTACCTCTAAGTATGAAGACCACATTCCAGTAGTCCGGCAGCGTTACATTAGCTGGGTTGTTTGGTGGGGCTACGAGTCTGGCTGTCCGGACTAGGGCCCCGTTCTCTTTGAGGTAGACCGAGAAGGTTCCTGCCGTTGCTCCGAAGGAGAGTGAGATGTTCTCGTTAGAGGCCGTAGCCTTGTATGTTACGGAGCGTGGATGTATATCTGCGTCCCCGAGTGGAACTACCTCGATTGTATAGTCGCTCCCTCTCCGCATATTGATGATTGAGACAGTCAGAGTGTAGGGGAATATCCCCGGCATAATTCTTCCTTGAAGAAGGTTCACTGGCTGCGAGCCGAATAGCCTGCCTCTCTCAGTAATCGCTATAAACTGAACCCTTCCAGTGAACCCCTGCGTACAGACGTCCACATTTACTGTGACGTTCCAGCCTGGAGGCACGTCAACTATCCTGTCTATGCAAGGGGTATCTCCCACGGGTGAGCCAGTCACCACGTTCATCATCCAAATCCTCTCAACCCTTATCAGCAGGGGCGAGGTGTTCTTCAGAACCACGCTCACTCCGTAGTCTCCTTGGTTTATCCCCGACTTTCCCTCCACTAAGAGCTTCAAGTCCTCCGTCTCCCTGTCCACGTCCCTAATCCTCCTGTAATTCATTTCGCTGGAGAGAAGCCCGTAGAGGCTTGACATGTAGACGTAGAGGGGAATCAGGGTTGTGAAGAATATCGCTAAGATTATCGCCATACCAACCATAGTTGAGACTCCTGACCTATCCTTTCTCATATCGAGCCACCGTCGCGTGCATTGAGTTGCGGGTTAAGTCTTGCGTGTTGTAGAGGTGTGCAGGGACATACCAGACCTCAACTATGTAAGGCGGCTGACCGGGGAAAGGCTCGCAGCCTGTCAGGGCTGTGGACCTGTTGTCTGATGCTCTTACGATTACGCCTCTCACGTTGTGTCTTATTCCGGGCGAAGGGCTAGCCTTCGGGTATATCGTGCAGCTTATGACCGCTACGTCGTTAAGCCCATGATTTGATACCCAGACTCTATTGCTCTGCAGTGAGACAGCCTCGATGACGAGGAAACTCCTTTGCTGTGAGATGATCTTATCTTGGTCCTCGGTTAGCTTCGTAGACTGGATGGCAACGTAGCTTAGGGAGAACCCCCAGAGGGCCAACCCTATAGCAACCATGCCCGCGAATAGGAGAAGCTCCCCCAAGACTATTGAGTCGCCTCGCCTGCTCTTATGCCTCTTGGCACTGGAGGTTAGATGATAGGTCAAAACCTATGCAGCTGTATTGCACTCCAACACCAACCATATATATGTATCATATAGCGCGTAAACATTGTTGAGGGTGAAAGATATTATAGCATGTCTTCAACTGATTAACACTTTCACCAAGGCCTTGGGCATTTAATACTTTGGTAGACAATGTATCCCCCATACTGCCACTTCTGATCACCCTCATCCCAAACCCCTTATGGAGAATAGTGTAGTGTTATGTGAAGGTGCTAATGTAAGGACATCATATAGAGCGTCGACACCGTAGCTTATCGGCCCCTCTGCCTCTTCACATCTATGATGGTGGAATCCTGGTCTGAGGAGTATGGTAGGCCGGAGCCCTCACCTGTTCCGCAGTCTTGGATCGGCCCTACAGTAATGGTTATTGAGCCGAAGTTTCTGTTTCCTGTAAGCTCTGCCGCTGTAAGGGAGCAGATGAGCGCGGTCTTCGTTGACCCGGGGGATAGTGTATCCTCTACTGGCAAACACTTAAGCGTGTTTTGCTCATAGTCTCCACTTAAACTTATGGCTTGGATTATCCTGTCGTGGTTGATTCTGACGTCCTCTCCGGCCTGTGGGGGTAGGCTGAGGAAGATCTGGAACTGGAACGATTCTCCCTCAAGGACCCGGCTGGGAGCGAATATTTCTAGATCTATGGTCACGGGCAGTATCTCGACTCTTCTGAGGATGAAGACTACGTTCCAATAGTCTGGCAGCGTTACGTCCACTGGGTTGGTGGGTGGGGCTATGAGCCTAGCGGTCGAGACTAGAACCCCGTTCTCCTTGAGGTAGACTCGGAAGGTTCCGGCTGTTGTTCCGAAGGAGAGTGAGATGTTCTCGTTTGATGCTGTTGCCTTATATGTTATGGAGCGTGGATGTATGTCTGCGTCTCCTTGTGGCTGGATGTCGATGGTGTATTCGTTTCCCCTCTTCATGTTGATGACTGAGACTGTCAAGGTGTAGGGGAAGAGGCCTGCAATTATTCTCCCTTGAAAGAGGTCGATTGGTGCGGAGCTGAACAGTCTTCCCCTCCCGGTAACAGCTATAAACTGAACCCTTCCAGTGAACCCTCGCGTACAATCGTTAACCTGAACTGTGATGTTCCAGCCTGGGGGTACGTCGACTATCGTGTTTACACAGGGGGTGTCGCCGACTGGTGAGCCGGCCGCCACATTCATCATCCAAATCCTCTCAACCCTTATCAGTAGAGGTGAGGTATTTTTCAGAACCACGCTTATGCTAGGGCTTCCCTGACCTATACCAGACCTTCCCTCAACGAAGAGCTTCAGGTCCTCCGTCTCCCTGTCCACGTCCCTAATCCTTCTAGAGTTCGTCTCGTTGGATAGTAGGCCGTAGAGGCTTGACATGTAGACGTAGAGCGGGATTAGGGTTGTGAAGAATATCGCTAAGATTATCGCCATCCCAACCATTGTGGAGATTCCGGAGCTACCCCTTCTCATATCGGGCCACAAGTGCGTACATCGAGTTGCTGGCCGGGTCTTGCGGGTTGTAGAGGTGTGCCGGGATGTACCAGACCTCGACCACGTATGGAGGTGGGCCGGGGAAGCGCTCGCAGCCTGTCAGAACGGTGGGAGTGTTGTCTGATGCTCTTACGATCACGCCGGCCACGTTGTGTCTTATTCCGGGTGAGGGAGTGGTCTTCGGGTATATTGTGCAGCTTATAACTGCTACATCGTTTAGGCCGTGGTTCGATACCCAGACGGCGTTGCTTTGGAGTGAGGCTGCCTCGATGATGAAGAAGCTCCTCTGCTGTGAGACGAGTTTGTCATAGTCTTGGGCCAGCTTTGTTGACTGGGAGGTTACGTAGCCAAGGGAGAGTCCCCAGAGGGCTAGGCCTACAGTTACGACACCGGCGAAGAGGAGGATCTCGGCCAGGATTACTGTGTCTCCGCGCATCCTTCTATGCCCCCTCCGGTAACTGGGGTTTGGGTGGGCGGTCAAGTCCCTCTCCAATTGATTAACAGTTAGACTAGCGTGTATATATCTTTTAAATAAGAGTGGCTATTAGTGCTATGGTGGCTTATTAGTGTTTTTCTACTGATTAACTATTAGCTCGGCACCTCGCCCCCCGGATTGGCCATTGGCTTTGCCTTTCCTGTGAAGGAGCTCTGCCGCTGTGACAGAGGCTATGAGAATTGCCACGGTTATTGTTATGGCTATTATCCCCTCGGCTACCCAGCTGCCTTGGGATGAGCTGTAGATTAGTGTGAAGAGGAAGTCCCAGTAGGGTAGGCCGAGGTTCATCGTGAATGTTAGAGG
The DNA here is from genome assembly GCA_009889515.1 of Nitrososphaerota archaeon. Classification (GTDB taxonomy): domain Archaea; phylum Thermoproteota; class Nitrososphaeria_A; order Caldarchaeales; family Calditenuaceae; genus HRBIN02. Next base: position 63,778 of record WUQR01000139.1, read on the forward strand.
GGAGAGGAGTGTGGTGAGGAGGATTGGGTAGGTTACTAGGCGGCTGTTGATGCTTTCGCTTCTATTGGCCGGTGGTATTAGTGTGGCTAGGAAGGGGATTAGGGGGTAGAAGTAGTAGGGGTAGAACTGGCGTATTAGGACGCCCTGTATCGCGCCTCCGCCCCAGCTATAGGTCCAGTAGTTCCTCGGCAATAGGAAGATTGTAAGCATCATGGCTGAGGCCGCCATCGCTGCTGGGTGGCCAGTGATGTATGGCTTGTTTTTCATTGTTGTGTACATTATGATAGCTAGTAGGACTAGCGGTGCTATTGGGGGAAGTGTGTTCCAAGCGACTTGGCCCATGCCTAGGTATGCTAGGATGTACCATGGGAGGGATTGGGGGAGGCCTATTACGAAGGGGCCGATGAACGGTGAGAGGGGGAGGTTATTGAACTGCAAGTGGCCTGTAACGCTTGTCTGTAGGCCGCTGGGCATCCAGAGCCAAGGGCTAAGGGCCAGTGAGGCTGATGGGATTAGGATATAGGAGACTCCGCTCCTAATGCTTGTCTGCTTGAATATGATGCGGAGGATGGCGTAGATTGTTATGAATATTGCGAATGATAGTTTGGTTAGGACGGCTAGGGATGCGAATAGTATTGCTAGGATTGTTGATTTTCTGTCGCCTGTGTTTAGGGTGTAGGCGGTTGAGGTGAGGGCGAAGAGTGTGCCGATGGAGTCTAGGTAGGATGCGGAGAATTGTATGAGGAATGGGTCGAAGGCTACTAGTGCGGGGGGTATGAGGGAGAGTTTGGGAGAGATTTTTCTTGCGATCATGTAGGCGGGTATGGCCGTTAGGGCTGACGCTGTCATCGGTGCGACTAGGCTTGCCTGGATCGGGCCGATGTATTGTCCGAAGGCTTGTGTGGTTAGGCCTGTTAGGAGCATGGCGAGGGGTGGGACTCCTACGTTTATCCCGGCTAGGGCTGTTAGGTTCATCGATGTGAGGGCCTCGATGTATGCGAGGCCGAAGACTGTGTAGGTTCCTGTGTCATAGATTATTATTCCTTGGGTAGCGTACATGGGGTATATCCATACCATGTATCGTATGGCGAAGCCTAGTATGATGATGGCTGCGAGTATGGCTGCTCTTTTTCTGTCGGTCGACATCCGTTTGTTATGGAATACCCGTGTATTGGGTATAAATTCCTAGCGGCTTGTTTAGGGCTGGGTGTTTTGAAGAGATATATGGATGGGATGGGCTGGGGTTGGTTAACTGGTGGGGGGAGTGGGTTTGGCTGCCACGCACTGGTATCTGGGGTTTTTGGTTGCTGTGCTGGTGGGTTTGAATACGCTGTTCTGGGGGCTGACTTTGAGGGAGGTAGGCCAGCCTGAGGCCTCTCTGAAATTCTTCCTTACCCTCTTCTTGAACCGGTGGTTTATACTGGCAATGCTTACAGGCTTCTCAGTTGCTGTGCTGAGCTACTGGGTCTACAGCTACATGGGGGTCATGCTAGGCCGATTCTTCCTATCAATGTCCATAGCCTCAATAGTGCTGGTTGGCTATTTTCTGCTGAGGGAAGTCGTAACTATACAGCAGTGGGTCGGCGTCGTACTGATAATTATTGGCGTTCTATTGGTGGGACGGATCTAAACCTTCTATCTAACTAGTGTCGTCGTCTTACCTTAGGATTTACCGCAGCATAGAGTAGTGATAATATTTTAAACCTCAGCGTGATTGTTCAGTATGTTGATGGAAACACATAAGCATTGCATAGTTTATAACAGCTTAAGGAGGAATCCAAATGAGCCTATTCATAGTAATAGCTTACACGAGAAAAAAATGCTATTGTTGGAGAGGAGTGGTGAGCTTGCACAGAGGGAAGTTCGGATACATGCTCCAATTTTTAGGTAGGGTCGAGGATGGGAAATGAAGCATGGTTAGATTAAAAGGGGAAACAAGTCTTTTAAGACTTTTTGAAAAGGCCTTCTGGACTATTCCTTTCAAGCTTTTTCCATCAACGCCTTTCTGGGTTCATGCAGATGATATATGGTTTGCATGCAGTCTTAAGCGCCCTCATGATGTCTTGAGTCCGTTGGCCGTTTATGAAAAAACTTTAATGACGCTTGTTTTGAATAGTCTAGGTCCAGGTTCTAGGTTTCTTGATATTGGAGCGCATTTAGGGGGATATATGTTGAGAGCAGCAGCCAAGGTTGGAAGTGAGGGGCTGGTTGTTGGGGTAGAGCCTGACCCATTAAACTATTACTGCTTGCTTGCGTCGATAGAGCGTAATGGGTTTAGCAACACCTTACTTATCAACACTGCGATTGACAGAGAGTCCGGGTTCGTCGATTTTTACGTTGAACCTAAAGGTGACATTTCTGGTTTGTATAGGGGTGATGCTTGGAGTAAGAGAATTCGGGTAGAAGCTATCACGTTGGGTGCTCTGTTAAGGAGGTTAGGGGTTGTTTTCGATTGGATTAAGATAGATATTGAAGGTGTTGAATCTTACTTGTTGAATGATTTATCAAAGTTTAGAGAGTTTTGGAGGCTGGTAATTGTGGAGGTGCATGAGAAGGCGGTTGGAAAAATTTGTGGGTGCAGCTTTTGCAGAAAAGCATCGGAGCTTCAACTAGATATAACTACGGTTTTAGAAAGCCGAAGAGGCCATCATGTGTTGTTAAAAAATGTGTAAATATAGGAATTTTAGCCTCACCCTTTGCTTTGTACTTTCCATCTATATTCAGTATAACTGGTTGTACTGATCGTCTGTAGAGCAGTTGTATACGACTGTTACGTTATTCTATTAGGTTTTCTCGCTCATACTGACTATCATTGTGTTTATTTTTGGGTGCACTTCAGACTGCGGGGTTCTGTATCGGTCTTTTCATCCCATATGTGTGCCATTTTATGTATTCTTTTAGTCTTTTTTCTTTCCTCAAGTCTGCGAATGCTGCGAGCCTTGCGGCTATTTCTATCATGGCTGCGGGTATCAGCCATGTTATCCTAGATGGTTTTCTGATTATTGCCAGTAGTGTCGCGACCGCTAGTATGTCTGGCTGCATGCTGGGTGCTGTGGACTTTCCGAGCTGGAGGTGTCCTAGTATCATGCGTTTTCTTCTGGTGAAGAGGTGTTTTATCGATGTTGATGCGTCAAAATATACTACGCTCTCTTCTAAAAATAAATGTTGTTTTCCACTTTTATGAATTGCTTTGCCGATGTACTCATCGTCGTTGATAATGTTCAACGGATTGTTGATGCTCTCGAGCTTAACCCCATACATCACTGCTCCTAGGTGGACTGGGCGGTTTAGGCGTTGCTGTAGTGATTTTCCAATGGCCAGTATGCTCCACATGAGCTCGTCTATTTTATATGCGGGGCCTACTCCCAGTGGTATTTGTAGTGCGGAGACGGCTCCTACGACCGGCGACTCGAGATGTTGGTATAATTTGGTAATGCTTCCCGGTGTGGGTACCGCATCTGCATCTATCCCTATTATTGCGTCATAACCGTGAGTCTTTGCATAGTCTATTGCCCTGCTTAGGGCTGCCGCTTTTCCACGCCTCTCAGGATTTCTTACTACAATGGCTCCATGCTTCTCTGCGATCTGTGATGTTTTGTCTTCGCTTCCGTCATCCACTACTAGGACCTCGAAGCCCTCCTTGACCGCGCGGGATACCGGCGTAGCTATGCTTCTCTCCTCATTGTAGGCGCAGATGACGACCAGTGCTCGGAGGCGCCCGACCCTGCTTAAAGACACCCCCTCCAAAAATTCTGTGCCGCATCAGTCATAAACATTACATCTTAGATAGATGGTGCTGGCTGTCGTGGTAAAACAATAAAAATATGCGGGTAGTTTTACGGTACTAGGACTGCTACTGGGTAGGTCTTGCCGCTGGTCGTGTGTAGCGCTATCTCGTTAGTTATTCCGCCTGTCCTAACACAGGTAGCGCCTGGCGGTATGTTAAACGAGACTGTACCTCCTACCGACAGCTGGTTGCTCAGTCCTGTATTGCAGGGTAGTCCGTTTACTAGTATCATGTCTATTACTGCTGGGCTCGAGCCTGAGTTCTTAGCAATCACCACTACTTGACTGCCGTTCCAATAGGCTGTCTGTATCTCGATTTTCTCGAACCTAGTGAAGACTCCGACGAGCCCCGATGCCCAGAAGGCCACCGCAATCGCTATAACAATCGCCACAGCGACTAGGATCACCGTTGCGACAACCGGGCTTATACCCGCCTTCCTCCGAACCATCATTACGTTGAATCTGAAGTCTCCCCCATATATGTATTGCGTCCGCCGTCTTCCAGTGGAAAATCCCGGTGTATTTCCATAAAACAACTCTTATATATGGTGTGCGGGGGAATAGTCTATAGTCATGGGCTTCTCAGAGAGCTTCACAAGCTTCTCCTACTCAAACTTTAGGAGCCTCGGAACCCTCCTACTGAGAATCGCGCCCAGCATCCCCTCAAAACTCGAGAGCGCCGGGAAACGGATATACCCCGAGGTCTTCACCTCCATTGTAGCCGCCGCCACAGTCATATCAGCAGCCATCTCCATCCCCCTAGCAGTCTTCACATACATGCTCACCGGCAGCCTATTGGCCCTAGGCCTCATAGGCTCAATACCGGTAATCACCCTAGGCCTCGGCCTGGCTTGGCCATACATGGCGGCCTCCTCAGCGGCAACACTCTTCGAGAGCGAAGTCCCCTACGCCGCAGCCTACTTAGCAGTCATGTCCACAGGCGGAATCCCACCCTACAAGAGCCTATCAAGACTGGCCCAGAGCCAGCTAATGCCCAACATAGCCAAGGCAGCCAAACTCGCAGACCTAAACGTCAAAGTAGGCGGACTAGACCCAGTCTCAGCAATCGAGAAAATGGCCAAAGGCCTCCCAAGCAAAGAATACCGAGACCTCCTAATGGGCTACGCCTCAACAATAAGAAGCGGAGGCGACGTCGTCCACTTCCTCATCAGGAAGACCGAGCAGATCTTCACGTCTAGGATGGGTAAGATGAGGATAGTCGGCGAGAGGATGGGGATGCTGATGGAGGGGTACGCAGCAATAACAATGATGCTCTCACTAGTCCTCTTCACAATCTACATAGTCTCAAGAGCCCTCCCGACAGAATTCCTCATAATGCCTTCAGAACAATTCGCCATGATAGCCTACCTATTCCTACCACTCATGTCAATCTTCTTCCTCTACCTTGCGGACATTAGCCAGCCCAAATACCCGATAAGAGACCCGCGACCCATGAAGGTCCTATACCTCACAATGCCCGCCGCCTTCACATTCCTCGCACTATTCACAATACCCTTCTTCCTCACAGACCTCCAATACATAACACCATTCGACATAACCTCCTCCATAATAGTCCAGATCAGAACAATGATGGGCATAGAGGCAGGCTACGAATCCTCAATAGCCCTCATCCTCTTCTCCATAATACTCTTCACACCAGCCGCGGTCGCATACCAGAAATACGGCTCCGAAAACTTCTCAGTTGTCCACGGCCTCACACTCTTCCTCCGAGACATCACAGAGGTCAGAAAAACAGGCCTAAGCCCCGAGAGATGCATAATCGACCTCTCAAGAAACCCATACGGCGCCTTCAGCAAACACCTCAAGATAATGGCACGACAGATAGGCTGGGGCATGCCCCTCAGAAAGATCTACGAAGACTTCGCAAAACGAACCTATGGATGGCTAGAAAGAGCAGGAGTCTTCATACTGATAGACGCGATAGACGTCGGAGGAGGAGCCCCCGAGACCTTCGAAGTCCTAGCATCCTTCTCAGAAGACTTGGAAGAAATTGAGAGGCAGAAACGCGCAACGCTAAAGCCGCTCATGATAATCCCCTACCTAACAGCAGTCCTACTCATAGTCGTCGTTGTCATACTGGTCTCGTTCATGAAGGGCCTGCTAAAACTAGCGCGCCTAAGCATCTCCTCCGCAGAGTTCATACACTTCTTCCTACCCCCCGTCATAATCATAGCCGTCATAAGCGGACTTGTAGCCGGAAAAGTATCAGGCTCAACCATAGCAGGAGGATTCAAACACGCAGTAATAATGGCCGCAATATCGCTAGTCGCAATATGGCTCTCGGGAAACATAACAGTGGGGCTATTCGAGCTCCAGACTACTCCATAAGCTCAACAACGCCGCCGATAATATCGATCCTCTTCTTCTCCTTCAGGTACCGCATAGCCCGAATAATCACGTCCCTCGGATACGGCGTCTTCACAAAGACCTGCCAGTAGGGAATCGGTCCACTCCTCTTAAGTATGGTCTCGACGATATAGTCGGCAATCGGTTTAACCTCCTTCTCCAACTCATCTAAATTCACACTCGTAGTGGCAAGCTGTGGGGCGCCCCCAGCCACAGGTGAAGCCGCAACAGGTCTGGCAACAGTCTCAGCCCTCCTAGCAACTGGGAACGGCGGCTTCCTCACGGTAATCCCGGCCTCGGCGATCAGCTTCTCCGGGTCGGCATAGTAGGAGAGAATGATGCTGGCTACCTTGTCATTATCCGTTATCTTATTCTCACGCATCCATTCGAGAAGCTCCTTCCTCCTCCAAAGCTCAAGCATCAAATCCTCCTTACTCACACCATTCATGAGCGAGATATTCTCGAGTTGGAGACTATTTGCAAAGTTGACACGGAACGTGTCTGTGACAGGATCCCACTCCGCTATCTTCCTATACCTGTGGGCGTCCTCAACCTCCCAGATGAACCTGACCCTCCTCCCGAAGAGCTGCGTCTTGCCGCGGAGCTGCACCCTCTGAATCAAGGCCATGGCGTCGAGCAGCGAGATATGGGTCTCAGGAATATTCATCGGCGGGCTCATAAGCCTCTTAACAGCACTCTCCACATCCTCGGCGTGGACAGTAGTCAAGCCTCCATGCCCAGTCGCGATGGCTTGGAACAGGACGAAGGCCTCCTCACCCCTGACCTCACCAACAATCAGGTAGTCAGGCCTATACCTCAGACTCGTCTTGACCAAGTCGAAGAGAGCCACAGCACCCCTCTCCGTCGCTCCGAGACCATAGCTCTCCCTAGTCACAAACCTGACCCAGTTATCCCTCGGAATGTTAATCTCAGCTGTCTCCTCACAGGTAACTATCTTCATCCTCGGCTTGATAAACGTGGTAAGGGCGTTCAGTAGGGTGGTCTTTCCACTCCCTGTCGCGCCTATAAGCATCAGGCTAGCCTTGTTCTCGAGGAGCAGCCAGAAATACGCGCCCATCTCGCTGTTCAAGACGTTGCTGAGAATCAGCTCCGTTATGCTGAAGGGCTTCTCCCTAAACTTCCTAATCGTGAAGGTGCTGCCCCGCGGAGAGATCTCCTCTCTAAAAGTCGCCGCAAGCCTATGCTTTCCATAGATCATGGCGTCCACGATTGGGAAGGCGGATGAGACGTGCTTACCCGCCTTGTGGGCCAAGTGGATGATAAAGTCGTCGAGAGCCTCCCTATCGTTGAAGGACACATTCGTGGGCATGCTCTCAAAGTCTCTGTGCCAGACATAGATCGGAATATTGAGGCCGTCGCACGATATGTCCTCGACCTTGTAGTCCTCCATGATTACGTTGAGCGGTCCGAAACCCATCAGGTCCCTGTCAATATAGTAGAGGAATTTCTGGACCTGCTCGTCTGATAGCGAAGGAATCCCTAAAGCCCTCCTATACTTCTTCATGATCTTCAAGGTTGTCTCGTGGATAACCTTCCTAACCTCTTCCTCCTCGCCAACCTTGGGTATGTCGAGTTCTTTAGTCAGGATGTCCTTTACCTTCTCCAGAGCGGTCTCCTCCTGCGGTGTCATGGGCGTCTCAATCACGAAGTATATAGGCTCAACAACTCGGCCTGGTGGTGAGGCAATAACGACCTCGGCAAACTTTTCCCTCAAAACATACCTGTCAAGAATCTCGAAAGAGGGGTTTAGTGGCTTAACCTCTATACCTCTCCACTGCTTGACCAGCTCTTCCTTCTTCCCCTTCTTTTTCTCCTCCATAGTCTCCACCTCTTTTTTAGTCTCCTGAGCCAATCTTGAAAAAACATTATCCCTATGGGTTATAAAAATATTTCCAATATAGCCAGCAAGTGTGGAGGGAAGAATTCCAGGCCTCCTACCTACTCGAGGCGCAGTTTTCAGGCAAATCGGCTGGATTAGTCTGTTCTAATGAGTAATCGGGTCGGATAGGTGTGGTTATCCTCCGAGGTATTTTACACCCGCCGACGTGAGTATTTTATACAGGACTGTTGCGGAGACCCCCACGTATACCACTATGTTGGCCATGAGAGGGGCTGTGGGTGAGCTGGCCAGTGGCTCGAAGAGCCTGATCACGAGTATTGGGAGGAAGAGGAGGATTGAGCCCGTGAGCGGTATCAGGATGTAGAGTAGGGAGCCGAGGGAGAAGGGTGAGGGGGCCAGTCTCATGACAAGCGAGACGAGGACTGAGAGGGATGAGCCGAAACACGACATGGCAAGAAGGAGAACTAGGTCGATTAGGAGGAATGGCGCCTCGCTGGAGCCTATGGAGACCAATCCATAGAGTAGGAGTGAGAAGAGGAGTGTCACCGTGAAGTATGCGAGAAAGAGGCCTGAGACATAGTACTTCTCACCTCTTTGCGAGAGGCTGATGACCCACGTGTTCGGCCTCTCGGATATGCTCCAGTTTATCGAGAGTAGGGCGGGGAGCAGCGGGATATAGAGGGCGATCATCGTGAGCTCCGCCACCTCTGGGAACTGGGCGACCCCCACAAGCCTAGGCAGAGCAGTGTTCGCCAGCGTCAGGAACAGGAGCACCATCACACCGGTCCAGAAGCTACCCTCCCTAACAACCCTCACGAGGTGAAGCCTATACATCAGCGAGAAGTAGCCGCGCGCAGACCCAAGCCCGAAGACCCTTCCCACCCCGGGTATCTTGAAGTATCTCGAGAGCCTGCTAGGCGGCTCCATCAGCACTGAGAAGAGTATGGGCGAGACTGAGGAGTAGAAGTTGGACTTGGAGAGGTGAAGGTATGCTAGGCCTAGCAGCGCTAGGTAGGGTAGCATCCACAGCGTGGCCGCGCTGGGTGCCTCTATCGCGGATGAGACGAGAAGCGCGGGGTGGGGCGAAAGGAACGCCGGTGGTTTTATTCGCAGAGCCAGCAGGACTAGCGGTGCCGAGACCACCATCATCAGAGCCCAGCCTATCATCCTAACCCACCTCTCCTCAACCCTCACGCGCGAAACCCCCAGCACGTGGGAGAGTAGTATAGAGATGAGGATGGTTGAGAGGTAGAGAGGGATGGCTCTTCCCAGGTAGTCGAGGTGGAGGGGGTAGGTTAAGACGGTCAGCATGAGGCTCGTAGGCGGGATTATGAAGAAGCCGAGGAGGAAGAGCTGGAAGAGCAGGTCAGCTAGCAAGTAGATGCGCGGCCTCACACCAGACGTGAGGACGTAGTCTATCTCGTATGGGAACGCAGTAATGCCGCCCTTAACTCCTAGGAAGACACCGACCGCCAGTATAGCCGTTACCGTGACCTCGGAGAGGACTCCTAGGAAGCCCCTTGGACCAGCACCTGAGAGAATCCCTGTAAACCGTATCATGAGCGAGACTAGGCCAATCACGAAGAGCCAGGCGAGATAGACCGCGGCCAGTGAGAGTAGGTTCTTGGGAGAGCGCCTGAGCTGGCCCAAGTATTGTTTTAGCTTGACCGTTACGAGTAAGAGTGCAGTGCCTGTCAAACACGCCGCCTCGAGACAATGTTCAGGAATACGTCTTCGAGTGGTGTTGAACCTTCTAGGCCTGCTAGCCTTCTAAGCTCCTCTAGGCTTCCCGAAGCCAGCTCCCGTCCCGCATGAATAATCGTGGCCGAGTCGCATACCCGCTCAATAGAGTCTAAGAGGTGAGTGCTCACGAGGACCGCCCCACCACCCTTCGCCGTCTCCCTCATCAACATCTTAGCCACACTCTGCGCCTCAGGGTCAAGCCCATTGAACGGCTCGTCCAAGATAAGGATCTGAGGCGAGTTAACTATCGCAGCCGCGAAGGCTATCCTCTGCCTAACACCCTTAGACAACTCGTAGATCAGCCTGTCGAGGTATCTCCCAAGACCAAACAGCTCCACCGCCTCAGAGACACGCCTCTTCAACTCCCCCTCTCTAAGCCCCTTCAACCTAGCGTTGAATATGAGGAACTCTTCCGTGGTCAGGTATTCGGGGAGGGCGGGGTTCTCGGGGAGATACCCCAGGAGGCTCTTATAGGCTGTGTCTGTGAGGACAGAGCGGCCGGCGACAAACACCTCTCCACGATCAGGCCTCAAGAGTCCTACAATACACTTAATCGTCGTAGTCTTACCAGCACCGTTGAGTCCGAAGAGCCCATGTATCGTGCCCGCATTCACAACCATGTTTAGGCCACTCACCGCGGGCACGCCGTCAAAACTCTTCCAGAGCCCAGCCACCTCAATCAAGGCTCGCGACAAGCCCCCACCCCCCAACGCAAGATAACCACTCACGGCCAGCTATAACCCATTACCCCAAAACCACAGGGGTGTCCAAGCATAAATTAGAGCATAGTAAACATACACGCGGGCCCGTGGCCTAGCATGGATAGGGCGCCGGCCTGCGGAGCCGGAGGTCCTGGGTTCGAGTCCCAGCGGGCCCGCATTTGTGAAAGGGTTTGGCCGCTGATATTACTACTTGTAGTTTGTTGTCTGCGGTGTTTGAGACTCCGTCTTTAAGTTATCAATTTCTGAAGGCAGGTGTATTAACTCCCATCTCACCCTCTTGGCTTCGATTGCATCCTTTATCTGCTTCTCCCTCTCGGTTAAAACCTTCGTTTCTCCACTCTTTATCTCGAAGAAGTATATTTCTGTGAGACTTCCCTCAGACAACCCCTTGAATGCTACAAAGTCTACTGGTGTTCCTATGAATCTGAAGTCTTTCGGATTAATTCCATATTTTGAAAATATTATTATAGGCGCCAAATGCTCGCCCACTTTCCCAATGATTGTATGCATCGACCTTTTAATAGCATCCTCCCTTATGCGTTCCTCCTCCTTCTCCTTCCATTCATTCAGTAGAAGTTGTGCTTTGACTTCAACCTGTCCTTGCAATGCTTCAATCTGCCCCTTTAACGCCTCAGCCTGCCTCACTAATATAGAATAGCTGGCCTTCAAGATAGAATAGCGATAGAACAAGATAATAACTAACACCAAAAGGATGGATAAGAGTATCCACTCAAGCATGCTTAAAAGAATTTTTCAACAGCAATATTAAGCTTTTAACAGGTATTAGGCCTGTCAATAATTGAATATCATGGGGAAAGTAAAATTTTGTGTCCTTCTCATAACCACAACATGGAAGAGGCTTAAGGCGATCTAAAACTTGTTTCCGGGTCGATATTATAGCCCGAACTTCTTGAAAGCCTCTAGGATCTCTTGGTCAAGCGGCTTATGCTTTCGTCTCCTCCCAGCACGGACGGTAAAATATGCTCCGACCGCAGCGTAGGCTTTCTCGGCGAGCTCATCCCCCTCACCCTCTTCGTATCTGCGCCATGCATGTGGGAAATGCTTGTACCCAGTGGGGCTGGCCCAGTCAATATGGAAGCCCTCCAGCTCGTCTGGAGGGATGCAGACCGCGACCCTGTCCACCGACCTATGTAGGCTCAGAGGGGCCGTGAAGACCCTCTGTGCATCGATCTTGTTCTCGACAACCACCCCATCCTCAGGCTCTATCTTAAGCGTGATATACTGGGTTACTGAATAGGCGACGTCTAGCGGGTCGACCCTTTGCAGAAGCTCCTGGCTGAAGGCTCCTGGATTTATGTGGATGTGGGCGCCCCTCCCGCTCCACTTGAAGAAGATGGACTTCACTACACCGTGTCTTTCTAGAACGTCAACGATCTCTAAGGCCTTTTTGATAACTTTCCGCCAATCGCCGTCTTTCGAGTCTATATCCCATGTTGGTGAGGATCGAACAATATTATCTCGGTCGGCTAGGTCGTCTGGGGATTTCAGCCTCCTATAGGTGTGTGCTGTAGCATAGAATGCCCTCGGCTTCAGCGGTGAAAACCTCTCCAGGACGGCTAAAACATCATCCTCGCTTCCTATCGTTAGGGGCTTTCCCTGCTCCCAGTACCTAATCATGGGCCTAGTTCCATCAGGCTGTTGCTCGCAGTGAACAGCGACCCATTTTCCAGTACAATACTCCGCTATCTCCTCCCTTACCTCAGGCCTCAAATAATACTCCCTGACCTGCTCCCAGATCATAAGATCTCCCCAGTCTTCCGCCTCGACTCAAGTATTCTTCTCGTGACATCTGGTGGAAGCTTATAGTCCTCAACTCTTCTCTCGACCCTGCCTAGGACCACGAGGCCAACCCCCGGTTTGATATCAATCTCGTGAAGGTATCTGCTGTGATTCGTCTGCCTCATCTTCTCGATTATTACGAACCTTCTCAGCTCCCCACCTCTGAGAATTCTCCTGAACCTGATTATGCCATCCGCTATATGCTCTATTCCCCACCCAAAGCTCTCCGCCGTTGTTATTGCGTATTGACTCACTGCGAGTATCGTGAAGTTCCACTTCGACAAGACCTTCTTGAGGTAGTAGCTATATCGCCTAGCCATTGCGGGCCTGTCGAGCCAGAAGGCCGAGAGCGAGTCTATAGCGACCCTAGCCCTACCGTACCCAAGCTCCTTCTTAGCCTCGATGATCTTCTCGACGAGGGCCTCCATGTCAAGCGACTTAAGACTCCACTGATCCTCCCTCCCCATCAGGGCGTCAACTATTATCAGCCTCCCCTCATTCACAGCTCTCTCGAAATTCATCCCAAACTGCGAAGCCTGCTTCATTATCGACTCGCGACTCTCCTCCGTCGTTATGTAGATGCACTTATCACCATCCAATATCCCCTGATTGATGAAGTGGATCGAGAAGACCGTCTTGCCGCACCCCGGCTCGCCGGTGACGGCTACTAGAAAGCCTTCAGGCACCCCACCCTCAATGAGCTCATCAATACCCTTCACGCCAGTCCTAAGCCTGTCCCCCTCGGGAGCCAACCCCTAAATGATAGTATCCTCGCCCCGAGATAAGTTGTTTACTCGGCACAGAAGATGGAACCTACGGCGGCCAGCAAACCGTTAAGACCCCGTACTGAGCAGATATTCATAGTCGAAAACTGGAAACGGCGATGTAACCCTACCTAGCTCTAGACCTTACATATGGTTCTAGGAGGCTCCATAGCCATTCTGCGAACTCGGCCGGGTTCTTAGTCTGTATGTAGACTTCTCCCGGTCCTCTAATTTTCACCACTAGGCCCTCGCCTCCGAGTAGTGTAGATTTGAGGCCGCCGAACTTGGAGACTTGGTAGCTGCAGGTCTCGGTGAAGGCTGCTAGGTGGAAGTTGTCGACGACCAGCTCCTCGCCGGGGGCTAGCGTCTTCTTCTCGAGTGCTCCGAAGGTGTTGATGAAGAGGTCGCCGCTTCCTGTGACCCTTAGCATGAACAGGCCTTGGCCGAAGATTCCTCTGGTGAATCCCTGCCACTTGATGTCCAAGTCGATGTTGGGGCTTGACGCCACGTATGCCGCCTTCTGGACTATGTAGCCCAGTCCGGGCCTGACGTCTAAGTGTGCGATGTCGCCAAGCGGGGCTGAAACGAGCCCCACCACCCCCTTGCCGGACTTAGCGGAGTACTCGTTCACGAAGAAGGATTGGCCTCCGAGGAGCTTGAGGCCTAGGCTCTCGATGAAGCTTGACTCACGCATCACCGTCCTAACCTCGATTGTGGGGGACATGTAAGTCATGGCGCCTGCCTCAGCCCTGATGGCGTCGCCCTGCTCAAGCTCAACCTCTAGTAGCGAATAGGATGGGCGATGTTTTATCTCGTATCTCAAGCCTGCGCGCCTCTGATGGCTCCCCCATATATAAAAATTGAGCATAGTCGAATAGGGGATTAGAGTACAGTCAAATAGTGTCATTGATTGGGTACTCGCGTGGCCCTAATCCCTCCAGAGGCTAGGAGACTCATAGAAGGAAAGAACTTCGGGTTCGTCGCGACCTTGATGCCGGACGGCTCGCCGCAGGTCTCGCCCGTCTGGGTGGACATTGAGGGCGACTATATTCTGGTAAACACTGTTAAGGGAAGGGTGAAGGACAGGAATACGGACAGGGATCCGCGGGTCTCGATAGCCATTGCCGACTCAGCCAACCCATACAAATACTGCGAGATTCGGGGGCGGGTAGTTGAGAAGACTTCTCACGGCGCGGTGGAGCACATAGATAAGCTGGCGAACAAGTATCTGGGCGTCAGCAGTTTCCAAGGACCCCGCGAAAATAGGTTGATCTGGCGGATTAAGCCCGAGAAGGTGTTCATACGCTAGGCCGCGCCCTCCAGAACAAGTATCTCATATATGTCCGGTGCGTCGAGCACAAAGTCCACGACCCCCGCGGAGAAGTTGAAGTTTAGCTCCCTCCCGTCCAGATAGGAGTAGATTCGTCTCGGCTCTTTAGCCGTCCTGACTCTTAGCCTCAAAGAAGAGTAGGGGGTGTATTCGCCCATGTACTCGGGGTGCCTGCCAATCCTCATTGACTGGTAATTCACTAGGTGGATGATGAGGGAGTCCTGTCTTCTCCAGAGGTATGTTTCCGACGTGGGTGGTAGGGTTGGATATACCAGCCTGTCCTTGAGCATGAGGTCCAGACAGTTTCTGAGTATTCTGGCGTGGAGCCAGTAGCCATATTTGTAATAGGCGGCGAATATCGGGGAGTAGATGTATAATATCTTTCCGTCTCTTGATAGGGTGATGGCTGGGCTCTCCGAGTCTCTGGCCGCTGGAGAGTAGGTGTGCGAAGTGTATGTCTTGTAGCTCCTCCTGAAATAGGGCTCCCTAATCCAAGCCAGCGCCACACCATCCTCAAGCCTAGTGTAAACACCCGAGCCATACATCGCTATGTCAAAGCCCTGTGGGATGCCTTGGGATATCTGCGGGCCGACTCGGATGAAGTCGACATCGTATCGGTCAGAATCGACTGGATTCAAGCCTATTCCTGGGATCTTGAACTCTCCATCCTCTAGAGTTGCCTTGTAGCTGAATATTATTCGTCCACCGCGGGAGATATACTCTGCAATCTTCTGTTTTGTATTATCGTCAAGAAGACCAAAGTCGGGGATTATCAGCAGCTTATACCTGTCAAAATCCATCAGGTGGTCTATAACGTTAAACTGTATCTTCTCCTCCAATAGAATCTTGACAGCACCAGCCAGTGAGTCGTCAATCCCGAACCCACCCTCCGGAAAAACATAGGCATCCGCTCCCCTAGACCTCGGGAGCGCAAGGATCGCAGCCTCATAAAGCGGCTCTGATCCGCGCACAAGCTCCTCCACCCTCTCCACCACCCTGTATGCCTCTCCTATAGTGTTGTAGACCGCCTCGTCTAGCCTTCCCCTCGGGTGCATCTGGTCGCCTATGGAGACGGCGGCTCCGTGGGCCAGTATCCGGGCAGCCTCGTAGACTAGTTGGGCGGCCGGTTTAAGCCCTCCAAAATCAGCCCACGAGAGGTGGAACCTCCCAGTCATCCCTACAATCGGCTTGCCAAAGTTTCTCAGGTATCGTGCATAGAGTGGGAAGTGGTAGTATCCCCACGGCCCAGTTGGGAGCGACTCAATCTCAAAATGAGTCAGATACTTCTCGGCCAGTCGCGCCATATTCAGGTTTGATGCGCCGTTAAAGAAGAGCGTTGCATTAGGCCGTGTCTCTCTGACGAGCCTCCACATCCTCGCCATAAACCTCTCCTCTATCATCCTCGAGTGTCTCCGGAGCTCCTCCTCATCTGCATAATCCATTCCAAGCCTATCCATCGAAGACCTGCAGAACCGGCAGAGACAGCCAGGTCTCCTCTGCACTACTATGTCCAGAAAGACTCCATCCACGTCGTAGCCGCTCAGAACCTCTCTAACCTGTGCCTCTACATAGTCGACGTATGGCGTGTTGAGGCATAGTGTCTCCCAGCTGTAGTAGGGCCGCTCAAAGGGCCTGGGCCTAACAGGCACACCGCTCCTATCTACTTGAAGCCACTCAGGATGCTCCTCACCCATATACGAGTCCCAGCAGACCGAATAGTACGCAGCAACCCTAATCCCCCTCCTGTGACAAGCATCCACCATCTCCTTGAGAAGGTCAATCCTCAATGATGGATGCTTTACTCCAACCCGCGTATCATAATAAGACATCCCGTGATGGCACTTGGCGAAGACCGTAACTGAGTTTACAGAGGCGCGTGAGAGTGTATCAGCGAATTCCTCTGGATTAAAATCGGCCGCTACATCAGGTATTAGTGGGGAGGTGTGAAAGTCTAGGTGGACCTGCCTGTAAGAATCCTCTAACCCACGCACCAGTCCCTCCCTCAAGCCTCAAATCGAGGCCTGTAGAGCATGCTTATACATCTTCCCAAGGCCTCAAGTCTTAGACGATATGAGGACTAGGGCCGCAATTGCCAGCACGATTCCGACAACCTGCCTAGTGGTAGGAACTTCATTGAGGATGAGTGTCGAGAGTATTATTGTAACGACGGGGTATAGTGAGGTTACCACGACAACT
The DNA here is from genome assembly GCA_009889515.1 of Nitrososphaerota archaeon. Classification (GTDB taxonomy): domain Archaea; phylum Thermoproteota; class Nitrososphaeria_A; order Caldarchaeales; family Calditenuaceae; genus HRBIN02. The sequence continues at coordinate 80,347 of WUQR01000139.1, forward strand.
ATTGCTGAGGGATTCCGCTCAAGGGCTGCGTAAAAGATGGGTGCTCCCATGAAACCCAGTACACCGACAACAAAAGCAAGCATAAATGCGCTGAGAGGATATGATAGATTAGGCCTCGTCAGCAACGCGAAGACAATCATTGAAGATACGCTTCCGATAGAGCCGAGTACGGTCATCTCACGCCAGCCAATCGAGGCGGCTGCAAGCCTAGCCGCGAACCCCCAAACACCCCACACAAGCAGCGCCAACACAGCAAAGAATACCCAACTATGGTCACTACCGTTCAACATCTTATACAATCGCAAAACATGATAATATACATTTTCACACCTATTATAAGGCTGCATCAAACACACGAGCACACGCGACAGACTAGCTCTACAAAAACGGCCCTTTGCGAAAAGTTATATCAGAGGAAGAGGACTAAGATTTAGGTCGTGCGGTCAGTTATCTTAGCGGCAGGTAGGGGCACCCGTCTCCACCCCTACTCTCATCATACGCCCAAGTCCATGATGGAGCTCGAGCCCGGCGTCTCAATACTATCATTTATAATCAACCAGCTTAGAGGCAGTGGGGTATCGGATATTGCGATAGTTACTAGACCGGATTTTGCAGACATCTTTAAGAAGATTAGCCCAAGTCTCAATGTAATCCAGATCCGGGATGAGGACCCCTTCGGAAACCTGTATAGCGCATATATGGGTTGCAAAGAGGTTAACCCACCACTCCTTCTCGTGATGTCTGACCACATAATGGAGAGGCGAATACTCAGGCGAATGATTAAGCGCGCTAAAAATAGCCAGAAGGCCTTCATACTATGCCTCGATAGGAAGCCGTCATTGAAGACGGCTGAGGAGGGTCTTAAACTCTCGCTGAATGAGGGTCGCGTAGTTGAGACTGGGAAGGAGCTGACACCCACTTATGGGATTGATACAGGCGTAATATTTTGCGGGCCGCGTAGCCTGCAATACATGGAGAAGGCTGTCGAGGAATATGGAAAGGAAGCCTCCCTCAAAGATGCAATCAACCTAGCGGCCGCAAACAACGACGTAGACTTCGTTGATGTTACAGGCCTCCTATGGAAAGATATTGACACTCCCGGCGACCTAGAGGCTGCCAGAGAAGTCTATTATGAAATCTTGAGGAGAGACCTTGTAAAACCCTCAGACGGTCTGGTGAGCAGGCTACTGAACAGAAACATCTCGACGAGGATCTCACTCCATCTCTACAAGAGGGGACTCTTCATCCACCCCAACATCATCTCTCTCATCTCATTCATTGTAGCGATTCTGGGGGCGGTCTCCTTCCCGGCTGGGTTTTTTCTGATCGGCGGTCTACTTATACAAATAGCATCCATCCTAGACGGTGTTGATGGGGAGGTCGCACGCCTATTCAAGGCTACGAGCTCCCAAGGCGAGGTCTTCGACAACATTTTGGATAGGGTCGCAGATATCGCGGTTATAGCTGGAGTAGCCGCGGCCAGCTGGCCCCTCTCTACACTGGATGCGATCCTATCCATAGTTGCCGCCGCCAGCGCCACACTAGTCAGCCAAACCACACACATGCTCTCAAGACTAAACATCGGGGTGGATAACCTGAGGAAGATTCCCGCAACTCGGGACGCGAGGCTCTTCAGTGTCTTCATATTCGCGGCAGCCGGCTACCCGCTCTACTCGATATACTACATCGCCTCCGCCTCCATCATCTTCGTTATTGCGGGGTTGGCCCTCCTCTTCAAGGGTTCTGTAACGTGGTCGTGGCCCATGCCCAGAAGAGAGAGGCGTGAAGCTTGGCCCCGCCTCGCCGAGGAGCTGACAGTCAAGGGAGCCGTCCACTCGGTGATTGTCAACACATTCCGCCTCACCATCGGGCTACTAGTAACCCGGCTCCTACTAACACCCTTTGCCGACATAGTGATAGTGGAGAATCCCATAACCCTCGAGGTGGCGACACTCCTGCCATTGGTGGAGATAGGGGTGATAATCTATTTCGGCTCAAAGATAATAGTCTCGAGCGGAATACTGGCTGAGCATTTCTCCTCAAAACTCGTACACAGGCTACGGCTGACATCAACAATAATCCGCGAGACAATCAACGACACCACATACCTCTTCTTCGCATTAATTCTCTGGACCTACTCTTGGAGCCTCAGCACCCTCCCGATAGCGGGCCCATACATCGTCAAATCCCTCGCACCAGCCACAGCAATAATCATAATCTACATGGTCTACAGACTCGTAGACCGGCTCTACAAGGCATACAGAGAAGCAATAGAAGAGGAGATAAGTACGAAATAGACTGAAAAATATCCGGGGGGAAAAGCTTATCTCAATGGGCTGAGAACCATTTAACGATGTAAATGTCTCAACAGAGGCCTTCGAGGGTTAGATTAGTTGTGGCTTTGGTTCTTGTGGCTATAGTTGTTGTCGCAGCTGGTGTGGCCTTCTTTTTGACCACACAGAGGCCGGCTGAGAAGATTAGGATTGAGTGGTGGGACGAGTGGGGGGAGGCGCGTTTGAAATGGGCCGAGGAAATGGAGGCGGCATATGAGAGGGATCACCCCAACGTCGATATAGTAATTGTCGAATTTGCCTCTGATGAGGAGTTTAAGACCAAGTTTGAGGCAGCCATTGCGTCTGGCCAACCACCCGCAGTTTTTAGGACTCTGGGTGGTGGTGTCCTCAAGTCATATGTGGATGGGGGACATGTTGAGGACCTAACTGCTTTGCTGAATGAGGAGTGGGCTGTAAACCAAATACCGCGAACTATGCTTAGACAGTCAACTTGGAATGGACGACACTATGCAGTACCATTTGACCTATGGGCTGGCCATTTCTATATCAACAGAGAACTTTTTGAGAAGGCGGGAGTTCAGATACCACCTATAACGAGTACTTGGACATGGGATGAGTTCAAGGCTGCTATCAGAAAATTCAAGGAGGCTGGAATAATTCCTATTGCGGTAGGCGGTAAGGATAAGTGGGAACTCTCATTCTACTACATGTACATAGTGGATAGGCTGGCTGGCTCCGATGCGTTCAGAAAGACGATAAACCGGGCACCCGGCTACAGTTTCACTGACGAGCACTGGGTGAAGGCTGGATACCTATTCAAGGAAATAGTTGACTTAGGTGCTTTCCAAGAGGGATTCATAGGCGCAAGCTACGATGAGGCACAGAACCTCTTCTTCACAGGAAAGGCCGCAATGTGGCTCCAAGGACCCTGGATACTTGGAGACCTCTTCGCATCATTCCCAGACTTTCCAATCGACATCATCAACTTCCCAACAGTACCTGGAGGCAAGGGCGACCCAACGATGCTCCTAGGAGCAGTCCAGCACCACTACGCAATAGCTAAGAACATTCCCGACAATGTTAAAAAAGTTGCGTACGACTTTCTGAGATTCATTTCCAAGAGAGAAAATATTATAAGATATGCGGAGCTAACCGCTTCACCTCTCGCACAGAACGTACCCGTTCCCACCGAACACTATCCCGCTGTACTTGTCAAGGTAATTGAGTCTACGTCGAGGGCAAGCTGGCTCCAGATGGCCTACGATGAATATTCCCCACCCAAGTTTGCGCAGGTCCACCTCGACTCACTAGCTGCTGTGGCCGCCGGAACCATGACTCCGGAGCAAATGGCTGAAGCACAAGAGCGTGTCGCGCGTGAGCTTGCAGAGCAGGGGATATTGCCGCTTGAAGAGGTCTAGTCTGAGAGAGAAAAATAAGCCAGGCTCAACTATATTTTTTTCGCACAAATCATTAAAAAACTTTCTAGACTCAAACGCAGGTCTAATACTATCTCTACCCGCATTAGCATTCGTCATCATCTTCATATTTTATCCACTGGTTCAGATGTTCTATCTCAGCCTCTTCAGATGGAATTTCGTCAGCCCGAATATGATATTTGTTGGGATTGAAAATTACGTAAGGATGTTCCTAAACGATCCCGTATATCTTCGATCCTTGGTTAATGTAATATTACTTGCGGCCCAGTCCTCGGCTATACAGATCCCAATAGGCGTAGCCCTCGCCACGATTGTACTCAGGTATAGAAGAATTGGAGGGTTATTCTGGGCAATAATCTTCTTACCATATGTAATATCATCAGTTGCAGTCTCGCTTATCTGGACGTGGATGTATAATCCATATTTCGGCTCGATCAACGTCTTTTTGCGAACTATTGGCTTAGGTTTTCTGGCGCGCCCTTGGCTAGGCGATATAAACACAGCTCTCATAGCAATCTTCGGGACTGTTAACTGGATATACATAGGACTAACAACAACAATGACAATCGCTACTTTGAAGAGCATTCCACCGAGTATATTTGAATCAGCTAGAATAGATGGGCTTTCTGGTTTTCAGGAGTTTAGAAAAATAACCCTTCCGCTTCTGAAGGAGTTAATAGTTGTGCTCGTGATAATAGATATTGCCGGTGCCTTCAAGTTCTTTGACCTTATCTGGGTTATGACGCAGGGAGGGCCCAGCGATAGCACACATGTCACTACAACTTGGCTCTATAGGGCTGCCTTCAGGTCCTCTGAGCCGGGATATGGTGCTGCAATAGGTGTCACAATATTCATTTTCAGCTTTGTCATCGTCCAGCTTCTCATAAAATTTACACGGTCTAGGCTAACGAGGTGAAAAAATGAAGAAGTTGTCTGAAAGAGTTGTGTTTACGAGGCGTGTGAAGCTATTTGTACTGGCTGTTTTCCTGGTGATAATCTCCATTATAATGATCTACCCACTATTCTGGACGCTAGTTACAGCATTTAAAACCAACAGGGAGCTCTTTCTCGACCCATGGGGTCTTCCTTCCAACCCTACTTTTGATAACTTCTTCAAGGCACTTGACAGAGGCAATATGGGTCAAGCCGTGATTAATAGCCTCATTGTATCTCTGAGTTCTGTACTCATAATATCAATTATAGCTCCAATGGCATCGTATGCGACTTCTCGTATAGAATTCAGGTTTAAAGGAGCGGTTACAAACCTGCTAATTGCTGGATTCTTCATTGCCCCTCACGCAGTACTTGTGCCATTGCTTATCCTCTTAAGGGATATGGGTCTCGTTGATTCTCATCTTGGGCTCATTCTCTCATACGTCGGATGGCACTTGCCGTTTGCCATACTCTTCATGAAGGCATTCTTTGTCTCAATACCTAGTAGCCTACAAGACTCTGCACGAGTTGACGGGCTATCAAATTATGCGATGTACTGGAAAATAATGCTTCCTCTAGCTCTTCCAACCATTCTGACAGTTGCTATAATCATGTTCATCGGCATCTGGAATGACTTCCTTTTCGCCTTCATCTTTCTACGTTCACCAAGCAATTTCACCGTACCAATCAATCTGCTAAACTTCACTACGGGCAGATATGGAAACGACTATGTAGCCCAGAGTGCCGCAGTATTAATATCCGCGATACCTACGATAGTTCTCTACATAGTCTTCGCAGAAAGAATACGCCGCGGGGTTGCATTCATGGCATTCGGCCGTTAAATTATCAATTCCTCTGTCTTTTTATCAAATATATGCAACTTCTCAGCTATTAGCTTAAAATATGCCTTATCACCTACTTTTAGCCCAATTGATGGCGGTGCCTGCGCCACAATAAACACATCACCGGCTTGAAGCGTGACAAATGAGAGGTTTCCAATATCTTCGACAAGATAGATCATTGCCTCTATAAACCCCTCTTGGTAGGTTGTGGAGACCGCGACGTCTTCAGGCCTAACGCCAACCAATACCTCAGGGCCTGAACTGCTCTGCGCCACTTTTCGAGCTAGTAACGGGGATATATCGATATCGAATTCACCGGTGGTTAGTCTTGTATTTTCATCACTTATCACTGTTGCGTCGAATATGTTCATTTTCGGACTTCCTACGAACTCTGCTACAAACCTGTTAGTAGGCCTATTGTATATCTCTTGAGGCGAGCCTATCTGCTGTATCCTGCCACTCTTCATTACTGCTATCCTGTTAGCCATTACCATCGCCTCTATTTGGTCATGTGTAACATAGATTGTTGTTGTCTTTAATCGCTCTTGGAGTTTCTTCAGTTCACCCCTCATCCTAGCCCTAAGAGCCGCGTCAAGGTTGGAAAGCGGCTCATCCATCAAGAAAACAGACGGCTCTCTAACGATAGCACGTCCTAGGGCAACGCGCTGTTGCTCTCCTCCGCTGAGCTGACCAGGCTTCCTGTCCAAGAGGTGCTTAATTCCTAAAAGCTCAGCAGTTTCCAAAACCTTCCGCCTTATCTCGTCACGTGGTACACCGCGTACTTGGAGGTTCAGCGCCATGTTGTCAAACACTTTCATATGGGGGTATAGCGCATAGTCTTGGAAAACCATCGCAACTCGTCTATCTTTAGGCTCCAGCTCATTTACAACCTCGCCATCAAAAAGTATTAGACCGCTTGTCGGCTTTTCAAGACCAGCAATAAGCCTTAAGGTTGTGGTCTTGCCACAGCCTGACGGGCCCAATAATACCATAAATTCACCATCATTAACCTGTAGGTCGACATTGTCTACAGCCTTTGTCTCCCCAAAGTATTTACACACCTTCTCGAGCTTTACTTCTGTCATTATTCATCTCTTCCCCTCTATCTTGCTAGCTCGTGAGCGTTCTCCTTTATCTTTTCGATTGCAGCAGCTACCAGATCAAGGGCCTCTCTCTCTGCTAGAAGGATGTAGTGCAACATAGTTACTTCTCTCCTAGTGAATTCCTCTGCACCGGGTAGATACATTTGATCGTAGCCGGGATATTCTGTGCCTGGTGGCATGACTTCAAGAAATGCCTCGCGACTGAAGGCTTTCTGCTTGTAAAGTGGCATTCCATAGCCTACATCGGCTGGTACGCCCTCAGCCCTTAAAGCCTCTATGAACCTCTCCTTTGGAACCCCTCCGAACTCTTCCTCATCGTATCTGAAGACGAAGTAGTAGTAGCCCCTCTTAGTCACGCCTTCCTCCATTTTCTGCGGCTCCACACCACCGATCTTCCTTAGAAGCCCAGCAAGATATTCTCCGTTTCTATGCTTTTTCTCAACCTGCTCTTTAAACTCGTCGAGCTTAGACAGGAGTAGTGCTGCTTGGAACTCTGTCATCCTGTAGTTTGAGCTGAGTATGTAGTGTTCGTATCCGGGCCTACCCACCACTCTCCCTATGTTGTGTATGAGTCGCGCCTTGTTGGCGTATTCGTCATTGTCTGTGAGCACTATTCCACCTTCACCGGCCGTTAGAGACTTACTCTCTTGAAATGAGAATCCACCCATATCTCCTATAGCCCCCACACGCCTACCCCTCCACTCAGAGCCATGTGCGTGTGCGCAATCCTCTATCAATTTAATCCCGCGTCTAGATAGGAATGGTTTCAGCTCGTCAAAGTTTACCGGATTGCCGCCGTAGTGGACAGCCACAACAGCTTTCACCCCGTCTTCTCTTTCGACAATCTCCCTGACAGAGGCCGGCGAGATGTTTCCAGTCTCCGGGTCGACGTCGGCGAATATTGGGATTGCTCCGAGCTCTGTGGCTGCGGACGCTGAAGCTATGAAGGTGACGGCGGGAACTATTACCTTATCACCCTGCTTAACTCCTACAGCCTTTAATGCAAGCTCTAACGCTACTGTACCATTTGCGACAGCTATACCGTGTTTTGCGTGGTGATACTCGGCAAAGGCAGTCTCAAATAGCTCCGCCCTAGACCCGGGATAAATCCTACACCATTTTCTACTCTCCAAAACTTCAATGAGTGCTTTCTTCTCTTTTTCACTATAAGTTGGCCAGGCGGGTATGAGTTTAAACAGGTCTCGAGCCGCGGGAGTTCCGCCATTAATTGCTAACCGTGCCAAAGACTCTCACCATTATAACTCACGCTTAATTTATCAGAATCTGTGTATATATCTTTTTTAGGTTGTGGTGTTGCGGTCCCACTCTAGTGGTGGCTGATAGGTGTAGACTTCTTTGAAGTTTGCTGACAGTATTAGTGAGCCGACTCTCAGCTCCTGTATGGGTCCCTGGTGGGGTGTGTAGATTCTGGCGAAGCCCTTGCTGTCTATCCCCATGAAGAGGGCGAGGCCTTGGGCCTTTCTGCCCTGCACGTTAACGTATGAGAGGATGCCAAGTTCTGCCTCAGACATGTCCAACCCCTCGATGAGTGGTGCCTTCTCGACGGCGGCGTTCTCCATCTCCTTGATGACGGTCTTCAAGTAGTCTTCGATGGGGAGCGAATCTAGGATCAATGGAGTTATCTTGATCCATCGCCTCGGCGTCGAGACCAGCCTGGCCCCGCGTAGGAATCTGGTATAGTTCATTTCCCTAATCTGTCTCCTGGCATCTAGGTCCCTCCTCATGACGACTTTGGGTTCGTGGATGTTTATGACCTCTGCACCTACTTTGGCGGAGGCCTCTTCCATCCCTCTATGGTCGTCTATGCCTATGAATATTACGTGGCTCGGCTTGAGGATCTCTATTAGCTGGGATTTATGGTTCTTGGCGCGTTCCTGATCTATCCAGCCGTCCGTGTTGATTAGGACTCTGCCGAGTTCTTCGATGCCTGATGCAAGTTCCCTTGCGGTTCTCAGGGAATCTCTTACCGAGTATGTGGGTGATGTGTAGCCGTAGGGATATATTGCTTCTGGCTTGAGGGCGGAGAGGCTGGTGGTCGGCTTGATGCCTGTCGCTATGCCCATGGTTGTTGGAGGGCAGATCTCCGACTGGCCCACATCAAGGTCAGCCACAGCAATCCCTCCTCCAGAGACAAGCCTGTTATAGAGATACGTCAGCAGCGAGGTCTTTCCCACATCAACTCCACCGATGACCATGACCCTGAACCTGCCGCCTATCCTCGAGGCAACCTCCACCCACTCCTGGGGTATCGTACACCCTTCCACGACCTCGGCCGCTCCCCCCTCTCCTAACAGAACCTCCACGACAGCACCTGCCTCAGAATATAGCGGCAGAGACCTCCACGGCTTAACAACCACCCTCTCCTTCGGCCCAGGGCTGTATCCGTAAACCTCGACCGAACCCTCTAAGACCCTGGCTGAGGCAGGCCCCTTCACAATAAGGGTAGAACGGGGACTGATGTGGATGTTGCTGGCCTCCACGGACATTTCCATACCATTGCGGCAGATACCTACACTTTACCTCTTCGCCTCCAAGTCTTCTTAGAGTTTATATCCCCAGTAGCCTCAGAGGGGTCTTCAGACGCGGCCAGATCCCAATCGATACCTTAGAAGCTGCCTCAGAGAGCATCCCCCACTCCTCATCGCTGAGTTCTAAATCGGCTGCACGCGCGTTTGACTCGACTTGCTCCGGCCTCTTGGCCCCAGGTATGGCGACTACGCGGCTCCACCTGATAAGCCATGCCAGAGCAACTTGGCCTGGCTCTGCACCATGTCTCGCGGCCACTTCTCTCAGAAGCGTCATTAATGGCTCCGCCCTCCTGAGCACGGCTGGGTCGAAGAGGGGGTTGAGCCTGCGGACAAGGTCTCTCGGCCTGTTCGAGGCGCTGTATCGCGCGGTCAGAAATCCCTGGGCCAGCGGGCTATAGGCTATCAATGCGATCCCCTCCCTCTCACAGTATTGTAGCAAACCCTTCTCAACACCTCTCTCCACGAGATTATACTTGACCTGGTTCGAGGCTATCTCCTCCCTCCTGAGACACTCTTGAGCCTTCTTCAGCCTTCCCAGAGAGAAGTTGCTCACGCCGATCGCTCTAACTTTGCCCAGCTCGACGAGCCTCTCCATGGCTCTCATGGTGGATGAGAGGGGGACCAGCGGGTTCGGCCAGTGGATCTGGTAGAGATCTATGACATCGACTCCCAGCCGTCTTAGGCTTCTCTCACAGGCCTTCAAGACACCATCATACGTTGCGTGTGTGGGCCAAACCTTCGTAGCTATGACAACCTCGTCCCTAAACTCGCGTATCGCCCTGCCCACAACCTCCTCCGACACTCCACCACCATAAATCTCGGCGGTATCGATGAAGTTGATCCCCAGCTCATGGGCCCTAGCAATAGCCCGCACCACATCATCAACGCCGTAACCCCTATTCCACCCCCACTCAGACGACCCAATCTGCCACGTCCCCAACCCAATCTTAGAAACCCTCAAGCCACTCCGACCCAACTCAAGATACTTCAAACCCACAACCCCCAAGACACAAACCCTCCCCTCAGCAATATCTAGATTACCACGCCACAATCTGCCCCGGGTGGGACTCGAACCCACGACTTCCCGGTCTTCAGCCGGGCGCTCTCCCAGCTGAGCTACCGGGGCCCAACCAAAACAGACACTAGACGCTTCTTATAGACGTTCCTCCCAACTCCCGTGGCTATTGGTAAAAAACGCAGTCCCAGCGCACTAGCTCATCCCGAACTGAACCCTGGCCTTGAGAGAGAAGGTTGGTGTACGATGTCGTGTGCTGACATGCCGGAAGAAGCGTAGCGCTCAGGTCCTAGATTCTCCGGAAAACGTTCTGAATCTAAACATGAAGTGTTCTGGCTGTGAATTTATGTATATATATAAAAACTTATATAGGTGAGTACTTGCAATCCATGTGAGGTGTAAGGTATTGTCGAATGAGCGATATACTAGGCGTGAAGCATTAAGCACTGGGGCAAAAATCGCAATTGGTGTAGTTGGTGCAGCTATTGTCGGTGGTGCGGCCACTTATGCATTTTATCAGCAATCCGCCGCCCCTCAAAAGGTAAAACTCGAGTTTACCGTTTGGAATTACTCGGTTGAGACTATTCGTGACAATATCCAAAAATTCATGCAACAGTACCCAAACATCGAAGTAACGTTATATGACTTTAACTGGCCTGACTATCCTTCAACCATGATTCAACGATTTACTACCAAGACACCGACTGATGTGTGTTATAATGGTGAAGATTGGCTGGCTCAATGGGCCGAAGCAGGCTGGGTTGTGCCGTTACAAGACTACTGGGACAAATATGTGACAAAGAAAAAGTTCAGCGAATATGTAAATGATATGGTACCATTTGCGAAGGAGTCTATGACCTATAAGGGGAAAATCTATGGATTACCATACTATTCAGATATGTTTACTTTCATGTATAACGACAAGATATTAAAAGATTATGGACTCGAAGTTCCCGATACATGGGAAGACGTTCTTGATGCTTCCTTAAAACTCAAGGAGAAAGGAATCAGATATCCATACATACTTCAGTATCAAGCAACCAACCCATTCGACTTCTATGCCGTATTTTCAGGTGCGATGGGACGTGGAGCAAGACTCTTTGATGAAGATCTGAACCCAATATTTGCTTCGGAGGACCATCCATTCTACGAGCATCTACAATGGATAGTAGATGGTATACATAAGTACAAGATAATCAATCCTGACTATTTGGCAACGCATGAGACCGATGCGGCAAAGAAAATGGGGGCGGGAGAAGGAGTATTCACAGTGCTAGCCAAATATATGTTGGCGGCCATGAATGCACCGGGGTCATCGCCTAATGCTGGAAACTTTAGATTGGCATTAATGCCTGGAAAAACACATGAAGCCTATGGCTTTGCAAAGATGTACAATATGACACGCATGTGTGTAGAAAGAGGAGATGCCGCTATCCAAGCTGCAATAACATTCATAGAATACTTCGGAGCAAACGACAGTCCTGTACTCAAAAGATGGGCTGTCGAAAAAGGACTTGGATTTGGCTTCCTCTCACCATATAGTGACCCAGACATTGCAAAGTCGCTAGTGGACTATTACGGTCCAGGTGCGGACAAATCTATTAAAGAACAGGCAACCATCGCTAAAACGATTCCACACCCCGTATGGTTCGGGCAGTGGGTCGATTACAGCATAAAAGAGGCCATTGCAAAGGCATTCTCCAAAGAAATAAGTGTTAAAGAGGCCGTTGATAGGATGGCTAGACGTGCAAAAGAACTTAGAGGATAAGACAGCATCTATTTATTATTTTTATGACATTAGGTGTTGGTGGTGTGAATGACTGTGCACACCAAAATAAAGGCTAGTACAAAAGAACCTTCACCTTATAACTTCATATTACCAACACTTATTCTAGTGGGGTTCTTCACATTATATCCTTTTTTCTACGCAATATATACTAGCTTATCAAAATACGTCGTGTATGAGCCGCATACAATTGGACTCTTCATAGGGCTGAAAAATTATGAGGAGGTAGTAAATTCAACCTACTTTACTGAAGCCTTAATTAACACTTTATTATTTACGGTCGTCTCCGTCTTGGTTATAGTTGGAACGGCTCTTGCATTAGCACTCGTTTTAAATCAGAATTTGAAGGGCATGAGTATTGTTAGAGTTGTCATGCTAATACCTTGGGCGATACCTCCAGCAGCCGCAGGATTAATTTGGCGTTTTATGTTTCAAAGCTTTGGTTGGGTGAATAAGGTTTTAGTCGACTTAGGTTTATGGAAAGAGCCATTTTATTTCCTATCGGCTCCTAGAAGTGTTCAGATCTTATTTGCAGTCATAGCACAGATGTGGCAACAATTACCATTTTGCATTCTTTTAATGCTAGCTGTGTTGCAACTAGTACCTAAGGATATAATAGACTCATCCGAACTTGATGGTGCGACAGGTTTTGCAAGATTAAGACATGTTACACTGCCTTACTTAAAGTCTGCTATAGCGGTGGTTGCAGCATTTCAAGCCATCCTCGCTTTAACCACCTACGATATGGTGTACACATTCGCAGGAGGAACGTATGGGTTAATATCTTATTATGCTTTCGCAGAGATGTTTCAATGGGGGAATTTTGGACATGGAGCTGCCTTGGCGGTTATATTGGCAATAATGACATTGTTGGTCATACTGATTATTTTGAGAGTGGTCCCTCCAGAAAAGCTATACCGATACTCCTTTGCGGGTGAATAAAGTTGAGAGCCAAACATTTGGTCAGTTACTTGATAATTATAATCTTCCTACTATTCCTATTTGTTCCAGTGGCTTTTAGCGTAATCGGGAGCATTATGCCCGAGACTGAATTACGTTCACCGCCCGGAAGTAGATTGTGGTTTGCTCGAGGGCCAACCACCGTATATTATCAATATGTTTTCTTAGCTCCATTTGGATTTGAATTTCCTTCACAGGATCCCTATATAAGATACGAAATACGTTCCCTTGTAATACTTAATATCGCTTATTTCGGTAAGATTCTACTCAATAGTGTAATTGTTGCAGGTGCAGTTGCAGTAACTAACTTTTTCTTGGCTTCGCTGGCAGCTTTCGCTTTCACCCGAATAAACTTTAGGGGTAGAGTCGGACTCTTTACATTCATACTCATAAGTAGGCTACTTCCACCGGTAGTTCTTGCTGTACCATATTATATTTTAATGCAGACGCTGGGTCTCGTCAACAACTTGGGGTCTATAATATTGATCCATATAGTTTTAACACTCCCCTTTTCTATTTGGTACCTAGTTCTCTATTACCGAACGATTCCGGTGGAGATTGAAGAGGCTTCTAGAGTTGATGGTGCAACATTATGGCAAACAGTAAGATACATCACTATGCCAGTTGCAAGTACGGGATTACTGGCTATAGCTCTATTTGCCTTCCTGACTTCATACAACGAATTTTTGTTCGCCCACTTCTTACTCGGTCGCATTGATGTTCAAACAGTTCCTGTATTTATAGCTTCTATGGCAACAGCTACTGACGTGTATTGGGCAATGATGTACGCAATATTAACGTTAACGATGCTCCCTATGATAGTTGTCATCTTATTGATCCTAAAATTCATTAATATTCCTAAATTAGCGGGAGCTGTGAAGTTTTGAGGATTGCACATCTTTTGTTTTTATAGTGTCTGCAGTAGGTCAAGCTCCACCGAGCACATGGGTGTTGAAATAAACCGTGTGGTAGTAATTTCGAAATGCTGGACCATCAGGCGGAGTTTAGGGGTGCGAATGTTTTTAGGACTTTTTCAACGTCTCCTACGGGCGTTATGATGAGTGTGTCTGCGCCGGTCTGTGAATATTCTTCTATCCTTTTAATGGCGTCTTCTTTTCGCCCCGAGGCTGTGAGGGCTGTTACCATGTCGTCGCTTATTAGGTTGGCGGCCCAAGCTAAGTCGCGTCTCCTCCAAGCCTCTCTTATCTCTGGCAGCTTGTCCAGCTTTACGCCGTAGTGTTCTAGGCTCTCTTCTGGGACGACCTCGGAGAGCTGATAGATGAAGAAGGGGTCGCGCTTGATAGCCGCATAGGCCTCCGCCTCATTCCCGCTGACCGCTGATAGGACATATGCTAGCTTCTCCACCTTTCTTCCGTCTTTCTCCCCCTCCTCAACCCATCCCACGAGCCGTCTGACGTCTAGCGGCGTCAAAACACCTGGGGAGGTTATTACGCCGTCGAAGATTCTGGGGGCCATTCTCAGTGTCCTAGGACCTAGTGCGCCTATGTAGATTGGTATGGGCTTAGACGCCTTTGCCATCAGCCTGAATCCCTTGACGTTGTAGAAGGTTCCAGGTACGACGGCGGCCCCGCCGTTTATTAACGATCGGATGATGGATGCGGCTTCTACTATTCTGCGGAGGGGTCTTGTCTCTTTTACTGGCTGCACAGGATAGTTTATGAGGGGCAGCCACGGGAATCCGCCCAGACAGAGGCCTAGCACGAATCTCCCGTCGCTCTCGTTCTGAAGTGTCACCGCTGACGCTGCTATCATGACTGGGTGTCTGGTGATGACGCTTGTACAGGCGATGCCTATCCTTATTCTGGCCGTGCTCCTGCAGGCGAGGATGAGGGAGGCGAAGCCATCCCCCAGCATGGGGTTTTCATGGAGCCAAAACGACTCGAAGCCAAACTCCTCAGACCTCGCCGCCAACTCAGCAACCTTAGATACGGGGTGTGAGATATTCCACCCAATACCCAGCCTCAAGAAGACTCACCTAAAATTTTATGAAGACTGAAGACAGCTCTCCGGCTATAAGCAGGAGCCCGAATAAGAGGGCTAGCCTGGCTGTCTGTGGGTCTGCATCATCTGGCACCTTCACCCAGAATGTTTTTACAAGCTTGGCCGCGATAGGGGCTGTGAATAGTACCGCGAGGCTGTAGACGGAGAGTATACGCAGCAGTATTAGGAGGATTGTGATTATGTACGTCGATGCCAAGAGTGCTCCAAAGAGTATTAGACTTCTCCGGACCCCTAGGAGGATGGGGATGGTTGCACTGACGGCCTCCCTGTCATAGTCTGTGTCCCTTATGTTGTTGGCTAAAAGCACCAAAAGCACAAGTATCCCTACTGGAATGGCGGCTAGGAATGGCTCAACCTTGAGGTCACCTGCTATAGTGTAGTAGCTCCCACCAACCATCAGCGGCCCCCAGACCAGGAAGACCACAGGCTCGCCCAGCGCCCTGTACTTGAATTCGATGGGTGGGGCTGTGTAGAACACGCTGGCTAACAGGCCCACGCCAGTAAGCAGGAGTATTAGGGGGCCTCTAACCAGGGATAAGATGCCGGCAATCAATACCACCAGGCCATAGAGTGTGGCTGTCGTCGCTAGGAATTCTCGGCCTCCAATCGCACCCGTCAAAAGTGGGTGAGGCCTATACCTTGATGTCGGCACATCAAACCTGTCAACCCTGTTCTTCACGTCGAAGTAGTCGTTGAGCATGTTTGTCGCGGCGTGGAAGAGAATCAACCCAACGAGTGTGATTAAATAGAGTGTTGCATCAAATGTTGCGAGTTTCAGCGCCAAAACAGCCGCCAATGTCGCGGAAACAAAAGTCATGACGAAAGACCAGGGGCGAGTGGCTATGAACCATGTTTTCACCGACATGACCATCACCTCAAGGGAAGCATCAAAATTACTAGCTCGGTCCAGACGATATGCGAGATAATATTTAACCATAACGAGCGTTTAAGCATGTAGAGGAATCCCCACCAGAGGCCCGCTACTAGGGCCGCAAGCATTAATGGCGCGTTCAGTGTGAACAGGTGGATGAGCGTGTAAAATGCTGTTGCCACCAGAAATCCTGCCAAATCCCCGAGATAGACCATAATGTTCCTCTGGACAAACCCCCTCCAAAATAACTCCTCGCAGAAAGACGTGTAGACTAGGGTGGCTGCAACCTGGACCGCCGAGACCCCTCCTGTGAGCAGGTAGACGTTTAACGCACCATGCTCTAAAAAAGGCCTCAAAACCACGTATCCCCCATAGAACAGAAGATACAACGCGAGTGCCGATAAAACACCCAAAAACAACACCCTAGGATTGATCCTCCTAAGCTGTCTCAACATCTCCCCCCTCTCGGCTAGGAACGCCACAAGACCCAAAACACTGACCGAGAAGACCATCCTATTCCAGAACCCTCCCATAAAATCCGTGTTGAACGTGAAATACCAGAGTGGAAAGGCCACTATTAACCCGACGAGGGTTGCCGGCAGACTAGCATCCGCAGCATCCACACGAAAAGTACTGCCAAACACACATTAGCCTCTATCCCCAATATTTAACAGTTCAAGAACCCTAAATCATGAGGCCGAGCAACCCCACTCTCTTGTAAGAGATGCTTTTTATCAAGACTTGCTGGCGGGCCGTCTAAACTGCCTTGAAAGTCTAACCATCATGAAGAACATGGACAGCAGGACGATGAGGATGGCAACGTTTGTAAACACTATTATTTGATACATGGAGTCACTTTCTTGCGTGGGATCTTGTCCTGTTATATCTATTCTGGGGGCTGGCAGGTTCACAATACATGTGGAATAGACCTTCATGTAGTTTCTCGAAGTATCAATTGATGGCGGGCTGAGCTTCTTGGAGCTAATGACTAAATAAAGATTCTCGCCAGTCACGATTGGAAAATCATGTACCAGCACATTGATGTCGTTTACGAAGAATCTAATTAGTGCTCTTCCATCTAACTCTGAGTAGACTGCTTTCAAGTTAAATGTCTCCTCCCTACCGATGGTCAGATCAGCCAGCTTAAACTCCTTGAAAAACTCATAGAAACGTGGAGACTGTAAATATCCGTAGAGCGAGGCTGTGTCTTGACGGACAACGAATCCAAACTCATCGCCAGTAAATACTTTCGTATCATCTGTCACAAAGATGGCGAATTCATCCCTGGGGCTCGTAGACTCAGAACCAATATGGATGCTAAGCCTCGCGGATAGCGCGAATGCCTTCCCGACCTTTATCGAAGCAAGAGATAGCGCGTCTTGGTACATGTTTGAGGTTGAGCCGCCATTAAAAAGATAGTGGTCGCCCATGTATGCGGGAAGACTTCCATTCGTGTTATACCAATTGAAGCGCTGGTCATAGACGGTGGACATATCGATGCAAAGGTCTCGGGTCTCCTCCCCCACCGCAAGAGGTAGGAAAAAATAGGAAAGAAGAACAGTGGATAAGAGGACCAGTGCAGCTAAATATTTGTCGCTCAATCTATCTACGACGTTCCTTTCGCATCCTTGCTTATAACTTCGAAGTTCTTCGTGGGTCTCAGGAGCGCATACCATGGAGCTATACTTTCAAGCATCATTCCGCCGATAATCGTAAATGTCCTCCTAATCCTTGAGCTCTTGTCTTGGCCAAAATTCCTTAGGTATGGCTTATTTAAGGCATAGCCATTTCCATAGTATCTATAAAGAGAGAACCAGGTGAAGCCCGCTAATGCGCCTGCACCTACGAAGAGACCACCAGTCGGAATAATGAGGTTTAAGATAAATGCTATCAAGGACGGAAGTGCTGAGAACCAACTTATGACACCGTAGAGAGCTGCCAAACGGTACCTCAGTTTGATGTCTCTTCTAAAAATTATCTCAAGTGCTCCCTGTGCCCACCTTCTCCTCTGCTTTAATAAATCACGGATATTTAGTGGCGGTTTCTCGTAAGCAAATCCCTTCAGTATAGTGTTTTTAGGATTATATTCTTGCCAGAGCTTTAATCCGAAGATCCAGTCCTCCGTCTTTACCTTGCCGAAGTCCCAACCAATTCTTCGCTCAGCGTCAGCCCTGACAAGCAGGTGGGAACCGTGATGCCCAAACGAAAGTAACCCCCTCGTCCTAGTAGTAAACAGTATTCTAAGGTCGTCATACGTTCTTGCGGGCTCCTGCATTGTGGAGACACTAGAACCCCAGCCATCAGCATATATTATCATTCCAGCTGCATAGACATCGCTTGGACTGGCTGTAGAGATGAAATCCATAATGCCAAGAATCGTGTCCTCCCCTATCATTGTCTCGTCATCCTGGTGATAGATCCATGTATCTTTAGTCGAGAGTCCCTCCTGCTCCATGATGCCTGACGCATATGTCAGAGCCCTCGCCTTATACGGCGTCTCTTTCACGGTCTTGTAGTCACTGGGCACTACTATAATTCTACAACCCACTGATTTGAGCTTCTCATAGCTATCCCTCTTCTCAAAGTAGTCCTTCTCCTCGCATACAACCCATGAAGAAATGTCCGGTGTATATGAAAAATTCTTCCCGACAATTTCGCGCCAATAAACCACCGAGGATACGGACCTAGTGACCGTCTTTAGATTTTTCCCATTTGTCGGCAACATAAATATCAACTTCTTACCCCTCAACGCAGCCGCTCTTTCTCTTAGTTTCTCCTCATCTATCAAAAAGTCCCTCTTCTTAAATGATGATAAGCCCGCGTTTTGAAGCATTACGTGCGGAGCGCTTAGCACCCAGCTCAACTTGGTACCATTGACTAGGACGTCTAGGAGGGTCCTTACTGCAGGGCCCTCAGGCAGCAAGACTCCGAAAATAGTTGAGAATCCAGCTAGGTCAATGAAGTGGTCGGCCTTTCTATTAAACAGTGACGAAATAGTTTCATTATACTTTTCAGCAGTATAGTCGTAGTATGTCGGCGATGCATTCTCGTTTGCTATCTCGTAGAAAAATGAGTTGTGCCCATCATACTCTTTATTATTAATGATTGAGAGGACTCCAGCAATACCCAGTAGAGAGAGATTTAGATATAAGAGTGAGCTGACGAAAGAGTTGCTTGTCAAAACTGATATGAAGAGCTTCATCTGAGCGACTATAGCCCCCCAAACCCATAATAATGAAGACAGTGTAGAGGTACCAAAAATTTGAAGAAGTATCACGGGAATAATTAGGGTTATCCACGTCAGAATCCTTAGATACACTCCCCTATTCGGGCTGTCTGTTTGCAAAAACTTCACTAAACCCTCATGCGAAACTAATTAACGGGTTTTGCGCATTTGGCCGCGTGTCTTGAAGAAGCACCATACCTATGGATGGCTCATTTCCCATAAACCAAACATAGCGGCCTAACACACCCTCATAAAACCTACCAAGACGCAGCTCTGAATCCCTGTAATCGTATGTAATAATCTGTTGTATACAGATTGACACGTCATTTACTTTGAAAAGCTTTGTCCATCTACATACAGGCAGAACGGAGAACCTGGCCATATTCAGCGGTTCAACATTTTCGCTCACGATACCTCCTATCTCATCGAGTGATTCTATACACATGTTCTTTATGCTCATAATCGTACCATATATCCGCAACCGCTCTATTAAGGATATTTGATCACCCCATCCTACGTGTCTCAACACAATTTAATAATCAGACCTTATTGCAAAAACATGCCTTTATGAGATGAGAGCCGGAAGATAAGTGTGCAGTAATATGAAAAATAGGCTTCATATCATGCATAGAGGGTTGTAAGACTGTTTTTTTCATGATTGGTTATGCTGCCTGAGAGGGATCTCTAATTCTAAAGCGAAGCCAGCATCCTACCTTGGAATATTTAGCACAAACATTTGTGCGGGGGGTGGGATTTGAACCCACGAACCCCTACGGGACAGGGTCCTAAGCCCTGCGCCTTTGACCAGGCTTGGCGACCCCCGCCCTCAAGCTGTGTGGAGGATGCTCAGCCCCCGCTCCTATGAACATTACTGGTTTCCCGCGACGTTCAGTCATCATCGCATTCTATAAAGTATTGTCTGCTGGATTTTAACTTGTTGCCGGGCTTTATATTGGTCCTTTGGGGTTGATTTTTCTCGATATTTATCTGGCTATCTCCTTTCTTATCTCCTCTATCCTTCTTGAGATTATTCCCTTTATGAGGTCGCAGACTTGGTATATTCTCTCGTCCTCGACGGTGTAGTAGCATTTGTTTCCCCGCCTCTTGGCAGTGATTATGCGTTTGTCGCGGAGTATTTTGAGGTGTTGGGAGACTGTTGGTTGTGGGAGGCCTGTCTTCTCAGCGATCTCGGATACTGTGAGCTCGCCCTCTTTGAGGAGTTGTAGTATCTGTATTCTCTTGGGGTTTGTGAATATTGTGAAGAAGTCTGAGATCAGTTCGAGCTGGGCTGCCTCACGGGCTTTTGTTAGCGTCATCTGCCACCACTTTAACCTCGTAGGGTGGGCCCAAATATATGTTGAATATGGGCTCCAGGGCCCCGCTCAGCATAGTCCAGTATAGCCTGTTGAAGAGCCTCTTCATGAGATACTTGGTCGTTGAGGGGTTTTGCCTCTCCGGCTGCTTGACGTATGTCCCGGAGACGAAGACTGCCTTGCGGCCACCCATCTCCAAGGGGCAATTTATCCTCCCGTTATAGAGGTATACTTTTCCTGTCCCATGTATCTGGGATGTTATCGACTCGGCCGTCGTTATCGCCTCTAGGTGTGCGACTACTCCTGATTTTGAGATGGGTATGTCCGTGGCGTCGCCTATCGCGTATGCATCGTCATGCCCCTTGATTTTCAGCGTATGCTTGTCAGTCGGTATCCACCCCTCCTCCCCTCCTATGCCCGAGGCTATCACGACATCAGCACCCCTGTGGGGCGGGATTGCTATTAGAAGATCATATGCCAGTTCCTCGCCCTCAAGCGAATAGACCTTCTTGGCTGCAGGGTCGACATAGTCTATGTTGAAGAGTGTGTATGTAGTTATGCCCCTCTTCTCCATCTCGGGCTCCACAACGTCAGCTATCCCGTGGGCTGGGTAGGCTCTGGTGTAGGGTGTGGCATAGATGATCTCCACGTCTTTTCTGATGCTCCTCTTTCTCATCAGCTCGTCTATGAGGAAGACGGCCTCGACCGGGGAGGGTGGACATTTGTGGGGTAGGGCCGGCAGCACAACTATCCTGCCGCGTCTGAAGGCTGAAAGTGCTTCCCAGACCCTCACAGCATCCTCCTGCGACCTGTGGAAGTTGAGAGATGCCTGGGCCAGCCCTGGTATAATCTCTGGGGCGGCTATGGAGCCGGTCGCGACAACGAGGTAATCATAGCCCATCTTCGCTCCGCCATCATATATTACGGCTCTATTTTCTAGGTCTATTCGCGAGACTGGACTCTTGAGTAACTTTACTTCTCGGCTCAGCAGTTGTGTTGGTGGTCTTCTGAAGGCTTTAGGGTTTGCTCCTCTGAATGCTATGTCGATGTTGCCGGGCTGGTATATGTGAGACTCAGACCCGTCGAACACCACTATCTCTAGGCGGCCGCCCCTCACCTCAGTCCTCAGCTTCTTGGCCAGCGCGTTGGCCAGTATTGTTCCTCCAGTGCCGGCCCCGATTATGGCTATCCGCCTCATAGCTACCCTCCTTTAGAGGCCACGCGTATGACTATCTTGATGTAGCCCTGCTCCTCCCTCATCTCGACTATCTCGTTCTTGCTCTTCGCGGCCCAAGCGGCCACATCGCTCTTGGCAGCTGGGTCAGTGGCAAGTAGCTCTATCTCGTCGCCAGGCTGCGCCTTCCTGTAAGCCTTGATGAGCTCTGTTATCGGCCCTGGGCAGAAGCTCCCCCTAGCATCTACTACGTGCCTCACTCCCCACTTCACCTCATATGAAGATTACTTGGCCTCCCTCCGCGATGCTCAGGAATGTTGAGGCGCCGACCACGTCCTCAACCTCTGGAATCAGGTCCGACTCCTTAATCCCCATAGCCGTCATGGTTGTCGAGCATGCGTGGAGCTTGACGCCCAAATCCTTCGCCTGCTTTATCAGCTCGTAGACCGTGGGCACCTTCAGCTTCCTAAACCTCTTAGCCATCATGCGTGTAACCATCCCACTCATCCCCGGAAGCACACCGAGTATCGATGGAAGACCTAGTGACGGATTGCCAACAGCTGAGATCTTCAGATTATCGACTTTCCTCTTAACGACGGCATCGAGCCCCCAGAAAGTGAAGAACATATGCACCTCCATCCCCATAGCCGCGCCTGTGGTGGCCAGTATGAATGCCGGGTAGACCATGTCGAGGGAGCCTTTAGAGAGTATTATGCAGAGTTTCTGCGCAGTTTTTTGAGACTCTTTCTCACGAGTGGTTGTTTGCATCTTAACCACCTCGGTAAATTGAATATTCGAATTTTCTAATAATCCCTAGCCCACATGAGCATGCAAAATTATAATTAATCATAGATCTATGTGCTCAACTCCTGAGAGCAAAAAATAGGTAGAGTATCGTTAGGATGATTATTGCCAGCGGCGAGGTCCCTATCTTCAAATCTCCAAGTGATACTTGGGTGTAGATAATTGGGTGTAGTTTGGGTATTGATTCCAATAGGCGTGGAGCAACTCCTATCAGCAATAAGATAACGCCAATCATTATCAAGATTACTCCGGTCAGAGCCTCCACTCTCATTTTCTTCTAATAGGTGTTGTTGGCCGGCGTCTAAAAACTCTTTTCCCTTAGTAATGTCTAAATTGTGAGCCATGTGTTTTCTACTGCAAGATTGGATGTTGACGGTAGGCAGATTAAGAGGCTGTACGCGAGGTCTGTATTATCCTCTCTTTCCAGCGGAGCCTCACAGCCATTCATAGCAGTTTACGCCGCGGTTCTCGGCGCATCCTCCTCTCAGGTAGGCTTCCTACACGCAGTAAACAACTTGGCCGCTAATGCGCTTCAGCCAATTTGGGGGTTCTTAAGTGATAAGAGAGGGTCCAGGGTGAAGCCCATCTTCTATAGCACGTTAATCTCCTCCCTTCTATGGGTGCCCATAATACTTGTGGGAGACCCAGCTGTTTACATAGCTCTGGTCGGTGTGCAGTTTATTGTTGCCTCGGTCTCCGCCCCCCTGTACACCGCCTTGATAGGCGAGGTTGTGCCGCTTGCTGTGCGGTCGGTGGTTACCGCCACTATAAACTTCTGGGGGCAGGTTGGCTCACTTATCTCGACACTTGCGGTGGGTATAGTATCTCTTGTTGGGATTCCCGGCTACCAGCTCGGCTTCTCCGTCGCGGCGGTTGCAGGCATACTTTCTGCTCTCACATTCCTGAAGATGAAGGAGCCCCCGAGGCACAAGACACTGAGCGGCGAGCTGACAATCACCTACGTCATCCAGCACATTATCAATTCCCGCCAGTTCCTGAAGTTCACAGTCATCTCCAACATCTATGGGTTCTACATGTCTATTGCTTGGCCCTGCTTCACACTGACCATGACTAGGGTTGCTAAACTCAGCTTCTTCGAGATAGCGCTTCTCTCCATCGTCTCAGGGGTGGTTGGGCTCGTATTCTCAAGTGTTGGTCGGGGGATCTTCGAGAATCTAGGTGATGTGCGTTCACTAGCATATTGTAGGGCGGCGCTGTCTTTGCTGGCCACGGTCTATGCCTTCATCCCCTCATTCTGGGCCTTCGCATTGGCAAACGTAGTAGCTGGCGCGGCTAACGTGGGAATCAGCATCTCCCTCCTACTGTATATCACGCGTATAACGAGTGTGGAGGATAGGGGGACCTTCACCGCGGTCTACAACCTTCTCCAAGGGGTCTCCTTCTTCTTCGGCTCCCTCGTAGGCGGCCAGCTGGTGCAGCAGCTTGAACAGAGCCTAGGGCTGGAGAACGCCCTCAGAATAGTATTAACAATCTCGGCGATAGGGCGGCTTGTTTTCGGTCTGCTACATACCCAGCTGCCAAAGTAGGAGGGTAGTGTGGCCGAGCATTTAAATGGCCGTGTCGCGGCTTAGATAAGTGGTGGAGAAGGTAGTTTTAGCTAGTGTCGATGGGTCGCCTATAAGTAGGAAGGTTGCGAGGGTTGCCCTCAGACTTGCGGAGAGGCTGGGGCTTCAGCTAATACTCCTTCACGTAGTTAGTGAACACCTAATGGCTGGCGTCCAAACTGTTGGTAGGCCGAGCCCCGGCGAGTCTGGCGCTGAACCAATCCTAGCGCTCAAGGATGAGACGCTGAACGAGGAGCTGAGGGTTGTCCACAGCATCGTCTCAGAGCTTATGGAGAGCGGTGTGAAGGTGAAGCTGTTAAGCCTGACCGGTGACCCCTCGCGGATTATATTGGAGCAGGCCGAGAAGCTAGCCGCGCTCATAGTTATGGGCTACAAGGGTGGAGGATTCCTAGAGCCCAGCGGCGGCAGGGTACTCAAAAAAGTCATAGAGAAGGCGACGGTCCCAGTGGTAGTCGTTACACCCAACCTCGACCAAGAGGTTATTGACTCGTCTCTTTAGCCTCTTTTCCGGCGGTTATCTCGAAGTGATAAAATCCGGAGCCAGCTTCGAGAACGATGTAGTCTCCTTCCATTCGCGCCGACTTGATGCCCTCGACGCCGGGGATATAGCTTCCATCCCGCCACACGGCTCTCCCACCCTCATAGACGGCGGGGTTTGGAAACTCTTTCACTGGGAGCCAGATTGCCCCTGTACTGTTGGTGGGGATTGAGACTTCAACGTGAAGCTTTCCACCTCTCTTTTGCCAGGCGGAGTAGACGAGGCCCCTTATGGTGTAGGTGGAGGCTGAAGCATGGTTTAGTCCGCTGGGCAGGTGTGGCTTTATTATTATCTTTTTGAATCCGGGCTCCTGTTCGTCAGGGTTGATTCCGGCCAAAAATTTGTAGAACCACGAGTCGATACTTCCAAACATTGCGTGGTTGTGAGAGTTCATGCCCCCGCCTGTTAGCAGCTCCCACCTCTCCCAGAGGGTTGTGGCCCCCTCTCGGATCATGTAGCCCCAGCTCGGGTAGCTGGTCTTGCTGACCACCCTGTAGGCAGTGTCGGTGTGCCCATGTTTTGATAGCGTCTCGAGGAGGTATCGGGTTCCTATGATTCCAGTGGCGAGGTGGTAGTCTTTACGCTGAACTATATCCTCAAGCAGGTTCTCGAGTACGCGGCCGACCTCGCCTTCAGGTGTCATGTCGAGGGCTAGTGGGAGGATGTTTGAAGTCTGGCTGCTGAGCGGCGCGGTCTGGCTTGAAGGCCTGACAACCCCGTAGCGCCCATCTCTCAGAAACTCGCGGTTGAATGCGTCCTTTATCTTTTCAGCCAGTGATGAGTATCTCTCCCAGTCACTAGTCCTGCCCAGAACCCTCGCAGACTCCGCAAGTATCCTAGTGGAGTAATAGTAGAACCAGGTGGAGACTAGCTCGCCGGGTGTCTCGGGCGAGGATATGAAGCCAGGCCTACACCAGTCGCCATACTTGCTCAGCCTAACTATGTTGTTTTCAGCCTTAGAGGATAGGAACTCGACCCAGCGCCTCATCATCTCATAGTTTTCCTCGAGTGCTCTGCGGTCGCCGTAGTAGAGGTAGAGGAGCCACGGAATTATGGTGCATGCCGAGCCCCATGCAGGATCTGCGGGGTAGAGTAGCCAGTAGGGAGGCACAACATCTGGGACACTGCCATCCTCCGCCTGTGCCAGCCTAATGTCGCGTAGCCACTTGTTGTAGAAGGCCGCCATGTCGAAGTTGAATATCGCAGCCTCTGCTACTAGGTGCGCGTCGCCCATCCAGCCCAACCGCTCGTCTCGCTGTGGACAGTCGGTCGGCACACCCATTAGGTTGCTCAACACCGACCAGACTATGATGCGGTGAATATCATTGAGGAGCTGGTTTGAGCAGGAAAATCCTCCGACGGGCTCGACATCTGAGTGGACTTCGACGCCGGTGAGGGTGTCTAGGTGTGGAGTTCCGGGGTATCCTGTTAGCTCGACGTATCTAAACCCGTGGTATGTGAAGTGTGGCTCATACTCCTCTACGCCGTCTCCCTTGAGTATGTAGACGTCTGTTGACTTGGCGGCCCTGTTCGGAGCCGTATTCAACTCCCCGCTCTCGTCCAATAGCTCGGCGTATCTCAGCCTAACCATCGTCCCTCTTTCACCTGAGACCTTCAGCCTGACCCAGCCTGAAAAATTCTGGCCAAAGTCGAAGATGTATACGCCCGGCCTCGGGTTCAGGATTTTCCTCGCAGGAAGTAGCCTTACTCTCCTGATGGGCGGTGATGTCGTCGATGAGTATAGTCTCTTGCACGGCGGAGCTGTTGTATGGGCCCTTCTCCAGTCAGAGTCGTCGAATCCCGGCCTATCATAGCCCACTCTCTCAAGCCTAGCGTCATAGACCTCGCCATCATAGATGTCGTCGAACACTATGGGTCCGTCGGATGCCCTCCACTCCTCGTCGGTAACTATCACAACCTCCCGGCCATCATCAAGCCAGACCCATATCTCCGCCAACAGCTTGGGCTCAGCATCCCCATACTTCTTAACCTGAATACCCTTCACCCTCCACTCATGCTTAGGCGAGTATCTGCCATTTCCGAGCAGTGCTGCGACGGCGTTAGCCCCCCTCCTAATATAATCCGTGACATCGTATACTGTGTAGAGTGCCAGTTCCTCGTAATCGGTCCAGGGAGGGTCTAAGACCCTGTCGCCTACCCGCTTCCCGTTGATCCTGAGTTCATAGTATCCGAGGCCGCAGATGTATACTCGGGCGCGCTTGACCTCGCCATCTATCATAAACTCTCTTCTAAGCAGGCGTCCGCCGCCAATCCACTTGGCCCTCCACTCCGCTTGGCTAAGTATGCCCGTCTCGAAGAATGCTATCTCGCTGAATGGGCTCTCACGGCCAGTATC
This sequence comes from Nitrososphaerota archaeon, assembly GCA_009889515.1. Taxonomy (GTDB): domain Archaea; phylum Thermoproteota; class Nitrososphaeria_A; order Caldarchaeales; family Calditenuaceae; genus HRBIN02. The sequence continues at coordinate 107,155 of WUQR01000139.1, forward strand.
GTCCCACCACTTCACCCTCCAATAATATCTACGCCTACTCTCTAGCTCTCCGCCACCGTATTCCACGTTTATCGACTGGCCTGATGCGACCTTCCCGCTGTCCCAGACATCCCCGATAAACTTCTCCGCCGCCTCAAGGCTGCTGGAGACTATAATCCGGTAGGCCGACTGGAGCCTACCACGCTCGTCATGTCTAAGCATCCAGGAGAATCTTGGGCGACGGACATCTATGCCGAGCGGGTTCACCAAGTATTCGCACCGGAGGTTGAAGGGTGGGGGGATGGTTGAATCGGTGTGCACAGATATTGCCAGTCCTCCTCTGCTTAAATATTCAGGAGACCATGTCAAGAAGACTTGGCTCGAATTCTTGAACGATAGGGCGGGTATTCTCCTGCCAGCACTAAAAGCGAGCCAAATCTGACTAACCACGTTTAAATCGCTGCCAAAGACATTAAGTGCCATGCCTACTTGGAGAAGGGTCGTTACCTTTTCGGCCCTCTCCATATCACTGGCAGCTCTAGTCGATGTAGTCGTCTACCTAATGGGCGGACTGGCCGGCGTTCTCGTAACACTGGGCTGGGGGGCCATCAGAATGTATACGCCCACGGTCTCGGCCCTCCTAGTTGCTGGGCGTAGAGAGGTGAAGGAATCCATCCGTCTCGGCATGAAGGTGTTCGTCCTCTACCTCTCTTCACCGTTAATAGCCTTCTCAGCAATTCTACTATACCTCCTCATCATAACCCCAGTAGGCCTCCTAACACTTGAGTCTCTCCAGATTCCTGCACCAATAAGTCTCGCTCCAGAGGCTCTGATTGTGTTGATGCTTCTCGCCACCTACTTCTCAGCCATAACAATAAACACGCTCTTCGCACTTGGAGAGGAGATAGGGTGGAGAGGATTCCTCCAAACCGAGCTAGAGGCGCTTGGACTCAGCCTCACAAAGGCGTCGCTCCTCGTAGGCCTAGTCTGGGGAGTCTGGCACGCACCAGCAATCCTGCTCCTAGGCTACAACTATCCGGAGAACCCTGTGCTGGGCTCCCTCCTCTTCATAGCCTTCACTGCCTCGCTCTCACTTCCCCACGCAGTGGTCAGGCGCCTATCATCAAGCGTTATACCGGTCGCATCACTCCACGGGGCCGTCAATGCGGCTTGGGGACTAACAATATTGGTAAGCCAGCTACCCCGAGAGCTGGGTGGGCTCGGCCCTATAGGCATAGCCACGTGGACGCTAATATCGCTGATACTCTACCTCGGCCTTCGCCGGTGGAGGCGCTCTACTTCTTAAACTGATCCTGCCTAAACCCACAGTACATACACTCCTCAGCCTCAACAGGTATCTCTTTGAGACAGTACCAGCAGAACTTCATCCCTGGATTCTCAGGCACCACTTCCTCCCTCTTCTCGGAGAAGAACCCCGCAGCAATCATCAAAACACCAGCCGCAGCAAGTATCCAGAAAGCCTGAAGACCCACAACGAAGAGGACTAGGCCCGTGAGGAAGACTATTAGGCCGGAGAAAATCATCGGCGGATTCAACAAAGAATAAAACAGTAGACCCCGCTTTAAAACTTCACAAACCTACGACCAAAACATGCCGCCCAGCCATTTTGAGTAATCAGCAAACTAGGTGAGGCAAACCTGTAGCGCCTGACTGGAATTTTGGGCAGACCGGCTAAACGGCTGTAAACCACTTAATATCAAGGATGCTTCCAATCCTATGTTCTCTAAAAACCGGCCTAACCCTCATGCCTGTCTGCGGGATGATCGAAGGGTCGAGTATGTGAAATAGTCCTCCATCAACACCGTCGAATTTTACGAAGACCCATGTTACTGGTGGGTTAGCAGGCTTCCCCTCAATGTTGGTGAAGGAGCGCGTGTAGGTGGCTATCCGCCCCTCTTCTCCGATTATTTGATACTCTTTAATCGGCCTATAGCATTTCAGACAGTAGGCCCGCGGCGGTATCACTGTGTGGTTGCACCTGCTGCATTTACTCGCAATCAGCCGGCCTAGTCTTAATCCCTCAAGGAATCTAGAGAGTGCTACACCGGTAGGATACTCGTAAAAGCTCTCGATACTCATCACCCATCACCCTCCAAGGGTGCGAAATACTCTATGTCCAATATGCTGCCAACCCTCTCTTCCGGCCTTCTCCAAACCGGCTTTACACGCATCCCAACGTGAACCTTCTCCGGGTCAACTCCTTGAACCTTGTGCAGTATTCCAGCGGAGTGTAAAACCGTCCTAGAGGAATTCGCCTTTTTCACGGTGCCATCAAACCAGATTACAGCAACTATTATGGGCTTCTCAAACCTGACCCTAGGGTCTGTCCCAATATATGACAACGAGTAGGTTGATATGACTCCAGTCCCCGGGTGTTCGACCCACGTGTCCACGTCTCGGAAACACCATTCACAGAAGATGCGTGGAGGTATCAGCACGCGTCCACAGCCCTCGCACTTCGTTCCCAATATCTTACCGTTTTTCAGTCCTTCGAGAAAGCGGGAAACAGCAAAACCAGCCGCGTGTTTATACATGCATTCTATGTGCCAGTAGCTGATGATGAGGTTGTCGATTTGCCACTCCTCAATCTCCGTGTATGTCTTCTCCATTGATGAAGACCAGCTGTCCAGTCTTCCGAACTCTTTGTCGAGCCCGTGTCTCCGCACGTATTCGGCCAAGTCCTCCGGTAGTTGTTTTAAGTAGTTTGGCGAGAATCTCGAGGGTGTGGCCCTTGTCATGACCTGCACACCACCACTTGGGCGACTTGCATCAGGTCACCCCAGGCCTGTGCGACTCCGACATACGCGTTTGGGACTTGTCTCTTCCCCGCCCTCCCAGAGAGCTGCCAGTATAGCTCGGCAACCTTCATCAACCCCGCAGCCGCTATCGGGTTTCCAACACCTAGTAGACCGCCCGAGGGGCATGTGGGGTAGTCTCCATCCCTCTCTAGCTGTCCCTCCTCCAATAGCTTCGGCGCGAGGCCGGGCTTGCCCAGCAGAGCGTCTAGGTGGTGTAGCTCCTTATACGTGAATGGGTCGTAGGGTTCGAATACGTCGATCTCCTTGAGAGGGTTGGTTATCCCCGCCATCTTGTAGGCCTGCTGCGCAGCTAGGTAAACGTAGTAGGGGTATGCGAGGTCTCTGTTGGTCCAGAATTGGCTGTCCAGACACGCACCCACACCTTCAATCCAGACAGGCGTATCGGTTATCTTCCTAGCCTCATCTTCCGAGGCGAGAACAAGAGCAACTGCCCCGTCTGACGATGGGCTGATGTCAAGCCTATGCACGGGCCAAACCAGTACTGGCGATTTCAAAACGTCTTCAACTGTTATTTTTGCCCCCAGCTGCGCGTAGGGATGGTCTAGCGCGTTACCCTTGTTCTTGACCGCGACGCGTGCTATCAGCTCCTTAGACAGTTTATGCGCCTCCATGTAGCGGCGCATCTCAAGTGCGAATATCCATATCAGGTTCGGGCCGAGAGGCTGCTCTACAATTGGCTCGAAGATTGTCTTGAATAGGGGCTGGGCGTGAGGGTATGGGTGGCTCATCTTCTCCCATGCCACGACCAAGACTCTTTTGAAGACTCCTGACGCAACATGCCACCAGCCTGCGACAGCTGCGCCCACTCCTGTACCGCCCCCCACAAAGACTCTGGAATATGGTTTTCCATTGGCACCGGATGGCTCAACCCCTACAAGCCCCTTATGATGATATCCATCGAATGCATCAGGTGCCGACCCAGATACTACGGCGTCAATGTCTTTGAACTCGAGTCCACAGTCATCCAAACTCTTCCTAACGGCCTCGTACACCATTTCTTGAGGCGTCATTGGCAGCATTGAGCGGAAATACGTCATCCCAGCCCCCACAATAGCTACTCTCTTCCTCAACCCCTCACACCTCCGCACTCAGCACCACTACAGCGCCTCCATCTACAACCTCACCATCAGGCGAGGCCACCAGACACGAACTCCACCTACCAGTTCTTAACAGGTTGACAGACTGGACCAGCCTCTGGAGCCCCGCGGCGTTTAATGGATAACCCATCCCGATACACCCGCCCGAAGGGTTCACGGGCAAGTAGCCATCCATGTTAAAACCTCCATCCCGCAGAGTCTTACATACATTTTCCCCAACAATTCCGAATCCATCCAATACCATCAGCTCGGTGTGGGCGAAGGGTTCTGAAACCTCTACGAAATCCACTCGCCTCATCCTTATCTGCCTGAGAGCCATCTCCAATGCGGCCCTAGCCCAGTGTGACCGGCCCCACTCCTTCAAGGAGAGGTCTACTGAATAACTGCCGATGGAATACCCGAATGCCTCGACTCGCACCTTACCTAGGCTCTTCTCCGTGGTCAGCAGGACGGCCGCAGCATAGTCGCAGGGCACTGCGACATGACCTTTCCGCAGTGGTTCAGAAACAACCTCCATGCTCTCAACCTCCTCAATAGAAATATTCTCGGCAAATGCCGCGGAAGGGTTTCTGAGGGCATTTCTCTTATTCTTAGCGGCGACTAGAGAGAGGTCGCGTGCATCGCCCCCAGAGTTTAGGAGATATGCCTGTGCATCCATCGCTGCGATAGCGTAGAAGTGAGGAGTGAGGGGCCTGACGACGTGGGGGTCGAAGGAGTTAAAGACGATTTCGGGATAGTTTAGTATATTTGAGGCCTTGGCATAGGCAGTTACTAAAACAGTCCTGAATTGCCCCGTCTTCAAAAGCATACATGCATGGATGAATGCGTTTAAGGCGTCATTAGAGACGAGGGTGTTGAACTTCAGGCGTCCACCAACCTGATCGGGCGTGTATGAATCAGTAATACTCATCCCCTCATAGAAATCCATGCCGCTGGAAACCACCCCATCAACGTCTGCTGGTGTAATTCCTGCATCGAGGTAGGCTTTCGCCGCGGCCCTGTACAGCATCTCTCTAAAATCCATCTCGTCGTAGCTAGGTCTACAGGGGATTTCGCCTACACCAGCAACCCATATGTCCATCACATTACACCCCTAATAGGATTTTGGCAGACCCAAAACATGCCGGCCGATGTAGCTGAGCACAAGCTCGTTGGTCACCGGTGCGGTTATGAAGAGTCTTATGACTGGGTAGAATGTTATTATGTCTGTGTCTAAGTCGTAGGCGTTGCCTCCGAAGGTCTGCATCGCAATCTCAAAGGCCTCCAGACCTGCCTCAGAAGCAACAAGCTTAGCCATGTTCGCCTCAGCTCCCACTCTTCCACCACTGTCATAGAGTCTAGCCGCATGATAGTTCAGCGCTCTCGCAGCCTCTAAATGCGCTTTGGCACGCGCCATCCTAAACTGGAGACCCTGATAAGACCCTATAGGCTTATCGAATACAATCCTCTGCTTAGCATATTCGACAGCCCTCTTAAGAACATGCTCACCCAAACCAATACTGCAGGCAGCTATCAAAATCCTCTCCACATTCAGACAGTCGAAGAGATAATTGACCCCCTTATCCGCCTCTCCTACCAAATTCTCATCCCCCAGCTCAACACCATCAAAGTAAACAATATACTGAGTCTCCGGTGAATATAGCTCAATGTTAAGCGCCTCGAACGATATTCCACTAGTATGTGTCTCCACAACAAACAGCGATATCCCATCCCTCTTATCCTCAACCTCCTCGTATCTTTTCGTCCTCGCCACTATCAGCAGGTAGTCTGACTCGCGTGCACCTGTAATGAATATTTTCTGCCCGTTCAAGATGTAGCCGCCATTCCTCTTCTTCGCAAAGGTTCGTATCCGCCAAGTATTGGAGCCGGCCTCGGCCTCAGTGATGCAAAAACTTATCTTTTTTCCCTGCTCACATGTAGGTCTAACAAACCTTTCGAACTGCTCCTCAGTCCCATACTTAGCGATTACTGTCCTGGAGAGATGCGTCGTCAAGAATTGGAGAAGGGGCAGCCCGGCCCTCGCTAGGCCCTCTTGGACAAGGACGGCCTCCAAGAGACCTGTGCCCGAAACTCTCTCAACACCAGCGCTTGTTAGGTTTGTCTTTAAAAGCTCCCCCCACAACAAGTCAGGGCTTTTCTTCTCACGGGCACAACGCAACCAATAATCCCGACCAACCATCGCGCCTATTTTTTCAGCTGTTTTAAGAATTAATGCCTCCTCTTCGGAGAGCATAAGACTAGAAATGCTCAGAGATAATTAAACATTTTAAAACAACATCGCCATTAGCAAATTCATTTTGAGGATGAAGTACATGGCAGTCTAGACGGGAGCAAGCAGAGCGGTCCAGAATAGACGCCCTTTCTCCAACAGCTTCGGCTCAAACCCTTTCTGCCTTAGAAGAGGTATGATCTCTGACGGTTCTGTGCCGTGTCCAAGCATTCTTGAGGCTATCGGCTCATAAACCATCAGTAGGCCGTTTTGTTTAAGCTTACGTCTAACCTGACTCAGTGCCTGTTCCTTTCCCTCTATGTGGTGGAGGCTCAGCATGAAGACAGCCCTGTCAACGGAATTGTCGGGGATTCCATCCAACTCTTCAGCCCTAGTCCTGACCGTCAGTATGTTTTTTACACCGAGTTTAGCGGCCCTTAGCTCTAGTTTCCACAGGTATTTGTCTGAGATGTCCACCGCGTAAATAATCCCCCTATCACCCACTATAGATGCGGCGGGAATGGAGAGATAACCCGTCCCACAACCTATGTCCAATAGAATGTGTCCTGCCTCCAGCCTCATGGCTTTTAACAGTTTGTAAGGATCATGAATCAGTCTTCTCAGACTCATATCTAGGAACAACTCCTCAAAAATAGACACAGGCATTAATCACCCTGTAGCAGCGGTAAGATTTTTTCGAAGTAGTCAAGTGATTCAGGGTTGATTAGCGAGTCCCTGTTAATAACTTTTCTACCGTTTATTATGTTTGAAACCGCTATCTCCACCTTCTTCATGTTAAATGTATATGGTATGTCAGGCGCCTCCAAAATAATGTCGGGTACATGTCGGGGTGAGACCTTCTCCCTCAGCTCTTTTTTAATCCTATCCTTCAACTCATCGGTTAAAGAATATCCCGCCGCCATTTTCACGAAAAGTATTATTCTTTGGTCACCCTTCCAGTTCTGCCCAACCGCTATGCTATCAGCTATCTCTTTAAATTTCTCAACTACGCTATATATCTCGGCAGTCCCAATCCTAACTCCAGACCGCTTAATCACAGCGTCAGACCTGCCTAGGAAGGTAATTCCACCTGTGTCGCTGTGGAATATTACGTAGTCTCCATGCCTCCACACCCTCTTGTGAGTATAGAACCTGAAGTATGCGTCGAGATATTTCTCGTTGTTCGGATCGTTGAGGAAGTAAAGTGGCATAGATGGTGCTGGAGCCTCGCACACTAGTTCTCCTTCTCTGTCGTAGACCGGGTTACCGTGTTCATCGTAACACTTTATCTTCATGCCCAAAGCTGGTGATTGGAGTTGCCCCGCATAGACTGGTAACGTCGGACTACCTATGGCAAAGCAGCCGTTGATATCAGTGCCGCCTGATATAGAGTTGAAGTGGTGATCCCTCTTAACCTCGTCATATACCCACTTAAATCCGTCGGCAGACAGGGGGGAGCCGGTCTGCGATATCTCCCGCAGAGTTGCAAGGTCGAAGCTCCCCTTTGGTGAGGCATTTACACCCCTGAGATAGTTGATGTAGCTTGCACTGCACCCGAAGATTGAGACGCCATACTCATCTATCAGGCTCCACATCCTTCTCCAGTCAGGATAGTTTGGGTCGCCGTCGTAAAGTAGCAGTGTAGCGCCTGTGGCTAGAGAAGTCATCAGCCAATTCCACATCATCCAGCTGGTGGAGGTTATGTACGTTATCGTGTCCGTCGGCTTTAGGTCTGTGTGTATGATAAGCTCCTTCAAGTGGTTAGCAAGTATACCTGCGACAGACTGGACTAGGCATTTTGGCTTACCCGTGGTCCCCGAGGTGAACATTATGTATATGGGCGTCGAGGATGAGACCTGCTTGAACGAGAAGCCATCGCCGGGCTCGACGAAGTCGCTATAAAGAACAGTATTCTTTAGTACATCAATCTTGGGGTTCTCCTCTAAGTATGGGACAACAATCACGCGCTCTATAGAAGGTATATTGTCAACAATCTTCTTAACCCTCTCTAAGATATTGTATCTCTTACCCTTGTAGAAGTATCCATCGATTGTGATGAGTACTTTGGGAGATACCTGTTCAAATCTGTCGACCACAGCTTCAGCCCCTATTTCTGTTCCTGTGGAAGACCATGTTCCTCCAAGCGCGGCTGTAGCAAGCATGCCTACGCAAGCCTCAACTGTGTTGGGAATATATCCGCAGACTCTGTCACCCTCTCCAACCCCCACCTCCTGCAAACCCTTAGCCAGCCCCACAACCTCACGATATAAATCGAGGTAGGACACCCTCCTTGAGAACCCGTCCTCCCTAACAGCTATGATGGCTGTTTTCCCATCCCTTACCCTGAGAAGGTTTTCGGCGAAGTTGAGCCTCGCACCTATAAACCATGAAGCTCCGGGGAACCTACCCAAATCATCAACAACCTGCTGGTACGGCTTAGAGGCCTTGACCCCGACAAAGCTCCAGACCACATCCCAGAACTCAGGTATATTTGCAATGGACCACTCATACAGCTTAAAATACGCGCGTCTTTCAAACGGATCTATTCCAAGCCCCTCCTTGTCATCGACGTATTCTATGAACCGGGTCATGTTGGCCTTCTCTATCACTTCTGTTGTAGGCTCCCAGAGAAGCAAGGCCTATAAAACATGGTCTACTCTCTATAAATTTTTTAACACAATACAGGGGGCGTTGGGGCAAAACACAGCGACTTACACCAGAAGTTTACGGTTAAACAACTGTGTGGCGTTGAGAATGTTTGGTCAGGGATATGTGGCTGTTGCTAGTGGTTTGGCCTAGTGTGGTGTTTTGGTCTGCTAGACTACTCTCTAATCAGTCTGCGGCCATAGTGCTCTCTGCGTTAAACTCAGCATCTGTCTTAGCCGCTCCAGTGTAAACCCTATGACCCACATGGTACTCGAGTTCATCTCTGTACAAGTGTTTTCTGCATGTGTGGCACCAGTAGAACTCCACTCCTTCGAGGCCTGAGACACTGAGCACTGCTAATCCGAAGAACTCGCAGGGCTCTTCATCACCAAACCTCACTCGGTCATAGTTTAAGCTGGCTGGGTTTGAGCATGTCCCAATACCCTCGATGAGGGGGTAGGGGAGGAAGTGTATACAGTCACGGCACTGAAACTCCCTTTTATTCACATATGTTAAACGATCCGTGGCTCTATAATATTATCAGATTGGTGGATTTTGTCCAATATTGTTTAGGGTCCTGAATTCAAAGGATGGTAGGATTAGTTTTATACCGCATAGCTCCTCCAGCTTTCTCAAAAGACCGGCCAGCCTCTCATCCTTGACGGACTGCTCCACATTTCTAACATGCTTGAGCGTAGTGAGTAGCTTTCGTAAAACTCGCGGCCCGAATGGCGTCAGCCTAAGCGATTTGTATAGTGCCATCTTCTCTTCTACGCTAAAGGTTTTCCCATAGTTTTCCTTGAAATAGGTCTCCATCTCGGAGAGGAGGTGTTGTAGACATTTCTCCTCGCTGCTGTATCCGTAGAAGCAGTTGCGGCAGTTTGGTGAGAACACCTCTCTCATGGGCCCCTGTGGTCTTCTCCGGCTATATCTCACCCGGGCTATATGGTTGGCTTTTTTAAGCTTTTGCACTATTTTGTAAACTGCCGCAATGCTCAGCCCATAAGGCCGCACCTTCACGTATATGTCCTCCACCGACGCGTATATCTCTGTGCAGAGGAAGGACATGACCAGTTCCTCGCTCCAAGTGGGAATCTGTTGAAGCATGAGTTCTAAAGCCTCTGCGAAATGCTTGGGTCCAGCCCTTACTTTTTCGCCGTCAACCAGCCCCCCATCCTCAAAGATTTTCGCCAGAATCTCTCGGCATTTTGCCTGGTCGAGGCCGCTCACATCCGCAATCATGTGGAGCGGGATATTACCCCACCCCTTGGCGTGAGCCACATATAATGTGGACCAGATGACCCGGACTGTCTCGTCTCTCCAGCTCCTCCTAACTATCCATAGGAAATTTCTCAGGGTTTTAAAGACCTCGTTCTTCTGGATTAGATAGGCTGTTGGGGAGGTTCTTTGTTTTTGGAGTCCGAGGAGGCGGATAAGATTCTCCAGAATGATCTCCGCGTCTGAGTGGCTTGGGAAGAGAAGGAGTTTTTCATCGAACTCTTCAATCCTGTAGAGAGGTGAGTGGATGAATCGATCCTCGCTCCATGTTAGTGGGGGATATGAGGCTAGAAGTGTCATCAGCTGGTTGGCCTGGGCTTTGCCCCCCACAATAGTTATCTCCCCCGAAGACCTATATATTGTTTAATGAAGTCTCATTTGAATTTAATATGCTATATATTGGATTAGGTAGAATATTTGTTAGTGTATAATTATGCGGACTCACAGCGATTTACTGAGCCTTGGGGGCTCTAGCCTTGAAAATATTACGTGAGCCGATTAACCTAGCCTTGTTTCGTAGACCGTTGGGGCAGGTCTACATTATACCTGAGAGGTGTAAGGAGTGCGGATTTTGTTGGAGCTTCTGTCCCATGGATGTCCTCGAGCGGTCTGACCAGTTCAATCCAAACGGTTACAGGTATCCCAGAGTTAAGCCAGGGAAGGAAAACGACTGCATCAATTGCAAGATGTGTAGTCTGATTTGCCCTGAGCTAGCCATCTACACGGTGGAGGTGAGCTAGCTGTATGAGTAGCGGCTTGCCGAGACCCGGTGTTCACTTCATGATGGGAAACTTCGCGTGTGTCGAGGCCGCCATACTAGCTGGGTGTAGGTTCTTCGCCGGATACCCAATCACCCCGTCCAGCGAGATTTTCGAGAGGGCTTGTGTAAGGTTTCCGCAGGTCGGCGGGATAGCTGTGGAGATGGAGGATGAGATGGCGAGTGTGGCCGCCCTTATAGGCGCGTCTTATGCCGGAGCCAAAGCCATGACCGCAACATCCGGCCCAGGCTTCAGCCTGATGATGGAGAACATAGGGTTAGCATTCATAATGGAAGCGCCGATAGTCATTGTTAACGTTCAGAGGGCAGGGCCCAGCACAGGAATACCAACACTGATAGGACAGGGCGATGTGATGCAGGCTAGGTGGGGCTCTCACGGAGACCTAGAGACGGTTGTCTACGCTCCCAGCAGCGTCCAAGAGTTCTTCGACCTAACCATTCGTGCCTTCAATACGGCGGAAAGGCTTCGCACACCAGTCATAGTCCTAGCCGACCAGCTGGTAGGCCTGATGTGGGAGAAAGTGGTCATCCCCCCGGCCGAAGAGATCGAGATAGTGGAGAGAAAGGTTATGGATCCGCGCCTCCTCTCCACTAGGCTGCCATTCGATTACTCCGCTGACGTGAATCCAATGCCCATAGTGGGGACGGGCTGCCGTGTAAACATTGACAGCCTCACTCATGATGAGAGAGGCTATCCGACTACCTCTCAAGAGGTTTCTGATAGAATGCTGAGGTATCTTCTCGGCAAGATTAGGAATCACGCCCGTGAGCTCTGGATGTATAAGGAGTTCATGACGGATGATGCTGAGGTTGTTGTGGTTGCTTATGGGTCTACTGCTAGGTCGGCCTTGAATGCCGTTAAGCAGGCTCGCTCACGTGGGATTAAGGCCGGGCTGCTACAGCTCATCACTATATGGCCCTTCCCAAGCGACGTGATTGAGAGGCTGAGCCAGCGCGTCAACGTCCTCGTGGTCCCTGAGATAAACTTCGGCCAGCTCGTCCATCCTGTCAGAGAGCATGCTAAATGCCCTGTCATAGAGGTTAACTGGGCGCCGGGCAGCCTGATAGAGCCTAATGTCATCGTGGATGCGGTGGAGGTGGCTGCTGCGTGACCCAAGTGGTTAAGGCTCAACGCCATCCTAGAGACAGGCTGCTGCGGAGTGAGAGGCTTCCACACATCTGGTGCCCGGGATGCGGCATCGGCATAGTCATGGCCGCCTACGCGGACGCCATCGAGGCATCGGGTATTCCTCCTGAGAAGCATGTCTGCATTTCAGGTATAGGCTGTACTGGGAGGGTTTCAGGCTACATGCATCTCGACTCGTTCCATACGACTCATGGTCGTGCCATAGCATTTGCCACAGGCCTATCTCTCGTGAGGCCCGACTTGGAGGTCACAGTCATCTCAGGCGACGGAGACATCTGCACCATAGGCGGGAATCATCTGATACACGCTGCTAGGAGGAACGTTGACATCAACGTGATAATGGTCAACAACTTCAACTATGGTATGACGGGCGGCCAGCACGGTGGAACTACTCCACTCGGGGCAAAGACATACACTTCGCCCTACGGCAACTTTGAAAACCCATTCAACATACCTTACCTAGTGGCCGCTGCTGGCGCCTCCTTCGTTGCTAGGTGGACAACCCTGCACGTGCGGCAGCTGATCAACGCGATAAAGCGTATGATGAGTGTGGAGGGATTCGCATTTATTGAGGTCATATCTCCCTGTCCGCCCACCTTCGGCGAGTTCAACAACTTCCCCGAGGCACTCGACATGATGGAGTATTTCAGAAAACATTCGGTGGTAGACCATAATGCCGATCTAAGTAAGATAGACATACGTCTTCAGGGCGAGCCGCTGGTTGTTGGAAACTTCGTGGATAGGAGGAGACCGAGTTACCAGGAGCTTATCCAGGAGACCATCAGGAGGGCCTCTGGGAGGGGGGAGGGCATTTGAGATACGAGGTCAGGATAACCGGGTTGGGAGGTCAAGGGGCCATAACGGCTGGCCACATACTTGGGAGGGCCGCGGCAATATACGACGGCAAGGAGGCAGTGGTGACTGAGGGCTACAGCCCATACATAACAGGGGGCTGGTCTAGAGCCGACGTAATAATATCGGACGAGACCATAGACTACCCTCTCATAACCAAGCTAGACGTGCTAGCCACAATGTATGACGAGGGCTTCGTACAAAACCTCAGACACGTTAAGCGCGGCGGAGTAATAGTAACCGTGAAAGAACTCGTTAAACACGATTCGCAGGACCACAAGGTCTTGCCGGTGCCAGCCATTGAGGTGGCAGAGAGTCTAGGAAGAAAGATAGTCGCAAATATCGTGATACTTGGTGCCATAGTTGCTGTCCTGGGCACGCCGTCCTTGGAGTCGGTGGAAAAGGCGCTGGCCGATAGGTTCCCAAAGGCGGCTGACCTTAACCGCAAGGCAGTCCGGCAGGGCTACAGCATAGCATCCGAGCTGCTGGCCAGTATAGGTGTTTCTGGGAGGAGGTGAGGGGGTTGGCGGACGCTGTACTGGTTATAGGTGGTGGGATTGCGGGGGTTCAGGCATCCCTCGACCTAGCCAAGGCGGGTGCCAAGGTCTACCTCGTTGAGAAAAGCCCCGTGATAGGGGGTAGGATGGCGGCTCTAGACAAGAACTTCCCCACCATGGACTGCTCGATCTGCATTGAAGCGCCCAAGCTGAGCGAGGTGATGCAGAACAAGAACATTAAGGTCCTAACCTTGGCCGAGGTTGTCGAGGTAAGAGGCGAGGCTGGGAACTTCCATGTAAAAGTTGTCCAGAAGCCCCGCTTTGTCACCGACGAGTGTACGAGGTGCGGCGACTGCGTACCCGCCTGCCCAGTCATACTGAAGAACGAGTTTGACGTAGGGATGGGTGCGAGGAAGGCCATCTACCTCCCCTTCGACCAGGCCGAGCCAGGAACATACGTAATAGACATTGAGCACTGCTTGAACAAGCCGCCCAACTACCTACCCTGTAACAGGTGCGTCGAGGCATGCGGGCCAAAATGCATAGACTTCGAGATGAGGGAGAAGATCCATGAACTGAATGTAGGCGCAATAATAGTTGCGGCTGGCTCGGACCTCTTTGACGCCTCGCTAATCCCTGAGTTCGGCTATGGAAGACACCCCGACATCCTCACGGCGATGGAGCTCGAGAGACTGCTGCAGTCGAGCGGCCCTTCAAGGGGTGAGGTCATAAAGCCCAGCAACCACCGCCACCCGGAGAGAGTAGCATTCATCCTATGCGTTGGTGCTCGTGATAAAAGGTTCTACAGCTTCTGCAGCAGGGTCTGCTGCATGTACAGTATTAAGGAGGCGCTGCAGCTTGTCGACCATGGAATCAAAGACGTCACAATATTCTACATGGACATAAGGGCTTATGGAAAGGGCTTCGACGAGATGTTTGAGAGGGCGAAGAAGAGTGGTGTCAGATTTATACGGAGCAGGCCTGGAAGAGTTATCCCCAACGGCGAAGGCATAGACGTAGTCTATGAGGACACGACCACAGGAGAGCTGCGGAGAGAAACCTTCGACATGGTTGTCCTTTCAACGGCCCTCGTTCCATCAGAAGAATTAAACAGACTGGCTAAAACCCTTGGGATAGAGGTGGGAGAAGACGGCTTCATCAAATCATACGAGATTGACGGAGACTTCGTCGGAACATCGAGGAGAGGGATATACGTCTGTGGATGTGCGAGCGGTCCCAAGGACATTCCCGACAGTGTTACAGAGGCGGGTGCGGCCGCTGCGAAGGCGCTAACTCATCTGACCTCAAGGTCCGTAGAACCCGAAATTTTCGAGGAAACGATAGACGCCCTGGGGGAGCCCCGCGTTGGGGTCTTCATCTGCCACTGCGGATCTAATATAGCTGGGGTAGTCGATATAAAAACTGCCGTTGAACAGTCCAAGAAAATACCCTATGTAGTGCATGTAGAGGACCAGAGGTTCTCATGCTCTGGAGCTGGTACGAAGCATATCGAGAATGTGATAAGGGAGAAGAGGCTCAACAGGATTGTTATAGCTGCCTGTTCGCCGAAGACCCATAGCCCAACCTTCATGAGGGCCTGTGCAAGGGCAGGGCTTAACCCATACCTCATTGAGATGGCTAACATACGCAACCTCAACTCTTGGGTTCACAAGAACCAACCCGAAGAGGCAACTAGGAAAGCCATAGACCTAATCTCGATGGCGGTCGCCAAAGTGGTCCGACAAAACCCAATGACCAAGCTGTTCACCCCCGTCCAGCAAAAGGCCCTAGTAATCGGGGGAGGTGTGGCTGGGATAACCGCCGCCACCGCCCTTGCAGAGATGGGGTTCGAGACACATCTAGTTGAGAAGGAACACGAGCTAGGCGGCCTCCTCAGACATCTTAAAGAAATTGCCCCCTCCGGCATAGATGCACAGCGCTTCCTGCAGTGGAAGATAAAACAGCTTGAGAGGTCTGGTGCCAAGGTCCACTTGGGCACAGAGGTGACAGAAGTAACAGGGTTCGTCGGCAACTACCACGTAAAACTATCCAACGGCGAGGAACTAGACGTAGGCGCCATAATCTTAGCCACAGGCGGTAAAGTCCACGAGCCAAACTGGCCTATAATCGGAACTGACAGGCCAAAAGTTGTGACACTGCTTGAATACGAGATGGACGGCGTTCCAAAGGATGCTAGTAACATAGTCTTTATCGGATGTGTGGGTTCTAGGAACCTGAATAGGGGGTGCTCAAGATATTGCTGCCAGACCATTACCTACCACGCCCTCAAGCTTAGGAAGAGCGGAAAGAACGTCTCAGTTATTGTCAAGGACGTGAGGACCTATGGGCGTGGGGCTGAGGAGCTTTACAGGAAAGCCTGCGAAGAAGGTGTAAGATTCATCAGGGTTGGAACGGAAAAGCCGATTGAAGACCTTGTCCAAATAGGCGAGGGCGGCATAACGGTGCGAGACATCACAATTGGAGAGACACTAAATATACCAGCAGACTACGTCGTGCTGGCTACCGCCATAGATCCTCCGGGAGAGATTGCGGCGGCTCAGCAGCTCAGAGTCGCCAAGGACTCGGAGGGATTCTTCCTCGAACTCCATCCAAAGCTGGGCCCTGTTGAATCAATAACACAGGGCGTCTTTCTCGCAGGGGTCGCCCAAGGACCCAAAGATGTTAGGGAGAGCATCTCGCAGGGATTGGCCGCAGCCGCAAAGGCAGCCGCACTCCTCACATCACCACAGCTCGAGAAAGAGCCCTTCATCCCAGTCATAGACCCGCAAAAATGCACTAAGTGCATGAGGTGCGCGCAGGTCTGCCCATATGGTGCGATCAGAGGCGAACTGAGAAAATGGATAGAGATCATTCCGGGCCTCTGCCAAGGATGTGGTGCATGTGTTGCCGAGTGTAACGTCGAGGGGGCTATAACGATGCCTGGGTTCACAGACGAGCAAATAATGGCGCAAATAGACGCGGCGCTAGCTGAGAACCCGGAGGAGAAGGCAATAGTCTTCGCCTGTAACTGGTGCAGCTACGCAGGAGCAGACCTAGCAGGTATCCTCAAGATACAGTACCCGCCTACATGCAGGGTCATACGGACAATGTGCTCTGCACGCGTTTCGCAGAAGCTAATTTTGCACGCATTCAAGAAGGGTGCCGGGGCCGTCTTCGTAACAGGCTGTTGGCCACAGGACTGCCACTACAACTACGCCAACCTCAACACTAAGAGACGATACGAGCAATGGCTCAAAATAATACAGGCCCGCAACATAGATCCGAAGAGGCTCCAGCTACACTGGATAAGCGCCGCAGAGGCCAAGAGGTTTGCAGAGAAGATGACTGAGGCCCACGAGGTCGTGATGAGTCTGAAAAAGGCGAAGATGGAGGTGAGCGGCTAAATGTACCAACTACTATCAGACCTCGTCAAAGACAGGGATCTAGCCGAAAACATTGCGGCCTGCTTCCAGTGCGGAGCATGCACGGCCGCCTGCCCCCTCAACATATTTGACGGCCCCAAACTAAGCCCAAGACAGCTTCTCCGAAGGATACAGCTAGGCCTCCCAGTAAACATCGACCCATACCTCTGCATGATGTGCAGGGCATGCGAATCAGTATGCCCGCGAAATGTTAAAGTCACAAGAGTAATTCAAGAGTTGAGGAGAATCTGGTTCAGGAGCAACAGAACCCCCGCACAACTCACTCAAGCCCTCTGGAGGGTCTATGAGGATGGAAACCCGTGGGGCTACCCCTCCCGGACAAGAGGCCAATGGCTCGACAAGCTGGGCTCAAACATAGCGAAGAAGAGAAGCGATACGCTCCTCTACATCGGATGCATCTCATCTTACGATATACGACTCCAGAGAATAGCATCCGCGATAGTGAAGCTCCTTCTTAAGGCAGGAGTCGATTTCACAGTCCTCGGAGACGAAGAGAGGTGTTGCGGCGACCCCGTCTTTCACGCCGGTGAGACAGACTTCCTTGAAGAACTGGTCAGCGAGAACATAGCCAAGTTCAACTCTCTAGGTATCAGGAGGATAATAGCCCTCTCCCCCCACTGCTACATCATGTTCCGGGACATCTATCCCAAGTATGGAGGAGAGTATGAGGTCCACCACTACACAGAGTATCTCGCAGAGCTCATGGACGCGGGGAAACTATCACTCAATGCACAGCTAGATGCGAGAGTAACCTATCACGACCCATGCTATCTAGGTAGATACGCAAAGATATACGAACAGCCTCGAAGACTGATAGAGAGTGTCAAACAACTTTCATTCTCAGAAATGAGCCTCTCAAAAGAACTATCCCTCTGCTGCGGAGGAGGAGGGGGGCGGATACTGTTGGAGTCAAAACCCGAGGAGAGACCATCAAACATGAGGGTAAAACAAGCAGTTGAAACAGGGTCAGAAATCTTGGTAACCTCGTGCCCCTACTGCATAATAAACTTCGAAGACTCTGCAAAGGTTCAGAAAGCACCCCTTAGGGTAATGGATGTTGCGGAGCTTCTAGAAGCTGCGGTAGGTGGTCAAGATGGGTGAGATATGGTCTTTCGTGGAAGTGGGGCCCGAAGGGATTGAGGATGTATCATTGGAGATAATCGGTAAAGCGGCTGAACTTGGGGCTCAGAGTAATACGAGAACTGCAGCCGTCCTAACAGGCTGGGGAATGGAAGAAATCGTCAAAGAAGTCTCAAGATACCCCGTCGACAAAGTGTACTATGTTGAACACAGTGAACTGGCTGTCTATGACCCGGCGAAACACGCCATGGCCCTACACCAGCTGGTTGAGAGGGAGAAACCCGAGACAGTGCTTTTCGGAGCAACCTATAATGGGGTCGACATAGCCGCTAGGCTGGCCGTTAGGACTGGGGCAGGACTAATAGCCCATGTAACATACCTCGGCATAGACCCCTCAGACGGGAGACTAATAGGACATGTACCGGGCTTTGGCGGGAGCATCGTAGCTGTCTGCAAATTCAGGCCAGGCGTCCTACAGATTGCGACGGTGAGGCCGGGAGTTTTCGAGAAGCCGAGCCCAACAGGGCGTGAGGCGGAGATCCAAAGGTTTAGCCCTGATCTCCATCCGACAGATGGGTGGAAAATAGTTGAGAGGCATGTGGCAAAGGTGGTGGACATTACGAGGGCTGAAAAAGTTGTTGTGGCAGGGATGGGGACCGGAGGAGACCTCACCCTCATCAAGACGCTCGCCGAGAAAATGGGTGCACAACTGGCGGTAACGAGGCCCCTAGCAGACCTAGGCCTTGCACCCAGAGACGTTCAAGTAGGCTCCACAGGCGTCAGCCTAAGATCTAAGATTGCTTTAATCCTAGGAGTTAGTGGAGCGTCACACTTCGTCTCAGGTATCCGCGATGTGAAGACAGTAATCTCGGTCAACATCGACAGAAACGCCCCGATATTCCAGTTCTCCGACTACTGCGTGGAAGCTGACCTATTCAAACTAGTTCCAAGGATTGTTGAGGAGCTTGAGAAGGAGGGTGGATGAAATGGACATAGTGGTGTGTGTTAAGGTTGTTCCAAAGGTTGAGCAAGTTAGGTTTGACCCAATAACTAAGACAGTGGACAGGGCATCGGCTGAGAATGAGCTGAACGATGCAGATAAAAACGCCGTCGAGGCAGCGCTGCAACTCAAGGACAGGCATGGTGGGAAGGTCACAGTGTTGTCTATGGGACCACCATTCTTTGAGCCCTTCCTAAAGCTGTGCGTAGCTATGGGCGCTGACGACGCGATACTCCTCTCCGACAAAGCCTTCGCGGGGGCAGACACATACGCCACATCATATGTCTTAGCCCAGGCCATAAAAAGGCTAAAGCCAGACATAGTCCTCTGCGGCGAGAGTACCTCTGACTCAGGAACATCTCAGGTCCCTCCCCAGATAGCCGAGTGGCTCGGATACCACAACATCTCCTATGTATCACAAATTAGCATAGAGGATAGAGCTGTAGTAGCTAAACGCACGGTAAGAGGCGGGTATGAAGTGGTGAAAGTACCGTTACCTGTAGTAGTGTCAGTAGAGCTAGGAAGCAACACGCCCAGATTTCCCGACTTTAAGAGAAAGAGATGGGCCGAACGAGAGTTCAAAATAACAGTGTGGACTGCTAACGACCTCGAGCTGGATTTAAACCTCACAGGCAAGACAGGGTCAAGGACAGACGTAATCGAGCTCCAGTCAATAGCGCCACCCCAGAGGCTGAGAAAGTTCCTCGAGGGCTCAGAAGAAGAAAAAGCGAAGACAATCGTAAAAATACTTAAAGAGTTAAAAACCTAAACTTGAAGCGCCACCACTCCTCTGCATAGGGAGAAGCTTAAACAACACCTGCATTTATACAAATATATTTAGTAATTACATGTTTAGTATGGTGCAGCTGTCAAACCCAATAACAACCTCCTTGCCCTTAGAGTCCAAAAAGTTGAACCGTTCAGCGCCGTAAGTGTCAACCTTTAGAAGTAGCCCGTTAACGTTTATGTTCAGTCTCACGGTTGTTCCAATAAAGATGGCGTCTTCAACAGTGCCCTTAAAAGAATTTAGATAGCTTTTCTGGTCATCGGGATTAATCACTTTTATGTCTTCGGGTCTTATGCTGATGAAGTATCTCCTCCGCCTATCTAATAGGATGCTTGGATGCCTGACTCTTATCTCTAGTCCAGAGGCCTCAAGTGTCGCGATCCCACCCTTCTCGTCATAGTCCTTTAAACTCGTCTCTATGAAGTTAGTTGTCCCTATGAATGAGGCGATGAAAGGTGTTCTCGGGTTAGTGTATATCTCAAGTGGAGTTCCTTCTTGTTCTATTCTTCCATTGTTCATGACGTAAACTCTGTCTGATATAGCGAAAGCCTCAGCTTGGTCGTGGGTCACGTATATCAATGTCTTCCTAGTCTCTCTCTGAATCCTTCTAATCTCGTACTTCAGCTCGTCCTTGAGTTTCGCGTCTATATTGCTGAGAGGCTCGTCAAAGAGGAGGACTTCAGGATCGGTGGCTAGAACGCGTGCGATTTCCACCCTTTGAGCTTGACCACCGCTTAGCTGGGAGGGCATTCTATCCTCATACCCCTCCATATGTACCAGCCGCAGAGCTTCTTTCACTCTTTCCTGAATCACTCTTTTCGGCATTTTCCTCATTTCCAATCCAAACGCTACATTTTTGTATACATTCATGTGTGGAAATAGAGCTACTCGTTGAAATACGAATCCTATATTCCGCTTATCTGGAGGGAGAGAAGTGACGTCTCTCTCATCGAAGAATATTCGCCCCCCATCAGGCTGTATGAGACCCGCGAGCATACGCAGCGTTGTGGATTTGCCACAACCACTTGGACCGAGGATAGTTACTAACTCTCCTTCTCGCGCCCTGAGAGTAACTTTGTCTACAGCGACGAATGAGCCATATCTCTTGACGAGGTCTATAGCCTCCACTCTTGTCATCAGTTCCACCTAGATTAGATCATTATGGCCCCCCTCAAATATTTTGTCCCAAAGAATTTTAGATAGAGAATCACGATGGCAAGTGATACTAGTTGGAGAACGGTCGCCTCTGCGGCAACGAACGGTTGAATCCCCGCGTGTCTAATGTCGCTGAAAACCTGAAGCGGGGCCGTTTTAACCCTAGTGGGGCCGGACAATAACAGGGCTGTGATGAATTCATTCAGTGATAATACAAGAATTAGGACGACACCAGCTGTTATGCCGGGGCCAACAAGGGGTAGCGTTACTTTGAAGAAGGTTTTCAGCCTCCCAGCCCCAAGACACCTAGCCGCCTCTTCATAGACAGGGTCGAGGTTCCTGAAGGCCACTATCGCTGTTAAGAGTGCTAAAAGCATGAAGCCAGTGGAATATGCAACTACAAACCCCCAAAAACCTAAGAGGAACTTATAGACAAAATAGTAACTTAGTACAAGTGCGAGACCGTATGATATGCCAGGAACATACCAGACGCCGTTAAGATAAGTAAAGATTAATCTCTTGGCCTTTAGTTCATATTTTACAAGAGCATAGGCTGCCGGAACTGCTATAGCAACATCTATCGCCACAGTAAGCAGCGATATTGAAACGTTTACGAGCACTTTATCCCAAAATGCCTCGGATATCATTGTGTAGGATTGGAACGATATAGTTATGCTTCCGTCAGGATTATAGACGACAATAGCCCTGTATAGAGTTATTGAAAGGGGTAGGAGTATTGCCGTACAGACAAGGATGAGGTAAAGATAAGATAGGATGGATGAGAGCCTTTCATACATTCCTCTGCCCATCAGATTAGGACACCCCTGCTAAACTTAACTACAACATAGAAGACAACCATAGTTATTGCTACGACCATGACGCCGATGGCAGCTCCCATTCCGAAGTCGGACGTAACTAGGCTGGTTGTCCATATTTGGTTGGATAAGACTCTGGTTCCAAGTATTGGTCCGCCGAGAAGTACAGGTATTGCAAGTGTTCCAAGGTTCCATCCAAAACTTGTCAGCCAGCCAGTTATTATTCCTGGAAGACTTAGCGGTAGAGTCACCCTCAGAAATGTCTTCAGCCTGCTAGCCCCTAAGCATCTTGCCGCCTCTTCATAAGAGCGGTCTATCCCCTGTAAAGATATGCCGATGTTGTATACAACGAATGGCAGAGTATAAAGCGACATTCCAAATATCGCCATAGGGGCTGAGTATAAGACATCTAGAGGTGATATGCCGAGTGTGTCGAGGAGGCGTGAAACCGGTCCGCCTGGAAGGATCAGGTAAAGAAGACCATATGCTATGTAAAGCTCGCCGAAGAGGGGTATGATTAGTATCGCCCTGAATACATCTGCAAACCGTGTGACTTTGCGGAGAAGGATATAGGCGAATGGGTAGCCTATTATTATATCTATTAGACCGGCCATGCCTGCCAAGAAGAATGTGTTCTGAAAATCTATCCTATATATTCGAAACATCTTGACATAATTATCAAGAGTATAAACCGGTGAAAAAAAGAATGTGTCCCTATATGTAAAGCTCACAATTAAGATCATGATAAGTGGCAAAAAGAAAAAGAGTGATTGGAGGGCTATAGCGGGGGTTATCAGAGGGAGCGTTGCCCAGCGACGCCCCACCGATGTCGTCACCTCAATGTATCTTTAGGCGCCTATCAATTCTTTATAGATATTGATCCATTCTGGGGCATGCTCATTCACATAGAGCCAATCGATCTTCGGGAACTTTCGTGCTTCCTCGATTGTTGGGTAGACTTCATATATGCCTTTGGGTCCAAGAGCGTTAACCCAATCGGGCACATATTGCTCATAATCGGGGCCCAGTGGTCCTTCCTCTGCCCTTAGCCAGAGTTCTTTAGTGTATTGTTTGTATTTGTTTATGTCGGGGAGTTGGTGGAGTGGGCTAATCAACCAGTCAGCAGCCACCTGTGCGAGGAGAGGATGCTCAACATCCTTCGGAATCCATAGGACGCCCGGCAGGTTCGGGTGCTGGCTGTTAAACTTCCAAGGTAAAACTTGGCTTCCCTTAAGCTCTGGTCTAGTTACAGAGTATCCCTCACCTAGGGCACACCAGTATGCAGAAGCCCAACTTATGTCCCTGCCAAGCAGCTCATCTAACTCGGCTTCATCACTGGTATACTTTAATACGTTCGGATGGATGTTATCGGCTATCCACTTAAGCACCTCCCTCATCTCCTGGGGATTCTTGTAGTTCTTGCCCAGTTCCTGCGCCATTACGACGAGCCATCCCCAGAAGCCGTTGTCCTCAAACACCCATAACGTTATTTTCCCCTCAAGCCTCTTGTCTGCCAGCGCACGCCAAGAATTAAACCAATCACCTACCTGCTTCGTGTTCACAGTGAAATTCGCGAGGCCATGCTGCTGAAACTGTATTCCGTACGGCATTCTTAAGAAGTAATAGTCAACCATTGCTGTGTTAGGCACTAGGGGTGATGGTAGGAAGGGCACGGCTATTCCTTTTGCAACAGCCTCTTCGAAGAAATTCTCTTCGATGTGCATTATGTCGTATGGTGCTTTAAGACCTGCCGAATATGCTGAATAAAGCTGGAACATGAATCCACCCTTAGCCTCTTGGGTCCCAAGAATGTCAATATCGACATTCACATCGTACATCATAGCCACATAATCCTTAAACTCTTGGACGAAGGCCGTATCGACCAAGCCCCAGTATGTCCAATTAGCCATTATAAGCTTTCCTTCACTCGCTAACGTGTCCTGAACCTCTTTGAAGGTCATATACTTGTTAACGATTGGTATCCAGCGTCTGCCCTCCCAGCCCTTCTTAGCAACAGGCACCTCAACCTCCCGTGTTACTTCTTGGACGATCCGCTGTGGGAAAGCTAAAGATCCCAAGGCGGCGCCGACGACTAACCCGCCTACAGTCCCTGCGACGGTTCCTAGAAAGGCACGCCTATTCGACTTTGGTTTTTCAGTCATATTCGGAGTTGTGAACAACGGTGGCGGCATATAAATTTTTACTACAGGCACTAGTTACTATACGCGATGCTGTTTTCGGCAGGTATTGGATGACTAACTTACTAACAATACATTTACAAGCCCTTCAGCCGTCACGCTCCCTAGCTGCTGAAAATAGTTTTCATGCGTGCTTACGGCTACCTATTGACTATCAAATGGATAAACCCTAGAACTATTGGAGTCAGTCCACACACTAGGCCTAAGGTGTACATCATGACTAGGTTGGGACTGAATAGCCACCTCCACATGATAAGCATGGTGAGTGTAGTCGTCATAACGCCTGAGAATATCAGGAGAATGCCTACATAGCGTTTTGAACCTACATTAGCCGGGAGGAGTAATGCCGTTGAAACTGCCTGTGACAAAAACCCAGTAATCCAGAGAGCAAGGTATGGGTGGGGGAGGAGAAATGTCTGGAGTAAGGTGAAGTCGCCGAATAGGACGGCTTGGCGCCCTCTTAAACCCATAAAAGAGAAGGGAAGATTAACCCAAATCCAGTTCACAGTCAGCGACGCGATAGAGCCACAAAATAGAATCAAATGAAGGGCTCTTCCCATCAAATCTAGAAACTGAATATATGCTAAAAACCTTTTACTAATGGACACCGACATGGGACCCCGAAACGGACGTCTACCTAGACAGCAGATGCTTAGAACTAGCGAACAATCTATCTCGGCAATAGCAATCTCCTCTCTCATCTCTCTATTTTTATATTCGTCTAATGTGTGAAAACGTTGTGAAGGTTGAGGAATTAGCTGCCCTGTTGATATCGTTTCCCACGGAGATGCCGCCGGGGAATGAGGAGGAGTGCGCTGCATATCTTAAGGACTATTTCCACGACCTAGATATAGAGAAGTGCGAGATTGAGATGCACAGGTTTGCTGAAAAGAGGGCAAATCTTATTGTGCGTATAGGTCCTCTGGGCAGGGCTGGGCTCCTCTTCTCAGGACATATCGACGTCGTCCCAGCTGGTGATCCAAACATGTGGGACACACCAGCATTTGAGCCCAGAATCCGTGAAGGAAGACTCTATGGTAGAGGTGCAGCTGACATGAAGGGTGGGGTAGCTGCACTGGTAAAAGCTATCGAGACCTTTAAGGATAAAGAATTGAAGCGTGGAATAATCTTCATAGCAACAGCCGGTGAGGAAAAGGACTTCGACGGGCTCAAAGCACTAATTAGAGATGGAAAACTGAGAGATGGTGATGCACTTTACGGTGTTATAGGGGAGCCTACCGAGCTCCGCGTGGTCAGAGCTCACAAGGGAGGTGCAATATTCAAGATAACTTCTCGTGGCCGCAGCGCCCATTCAAGTAGGCCCGACTTGGGCATAAACGCCATAGAGAATGCGGCGCATTTCATAGTAGAGCTGATAGGCCTGAGGGAAAAACTAGGCGAGCTACAGGACCCGGATCTTGGATCGTCGGTACTCTCCACGACAATTATCGAAGGTGGGATAAAGGAGAATGTAATACCGGAAAGCTGTCAGATGATAGTTGACTGCCGTATGATCCCAGCTCACAGTAGCGAGTATATTCGTTCGCGGCTCGAAGAGTTGGCATCAAGGCTCAGAGAAAAACTCCCCACTCTCCATCTAACTATAACCGAAATATTCAGCTACGATCCACTCAATACGCCGCGAGACCATCCCTTTGTAAAGCTATGTGAAGAGATCACTGGACAAGCATCCGAAACCGCTCCATACGGCACCGAAGGCCCATTATATCAGAAACTGGATATACCCACAGTAATACTTGGGCCCGGAAACGTAAAGCAAGCCCACATTCCAAACGAATACGTAGAGATAAAACAGCTCCACCAGGCACAATCAATATACGAAGAACTCATAAGACGTATTTGCCTCTAACACGATGCTACATATTTCGTTAGATTATGTTGAATGTCGATTTTCATGCCTCGCTAATCAGCCACAAAAACAGAGCAAATCTCCTTAAATACAACCTTAATACTGAACGTTATTGATTTGAAGGTAAATCTTGGGTTTTATCCTACTCCCTTCCACCCTATGAATAACTTGTCCAGCCATCTCAAGGGACCGCGGATATATGTAAAGAGGGACGACTTGACTGGTCTTGCACTTGGGGGGAATAAGACTCGCATATTAGAATACGTGCTGGGGGAGATTCTGAGCAGGGGAGCCGATGTAGTGATTGCCACATCTGGGATTCAATCTAATTGGGCTAGACAAATCACAGCGGCTGCGAGAATGCTTGGAATCAAGCCGGTATTAGTCCTGAGGACTGCCCAGTTTAAAGGAGCGAATATTGACTATACTGGCAACCTGTTTCTAGACTATTTGATGGGGGCGGATGTGCGAATAGTAGAGGCCTCAATAAGAGATGATGTCACAAGTGTGATGCAAGAGGTCGCAGAAGAGTATAGAGCTAAGGGGCATAATCCTGCTATAATCACTGATGAGCCTGTGGTCGGTGTCTTGGGGTACTATGATTGTGCACGAGAAATAGTGGAGCAGTCGGCGCGGCTTGGCGTGGAGGTAGACTATGTAGTGCATGCCACTAGTGGTGGGCCGACGCAGCCTGGCCTAGTCCTCGGATTCGCAGCCGCGGGAAAAAGGGTTAAGGTTATAGGAGTAAATTCAGCAGCATATGATCGAGCCACAACCATATCACGGATACGCAACTTTATAGAGAAAGGGGCCGAGCTTATCAACTTAGACAAAGAAAAACTACCTAGTACCGTAGAAGTACTAGATGGGTATGGCGATTATGGTGAAGCCACCAAGGAAGTCATCGACGCCATACTACTTACGGCAAGGCTCGAAGGAATAATTCTCGACCCCGTATACTCAGGGAAAGCCATGGCCGGTCTAATCTATATGATCCAACAGGGCATGATTGGCGCCCATGAGAACGTAGTTTTTATACATACGGGAGGCATACCTGCTATATTCGCTTATAGAGACCTACTCTTCAAAAAGGCTCAAAGCCTACATTCATTGCGTCCCTGATGATGAAAATTAAGGTTGAGTGATTGGGCTTGGATATATTCAGCATTGCGTACGTTGTGAGTGTATGAAACCTATGGCGGTGTTTATAGTGGGCTGATTAAAGCATTCTAAATCAGTAGGTGACGGTCAATTCTGAACATTCTCGTCAATTTCAGAGATATCTTTTCCAAAGCTTTCCCAACTCAATCTGCATGTATCTGAGTATAAGTTTGTTGTACGCTAGTTCTTGAGGAGATATGATGCTTAAAGTCTGAAGGCTGCGTAATAATTAATAATTGCGAATCAATGGCAATTCCAATGGTTGAAGCTGTTTATTTCGCCGTTGCGTTCATAGGCTTGCTGCACGGTTTGGATCCGGGGCATGGCTGGCCTCTCGCTCTTCTATATGCGGCCAATCCTCGTTCAAGGGGGCCGGCGAGCCGCCCTCTAAGGGCATTTGTTGGCTCTGTAGTGATTTCATATTTCCACTTGATCTCCTCTTTGGCGGTGGTTGCGGCGTACATGGTTCTGAAGGCGGCTATAGACTTTTCCTTACCATACCTGAACTACGTCGCGGGAGCTGCTCTTCTCATCCTAGGTATCAAGTATTTGTTAGAGAGGCCGGGAGATAATTCCAAGAAGGCTCATGGGCATCTTCACGGTGATTTCGAAGGAGGTGTGCATGGGCATGAACACGAGCATCCCGGCGGCATAAGACATACGCACCCTCACAGATGTGGGAATAGAGTTTTGACTGGTCTCTGGGGGATAGCCGTCTCTGCTTTCTTCTTAGGGTTTGCCCATGAGGAGGAGTTCGCTCTCTTAGCCCTTGCCGTCGGCGGGGTAGACCCGCTGGCTCTTATGCTGATCTACAGCTTGGCTGTGACGGCGGGTTTGGTTGGCGTGACTATGGCCGCTGTCATGGTATATGGCAGGGTTGAAGAGAGGCTCAAGAGGTATGAAAGCCTCATACCCAAGCTGAGTGGTGTGATCCTTCTGATAATGGCTGCGAGTTTCCTAATCGGTCTGAGATGATAGTCTAACCTTAATGCTCATTATGCATAAGCCCTGATATGCCGCCCCATAGTTAGATATTTTAATGGTCGTCATAAATTAATTCGGTGTCCTTGGAATTAGAATAGAGTTCTAGATGTCGAAGTATAGGTAGAATTCGTAGGGGTGTGGTCGTGCGGAGACCTGCGTATGCTCTCTCACACCGTTCTCTATTATTGTGTCTATGAGCTCGCTCGGGAATATGGGTTTAAGAAAGTCGTGGTCTGACTCGAGCTCTTCGATCGCCTCTTTCAGGCTTCCTGGGAGTTGCTTGATTCCAAGCTGCCTCCTCTTCTCCGGGGTTAGCTTGTATATGTCCTCGTCGACAGGGTCTCCTATATCGATCTTTTTCTTGATTCCGTCAAGCCCTGCAGCCATTATTGCCGCGAAGCAGAGGTATGGGTTGCATGATGGGTCTGGTGTCCTGAACTCGATTCTCTTTTTGGCGCTCGCTGCGCGGCCTTTATGATATACCGGTACTCTCACGTTTGCTGACCTGTTGCTTCTGCTCCAGGCTATGAAGACTGGCGCCTCATATCCAGGCACGAGTCTCCTGTAGCTGTTGGTCGTGGGTGCCACTATTGCGCAGAGGGCTCTGCTATGCTCTAGCAGCCCTCCACCGAAGTATCTGCCGAGCTGGCTTAACTCGGCGTAGTCGTCATTCTCGTCGTAGAAGAGGTTCTCATGCCCGTCTAGTTGTAGGATGGCGTGGCCGGGGTTTGACTTGACCTTACCACTACTTCTCCATAGGCTAACATGGGTATGCATGCCTGATGCGTTATCGCCGAATATGGGCTTTGGCATAAATGTGGCTATCATTCCGTTCTGGGCGGCTAGGTTCTTGACAACGAATTTGTATGTTATGGAGTTGTCGGCCATGTTTGTGAGGGTGTCTCTATACATGTCTATCTCGCACTGTCCTGCAGTTGCTACTTCGTGGTGGTGGGCGTCGCAGGGTATGTGGAAATAGTCAGTGAGTATGTTGACGCACTCGGACCTGAAGACCATCAACGTGTCATGCGGTGGTGCGGGGTAGTAGCCCTCCTTAAACCTGATGGGGTAGTTGGTTCCGGCGCTGCTCCACGCCGCTTCTTTCGACTCTATGCTGTAGGACTGGCCTCTATAGGCGTCTAGGACATCCCAGTGGACTTTGTCGAAGACGAAGAACTCGATTTCGGGTCCCCAGAGGGAGAGGTCATATCCCTGCTCGGCCGCGTACATCTCCGCCCTCTGAGCTATATATCGCGGGTCCTTCTCTAGCCTTCCGCGCGCCATCCCCCAGCCCACATTACATATCATCCTAGCCGT
This sequence comes from Nitrososphaerota archaeon, assembly GCA_009889515.1. GTDB lineage: Archaea > Thermoproteota > Nitrososphaeria_A > Caldarchaeales > Calditenuaceae > HRBIN02. Next base: position 136,288 of record WUQR01000139.1, read on the forward strand.
CTTTACGTGGTCGGGTATCCATGGTATGATGGCGTAGGTTGAGGGGTCTGGATAAAGTACTAGGTCGGACTCGTGTATATCTACGAATCCTCTGATTGATGAGCCGTCGAGCTTTGGGACACCTGAGGAGAATGCATCCTCGTCAAGGAATTTGGTCGGAATTGTTACGTGCTGGAGCCTGCCTGGAACATCAGTGAACTGGAGGTCGATGTATTTTATGCCATTCCTTTTAATGTTCTCCAGTACTTGGTCTATGGTCATCCTCCACGGGATGAGTTCTCCGTTCTCAAAGATAAACGGCATGCCTTCAACACCCCCCGATTAAGGAAGTGGGCAGAGGAGCTTCCGCGAGCGCGTTGACTGTATAGCCGTAGATACAGGCTACTTCGTGTCCATCTGCTATAATTTCTCCGCACCCTACCGTTTTACGGACCATCATTTTGCGAACATTGGATAATAAGTCATATTTAAATGTGTCATTGACAGGGGCGATAAATACAGGATAAAGTGAACAATTTTACCTCAAATAAGGGTATTCGTTAAACATTATTCAAATCGTGCCAGCGCTTATAGGGGGCTTGTGGACTGAGGTATAGCTCCTTTCGCTCTGCCGTGGGAAGTAAATATTTAGGTGAGGTTCTAATAGTTTTCATCCGTGCAGTCAGCGACCTACGTTGGTAAGCCCATCCCGCGAAAGGAGGATCTGAGGTTTTTAACCGGGAGGGGAAGATACATAGATGATATAAGTATCCCGCGAATGCTTTATGCGGCCTTTCTTAGGAGCCCATTCGCCCACGCGAGAATAACTAGTATCGATGTGTCTGGTGCACTTCAAAATGGCGCGGTGGCCGCCTTCACAGGCGAGGAGCTTAACAAGATGTGTGGTGGTATACATGTGGATGTACCGCGGGGGCGGAGGGGTTTTGTGGTTAAACCTCTCGCGGAGGGAAAGGTTAGGTATGTTGGCGAGCCTGTTGCAGTTGTAGTGGCTAACGACCCCTACACGGCGCGGGACGCTCTAGAATACATCAGCGTGGATTACGAGAGGCTTGAGCCGGTTGTAGACCCACTTGAAGCTTCTAGGCCTGGCGCGCCTGTCATACATGATGACTTCCCAGACAATGTCTGCTTCACAAGGAAGCGTGTCTATGGTGATGCCGAGGCGGCCTTCAGGGAGGCCGACAGGGTCGTCGATGTCCAGCTGAGAATACAGAGGCTTGTCCCCGCTGCGATGGAGTGTCGCGGAGTGGTGGCGGTTTTTGACGAGGGGGTCGGTTACCTGAGGATCTGGGCCACTAAGCAGTTCCCACACGACTTTCGCAGCTGGACTGCAGAGGCCCTTGGAATACCTGAGTCTAAGATTCAGGTTATAGCACCAGACATAGGCGGGGCCTTTGGCTCGAAACTTGAGCACTATCCTGAAGATGTTGTGATCCCTCTCTTGGCCAAACTTCTTGGGCGGCCTATAAAGTGGATTGAGACGCGTAGTGAGAACTTCCACACTACAACTCATGGGCGGGGTACTGCTGCTTGGGTCGAGGCGGCTGTGAAGAGTGATGGCCGGCTTCTCGGGGTTAGGGCTAGAATCTTGACGGATCTCGGCGCTTATCCATACTTCTCTACGATACAGGTTCCTGAGGGGATTGTCGGAATGCTGCCGGGTTGCTATAAGCTGAAGGGCTTGGAGGCCGAGGTCACCGGTGTCTTCACCAATAAAGTTCCAACCGCGGCGTATAGGGGCGCGGGTAGGCCAGAGGCCTCATACATAATTGAGCGGACTATGGATAGGATTGCGAGGGAGCTGGGAATCGATCCTGCGGAGGTTAGGAGAAGGAATTTCATCAGGCCGGATGAGTTCCCCTACGAGACTATAACCGGTCACAAGTATGACTCTGGGAACTATGAGCAGGCTCTTAACAAGGCGCTCGAGATTGTGGGCTATGAGGAGCTTAGGCGAAAACAGTCCGAGCTGAGGGCGGTGGGCAAGCTGTTGGGAATAGGAATCTCAAGCTACATCGAGGTATGTAACTTTGCTCCCACTCCTGCTATAGTGAGTGTGGAGAAGGATGGCAGGGTTAAAGTGATTTCTGGAACGCTGCCACATGGTCAGGGTGAGGAGACCGCCTTCGCACAGATAGCCGCTGACGCACTGGGCGTGGACATAAAGGATGTCGACGTAATATTTGGTGATACTTCTCTGATCGGATGGGGACCTGGGACGGCCGGTAGCTGGACGCTGGCTTCTGGCGGTAACGCGGTCCTACAAGCCTCTATGAAGGTGAGAGAAAAGATACTGAGGCTTGCGGCTCATATGCTGGAGGCCAGGCCGGAGGACTTAGAGCTTGTTGATGGGAAGGCTCGCGTGAAGGGTGTCCCAGAGAAGTCCGTGACGATCAAGGAGGTCGCCGCCCTAGCGTATGACCCTTCGGCACTGCCTGCGGGTATGGAACCCGGGCTGTCAGCGGAGGCGGGCTACAGTCCGCAGCTGACGTATCCGTTTGGGACGCATGTGGCGGTGGTCGAGATAGATACGGAGACGGGTAGGGTGGAGGTGAAGAGGCTAGTGCTTGTCGATGACTGTGGAAGGGTTGTTAACCCGCTTCTGGTGGAGGGGCAGGTGATTGGTGGAGCAGTCCAAGCACTAGCCCAGGCCCTCTACGAGGAGGCCTTCTACGACAGCGACGGAAACCTCGTCAACTCCAACTTCGGAGACTACCTCATCCCCACCGCTGTGGAGATACCTGAAATCCTGACGGAGAGGACCGAGACACCTGCTCCTAACCCGTTAGGGGCTAAAGGTGTCGGGGAGGCCGCGACAATTGGCTTGACGCAGGCGGTGGTAAACGCTGTCGAGGATGCGCTGGCGCCACTCGGCGTCAGGGTAGTGGATACGCCGCTAACACCCTACCAGATTTGGCGAATAATACGAGAAAAACCCGTAAAGCCGGCTTGAAGTAATAATTGCGTATTATTCTAAATAAGTTGATGCAAACGTTTATATAGGAGACCCTAGTTTCCTATGCAGCGGGGCGCCCGGGACAGGGGAGATCCAAGAGGCGTCAGGATAGCCTGGCGTCTCGAGGAATCTCCAGTCTCGTGGACCCATCGGGAAACCGTGGGCAAAGAGATTGGGGATGGTGCTCACGGTGTGCGTGGGGCCTAGGGGTCTAACACGCACGTCGCGCGCCCTCCCCGAAAGGCGCCCCACCTATTTTACGGAGCCAACACGTGTCTGAGGACTTTCTCGTAATACTGTTCCGGCGAATATTCTATCATCTCGAGATCGTCGATGTTGATGACTATTATGGAGTGTATTCTGCAGTTGCGCAGCTCGTCTATCTGGATGGGTGGTCTGCTGTAGTAGATGTCGCAGAGCCTCTTCAGCGACTCTACTTCTCCAGCCTCTCTAAGCCTCGGCGGCTTTAATAGGGGCTCCGGGATCTCTAGCACGTTGTAGCGGGGTGTTGCTAGGCTGAACTTGTCTGCATATTTGCTATATCGCGCAACCTTGCTAACCACGCGTGCCCGTAGATACCTCTGGGGGTCGAGGGCGGCCTCGGGCGGGGCGAAGCCAGTTTCTATCTCGATGATCTGGGTGCTACCTCCCCTCTCGCCAAAGACGTCGCAGACGAGCGCATCGCCGAGATACCTCTCCACGTCCACCTCGTATCCCAGCCTCGCCAAGTGGCCCGCACAGATAACCTCCATTACGGAATGGTTGATCTTAACAAGCCCTCTCTGATGCATGTCTATGAGCTTAGCCCCAATCTTGGAGAGCTGGTCCCTGAGAGACTGGCCCAGTACCTCTGCTAGCCTCTCCACTAGCGCGTTAATGTCCCTCGCAAAATCACTCTCAGAAGGCCTATCAGCCTGCTTGGCTACCTCCCGCTCACCCGGCTGGTCTCTGCTCACTGATAAATATGTAGGTGTTGTCTTGTCATTAAAGCCTACCGCAGCTTGCGTAATCCACTTAAAAACATTTCACAGAAAGTGATTTCCTGCAGGGATGAAAGAAAGGGTATCCGGCCTCACTCCAGCCTAGGCGCTATGAGGTATTCAAGCCTGCCTGCGGGAAGAGTGAAGGTCAGCTTTATCGGCTTGTTGCTGCTAAGCTGTATGAGCGTCTCCTCGGATAAGTCCCGCCCCGGCTTGACTATCCGCTCTAGGTAGGCGAGGCTGAAGCTTGCTACAACCTCGTGGGGGGCCTCCACCTCATACACTAGCGCGCCATCCCTTGAGAGCTTGTTCTCAACCACTCCCATGTCGCCTTTAGCCATCAATATCACAGCGGAGGGCTGGATGATTATCTTGACAGAGTCTGAGACTAGGCTTGCGTCCTCGACGGCCTCCCACAGTGCCTCAGAGTTTACCCTCGCCCTAGCCTCGAAGACTAGCTTGGGAGAGGCGCTAGTACCGGCTACGGGCTCGAGGGTGTTGAGCTGGTACCTCCTCTCCCGCGACTTGGTCGGGTCTGTCAGTATTATGTTCAGCTTCCTCTTCTCCTCCTCGTAGACGAGTGTCAGTGACTCGCCCTTCTTCGCCCTTTTGAGGAATTTGAGCAGCTCCTGAAGGTTGACTGTCAGCTCCGTCTCCTTGTCTGCCACGAACTCCTCTGCGGCCTCCTTCCTCAGCTCAAAGTCTACAAGACTCACATGCGCGGGATCCATAGACACGAGCCTTAACGAGTCCTGAGTAACCTTGAATGAGGCCTCGTCAACTACTGCGGCTACCGCCTTAAAGAGGTCTGCAGCGTAATCTGCGTTGGGAAGCCTCATAGTAAACATGGTACTCCCCTTCCAGCTATAATTGTAAACCTCCTCACTTAAAATATTTGGCTATAGTTGTGGGGGAAGCCTATGCTGGCTATACCTAGGAAATAGTAGTCATCAGGGGGACGGACTAGAATAGACAGGCTCAAAAGCCAACTTGGGGGAGAATACCGTCAAGCCATGGGTGTAGAAATTGGTGTGGGGATTGGGTTTCAGCTCGTATTTAAAAGGGAAAGGGGTGAGGGGTCGAAGCCCAAGACCATGACACGGAGCTTAGATGGCTAAGCAGCGGCTCGCAGCTTTTCTAATATTTCTCCCCTCACCCTTCCTGCCTAGTTTTGTAGGCGTCAACCATACCCGCTAGATAAAACGCAGCTCTGAACCCATAACCGACTTATATCCTAGTTTAAAGCCTAGGCGCCACAAAGGAGCATCGTGCCAATCTTCAGCCCTGTTAAAGAGTCGGACATTACAAGGGCCATAGCCTCATCATTCATAGAAATGTTCAGCGAGTATGCGCGGAGTGACGTGATAGTGGTGGGTGCCGGTCCTGCGGGTCTGATGGCGGCTAGGGAACTGGCGAAGAATGGGGTGCGTGTCCTAGTGATTGAGCAGAACAACTACCTCGGCGGGGGGTTCTGGATCGGCGGATACCTGATGAATCCTGTAACCTTCAGGGCCCCAGCTCAAGAGATACTAGACGAGCTCGGAGTCCCATATAAGAAATATGTCGAGGGACTGTACGTCGCTCATGGACCCCATGCATGCTCCAAACTCATAGCCTCCGCCTGCGACGCCGGCGTCAAATTCCTCAACCTTACAAAGCTCGACGACGTGGTGGTGAGAGATAATGCAGTTAGGGGCGTCGTGGTTAACTGGACACCAGTCGAGGGCCTTCCAAGACAGATTACCTGTGTCGATCCGATAGCCTTGGAGGCTAGCCTTGTGATTGACGCCTCTGGGCATGACGCCGCTGCCGTGAAGAAGCTCGAGGCGCGGGGTCTTGTTAAGATTCGGGGTATGGGGGCGATGTGGGTGGAGAGGTCTGAGGACGCAGTGGTCGAGTATACCGGTGTCGTCTACCCGGGGCTGATAGTTGCGGGGATGGCCGTGGTGGAGACCTATGGTCTGCCGAGGATGGGGCCGACCTTCGGGGCGATGCTATTATCAGGAAAGAGGGCGGCAGAGATAGCTCTAGAAGAGCTCAAGAAGCTGGAGGCCGAGGCCGTCTAGCGCGCTGGGAACTGTTTGACCCTCAAGCCCTATAGAAGGCTCAAGCTATACATCTACAAAGACCCATCAACGCGTGTAATCAGATACTCCGAGCTGGCCGAGTACCTTCAGGGACAGATACCCCTCTGCAGCGTCGAGATAAGAGGCGAATTCCTGACACACGCTCGAGAGCACTGGGGCGCGGAGCCGAGGCGCCTCTCATCATCTATAGCCGCCGCGAGGGTTGTTGATGTTTTGATGTGTGAGCCTGTGGGTGAACCGCTGCCAGGTGAGGTTGCCTTCGAGGAGAGAATGTTGTTAAACCCTGCCAGGAGGGTTGGAGGCATCCTCTACGAGGGCTACATGCTACAAACCCTCTTCCGATCACTCATACCACCCGACGAGCTGAGATACGGTACGCTACACACTATACTGACTCAGAGGATGCTAGTCACGAAGGAGCTGGGCGAGGGGAGAGGCCACGCTAGGACCATAATACTTGGCCAGCCCGTCCTCATATCGACGACGGGTCTCGTAGAGGCTCCAGCCCTCCCGAGGGACGTCTACGTCAAGCTCCAGCTCTTAAGGAGTCCAGATATGCAGCAGCTCATCCTCGAGGAGGAGAGGCGAAAGCTAGGGGAAGAGGTCCTCTCCCCAGATGATGAGAGGCTAACCGAGGTTGTTAAGGGCTACGCGCTTATGGGGGTCTTCTACTACCTCTTCGGCGAGGCATTCTGTAGCGACATGAGGTGCAGACTATACAACGCCCACACTCATGAGGAACTAGTTGAGGCCCAGATCAGGAACGGGAGACTCTGCACCATCCACCAGAGGATGTTAGACTCTCTGAAAGCCCTTTCAGCCGCTTAGACGCGATATCTCATTCCTCAATCATCGGGAATACCCGCTTTGCATTATCGTAGGTCATCTCTCTGAGAGTCTTCTCGGGTATATGATTCTCCATGAGCCATCTGACACACTTCGAGTAGCTCTCGAGGCTTCTTATCCCTGATAGGTATGGCGGCCCATACTTCTCCCACGGCGCGTGCGGTGCGTGGTCCGTCTCGAGGAAGTCAACCTCACCGTTCTTGACCCGTTCGAGAAGCTCCTTAGCAAGCCTCTTCTCCCTAAGCGGCGGATTCACCTTAAGTGCTACGCCGCCAGGCCCGGCCATATCCTCGACGCTCAGCATGAGGTGGTGAGGCGTTACTCCACAGACTACGCGGAGGCCCTGCTCCCTCCCCCTGTTTATGTGGTCTAGGGACACTGGGTTGCTTATGTGGACTAGGTAGAGAGTCCCGGAGAAACCTGTCTCAATTGCGAGCGATATCTGGTCCTTGACAGACTCGGCCTCCGCCTCCGGGGGTCTACAGAGATTCCATGTCCAAGGCTGTTTTGGGTCCCACAGGTCTTCGCGAAAGAGACTCACCTTCTCACAGTGAACCGCTATAACGCCCCTGTAGCCCAGCTCGCTCAGCTTTCGGTAGACGAGGCGTTGACTCTCTAGCTCCTTGGCCTCCAAGCCCTTCATCGGTGCTGTATACATTTTGAACCCGGCCACCCGTCTCAGCTTCTTGGCTGCATCCACGGCCCTCTCGAGCTGTCCTTCATCCGGAGTGGCCGCTAGGTATAGGTAGTAGCCCCTCTCTACGCCCTCTCGCCTCGCGGTCTCTAGCCGCCTCTCCGCAAGCTCCAAGCTAGTGATCGGTGGGTCAGTATTCGGCATGTCGAGGATAGCTACCACTCCCTGACTCCTAGCAAGTTCAGCGACCTCCCCGATTGTCGACTTGTAGGCCTCCTTCCAATCCCTGCAATGCACGTGTGGATCAATACATCTCCATTCCGGGGCCAAACGGGACTCACTAGCCGACCAGAAAATCTGGAATCCGCTCTATCTCTAGCAGGGTGTCGCAGTACTCGCAGGCTATAACGCCATGCTCCTTCATAACAATGTAGCGTGGAGTCGCAGGCTCCCTCTCCACGTTTGTAATGCAAGTAGTCTCAGGACAGCGTATCTTCCCCACAATCTTCTCAGGCAGACCTGGACTATGCTTCTCGACCTTCCAGTCCCTGATGTAGTTGATAGTTATCTGGGGGAGGACTAGTGCGAGTATCTCGGCCTCATCCTCACTGACCATATAGTGGTATAGCTTCACAATGTCTTTCCTGCCTAGCTTTTTGCTTGGGACGTTGTGGAGCACTATGACTGAGACGTCGGGGTTTTGTTTAAGAGACTCTAAGTTCAGGAGTTTTATCACTTGGTCTGCCTTCCAGGCCGGTATGTGGTCGAGTACGGTGCCCCAGTCAATCTTTCTCACTAGGAGCGACTCGCCGCTCATCCCGCCCCACCGAGCACCAGGTGTAGGAGTGCCTTCCTAATAGGAAGGCCATTCCTAGCCTGCTCGAAATACCACGCGTTGGGGAGCTTATCCACTTCAGGGGATAGCTCATCAACCCTAGGGAGCGGATGCATGACCCCCAAATCCCTCCTGCCATAAGCTAGGAGTTTGGCGTCGACGACGTATGACCCCCTCACACGCTCATACTCTGTCGGGTCGGGAAACCTCTCCTTCTGGATGCGTGTCACATACAAGACATCCAGCTCAGGCATCATTTCTTTAATCTCATCAGCCTCTACGGCCTTCCTATAAGTCACACCCTTCTCGGCGAGGTAGAGTTCTACCTCTCTTCTGACTTGGAGAAGAGGTGGTGCCATGAAGAATATCTTGACCCCGTTATATTTTGCTAGGAGATAGCAGAGCGAGGGGATGGTCCTCGAGTATCTGAGATCTCCCAACATGCCTATCTTGACCCCGTCGACCTGGCCAAGCCTAGACTTGATTGTGAATACATCAAGTAGGGCCTGTGTTGGGTGCTCTTGGCTACCGCTGCCCGCGTTGATGACAGGCACGGCGGCTGCCTCCGCCGCAAACCTTGCCGACCCGCGTGCAGGATGTCTCAAAACGATACAGTCCGCCCCATAACCCTCAATCATCTTCACAGTATCATAGAGTGTCTCTCCCTTCGCAATAGAGGATACCGCGGGGTCGTGTATCGAGAGGACCTCTGCGCCGAGCGACCTCGCAGCCACGTAGAAGCTCTGGAAAGTCCTTGTTGAAGGCTCGACAAAGATTAACGCAACTTTCTTACCGGCGAGCGTATCTTCTAAATGAATGGTGCCCGAATTGACTTCCTCCGCTAGGCTGAAGACTAGCTCTGCATCCTCGCGGCTTAGGTCTCTGCAGCTAATAATGTCCCGGCCGGCGAGAGTGTTTTTGAGTCCCAGCGGGGATTCACCACCTCGACCCCCACTTATCGATGAGGGCAAAACTAACCCACCAACTCGTACAGTTGGCGCGGATTTAAGCCTATACCAGAAAAAATTTCCATAGCAGCCCAGTGAAGGAATTATGGTTTTATCCCAAAGGCTCGGGCAAGGGCCTCGAAACGCCTAAACTCTTCTATAAACTTGGCCCCGCTCGCCGTTAGGGTATAGACGGGTTGGCCACCATCCCGTCTCTCGAGGAGGCCGCGGCTCACAAGTTCGTCCAAATACTTAACAAGCCTGTCATACGGTAGATTCGCATCCCTCATGATAGTGGTTACTCGGGCTGCGCCCTCATTGGAGACAGACTCTAAGATATCTACGTAGATTCTAAGCCGAGACCTGTATTCTTTCCCTCCACGTGGACGGCCCCCCTCAACTGGCGCCATACCCGAGCCAGCACCCAGCCTCCGCATCTCTCAAAGCCGTCTCATCTAGCTTTTCTGCAATTTAGACGCGTTCGGTCTCTCCCTACCGCTTATGCTGAATACACGTACTCTCTCCCCCTTCATGAGATTCTTCATGATCTCCGCTCCTGCGTCTCCCTTCTTTGAGAGCCTGATTCTCCCTCCCTTACCGACTGTAGCCAGAGTTACGAACTTGTCCCCAACATATACCGCGACCCTCTCACCCTCCCTCTCCTCCGGTAGCCTGAGCTCAACCGAGGCGCCACCCTCGCTCACAGTACACTCTATCTCCTCCCCCATGGTCAGGAGCTTAGGGACCAGTTCGATCTCGACCCCAAGCCTCTTTTCAAGCCTCCTAATGCTCTTGGCATGGTATTTGAGGAGCCTCGCCAAGTCCTCCCGCTCGCACCTGACCACAACCTTTCCATCTTCTAGGGAGACTTGAAAATCTCTGAGGAGGCGTCCCAAGGCCCTTGAAACCATGTTCACAGCTCTGTCAACGTCAACTGTCTTTACTTCTCGGTCTGCCAGCTTAACCACTGTAACCTGCTCTCCGAAGACGTAGATTTCATACTCAAGCCTCGAGGTTTCTAGGTCGACTACCTCGACTATTGGTCTCGCCAAGTCTCTGTCAGACATGCCCGTTGGAACACGAACGGTTTGCCTTAGCTCGTAGACCCTTTCAACCCGGCCATTCCTGATGAAGATGACTGTGTCGACTATGTAGGGGAGGAGTCCTAGGTCTACCTTGGAGATGAAGCGCTGAATCGCGTCTATGGGGTCGCTCGCATGTATTACGCCGACCATCCCCACACCGGCAAGCCTCATGTCGACGTAGACTTGGAAGTCCCTCTGCTTCCTCATCTCGTCGAATATGGTGAAGTCAGGCCTGATTAGGAGGAGGATCTCGGCGCTCTTCTCGAAGTCGCCCTCCAGCGGTCCGAACTGTGTTATCTCCGGGCCGACCTGAAGGTCTCGCGGCGACTCAAATGTCTTGACAATCTTTCCGAGGCTCCAGTAGTACTCGGCGAGGCTTGAGGCGAAAGTTGTCTTGCCCGAGCCGGGAGGCCCGGCTATGAGTATTCCCTCCGCCTTGGTGGACAAGCGTTGGAAAAGCTTCTCCGACAGGTTGTAGTCGTATATTGTGAGCTTGGTTATTGGTCTGACAACAGTTATCTCGATATCGTCGCTGAACGGAGGCCTAGTCATTGAGATGCGGTACTGGCCCATCTGGATGACTGATGCCCCACTCCGGGAGATCTCTATTGATGAGTCTTCGCTGTGCTGTACCAGCCACATGATATCGTTTATCATGGCTTCCGCCTCTTCGCGGGTGAAGGGCTCTTCTCTGAGTTTGACGAGTGTGAAGTTCCCGGGCCTACCCCTCTTCGCCATTGGCGGCGCACCAACCTTCAGGTGGAGGCTCATAGTGTCTTCCGTAAAGTATTGCTGGAAGGGAGGCTCCCTCCTCGGCTCCGTAACTTTAAAATGTCTAGCCGCTACACCCTCAGCCTCCGCCACAAGATACTGTACATAGTCTGAGGTGTAGAGAGTTCCGCCCTCCATACGGGCTACATCCCGGATAAGAGCGTCTATCCTCCCACCCCGCGCTAACCGGATATCCTCGAGGCTCGGCCTCTCACCTGCAAACCTAACCTCAACCCCATGAGCCGCGGCAAGCTCCCTAATCCGCTTCACCTCATTAATCCCGACAAACCCTTCAGCCCTCCCCCTCGAAGCCTGCGCCTGAAGCTCATCAAGCGCGGCCATCGGAATAACAATCTCAGCATCCCTCAGTTCTCCGCGCTCCAACATGGAGGAGAGGATCCGGTTAATCAGCACACTAGTGTCCGGGACTATCTTCTCCCTGCCCAATCCGTCAAGTAATAGATTGACAGGGACTATTTATCAGGTGAGAGGAGTGCGTTTTGAGGGGGATAAGGATAAGAGGAGAGGCGGCTCTCCAATAGATGGATGCTTAATAGGCGGCATCCAAGGCTAGACCCCTTCGTCCCAACAGGCTGGGACATGGTCGGCAAGATCATCGACTTCGCGGGACCCGGCGAAGACTCTATAATCGTTGACCTAGGATCAGGAGATGGAAGGCTCGTCATCGAGGCGGCCAAGAGATGCGGCTCTCTCTCGATGGGTATTGAACTCAACCCCCAGCTCGTAGAGATAGCTAACAGAAGGGCTAGGGCGCTTGGACTAGAGAATGTAGCCTTCCTAAACACCGACGTGAGGACGGTCAGCTTGGAGGGGGTCACACACATTGTAGCCTATCTTACAAGCAGAGCGTTAAAGGAGATTGAGCACGTGCTATTAACTGCGCCAAAGGACGCAGTAATCGTGACGCATAACTATCCTATCCTAGGTTGGAGACCTGTCGAGGTTTTGGAGGCTTGGTCGAGCAGTGACGGAAAACTGCATAGGCTCTACAAATATACTCCGCGGCTTAGTGCACCAGCTTCTACTCCAGCTAGGCCTCTAGAGACAAGGGCTAGGCGGCTGGACACGGTTGTAAACTCCCTGAAGGCCAGATACCTCTGAGGCTGCGGCTCGACACTCTAATAGAGAGGGTCTTCAAACACTCTTCGCATCTCGAGAGCTTTTAATACCCTCTCTCAGCCTCTTCAACACATAGTAGATAAGAATCGCGCCACTCACTATTAGCGTCAAGTAATATGTGAGTATCCGCCATAGAACTACTGCAATCCACGAGTAAACCCCCAAGACTCTGCTGGAGAAGAGGTAAACTCCTGCCTCAGTCAGGCCTGCACCCCCAACAGTTACCGGAAGGACGCCCAGCGTATTCCCTGCGTGGAAAGCAAAAATTGCCTCTATGAAGCCTATTGCCGTATAGCTTGAGAAGACTGCATAGAGCGTGATGGCTGGTATAAGCATCACGGCCACCGTAGCGGCTAGGAGGCCTGCGGAGATGGTTTTGATCCGGCTAAAACTCAGCGTCTTGAGAAGGCTCGCTTGGTTCGGGCCCGGCTGTTTAAGCGTGTTTAACACTCTTCTAAATACTGGTAGCCGTCCCTCTAGTCGGCTCGTCAGTCTGCGGAGGCTTTCTAACCCCTGATGCCTAGACTGCTTGAGGAGGGTGGTGACCAGTATGAGCTGTAGAGCAGGTATGATGATCAGCATCAGTGCCACGCTTATCGCGCCGCGGGACAAGGCAGCTGCACCTGCTAGGAGGGCTATCGGGGCTGATACTAGCACGTCTAGGATTAGCTCGATGAATGCTATCCAGATGGCTACGACAGGGTTCTCTCCCTTCTCGATCAGTATCCAGGCCCTGACCGCCTCGTCTGCTATGAAGGGGATGGTTGTGAGTGCGAAGAACTCGCTCACGCTCCTAATCATAAACGCCTCACCCATACTCATAGGCGTGGCTGAGAGGTGCTGCACTAGGAGATGGAATCTGACCCCCTGTGCCAATAGCCTCGCTAGGCACAGGCCCAAGGACAGAAGTAGAAGGGAGGGCGGGATAGAGAGTAGTGTGGCCAGCGGTATATTGAACAGCGTGGCTATGAGGAGTGTTATGCCTATGCTGACTATGAGGCCGGCTAGGGATCTCTTGAGGAGCTGTCTAATCCTACTCATCTCCTAGCCACCACGCAGATTGACTGTTGCAGTGGGACTAGTAGCCGGGAGCGTAGGAGACGTAGGGGCCAGTATATGTGTAGGTGGAGTGGTACCCGTTTCTCCACCTTAAGCCCATTTCTCCTAAGCACCTTTTCTAGGCTAGACCAGTTGAAGTGGTGTATGTGTGTCCTGTCGGCGAAGCTGTCGTAAAACCCAAACCCGCGGGTGTTGGGTGTCGTGATTAGTAGCCTGCCACCGTCCTTGAGGACCCGTACACACTCCCTCACGGCGGCATCCGCATCTGCCACATGCTCGAGGGAATCCAGCATAATGATTATTTCGAAACAAGAGTCGCGGAATGGCAGCTTCACGGCGTCGGCGAGAATATTCGGCCTTACCGACGCGTCTACATCCACCCCAACATACTCAAGACCCCTACAGTAGCTCTCATACAGCCGTAGCCCGCACCCGATCTCCAGAACTCTGCCTACATGTCTTGTAAAAGCCTCGACCAGCTCCGCCTTGTAGTGCCTAAACCTGTGCGGCTCGATCCGCAGAAGAGGCATCCACCCCTCCCTGCCACTCGATGACGGACTAGTCTATGTCGGGGTTTGCCGGGCTAAATCCTTTAAAGCCTAGGAGGGGAGATAGAGTATCTGTGCGGAAGCGAGTGGCTGTCGGCTCTGATGACCGATATGCCGCGGCTGTAGAGGCGGCTAAGTATCTTGCAGAGAAGGGGTTTGAGGTGGTCGAGGTGGGCTCCCTGAAGAGCGGGAAGGTTGAACCATGGCCCGAAGTTGGCTTCGAGGTTGGGCGACTGGTTGCGGAAGGTAAAGTGGATTTCGGAATAATAGTGTGCTACACCGGTACAGGCGTCTCTATCGCAGCGAACAAGGTCAAGGGTGTGCGGGCTGCCCTCTGCTTCGACGCCCAAACCGCGAGAGGGGCCCGCCTCTGGAACGACGCCAATGTCCTCGCACTGAGTGGGAGGCTAACAACCCCTGAGGTTGCGCGGGAGATAATAGACGCTTGGCTTGCAGTAGAGAGGATCGATGAAAGCGAGAGGTCGAATATTGAGAAGCTAAAGAAAATGGACGGGTCTTAATAAGTATATTTCAGTTTAAGTTGCAATAATTCAATGAACCTTAATACATCCCATTTGGTGGTGAGCGTGAAAGCTGGTGTGGCTATGGTAGCTGGTGAGCCAGTTGGGGAATCCCCCTACATCTCCTATATCCAGACCATTTAGAGGCAGGTGTGCGGGGACTCCGCTGGAGCAGCTGCTAGACCCTGAGTGGTGGTCAAAGATCTTCAACGAATTCTATCTAAAGACAGACTCAAGCATCGTGATGAATGAGGGGCTCACGAAGAGAGAGGTAGACCTCATAGTCCAGATGCTAGACCTCGAGCCCTCTGAGAAAATACTGGACCTATGCTGTGGACAGGGGAGGCACTCCATAGAGCTGGCTAAAAGAGGCTTCAGAAACGTCGAGGGGCTCGACCTATCGGAATACCTAATCAGGCTGGCCCAGAAAGCGGCCCGACAACAGGGCGTTAAAGCCACATTCAGGGTGGGAGACGCGCGGAGTACACCATACCCAAACAACACATTCGACGCAGTATTACTAATGGGAAACAGCTTCGGCTACTTTACAGACAAGAATGACGACATCAAGCTGCTCAAAGAGGTCCACAGAGTCCTGAGGCCTCACGGGAGGCTGCTCTTAGACATAGCAGCCGGCGACGCAATAAGGCGAAGTTATGAGAAGAGGAGCTGGGAATGGGTGGACGACAGGACTATCGTGGTGAGGGAGAGGGAGATGTCGTTGGATGGTGAAAGAATCATAACAAGAGAGATTGTAATAGACGTGGAGGGCGGGGTCCGCGCCGACAATATCTACGCCGTTAGGCTTTACTCTTTTGCTGAACTCAAGAATCTCCTCGAGTCGGTGGGATTCGTCAACGTGACCCTTAGAATGCTTATGGATTCTGAGGACTCGAGTAGCGACCCTGGATTGATGGCTACGCGTATGATGGTGACGGCTCTAGCGGGCAAGGAAGATGGGGGGCAGGAG
Organism: Nitrososphaerota archaeon; assembly: GCA_009889515.1. Classification (GTDB taxonomy): domain Archaea; phylum Thermoproteota; class Nitrososphaeria_A; order Caldarchaeales; family Calditenuaceae; genus HRBIN02. The sequence goes on from WUQR01000139.1 coordinate 151,667, forward strand.
GGGGGCAAGGAGGTGTATGTTCTGCTGGGTGACCCGCGCATCCCCAATCCCGTGAAGCCCGGCTCAGTATTCGATGAGGATGACCAGTATGCGGTGAATGAGCTCAAGTCTGCCCTCTATGGCATAAAAGGCTACAAGTTCAGGCTCATAGACAACCACTCCGAGATGCTTAGAATCTTAGAGCAAAATCGCGACAGAATACACCTAGTACTGAATCTCTGCGACGATGGGTTCTGCAACGACCCATTCAAAGAGCCGCACATACCCGCAATACTCGATATGCTCGGCCTATCATATACCGGTGCGGGCCAGCGCTGTCTCACACTGTGTTACGATAAGAACTTGGTGAAACTGGTGGCCCACCAGATGGGGATACCTACACCACGGTCTGTATTGCTGGAGCCGGGAGAGGCTCCATTCCGCGTTAAGGGCCTGAGGTATCCTCTCGTAGTCAAGCCCAACTTCGGAGACAATAGCTGGGGCATAACTGAGAAGAGTATAGCTAGGAGCGCGGAGGATCTTGTAGCAGCCATCGAGAACCTGCGTAGAGGATGGGGCTACAGCGGCCCTATCCTCGTGGAGGAGTATATCGAGGGTGAGGACTTAACCGTCTCCATCATAGGCAACCCACCACACGACTATGTTGTAGCCCCAATACTGAGGGAGGACTACAGTGGAGTCCCAGCCAGCCTGCCTAGGATATGCACCTATCAAGCAAAATGGATACCTGCGAGCAGCTATGGCGCAGTGAGATCCGTGCCTGCTCGCCTACCACCAAGCATAAAATCCATGATGACGAAATGGTCCATCCAACTGTTTAGGAGGCTGGAGTGTAGGGACTATGCGCGGTTTGACTGGAGGCTGGGCAGCGACGGGGTGCCCTACTTTTTAGAGGCAAATCCCAACCCGGGGTGGGTGTGGGATGGCCACCTCCGCAAGGCGTGCAGCTACATGGGGTGGACATACAGGCGCATGCTCCTAGAGATTATCAAGAGGGCCGAGAGGAGGATTATGCTTCAGCAGGGCGAAGCACTTGCACAGGCAGTCAAGCGGTCACGCTAGGATTGCAGTGGCCGTAAAAAACGTGTTAGAGATGTAAAGGGATTAGCCTAGCTGTATATTGCTATCGCGGTTATCCAGCTATATCCCTAGGAAAGCGTCTATAGAGAGCGCGCCAGCACCAGTTGTTAGCAGCAGGAGAGCCATCGCCAGTATCAGCAAGTCTAGCTCCCATCCACTAACACCAGCTATGAATCCGCGCATAACCCTTCTAGAGTTGGCTACCATCTGGCTCAGCACCTCGGGCGGTGGAACCAGCCTCCCCAGAACTGAGAGGTAGAGGGCTATTGTGCCAACCATCTGCAGGGCGAAGAGTATTGCGACTATCCTAGTTAGGAATCCCGCTATCAGGAATATTCCTCCGAGAAGCTCCAGTAGCCCGACTAAGTCGAAGAGGAGCGGCGGAATCCCCAACTGGGCCATGCCAGACCTCATATGAGGCCTCGCAGGTCCGACCAGCTTCGGGAATCCGTGGACAACCATCGTGAAGCCCAGCGCTATCCTGACTATCAGTAGCGCGGCGTCGTCGTATTGGGCGAGGAAATAGGGCAATACCATCCCTACTACTCACCTAGCGCTACTAGATGGCGAGATGCTATTATTTTAAATAGTAGGCGGCATATATGCCACCAGATGGCTAAGCCGCGATGCGGGTGGGTTCTCAGAAAAGACGGGGAGAGGATCTGCCCTGTCCTAGCCGCCTCCAAACTATTGAGGAGCATGTGGTCCCTCGTAATTATCAGCTACCTCCTAGATGGTCCGAAAAGCTTTAACGAGCTGTTGAGGACAGTACCCGGAATAAATTCAAAAACCCTCTCAAGAACGCTGAAATCGCTGCAACAGACAGGGCTAGTGTCTAGGGAAATTGTGAGCACCCAGCCCTTCACCGTAAGGTACTCGTTGACGGAGATAGCGATGGACCTCAGACCGCTCTTGGAGTATCTTAGAGACTGGGGTGAGAAGTGGGCTATACGCAGAGAGAACAATATGAGCCCCAATCTTATAACTGGAGAAGAGAAAGTCGGTGAGAGCGACATAGCCAGCATGTGGGCAAAAAGGAGCGATGGAAAAAATTTAGATTAAAGGGTTTGCGCCTATTTGGTTTCGATGCTCATCGTTAAGAGTGGAACTGGCATGGCGCATCACTAGACTCTGAGCTTGCACACCTAGCTATAATAAACTGTAAAACTCTAGAAAAGCTACTAGTGGGAGCGGAAATATTTTCTATATTGTGATGGGCGCCTTCTCTTTTACCGCTATCGCCGCCTGGGCTGCAGCTATCCGCGCTATTGGTATCCTGTAGGGTGAGCAGCTTACATAGTCGAGCCCAGCCGAGTGGAAGAATTTCACGCTGTTAGGCTCTCCGCCGTGCTCGCCGCAGATTCCAACCTCCAAGTGTGGATTAGCTCTCTTCCCCTCCTCTGTCGCGAGCTTCACAAGCCTTCCAACACCATCGGTGTCGAGCACCTCGAACGGATTCTCCTTCAATATCTTCTTCTCAAGATAATCAGCCATGAACTTAGCCTCCACGTCATCCCTGCTAAACCCGAAAGTCGTCTGTGTCAGGTCGTTTGTCCCGAATGAGAAGAAGTCTGCCACCTGAGCTATCTTTGCGGCTGTCAGCGCGGCTCTCGGAGTCTCTATCATGGTGCCCACCTTGTACGGTATCCTGATCCCCTGCTCCTGGAAGACCTTCTCAGCCGTCTTATCGATTATCTCCCTGAGGTATGCTAGCTCAGAGGCCTCCGAGACGAGTGGAATCATTATCTGGACATGAACAGTCTCTCCCTCAGACTTTAACACCTTTATCGCCGCTGTGAGTATCGCCCTGACCTGCATCTCGTATATCTCGGGGTATCTTATGGCTAGTCTGCAGCCCCTATGCCCGATCATGGGGTTGTGCTCTTGGAGCTGGCGGACCTTCTGGAGTATCTTCATCTTCTCGTCTATCTCCTTCTGGGGCGCGCCCTTGGACCTTAGCTCATAGATCTCTGTGAGTAGCTGTGCTTCGGATGGTAGGAACTCGTGGAGCGGGAGGTCGAGGAGCCTAACAGTCACTGGCAGGCCCTTCATTATCTTGAATATCTCGATGAAGTCGCCCAGCTGGAGTGGGAAGAGCTTCTCAAGTGCCCTCCTCCTCTCCTCTTCTGTCTCAGCCATGATCATCTCCCTCACAATCGGGAGCCTGTCTGGAGCGTTGAACATCCTCTCCGTCCTGCAGAGGCCAATACCCTCAGCGCCGAATTCGCGAGCCTTTGCAGCCGCCTCAGGTGTGTCAGCGTTAGCCCTAACACCCAGCCTCTTGACCTCGTTAGCCCATGAGAGCAGGAGCCTGAACTCTTCTGTCAGCTCAGGCTCGATTGTCGGAGCCTCTCCGAGGATAACGTAGCCGGAGGTTCCGTCTATCGTTATTATGTCGCCCTTGTTGACGCGGACTCCCTTATCTGTTACGAAGTAGCCCTCCTCCATGTTTATCTTAATGCTCTCACAGCCGACAACCGCGGGCTTCCCCATACCCCTCGCGACGACAGCCGCATGACTGGTCATACCGCCCCTGCTAGTGAGAACCCCCTGAGCAGCGATAACACCCTTAATGTCCTCCGGCGTCGTCTCAGGCCTGACGAGTATTATCTTCTCACCCTTCCCGCCGAGTTCAGCGGCCTCGTCCGTGTCGAAGATTACCTTTCCAGTGGCTACTCCGGGGGACGCATTCAGCCCCTTCGCTATCGGGTCAACCTTGGCCTTCGGGTCAAGCCTGCGGTGTAGCAGCTGGTTTAGATCGTTGGGCTCAATCCTGGACAACGCCTCCTCCTTGGTTATGAGCCCCTCCCTCACCATGTCTACAGCAATCTTCACAGCCGCCTGGGCTGTGCGCTTACCATTCCTCGTCTGGAGCATGTAGAGCTTCCCGCGCTCCACCGTAAACTCGAAATCCTGCATATCCTTGAAGTATCTTTCAAGCTTCCCCGCAATCTCGACCAGCTGCTTATAGATTACTGGATCAACCTTGTCAATTGGGATGGGGGTCCTTATCCCCGCAACTACGTCCTCACCCTGAGAGTTGGGGAGGTATTCGCCGTAGAGCTTCGCCTCGCCAGTCGATGGGTTCCTAGTGAATCCGACGCCCGAGCCCGAGTCCATGCCCATGTTGCCGAAAACCATCATCTGTACGTTGACGGCAGTGCCGAGGTCGTCCGGAATCTTATAGTAGCGTCTATACTCTATTGCGCGTGGATTATTCCAGGACTTGAAGACGGCCTCGATAGCCATGACGAGCTGGTCCCAGGGGTCCTGTGGGAAATCCCTCCCCGTCTCCCTCCTCACAATTTCCTTAAACTCGCTCACAAGCTTCTCAAGCTCTGAGGCTGGGATCTCATAGTCGTGTTTCACGCCCAGCCTGTGTTTCGTTCTCTCTAGAGCCTGCTCGAATAGCTCGCCCTTAACACCCATAGCTATCCTTGCAAACATCTGGATGAATCGGCGGTAAGCGTCGTATGCGAATCGGCGGTCTCCCGTCAGCTTCGCAAGCCCCTCCACAACCCTGTCGTTCAGTCCGAGGTTGAGTATCGTGTCCATCATTCCGGGCATAGAGTAGGGTGCACCAGATCTCACAGAGACGAGCAAAGGCCTCTCAGGGTCGTTAAACCTCTTCCCAGTCATCTCCTCCAGCTTCTTCAGCTTCTCGCGGACCTCATCCAGCAGCCCGCTGGGAATCTTCCCTCCATTCGAGTAGTATTCCTTACACGCTGATGTAAGTATCGTGAATCCCGGAGGTACTGGTAAACCCGCAGCAGTCATTTCAACGAGGCCGTAGCCCTTGCCTCCTAGCTCGAACCGCGTCAAACCTTTGGCCTCGTGGAAGAGATAAACCCTGCTCAATCCTGTCCTCGTGGTTTAGGCAGACCAGCCACGATATATATGTGAAGATGACGCGTCGTCTCGGCTTAGTAATCTAAACATTTAACGTAACTTGAATTAAACATTATACAGTCAAACATGGTAAGTAGTCATCTTTTCTTTCAAATTCTCGATATATACATAGTCCAGCACCGTCCCCCCCGACTCCCTGATCCTCAGTCGCTCGACTAACTCTTTTGCGAAGCCGCCCGCCAATCCATTTGCTATTAGTGCAGCGCCCTGTGCAGCCTCTTTTGACCTAGCCCCGAAGCCACTAACCCTCTCGACTGGGGCTATACGTTTCAGGCGTCTCGATAACTCACTGTATATTGGCTCGACTCTACTCAGCCTCCCAGAGACTAGTACCGCGTCAACCTTGCTGAGAACAGGAGTTAGGGACCAGGCCGTCTTCTCTATACCCTCGATGAAAGCATCCCACGCGATCTTCACAGACCTGCTCCTTTGGGCCAGCCCATAGAAGTTTTCGGGCTCTACGTCTATACCCGCTATACTCTTTACACCACCCTTGAAGAGCATCTCCTTCCTCAGAGTGCCTAAGAGATATGCGACCTCGCCGTCGAGCCCGCCCGCCGTAAGAAATCCTGGACCCGCCTTCGTACCCCCAACCCCATCAACTACCACTCCACCGTCAACCGCCATTACGGCGTTGTAGCCATAACCAACCTCCACAACCAGTATAGACACGTCTCCTAGCGGCACACCATGCCTTCTAGAGTAGTCGTAAACTGCGAGGGCCGCAACACAGAGTTTGTCAGCAGTCCCGAGGTCTATGGAGTTAACCTTTCTGTGGGGTGGGACTGTGGGGAGATGTATCACCCCCGGTATGAAGTAGATGTTGAAGGCATGTTTCTTCAGCTCTTGTACGACCTTGCTCAGCCCGACTAGAACCGGTATGTCTTTATCATCTGGTCTGACAAGTGTCATGAAGAAGAGGTCCTCGCTACTAATCTCCGAGATGTGTTTGAGTGGGACCCCATAGCCTGAGGGACCAACCACTAGGTCAAGGGGCTCCAGTCCGTGGAGCAGGTCTACGAGGATCTTCGGATTTAAAGCAACCTCTCCAGATGGAATGGAGACATCAACAATCACATGCTCATCTTCCAGTCCAAAGACATCAAAACTCTTGGTACCGGGATCTATTCCGACAACTCGGAGAGGCATTCTAACCGATACTATATGAATAGCATTTTAACATGTTTGTGGAACCCGTTTGTCGTGAAGTGTAGAATGCTTTTAAACTGGAGGGGTTATTATTGCGGGCTGGGAAGCTTTGGCTGATTTATCCCGTGGCAACAAGCTTGGCCGCGTGGATGGTCTCCAGAGGATGTGGCTGGTATCTGTCTCTGTAGTGATTGTTGCGGCTGTGGTGGTTGGCGCCTTTCTCCTACTCTCATCCCAGAGTGGTGAGAGTGTTGAAGTGCATGGGGCCTTCTTTAGAAGGGGGGCGATGGGTGGGGGAGTGTTCTTTATAGCGTATAACCATGGTTTGGTGGAGGCGTGCATTGTTGGCGTCGAGGCTCTTGAGCCGTCAGGAATTAGGGCTGAGCTGCACCGCACGGTCATCGAGAATGGCGTTGCTAAGATGCAGGGGGTTGAGAAGATATGTATTCCGCCGGGGGGAGAGGTTCGGGCCCTTGGCGTCGAGGGTGATGGGTATCATGTCATGCTGATAGGGAAGATACCTGAGGATGTACAATATGTTAGGGTTAGACTGATACTGGGCAGCGGGGCTGAAATAGATTTCGAGGCGAGGGAGCAGCACTTAGAGACCCCGGCAGAGGAATCGCATATGGGGCACGATTAGGGTTGCCGTCGGCCGGGGCTAATAATCTAGGCGGCCGGTCATAAAATCATTTTATGCAGGCTAAACCTCCAAAAATGTATGCAAGGGGAGGAGTTGGACGCCCTTTTAGCCGAGCTTAAACAGCGCCCACCCGAGCAGGTTGTAAAACTCTGCCACGTCGTCCACCTCCCTCCAAGAGAGGGGAAAGGGGACAGGTTCCTAGTAAACGTCCTTAACGGCTCATTTGTCCTAGACCTGGCTTCTGGAGTAGTCACGGATGCTGTAACTCACAAGCCATCACAGCCCAAGCTGGCGCATCTACTCATAAAATATCTGGCCAAGTATATGGGGGCCAAGCCGGGAGAGTGGATCCCACTGGAGAAGTTCCCAAACGGCCAATCATACGCCGGGAATATGATGAGGCGGGTCTATAGACCCCTAATCGACCATTTTGGCTACGATCCGGTGGGATTCGATGCTGCCTGTCGGGCCATTGACGGTGAAAAGGAAAAGTTCGGCGGCCTAAGCTACTCCTTCAACCTATTCCCCATGGTGAAGCTCCTACTCCAGCTCTGGGTCGGTGATGAGAGAATATACAGGTCCCCAACTGCAAACATTATGTTCAGCTCTTCATACCTCGGCATCTTCACCGCAGAGGAGGCGGTCGACTCGGCCGAGTACCTAGTCTCCGAGCTTGTCAAGGCGAAGAAGAAGGGCTCGAAGCCAACATAATGCAGCTATTCTATTCCTCTTCCAGGCCAAGTATCCTCTGAGACACCCTCCATCATGTTCACATATCTGGCCAATGCGAAGAAAAGCGTGGATAGCCTGTTGAGATAGCTGAGGATATAGGGGTTAATACCCTCCCTATTGTTTAATGCTACAGCTCTCCGCTCAACCCGCCTCGCGACGGCCCTAGCAACGTGGAGCATACTGGCAGGAAGGGATCCGCCCGGATAGATGAAGTGTCTCAGAGGTGGAAGCCTAGACTCTATCCTCTCCACGTGCTCATCGAGGACAGCTACATCACGCTCCCCTATCAACTCCAGCCCAAGCTTTCCCGAATCCCCGCTCGCCAGCTCAGCCGCCATCCTAAACAAGGCAGTCTGGACATCTTGCAGCATCTTGCTAATCTCGGGATACTTTTCACCCAGCAACGATCTACAGAGGCCTATGATCGACGATAGCTCGTCGACCTCGCCATAACACTCAACCCTCAGGTCGCTCTTAGAAACCCTTCCCCCGCCGAATAGGTCTGTCATGCCGCTGTCTCCGCGCCCGTACTTCTTGCCCAGACACCTTCACCCCCGGCTCCGAGGATAAGGCAGGCCGCACTAGGTATAAGAGCCTTAAATCTGAGCTGTGGGCAGCATCTACAGCATAAACTCGAAGATTGTAAAGAGTCTGAATTTATAATAGTGTTATAAGTGCCAATCCATAAAGATGAGAAGGAATGGGCGTTGTCTCAGCGCGTGTAGAAGTTGGAATAGACGCTAACACGGCATTCAGGTTCATAGCAAATCCAAAAAATATAGAACTCGTATATCCTGAGACTCTTAGGTTCAGAGTACTTGAAGCACCTGAGAAGATATCTAATGGATCTAAGATAAGGATGGAGGCTAGGCTTCTAGGCCAGAGGTTTGAATGGTACTCCATAGTTAAGGATTACGAAGAGGGTAGGGGGTTCACCGATGAGGCCATTGGCTTGCCTTTCCTTCTCTGGAGACATGCACATAGTGTAAGGGAGGCGGGTGGTGAATATGAGGGCGGGCATAGATGCGTTATAGAGGATAGGATAGAGTTCAGGGCAGTCCTCGGGCCTATAGGGGATAGATTCGCTGGGAGGATAATCGCGAGCATACTGAAATACAGAAACCAGATGATCCGGAAGCTGTTGGAGGCGGATAGCAGCCTTACGGTGAGATATGACGACCCCACCGTTATAGGCCTCGGTAAAGGAATAGCATTAAGCCTGGTAATGACAATACTAGGTCTACTTATTCCCATATACGCTCTGTATCTTAATCTCGGCCAGCTCTTGCTGTTCATAGCAAGTGGAGTTTCATGGCTCCTACTATGGTTCTTTACACACGATCTATCCCATCTCATAGTTGGTGCGCTAGTGGGTGTAAGATTCTCCAACTTCTACATCGGCATATCAAACTTGGTTAGAGCGTTGAAGATAAGCCCGCAGTACAGGATACTGTTTATTGCCTTAGGGCTTCGGATAGATAGGGAGAGGAGTAGCGCGTCTGCGTCAGGCTTTGCCGTAATGTACTTTGCGGGCCCGTTGGCAAGCATGTTATTCCCGTTCTACGTGCCGCTGCAGATATTGCTGCTTGGCAGCGTCAATGCGGCAGGCATTGTAATACTGTTCTTCCTTACAATATCAGTCTCTAACCTAGTTATTAGCAGTATTATGAGCTTCAAGTATGGCTGTATAAGGAAGGGGATAAGGGCATTAGCGAGGCATAGATAGGGTCTCTAGGCTGAGGATGCCAAGAGCCGGTGGTCCGAACAGGGTTATGTGGCTCTGAACCCTTAAATAAGAGGTTTTGACTCGCCACTTCGTGAGACGGAGTGGAGCTGCAGTTTAAGGAGAATTACGAGTTAGGATACAGGTACTTCAGGAGGGTCTTAGAGTGTTTGAGGGCGCATCACGAGTTTTTCAGGAGCGCTATCCCTCTGGTCGCAAGCGAGAATGTCCCCAGCCCGGCTGTGAGGGAGGCTCTCGCCAGCGATTTTGGTAACCGGTATGCGGAGGGGTATCCGGGCGAGAGGCTCTACGCCGGTTGTAGGTGGATTGACGAGGTGGAACTTATGGGTGTTGAGCTTGCGAAGAAAGTTTTCGATGCGCCTTTTGCAGACCTGAGGCCTATATCGGGAGTTGTAGCTAATCTTGCGGCCTATACCGCTCTCGCGGAGCCGGGGGACGTGATGGTTGCCCTCGCTGTGCCACATGGAGGCCACATAAGCCATGGTAAGCGTTCGTGGAATGGGACTGCTGGAAGGGTCAGGGGGTTAGAGGTGGTTAGATACGAGTTTGACTACGAGAGGTTCAATATCGACGTGGATGGGACTAGGAGGCGTCTCGAGAAGGAGGGCGGGTTGAGGCCCAAAATCTTCATGCTCGGCGCAAGCGTATTCCTCTTCCCACACCCTGTAAGGGAGGTTGCTGAGCTTGCCTCAGAGTATGGGGCTGCCGTGGTCTATGACGCAGCCCACGTGGCTGGGCTAATCGCGGGTGGAGTCTTTCAGAAGCCGCTGGCTGAGGGGGCTGATGTGATGACTATGAGTACGCACAAGACGCTGGCTGGCCCGCAGCATGGGATGGTTGTCAGCAATGAAAAGTATGCGGAGCCGCTCAAGAATGTAATGTTCCCGCCACTGCACAGCAACCACCACCTCCACGCAGTAGCCGGAGTCACGATAGCCCTCGCAGAGGCGCTGGCCTTCTACCACCAGTATGCCCGCGACATCGTAAGAAATGCAAAAGCCATCGCAGAGGCCCTGCACGAGGAGGGTCTATCCCCACTGTACGAGGAGCTGGGATACACAGAGTCGCACATAGTCTTGATAGATGTGAGCAAGTTCATGGGTGGTAGGGATGCGGAGGTAAAGCTGGAGGAGGCGGGGATTGTGTTGAACAGAAACCTCATACCAAAGGACTATGAGTTGAAGACGGATTATAGGAATCCGAGCGGTATCAGGATAGGTGTGCAGGAGGTCACGAGGCTGGGGATGGGGCCGAGCGAGATGAAGGAGATAGCCCGGTTCATAGCTAGGGTAGTCGTCCGGGGTGAGGATCCTAAGAGGATTAGGCAGGAGGTCGCCGAGTTCAGGAAAGACTACAACAAGGTCCACTACGCATTCAGCAACCTGACCGAGGCTTACCAGTATATCGAGATAAGATAGGCTATCTCCTACCTTTTAGACGCCAGAACTTCTATCCAGGGATTGTCTTGGAGGTAGGATGGGAGCCTGTCCTCTGAGCGGCTCCGACTACTTGTAGCGTGTGTTGTCGTGGTTTGGTATTGTATTGTGGCTGGCGCGACTTGTGGTGAGGGCTTATGATATGCTTTCTCTCTGTTTTCAGCCCTGCTTTCCAACGCCTCGACCCTAGCCATCAGCAATTCCAGCTCCTCGAGCCTAGCAATCTCCCTCTCAAGCCTTTCGACTCGTCTAAGCAACTCCTCAAGCAACGCGTTATCTAGGCGACCACTCTCCTCATCTGTCTTGATATCTCTCTGTTCAGAATAGGTGGTGATGGACTGTTCTCTGGGCTCGGCTCTTGGGCGTGGCTGGAGTATCTCCTTAACCGTCTCCTCGTCGTAGACGACTAGTCCGATGCCATAGGTCCAGAAGTGGCTCTCGTCTATTCGTTTGGCGAGGTTTACGGGTAGGGCGACATACGAATTTCCAAACTTGTTAGCGTACTCTGTCGCGCCCATTACGGCCCAGAGAATCTCGTCTAGCCCCCCGCCGATCGGTACGACCCATACCGCGCCCTTGAAGCCGTCCCTGCTCAGCCAGACAATCCCGTCTCCCACCGAGACTGAATACCCCTCACCACAGAAGTGGCCTACTATCTTGTCTAGCGGCCCAAGATACCGCATCCCGCCGGGCTACCCTTTCTGGGGCCCAAGTCGCGGTATGTGGTCTAAAAACGTTTACCCACACCTCGCCGAAAGATAATCCCATGAGGAGGTTGTCGAGGTGTAGCCTATTTAAGCAGTGCCTACACACTCACGATGGCTGGGTGGTAGCCCCTCTTGTCTATGCTACGCTCTGAGAGGATGCTGGCCAAGTACCCATTCATAGCCGCAGCTAGGGACTACTTGGCGAGAAGGGGAATCTCCATTGACGAGCTGGGCTCAGAGAGGTTTGGGCGCGACGTAGAGAGGGCTCTAAGCAGGATAGCTGAGGCGCTGGAGAGAGGGGAGGAAGCCGTGATCGGGCTACATCAGGACGAGGAGGTCGAGGTTCTCAGCTTCGCCATAGCACTACTGCTCGTGGCCTCCATCGGTGATAACTGGCTAGCTCGGCGGTGGGCCTTGGCCGAGTCCCTCAGATGCGGTAGATTCTTAGAGGAGGAGGTCCCCGAGGTCGTGGCGGAACTCCTCAAATCAGAGCTAGGCATCAAGGTTGAGCCCTCACCGCCCACTGAGTCTGAGCTCGGAGCATACAAGGTCTGGGTCCCCCACTATCTAGCCCTGACCGCGCGGATAGACTCTCTTGAGTGGAAGCTGGTGAATAGGGTTGTGAGGAAGGGCTGGGTCTATGTAACCCCGAAGGAGCTTGCAAGGGTTGCCGTCGAGGCGATCCAGAAGCGGATTATGAGCCGCTATGAGGATGCCCGAGGAACCCCGCTTCCTGACTCACTCTCAACTGTTGCGAAGAGGATCAGGGAGATGCTTGCGGTGAAGAGGAGTTATGAGGCTGAGGTGGGGCAGGTAAGCGAAGAATACTGGCCCCCCTGCATGGCTAAGATAAAGAAAGAACTCCTCGCAGGGCTTGGTGTAGGCCACTTCGCCAACTTTGCCCTAGCCGCCTTCATGCTCACGGCAGGATACACCCAAGAGCAGGTCCTAGCCATGTACTCTCAGAGAAGCGACTTCAACGAAAAAATCGCGCGCTACCAGACAGAGCATATAGCGGGGCAGAGGGGTAGCAGGGTCAAATACACACCCCCCTCATGCAGCACAATGAAGACACACGGCCTCTGCGTCGAGGATGGAAGACTTTGTCCAGGCATCAAGAACCCTATACAATACTATCGCCGGGAGGCTAGGCGGGCGGCCCTTAGAAAAAAGAGAGAACAGAAGAGTGGTGGAGAGGAGGGGCGTGAGGGCGGAGGAGGTTTTTTAGCCACATCAACCTAGAGGGCGATGGATTTGGAGGACGAAGACATCAGCCTCAAACTCATAAAAATGAAGAAGATGAGAAGCCTAATGGCCCAGTTAGCCAAGTCGAGGGAAACACCCGCCCCTGAGGAGAAACAGGTGGCGGAGCCTGACCCGGTAGAGGAGCTGAAAAAACACGTCTCAGAGAGGGGCGACGAGGTCTTAGCCGCAGCGCTCTCCGAGAATCCGGACCTAGTACGGAAGGTCTCCGCCGCTCTCCTCAAAGCCCTAAAAGAGGGCAAGATTGAAGCTCCTATAGACGCTGGAGACCTATTGATTCTGTTCAGGAGACTGGGTCTCAAGGTCCAAGTGGAGTCGAGGGTAATGGTCCACAGGAAGGGTGAGACGAAAGACCTTAGAAAAGCTCTCGAGGAAAGGTGGGAATCCAGTTAGCTCAGATGCGTATCAGTTTTTAACAAGTCATACCATGATAGGGCGGATGGAGTATAACAGGGTTAGACCTGAAGACCTTGCGGCGCTCGCCTCCATCGTAGGCGCCTCAGACGTCTCCAACGAGGACTACGACCTAGTTACCAACGCTTTGGACGCTTTCGCCGGTGAGTCGGTGCTGCCCGAGGCAGTTGTCTGGCCCGAGAACAGCTCAGAGGTCTTGGAGGTCCTCAAGTATGCTTCGAGGCGGCGGATACCAGTGACTGTTAGGGGTGGAGGGACAGGGCTCACTGGCGCATCAACACCCAGGTTTGGGGGCATAGTCATGAACATGATGAAGATGAACAGGATCTTGGAGGTCAGGCAGTATGACATGCAGGTCGACGTGGAGCCCGGAGTAATCTACGACCAGCTCAACAAGGAGCTGGAACCCTACGGCCTCTTCTTCCCACCCGACCCGGCCAGCGGCAAATCATGTACCATTGGTGGAATGATCGCTAACAATGCCTCAGGGCTCAAAGCTGTGAGATACGGGGCGACGAGAGACTATGTTCTGGCCCTGAGGGTCGTCTTCCCAGTGGGCCTCGACCTCCGTCTAGGCTCTCGCGTCTTCAAATACTCTATAGGGTATGACTTGGCGAGAATGCTTGTCGGGTCCGAGGGGACGTTGGGGGTGATAACCGAGGCCACGCTAAGGCTCCGCCCCCTCCCAAGACACCGTAAGACAATAGCGGCCTACTTTGACTCGATCGAAGATGGAGTAAGGTGTATAGGGAGGGTCAGGCTCTCTGGGTTAGAGCCGGGCGCCATCGAGTTTCTTGACAGGACGCATCTGAAGCTCATATCTGAGTGGTCGGGTCTAAGCCTCCCAGACCACGAGTGCATGATCATTCTCGAGTTCCATAGCTACTCGAGGGCTGGGCTGGAGGAGGAGGTTGCAGACGCGACTAGCCTGCTGAGGGAGGGCGGGGCGGTCAGCATTATAGTCCCTAAAGACGAGGCGGAGGCTGAGAGGATATGGGAGGCTAGGCGAGGAGCTTATCCCTCAATCCTGAAGGCCTGCAGGTCCCCAATCATAGGCGACATAATAGTTCCACTCTCACGCCTCCTCGACGCCGTAAACAAGGCCTACGAACTCGCGAAAAAATATGGAGTGAGGGTAGGGGTAATGGGCCACTTGGGTGATGGGAACATCCACGCCAACTGGCTGACGGACAGGCGTAATAGGGATGAGTGGGAGAGGGCGCTGCGGGCTAATGCGGAGCTGACCAGATACGCCATAGAGGTTGGCGGAGCTCTCTCGGCGGAGCACGGAGTAGGCGTGGAGAAGAAGGAATTCATGTTGGAGCAGCACCGCGAAGTGCTAGACCTCATGAAGAGGCTTAAAGAACTCTTCGACCCCAACAATATCCTGAACCCTGGTATTATGCTGTAATATTACCTGTGCCCGAAGACAGGCTTAGGTCTGTAGGGCTCCTCCAGATACTTGACCTCATCGTCGCTGAGATTTATCTTGAGAGCCTCAACAGCCTCCTCCACATGGGCCGGATTATTCGTCCCTATGATGGGCGCTGTCACACCCTTCTTAAACAACCAAGCCAAGGCTATCTGGGATGGCTTCACACCCTTATTCTGCGCCACCTCAATCACCCTCCTTACAATCTCGGCATTCTCAGGTGGCGCGATGTACGCGTTATAGTCATTCGTGCCGGGCCTTATACGCTCAAAATCCTTCTCCGTCACTACCAGCCTGCCGTTCACATAGTATTTCCCGCTTAGGACTCCTACCGCTAGGGGGCTCCATGGGATTATCGCTATGCCCTCACTCTTACAGAATGGGATCATCTCCCTCTCCTCCTCCCTGTATAACAGGTTGTAGACGTTCTGCATGCTGACGAACTCGGCGTAGCCCTTCATCCTGCTGATGTATATTGCCTTGGTGAACTGCCAAGCCCACATGCTCGAGGCGCCGATGTAGTGGACCTTACCTGCCCTGACTAAGTCGTTAAGTGTCGCTAACGTCTCTTCAATCGGCGTCTCATAGTCCCATCTATGTATCTGGTATAGGTCTATGTAGTCTGTCCTAAGCCTCCTAAGAGACTCGCGGACCTGCCACATGATATGCTTTCTTGACAATCCTGCCTGGTTCGGGCCCTCACCCATTCTGCCAAACACCTTAGTGGCCACCACGGCGTCATCCCTCCTCCCCTCCAGCAGCATCCCGAGAATCTCCTCAGACCTTCCCCGCGAATAGACATTAGCGGTATCGAAGAAGTTGATGCCCAAATCCCACGCCTTCTCAAAGACCTTCTTCGCGCCATCATACTCAACCATCCATTCACGGGCATTGCCAAAGTTGAGGCATCCTAGACAGATTCTAGAGACCTTGACCCCTGCCCTGCCCAGATTAACGTACTCCATACGGGGGCACCTCCGCCACGAGGCTATAGGGGTATGTGTACTGGCTCGACCTTGCCCGTCTCAGTCGACCTATAGATGGCGTCGATGACGCTCTGCACAACCACTCCCTCCTCGCCCGGCGCGTAGAGAGGCTTCCCAACCTCAATCGACTCGATAAATTTCTTTATCTTAATGTAGGACTGCTCCCTCCAATCCGGCTTAGTGTTAATAACAGGTGTCATATCAAAGGCAACTCCATTCCTATCCATATATATTTCTGGAGGGTCAAGCTGTGCACCACCCCTCGTCCCTCGGAGATAGACGTTGAAGAGGCCCTGCGACTTGATGTGGCTGGCCCAAGAAGTCTCAAGTACTAGGAATGAGCCATCCTCCATGGTCACTACAGCGAATGCGTTATCGTCTACCTCAAACTTCTCAGTATCCCATGCGCCCCAAATATTTGCTTCAGCAGCCTCCCTGTCCTTTCCGAAGAGGGTGTAGGCTCTGCCCAGCACGCTAACAGGCTTTTTGAACCCCTGAAGATACATCGCTAGGTCAAGGGCGTGGACGCCGATATCTATCAGGGCTCCACCTCCCTGCAGCTCCCTGTTCAGGAAGGCTCCCCAAGTCGGCACTCCCCTCCTCCTCAGATAAACTGCCCTGTTATAGTAAACCCACCCCAAGTCCCCACGCTCCACAAATTTCTTAACCACCATCCCGTAAGGGTTGAAGCGCTCCTGAAAGCCAACAATCAGTATCCTACCAGCCTTCCTAGCGGCACGAACCATCGCGGCCCCATCCTCTGCACTCGTGGCAATGGGCTTCTCTACTAGGACATGTACGCCGCGCTCAAGTGCCATTATTGTCGGCTCCTTATGGAGGGCGTTAGGTGTGCAGACACTGACGGCATCCAACTCCACACTCTTAAGCATCTTTTCATAGTCAGTAAAGTAACGCGGAATACTGAACTTCTCAGCAACCGTCCTTGCGACAGACTCCACAACATCACAGCAAGCCACGACCTTCACATTCGCGAGACGCTGATAGCCCGGAATGTGAGCATTTTGCGCAATACCCCCACAACCTATAATCCCGACCTTAATTTCCCCCAACTCCCTCACCAGGCGCGAATATAGCCATCTAAATGTTATTAAAAAATCTTCAACCTGTGCGAGCCAAAGAGAGTGTAGATGCTGTTAAATAGCTTTTGATGGAAAGGTTGATAAACACGTTTAGCGTGAATGTACCCGAAAGAAATGCTTTCCTGCACTCGTCCGAGGCACCTCAGACACAGCATCACAATAGCTCTAACCCTATTGCTACTTGTGTCAACATTCTCTCTTACCCACGTCCCAATAGCAGAGGCCCAGGAAACACCTCTAAAGAAAGTCTCGCCTAACGACATAAACACTTCCCTAATGGCCCAGCATATAGAGTATCTAAGTAGCCTTGGAAGCCGCGTGACGGGTTATCCCGGACACTACAAGGCCGCACAATATATCGCTGACAGGCTTAGGGAGATGGGCCTCAAAGTGATTATTCAGAATTACAGTGTTGTAGTACCGATCGACGAGGGCTCATACATCGAGCTTGAATCAAGAGGAGAGAGGACGAGGCTTGAAGCATATGCCGTCTGGCCAAACGGGCCCCACACCTCCATGACAAGGAAAGAGGGGGTACGTGGACACTTAATATATGTGGGGCGTGGAGAGCTGGAGGATTTTGACGGGAAAGATGTTGTCGGAAGCATTGTTCTCATGGATTATACTAGCGGCTCCAACTGGCTAAACGCTGCGAAGCTTGGAGCACGCGCTGTAATCTTTATCGAGCCACCAGCAGTCCCACACTACCTAGACTCTCTAAAAAAGTTCATCGACGCCCCACTTAACTTTCCCCGACTCTACGTCACAAGTGAAACAGGAGAAAGACTGAAAGAAGCTGCTGAAAAAGGTGCGAGGGTAACTGTCTTCGTTAGAATGAGATACATCGAGACCACGGCCTATAATGTGATCGGCGCGCTAAACGGCACGAATAGTGCCGATCCGACAACCATGATCTTCACCGCGCGGTTTGATAGCTGGTCAGCCGTCCCCGCACTCTCCCCGGCAGCAATGGAGGCAGTTCCCCCAGCATTCCTCCTAGAGCTTGCAAGATACTATTCAGAGAATAAGCCGTACTGGAATGCCTGGTTCGTCTTCTTTAGCGGGCATTGGCAGGGGCTAGCCGGTCCGAGGAACTTCGTGGATAATTTCTACTTCTCCCGGGAGGTTGCGGAGGGCAGGTTCAGACCGATCCTCATGATAGGAATCGGAGAACTAGACCCCTATGGAATAGGGCTTGACCTGCTGAGAGGGAGCGCGCTTAACCTTTACGCGACGACAGGCAACGCTGGAGGAATAACTGTGAGATACTCTTGGATAAGGAGACAGATATTCACCAGCTATATTCATGATGAAGACTTTGTCTCGAATCTTCAAAAGATGACTGGTATAAAATCCGACTCTTTTGTAAAGGAGTTCTTCACCAACACGATGTACTGGGGTTCTCAGCAGTATCCAAGCATGCTTGATACAGAGCCTGCAGAGCAGACGAGGGGCATAGCCTTCACAATACAATCCTCCCAGACATCACTGTCTTGGATAGGAACTCCTGTTAGCGACCTCTCTCTAGTGGATTTGGAGCGCCTCCGTCCCCAGCTCTACACAATAGCCCACATCATCGACTCATTCCTGAATGAGAAAAGCCTTGGAATTAGCTGGCAGAGCGTCTCACCCTCTCGCCTATTCATACAGCCCGGAGGCTTTGCAGAATATGCAGGCTTCATCGAGCTTAGGGGGAAGGTTATCACCTATAACGCATCGGTTGGATGGTATAGGCCGGTTCCCAAGCTCCTAGTCAGGGTCTATGTAGGCTTCACACCCACCGCCTCAGTTGTCTATGGACCTGGAGGTGGGACGGCGGTGGGAGGCGGCCTCAGCGCAGGCTACTGGCCACTACCATATCCCTTCAACAAGATGATGACCTTCGCCGATGAGAATGGAATGTTCACTATTAAGGGTCTTGTGCCTTATCCATTCGTCCCGGGCAGCAGATATTTCGTCGAGGCATGGGGATTCGATGATGAGACTGGGGAGATAATATACGCCCCCGACCTCGGCATCTATGGTGCTAGGTCAATTCCGCCGACAATTTCTCCCCTCTCACCCTATGACGAGGTCTCAGTAGTCGTCTTCAGGGCTGTGCCAACCTACATCTTCGACGTCATAGACCTCACCAACTTCAGGCCGGCACTAATGCCTGACCCGCACCTGGCGGGGTGGGCAGCGCCGACGACAGGCGGGCAAGCTGGGCTCGGAGGTGGGTGGTATCATACAGCCGGCGCCCAGATAGTCCCCCTCAACTTCCGAATCAGAGGCGATCTGCTCTTCTATGGAGTTTACTTTAACATGTATGAGCCTGTGGGTGTAGTCTTCACTCAGCCCGGCGAAGTCTTCATGGTTCTTGGCAGGCTTGGTGGGGCTGGAGTAGCCCTCTCCCGTGTGCCATACATAGCCCTCGTAAACTCGACTGAGAGGGAGACGGAGGGTGTAGGCTTCAAGTCTGAACACGAGCTGGTGGTTCACAACACAGCCTACAGAATTGCGCTCGATATGTACAGAATAACCAAGGGCAGGTATGATGCGCTGAGCTCCAAGAATGTTAAGACCATTAGCATCGAGCAGAAGCTGGAGCAGGTTGAGAAGTATCTACGTCTGGCCGAGGAGGCCTACTCCAATAGAAAGTACTCCCTCTTCCAGTCCTACTCAATGCTTGCGTGGGGCTGGGCATACAGGGCGTACAACGAGGTTATGGGTCTTATAAACGACTCCTCAAACACAAGCCTATTCTTTATAGGCTTAATAGTCTTGAGCAGCGTCTTCGTAGAGCGTCTGGTCATACATGCTGAAGGGAAGAAGAGGCTTCTATCGATAATATCTGTGGGCGCTGTCCTCTTCCTAATCTTCACCGAGGTTCACCCCGCATTCAGTGTTATGAGCACAGCTCTAATGGCAGTCTTCGGCCTCCTCACAATAGTGCTGTACATGATTGTTCTCTCGGTCTTGGGTAACGAAGTTGAGCGCGTAAGGCGTAGCATATCCTACAGGATGCTTGGGTCTCACGTTCTTGAGATTGGCCGCGTGGGGATAATGGCTGTCGCATATAACACAGCCGTAGAAAACATGAGGAGAAGGAGGTTGAGGACTACGCTGATAATCGGCTCAATCATAGGTGTGACACTCGGACTCTCAATCTTCACCTCAGTCGCTCCCTCGGTTGATGTTGCATTCCCGTCGCTACCACAGAGTGCACCAACAGATGGGGTCTCGGTGAGGATTGGCTATGGTATCCCAGTTGGAGGCGTCATGGGTGATGAGGGGCGTGAGGTGCTGAAGGCTTACGAGGCGCAGGGCATGGTGGTGGCACCTAGGGCATGGTACTACCCAGTCTCAATCTACCCTGCGGTGGGCCCAATACTCCAGCTCAGCAAGGACCCGCTCTCAGGAAATTTCTACAACATCCATGCAATACTAGGCCTCACAGGACCTGACCTTGAGCGAACAGTTGCGCAGCTAGTAGGGAATGAGAATAGCTCAGTCGTACAACTAGGAGCCTGCTGCATAATTCAATCAAAGGGCCCCAGCAGCATCTTCAGTAGTGAATACGCCTACGAGATACTTGTCCCTGATACGTTGGCAGAGATGCTTGGAGTTCAGGTCGGTGACAGGCTCTATGCCATGGGCCTCCCCTTAAAAGTAGTAGGCATATACTCTGCTGCCGAAGCTGAAAAACTGTTCGAGATCAGCGGCTTCTCAATGGCGCCTATAAATCCATACTATGTAGGATCCATAGCCTTTGGCGCAACTGTGCCCGCACAGCAGATTCCGCCTCCCCTCTCGTGGGACAGGCTGATTATCGCTCCATACGGACTAGTTACCAGCCTCGGCGGATACACGGCGTCCTACAACATTTATCCCGCGGAAGGTGGGGCCGGCGAGAGTATGCGCCAGCTCGCCAGAGACTTGAGCATGGTTACAGACCTCGCGGTATACGTGGGTGAGGGCGGCTCGACATATAGGGGCTCCCGTGTCACGAGCTTTAAGACCGTTGGGTGGGAGATTGTGCCGGCGCTGATTGTCATCGGCGCACTAAATACGGTAATTAACCTCATGGGCAGTGTGGAGGAGAGGAGGCGGGAGATATCGGTCTACTCTGTGTTAGGCTTGCCGCCTCTAGGCTCCAGCTTCCTCTTCTTCGTAGAATCTGCCGTCTACGCCTCGCTAGGCGCTCTCATCGGGTATCTAAATGGATTCGTGTTGAACAGGGCCTTCATAGAATTCGGGCTCCTGCCAAGAGTCTACACTCTCAACTATGCCTCCATCTTCATAATGCTCTCCCTCGGCATCGTGATATTAGCCGCCATGCTTGCCTCAGTATACCCATCAAGAATTGCCGCCATGCTGGTCACACCCTCCCTCGAGAGGAAGTGGAAGCCACCCACAAAGCCCAAGCAGGGGGTATGGCGCCTCCCACTCCCACTAAGCATCGACAACAGGGACGAGGCAGCGGCATTCATGGCCTTCCTATACGAGTATTATGTCGGAGCTGGTGCGCAGAAGCCCAGCTACACCGTGAGAGAGGTCATGCCACCAGTATTAAACAATAGGGGCGAAATGAGGCTGCGGCTGGATGTCTCGCTGGCCCCCTACGAACAGGGCATAAACCAGCACGTAGAGATAGCCTCCATCTACGAGGAGTCTGCCAAGAGATACTCGTTCGAGCTAATCATGACAAAGATCAGCGGAGCAGACGCGATGTGGGCTACCCAGGCATACTTCTTTGCAGACGACCTCAGAAAGCAGGTCCTAATCTGGAGGGCAATAACCGTCGAGGAGAGGAACAGGTACTTAGAGTTCTCGAAAGGACTTATCAAGGAGCAGATAGATTAAGTGTAACGCTGCCATGTCTTTCACATCCCTGCTCACACGCCCCATCAGGATAATACACAGCCCGGGAAAGGTGATTTCAGAGATCTCTGAGAGACCAGGTACTGGAGTAGCAATGCTCATCTTCTTCCTCGTAGTGGCATCCAGCATCACCTTAGATACGTTAGTGTCCTTGCCTAGGCTCGAGATAATCAATGTTTTTGATGAGAAGATTCCGACACCCACCGTAGACATAAGGTTTGTCATTGCTCGGCAGATTGCCTACTTCTTCCTAGCCATAGGAGTGTTGTTCGGAGTACTGTGGGTCTTCTCGTTCTTCCTCAAAAAGAAGAATGGAAACCTGTTATCTATCCTTTCATCCATACTGAACGGATTCCTGATACTCTTCATCTTCATTGCCGTCGGCTCACTAATTAGCCTCCTTCTCCCACCATCCACCATCATCGTTTATGGATATGAGGCAAATGGTGTTGGTTTTCGCGACCTTTCAGTCACTGGGATCTATGAGGGTGTCGAAGTCCCGGCGGGTGTTAGAGAGGACATATTGTCCAACGGCTCAGCTATTTATGCTCCTCTGGCGCGTGCCTTGACTCTGAAGGCGGAGGTCTTAGACTCCTCGGGGTTAAGGGTAAACCTCACAGGTTTGAGCGATGCTGAAAAAAGGAGGGCCTTGGAGGGAGGTCGTCAAAGGATAACCATTGAAGGGCTGATGCTCAGTGAGGCAGTAGTTAATGGTGTGGACAGAATAGCTGTCCCCTTCAACATTTCTCAAGTTACTCCGCTATATTTGAACTGGAGTTCCGCCGAGGTTGAGACGTACAGATATATTGATGCGACGATAATGGGGCTGTCAGAGATGTCAAGCGATGAGCTCGCCTTGACCTATATTAGAAGGGCGCTCTCCCCGGTTGCTTGGCTCTGGATTTCGGGCCTAGGGGCATATGCACTTAACGTGGTGTATGGGTTGGGGAGGTTTAGGGCTGGCGCTGCGTGGGCCGCAGCCTTCTCGCTAATGACATTGATGGGTCTTGTCTAACACATCGGATATAGCTAATCAGACACTCATCGGTTGGCGTGGCATAGAGTTTCTCGCACCCGAGACATTAAGGCTAGCCGCGGAGAGGATAGGGCCGCACAGCTCCTACTCAGTATTCTCTGACAAAGGTTATCCTAGAGTGGAGATTATAGTTGACAGGTCTAAGAACTACGATGCCGTAGGGCTCGCCCAGTGGGTTGAGAGGCTCATCAAGAGTAGACAGGCTGAGAAGTGGGCAGATGTCGAAAAATACGAGGGCGAGATATTTGGGCACAGGGCTCTGAAGATTACTGGCCGCGTAGAGGCAGGTCGTTTTATAGCCTATGCGTGGGCGTGCTCGGGGGTGTTGAAATTTTTCAAGCTGAACCTCCAGCAGGAAAGTGAAGACTGGGCAGCCATCTTCAGAAGTCTTAAATGCCACCGGAGCGATGGCATGATGCTCCTAAGTCTCTACGAGTTCCAAATACTCGCCCCCTCCACGCTCTGGATAAGCGCCATAAACTCTACTACAGGCATGTTCTCCCTGGTCCTAGAAGATGAGAATAATGTGGTGGTGATAGAAAGGGCGGGGCCCGCAGCCGCCCTCGGACTCGAGATGACACAGTGGCTCAAGAAATTCCACTCAAAGCTACTCGAAAAATATAAGGTGTTTATAGGCCGTGAGCCGCTCGCCGCCCGTGAAGAGGGTGCTCACCAAGCCGTAGCCTACCCCATCCATCCAAAGGGTCTTGCGGTTAGGAGGAAAACAATAGGGCTGTCTCAGGTTTGGCTTTGCGATGTGAATGATAGGTTCTGGGCCCTCTCAGAAATCAGCTACGCAAGGAAGACAAGCCTCACACAACTGCCCAAAATTAGGATAGACTGCCACGCCAAGACGCTTTAACAAGTTTACCCCCCGCAGAAAAGCAAAAGACTAAAAATAAAGAGTGCTGAATCGGTCTGATGCAGTTGGGGCCGTGGTCTAGCGGTATGACGCCGCCCTGACGCGGCGGAGGTCGTGGGTTCGATTCCCACCGGCCCCAAGTATCAGTGGTTCAGGGATGTAAAAGAGCGTGGAGACGCTTAGCAGGGATGGGAGTGTTGTCGGGGTGTGAGCCTGTAAGGCGTGTCATACAGGGTCCAGAGGAAGGTCATGCCTAGAACTATGTCTCACGGCTTAGATCGCTCAGGTGAAGTATCTCGACCTAACCTTCGAGCTGATAAAATCTATCGCGAGTACAAATGCTAGCAGTATCAGTATGGTTGTTAGGAGGCCGCTGTATCTCAGCGACTGGACTAGGGCTAGTATCAGGTATCCTACCCCTCCTGCACCTACTAGGCCGACGATAGTGGAGGCTCTGACATTGTATTCGAAGATGAAGAGTAGCTGGCTAAGGATGTAGTTCGCTGACTCCGGGAGGATTGCGAATCTTAGCTGCTGGAGTCTCGAGGCTCCAACCCCCCTAACCGCCTCCAAGACTTCACTACTCACAGAGTCGAAGGCTTCGTAGAAGAGTTTTCCAAGATAGCCCGTAGTGTAGAATGTTATGGCTAGCACTCCAGCGAAAGGGCCGAAGCCAGCTATGACTACGAATATCAAGGCCCATAGTATCGCTGGTATAGTCCTTATCAGGGCGAGTATTGTCCGGAAAAGAGCCATGATAGGCGGGGGAAATAGAAGCCTCGTACTGAATATTGCTAGGGCCAGGGCAAGCGCGCCACCCATTAGTGTTCCAGCGAAAGCCATGACGACTGTCTCGTAAACTGCGGAGAGGACTTGTGGGATAATCGTGAGGTCTGGTGGAAGCATTCCAGCTAAGAATGGCCCAATATTCTGTATCCTCGCGACGCGGTCTGGGTCGAAAAATCCTGTCTGCCACAGCGAGAAAAAGAATAGCACTAGTATGATTATTCGCCCGCTATATTTGATTTTCAAGAAGAGCCTCACCTCATGGCTGCGATTAAGTCTGACTCGGAGACGCTTCGCCCATCCTTACAGAGCTTAAATTGACCATCCCTCAGGACCAATACTTTGTCCGCATACCTTGAGGCGAGGTGGATGTCGTGGCTTGTTATGACTGTGGCTATTCCCCTCTTGTCAGCGAGTTCGCGGAAAACGTCTAGCACCTCTAGGGCAGTCAGTGGGTCAAGCTGGCTCACAAACTCGTCAGCCAGTATGACCTGGGGCTTCTGCATCAAAGCTCTCGCAATAGCTACTCGCTGCCTCTGACCCCCGCTCAGCTGGGAGACTTTCTGGTACTTAAACTGGGCGAGCCCCATCATTTCCAATATCTCCTCAGCCCTATCTCTCTCTTCCTTGGGGAATTGCCCTAAGATGGAGTGGAGTAGAGGAACCCTGGCGAGAGCACCTACTAAGACGTTGTCAAGCACGGAGATGTTGGAGACTATGCCGAATCCCTGGGGAATATATCCTATGACGCTATATGCTCTCTTGGCTGTATCGATTGAAGTTGTGGGCCGCCCCATAAAGAGTACTTCACCGCGTGATGGTTTGAGTATTCCTTTCAGTATCTTTAGGAGTGTTGACTTACCTGCACCGCTTCTACCAAACACCATGTATATTTTACCAGCCTCGATGGATAGCGAAATATCCTTGAGTGTATAGTTTCTAGAATCGTACGTGAACCATACATTCTTCGCTTCTAAGATGCTACTCAAGTATACTGTAACCCCGTCTCCTCAATGTATTTCTCAAGAGTGCCGAGGTGGTCGCTGGTGGTCTTAGGCTCAAATCCTACAAACAGGGCCGAGACTAGCCGTTTCATCAAATCCCTGTACTCGGGCTTTGAAAGCTCTAGGAACGCCTCCTTTATCCTCTGTTTGAGGCTGTCGGGCAGGTCCGATGAGACTACTACACCATGTGAAGGCAGGGGGCCTTGAGTCTCTAGAACTCTTGACGAGCCCATGGCCTTGGTGTAGAGCTCGTATGACACGTCGCCCGCCATTACTGTTACGTCAACCTGCCCCGCGCGAAGTGCCTCCCAACACTGGCCATACCCTCCACCGAAGATGACTTCGCCGAAGAATTCGCGCGGGTTTACAGGCTCTCCGCTTCCACGCTTGAGAAGGCCAAGCTCAACCAGCCGCGCCATAGGGGCTAGGAAGCCTGAAGAGGATATGGGGCTGGGGAAGCAGGCGCGCTTCCCTTTTAGCTCCTCGATCGACTTGTATGGGCTATCCTTTAGAACAATCCAGTACGAGTAATAGTAGGTCGCGTTGACTTTTTGATCCCCCACCGCGACAGTCCTAACCTCTGCGAGTAGGAGCTCGGCGCCCGCATTCTTGACTGCTAGGTATGCGGGCCAGGACCCCATAAGGGCGACGTGGACATTTTTGAACCTAAGCCCCTCTATGACGCCTGCATAGTCGGTCGGTATATACACTTCTACCCGGAGTCCCAGCCTCTTCTCGAGAAACTCCTTAAGATTCTTGGACGACTCGGCTATGTCTAGGGGGTTTTGTGTCGGCTGTATAGCCAGTATTATCTTTGTAATTCCAGGTCTCGGTGTGAGGGTTTGAAGGCTTAGAAGAGCAGCCGCGACGAATATTACAGCTGCTGCGATAGTTAGAGCAATTACCTTCTTTTTCTCCATCGCATGGCTTCTGATAACGCCGTTATATTTAACTTTACGCCTTTAACAATAATTTTACAGCATAAAAGACAAAATTTCAACCACCAGTATAAATTCGGCATAACACGTTCACCAGATGCTTGAGAGCATCCGGCCGCATCCTACTCGCAGCCTCCCTAGCGCTTCTAATAATCGCCTTCACCTTATACCAAGGCGTTAGCGCCCCCTTCAGCAGCCTCTCGGCCGCGATGCCCGGAGCGGTACCGATCTATGAGTTGACTGTTAACGTCCAGCTAGTGGGAGTGGATGGCGTGGCTAGGCCTGATACCGGAGCCCTAGTGACGGTGGGCTTACACTCCACCCGCACCGACAGCAATGGTGTGGCCCGCCTTCAAGTCGCACCGGGGAAATATAGCGCGTTTGTAAAGAGCAGTGACTCAAGGCTTCTCCCCCTCACGCTGGAGCTTACCGTTGAGGGGAACATTTCCCTAAATGCTCAGTTTAGACTGGTCAGACTATATCCTGATAGTGTTGAGCTGGAATCACGGTCAGGCACGACAGGAATTAGGATGCATCTAACCGCGCCTGAGGGTGATAGGCTCTTCATCTCCTACCCCCAAATAACCGGGTTGACGCCGAGCGGCTCACCGATAAAGATGGCGAGAGGGCCGGATGGCTTCAGCAACTTCTTCCAAAGAATAAGCCCAGGCCCCTTGGTGCTTGACTTGAACGTTGAAAGAGAGATTGCGGCTATTGACGTCAGCTCAACCTTTGTGCCCCTCCAGATAATAGACTGGCAGATTAGCGCCTAAACGAGTCTTTAGCGGCCTTGGCCATCGAGGCCAAGAGACCGTATGGGTCCTTAGCTTTGACATAGGCTGATGCTAGGAGGACTCCCTCCGTCCCGAGTTCAATGGCTCTCGCAACGTCATCTGCCGACGATATCCCGGCACCACACAGTATGATAACCTCGTTGTTGACTCGCCTTACTAGCTCGACGGTCTTGGTAACAACCTCTGGCTTGGCCTTGGAGACAGAAATGCCCGTTCCTATGAGTTCTGGCGGCTCCACAGCGAGCATGTCTGGCGCAAGGGCTGCACCTGCCGCGGATGTCTCAGGAGTGTCAGTGCACAGAACGGAGAGAAGGTCTAGCCTCTTTAGGGCCGCTATGCATGCGCCTATATCCGCTAGTGTAAGTCGTCTCTCAGAGTGGTTCACTAGGCTTCCAACAGCCCCGCTTGCCTTTACCGCCTCCGCAGTCACGTGTCCAGTCCAGCTCCCTGGCTCACGCGCGTCTATGTGTTGTGCTAGAACAGGTATGTTGACGCTGCCCGCCACCCTGTAGATATCGGTGTGCTGCACGGAGACCATGATGTTGACGCCCTGCTCCTGCCTAACTCGTTCCGCAATCCTCGCAAGGCTCACCGCGCCCTCCCCAGTAGCCTCCCTATATGTCTTGAAATTCAGGACAATGACAGGCCTAGACTTTAGAGGCTGCACACGTGAAAGATCCCTCCCCTCATCATAAACCTATGCGTCGCGGATTGTTCGTGTGTCTCAGCCACACTGGGTCATCGATTAAAGACATATTTTGGAGTAGGGTTCAAGGAATTTTCGAATGCCAGTCAACGTGGTTAATGTTTCGAGGAGCCCTCACGCCTGTTTAAGGCCTGTACCTATAGACAATGTCGATATTGTTGGTGGGTTCTGGGGGAGATGGGTGGGAGAGACTGCCAGAGAAGCGATCTGGCACCAGTATAGGATGCTGGAGGAGAGTGACAGGCTTAAGAGGTTTAGGTGGGCGGCTGGAAGGACTTCTGAGAGGCCTCTACGCTCACTCTTCGTCTTCGATGACTCGGACGTTTACAAGTGGTTGGAGGCGTGCGGCTACTACCTCGCCAAAAGAAAGGAGGACGAGCTAAAAGGGGTTGTAGAGAGTGTTATAGACGACATCGTAGCCGCACAGGAGGAGGATGGCTACCTCTTCACCGAGCACCACGGCGCGCCTGAGCGTCGCTGGCAGAACCTGACATTTGACCATGAGCTTTACTGTGCAGGCCACCTGATTCAGGGGGCAATAGCGCTTCACAGGTCTGTCGGTGAGGAGAAGCTCTTCTGGGCTGCAGTCAAGTTTGCCAACCTGATAGCCGAGACCTTCAACCCTGATGGGATAAGGGGTGTGTGCGGACACCCAGAGATTGAGATGGCGCTAATAGAGCTCTACAGAGAGACGGGCGAGAAAAGATACCTCGAGACGGCCGAGTTCTTCATAAACGAGAGGGGTAGAGACAGTCTGAGGCCTCCGCCGGAGGACCGGTTAAGCAACGCCCTCTACAGGATATTTGGTGGCGCGTCATATTTTGTCGACCACGCTCCCGTCCGCGAACTCAGCGAGATCGTCGGCCACGCCGTTAGGGCACTCTACCTAAACTGTGGAGTCACTGACCTCTACATGGAGACGGGCGAGAGGAGTCTCTTAGATGCGATGGAGCGGCTCTGGCGCAACTTCGTAGAGAGAAAGATGTACATCACGGGGGCGGCTGGGTCCAGATATGTCTCAGAGGCATTCGGCGATGATTATGAACTCCCGAATGAGAGGGCCTATGCCGAGACATGCGCCTCCATAGCGAGCTTCATGTGGAACTGGCGGATGCTTCTCGCGATGGGCGAGGCTAGGTTTGCGGACATAATGGAGCTAGCTCTCTACAACTCTATCCTATCCGGCATATCCTTGGACGGAACAAGGTACTTCTACATGAACCCCTTGGCCTCGAGCGGAGGATACTCTAGGTCGCCTTGGTTCCCATGTGCTTGCTGCCCTCCAAACATCGCGAGGCTGCTTACCTCTCTTCCAGGCTACTTCTACTCAACCTCTGAGAGGGGTTTATGGGTACACCTCTATGGCTCGAGCAAAGCCACCGTGAATCTGGATGGCGTTGGGGTGGTGTTTAGGCAGGAGACCGACTATCCTTGGCGGGGTGAGGTTAAGATGACGGTCGAGTGTGAAGAGCCTGCAACCTTCTCACTCCTCCTCAGGGTTCCGGGCTGGTGTGATGAGCCGCGTGTAAATGTGGATGGCCGGGTCTACCGGCCGAGGCCTTCGACATACTTCGAGCTTAGGAGGAAGTGGAGGGGTAGGACTACAGTCAAAGCCAGCTTCCCTATGAAGGTTAGAAAGATTGCCTCACACCCCTACGTGCGGAATAATGTAGGACATGTAGCGCTGGCGCGGGGCCCTACTGTCTACTGCCTTGAGAGTGTTGACAATAGGGTAGACCCGAGGCTGGTGGCGTTGGAGAGGGGCACAGTCTTCCGGGAGAGGTTTCGGAGAGAGTTGCTCGGAGGGGTAGCCACGCTCTCCTTTGATGCTTGGGTGGCAGACTCTGCGGGCTGGTCTGGGCGGCTCTACAGGAGCGTCGAAGCCCCTATGCTGGGTAGGAGAAAGACTAGGGTGAACGCTATCCCCTACTATGCGTGGGCGAATAGGGGTGACTCGGTTATGACCGTCTGGCTCCCCCTCATAGACTACTGGAAGCGAGCGCCACCTAAGAAATCCGGTAGATAGTTAGACTCCAATCGGCCTGTAGTCGTAGATGTAGTCGTGTAACTCGAGGTATCTCTTATCGAGCAGGCCGCGCCTAACCTTATCAACGACTTCGCTTCTCGATGGAGCGAAGACCGCCTCGAGGAGGTGCTTTCCCTCTTCATCACTCATGCTGGCCATGGTGAAGAGGAGTCTGGCGCTGTGCTGTATATAGCGGGGCGAGGTTAGCTGCCTCCTGAGAACCTCCATTATGATGGGCGCCTTAGACCTGTCGAAGCGGGGTGCGTTAAGCTCAACTTCTCTCTGAGCAGTGCGGGAATCGACGTTGAGCATCGCGGCTACCGCCTTCGCAGCCTCTTCCAGTGATAGGTCTCTGAAGGGGCCTACCCCATAGGCCCGCCTAATAACCGGGAGTATCAGCTCCACAAGCTCGCTACGCACTGCTCCCGCCCCAAGAACCCCAGACACAATCCTAGTGGCGGCCAACCTGTCTTGCTCCTCGTAGAAGGCCTTAACCCACTCGTTGTGAAGCTCCCAGAGAGTGTTGAAGAGCTCTTCAGAAAAGACAGTCCCATCCTCGACCCTAACCTTATCAATCGCGGGTATGACGCCAATCTCCGTGAGGCTAGGGGCCTTAAGACTCCCTGGCTTGGTGATCTTTGCGCGGTGGCGTATCAGAGTCCAGAGCCAAGAGACGAAGATTCTGTAGGTTGCGAGGTCGTTCATGAATCTCTGCCTGAGCTCGTAGTCGTCGATGGCTGCTGCGAGGTTTCCGTTTAGGACTTGGAAGCCGTAGTTGGCTGCCATGTAGAATGCGTGCTGGATATGCTCGACTGTTATGTCTCCGCTTGGTGGGTCGTATAGGCCGTGCCACAGGTCCTTATCTCCCCAGATACGGCTTGAGAAGAGCTTCTCAGGCGTCTCCACCTCCTCCCTAGGAATGACCCATGGCATAATCCTTCCATCAGAGTCCAGCAGTCCAAGCATCTGAAACCTCTTCCTCTCACCCTCTGTCAGCCCGCTGTCCACCGTGGGTAGCACCATCCCCTCAACATTCTCAAGCCTGACCTCGGCGTCTATTATCCGCTGGAGCATAGACACGTCTGCTCGCAGCGGCTCATTTCCCGCGGCGACGTAGGACTCCTCCTTAGTTGCAACCCAGCTCTGCCTGAACACGTCGTAGAGCTTTCCCCTGACCCTGCCTGAGAGGACGTCCTCGAGGGTGACTTTGCGGCCCTCAAGCAACGGCTCCTCTGGGACAAATATCAGGCCGAGTAGGCGCTCGCGGAGTTTGTCGAGCTTTATGTCCCTGAGGGCTTTGAGGTTGTATTTGTTGCGGCGGTAGGGGTCTGTGGCTGGGTAGAGCATGACTGCCGCCATACCGCCCACAGGAGCCGAATCTGCCTCGCCGTTCCTCAGACCAGCCATTAGCATCATGAGCGCATTATACCTCTGGTATACTATCATGTTCGGCGAGCTCATCGTAATGTTCTGCGGATCAGGGAAGACCCTCTCCTCCTTCCACATCTCTATCAGGCTGCCGAGGTAGTCCCACCTACCATTACTCGACTTGATGAGCCTCTCCCTCCAGACCCAGAGTATTGCTGGAAGATACCGGCCTGCCTGCCCCTCCTCATAGAGCATGGCGATCTTGATGGTGCCATACTGGACACCTATTGCGCCCTCTATCATCCTCAGGAGCTTCTCTACAACCAGTGCCTCACTTGGCGTCTGAATCTTGGGGATGTAGAAGTAGACACCGGAGCCCGCTCTCTTCAGAGACTCGTAGTTGTTCAGAGTGTAGATGACCGCCGAGGTAATAATGGATGGTATAGGCTTCCCGTCCAAGAGGACGTCAAAGTCCAGCAGATGTATTCCCGGCAGCCTGTGGAAGACTGTCGGCCACCTATGCCGCGGCTTCTCCACCCTGTATATTTTCCCACGCTCAACATACTCGGAGGGCAGCTCACCCGCTAGAACCCTCTTAACATTCCTCCTAGCCTCCCAGACAGCAGCACACTTATCCTTGGAGCCGTAGGGAATATACATGGCGGGAGAAGCGTCCTCCTCATCCTCGAAAGCCACCGCGACGTCAGAATTGATCTGGTTTATCGCCCTGCTAAGCGGATGCCAAGGCCCAGTGATCTCCAGGCCAGGATTCTTGAGCGGATGCGCATCGTCAGGTATCGGGACGTTCTCGTTGAGCCTCCACCTAAGCGACGTGTCTCGTCCGAGAAAGTTGTCGATCATTCCTTGGACTATCTCTCGGAAGGTTCTCCTGTTCCCATCCGCATCCATGAACACTTCTCCCCAGTCGGGGAATGCACCCTTCGCCGAGAGGGGCCGATCATCCTCAAGCCACCTTCTCCTCTCCTCAAGAACCCTGTCAATCTCGGGCCCAAGCTCGAGAGCGATCTTCTCAATCAACTCCTCCACAGAGACCCTCCGACCATTAACCTCCTTTACGCCGAAGAGTTCGGGATAGTCCTCCAAAACCTTGATGAACAGGCGCACACCAGATATCTGCACTTTGAGGCGTTTTAAAGGTTCTCTCACACAGTTTAGATGCATGGTCTGCTAGAGTTCCGTGAGATGGTAACGCTCATATATAGAGGAATTTTAGCCTTGATGGTCATATGCGCATAAGCGAGAGAGTGGGCCTCTTCATCGAGAGGTTTAGGGAGCAGGGGGGTGTGGTGGAGCTTGTGCAGAGCTGGGACGAGGTCCTAGACTTCATCGTGAGGGAGGCGAGGGCCTCTTCCGGCCCAGAAGCAATAGCCACATGCGATGAAAAACGTCTCGAAAGCATCAGGAATAGTCTGGACGGGGTATCTAGGCTTGTTGGACCCCATGCCCAACCCACCGAGATAGCTAACTGCAGCCTAGGCATATCCTTCCCAGAGGCTGGAATAGCCGAGACAGGCTCAATCCTGGAGATCTGCTACGACGACTCCGACAGACTGGTCTCAACCCTGCCCCCAACCCACATCGCATACCTAGAGTCTTCAAAAATCTTGGAAGGACTGCTGGATGCTGCCCCACTCATAAGACGGGCATCTAAGCAAAAAGCCTTCGCAGCCACAATAATATCAGGGCCAAGTAGGACCGCCGATATCGAGCTAAGACAGGTTATAGGAGTCCATGGACCGCACATCGTCAAGGTCATACTCGAGGTGTAGGCTGAGTTGACACCTTACGGTGCTCTGGAGGAGAGGGTGAGGCGGAGGCTCAGGCAGGGGCCAGTAAGAGGCCTGTACGCCGCGATGCTTAGAGGCCTCAGGGGCAGGGCGAAAGCCATTGCCGAGATGGGGGACTATGAGGCCTTCAGGAGTGAGGCGAGGAGGATAAAGGAGAGAAGTATCGAGAGGCTCTCCGAGCTGGTAGACGTCTTTTCCAGAAATGCTGAGGAGCGGGGGGTGAGGGTCTATTTCGCCCGCGACGGAGATGAGGCGGTCAAAATAATAGCGGGGATAGCAAGGGATGCCCGCGCAAGACTAGTAGCCAAGTCTAAATCTCTGACCAGTGAGGAGATTCTACTCAACGAGGGGCTTGAGGCCCAAGGCCTCAATGTCGTCGAGACAGACTTGGGCGAGAGGATAATACAGCTTGCCCGCGAGAAGCCAAGCCACCTAGTCTTCCCAGCGATACACAAGACCATCGAGGATGTGAGCCAGCTCTTCTCAGAAGAAGCTCGCGGAGAAGTGAGCAGCGACATTCAAGAGATTATGAGGTATGTCCGCCAGAGACTCCGCGAAGTCTTTCTCACGGCCGATATAGGCCTCAACGGAGCCAACGTGGCCATTGCCGAGATGGGTGCGGTGGTCCTAGAAACGAACGAGGGTAACGGTAGGCTAACCTCCAGCCTCCCCCGTGTCCAGATAGTCCTAGTCGGCATGGAGAAGATAGTTGAGACGGTCGAAGAAGCTCTCATACTTGCTAGGGCGCATGCCGTCGCTGCGACGGGGCAGAGACTCACTACATATGTCTCCATCATGGCTGGGAGGTCTCCTATGGCTGGTAACGGCTCCCGCGAGATGCACATAGTCATACTAGACAATGGAAGAAGCAGGATGGTGGGTGACGACGTCTTCAGGGAGGCTCTATACTGCATAAGGTGCGGCGCCTGTATGAACGTATGCGCACCCTACAGCGTTACAGGCGGCCACATCTTCGGCCACATATATCCTGGGCCTATCGGCATACCTTGGACCGCCAACATCCACGGGCTGGGGGAGGCATCCTTCGCCCATCTCTGCATATCATGCGGGCTCTGCAAAGAGGTCTGCCCCATCTCCATCAACATACCGCTCATGATCTCGAGGGTTAAGAATCTCTTGGCATCGAGGTATGGCTATCCCAAGGCTGACAGGTCGATGATGAGGTACGAGGCCCTCGGAAAGCTTGCATCCCAGCTTGCCCCAGTGAGCAACTGGGTCTTAAAATCCCGCGCCTCGCGCTTCCTGCTCGAAAAGCTGGTCGGCCTCGACCGCACAGCACCACTCCCAGAGTTTAGGAGAGAGACATTTGTCAAGAGATTCAACCGTATTAGGCAGGAGGTTCCTATCCCACGGGCCCGCGTTGCACTTTTCTTGGACTTTTTCCCGAACTATTGTAGGCCGGAGATTGCTGAGAGCCTTGTCATAGCTCTCCAGCTCGCCGGAGTGAAGGTTGAGCTACCCCCTCAGCTCACCTCAGGGTATCCACTAATAGCCTACGGGGACTGGGATGGCGCCAAGAAATACGCGGTCAAGAATGTGGAGCTTCTCTCAAGCTATGTCGAGCAGGGGTACAGTATCGTCTCGATCGAGCCCACCGCGACCTACACACTGAAACACATATACCCCTACCTGCTGAAGGGTGATGAGAGGGCTGAGGCCCTTTCGAGAAACACTGTAGAGGCCCTCCAAGTCCTTAGGAGACTGGTTGGTGAGGGTGTGTTGGCGGTGAAAGCCCGCTCCGAGAAGCGCTACGGCATCCATGTGCCGTGCCACCAGAGGCCTCTATCAGGCGCTGAGAATATTGTGGCCCTCATGCGCGCTGCAGGATTGGAGGCAGAGGTCATCGAGGATGGCATGTGCTGTGGTATGGCTGGGACGTTTGGAATGAAGCACGGCCCAATCGGAAGAGGGCTCTCCAAGACCATGGGTGTTAGGCTCTTCGAACTCTTCGCCTCAAGAGGTGTCGAGGCCATAGTCACCGAGAGCAGTGTCTGCGCAATCCACATAGAGGATGGTGCACATATGAAGGTATTTCACCCGCTTGACATATTATACTTTGAAAAACCAAGCTAAAAAAAGGAGTGGTGTGCTAGTATACCTACTATGCTTTTCCAAACCACGCCTTTACATGCGGCCTAGTCAAATAGTATATTATCAAGACGTTTATTATTATGCCTACTATGCTAGCGGGGTTACCGATAATAGAGGCCAGACCAATTATTATCCCGATTATCGAGAATATTATTCCAAGAATCCACGCCCAACCCTTCCCCGTCCAGAAACCATAGGCAAGCACAAACCCTATTAGGGCCAAGATTAAAAGCAGCCCGCCAAAGGCGACCCCGATCACCGCGAATAAGCCGCCCAAAGGACCTGCCGCTGGGGCCACTCCTGCTAATGCTCCAATAGTAAAGAAAAACACGGCACCCAGCAGAGACAATATCGCACCTATTATCTCCAGAATCGCTAGAATTGTTACACCTGTAGGCCTAGTTCTGACTGCCACGTACCTTTTTAATTGTACATGATTATATGCTTTTCTATTCTAGGGGACCGTGCGGTCATCGATTCCTTAGCCCCTACATCGAGACATGGGTCTTCAGGGTATAAATGCCGGGTTCGGGACTGGTATGTGGGATGAGTGATTATGAGGCGCTTTTGAGGCGTGTTCTGAGCCTCGTGGGGGAGGATAAGCGGGAGGAGATCGAGGTGGAGGTTGAGAGGAGGGTTTCTGAGGACCCGAGGCTGACTCGCCTCGGAGCCCTCTATATTGTGGCCGGCGAGCTTGGGTTGTTTGAGGGCCTTAGGCAGGGCTCTTCTACCGTTGCTTTGTCTAAGCTTGTGGGCGGGCTTGGGTCGGTGAATATTGAGGCCAGAGTGATAGGGGTGTCTAGGCCTAGGCGCGAGCCCCCAGTCGTTTACCTCAGGCTCGGAGACGACTCGGGGGTTGTAGACGCCGTTGCGTGGGGTGATGCGGTAAGTAGGCTTGAGGCTGCTAACGTGGCCATTGGTAAGAGCATCTTGGTGAGAGGAGCTTATACCCGTGAGAGGCCCGATGGCGCGGTTGAGGTACATCTCGGCGAGCATGCCGAGATATCCGAGGCTGGGCCGGGTCTTCCTCCCCTTGAGCATTTCTTCGCCGAGTTGCCCGAGGTTTTTGAGGCGCGTGGGACCGTAGACTTTAAGGCCGTTATTCTCGGGTTCTCTGAGGCGAGGAGTGTCTCTGTGAAGGGTGAGGCTGTGGGTGTTAGAGACTTGCTCATTGGATGGCGTGGCGTTAAGGCTGAACTCAGTCTGTGGAGGGATCATGTGGGCCTCCTAGACGAATCTAGTATCGGTAAGATAGCATATGTCGCCGGGGCAAAATGGTCTCCAGGCGGAACTCTATCAACAACATCGCGCTCCAGCATATTCATACCACCTCTACCCCCACAGGAGCCGGTGCTACTCAAAATCGAACGCAGGCTCCCACAACAGGGAATGCTACTAGGCATAACCCAAGACGGGGTTGAGAGGGTTTATTCAGAGGACATCAGCCCCGGCCAGCTCATATCTGTTAGGGAGATGCGTTACACACGGGTCGGTAAGGGCTGGGCAATCATTCCCCTAGAGTATGAGCCGGCCCATGTTGAGGCTGAGCCTCGGCCCAAGATACAGGCAATAGGGGATTTGCGCGCAGGTATGGTTGACGCTTCCGTCCAAGGTGAGGTTTTCTCCAAGTCGCCCACCACCCGCATGAAGACCAAGAAGGGTGAGACTGATTTCTCAAGCTTCTGGCTCAAGGATATGTCTGGATCGATATTCTGTAAGGCGTGGGGTGAGGCTGTAAAGATGTTGGAGGAGGTCCGGGAGGGGGAGCAGGTAGTTCTACACTTCGTCAGGGTTGTAAAGAATCCTTGGGGTGAGCGTGAGGTCTATATTGGGGAGGAGTCTCTCGTAGCCCCCTCAGACGAGCCTGCCTGAACACCTTGAGCCCTAGTGGTCGGCGAGTTGGCTGCCCCAGGCACTGCCATCCTCTGCTGAAGAGCCCTAAGCGTGGGTCCGATGATTATCCCCCGGCCCCTAACTATCTCGAAGGTGTAGATAGAGTGGTCTGCAGGAGACCAGCGCATCTTCCTCACCAGCAGGGTCCGCACCAGGCGGCCATCTAGGTTGACTAGGCCGAGGACGATTACACCCGATGAGAGGTACTCCTCGTATCCGAACCTGCTGAGCTGTGTAGAGCCTGAGGGGATGTCACACGTCAGTATGGTGGTTGCACCTATCTTCTCCTCCAAGTAGACTATGATTTCGCGGATATATTCGCGGACTGCATATTCGTCGGCTGCTCCGAAGGCCATTGCGGATATGGGGTCGAGGACTATCCGCGAGACCTCTCCTCCCCGCGTCATCTTGATTATGGTGTCGATATACGCCCTGCTATCCTTCCTGTAGCGGCCAAGGTCCTCCGAGTAGATGCGTATCTCGAATGGGAAGAACCTGCCCTCCCTGTATGGGGTCCAGAAGTCCCAGCCAAGCGTCAGGGCGCCGTCAAGCACGCCGTTAATCCTTTCATCAAGCGAGACATAGGACACCTTCTCACCCCTCCTAAGCCCCTCCATCAAAAAGTGGAGGGAGAGGATGGTCTTCCCCACGCCCGTCTCTCCTGTGACAAGGTATGTCTTGCCGGGTATCAGCCCACCTCCAGTTATCCTGTCGAGGGTTGGGATGCCTGTCGAGACGCGGGTTGAGGACATTCACCCTTCAATGTCTCCCGCCCATATAAATATGGGTTGGGGAGGGACCCGCCCTTGGGCCCTAATTTTTATCCTGCCACTTAGGACTAGTCGAGTGAACATGTTGTTCCCCATCAGGTGTTTTAGCTGTGGAGCGCCTATAGGGCATCTATGGGAGCGGTACAACAAGCTTGTCAAGTCTGGCATGAAGCCCGCAGAAGCTCTCGATTCTCTGGGAGTCAAGAGGTACTGCTGCAGGAGGATGTTCCTTTCCCACGTGGAGGTCATAGACAGCTTCTTAGAGTTCTCCGTAGCATCTGGCGGGGGAGGAAGTGGTTGGGGCGGATAACAGGCCTGTCTGGTAGGGTGGTCTTCGACTCTCGAGGAGATAAGACGATAGAGGTAGAGGCGGTTGTAGACGGGGTGAAAGGACGCGCGGCGGCACCCGCAGGTAAGAGCAGGGGTAAGAGGGAGGTGGAGCCTTATCCGGTAGGAGGCCCCGAGGCTGCCGTCAAGGTATTGAGGGAGAGGGTTGCCCCGAGGCTGGTTGGACACGAATACACCGGCTTCATCGAGTTTGATAAGCTGCTGCAAGAGATTGACGGTACCCCCAACTACTCAGGCATTGGAGGGAACACAGCACTCGCGGTCTCGGTCGCAGTGCTATCTGCTTACGCAGCTCTACGAGGCGAGCCACTCTACAAACTCATCGCCCGTGAGACAGGGCAGGAGCCTGCACTT
Source organism: Nitrososphaerota archaeon (assembly GCA_009889515.1). Lineage (GTDB taxonomy): Archaea > Thermoproteota > Nitrososphaeria_A > Caldarchaeales > Calditenuaceae > HRBIN02. The sequence continues at coordinate 189,930 of WUQR01000139.1, forward strand.
CCGCTACCACTAGGCAACGTGTTAGGAGGTGGGAAACACGCCGGCCAAGGCGCGCCAGAGATCCAAGAGTATCTCGTCATACCGCTGAACCCGAAGACAATCCACGAGGCGGTGGAGGCCAACATCAGGGTGCATAGGAGGCTTGGAGAAATACTGTCGAAGCGGGTGAGCGGGTTCCCACTTGGGAAAGGCGATGAGGGCGGCTATGCCCCGCCTATCTCTGTAGAGGCTGCCCTTGAAGCTGTTAAGGAGGCTGCCCAGAGGGTCGGTGACGAGATGGGTATTAGGATAGGCGTGGGCTTAGATGTTGCTGCTGGGAGCATATATGATGAGTCCTCGCGGAGATATGTCTTGAAGAGCCAGGGCCTCTACTTGGACCGTGAAGGATTCATAAACTACATCGAAGAGTTGGCGGGAAAGGCAAACCTAGTATACATAGAGGATCCATTCTTGGAGGATGACCCAGACGCCTTCGCCGAACTGAGAAAACGCCTACCCAACACTCTAATCTGCGGCGACGACCTAGTTGTTACGCGGCGAGAACTGATCGAGGACTGCCTCAAGAAGGGAGCTATCAACGCGGCCATCATCAAGCCCAACCAGGTTGGGAGCCTATACCAGACTTGGGGCGCCGTAGAGGCCTGCCTAAAGGGTGGTGCCGTGCCTGTCGCTTCCCACAGGTCAGGCGAGACAACCGACGCCTATCTCTCGCACCTTGCGGTTGGAATGGGGTGTAAGGTGATTAAGGCTGGTGTTCTGGGAGGTGAAAGGATTGCCAAGGCCAACGAGCTGGTCAGGATCAGCGAAGAAGTTGGGGCCTCAAGGGTCAGGAGGATTGCCTAAACCCTTCTCGATGCGTGTGGGGAGGGCTCTGTAAAGGTATATGAATACAGAATTGTCCATATCTTGTGCGAGGTAGGCTTGAGGGTGGCTATCCCGGTGATGATGCTTGGAGGCTAGGGACTATCTCTCACCTGACGTGGAGCTTCAGGAGCTCCTCGTTAAGAGTGGAGTGCATCTTGGAGCCAAGGTAAAGGTTGCCCACATGGAGCGCTTCATATATAGGATGAGGCCGGACGGGGTATACCTATTCGAGGCTAGGAAGCTCCTAGAGCGGCTGAACATAGCGGCCCGGTTCATGGCCCTGTTCGAACCCTCAAAAATCTTGGTCGTCTCAACACACGTCTATGGGATAAGGGCTGTTCAGAGGTTCTGCGAGGTTACTGGCTGCATCCCCGTCGCCGGCAAGATACCGGCCGGAATCCTGACAAATAGGACACTAAAATACTATGTCGAGCCAGAGGTCGTGCTGGTTTCCGACCCTCGCTACGACTTGCAGGCAGTGGTTGAGGCCTCGATCGCTAGGAAGCCGGTAATAGCTATGTGCAGCACCGACAACGTTTGCAACAATATAGACCTCATAATCCCCATGAATAATAGGGGCAGAACCTCCCTCCCATTCGCCTTCTGGTATCTCGCGCGAAGATACCTGATTGAGCGGGGAGAGGCCACCCCTGAACTCCTATCATCCCTGACCATCGAGCAATTCACCGCCCAGCCCGTCCCAGGCGAGGAATATCAGCAGATAGTTTAGCAGGGTTTACTGCTCTGCTTTTATTATATGGGCGGCTATCGAGCCGAGCATTATCCTCCTCTCCCCCGTCACGGTCCAGCCCACATCTTCTAGGGCCCGGGCAACAACTACAGGCTTACTCGCAATAAGTGTGAGACTCGCGCCCGGCGAGGCACGTCTCATAGATGAGAATGCCTTGGTGTAGAAGCTGTAGGGGTCGCGGAGCCCCATCCTCACTCCGAATGGAGGGTTGCAGACGATCTTGCTGAAGGGCTTCTTGATGAACTTCTCGAGATTCAGAGCGTCTCCCAATGATAGATTTACACACCCCTTTAAGCCGGCCATCTCTAGATTCGTCTCCGCGTCTGCGAGAGCTTTTGGTGATGCATCTATCCCAGCTATATCCAGAGGCTTGGGAGACTCCTCCTCACTCATCAGCCTCTCCTTAAGCTGGCGAAGCATAGCGGGGCTGAAGATCCTAAGCCTCGTCATCGCGAGGTTTTCCATCCTTATTCCCGGGTGGATGTTGAGGGCATGTATTGCCGCCTCTATCGGGATTGTTCCTGAGCCGCAGAACGGGTCTAGCAAGGATTCGCTTGGCTGCCAGCCAGCAATCATCAACATCGAGTACGCGACGGTTGGGGAGAGGCCGGCCCTATGGTGTCGGACCCTGTAGTATCTGTGGTGGAGTGATAGGCCGGTAGTGTTGAGACCTAGGATAAAGTCGCTATCCCTCAGGATGGCTAGAAACTCGACATCAGGGTCGTTGAGGTCAACCCTCAACCTAACGCCGGTCGCACTCTTGTATGACTCTATTATAGCCTCCCCCACAGCCGCCGCTATGTCCAAGCTGGTGAAGTCATGCTCACCATGCCTCTCCGCTCTCACCGCAAAACTCTGCCCCCTATCGATAAGCTCAACTAGGCTCGGCGCAGCCGCGAGTCCTTCTATCTCGGCTAGACCCGTAGCCTCACCCCGCGCCACAAGCAGATAGACCTTGTTCACACTCTTGGCCGAGTAGTTGAGGAGGGCACACCCCTCAGGCGACGCATCGAAGAAGACCTTCGAGACATCGGTAACCACATCTACGCCAAGAAGCCTCGAGATCTCCGCAGCCGCTACATCCTCAAGCCCAGTCACAGTGGTTGCGAAGAACCTCAATGGCCCCTAAACCCCTCCCCACAAAAGCCTACGGACTACCCCAACAATAAATCCTGAGGGTGCCTCTATTAAAGAACTTTAACACTCAAAGCGGAATACGCGACGGTCCTAACAACCCATCAAATCTCCCTAGGCGCTCTTAGAACCTTTATCAGGGCGAGGCAGTGACTGTCAAGTTGTACTAGGTCGTATGCAAGAGTAAATGTTGGTAAAAAAGATGGCGGATAACTTTTGAGCCGGCCAAATATACTAGCGTATGCTCGGTGTTACAGGGCTAAAGTGAGGTCAATATATTGACTTCATTATTCTATTCTTTGACTAGGCCCAACTGTCGAAATACACCAAGCTCGTCAAAGTTTTCCCACTCTTCCACAACCTTACCATCCTTAAACCGCATTATTCCAATCGTCCTGACCGAGAAAGTTCTGCCTGTAGCAGGTATTCCCATCAATTCTCCTTTATGCGTGCCCTTTGCAGTCATGCGGTATACCACTTTGTCGCCCTCTGCGACGAGGTCTTGGATCTCAAATTTCATGTCGGGGAAAGCTGCAAAATAGATGCTGAAAAACTCTTTCATACCATTCTTATCAAGTGTCTCGCCTGTGCCAGTGCCATGGTAAACCATTTCATCATTATAGAATTTTCTTAGTATGTTGTCTATGTTACTAATGCTGTGGTCGCGATTCACCTCTTCAATTATTTTTCTGACGACAGTCTTGTTCTGTTCAGCTGTCATGACCACACTCATAGGAGATGACCTTAATAAGTCTATGTGAGACAACCAGAACTATGTTATTCACATAACTATTTTATATTACCCTCATGGAAAATATCATGTCAGAAGAGCATTCTAAGACTATGCACAGGTGGTCGATAAACAAAATATCGATGTCGGTTATTCTGGCACTCGGCTCAGTATATTTCGCCTATTTCCTTATCGCTTTCGGCGGCTTTGGATTTCCGTTTCCAGCAATACCCTTCATCGTCTTCATACTAGCCTACATAGCCTCGCTCATAGCGGTACTGCGTGGTAGGTTGTGGGGCTTTCTAGCGGGGTCAGCAAGCCTGATGGTCACGCTAGCACTCTTTGTGACAGAGATATTGGGAATACTTTCACGGCCTAGCAGCCAGCCAGACTCATTCATAATTGCGCTTACATTTCTTTTAGGCGCGCCCCTCTCAGTCGTCTTTGCTATACAGGGCTTCCGAGAAATTAGGGGCAGGATACCTATCACACCACTTAAAGTCTCCAAGCTTAACGCAGTTTCTCTGATAGTCTTCGGCGTGATGGTGGGATCACTCTTCACTGCCTACCTATCATCAGCCTCACCAGGCGGCTCGGGCTGGCCCCTAGCTAGTGGTTCACCCGGCGCGACGCTGTACATCGAGGAGGAGAGCGTTAACTACAAAACTACTAAAGAGTTCACCGTCGACAGGGGAGATAACATTGTACTAGTGGTGAAGAACTTTGACAACCAACTGCACGACATCACAATAGACGAGCTTGGCTTCAAGCTAAACAATCCTCAGCGGTCCACATCCTTGGGAGTGCTTACATTCGATCAGGTAGGCACCTATACGTTCTACTGCTCCATCCCTGGGCACCGCGAGCAAGGTATGGAAGGAAGGATAATCGTCGGAGATTAAACACGGGTTCTAAGTTGTCAGCCTCTCCATACCAGTAAATACGTCGGCTGACTAGCGGGAGTCCTAGCACATTATTGAATCTTTCCTAGCGCTCTCAAAATCTTCTCGGGTGTGAGTGGAATGTCTATGTGTCTGACCCCGAGGTGTGTGAGGGCGTCTAGAACAGCATTGGCTACTGCCGATGTGGAGGCTATGGTTCCGGCCTCACCTACACCCTTAACGCCCAGTGGATTGTGGGGGGAGGGAGTGACTGTGAAATCTGTGATGATGTCAGGTGCTTCTACGGTCGTTGGCACCAAGTAGTCGGCGAGCGTTGAGGTCAGCAGGTTGCCGCTCTCATCATAAACCGCCTCCTCGTAGAGCGCCTGAGCAAGCCCTTGCAACACTCCTCCATGAATCTGTCCCTCAACAATCATCGGGTTTATCTGGTTTCCACAATCATCTACAGCCACGTATTTCAGAATCTTGACTTGGCCGGTCTCCGGGTCGACCTCGACTACGCAGACGTGTGTGCCGAATGGGAACGTGAAGTTTGATGGGTCGTAGAAGGCCGTGGCCTCTAGGCTTGGCTCTACTCCTTGTGGGAGTTCGTTGACGCCGGCTGCGTAGGCTGCGCGGGCCACCTCCTGTATACTCTTCTGCCTCTCGGGTAGCTCCTTCACGTAGTATCTGCCCGCCTCAAATGCAACGTCCTCCTCACGCACCTCTAGCAAGTGGGCCGCGATCTTCCTTCCCTTCTCGATTATTCTGTCACATGCTAGTGCTATGGCTCCGCCTCCGACCGTTGCTGTCCTGCTACCGTACGTGCCCAGCCCAAACGGGGTGAGTTCCGTATCCCCGTGGACGACATCAACATCCTCGATAGACACTCCCAGCTTATCGGCAACTATTTGGGCGAAGGTGGTCTCCTCACCCTGCCCATGCGGATGACCACCGGTGAAGACTGTAACCTTTCCAGTCGGGTGAACCCTCACAACTGCGCTCTCCCAGAATCCCAAGCTTAACCCCACAGCCCTCATAGCCGCCGACGGCCCCAGCCCACTGAGCTCCACGAAGCTCGAGATACCGACTCCGATCAGCCGCCCTGCAGCCCTGCCGCGCTCTTGCTCTTCGCGCCAGCGCCAATACTCTGCAAGTTCGAGAGCCTTTCTGAAAGCCTTCTCATAGTCACCGCTATCATAGGTAAGCCCCATGGGTGTGCGGTATGGGAATGCATCTCTAGGAATAAAGTTGCGCGCCCTAACATCTGCAGGGTCCATGTTGAGTTCCTTAGCAATCAAGTCAATCAAGCGTTCGAGAACATATGTGCCCTCAGGCATGCCAGCCCCCCTGTACGCATCAACCGGTGCTGTATTGGTCAAAGCCCCAACTACTTCGACCGAGACGGCTTGGATGTTGTAGGGGCCCGGGAACGTGCCCCCAAACACTAAGGAAGCTATGCCGGGGGCAAATGTAGAGAGATAGGCGCCCAAGTTGGCGTAACACTTCACCCGAAGACCCAGAACCCTGCAGTCCCTAGCCGCCGCAGCCTCTGCATATACGACACGTTCCCTCGCATGGATAGTCGACTTAAAGTTCTCCTCCCTCGTCTCAATCCACTTGATTGGAATTCCCAGCCTCATAGCCAAATACAGGACCACTGCCTCTGTTCCGTAACAGTGACCCTTTGAACCGAATCCCCCTCCCACGTCGTAGGAGACCACGCGGAGCCGGTGTTCGGGTATGCCTGTAATCTCCGATAGAAGAAGCCTGTGGACGTGTGGAAACTGGCTGGTTATATAGACGGTGGCCTTCTCGGCATACCTGTCATAGACGGCTAAAACGCCCCTAGTCTCTATCGGCGTAGGCTGAAGTCTATTAATAAACATCTTCTGCTTGACTATAACATCTGCGCGTGAAAACACTTCATCAACATCTCCGCCAGAGGCCCTCCAGACAAGCGCAGTATTATTTGGGACATCGTCATAGAGCTGTGGCGCACCGGGCTGGACCGCCCTCTCAGGATTGGTTACTGAAGGAAGGGGTTCAAACTCAGCCTTGACACGCTCAGCAGCATCGACCGCTATGTAGGGCGAACTGGCTACAACCACAGCATAAGGGTCTCCAACATACCTTACCCGGTCCACCGCCAACGGCATATACCTAGGCACTTTGAGCTCGGCTCCGGGTAGCAGCCAAGCAGTAGGCACTGCCCCTAACGCATCTTTAATATCCTGACCTGTCAAGGCAGCTATCACGCCCTCCATTCTAAGCGCATCCGAGACGTCAACAGATTTGATCCGGGCATGGGCGCGCATGCTTCTAACAAAAACGGCATAGCAAGTCCCGGGAAGATGTATGTCGGCCGTAAATTTTCCACGGCCGGTCAAGAGCCGTGGGTCCTCTTTACGCCGAACCTTAGCGCCGAACAGCTTAGTTAACGTCATTGCTTCTTAACGGAAATGAACAGGTTAATATGCTTTTTATATAGATTAACGCATAAAAGAATAGGTCGCGTATATGACAGGGCTGCGCAGGGTAAACAAGTCTCACCTCCAGCTAGAAGTAGCTATCTCAACACCTATGCTTTTTAGCGTAGCGTCGAGTATCACAGAAAAAGGATAGAGGATTGCTACCGCGATACCGATTACAAAATTCTCTATGCTTTTATCTTCTCCGGCTTTAGTAGTTCTGCAGCCTCTTGCGGTGTCATGTTTTCGTGGATTATTCCCCGTAGCGCCTTGATCATGCCTATTGGGTTGGGGTTCTGGAAGACGTTGCGGCCGAAGTCTATGCCCGCCGCGCCCTCTGATACAGCGTTGTATGCGAGCTGTAAGACATCTAGGTCCGACTCTAGTTTAGGCCCGCCCGCAATCACGAGCGGTACAGGGACAGAGTCCACAACCCTGTGGAAGTCCTCTGTATAGTATGTCTTGATGAAGTGCGCTCCCAGCTCAGCTGCGACCCTGCATGCGAGCCCGATGTATTTTGCAGTCCTCTTCTCCAGCTCACGCCCCACAGCCGTGACCGCTAGAATAGGTATCCCATACCTCTCACCAGCGTCCACAAGCCTAGCTAGCGACTTGAGTGTCTGATGCTCGAACTGTGTACCTACGTATATTGAGAATGCGAGGGCGGAGGCGTTAAGCCTGATAGCATCCTCCATCGACGTTACAATCTCCTCATCACCAAGTGCGGGGCCATCAATCGTATTCCCTCCTGAAACCCTCAAGACCACGGGAACATCATACTCCGGGTCTATCGAGGTTCTTAGAACACCGCGCGTAAGCATCACCGCATCCACGTATGGAAGGAGTGGTGTTATCGTCCTCCTTGGGTTCTCGAGGCCGCGGATAGGGCCCAGAAAATATCCGTGGTCTACAGCAAGCATAAGTGTCCTGCCATCCTTCGGCTTAATTATCCTCGAGAGCCTGTTCCTCAACCCCCAAGACGTGTTCTGCCCGGCCGGGACCATCGAGAAAAACAGCGCATCGCCGATATATGTCATTAATGCCCCTCGTTGCCAGTTTTTATTTCGAGTTCGCTTGAAATAGTCAGTAAAGGGTTATAAGGCGCGGTCCAGTCTATAGCTGAATTGGCTGAGGAAAAGCGTCTAAACAAGAAGGGATATCTCACGCAGACCGGGGAGGGTGAGCTCCTCCTAGTCAACGAGAAAGGAGTTGCGTATCTTGTGAACGAGTCGATTGTAGCCATCTGGGATAGGTTTGAGGAGAAGACTGTTGAGGAGGTAATACAGGAGGTTGCAGACATATCAGAGATAAACCCAGATGAGCTTCGAGAGCCTATAAAAGAGCTTGTAGATGCGTTGGTTAAGGCTGAACTCTTGGCTTAAAAGAGTTTAAGAGAGATAGTCTCCTAAGACCCAGTAATTTTTTAGTTATTTTGTAGGTAGGGCGTGTCTTAGCGGAGCTTGCTAATCAGCTTCATCATTTCTTCATAGTGGTGTCTGATAACTGCTGCGCCCTTCTCTCCCATCATCTTTTCAGCATTGGCCTTACAGGCCTCTATCGCCATCAAGAGCCCCTCCTTAGTCGGCCTCTCGATGCTTACCCCACACTGTTTAAACACGCCCTCGAGGAATTGGCGGACCTGCTGCTTTAAGACCTCGTCCTGATAGGGCTGGCCGAGGATCTCCATGAACTCTTTGTTGGCGCTCTCAAAACACTTCAGTAGCTCATCTCTAACCAGCTCCGGGGTAACCTTCTCGGCTGGAAGATCGGGGGCCTTATAACGTGTCATGCTTATTCCAGCCTTTCCCCTCAATATATATCTTCTTATCGTAGAAAAATATGAGTCGCAGATATTGTCTACAGCACCCCACTTAAAGAATTCAACCAAATGGCCTGTCTTAAGTTGTAAAAACTGCCTGTATTGCGGTGTTATAAAAAAGTCTTTAAACAGGCCACTTCCTTACTTTGACCGAACATGGCGGCTAAAAGTGTTGGTGCCGTTTGGATTGCAGTCGCATTGGTTGTAGGTGTTGTTATTGGTGCCGGTGGGTTTTATGCAGCCTCCTCACTTATGACTCCACCGGCCAAGCCGTCTCTTCTCGACACAATTAAGAGTCGAGGTGTGCTAATAGTTGGTACGAGCGCAGACTGGCCGCCCTTCGAATACATAGACGCGCAGGGCAACTTCGCTGGCATAGACATCGTGATTGCTGATAGGATTGCGCGGGAGATCGGTGTCAAACTTGAGATCCGCGACATGAAGTTTGGTGCTTTGATTCAGGCCTTGAAGGCTGGGCAGATCGACCTTATCTTGGCAGATCTCCACCACACGGCGGAGCGTGAAAGAGAGATCGACTTCTCTAAGGGATACTATGTGGCATACGACGCCGCGGTCGTGGTGCTTAAGAGTAAGGCGTCTCAAATCACCTCAGAGTCAGCGCTGGTCGGCAAAAACATAGGTGTCCAGCAGGGCACGATACAGGAGGAGTGGGCCAAGGAGAACCTGGGGGGAAAGGCTAACATAGTCTCTTATGACCGGGTCTACCCCGAGATGGTCATGACGCTAAAGAGGGGAGACCTCGACGCGATAATCGTGGGAGACATAATCGCTACCGTGCTTGCATCCCGCGACCCTGAGCTGGCTGTAGTCCTGAAGATTGGGAGTCTAAGCGGTGCTGCTATAGGAATCCCACAGGGTGAAGAGGAGCTGAAATACATCGTCAACAAGGTGATAGAAGATCTTACGTCAAGCGGCGAGATGAGCCGGATCTTCGAGGAAGAAATTAATAAGTGGCTTGGGCAATAAACGGTTTTAGGAGTTGGACATTAGTCGTTTTTTGTTCCAGATCCTCCCCTACTTGCTGGAGGGCATACCCGTAACGATGCAGCTGACACTTCTCTCCTTCGCTCTCGGCTTAGCACTGGGGGCCGTCTTAGCCGCGGCAAGAGTTTTTGGCTCTAAGCCACTTTCGATTATTTCCCGCTCGTACATCGAGTTCTTCCGCGGAACACCGCTACTCGTGCAGATATTCTTTATCTACTTTGGTCTTCCCACGGTTGGTATTAGGCTGGACGCTTTCACAGCCTCTGTGATAGCGATCGGCCTCAATAGCGCGGCTTATCAGGCCGAGATCCTCCGCTCTGCGATTAAGGGTATTCCTGAGGAGCAGTATCTTGCCGCGGAGTCGCTTGGGATGACGACTGTCCAGACCTACCGGTTCATCATATTTCCGCAGGCAATCCGGGTTGCCACCCCCGCGCTAGTCAACGAGTTTGTAGCCCTCATCAAGTATACGTCGCTCGCCTCGATTATTGGTGTTGCCGAGCTGTTTAGAAGGACCGAGTATATGGTCTCCTACACGTTTATGCCCGAGATATACTTGCTGGCCGCTGCGATTTATCTCGCCATCTGTCTGCCCACGTCGCAGTTTTCTAAGATGCTGGAGACGCGATATGCTATTCCCGGTTATAAGAGGGCTCTAGTTTGAGCGAGGAGCTGCTGCAAATTAACGGGTTAAGGGCTGGCTATGGGAAGGTTGAGGTCTTGAGGGGCATAGACCTGCGCGTCAAGAGGGGCGAGAAAGTCGTTATTCTCGGCCCGAGTGGCTCGGGCAAGAGCACGCTCCTGAAATGTATTCCATACTTGGTGAGGCCTTGGAGTGGGGAGATTCGCATAGACGGGCTCACTGTGAGCCCTGACCCGGCGGTCCTCAGAAGAATAAGAGCGAATACAGGGTTTGTCTTCCAGCAATACAACCTTTTTCCCCACATGACCATTATCAGGAATGTGGCCCTTCCACTAGAGCTTAGTAAGGGGATGAGTAGACGAGAGGCAGAGGAGACGGCTAAGTCCGTTCTTGACATGCTCGGCCTCGGAGAATTAGCCGGAAAGTATCCTCTGGAGCTCTCGGGTGGCCAGCAGCAGAGAGCCGCTATAGCGAGGGCTCTAGCGATTGACCCCAAACTACTCCTACTAGATGAGCCTACCTCTGCACTGGACCCCGAGCTGAGATACGAGGTTGTCGAGACCCTATACCAAGTCGCGAAGCAGGGCAGGTCAATGCTCATCGTCACACATGAGTTGGACTTTGCCGAGGCGGCGGCAGACCGTGTCGTCTTCATAGATGAGGGTCAGATCGTTGAGGAGGGTGATGCCCGTCAAGTCCTAGAGCGGCCGAGGAGGGAGAGAACGGAGCGGTTTCTGAGACGGCTTAGGAGCAGGCTGGGAGAATCACCGTCCACTAACTGAGAGATTGGTGTTAAGTGGGAAACACTATAAGTAAAAACTAAGGATGGATAGGGCTTAGGGCCTAGGAGGTATGACGAGCTATATTGTCTGTATCGATGAGGGTGTGGCTTTCTCTGATAGGCGGAGCTTCATAGTCTGGGAAGCTTTAACAGAGCTGGTCTGCGAGCTAATGCCGGAGAAGAGCGGTGTCTTGAGGCTCTGGAGCGATAGGCATGTTGCGTCGAAGGAGGAGGCTTCCACTTGGCTTGAGGCATGTTACCGCGTCAGAGACTACAAGCCGCGGCCGCCCTTCGACCTATCCCAGTTTTCCACACCTATTGGATATGATTTGGATAAGGCTGCGAAGGTCTTGAAGATGAAGCAGAGAGAAGTTGCTAAGATGTTTCGGAAGTTTGAGAAAGCCCTAATGTTGGTTGCATGTAATGAGGTGGCTGCCGCTGTCAGGCATAGCTGGGAAAATCGGCACGAGATAATGTTGAAGAGATAAGGATGCCCCTACCCCGCCTCAACATAGTAGTACTCTCCCATCTCCTTCTGGATGCGGTCAAGCCTCGAGTCTGGCTTGTTTACGCGGGGCCTATTGCTTTTCCTGTCGCGCCTAAATGTTATGCCTAGCTCCGAGAGGAATCTGTTGAACCCCTCCCTCATACCCATCGGCGGTAGGGCATGCCCCTCTATCCCAGGCTGGCCTGTGAAAACCATCAGCCTAGTAGCGGCGAAGTCAATCAGCATCAAGTCATGCTCCACCAGGAATATGTAGGCGCCCTTCTCCCTGGCCAGCCTCTTGAGGAGCCGCGCAACAACGTATCTCTCCTCTACGTCTAGGAAGGCGCTCGGCTCGTCTAAGAGATAGATCTCGGCCTCTTTTGACAGTGCCTCAGCAATAGCTACGCGCTGTAGCTCTCCACCACTGAGGTCCATCATGTTTCTGTCTAGGAGCCTGTCGAGGCCGAGGGGTTTCAGCAGCTCCGACCGGTAGAGCTCTGTGTCGAAGTCCTTTCCAGCCGCCCTCCTCAAGGCGTCGGCTACTATCTCGTCTCTCGGCTCCGGGTGCTGGGGCTTGTAGCTGAGCGACCTATACTCTATCCTGTTGCCAGAGTCGTCCGACTCGATTCCTGCTAGAAGCTTGATGAATGTGGATTTGCCTATGCCATTCGGCCCCACTATGCCCACCACCTCCCCCATCTTGGCGCTACCCTCCTCAACTACCAGTCTAAAAGACCCATACGTCTTCGTCATCCGATACCAGTAGATGGACGGCCCTCCGGCAGAGTCAGGTGCTGGGGGGCTATGTGCTGAGAAGGCTATCTCATATCTCCTGAACCTAACGTTCTCAAGCGGTGCATAGCCCTCGAGATAAGTATTGACACCCTCGCTTAGACTGTAGGGGCCTGAGACTATTCCATAGACTCCTGGCTCGCCGTAAAAGATGAATATGGTGTCGGAGACATAGTCTAGGAATGAGAGGTCATGGTCTGCGACGAAGACCCGAGCCCCCTCTCCTACCAGGCTTCGAATGGCCGATGCCGCCCTCACCCTCTGCCTGACGTCTAGGAAGCTGGAGGGCTCGTCGAAAATATAGCAGTCCCCGCCCCTCAATATGGCCGCCGCGATTGCTAGACGCTGGAGCTCGCCACCACTCAGAGCGGAGACCTCCCTATCCAAGAGGTGTTCTAACTCAAGCCTCTTGACGACATCGTCTATCGGCTTGGAGCCTGCGACTCGGGTTAGAACCTCGCGGACCCTCCCCTTCACTGCTCGGGGGATTTGAGTAATGTTCTGCGGCTTGTAGGTCACTCGGAGCATACCGGCTGACATCTTTTTGAAGTAGTCCTGAATCAGTGTTCCTCGGAACCTCTTCGCAACCTCCTCCCAACCATACCCGTCTTCAAGTTTTCCTAGGTTGGGTTTGAGCTGCCCAGCCAGAATCGATAGGGCCGTGGATTTCCCTATACCGTTTCTCCCGAGAAGCCCTGTGACCGTCCCTGGCTCGGCGTAGGGCAGCCTATAGAGCCTAAACGAGTTAACGCCATACTGGTGTATGAGGTCGCCTCCGAGCTCCGATGGCAGGTTGACTATGGCTATCGCCTCGAAGGGGCACTTAGCAACACATATGCCGCAGCCGATGCAGAGCTCCTCATTGATTATTGGAAACCCGTTCTCACCCATCTTGATGGCCTCTATCTTATTCCTGACTGGCGGGCAGAAGGCTATGCACGGTGTCCCACACTTTGTTGGCTGGCAGTGGTCAAGATCTATGACTGCAACTCGTAGCATGATGTCAGCCACCCCGCTGCACCGGGTCGGAGCCTCGACTCATACAGATGCCTACCCTACTACGAAAACAATCCCATAGACTTCAATATCTACCCTACAATCCAACCAACTAGACAACGCGGCAGAGCATGTGTGCTCATCATCTCTTAAATACGGCCATAACCCGTCTGTCATGGAGTCGATGGTACTTACTGCGAAGATCTTCGAGGTTAGGGAGGAGGTCTCTCTAGCCACGATAGCGGCCAAGCTGGGCGAGTTTAAGGAGAGGCAGCTGGTTAAGGAGGAGGATAGGGAGATTGAGCTCCTAACAGATGTTCGGGACATTCATGCGGGAAAGGACTACATCTCCGGGATATTCAGCAGGGATAAGCTCGTCAGAATCAAGCAGAGGGGAAAACAGCTGCCAATTGTGAAGACGATCGAGGCCTATGTGGAGTTTCGGAACAGAGGTGATAAGATACTTCTAACAATAGCCCAGGAGAAGCACTTCGCAAACTCTGCAGCAACCACACTCTCAAACGCCCTCTTCCTCAACTATAAGAGCATCGTCGAGGCCTATATCCCCCCAGAGAACATGCAGCAGATACACGAGTCCAACCCAGAGGGGACAAAGCTGATCTGGTTCGACCAGGTCGACATACCGGGTGTGGACAAGCTAGCGCTTGCCGGCCCCTCGCTCATGGACACGGCTCTATACCAAGAATACCTCAGCCACGGGAAGATATGGTACATCGTCTACACGACGCGGACCGGTGGGAAGATCATAGGCTTGACAAGGAATGCTGTTGTAACCGCTTTCACAAAGATGCCCGAGTCCGAGTTCATCGACTACATAGTCACTAGTATTTTCCCGCTGATTAGGTGAGCCTGTGTGCCTGTAGATTCTTTAGAAACAGGCCATTTATTCTTAATTTTCTTTAGTTTTGGAATGGGTTTTTATTTAGGCTTATCATCATGCAGTAGCGCTGGAATGGTCGTGGCGGGGAGGGTGTAGAAAAGGGGATGGAGGTTGAGCTGCTCTACGATATGCCGAGGCTTGAGGAGAAGCTGATGATAGAGAGCTTTAGGCAGAGGGGGGTAGAGGTCAAGCTAACCAACGTCAACACCATGCCATTGCTGATAGGAGAGCTGGCCGCAGGGGTTGCTCTAGTCAGGGTTGTCTCGATGCAGAAGGCCCTCTACTCCGCCGCCATCAGGGAGGCGGCAGGCGCAATAGCGATAAACAGCTCCACAACACTCATGCTCTGCGGCGATAAAATACTAACACTGAGCAAGCTGAAGGCTCAAGGCCTCAAGATACCTCGAAGCATGGTTGTATTGGGAGCGGAGTCTGCGGAAGTAGCGTATAGGCGTTTCCCCAAACCCTTCGTCGATAAGCCCCCCATCGGGAGCTGGGGCAGGCTCGTAACCCTCGTGAAGGATAAGAACACTTGGAGAAGCGTCCTAGAGCACAGGCAGATGATGCAGAGCCAGCAGCTGCGAACACACATCGTCCAAGAATACATAGAGAGTGGGGGGAGGGATATTAGGACAATAGTAATAGGCGGAGAGGTGATTGGCGCTGTGGTTAGGAAGAGCGTAGGGGACGAGTGGAGGACTAATGTAGCGCTCGGAGGTAAGACTGAGCCGATCAAGGTTAATGGCGAGATAGCCGAGCTAAGCATCAAGGCTGCCAAGACAGTCGGCGGCGAGTTCATATCAATTGACATCCTTGAGGATAAGAGCAGCGGGCAACTCTATCTGAATGAAGTGAATGGTGTGCCGGAGTTTAAGGGGTTCATGGAGGCGACTGGGATAAGTGTTGCTGACGAGCTCGCAAAGTATGTGGTCTCGGTGATGAAGCGATGACCACAAGGGTTGCGATAATAGGTGCGAGCGGCTATACTGGCGGCGAGGCCTTAAGACTCCTAGCGACCCACCCACGCGTCGAGATCGTCGCAGCTACCTCACGCGAGTATGCCGGAAAACCTGTAGCAGCTGTTCACCTAAATCTCCGCTCAGTATTGGGCACGATGAAGTTCTCCGAACTCAACTTGGAGAAGATAGTCTCCGAGGCCGAGCTGGTCTTCCTGAGCGTCCCTTCGGGCGTATCTCACACGATGGCTCGGCGGCTGGTTGAGGCCGGTTTAAGGGTTGTGGACTTAAGCCCAGACTTCAGGCTTAGAGACCCTCGGCTCTACGAGGAGTGGTATGGGTTTACGCACGGAGACCCTGAACTGCTGTCGGAGAGTGTTTATGGGCTGCCCGAGATTCACAGGGACGAGATAAGGAATGCGCGGGTAGTGGCTTGTCCGGGGTGTAACGCGACAGCAGCTATACTCGCTCTAGCCCCAGCGGTGAGGGAGGGGCTTATAGAAGTAGAGCACATTGCCGTGGACGTTAAAGTGGGGAGCAGCGAGGCTGGGCGGCAGCCCAGTCAAGGAACCCACCACCCCGAGAGAGCCAACGTAATCAGACCTTACGAGGCGGAAGGGCATAGGCATGTGGCGGAGGTTGAGCAGGAGCTCTCACTCCTCTGCGGCAGAAGGCTTCAGATAGCCATGGTCCCCCACGCGGTCGGCAACGTTAGGGGCGCCCTGGCAACCGCCCACGTCTGGCTCGCAGACTCTCTAGACGAGACCACCATATGGAGGGCCTATGCAAGACACTACGGTAAGGAACCCTTCATACGTATAGTCCGCTCCGGCCCAGTAAAGTATCCGGACCCGAAATACGTGATTGGAAGCAACTTCTGCGATGTGGGGTTCGCGGTTGAGCCTTCTAGGAGGAGGGCAGCCTTATTCGCTGCCATAGATAACCTGATGAAGGGGGCTGCAGGCCAGGCGGTCCAGTGCATGAACATTATGCTCGGGCTTGATGAGAGGGAGGGGCTGAACATGCTGCCCATAAGCCCTGTGTGAGTGGATGGGGTGAAGGGCGTGGTATGGTGATTGTTGTTAAGGCAGGTGGTCGGGCTCTTCAGAGCAATATGGAGAACATCGCGAAGAGCTTGGCCCGCAGCAGTGGTGAAGGGATAGTCTTCGTCCACGGGGGCGGAGACATAGTGACCGAATATTCTAAGAGGCTTGGAGTGACGCCCACCATAGTCACGTCACCCTCGGGAATCCGGAGCAGATACACGGATGAGAGGGAGCTGGAGGTCTACGTGATGGCGATGGCCGGGAAGATAAACAAGGAGATAGTCTCGGCGGTTCAGCGGTATGGTGGCAGGGCGGTCGGGCTCTCGGGCGTCGACGGCGGACTACTAGTTGCTGAAAGAAAAAAGAAGATAATCATCGTGGATGAGCGGGGTAGGAAGAGGATAATTCCCGGTGGATATACTGGAAGCATAAGGTCGGTTAATGCATCCCTGATAGCCCAGATACTGCAGGCAGGGTATCTCCCAGTAATAGCCCCTCTAGCCCTCGGAACAGAGGGGGAGATTCTGAATGTCGATGGGGACCAGGCTGCCTCATGGATAGCTCGAGGGATCGGCGCCGAGATGCTTGTCTTTCTCAGCGACGTGGAGGGCGTAATTGTGGATGGGAAGGTTGTGGAGAGGCTCTCTCCCGGCGAGGCGTCTGAGCTGGCTAAGAAGATTGGCCCCGGTATGAACAGGAAGCTTGCACTTGCCTCTGAAGCGGCACTGGGTGGCGTAAAGAGGGTGTTGATAGCTAGCGGGCTCGGCGACGACCCCATCTCAGTGGCCTTATCGGGCAGAGGGACGGTGGTCAGCACTTGACGCCGCATAGAGGATTTGAGGATACTATACCCGTAACCGGAAATACGAGTTACGGCAGTCGAGATACGTTTATCAATAAGAATTCAGGTGTCTTAGGTACGGAATAGGTGAGCCTATTGCCGGAACTCAAGTGTCCCGTCTGCTTCGGCGCCGTCAAAATCCCCGACGACGCCCTTGACGGCGAGCTTTTCGAGCATGAAGAGTGTGGAGCCCAACTCGAACTAGTCACAAGCAACGGTTCTAGGACTCTGAGGCTGGCCGAGGAAGTGGGGGAGGACTGGGGAGAGTAGGGTAGTGATAATTGGCCTAGTCTACGACCTGCTGCGGCACGAGGAGAGGATGCTTATAGAGGCTATCAGGAGCCGTGGCCTAGGACTGAGGCTAGTCTTCATACCTGAGAAGATAGACTTCCTAGGTGCTGACAGTAAGGGCGATGACGTCGACTTCGTCTTCCAGAGGTGTGTGAGCCACTACAGGGCCCTGGCCACCACCGCGATACTCGAGTCGCGGGGGATAAGGGTCGTAAACTCTTACGAGACGATCAGGGATAGTGGGGACAAGCTCGTCACAACGGCTAGGCTTGTGAGTAGAGGCGTGAAGGTTCCGAGGACAGCGATAGCGTACAGCAGGGAGGGTGCGCTCATGGCTGCGCGCGAGATCGGCTACCCTGTCGTGGTCAAGCCAATCATGGGAAGCTGGGGGCGGATGATAGCGCGAGCCAAGAGTGAGGACGACCTCCTCGACATAATGGACTTCAGAGAAGCTATGAGCTCCCCCCACTTCAAGATACACTACATCCAGCAGTATGTGGAGAAGCCGGGCCGCGACATCAGGGCCTTCTACGTGTGGGGCGAGGTCCCCACAGCCATCTACAGGATTAGCCAGCGCTGGAAGACAAACACAGCCCTGGGAGGCAAGGCAGCACCCGCCAACCTCACGGAGGAACAGGTAGACCTGGTTATTCGGGCGGGAGAGGCTATGGGTGGAGGGGTCCTAGGAATAGACCTCTTAGAGACTCGTGAGGGTGAGACCCTTGTCAGCGAGGTTAACGCGGTCGTCGAGTTTAGGAACACGGTGCAGGTGACCGGCTACGACTTGGCTGGGAAGATTGTCGAGGAGACCATCCGCGTGCTGAGGAGCTAGAGTGCCCTATGCCGGCCCTCCTGAGATTCTCTGCCCCCAGGGGCCTGAAGGTCTCTAGGGCTGAGGGGCAGTATGTATGGGATGCTTCGGGGAGGAGATACCTAGACCTCCATACTGGGCATGGAGCCGCGTTCCTAGGCCACAGAAACAGATACGTTGTCGCCAGGCTTAGAAGTCAGCTAGAGTCGATAACCTGTCTGCCCCCCATCTTTGATACTGATATACTTGAGGAGGCTTTGAAGAGTATGGGTAGGATACTGCCAAGCCATCTCGGACACTTATTCTTCATGAACAGTGGCAGCGAAGCGGTGGAGCTCGCCTTAAAGCTTGCGAGGAAGCGGAGTGGCAGGAAGGTCTACGTCTCCTTTACCGGAGCCTTCCATGGCAGGACGATGGCCGCCCTCAGCGTAACGCACAACCCGAGATACAGGCAGGGCTACGACCCATTCCCAGGCGAGACACTCTTCCTACCCTTCAACAACGTCGACGCCCTCAGGGCCATTGATGAGAGGGTTTCGGCCGTGATAGTTGAGCCTGTCCAAGGCGAGGGTGGGATACACATAGCCACGCGCGAGTTCATGAGGGCTTTGGAGGAGAGGTGTCGGGAGGTGGGCGCCTACCTCATAGTTGACGAGGTTCAGGCAGGATTCGGCAGGACTGGTCGCGTGTGGAGCCACACGGAGCACGGCGTCAGGCCCGACATCTTGGTGGCTGGGAAGTCGATTGGCGGTGGGTTTCCAGTCAGCGTTGTTGCGGTCTCGGAAGAGGTGGCGGCGAGGGTGGAGGAGGGTGAGCATGGCTCGACGCATGGGGGAAATCCATTAGCGTTGGCTGCGGTCGTCGGTGGCGTCGAGGCGCTTGAGCGTGAGAATGTTCCGGAGGCGGCTGTCAGGATGGGAGGGATTATCGCCTCACGTCTGGGAGAAGTGGCCTCTGAGTTTTCAGGCGTTGTGAGGGAGGTTAGGTGTAAGGGGTTGATGATTGGGGTCGAGCTCAAGGTGAAGGCCTCCTCCGTGATCACCGGTCTCCAGGAGGAGGGTGTCCTAGCTCTCAGGGCCGGGCTCATTGTTGTGAGATTCCTACCTCCATACCTGATAAACGAAGAAGATGTTAGTGTGGCTATCTCTGCCTTGGAAAAGGTCCTTCAGCAGTCTGCTAGGGGTGGCGCTGGTTGAGGGTTGAAGAGGTACTCCTAGAACTTCTCAGCAAATACACTCCGACCGGTATGGAGCGGAGGCTCGCCGAGACCATGGATGTACTGGCCCGCAGGCTTGGCTATGACTCGCTCGAGATAGACAATGCAGGGAACTATATTTTTAGGAGGGGGAGTGGTCCGAGGTTGCTATTGCTGGCTGGCCACGTAGACACGGTTCCAGGGGAGTTGGAGTATGGTCTGAGGGGCTCGGAGGTCTATGGCAGGGGTGCTGTGGATGCTAAGGGCCCGCTTGCGGCCATGCTCGTGGGCGCGTCCAAAGCTAGGATTGACCCCGACGCCGCGACGGTGATTGTTGCGGGGCTGGTTGATGAGGAGGGTGAGGGTAGAGGGGCGCAGGAGATGCTGGGCAGAGGGTTGAGACCGGATGGCGTCATCATAGGAGAGCCTACAGGCGGCAACGGAATAGCGGTGAGCTACAGGGGCAGCCTAACCGTAAAAATCTATGCCACCGCAAGGGGCGGCCACAGCTCAGCCCCATACATGGGCGAATCGGCACTGGACAAGCTACTCGACGCGATACAAGACATCAGAATGAGCTTCGCGGGGAAAAGCTACGAAAACCCCACATCCGCCGTAACAATGATACGCGCAGGTGATTGGCCTACCAAGCTCCCCGAGGCCGCTGAGGCAGTAGTAAACGTCCGATACCCGCCTGGCGTCGAGGCCTCCGCGATACTGGAGAGAGTTGAGGCTGCCGTCACTCTTCACCGCTGCAGGATGGAGGTGCTGGACCTGACGGAGCCAGTCGAGACCCGGCTCTCCTCACCAATCGTCAGGGCGCTCACCCGCTCAATCCTAAGGCAGGGTGGAAAGCCGCGAATACTGAAGAAGACGGGTGCAAGCGACATGAACATACTATACAGGCTTACGCGAAACATAGCTGCCTACGGTCCCGGAAACTCCCTCCTAGCACACACGTCTGAGGAGGCGGTAAGCATATCGGAGCTTGAATTCGCCGCCAAAGTAATAGCTGGGGCCGTGGAAGAGTTCCTCGGTACAACCTCTAAAGGGCCTGAGCGTTAAAGGTCTTCTCCACCACAGCCTCGAGCACTCTCCTTTTCTCCGAGACCCATGTCCTAAGTTCTTCCACTCTACGCCCCATCTCCTCAACCATCCTCCTAACCTCGCTGGGGTTAGCAGACCCGAGGGTGGCGTAGTTGGATACAATCGTGCGCGGGTCAAGGATCTTGGAAACCTCCTCTAGGGTGAGCTTAGCAGGTATCCCCTCTTCTTCAAACACTCGCCATAGAGCCTCCTCTGTGAGGCTTCCCTCTGCGAGCATCCGCGCAATCCTGCCACAGACCCTGTGGGCCCGCCTAAAGCCGACGCCATACTTCAAGGTCAAGTAGTTTGCGAGCTCCACCATCCCCGCCTCCATCCCACACCTCTTAAGAGCGGCCTCCGCGTCGACACTCAGCGTCCCCACAAGCTTGGACAGCACCCTCATGGTGCTCTCCGCCTCCCCGAGCAGCCTCCAGATTGAGGGAGTAACCTGCTGCAGGTCGAGGACATAGCCCCCCACCCTCCTCTGAATCATTGAAGAGACCCTGACAACCTCACCCAGCGCCTCAGACACCTTAGTTCGCGCAACCTCGAGGACAACTGGATTCCTCTTCTGGGGCATTATGCTACTGGTCGAGCAAAACTCGTCTCCCATGTCCAGCAACCCCAGCGTGAAGTCGTGTATCAGCCACTCGGCCATATCTGATACAACTACGAGGAGCTTCAGCACTGCCGAGAGAATGTCGACGGCGAAGTCGCGGCTAGAGGACGCGTCGAGTGCGTGCTCCAGAACCCGCTTAAAGCCTAGCTGCTCCGCAAGCCACCTTCTGTCTATTGGTAGGGTGGAGCCGCAGCAGGCTGCCGCGCCTTGGGGGCATTGGTCCAGCTCCTCGTAGGCCTTAGCTAGGCTTCCGAGGGCTGATAATAGCCTAGAGGCATAGTGTGTGAGTGTGAAGCCGAAGGTTGCGGGTGCTGCCGTCTGCTGGTGAGTTGTTGCCGGGTAGACTGTCTCTGCCTCGCCATACGCCCTCACCAGAAGGGCCTCAACAAGCCCTAGCGACGACTCCATCAAAGTCAAAGCCCAAGACTTAGCCCTCATCCTAATGGCTGTTGCAACCGAGTCATTCCTGCTCTTGCCGAGGGCGAGGTTCTCGCCGGCCTCAGGTACAGTCTTGACGAGATAGTCCTCGACAACCATGTGGACATCTTCGAGGCTCGGATCCTCCATCTCCAACGGGTTGTCATAAGCCTCCCTGAGGGCTGCGAGCCCCCTTGTCAGTGCGTCGCCGCTGAGGTGGCCGAGCCTCGCCAGCAACTTGAGATGAACGGCATTTATCACAATAACTTCGCCGTAAATCTCTCGGTCAAATTTGAGAGACGATGTGTACTCGGCGACATCCCGCGGCATCTCGCCCCTAAGCCTGCCGAGTCGGAAAGCCATACCTCAATCACTCTCATCAGAGCAGGGAGTTCTAGAATAAATGCTAGCGCCGAAGCATCTTCTCTCTTACCGCATAAGCCTGACTATGTTTTCCCTGCCCTCCCTCACCCGCGTAACCCTGCCCTCAGACTCCAACATCTTGAGAATTGTGCTGACAGTGGATTTTGACAGGCCGCTCTCCCGCACAATCTGGGACTGGTAAACCACGCCACCATGCTTCTTAATGATTCTGATCACCATGTCCAGCTCGCTCTCCCTCGGCCTCCTCCTACCCCTCAACCTATAGGCCGCATATAGTACTGGGATCGAGGCTGCTGCCCCGCCTGCCACATAGAGTAAGGTAGGCTCGCCCCATAGCAGGGTTGGGGCTGGAGGCTGAGCGGTGGTGGGCTTTATCACGAGTCGGGGCTCTCCGTCTGTGAAGACTATCTTTCCCCGCCACTCGACATAGTCGGCCCCCCGGCTATCTGGCGCTGGTCTGGCCTCAGCCACTTCGAATGATGCAGGAATCTTGACTCTGAGGGTCTCGCCCTCGGATAGGTAGAAGCCGCCTATGAAGACGTCTCCCAGCTCAACCGCGCCTGTGGGTGTTGTTTTCCCGAAGCCCCGCCAAGTAAATTCAATCCTGATAAGCCCCATCCTACCGCTCACGGTCTCAACTGTATCCACTCCCACCCTGAAGCCTTCAATTGACATGCCACGTCCAAGAACCCGAGAGGTGTCAGCGACTATGGCTTCGATTCTCGATTCGTAGTCGGCGGTGAGGTTCTCGGGGTGGGACACCATATTCTTGAATATCTCAATCTCATCAGCCGTAGAGAGGGGGAATCTGTGCTCGATAACCCAGACGGCGGAGCCGTCGGGGAGAATGGTTATGTGATACACGGTGTAGGAGGGCAGCGCTAAGGCCATTGCAAGCGCAATAATCCACAGCATTCCTATCCCCTGCAGTTTGGCTGGCGATGACTATCCATCCTATCGGCATCACATAATTGTTTCGTGCCGCCGCGTTTCTGTATTCCGACTATCTTCCTCCCATCCTCTCGCTGGAGGATCGTCCCCGCCCCTCTCCTCTACCCCTACCCTCCTCTTCATCAACGTCTACGGCGGTGGTGTATGTCGAAGTTGATGCATGGCCTCTTCCCCGGTTTTCATGCCCATTACCTCTATGCTGCCCCTCGACCTCTTCTGTCTGTGTGGCTGTTGTATTAGAGGAGTGGGGGCCGCCCCTACCCCGCCCTCTATTCTCACTACTCGGGGGTTGGGGGGTTGTTGTGGTAGTTGTTGTGTTTGACTCCTCTCCTCTTCTCAGCTCATCTCTCATTCGTTTCCCTATCTCTCTCGCCTCCTCCGAGACCCTCTTCCCAAACTCCCTGTTAATCTCCCTCAGCCTCTCGACCTTCTCCTTAACAATCTCCTTCATCTCCGACGCAAATTCGTGGAGGAGTTTGCCGAGCTTCTCCGATGACTTTGCCAATGCCTTTAACTCGCTCCTCAACATGCTGAGCCTCGCCAAGTATTCCTCCCGCGTAATGTTCCCCGCCGCGTATAGCATGTTAAGCTCCCGTATGGCCTCCTTTATCTCTAAGGTCCTGTTAAACCTCGCCTCGATAAAGCTCCTGATCAGCTCTGTCTTATTCTCTATCAACTCCTCATGCTCCAGCTTGAACTCCAGTATCACGTTCTGAATTGCCTGCTTGTGCTCCTCTATTATCGTGTGTAGTGTCTCGGTTAGCTGGAGTCCGAGCGGCAGATCTTCCGTCTCCTCCTGCTCCTCCTGTGCGGCTGCCACATGGGAAAACACCCCCGTGGCGATTAGGAGCATGAGGGTGAGGAGTGTGGCGGGAAGCTGGATCTTGTGGCTGATCATCACTGTGAACGACTGCTGTGGGGGGTAAAAGCCTTCCTAAATTAGAATCCTGCGTATCGTGGTTCATGACTGTTTCTGACCGTTTTAACAGTCTCTGGGGGTGCCGGGTAGGGGGTTGTTGGGAGTGGCTGGCTGCGGCGGGCAGGTCCTCCTATGTTATTTCCCTAATTGTGCCGTCTCTCATCCCTATAATGACCTTATACCCCCTGTTTGGGAAGACACCAACCTCTACAACTCCGGGAATCATCTTCAACTCCCTCTCAAGGAGGGGCGGGTCATCCACCACGCCAACCTCAACAAGCATTAAGACGTTTCCATTATCAGTCACGACCGGGCCGGCCTTTCCTTCGGAGATCTTGGCCCTCACACTCCACCCCTTACCTCGCAGCAGCCTCGGCAGTGTGGGTGCAGCGTATGGTATGGTCTCAAGCGGTATCGGTGCAGAAAGCTTCTCGGCCAGCTTCTCCTCAGTCCCTATCAAGAGGACGAACCTAGCCAGCCTCATCAGCAGCTTCTCCCTGGCCAAGGCTCCACCCATCCCCTTAACTAGGTCGCCTGCGAGACTGCATTGGTCGAAACTGTCGACGTAGATGTCTAGGTCCTCGTAGTTGTAGAGGCTTCCAATCCTGAAGCCGTTCTCCGATGCCGCCGCCTCCGCCTGAAGTGAGGTCGGAATCACGGCCTCAACTGTCCGAGCCCCTCCAGATGCGGCCAGCGACTTGATGAAGGCTGCCGCTGTCCTCCCGCTTCCAAGCCCTAGGACGACTCCACGGCCAAGGCCAGTAACCCTCTCAACAGCCACCCTGACAACAGCCTCGAGATCCCTACTACCCTCCAACATCCTCCCACAAGCCCGCTGCCTAGCCATCCCATAAGTGTGTTACCTAAGGCTTAGACCATCAGACTCTAGGTATTCCCTAAGGATAGCCGGGTCCCTAGGCTTCAAGCCCAGTTTTAATAGGGCTGGAGAACCATCATAACCTGCATCAGAGGCGTGGTCTCGATGGTGCTGAGATGGCTTTTACGACTGCTTAGGACTGGTCGCCCCCCGAGGCGTATAGCCGTTACCCCGGAGGATCTCATGTATGCTGAGAGGATTCTTGGCGAGTTCTCGGAGGGTGACAGGGTTTCACGATTGGAGGCTAGGCTTGATAGGGTTCGTAGGGAGATTGGCCGGCTTAGGGAGCGGCTTGGGAGTGGGTCGTAGGGGTATTTGAGAGGGTAGATTTAAATACCGTTGGATGGAATATCCATCCAATGTCTCTGGAGCGAAGAACCATACCGATAATCACAGCCTTGCTCGTCATAGGGTTCATAGCAGGTCTAGTGGTCGCCGCCTCCACACCGATAATTCCCCCACGCACCAGCACTCTCACCATCACTCAGACCAGAACAGAGGCCTACACCACCACAGTCCCCATAGAAAGGACGACCACGTGGACCGCAACAACTACTCTCAGGCTGACTGAAACGACTCGTCAACTACCGCGCCTCCCACTCGAGCTAGAGGTCAAGTACTCTAAGCTTTTTGAGATAAAGCTGTTTGAGGGGTATAAGGTTGTCCGGGACGCTCTGAATAGGACGCTAATACTGGTGCCCCGTGGCCGCGAGCCGCCCGCGGACATAAGCGGTGTGGTCGTCTACACTCCTGTAGAGAGGGTTGTCCTCATGTCTGCCACGCATGTGGCACTGGTTGAGCGGCTCAGAGAGTTTGCGCCGTGGATACTTGACAAGGTTGTGGGCATCATGTGGGGTGGGCAGTATGAATGGTATTTTGAGGAGGTGGCGGAGCGGCTCTCGAGGGGCGTGATAAAGGATGTTGGGCCAGACTACTCTCCCAACTTCGAGGAGCTCATAGCCCTCAAGCCCGACCTAGTCATCATCTACACCTTCCCCGGCTCAGACCTGCCCCAGCGGCTGGACGAGCTCAAAATACCATACGTGGTAGACAACGAATACCTAGAGACTAGCCCTCTAGGCCGCTTCGAATGGATCAAACTGATAGCAACATTCTTCGACTTAGACGAGGAGGCATACAAAGTATTCGCGGAGGCTGAGAGGGAGGTTGGTGGCGTCGTCAACGATATTCAGAGGTCTGGGCTCGGTGCCCCGCTCGTGTGCTGGCTCATGGTCTACAGGGGGACCGTGTATGTTGCAGGTGGAGAGTCCTTCCCAGCCAATGCTCTGAGGATGCTTGGTGCTAGGTATGCCTTCTCCGATATTAGGTCGACTGGCAGCGTCACGGTCAACATCGAAGAGGTGCTGTCAAGGTGTAGGGACGCGGATGTCGTAGTCTATCCGACCAGTTTCGTCTCCTCTCTCTCAGACATCCTGTCCGAGGCGCCCGAATTAAAGGAGATCAAGGCATTCAGGGAGGGGCGAGTATACGCCTACTCTCCCACTGTATACCAGCTGGGATACTACGACACCGAGGGCTGGGTTAGGAGCCTGGCAATCATACTCTACCCAAACCTATACCCGGGTGGTGAGGCGAGGTACTTCGTGAGGCTGGGAGGCTGAGGGTGGTGAGACTATTGAGCCGGAAGGTTTTGACAGAGTTGGGTGTCGCGGCCGAGTTTAAGCCCAAGCGGAGAGGGCGGGTGCTGCTTCTCCTCTGCCTCCCCCTCGCACCACTATTTATCGCCTCGATAGTTCTCGGCGGCTACGCAATCCATCCGTGGGATGCGTTGATGGCTTTGGCTGGTGGTGGCGGAGCCGAGGAGTCGCTCATAGTCCAATCCATCAGGCTTCCTAGGACTCTGGCTGCGATGCTTGGTGGAGCTTCCCTAGGAGTAGCCGGGGCCATACTTCAGGCCCTTTTCAGAAATCCGCTGGCCGACCCCTACATACTGGGTGTCTCGGCAGGCTCAAGCCTCTTTCTCGCCATCTCAATCTTCACGGGAGCGACACTCGGCCTCTGGACGCCAACAAGTCCATACTCCCTCTACACCGCCGCCTTCATAGGAGCCCTCACAGTGGTAATAGTCATGGTCGCCCTCTCCGGAGTCGTGCGCACCACCACGACAATACTTATTGCGGGCATAATGTTCTCATATCTCGCATACGCCATAACCAGCATCCTCCAGATCTTCGCCGACATCGAGAGACTCAGGGCCTTCACATACTGGATCATGGGGAGCTTCTCAGGCGCTAGGTGGAGCATCTTAAGCCCAGGCCTACCCCTCCTTCTTGTCTTCCTATTTGCGACGATATTTCTCTGCAAGCCTCTGAACGCCCTTCTCTTGGGTGAGGATTATGCGAGGAGTATGGGGATGAACCTGAATAGGGCGAGGATGTTTATAGTCGCAGCAGCAGCCCTACCGGTCTCGATAGTCACGACCATAGCCGGCTCAGTAGGCTTCATCGGCCTCTCAGCACCCTACTTAGCCCGTCAGCTCACACGAACATCAAACCACTTCACAATCATCCCCGCATCAGCCCTCCTCGGCTCAACCCTCGCCGCAGCCGCCGACCTACTCTCACGCCTCGCCTTCAAACCAATCGAGATACCGATAACAGCGGTAACAGCACTCTTCGGCGCGCCCTTGGTAATCTACCTCCTCCTAAAAGGACGAGGTGTACAGGTTTGATCGAGACTGTCAACCTGTCGGCGGGGTATGGTGGGAGGCCTGTCGTAGCCGGGGTTAACATCTCGGTTAGGGGTGGCGAGTTTGTAGCCGTGATAGGCCCTAACGCGGCTGGAAAGACTACGCTCCTGAAAACACTTGCTCGTCTGATGAAGCCCCTAGGTGGCGTGGTGTATGTTGACGGAGCTGCTGCCGCGAGGATGAGTGCGAGGGAGATTGCCCGGCTCGTGGGGGCTGTGCTCACTGAACAATTGCGTCCGACGCAGCTCACAGTCTTCGAGGCTGTCTCGCTAGGCAGATACCCCTACACCAACTCGCTACACACTCTAACCGATAGGGACAGGAGGGAAGTCTGGAGGGCCCTAGCCGACGCGGGCATCGAACACCTGGCGGACAGGCGGCTAAGCGAGCTCAGCGACGGGCAGAGGCAGAAGGTGATGATAGCGAGGGCCTTGGCTCAGGAGCCCAAAGTCCTCATACTCGATGAGCCAGTAACCTACCTCGACCCGAAGGCGAGGGTGGAGATACTTCTAACGATTAAGCGGGTCGCTAGGGAGAGGGAAATAGCCGTCATAGCCTCGCTCCACGAGGTTGAGCTAGCCCTCAGGATGGCTGACCGTCTATTAATCGTGTCGGGAGGCAGAGTCGTGTTATACGACTCGCCGGAGGAGTTCGTAGCTCTTGGCGGCCCCATGCACCTCTACGGACTAGACGGGCAGCTAACCTTTTCTCCAGAGCTCATGTCAGTCGAGTTTAGGCCCGGGGCGGAGGATAAGCCGCGACTTTTCGTGGTGGCGGGTGGTGGGAGCGGGGCTCTAGTCTACAGGATGCTCGCCAGGCTAGGCTACCAGTTCTCTACAGGCGTGCTACACAAGGGAGACATAGACTACTGTGTAGCGGCCCTGCTCGGAGGGGTGATTATTGCCGAGCAGGCTTTCCAACCCATAAGCCCAGAGAACGTGCACCGAGCGCTCGAAGAGGCCCGGGACTGCGCCGCGGCAATCTACACCTCACCGCCAATAGGCCCCCTGAACTCAGAGAACCAAATACTCGCCGAGACAATAGCCCTACAGGGCATCCCACTCATCGTACTCGGCCCAGCCGAGGTCAAGGGAGCGGCGATAAGGGTGGAGAGCCTTGCCGAACTCTCAAAATCGATAGAAATGGTCCTAGAGAATGTTCGTGCGGTTGAGCCAGCTCCGGCAAGGCGTTAACACACCACCCGCTGTAAATATATCCCTCCGACACATCATCCCCACTTAGATTGGTATCCCATCTAGTCGACTTCTTCAAGGGAATACAATTACTCTTGGCTGGACAGGTACATGTCACACAGCTGGATGTTGGGAGCGTTGAGATGTTGTGTGGCCTCGACGTCTCCTACAGGGGGGAGGAGGGTGTAGCAGCTGCTGTCCTATGGTCCAAAACTGGGAGGAAGGTGGTAGAGACAGTAACGTTTCGTGGAGATGTCTTCTTCCCCTACATCCCCGGGCTGCTATATGCCCGCGAAGCCCCCTTAATGCTAGCTGCCATCAAGCGGCTGTCAACAAGGCCTCATCTACTCCTAGTTGATGGTCATGGTCTAGCCCACCCGAGGAAGGCGGGCCTCGCCAGCATCGTCGGCCTACTCGCCGACACACCATCGGTGGGTGTTGCGAAATCGCTTCTCTACGGTGAGACTAGGGTTGAGGATGGTGTGGAGTATCTTGAGGCTGGAGGAGAGAGGGTAGGTGTAATTCTTAGAGGGAAGGGTGGTAGGAGATACTATGTGAGCGTGGGCCACATGGTTGATGTCGAGTCTGTGTTGAGGCTGGTTAACTCTGTGGGGTGCGACCTAATTGCGCCCCTTAAGGAGGCCCACAGGATTTCTAAGATTGCTCTGAGGGGTTAGAGCCGGAGACCACTTCTACCCGTCCAGCACGATACTCCTTCTCAAGCCTCTCTGGATGTCCCTCCTCTATGAATCTTATCGCCTCCATCGCAGCCATGCATCCAAAACCAGCAGCCGTTATCGCCTGCCTATACCTCTTATCGTGGACATCGCCAGCCGCGAAAACACCCTTAACACTCGTCTCGAAGTTATTATACAGTTTAATGTATCCCTCCTCGTCTAGTTCCAACTTACCCCGCAGAAACTCAGTATTAGGCGCGTGGCCTATTGCGACGAACACTGCGTTGCAAGGTATAACCTTCTCCTCACCCGTCAGCTTGTTCTTGACCTTGACCCCCTCAACCCTCTCACTCCCCAACACATCCACTACAACGCTATTCCACACAAACTCTATTTTCGGGTTTGAGAGGGCCCTCTCCTGCATAATCTTCGAGGCCCGGAGCTTATCCCTCCTGTGGACAACCACCACCTTCTCAACTAGCTTGGATAGGAAGAGGGCATACTCCATGGCAGAGTCGCCGCCGCCAACAACGACGGCACACTTCGCCCCCCTGAATAACGGGCCGTCACATGTTGCACAACTGGATACGCCGCGCCCTAGCAAGCGCTTCTCAGACTCAAGCCCGAGCCACTTCGGCGACGCTCCAGTCGCAATTATCACGGCCTTGGCGAGGAAGGTCCGATCAGAGGTTATTATCTTCCTTGGATAGGTGCTGAAATCCACGTCCACCGCGTCGTCATATACGATCTCCACTCCGGCGTTCTCTGCCTGCCTCCTCATGCTCTCCATCAAGTCAGGCCCTTGGACTCCGTCAGGGAATCCGGGAAAATTCTCGACTACGCCTGTTAACATGAGCTGTCCACCCGGCGTGACTCCCGCTATTATAACCGTCTTGAGGTTTGCTCTAGCGGCGTATATACCAGCGGTGTATCCGGCGGGTCCGGACCCGATTATAACTATGTCGTATAGGCTGTCAGCGGCTTCTGGCTCCATCACACGTTAAGTTACACTGCTCACATATATATCCATGAGCGCAACACGTGGATTTCGTGGGCAAGAGGCTCCGGCTCTTCAGATGCACAAACTGCGGGTATGAAGTCTATCTCCAAGCATGGAAGGCCGAGTGCCCCTCATGTAGAAGCGGATTCACCCTAGTCATGGTGGCGAGCGAGGAGAAGAGGACTAGGCCGGCGCTCTTGGGGTATATTCCTCCAATAATAGCGGTGTCCTATCTACTCCTCATAATCCTGAATCCCAGTATAACCGTGGCGCGACTTCTCCCCTGGCCCCTAGCCGTGATTGCTACCCTCGCAGCATTGGCACTCTCCATCACATCCTCGACCTTGGGAAACCTCTCAGCGGCGGGAATTGGCGCAGCACTTGCAATAGCACACATAGTCTTCCTAGGCCAGCAGCCGCTAGTGGAGGCCGGTATCGCAGCCCTCCCAATCGCGCTCGCAGCCTCAAGCATCATAAACGAGGCCGCCATCAGGAGGGTGGGGCTGCGGGGTTAGAGGTGAAGGCTGAATGGGTCTCTATGTGATAGAATTCTTCGTCCAGGGTAGGGGCTGGGTGGGGCAGGAGGAGTTCGGACTAAGCGGCGGACTATCGACGAGAGAGGAGGCCGAGAACGTCGCGTCATACCTTATAGACACGATGATGAAGAGTGCCACTCACCCTTACGGCTCTAGGATCGGAGACGTTGTAGGATTCAGGATAATCGAGTCGGAGGGGGTTGAAAGAATGACTCCGCGCCCCGAGGCATCTAGGTTCAGGTTCAGCGAGGTAAAACACAGGTTCTTCAAGCGCGGCGAAGCATACATACTCTACAAGTATTGGAGCTGGCCAGACTAGCGTTTAAAAAAATGGATGCTCAGGAGCCCAGCTACTCGACCTTTATGGTCTTCGGCGGGTGACCGCCTCCCTTCTTGGGCAAAACCACCTCGAGGACTCCGTTGTTATAAGTGGCCTTAGCCTTCTCGGGCTCAACCTCCTCAGGCAGGTCCAGCTCCTTGTAATATTTCCTAGTCTCTGTGTCAACCTTGATGATGAGTCTGGAGTCGCGCACAGTCAGGTTAATGTCCTCCTTCCTGACGCCTGGGACCTCGGCTACCACTTTTATCTGCTCATCCTCGACTATCATGTCGACTAGCGGCTCCCTCTCCACGGTGAGGGCTGGGAGTTCTCCGCGCCTGCTCGGCCTGACGTTCCCGAACTCCCTGACGACTGGTCGCCCATCAGGGCCTATCGTTATTGAGTATCCATAGACTATCGGGCCTATCTCCCTCCGCACCCCAGTCGGGGTCCTAACCTCCCTCACCAGCTCCTTGGGCCACTCCCTCTCAAACCTTCTAAACTCCTCCTCAAACCAGCGCTCAAACTCCCTCATCATCTCATCGATGAACTCGAAGGGCCGGAAGAACCTCCTCCTACGCCACCATTCTTCACTCATGAGGCATCTTAAATCATATCAACACAACCAGGGATTTAACTGTTAACTTCTTAGCTTGTGTGGGAATCTCTATAACCCTGTCCTCAAAGTGGACTATACCAATACTCTTCCATCAGATATAAGGATTTTAACCCCCAACAAGCTTAGGTCGTAGCACTGCTGCCTGGATCTTCCGGGTTCTCTGGTGGAGTGCCGCCCGGCCAACTTCCCCTATTTTTCCTTCTTGTCCTAATTCTCCTGTTCACTCTCTTATTATTCCCTTCATTAGTGATTTTGGTTGTTTAGATCTGGGGTGTTCTGTTCTGTCGGGCCTCAACCGTTTATATCCACTACTCCCAATTCGAGCAACCGTGAGTGGTTGGAATATTCGTCTAAAGGGTATAGGCCCTGGCGGACTTATGTCAGGTTTGATGAGCCGCTATCCGAGAGAATTGCCAAGCTGAAGGAGTTTGAGCTGAGGGACGACGAGGGCGATGTTTGCACTGGAGTATTAGAGGCCAAGGAGACTGAGGTGGGTGGATGATACATATTTCATATACTGCTGAAGAGATGAGAGAGTGTTCTATGGCGTCATCCACATCCACAATAGTGGAGGCCCTTCGACGATAAGGTCATCAAGTATGTCTACAAGGTTGTGAGGGGCTGGAACGTGAGAGCATCACCCCGCATATGAAAAAAATAATATTATAATTGACACAACTATTATGATTGTTATTGCTATTGCCGAGAGTATTGAGCGTCTTGAGGCGTACCATCTTGGGTCCTTGAGAGCCGTCTCACGCCACGCCCAAGGCCTCTTCCTCCGTAGACCATAAGCTATAAGGAAGTTGTGGACTGCCATAGACCCGTATATCGGCGGAGCTACATATAACCAATACCAACCACGAGGCCAATATACGTCTAAGTTTAAGAGCAGAGCAAATGGACCAAGTAAAGTAGGTATTAAAAACATCAATCCCAACATTATGTGATATACTGCAATTCTCCTAGCTCTCTTCCAATCATAATCCATAGACATGGTCGCTAACACCTATCAAAAGGGTTTGACAACCTACCGACAGTACGAGTAACACCCCGTAAAACAGAATGGACAAGATACTAGGGTGCATACGAGGCAAAGCGCAACACCTACACCCGTAGACGCATATGCGCATGCGATCCAACATGTCCAGCAAGTGAGCACCACGCATCTGGCTAAGCAGATTCCGCAGCCTAGAGGATCATGGCTCCCATAGGTAACCTCTCTGGTTATTCCATCTTTACTCGCGAATCCGTGTTGGTGGCCATCTGGAGAAATATAAGACGCTAGAGCCACTTTTTCATCCTTCAGCGGACCCTCTATGCCTCTTATGAAGAGCAGTTGGGGGTCCCCCTCACCTCTGAATGGTATTTGTACTTTGAGAAAGACCAGCTGTGTCTCACCAGCCTGGGCAAAAATATGCTCCACGCTAGCGTCATTGATCTGAGGCGTGAAGGAATTTCTGATTAGCCAGTGCATTGCATTTAGGAAGTCATTATCAGAGATGACACCCCCTAAGATATTCCTTTTTTCTTCACCAGCTACTCGTCTTGTCTCAATTATTCTTATAGGTCTTTCCCGCTGTTCTCCGAGAGTCTTGGGAATAAGCCAAGACCCTAGCAATGCGTAAAATGCTAATAAGACCCCGCCCCTAATTAGGAAGTTTAATGTTCGACGTTTAGCCACATTAATCGCTATAGTTCCATTATTACAGCATATGTTTGACCTCAACGACCTCCTGAGCACCCTGTGATAGTCGAGATAAGATGCAAAAAGCCTCACAGCATTCTTGAGACCCACCAGACTAGCTATTTTAAAAGCTGCCCTGATACCATAACTCACCTGTATATAGCTTCCATCTTGCTGAATTAGAAAGAAGCTGTTGGGAGGGTGTTCACCATATAGTTTATGGAGCAACTCTTTCGATTCGCCGCTGTCAAGCGGTAATGCCCTTATTAACCCATAAGAATATTTTTTCACATCAGTGGCAAGTCTCCGACATATAGCACATTTATCGTCAAAAATGAGGGTGACGTTTTTCAAATACCGCTACCCTCCATATACTAAGCATTACTTACCTTTCTTTTATTTTTTGGTATGTGGTGTCCAAATATAAGGGAGGTCATTTAAGGTCTGATGGAGTCTATCACAGTCCTTTTTAAGAGTCTTCATATTTTGTATAGTTAGCATTTTAGCGACAACATCTTAAATGAGGCAGTCTTCAGTACCGTGAAAGTGGGCTGTGTCGGGACACTTGTCAATTTATTAGGCCTGATAGAGATTGGTGCCGTCTTGATAATCCTCTCCAGAATGTAAGCGCATATGAGAGAGCCCATTCGGTAACAGGCCTGTCGCGGATACAACCACCTTAAATGAGAATATGAACTAAGCTTAAGTAGAAGTTGACAATACAAGCTTAGTGATGATAATCCATGTAGATAGGAAACTTTTATCGATCAAAGAAAGAAAAAGCATGATTATGTTGGGGTTGATTGTACTATCAGCATTAATCATTATATTATCTTCAAGTTTTCTACTATCAACAATGTGGTCACGGAGTATTCAAACACCGGGAGGATGGAGCGTGCAGCGCGATTTAAGTAATTTTATGGTTCTTCATATAGGCGGTGGTAAGTTGGCGTCTGAAGTTGTTAAAGAGCTTGAATTTAGAGGGGCTCGTATAACATCTTTAGCAGATATTCCGGGAGATGTGGCGCTGAGCGCTAACACGTTGGTCGTATTCGGAGGCGAGTGGTTCGAGAAGAGTTTGAGTGATCCTAGGCTACTTGTCTTCCTTAGAAATGCTGCTTTAAGCGGTGCGAAGCTAGTTATGATAGGTGGGGCTACCTCCAAGTTCTTCGTGGCCTTGGAAATGGCTGGATTGGATAAGATTACTACAGAGACAGGGGTCGTAAGAAACCCCGCTTACTTCGACCCGCCTCAGGTAGGCTTTAAGATGGAGCGCGAAGGAGATCATTCACATCCCTCCATCCTCATCAGCAACAGCAGTAACGTTAGTTCACTAGTGGAGGCCCTTCTAGGATGGTTGTAGGTGTTGTATTATGGCTAAGTCTGGGATGCACCTTAATATAAGATAGTTCTTGCCAAGCGTAGCCTCAATCCTGAGCAAAGGAGACCAATCATGCTTCTTAGAGAACCAGTGGTCATGTTTCTGACCCCATGACAAAAACTCGCTGACGGTGCTATTATCACGCTCTATCTCTCCGTTCTTAGTAAATGCCTGGAATCCCATGTGATAGGTTTATTTTGTTACACTATTTTCGCCGTGATGTCTATTTGTTTAAATGTATGTGCTGGTTTTTCTGGTTTTGGATAGTGCAAGCCTCTTAGATGGGGGTTTGCCCGACTGGCCAGGCGTTCTACGAGGCAGGAGGTTAGCCGAGATACCCCTCTAATGGTGGTGAGAGATGTTTTTGTCCCTGCGCGCACCTTTACTAGCCGGATGACCAGGCCATTCAACTTGATAGCGACAACCCTTAGAGGGCAGGAGGTCCTGGGTGTAGCAACACTATCAAGCCTCCTGGGCGAGATGGGTGACGAGAACCCCCAGGTGGAGATAACCAAGATTCAGGGCGTCTTAACGGCCTACACTCGGCTAGACCCATTCCAGGTCGTCGAGAGGGCTAGAGAGATTGCAGCCAAGGAGCCCATCAAGGTGGAGGGCATCATGAGGCTGATACCTGTAGAGCTTGTGGCCCAAAGCAAGATTGAGGAGATAGCCGCGACTGTAGACCGGCTGAAGGACAAGATACCGCCTGATGCGACGTATAAGGTGGTCGTGGAGAAGCGGCACACGCAGCTCTCGAGCCGCGAGGTGATAGAGGCGGTAGCGGCCAGGGTGGACCGCAAAGTGAACCTCGAGAACCCCGACTGGATAGTGCTAATAGAGGTCCTCGGAGGTGTCACTGGAGTATCGGTACTCAGGCCCTCACAGATCCTTAGTCTTGGAAAAACCGAGCCACGTCCAAGCGGTTAAAGGATTTATTGTATCTGGGCCCATCTTATGCTATGCAGCACGGAGAAAAGAATAGAGAGTATGAGGTGGAGGTTGAGCTTCAGTTATCGCCGATGCTGAAGCTTAGGGTTCGGGGCTCGGTTGAGGCGTCGGGGCTGGGGGAGGCCGTGGCGCTCGCCCAGCAGTCGGTGGGGCATCTCGCACAAGAACACGCACCTTCGGCCCAGCAGGCAGCCAAGAGGTTTCCGCAGGACCTCCTACAACACCTCGAATCACTCACGTATAGGGAGCTTGTCGAGCTGCTACTCTACTATGAGGGGCCCATGAGTAGGGAGCAGATAAACCAGAGGACGCGGGAGCTGGGGAAGGAGGTGCCGAAGAGCTGGCTTGACACCGAGTTCTTCAGAAAGCCCTACAAGGACCACTTCGTGGCCGACACCGACCAGTCGGGAGTGAAGATCTACAGGCTCTCCGAGAAGGGTAAGCTCGAGGCTGAGGAGATAATAAAGCGGCTGAAAGGGTAGGTGGGCTGCCTACCTCTTAGCGGATAGCGCTTTAACAAACTCTAATACTTCAGACCGCAGAGGGTTGTTTGGGGATGAGCTCTTAAGCCACTGATGTAGGTGGTTGACGAAAGAGTCGAGGAAGCCTTCGGGGTCAGATACTACGCCTGACAGGGCATTGACAGGGATATTGTCCACCGAGATCACCCTCATCCGCGAATCCATGAAGGGGCCGAACTCACCCCTCGATACGCTCAGGACCACTATCCTGCCTCCCTCAGCGATGTATGAGATTCCCGCCACCCTGGCCAGCTCGAAGCCCCACTCGATTCCCGGCGGGCATAGGTCCTTGATCTGATTTATCAGCTCGTAGGCCTTTTCATAACCCCCCTTCTCCTTGAGCTCCCTGACTGCTGCCATCACCTTCTCCGCTCTCTCTGCTGGACTGGGCATCGACACCCTCCACACCAGCTTGGCTGGGCTCCGTATAAACCGTGTTTACGGCTACATGCATCTTCTTTATCGTGGTTGAAGGTATTCTGCGCCCCCCAACCTTTACATCCCTGAGCGCCTTCTCGACTTCAAGTATCGGGCGGTTGTGGAAGATGGCTATAACGTTTCCCAGCGTCTTGAACTGGGCTAGGAGGGCCTTGGCTGTCTTGTGTCCGCAGAGGCCCTCAAGCGTGTAGAGCGCCTGCTCTTGGGGTGTCATCTCCCTACCACTGACCCTCAAAGGATACTCTCTAAGCCTCTCCTCCTCGCCCAGCCTCTTATGCTTCCACACCAGATAAGTGAGCGTGGCCCTTACGTCGGGCGTGGGTATAATCGGTATCCCCCACTCCAGCACGATCCGGTCGATCAGCCCGAGAACCGCTGTCTCATTCCACTTACTCTTCCTATAAAGCCCCAGGTAGCCCTCAAGAATAAGCAGCTTCTCACCCTCGAAGCTCTTGAGGGCGGTAAGCTGGTCCCACAGCCTACCCTTCAAGCTGTTTAGAAAGTCGAAGATCCTCTTCCTCTCTATGAGCGCCTGTCCCCTCGAGCCGAGTATCAGGTAGTCTCCCGCCTCCAAGGGCTTGACGGCGACTTCCACCACTTTTTTAAGAGCCTCAACCATCTTAGAGTTCTCAGAGGCCTCATTAGCGTCTACGACTATCATTTTGACCCTCTCTCATAACTGAGTTAAGGTTATTTAAACCGCTATGTAGTAAGATTTAGCGTCCGTTTGGCGGAGAATGATTGGCTCGCGGGTCGTGGCCGAGCTGCTTGGCGAGTGATGAGGAATGAATCTTAGCCTCAGGGAGAGGATAGAGTTGATGAGGCAGGGGATTATTCAGAGGGCAATTTTACCGCTCCTTGAGATGCGCGGGTTCTTTCCATCTGCTTGGAAGCGCCCAATCTCCCTGGAGGATATGGAGCTCCGGGAGGATGGCTGGGTCCCATTCTACACGCGGTACACGACTTGGGAGACCTATGTGAGGGATGAGCCGCTCAACCTCTACTTCAACACCTTCTACGGGGATGTCCATGAGAAAGCGTACAGATTCTGCTTTGTCGAATACATCCTGCCGTGGCCTAACTACGACTTGGACAGAAGGCTTGTGGGTGTGTTCACTAGGCTGAATCTTAAGGGCGGTGGGTATGTCTGGAAATGTAAAAGAATGGTGGACATAACCTCCCCCGACAGCGCCCTAGTGGATATTGAGAAGAACTATGACGAACTCCTACTCGCCCTGATGGACGCCAACGTCGTGGATGCGGCGGTGAACCAGGCCAAGGGTGAGGGAAAGCACAGGCGACACCGCCCTTAAAAAAGGCACATTTTTTGAGATGGTAGGAAGGTGTAAGTCTACGGAGGTGGCTACACATGTATCAGATACTTGTTGTGGGCTATAACGAGGATTCCTGTACCGACGTAGCTAGGGCTTTAGCCTATGAGGTGGGTGCGGAGGTTGCGCGGCGTGGACATATTCTTCTGACGGGCGGGCTTGGTGGAGTGATGGCCTCGGCGGCGAGGGGAGCCTACGAGCACGGAGGCATCACTGTATCTATCCTGCCCCAGAAGGACACCTCGCAGGCCAACCCCTATAGCACTGTCAAGATCGCGACGGGGCTAAGCCACATGAGGAACATGGTTAATGTCTGGTCGGCGGACGGTGTCATAGTGGTTGGCGGAGGTGCGGGAACCCTCATAGAGGTCGCGGCGGCCTACTTGGAGGAGAAACCCGTCGTCGCCTTAGTGGGCTCAGGGGGCGTAGCGGATGAATACGCTGGCAAGTATTTAGACGATAGGCACAAGACTCTCATACACACTGCACAGACTCCCAAGGAGGCTGTCGAGAAGGTCATCCGGCTAATTGAGGGGTCACGACCCTGAGAACCATCGCCGTGTTAGTTTCCTTCACACCCTGAATCATCCTAATCTCCTCAATACACCTGTTAAGCTCTGCGATGCTATCCATAGAGATAATGACTAAGGCGTCATATTCTCCTGTGATCTCGTAGACCTTCTCGACCCCCCGGACCTTCGCAAGCTTCTCGGCGACGACGGGGGTTGGGACAGAGGGGTCTACAGAGATCATGGATATTGCTTGGACCTGCTGGGGCTTCTCAACCTCAATTGTGAAGCGCTTTATGACTCCAGCCTCTATCAGCCTCTTCACCCTCTTCCTGACGGTCCCCTCCGAGACCCCGAGCTCTTTACCTATTGACTGATAGCTCCTCCTAGCGTCAAGCCTCATCAACTCTATGATTTTTCTATCCATCTCGTCCAGCCCAGCTCCCAAGCCCCTCAGCTCACAGCTAAACCCCCCTAACCGATAATAGAGTTTTCTCCACCCCACCTCGAGCTGCGTCCGATAATTTTCCCTATATACCCAAGAAATCCCCCACCCGCTAGATCCTGCTCCCTTAAAATATGGGGGGTGCGGAAGGGCGGGTGGAATGGAGGTAATCGAGATTATACCGCTCATAGGCCCTGCGCGGAGGTTCAAGATCGAGGTGTCTCTCAACGAGCGTGTAGAACAGCTTATAGACCGGGTTTCGAGGGAGATAGGCGTCTCTGGAGCCTTCTTTAAACTTGTGGGTAGGGGGAAGGTGATAGACGAGGCTGCTGAGGTGGGTGAGGTCATAAGGGAGGTGGGGAAGACTTTCTACTTCTACCCAGAGGTTATGGGCGGCTGAGTCCAGATATGTGCTAGGTAGGCTGCTGCAAAGATCCCTGCCCCTGCTGCGTGCGCAAAGGTGCAGAGCAGGCATATACTCCCTATCATGAATATCTCGACGAAGAGTAGGGCCAGAGCGCCGAGAACGCCTAGGACCGACCAGTATAGGAGGATGTTCCCAACCCTGAGCCCAGCCACCGCTGCCAAGGACAGGGCTAGGGCCCCTCCAAACCATAAAGCCCCAACAGCTGCAACAGGTATGCCCATGAATCTGGAGTACTCGCTGTGGATTACCGTCACGCAGGAGAATCTGCTCCCAACCTCGCAGAACTGGGGGAGCTCGCCCGGTGAGACTAGATAGATCGAGAGGGGGAGACCTGCGGCTGAGAGGATGGCTGAGGATAGGTACGCCATGCGTGGAGGCGACCAGTGGCCCAAGCCACCTATCACCCTAGAACCGATCTCAAAATGTCGGCGAGAACCTGCCTTTGCTGCTCACCCTTCACGACCGTGACAATCTTACCCTCCCTGTTTATTATGACATAAGTGGGGGTCTCCCTTATTCCATACCGGCTGAAAACTCTCCCTCCCTCGTCCCAGAGAGCCGTCCAAGGAATTTCATGCTGGGCGACGAAGCGGGCACTATCCGAGACACTGCTCTGCATGTCATCGAGTAGCACGGTAACGAAGACGACTCCTCGACCGCTGAACTCCGAGTAGAGGTCCTTAATCACCGGCTCCATGTTGTTACAATGTGGGCACCGCCACCATGCGAAGTCTAGGAAGACCACCCTACCCCTGGCAGATGAAAGGGTGAATGTCTCATCGCTCAGGCCGTTGGGGGTGAGCTTTCTCAATACGAAGTCCGGTGCCTCCTTTCTCTCGGCTGTAGGGGATACCTGTGTGATGGGCGGCTGAGCGGCGGGCTGTGATAATAGGAACACGATAAGACCCACGAAGACAGCCGCGGGGATGAGGGCTACAAGATATGATAGCTTGTGGCGCCCTCCTCTGGGGCTCGCTCCATTCCTGCCTTTTTTAGGCATCCTCAACCAGAACTGCTAATCCCCGCTTAATAACGTATTCGAGTTTTTCAAGGAGTGGCGTTGGCTAGGAACCCGCCGTCAATCACGAAGACTTGGCCGGTGATGTAGGAGGCCTCGGGGCTTGCCAAGAACGCCGCCAGCCTCCCCACCTCCTCTGGGGTTCCAAGCCTGCCAAGAGGTATTCTCTTGAGTAATCTCTCGAGGTCGAGTGTCCCCTCCTCTATCCGCCGCTTAACCATGTCGGTTGCAATGAATCCCGGTGCTATAGCGTTGACCGTGACACCATGCGGCGCCAACTCAAGGGCTAGGGTGCGGGTCAGACCCAGTATACCCGACTTAGAAGAGGCGTAGGCCGCTCTGCACCCGATGCCCATGAAGGAGGTCACCGAGGCTATGTTGATAATCCTACCCCACTTCCTACTTGACATGTATTTGGCGGCGCGCCTCGAGCAGATGAAGGGGGCCTTAAGGTTTACAGCCAACACCCAGTCCCACTCGTCAAGGCCTAGCTCCGATGCGGGCTTGGCAACGTTGACCCCCGCATTATTAACGAGTATGTCGACTCTGCCCATCCTCTCGACTGTCTCGTCCACTAACCTATCACATGCCTCGGCCCGGGATAGGTCTGCTGCAAGCTCCACAAAGTCTGCACCCAGCTCGGTGAGGGTCTGAGCAGTCTCCCTCAAACCCTCTATACGGGTCGCGTGTATAGCTAGCTTCGCCCCCTCCCTAGCCATCTCTACAGCTATGCCCCTACCAATCCCCCTGCTCGAACCGGTTACCAGAGCTACTAGCCCGTCAAGCCTGCCCAAACCGTCCAGCCTCCGCCAAATCCGAGCCCCATAGTGGATAAATCAATTTTACCTAGCTGGGTTTCAGGATTTTTGCCAATCTCTCCAAGTCCCCGGGCGTATCTACGTCCATAAGCATCTCCTCAGGCACTTCGAGAAGCGCCGCCTCGGATAGGTGCCGGAAAATAACGCTCTTCGCGCCCCTATCACCCTCCAATCCAATCAGCTCGTTGTAGAGGCTCTTGTGGAAGGCGGCCGGGTTTCGAGGCTCGCCTCCCACGGCGGCGCAGGATAGAGGGTGCCCTCCCTGAAGCACTAGGTTGGCTAGGAGCGCTGGTATGGAGGGATGGACTAGGGGCTGGTCGGCAACCATTATGACCACCGCCTCCGAGTCGTGGGAGACTTCAATCACACCCCTTCTAATACTGCTTGAAACCCCCTCCTCCCACTCCTTGTTAACCACAGGCCTAACGCCTGGGGGAAGGACCTCTCTAACCCTCTCCGCCTCATGTCCAACAACCACTACCACCTCAGCACAGCCTGAGGCAAGCGCCGCCTCAACACTCCACGAAACCAGCGGCTTACCTGAGAGTGTTGTTAGAAGCTTGTTCGCCCCCATCCGCTTCGACCCACCCGCTGCTAAAACAATCACCGAGAACCTCGACAACACACAAACATGGTGGCTGTGGTGGTATAAACCCTTCGTGGAATAGCTGGGACAGCAAAATTCTTATATTATTGATAATCTCACTATATTTTGCGTGTGAGGTATGCCGGCGCGAAAAGCTAAGGGGTCGGCAAAGGCTAAGAAGGGTGGAAAGAAGACGGCGCGCGCGAAGGGGAAGAAGGCTGCAGCCAAGAAGAAGGCTGCGGCCAAGAAGCCTGCCGCGAAGCCAGCTCCTCCAGAGGCGCCGCCTGCACAGACGCAGCAGGGCCAGTAGAAGAGGCCCTGCCGCTACCACATACACCTCCTACATTTTTTCCTCACCATCTTCAGGCTGGTTTTTAGGGGGACTCCCTATATTGGGAAGAGGACTCGAAACAGTAGTACCATTGCTATCAAGAGGCCGCCGGCCAGCAATATTATCTGGGGCTTGAGCTTAATACCTTTGGTCTCCTCCTCAAAGAATCTTAGTAGCCCTGCCCCAGTGGCTGGCAGGGGCGCCTCCCTCCTACGCCTCCGCGAGCCTGACACGCCTCCCAAATATCCGCCCCCATATTTATCCGTTCACAGCCATCAAGCATGTCGCAGGGACTCCCCGGAGATTTATCAGGTAATACGGGTTAATGGCCCCGCGACCCCCCACCTTCAGGATTTATCTATGGAGACGGGCGGCAGGGCCTCTGAACAATGGCTAGGATTATTGAGTATATCAGGGCCAGGGCCCTTGGGAGGGGGCGCAGAGTAAGGGAGGCGCCAGACTCCTACAGTTCGAGACTATCATCCGCCCTCATGATGCTTAACACCCAGATTAACCGTTTGAAGAACAAGTATGCGGGGCTGGAGGCTCGTGGGAGGGAGTATTTTGAGCGGTGTATCCAAGCCCTCCAGATGGGTGATGAGGGCTACGCGGCCATTTATGCCGGTGAGATAGCCGAGCTCCGTAGGATTGCGAGGATTGTCCTCCAGTCCCTCCTAGTCCTCGAGCAGGTTAGGGTAAGGATGGAGAGTCTTCTGGAGCTCCGGGAGATCATAGGGCTGGCGCCCGTGCTGAAGGGGTTGTTGGAGCGTGTCAGGATGGAGATTGTGAAGGTTGTCCCGGAGGCCGCTGAGAGCCTAGACAGCCTTAGTGGCGCGATAGACAGTCTAATAGCCGGCTCTGGCATGTCGATAAGCCTCCCCTC
Organism: Nitrososphaerota archaeon; assembly: GCA_009889515.1. Classification (GTDB taxonomy): domain Archaea; phylum Thermoproteota; class Nitrososphaeria_A; order Caldarchaeales; family Calditenuaceae; genus HRBIN02. The sequence goes on from WUQR01000139.1 coordinate 232,955, forward strand.
CCAAGAGGCTGACCAAGAAGAGCTCTCCGACGAGGCCATGAGGATACTTGACGAGGCTAGGGCCATTATTGCGCAGAAGATGGCGGAGAGCTTCCCGGAAGTCCCAACACTCACGTCCAAAGAACGCATGATCTACAACTACATCTCCTCCCTCCCTGAGGGCTCGGTACTTGAGGTTGAAACATGCTCCCGGGCCCTTGGGATACCTGAGGAGGAGGTGGAGGAGGTTCTGAGGCGGCTGGAGGAGAAGGGCCTAATAGAGGTCAGCCAGGGCGAGCTGACATAGGATACATCGCTGCCTCAGTAGGCCCTCGAGACGTAGAGATAAGTCCTGCCAGGTGAGCCGCAGACAATACAGGGCCTATCACTCTTCTCGTCAACATCGTAGCGATATCCACGCACCTCCGCACCCATTGCACTCTTTAGTGAGAGGGCGCACTCTTCCCTTCCACACCAGCTAACCCTACATATCTTGCCCAGATCAACACTCTTTGCACCCTCCTCTAGGCTTTTTGCATCTACTATCTGCTCCCAGAGCCTCTTCTTCGAGCGCTCAGAGAGGTTCCGGGCTATGTCCTCAAGTACCCTTGCAACCTCCTCCCTCAACTTCTCAATAGGCGCGCTAAACTTCTCACCAGTGTCCCGCCTCGCAAGCACCACGGCCCTCTTCTCAACATCCCTCGGACCCACCTCAACCCTCAGCGGCACACCCCTCCTCTCCCAATAATAGTACTTCTCACCCGGCGTGGCGTCCTCGCGGTCGTCAAGCCTCACCCTGTAGCCCGGCCTTAAAAGACTATACACCTCCCTAGCGTACTCATACACTTCAGCCTCCCTACCCTTATACGGTATGGGGACGATTACGATCTGGATTGGCGCCACCCAGGGCGGGAAGATTGGTCCTAGGTCGTCTCCGTGCTGTGCAATGATGGCTGCGAGGACCCTACTGTAGCCGAAGCCATAGCAGAGCTGCCAGGCATAGTCCTTACCCCCCTCCTTCTTCTCAAAGACTATGCCGAAGACCCTGGAGAAGTTTGTCCCCAGGTTGTGGACCGTCGCAACCTGGTTGACTTTCCCGTCAGGATTCCACGCATCAAACGCTATAGAGTATTCCGCGCCTGCGAACTTGTCGAAGTCAGGCCTCCGAAGGGTGAGGTAGGCAATCCCCAGCTCGTCCAACACCTTTCTATAGATCTCGACGGCCTTCCTCACCTGCGCCTCTGCCTCCTCCCTAGTGGCATGGGCTGTGTGGGCTTCATTCCACGGAATCTCTCTAACCCTGTAGAGGGCCCTAGTAGCCTTTGTCTCGTAGCGGTATACCGCGCAGCTTTGGTGGACCTTCAGTGGAAGGTCTGAGTGGTTGTTGATCCAGAGGGCGAACATCGGGTACATTATGGTCTCTGAGGTGGGCCTGAGTATGAGTGGGGCCTCCTCCTGGACTTCGCTCTCCCCAGTCCGAAGCTTACCGACCGCGAAAACCTCGCCCATGAACCCCTTGATGTGCTCAGCCTCGCGCGAGAAATTCTCCAGCGTAGCTACTAGTGGATAATACATGGGAAGGTGTCCGTCCTCCTCGAGGAGCTCCTCAAGCCTCCTCCTAATCCTCTCAATGACGAACCACCCATTCTCAAGGTAGACGATAAACCCCTTCACAGGATACCTGTTGTCGGCTATCCGCGCCGTTAGGAGGACGTTATCAAACCACTCACTGAACCGCTCGAACTTCTCGGATTCCTTGGCAATAAATCCTCCCAATCTGACGCATCAGCCCCGATATTTAAAAATAAACCCCTCTGAGAGCGGCACAACAACTGGAAAACCTTGGACCGGCCGGGATTCGAACCCGGGACCTCCCGCGTTCTCGGCGGAGCGAGGCCTCCGCTTGCGAGGCGGGCGATCTACCGCTGATCTACCGGCCCACCCTCTTCAAATTCGCGTGGGGCTGGCCGTATATGTAGGTTCATGGGATTATGTGTCTAGGCTCTGCCAGGGTGGTGGGGCTAGACGTGTTTCTGGGGCTGGTTCCACGCTACGAGTATCTCGCTGGTGTCTTTGAGCATGTTTCCCGTGGCTATGCAGATGACCTTGTCGTCTCTGCCGAGCCAGCCCTCCTCCACAAGCCTCTTGACGCCCGCTATTGGTGCGGCTCCCGCGGGCTCGGTCGCAATTCCCTCAGTCGTTGCTAGGAGCCTCAGGGCTTGGAGGATTTCCTCGTCGCTTACCTTGACTGCCGTTCCACCTGACTCCTTTATTGCGCGGACCCCCTTTTTCCAGTTTATCGGCCTGCCTATCCTGATGGCGGTTGCTATCGTCTCAGGGTTTGGCCAGTCTGGGAGCCTGTCCAAGCCCCTGCTAAGCATCTCGACGATTGGTGCGGCTCCCGCGGCCTGCACCCCCACCAGCCTGGGTGCCGTGTTGATGAGTCCGTGGTCGAGGAGTTCTCGGAATCCTTTCCAGTAGGCGGAGATGTTTCCAGAGTTGCCCACCGGTAGCACGACTACATAGTCTGTCTCACCACCCATCTGCTCCCAGAGTTCGAAGGCTGCAGTCTTCTGCCCCTCAATCCTCCACGGGTTCACCGAGTTTAGAATATAGGCCTCGCCGCCACTCCTCTCTATTACTAGTCTCAAGGCGTCGTCAAAGCTTCCCGAGACCTGGTGGATTCTGGCCCCAAACATCCTAGCCTGGAAGAGCTTTCCCAGAGCTATCTTTCCCTCGGGCACGTAGACTCTACACTCAAGACCTGCCCTAGCTGCGTAGGCGGCTAGGGAGGCTGAAGTGTTGCCGGTTGAGGCGCAGACCACACTCCTCGCCCCTAGCGTGCAGGCCATCGAGACGCCCACGCTCATGCCACGGTCCTTGAAGCTCCCCGTAGGGTTGAGCCCCTCCAGCTTGACATACAGCTCCCTGACACCGACCGTCTCCGCGAGCCTCTCAGCCCTCAGGAGCCTAGTATAACCCTCCCCTAGGCTAACTATCCGGGTGAAAAAGCTGGGCAGCAGCTCCCTATACCGCCAAATGCTCTGAACCCGTCCCCCAAGACTGTCCAGCCTGAAAACATCTCCACCCTCAATCCTCGCTTCTAATAGATCACCGCACCTCCGACACCTGTATACTATCTCGTTGTAGGGGTAGGTCTCGCCGCACGTTATACATACAAGCTGATACTCCTGAGGAGGCACCGTCTCAACCTATGGCTCAGGCTAGGATTGCAAGGATGCTGGCGACCAAGAGGGCGGCAAACACTGCGATGGCGATGTAGGGGAAGACAGTCATTGCCCCCATCTCGAGGGAGAAGAGCGCCTGCATCATCTGGACCGAGATGACTAGGCCTACTACTCCGAGCACCTTGACAGCCAGCCTCACAAAAAGCTGCGGCCTCGGCCTAACCATTAGGAAGACACCAGCCAGCACAAATCCAGGGGGGACATTTAAATCTACGCCCAAGCCCGCCCCCACCAGCGTAGTAAACTCTCGCACAACCATCTCCCCTGTGAGGCGTTCCCCACCATCTCAAGAAAACACTTAGCAAAAGCTGGCAACATCTTCCTCTCCAATCCTTGGAGAGAAGCGCGTCTATTCTTTCGAAATAGCAGGACTTAAATGCGGGGGGAGCCTACTCGCGGCTAAATGTGCGGCATTGTGGGCTACGCAGGCGCGGAGAGCGCAGCGCCTATATTGTTGAGGGCTTTGAAGAGGCTTGAATACCGTGGGTACGACTCGGCCGGAGTGGCGACAGTCTACGCGGGTGAGGTTGTGGTTAGGAAGGATGCGGGCAGGGTTAATGAGATCAATGCGAGGCTGAAGCTGGATTCCATGCCCGGCACCCTTGGGATAGCCCACACGAGATGGGCCACCCACGGCGCCCCAACGGCACTGAACGCACACCCCCACACCGACTGCAGCGGAAGGATAGCCATAGTTCACAACGGAGTGATCGAAAACTACCTAGCCTTGAAGAAGGAGCTCCTAGACCTCGACCACGCCCTAGCATCTAGGACGGACAGCGAGGTCATAGCTCATCTGGTCGAGGAGTATTTGAGGAGGGGTGAGGAGCTGGAGCAGGCTTTTAGGAAGGCTCTCCAGAGGCTTGAGGGGTCCTATGCAGTCGCTCTCGTCTCCTCTTTGAGCCCGGAGAAAATCCTTGCAGCTAGGAGGGAGGCTCCGCTCATCATAGGGGTTGGGAGGGGCTTTAACATGGTGGCCTCGGACATCACCGCCCTCCTAGACATGACCAAGGAGATGGTCTTCCTGCATGACGGAGACATGGTGGTCTTGACTAGCAGCGGCTACAGAATCCTACGGATAGATACGGGTGAGGCTGTTGAGAGGCCGGTCAAGATAGTGGACCTAACAGTCGAGATGGCTGAGAAGCAGGGATACCCACACTTCATGCTCAAAGAGATATTTGAACAGCCTGAGACTCTTAGGAACTCCCTCAGACTCCAGATCGAGTATGTAGACCTTCTAGCGGAGCTCCTCGACAGGGGGCGCACAGTATTTCTCCTCGGTGCGGGGACCTCGTATAACGCATGTGTTGCTGGCTCATACCTCTTCTCACAGGTTGCCCGGCTCCCCACCTTTCCCGTAATAGCCTCCGAGTTCATACCCAATTATGGAGCCTCCATAGGTGTCGACACTGTCATCTTGGCTGTAAGCCAGTCCGGCGAGACCGCCGACGTGCTCAGTGCGCTAGAGTATGCTCGAATGAGGGCCTGCACGATACTCGGAATCACCAATACGGTCGGCTCAACTTTGACGAGGGTCTCGAGAGCCTATGTCCTCCAGAACGCCGGGCCTGAGATAGGGGTGGCGGCAACCAAGACCTTCACATCGCAAGTATTAGTGCTGGCCAAGATTGCCCTCCGCCTCGCAAGGCTTAGGGGGAAGATAGCCCAGTACGAGATTGACGAGTTCAACTCTTGGCTGGAGAGGGTTCCACAAGCTGTTTCCGAGACTTTGACGAGGGTTCATGAGCCTGTAAGGCGTCTGGCGGAGAGGATTGCTGAGAGCAGGGTAGTATTCATCCTCGGCCGCGGAGTATCCTACAGCACGGCCCTAGAGGGCCGGCTCAAACTCATGGAGCTCTCCTACATCCCCTGCATAACCTACCCGGCAGGCGAGAGTAAGCACGGCCCCATAAGCGTGGTAGAGAGCGGTGTCCCAGTCATATTCGTGGCGCCGCCAGACGAGTACCGGAAACTAAACATAGGCAGCATAATGGAGATGAAGGCCAGAGGCGCCTACACAGTCGTCGTGGGAGACGCCTCAGACCAAGAGCTGAAACAGCTGGCCGACTACTACATAGAGATGCCGAAGATCCATCCTCTCCTCTCACCCACAACCTACACCATCCCCTTCCAGCTCCTCGCATACTACACAGCCCTCGTCAAAGGACACGACCCGGACAAGCCCCGAAACCTCGCCAAATCCATAACAGTCCCATAGCAAGGTTTTTGAAATTCGTCAAACAGCGTGTTAATGGGCCCGTGGCCTAGAAGGATAAGGCGGCGGCCTCCTAAGCCGCAGAGCGTTAAAGGCGCGGAAACCGTGGGTTCGAGTCCCACCGGGCCCGCATTTATATAATGAGACACCAGCAAGATTGGGGTGAAAAGAGACTATAGGGGGTGGTCTGGTAGGCGACCCCCCAGTAGTCCTCTTCTCCTGAAATAGTTTTCCATTCGTTGTTGTTTCTTTCGAATAGAGAATCCAACAAGCTCGTAATACTTTAGCCTATATGGAGCCCTGATATTGAGATAATATACTTCTTTCTTTCTCATGTATATTCTCTGCATATCCTTATTAAAGATGGGCGTATCTTTCTTTACACCTAAGTGCGGCCCTGTTACATCGATGCATAAACGATTCAGGAGGGTCTTGACATAGTTTAGGAGTTGTTTGTCTGAGTTGTCACAGCGAATTTCCCCCTCCTTACTTACTGATCCTTCGCTATCGAAGAAGCCTTTTAGGAAACTTCTCATGCAGTCTTCACAATGCTCCGTGAAATTCTTTATCCTGTTTATGTCGATTGGTTTTCGGAGAAGTTGGTAAAGAGTTCTCGATCTTACACAAACCTGAAACTTACCTCTAACGAGTATCGGCGTTGGCGGGCTCCTATTCAGTATTCGACCGAGGCATTCTGCGAATCTCTCGCTAAACTCTCGATCCTTAACTTGAGATCCGATAACATATTCACCGCTTCTCCCCCTTGTTTTAACAGCTGATCCATCCCCGCACACAACACCTATGACATAAGCTAGCTCTGGGGATGGCTTCAGGTAGTCTACTGTAGGAATTCGTATTCCGCCATATGGTGTATGGATTCCTCTACACCAATCAACAATTACCGCGGGTGCAAGCGTGATATCATATAATTCTTTAATCCTCCGCCTAATCTTCTTGTAACCTAATCCCTGCCTCCTCAGCCTCAGGACTTCCTCGTACAGCGTTATCCTCAATTCGCGTGGAAGGTATTTTCCCCTTCTCCCCAATCTCTCTGGAAAAAACTTGCGATACCAGTATTCTACGGTCCGCCTCGATACATTTACCCCATCCTTCCTTAACATCCGCCATATTCTCACGTATCCTAGCCCTCTCAGAGCCTCCCTCTTCAGCACATCCATGAGCTTCTTCTTTTCCTCCGGTGTCATTCTCTGCCGGACTCTTCCTAATCCTTTCCCTGTTTGGTCCTCGGGCTCGTTGAGAAGACCGGGATTTAGTCCTCCTGTTCCCTGCCCTGCTACAGGCTCCGCTACGCGTGGGCAGCTCTCTCCAGACATGACTAGAATAGCAAGTATGGGGGCTTTATAACTCTTAAGAGACTTCGCTGAAAGTATATTATGGTTTAAGATTGTTAAATTTCCAATAAGTCACTCACGTCCAATCTAAAGGCCTATCAGTCAAGGAGGAGGATCAGTCAATCCAGAGGCATTCACATAGGCCACAATAGAAGCTAAATTCACAGGATATGGATACTTTAGTGATCGCTCATTCACAAATAGTCCAAGAACAAACTATGATGTCCTTGGACTGTTAGGATTGAAAATCCGGGATAAGGGTTATGGGTTGGTTAGTGTAGTTGTTTAAGAGATATGCATGAGTATGCGATCGCGAGGGGTGTTGTCGAGTCGGTTAGAGACTTTTCGTTAAAGTCTGGCTGTGGTGTCAGGAGCTTTAGGGTCTTGGTCGGTGAGCTGAGTATGCTCGACACAAGTGTGCTTCGTGAGGCTTTGGAGAGGCTTATCGCGGCCAGCGCGGTCAAGGGGGCAGAGTTCTCCATCGAGATTGAGCCTGCTATGATTAGCTGCGGCTCATGCGGCCACACTATGACTTTCGGCGAGGCCATCTCTGGTCTCAGCGAGGAGGAGAGGGAGATGATACATTTTCTCCCAGATCTGATAGCGTCATATGCGGCCTGCAAGTGGTGTGGAAGCCTAGACTTGAGGATTGTCTCGGGTCGGGGTGTGAGTGTGAGAGATGTCGTATGCGTCGAGGGATAGTGGGGGCCGGCTCGACTACAGAGACTCCCTCATCGAGGAGAACATAGGAAAAATCTCTCAAATAATCTTGGTCACGGGCGGGAAGGGTGGTGTGGGGAAGAGCCTAATAGCCGCCACCGCCGCCCTCATGCTCTCACGGGCATCCAATAGGACAGGGCTGCTCGACCTCGACCTGCATGGCCCCTCTTCATGCCTACTACTAGGTGTTGAGGACAATCCTGTCGAGTCGGGAGAGGGTCTGGTCCCGCCGGTGGTGGAGGGGTTGAAGGTTATGTCCATCGACCTTTTCTCGAAGGGTAGGCCCCTCCCCCTAACAGGGCAGGCCAAGGAGGAGATCGTGAAGGAGATGCTGGCCCTAACAGCCTTCGGCAGGCTCGACTACCTGTTAGTAGACATGCCTCCGGGGACTGGGGACGAACTTCTCACGATCTCGAAATACGTTAAGAGGAGTGGCGGAGCAATCGTGATTACCACGCCGACGCACTTGGCAGTAAACGTGGCCGGAAGACTCATAGATATTCTGAGGTCGGCGTCTCTAAAAATAATCGGCCTCGTAGAGAACATGTCCACCAGCGACCCTGAGAGTCCTACGAAGGAGCTGGCGCGTGCTAAAGGCGTTGCGTTTCTAGGAGAGATTCCTTTTGACCCGTTGCTGAGTTCGCGGAGCGGCAGGCTGGGGAGGGATGAGCTTCTTTCGACGCGGTTCGCTGATGCGCTCAAACACGTTCTCAGGAATGCGGGCCTAAGTGTAGACTAGTTCCACACCCTTATGCTTGTCTACATATCTCAATAATATTCAGCATGAAAGCATAGACCTTCAGCATGAAGGCACGATATATTTATATGATTTTCAATACTCTAAAACATGTGATGGGGGAACTTAGAGATCAAAGCGATCATTATCTTCTCGACCCCCCGCTTCTCGGCGAGCTAATCACAGCTCTTCGAGGGCTTGGATACTCTGTTATTGGGCCAGTAGTCAGGGAGGGTGCCATAGTGTACGATGAGATTGAGTCAGCCTCTCAGCTACCAGTGGGGCTGAGGGATAGGCAGGGGCCAGGATACTACAGGCTAGAGGAGAGAGGTGATAAGGCGTTCTTCGGCTTCGTAGTAGGCCCACACTCGTGGAAGAGGTTTCTATATCCACCCCGCGTCAAACTCTTCACAGTTTCGAGAAAAGGTGAAGTCACCCCCAACAACGTGTTGGGGAAGAAGCTGGCCTTCATAGGGGTTAGGGGGTGTGAGCTCGCCGCCATCTCGGTCCTAGACAAGGTGTTGCTGGGCGGCCCATACGTGGACCCAGTCTACTCGGCAATGAGGCGCGAGGTCTTCATAGTTGCGGTCAACTGTACCGAGCCGGGTGAGAACTGCTTCTGCCTATCCGTCGGCACGGGGCCTGAGGCGGGGTCGGGCTACGATATAGGCCTCACTGAGGTAGTGGGCGATGGTGTACACTACTTCGTAGCTAAGGCGGGTTCGAGTGCTGGCAAGAGCCTCCTAGAGCGTATCGGTGCGCGGAGGGCGACTGACGAGGAAGTCTCAGAGGCCGCTGCGAGGATTGAGAGGGCTCGAACATTGTTTAGGAAGGGTCTGGACGTGAACGGTCTGAAGGACTTGTTGTACAAAAACCTCGAGAGCCCGGTCTACGCAGAGGTTGCTGAGAGGTGTCTCGCATGCGCTAACTGTACACTTGTCTGCCCCACATGCTTCTGCACGACTGTTGAGGAGGTTACAACTCTTTCGGGCAATGTTGCTGAGCGTTGGAGGAGATGGGACTCATGCTTCAATGCCGACTTCTCCTATATCCACGGAGGCCCCATCAGGTCTAGTAGGATGAGCAGGTATCGTCAGTGGTTTACACACAAGCTCGCGACGTGGATTGACCAGTTCGGCGTCATGGGCTGTGTGGGCTGTGGCAGGTGCATCACTTGGTGCCCAGTGGGGATAGATATTACGGAGGAGGCGGCGAAGATTAGGCAGAGGGTGCTGGAGGTGAGTGCGACATGAGTAGCCAGCAGGTCGAGCTCTTAACACTGCTGAGCGACCACCCCTTCACCAAGGGCATGCGGGCGGAGAAGGTCAAGGAGCTCGCATCAATCGCTAGCATTGTTCGGTTCACAGCGGGGCAGCGGATATTCAGCGAGGGAGAAGTGCATAAAAAACTGTACCTGATAGTCTATGGCCTTGTAGCTCTTTACTTCAATATTCCGCCGCGGGGTGAGTTCAGGTTCGAGACCATTGGCAGCGGGGAGGTTCTGGGCTGGTCCTCACTCATAGAGCCCTTCAAGAAGACCGCCGGCGCGGTAGCCGTTGAGAACACGATGGCGATCTCGATCGACAGTGAGAAAATGTTGCGGATGATGGAGAGCGACATCGAATTCGGCTACGAGGTCTACCGGCGCATAGTGATGGTTGTCGCTGACAGGCTTAGGGCTGCTAGGCTGCGTCTCGCGGATATCTACGGTGAGCCGAGGACTGGTGCGGTGTGATGACTGAGCAGAGTCTCGGAGCGGCCACCGCTCTAGAGCCGTTCAGGATTGATTGGTGCCAATTGGTTGGACGGAATAAAGAGACGCCTGACACGTACACCATTAGGCTTCGTCCGCTCAGGCGTGGCGAGATAGCTTTCAGCCCCGGCCAGTTCAACATGCTCTACGCCTATGGCGTGGGCGAGGTCCCCATCTCCATAAGCGGAGCCTCCTCCAACGGGCAGACACTGGAGCATACCGTGAGGGCGGTGGGGCCTGTGACCAAGGCCTTGACGACGGCGCGGATAGGTTCGAGCGTGGGGTTGAGGGGGCCCTTCGGTAGGGGGTGGCCGCTCAGAGAGGCTGAGGGTCAGGACGTAATTATTGTTGGGGGTGGAATAGGTTTAGCACCCCTAAGACCGGCAATACAACACATAATAAGAAACAGGGAGAAGTATGGGAAGCTCTATGTTCTCTATGGGGCCCGCACGCCAGCCGACCTGCTCTATAAGAAAGAACTGCGTGTCTGGAGGAGCAGGCTGGACACCCAGCTACTCGTCACTGTAGATAGAGGGGATGAGAAGTGGCGCGGATACATAGGCGTAGTCACAACACTGTTCAGATACTTGAGGCTCGAGCCAAACAACACCTATGCATACGTCTGCGGCCCTGAGATAATGATGAGGTTTACCGTGCAGGAGTTGAAGAATCAGGGGCTTCCAGATGAGAGGATTTTCATCTCTATGGAGAGGAATATGAAGTGTGGCGTCGGTATATGTGGGCACTGCCAGTTCGGCCCGTTCTTCGTCTGCAAGGATGGGCCTGTCTTCAGCCTCTCAGAAGTCTCAAACTTCTTCGGGCGGAGGGAGGTGTGATGGCGAAGAGAAGGCCAAAGATTGCAGTCTATAAATTCGCGTCATGTGATGGCTGCCAGCTAAGCATCCTCGACTTGGAGGAGGAGTTGCTAACAATTGGCGAGACATTCGAGATCGCGTACTTCTTGGAGGCAAGCCGTGCAGTAGTTAAGGGCCCATATGACATCGGCCTAGTAGAGGGAAGCATCACAACCCCCCACGACGCCGAGCTCATCAAAGAGATCAGGAAGAACTGCAGAGTACTCATAACCATAGGCGCGTGCGCGACAGCAGGCGGGATACAGGCCCTCAGGAACTGGAGGGGCTCAGCCGAGTTTATGAAATACGTCTATCCGAAGCCAGAATACATCGAGACGCTGGACAAGTCTACCCCCATCTCAGACCACGTGCCGGTTGACTTCGAACTCCGGGGCTGCCCAATAAACAAGTACCAGCTACTCGAGGTGATTTCGGCGTACCTCTCGGGGAGGGCGCCCAGCATTCCCAACCAGAGCGTCTGTGTCGAGTGTAAGCTGAGGGGCACGGCATGTGTAATGGTGGCTCGGGGCGTTCCATGTCTCGGGCCAGTGACTCATGCAGGCTGTGGGGCCATCTGCCCAGCCTATGGGAGGGGATGCTATGGCTGCTACGGGCCTAAAGAGTCGCTTAACTCTAAGTCACTAATGAAGCGTTTCATAGAGCTGGGTAGGAGGCGGGAGGAAGTCGTCATGGCCTTCAGACTCTTCAACGCTTGGGCGCCTGGCTTTAGGGAGGTGGAGGCTGAGGCTTGACTGCTAGGGAGAAGGAATACCGTGTGGACTACCTAGCCAGGGTTGAGGGCGAGGGCGCGCTCTACATCAAGCTTAGAGGCCGCGAGGTGGTGGACGTCAAGTTCAGGATATTCGAGCCTCCGAGGCTCTTCGAAGCACTGCTAGTGGGCCGGATGTACTATGACGCCCCAGATATAACTGCTAGGATCTGCGGGATTTGCCCTGTGGCTTATCAGATGAGCTCGGTGCATGCTTTTGAAAGGCTCTTCGGCGTAACCATAGCCCCGTCGGTGAGGAGTCTGAGGAGGCTTTACTACTGTGGTGAGTGGATAGAGAGCCACATGCTCCACGCCTTCCTCCTCCACGCACCCGACTTCCTAGGATACGACGACGCAATTAAGATGGCTAAGAAACACCCCAGAGTAGTGAAGAATGCCCTCAAGGTGAAGAAGCTGGGAAATGATATAGTCTCGCTGCTGGGTGGCCGGGAGATTCACCCTGTCTCAGCATGCGTAGGTGGGTTCTACCGCGTGCCTTCTAAGCGCGAGCTAATGGAGCTGAGGGAGCGACTAGTAGAAAACATGGCGACTGTTGAAGACCTGCTGGAGTGGGTTGCGGACCTAGAGTTCCCTGCTTTTGAGCAGGACTACGAGTTCGTCTCCCTCAGACACCCAGAAGAGTATCCGATGAACGAGGGAAGGATTGTGTCGAATAAGGGATTGGACATTGATGTTGACCAGTACGAGGACTATTTTGCGGAGGAGCAGGTCCCACACTCCAATGCGCTACACTCCTACATAGTCGGCAGGGGCTCATACATGGTCGGCCCCCTCTCCAGAATCAACCTTAACTATGACAAGCTCCACGACCGCACAAAAGGGGCCTTAAGGAGAATCGGCTTTAAGACACCTTGCAGGAACCCGTTCAAGAGCATAATCGCGCGAGTTGCTGAGACATACTACTCCTTTGAGGAGGCTCTCAGGATTATCGACGAATATGTTGAGCCGTCGAGTCCTAGGGTTGAGCCGCAGGTCAGAGCTGGGAGAGGTTGCGGATGCACTGAGGCTCCGAGAGGCATACTCTACCACAGATACGACGTGGATGGCGAGGGCCGGATACTCTCAGCCAAGATAGTGCCCCCCACAGCCCAGAACCAGAAGAGGATTGAGGAGGACCTCCGGGCCCTAGCCCCCGAGATAGTGAGGCTCCCACGTAGCCAGGCAGTCTGGCGGTTCGAGCAGGCGGTAAGAAACTACGACCCATGCATCTCCTGTGCGACACACTTCCTAAAGCTGGAGATTGAGGAAGAGTAGCCGCAGAAGACGCGTAATGGTGGCGTGTATCGGCAACACGTTTAGGGGTGATGATGGGGCTGGGCATAGGGTCGCCGACCTGCTCTCGGGAGAGGCTGGTGCAGAGGTTATCAGGCTTCAGACGCTCACCGAGCTTCTAGACCACCTGACAGGCGACATAGACCTCTTGGTCATAGTCGATGCCATGGAGAAATTCTCTGGTGGAGGAACCATCCACAGGCTCGACTCGACGGACAAACTATCAAAGACGGCTGCGTGGAGGTCGACACACACCATGACTTTGCCGGAGATTATCGGCTTGGCTGACTCCCTCAGGATGCTCCCAGCTAGGATACTTGTCTACGGCATAGAGGGTGAGCGATTTGAGCAGGGCTCAGGCCTCTCTGAAAGTGTGGAGAAGGCATGCATATCGGTGGCCTCGGAGATTAAGAAGATGCTGCGAAGCAGTGAAGAATAACAGTCACGGAGCATCCCTCATGCGCTAGGACTCAGGCCAAGCCGCGGCGAAACAACCCGCACCAGCTCGACGAAGACTGCGTCTACCCCACCTCCGGCGTCTACCTTTACCATCAACCCAGCCTCGCACAGTCTAAGATACTCCCTCCTAACCTCCTCTAGGAAGGCCGGGTCCTCGAACCTTATCCTCCTCTTCTTCCTCCTAAGGGCTTCTTCAACGCTGATGTCCAGCAGGACAGCGATATCTGGTGGTGGGGCCATCCTGTTAATCTCCCTGACCCAAAGGGGATGGCCGGTCATCACGCCCTGATAAGCATAGGACGAGTAAAGGTATCTGTCACAAACCACTACGCGGCCCCTCTCCAGCAATGGGTTGACAGTTTTGTTTAGATGGTAGACTCTGTCTGCTGCGAAGAGGAGGGCCAGCAGGTGGGGGTCCACTCCTCCCCGCCTCAAGTAGGACTTAATCATCTTTCCGAGGGCGGAGCTGGTCGGCTCCGAGGTATACTCTGCCGCCACGCCCTTCGACCTTAGAAATCTCACAAGCCGCTTAGCCTGGGTTGTCTTCCCAGCGCCGTCAATTCCTTCGATGGCCACAATCAACCCCCGCCCACCCATCTCACACCCCTCATGATGGAACATCTACTTTATCTACTCCCCGTAGCAGTCTATGCTCGGAGTGAGGTTTCAAGCATCAGGCAGGCTAGTCCTTCCAGGCGATAAGCTCTGCGTAGTGGAGGAGTTCATGCCGGGTGAGGGTGCAGAGGTCCTAAAAGACGGGGCCGTGGTGGCAACCGTCGCTGGGGTTGCGGAGTACGACTTGAAGAGACACTCGGTCTCTGTCAAGGCCGCAAAGCCCTCGGTAAAGATCAGGACGGGAGACCTCGTCCTCTGCCAAGTTAGAGAGGTCCAAGACAAGCTAGTTATCTGCGACATACTCGCTGCAGCCGGCCACCCGGTCAAGACCCACTGGACAGCGGCAGCCCTACAACGCCGCGAAACACCACTCTTCACCGTGGGAGACATAATTGTAGCGCGGATCCGGGAGGACTACTCTGGCATATACAGCCTCACGGTTAGGGGTCGTGGTCTTGGCGTCTTCCAGGCTTTCTGCGATATATGCGGCGCCCCCCTGACCCTGAGTGGCAGAGCCCTCTTCTGCACAAGGTGTAAGAGGAAATATACTAACAGGCCGATAGTCCCCTACTACGGGAAGGTTAATACGCTCCTTAAGATGTTTGGAGGGTTGCTTTCACCGGAGGGTGGTGGTCTGCTCTGGAGGTCAAGGTAATCGAGAGGGGTGAAAACGTCTTAGAGCTAGAGCTGAAAGACATAGACTTCAGCATCCTTGATTCGCTACAGGAGGTTCTCAACTCTTTCGAGGAGGTTGAATACGCCGGCGTCACCCTAACACACCCTCTAATCGGGACGTTAAGGTTCATACTTAGGACTCGCGAGGGGCATAAAGCCGCCGACGTATTGCTGAAGGGCGTACGCGAACTCTCCTCAAGGGCGAAGGGGTTGAGAGAGTCGATACAGCAGCTCCTATCATAGGAGAGGCGGGTGGCCTTGAATAAGGTTAATCAAATAACCGTGCGGTGCTATTCTCTCGGTGTAAGAGGTGGAGGATGAGGCATGGAGTTCTGCCCACGCTGCGACGCAGTCCTAATCACTGAGCGGAAGTCAAACAGCGTAGTACTGGTCTGTAGAAAGTGTGGGTATGTGAAGAAGCCTACAGGCGACATCATCACCCACAAACAGAGGAAGCCGCGGAAAACAGTGATAGTCGATGATGTTGAGAAGGAGGTGCTGCCGAAGACCGGCGACGTACAGTGCCCACAGTGTGGAAACCAGGAAGCCTACTGGTGGAGCGTCCAGACAAGATCCGCCGACGAGCCCATGACACAGTTCTTCAGATGCACTAAGTGCGGCTACACTTGGCGGGAATACGCCTAAATCTAAGACCCGGCACCCTCAAATATATTACCTGAAATCTGCGAACTCGTAGCGGTGGCCGCGGTGGTGTAGCTGGTAACACTCCGGGCTGTGGACCCGGCGATCGTGGGTTCGAGTCCCACCCGCGGCCATTCCGGATATTCTATATTGTGAGTGGGAGGTTGAGATGGGAGTTGAGGATAGTGTTTGGGGGGAGGTTTGGCTGGGTGGCATGTTTAGGCGTCCTAGTCTCCTCAGGTATTCTTCTAATCTTTGCTGCCTTTTCTTGATTGTGAAGCCTACTAGCTCGTAGAATTTTAGCCTGCTGCATGTCCTGATGTAGAGGCTATAGGCGTCCTTTCTTGTCCGGTAGGTCTTGCCCCTCTTCTTGCTGAAGAATGGTGTTCCTCTCTTCATCTGAAGATGTGGCCCAGTTGTTTTGATGCCTAGATTATTTAGAAGCATCTTAACATAGTTGATGAGTCTTTCGTCAGTGTTGACGCATGTAATAGAGCCATAACTACTTACTGAGCCTTCGCTGTCGAAGAATCCTCTCAAAAAGCTCTTCATACACTCTTCACAATGCTCCACGAATGGTCTTATCACCTCTATGTCGATAGGCTTCCGAAGCAGGTCGTAGAGAGCCTTTGATTGAACAATTACTCGGAAGAACCCGTTTCCTATTGGTGCAGGCTTCGGCGGATACCTATTAAGAACCTGTCCCAAGCATCTCGAGAATTCTTCTATGAACTCCCTGTCTTTGACCATGCCCCCTATCCTAGCATCGCCTTTTCTTTTTCTAACAGCCCATCCGTCGCCAGAGACAACCCCTATAACGTATGCGAGTTCTGGGGTCTTCTCTAGGAAGTCTATGGACGGTATCCTACACCCATTGAATGGGTTATGTATCCCTCTCAACCACTCACTGACCTGCGACTTGCTTAGCCGGACTCCGTACACCTCTTCTATCTCCCTTATGATCTTGTTGTACGAATGTCCCAATCCCCGCAGCCTTTTGACCTCGCCGAAAACCTTAATCCTAATAGACCTGTCGAGGCACGGCCCTCTCTTCCCCAACCTCTCAGGAAATCTCTTGTAGTAATATCTCCTGACAGTAGACCTCGATACTTCTACTCCACTACCACGCAGCATCCTCCAGACATTATGATAGCTAAATCCGCTCCGGATCCCAATCTCCAGAGCTTCCATAAGCTTATCCTTCAGCTCAGGTGATAGTCGTTGATCACTTCTTCCAACCTCTCTCGACAGCCCAGCAGCCTTGCCTGGTAGGGAGTACGGAATTCCACCATCTATTATGAGCCTAGCACCATATTCCCAAGTATTTATCTGCTCTATTGTCAGCTGTTAACACCTACCACACACTAATGTAACACGCTTTATACTCTCCCACGTATAAGCTTTGAGACACCTAAACTAATGTAAGGGTCTCGAAATTATACTATGGGTGGGGGAAGGTTTAGCAGTGGTGTCTCCAGCAACCTCGTTTCCAAGAGATTCTTCGAAGCCACATTTAGCTTAGACGTGTGGGTGTTGGGGGCTCCGCGGGTATAGGGCATAGGCACATATATAGTCCGGGGGTACATGTTAGCCATGAGCGGCATAAGGAGGATCAAGGGTGAGATTCCTACAGTATATGCTTTGACTGTCTCAGTGGTGGCGATAGCTGCTGTCTTGGCTGCATCCCTCTACGCGATGAATATGCTAGGCAGTGCGAGTAGCGTTCCGTATACACTGCAGACTGGAGATGGTGGGGGAGATGGAGAGGTCGCCGGCGTTCGTGTTCCTATCAGGGGTATAGGAACTGTCAAGCTAAAGCCGGACAGGATGAGTTTCATGCTCGGAGTAGAGACCCGAGGCGCAACACCGTTGGAGGCCTCCAACCTGAACAGCGAGGTGGCTGGAAGGGTCGTCGCCTCACTTCTCGCGAACGGAGTTGATGAGAAGAACATCAAGACATCGTACGTAGCGATAAACCCCAACTGGATATGCGACAAAGACGGATGCCGCCAAGAGGGATACGTCGCCATCAACCTAGTGACCGTGACGCTCGAGGACAGCCTGATATCGGAGGCCCCTAAAATCATTAACGACGCCATCCAGGCTGGAGCAACCAACTTCCAAGGTGCGTGGTTTGACCTGAAGGATGAGACAAGAAAGAATCTAAGAGACTCTGCTCTACAGATGGCGTTCGCCGACGCAACGGCCAAGGCCTCGAAGATTGCCGAGTACCTAAATATGAGAATTAAAGAAATCAGGCAGGTCCAGGTCTTGTTCTCTGAAGATGGGGGTGGAATCATACCTATGGCGAGGGCGGAGGTCGGGGTCGTAGCTGGGCAGGGTGCTGGCGGACCACCAATAATGAGTGGCGAGATAACATACACGGTGACGGTTGACATTACGTATGTATTCGAGCCGATAAGCTAAAGCATCCCAACCACAAAGACTTTTTTATTTTATTATCTGTTGTTTAATAGTCCCGGCTCTAGAGCTAGTAGCAGATATCTATAGCCGTCGATTATTGCTGAGAGGCTTGCCTCGATTATGTTGTTGGAGACGCTGGTTGTTACCCAGCTTCTCTCCCTCCATGTAAACTCTGTGAAGACTCTGACATAGGCTGCTGTCCCCTCCTTGCTGTCGACTACGTGGACCTTGTAGTCGGTGAGGCTGACGTCCCTTAGGGCTGGAAACCTTGATGAGATTCCGCTCCTGACAGCCTCGTCCAGCGCGTGCACAGGCCCTACCCCCTCGCCCATCGCCGTAACTATGTCGCCATTTACAGATATTGTTACTATGGCTCTGGATATCTTCCTGCCTATGTTGACTGACTCGACCCACCAGTTCTTGACTTCGAAGAGCTCCCTGTACATGCCTATGTGCTTTAGGATGAGGAGGATTACGGTGGCCTCGGCCGGCTCCAAGTGGTATCCAAGCGACTCCATCCTCTTTACCTCCTCTGTCGCCGCCTTCAGCTCCTCCTTAGAGAGGTTCAGGCCTATGCGTCTGGCCAGGTCCATGAGCGCTGACCTCCCGGCCTGCTCCGAGATGGAGAGGACCCTCTCGTTTCCGACGAGCGAGGGGTCGATGTGCTCGTATGTTCTCGGGTGCTTGATTATGGCGTCTATGTGGACTCCCCCTTTATGGGCGAAGGCGTTTCTCCCGACGTAGGGGTGGTTGGGTGCTAGGTGGAATCCGGTCACACCGGCTATGAACCTTGCAACCTCGGTGAGCTTCTTCAACCTCTCCACGTCTCCGTCCTTGAGCACCTTGAACCCCATCTTGAGCCTTAGAGCCGGTATAATCTGGGCCAAGTCTGCGTTGCCACACCTCTCCCCCAGCCCGATGAATGTGCCTTGGACATGTCGCACACCAGCCTCCACTGCTGCTAGACTGTTTGCGGTTGCGCAGCCCGCATCGTTATGGGCGTGTATCCCGAGGCGGGCGTTAATCTCGGACCTCACCTTCTTGACGATGCCTAGTAGCTCGGATGGTAGGGTGCCGCCGTTCGTGTCGCATAGCACCAGCGTCTCCGCCCCAGCCTCGCTGGCCACCTTCAGGACCGAGAGGGCGTAGTCGGGCGAGTCCTTCCACCCGTCGAAGAAGTGCTCTGCGTCGAAGATCACCCTCATCCCATGGGCCTTGAGATAGCTTATCGTCTCCTCGATCATCTCCAGATTCTCTTCTGGCGTGGCCCTCAGGACCTCCCTAACGTGGAGTAGCCAGCTCTTACCGAACACGACGGCGTAGGGGACATCTGCCTCGACTAGGCTTTTGAGCATAGGGTCTTGGTCAACCCTCGAGTTCTTGTGTTTGGTGCTCCCGAAGACGGCGAGCTTACTGTGCGTGAATGACACGTTCTTAACGGCCTTATAAAACTCTGAGTCCTTTGGATTCGCACCCGGCCAGCCGGCCTCTATAATGTCTATACCGAGTTCGTCAAGCTTCTCAGCTATTCTCAGCTTGTCCCTTAGGCTTAGAGAGACGCCTCTAGTCTGGGCGCCGTCCCGAAGCGTCGTATCGAGAAGCTCGACGTAATCGATTGAGACACCCCTTGCCACATGCTGAAGGCCAGCCAATATTTAAGTTATTCTCCCCGCCCTCCAATGCGCAGCACGCCCAACATACAAGTCCACGCAGATATATTCACTCAGCCCCCCACATACTTATATTACAACCCATATTGTATAGGCGTGGCTCCTGTTAGAGTCGGAATAAACGGTATGGGGCGTATTGGAAGGCTATTCCTCCGCGCCGCCCTCAAAGACTCGCTCTATGGAAAGGCTTTCGAGGTTGTGGCTTTTAACGATATTGCGGACGCTAAAACCACCGCCCACCTGATCAAGTACGACTCTGTTCACGGCCGGCTGGGTGAGGAGGTAAAGGTAACCGAGAGTGGAGGTATCAGGATTGGGAATCGGGAGTTCGCCTACTTCTCTGTCTCTAAGCCGTCAGAAATACCGTGGGATAAGGTGGGAGTAGACGTGGTTGTAGAGTCGACCGGTCTATTCACTAAGAGGAAGGACGCCGCAGGCCACCTCGAGCATGGTGTTAAGAAGGTCATCATCTCGGCCCCCTCCAGCGATGCGGACGTAACGATAGTGCCGGGTGTGAATGACCAAGCCCTAGACCTGTCGAAGCACGTCGTCATCTCGGGTGCCTCCTGCACCACAAACTGCCTAGCACCAATGGTGAAGATATTGCTCGACAACTTCGGACTGGTTAAAGGCTTCATGACAACCATCCACGCGTACACGAACGACCAGCGGCTCCTAGACCTCTACCACAGAGACCTGAGAAGGGCTAGGGCAGCAGCCACATCGATAATCCCCACCACTACAGGAGCAGCCTCCGCCCTCCACCAAGTCATACCCGAAGTAAAGGGCAAGCTTCACGGAATTGCCATGAGGGTTCCAGTACCGAACGGGTCGCTCACAGACCTCTCAGCCGTTCTCGAGAGGCAAGTAACGGTCGAGGAGGTCAACCAAGTGTTCAAGGAGGAGGCCATGGGTAGGATGAAGGGCATCGTTGAATACACAGAGGACCCCATAGTATCCGTCGATATTATAGGTAACCCGCACTCATGCATCTTCGACGCCACCCAGACACTTGTCTTGGGCGATAAGAGCGACTTCGTCAAGGTCTTTGGATGGTATGATAACGAGTGGGGCTACAGCAACAGGCTCGTTGACCTAGTCCTGATGGTGTCGGGGCGTGGCAGGGCAAGGTGAAATTAAGTACAGGACACTAGACCAAGTGGACGTAGTTGGAAAGCGCGTAGCCCTCAGAGTGGACCTCAACTCCACCATCGACCCCCAGACAGGGAAGATACAGCTCAACGAGCGTTTCAGGGCCCACTCGCTAACAGTCAAGGAGCTGATGGAGAGAGGTGCGAAACTGGTAATACTCGCCCACCAGGGCAGGCGCGGAGACCCAGACTTCACAGACCTGAGACAGCACGCCGAGATACTCTCAAGCCTTGTGGGTAAGGAAGTAAGGTTTATCCCCGATGTCGTTGGGGCCGAGGCGATAAACGCGATTAAGGGTCTCTCTAAGGGCGAGGCCATACTACTGGACAACGTGAGGCGGCTAGAGGACGAGGACGTTGAGAAGACCCCCGAGGAGCATGCTAATAGCACGCTTCCGCGGACGCTGGCCCCCCACCTGGACATCTTCGTCCTAGACGCGTTTTCCGTAGCCCACCGCTCCCACTCCTCCATCGTCGGTCTCGCGGCACTTCTTCCAACCTACGCGGGAAGGGTTATGGAGAGGGAGCTCTCCGCCCTCAACAAGATGGTCGCCCTAACCAGTAAGATCGTCTTCACCTTAGGAGGTAACAAGCCAGTAGAGTGTGTAAAGGTGCTTCAGCGCTTCTTGAAAGAGAGGCCAGAGAGCATCCATGCAGTATTGACTGGAGGGATCCTTGGGCAGCTCTTCGCAAAGGCGCGTGGATACAACCTAGGCGGCCCAAGCGAGGAGTTCTTGGTAAAGAAGAAACACATGGAGCTCTTCGGAGCAGTTTCCGAGATCGACCAGAAGCTTAGAGACCGGGTAATCACCCCGCTCGACTTCGCCTATGCAGGCAAGGATGGCTCGAGGATGGAGGTTCTGCGAGAAGGACTCCCATGCCCCGGGGAGATTCAGGATATAGGCTCAAAAACCATCCAGTACTACCGTGAAATAATAGAGGGGCTTGAGCCTGACGCATCAGTGATAGTGAAGGGGCCCATGGGTGTGTATGAGAAACCTGAGTTCAGGAAAGGAACTCAGACAGTCTACATGGCGCTCGCAAAATCCCGCGCCTCAACCCTCATAGGTGGAGGAGACTCCGTAACCGCCATAGAGATCCTCGGCCTAAGGCCTAGCGATTTCACCTACGTGAGCCTCGGAGGAGGAGCCCTCATATCATTCCTCTCAGGCGAGCCGATGCCGGGAATACAGGTCCTATCCAGACAGAAATAATTAGAGGGCCTAAAACACCACATATTTATCTGCGAAGATTCCACTTCAAAACCTGGGGCCGTGGTCGAGCATGGTCTAAGATGCCTGGCTTGGGCCCAGGAGGTCGTGGGTTCAAATCCCACCGGCCCCAAACTCTAAACCGAATTCATAGGGTCTATCGGTTGCACTCCAACTGCAAGTCAGAATGCACTCTAAATTCTTCTGCCCCACTCACCATGTGAAAACGGGCCCGGAGGGATTCGAACCCTCGGCCTCTGGCTCCGAAGGCCAGCGCTCTATCCAAGCTGAGCTACGGGCCCAATTTGCCCTGCTCTGTCGGGTTATTTAGCTTCTCGCCACCGCGTATCCTCGTCCTTACTTGGGAGAGGTGGGTTAAATTGTGGCCTTGTGCTTGTTGGGACTTGTGGTTTAGGGATGGTCGCGGATAAGGGGTTTTTGGAGCATCTCAGGGCCGGTGAGACTGTCTTAGGGACCTTCGTCTACCTTAACTCAGGGGATGTTGTAGAGATTCTGGGGGAGGCTGGGCTGGATTTCGTAATCATCGACATGGAGCACGGCCCATTCAGCTTCGCGGATGCTGAAGAGCTTGTCCGAGCAGCCGAGGCCGTTGGGATTACACCCATCATCCGGACGCCATCGAGTGAGGAGACATACATCTTGAGGGCCCTAGAGTGTGGGGCCCACGGCATCCAAGTGCCTCATGTCGATGACCCAGAGACCGCGAAGAAGGTGGTTGAGGCTGCACATTATTATCCCGAGGGTATGAGGGGGTTCTCGCCCTACACTAGGGCTGGGAGGTATGGTGCCAGAGATCCGAAGGAGCATGTCCAAGTCTCCAACAGGGAAGTGGCAGTCATCATACACATAGAGAGTGCTGAAGGTGTCAAGAGGCTCCCAGAGATTCTAGAGAGGGGTGGAGTAGATGTAGTCTTCCTAGGGCCCTACGACTTATCCCAATCCCTCGGCATACCAGGCCAAGTGAGAAGCCCGGAAGTTACCAGCCTCATCGAGAAAGCGGTAACAGAGGCAAGAAAGAGAGGGGTCGCGGCAGGCACCTTCATCGAGTCGCCTCAAGTCGCAGCAGAATGGGCTGCAAAGGGCATACAATACCTCGCCTACTCAGTAGACGTAGCAATACTATACAGAGCCACTTCAGAGATTGTGAAAAACACTCGGAGAGAAATAGAAGCCAGAAAAACCAGACAGGCTTAAATTCCACCAGAGCACAACAAGGATACGGGCCGGTAGATCAGTGGTAGATCGCCCGCTTGGCGTGCGGGAGGCCGCGGGTTCGAATCCCGCCCGGTCCAAAACCATCACATATAAGAACTATGGTTATACCAACTTTCAGCCTGTGGTACCATAATTAAATATTACAGAATGGGTTAACATTCATGGCAACACTGCGGGAACAACTTGAACATGTGAAACATCACATAAAATATCCTGCTAGCCGAAGCGAAGTGGTGGCAGCGTGCAACGCAATGGAGGACCTCCCCGAGGATAGGGAATGGATCTCCAAAAATCTGCCTGAAGGCCGATACGACAGTCCAGTCGAAGTGTTAAAGGCTCTTCTTAATAGAGTCTGATGGCGGACACACCCTTCCTTCCTCCCATTTTTCCACCATAGACTTTTTATCAATCTATTAAGTAGAGTTAAGGATAGCAAGCCTCAGCCATGGGAGGATGCTGGCCTGAACCCTCCCCCATAATTTAGACTGCGAGTATAATGAACATAGCATAAAATAACGATCAGCAACACTGTCCTCTACCCGTTCACAAACGCCCAATCTACAACAAAGAAACGTTTTCCGAAAAGCTTTAAATTAACAGCAGGCTTAGAGGTTGGTCATGAGTTATTTTTTGGCAGGTTCTACGGCTTCTGTCTTCTGGGGTCATGGTGGGCGTTTTGTGATAATTCTCTTAGGGGTTATGGCGGCTATTGCTGGGGTTGCGTGGGCGGCTCTTCTGTTTTCTGACCTGCACATGAAGTCTCCTATGATGGCGACAATGAGTGGCCCTGAGAGTTTGGGCTTCTTCTTGCTGAGTTGGGTGGTCATGATGGTTGCCATGATGCTTCCAGCTGCTACGCCTATGGCACAGGCCTACGTGAACCTGAGTGTCGAGAAAGCTAGGGGGAGTAAATGGATCTCAGCACAGGCCGCCACGTTCCTCAGCTCGTATCTAGTGGTCTGGACTCTATTCGGTCTAGGCGTGGGAGGACTCTATCTACTTCTGTCAGGGGGCGTGGTTGGGGGCGTCAGCATCGGAACTTTGCAGCCGATAGTGGCGGGTGGCGCCTTGATTGTGGCGGGTGTCTATCAGTGCACTCCTCTTAAGAATGTCTGCCTAACAGCCTGCCATTCACCATTTTCCTTTCTATTCCTCAGGTGGCGGGCTGGGGTGTCCGGAGCAGCATACCTCGGATTCTACCACGCGGCCTACTGCATAGGCTGCTGTTGGGCCCTATTCTTGGTTTTATTCGCCGTCGGCGTAGCATCACTTCCTTGGATGGCCCTGCTCACCCTCATCATCTTCGCTGAGAGGACACTGCCTCACGGGTTAAGGGCCTCGTATGTAATTGGTGCTTTATTCATCGCCTTAGGCGCTTCATTCATATTTCTCCCCGAGTGGGGGATGCGCGCCCTAGGCCTTGGTTAAGGCCGGAACATTAACGCGCTTAAAAGATGCTGCACTACCGTTTAAGAAGAGTAAAAAACGAGAGAGTAGTACCGTCTTACGGTCCTTGGTGCCGCACTTCTGCAACTGCGAGGTATTGTCCTGGGTGAGAGAAGTTGAGCTTTGGGTGTGAGGACTCTTTAACTGTGTGTATCTTATTAGAGAATAGAGAGCCCTTATTGAAGATTAAGTATGTGTGAATCACTACATCTGCATAAGCCTCATCTTTAGTTACTGGGTTGCGCATCGGCTCTGCTTGTACATCCACGTGGTTGTCTACCCTTAACACGGTGTCCTTTCCCCTAACCTCCATCTGGATCGGGGCGCGCTTAGGCGGTAGTAGAGTGGAAAAGGTCTTTGCCAGAATCGACCACGGTTTTCCACCTGCATTGCCGGACAAAATCTCTAGAATTGCTTTCTCTTGATCCTTTGACGCCTTATCATCGATATAGATCTGTGCCACACCGTTGCCTTGATGGATTGCACCTGGCCACCAGACAGCAATTACGACGTTGACGCCGTTTAGGCTCGTCTTACCATAATTACCCTCCTTGATTTTTAAAGCCACGACCCCCTCACAATGACCCTTCGTCGGCATGGAGTTGAAGTTGCATGGACAACCCCAGTCGCAGTTGCAGGATGTTACCCAATCTCCTGTGTAACTCCATTTTTCAGGCATTTTATTTCTTCTGTGGTTTCGCTGAGAAGTATAAATGTCTGCCACATCAACACAAAAACGCCTTTCACGCCATTTATGGGTAGGCCACATGTCTAATTAGGGTGGATATGGGCTGGGAAAGCTCTAGTAAAAGGGACGCTCTTACAGAATTCCTCTATCGCGTTGATAAGCTATCGGTGATTAGCCGCGAGCCATTCCGCCTATCTGGGCACCAGTAGGCCAGCCGTATAAAATATTCGCGGATTGATGGTCGATAATACAGGAGTGCTAAAAATTATACGTCCACCGGCCGGCCAACCCATATATTTCAAAGTTGGGCATCAACGTATGATACGAGGGTGGGATGACCTGGCATAAGATAGTAATCGGCGACAGTAGGAGTATGCGGGAGGTGGGAGACGAGAGTGTCCACCTGGTCGTGACTTCGCCTCCATATCCCATGATCGAGATGTGGGATTCATTCTTCAGCAGAGTTGGGTGTAGGAGCTATGATGAGATGCATGAGTATCTTGCAGAAGTGTGGAGGGAGTGCTATCGCGTACTAGTAAACGGTGGGATAGCGTGCATAAACATCGGCGACGCCGCTAGGACCGTTGACGGCGAGTTTAAGATATACCCAAACCACGCGAGGGTGATTGAGCACTGCGAGAGGATAGGCTTCAAGACGCTCCCCTACATCCTATGGAAAAAGCCGACCACGAAGCCCAAGTACAAGGGGAAGGGGGTCTTCCTCGGCTCAGGCTTTCTCCCACCCAACGCATACGTCACGCTCGACTGCGAGTTCATACTCGTATTCAGGAAGGACGGGCTGAGGAGGTTCAAGCCTCGGGACAGCCTGAGATACGCGAGCAGTTTCACGAAGCAGGAGAGGGACAGCTGGTTCACCCAGATCTGGAGGGATGCGGGGGCGAGGCAGAGTCTCAGGGGTGTTGAGAGAAGGGCCGCCGCCTTCCCAGAGTCAATCCCCTACAAGCTCATAAGAATGTTCTCGATCATAGGCGACACCGTCCTAGACCCGTTCCTCGGCACAGGCACCACGACAAAAGTAGCAATGAGCCTCGGGAGGAATAGCATAGGCTACGAGATAGACCGCAGCCTCCTAAAAACCATAAAGAAGAAACTCGGGTTAAGAAGATTTGGCCCGCCCGGACCAAATGTAGAGATAATAGACCGAGGAGAGGAAGCAGCCTTCCAACGCCAGCCCTGAGCTTGATGTCTTAATCACAGCACTACTCTCTCGCCTGTTGAGTATTGTATATGGTCAAAGCTTAATAATGCCGAGGTGTTTACTAGCCGTATGAGTAGGGCCTCGCTATCCCTTTTAGGGGTGCTTCTCGTCCTCAGCCTAGCCCTAGGCTTTGTCTCCGCATCATCGGTAGGTGAGGGTTCCTACATCACCTACAGCTACTCACTCGACTATGGTGACGGGTCTGCGATTGGTGCTATACGCGAGGAGGTCGTCAGAGATTATGGAAACGGCACAATCAGGCTGAGGCTGGAGGCGACCTTCAACGATGGCGTTGCAACTATTGAGAAGAATGTCCCTGCGAGACTATTCATAATTCCCCGCCTTCCCAACCTCTTCGAGGGCCAGTTCACATACAGCAACTCCAACTACTCCATCACCGTGAGCTCAACGCGGATAGGGTCGATGGAGGTCTCGGTCGGTGGCCGGAGCTACTTGGCAAACATCTACAGCATAGCCGGCGCCGCAACCATTACACATAGAGACCGAGCCACAGGCGGTGTTCAGAGTACACAGGTGCAGTTGTCAGGCGTTCTAACCCTGATTAACGGCTCAAACATACTCTACAGTGCGGAAGGACAGGTCAAGGACTCAAGCGGCAGCTCTATCAGGTTCACAATCAACCTAGTGGACACGAACCTCAACCTCCAAGCGAGTCCCACAAACCTTTCACCTGCATCGTTGACAGAACTCGAGCCTGCAATAATGTCGCTACCCAGCAATGGTCTCATGCCCCTCGCATCGCTGTCGGATAGAGATGTGAGGGTGCAGGCAGCCCAAGTAGCAGATGACTACTCGGGGAGGGCTCTTGTGATTGTTGCGATAGGGCTTGTAGCGTTGGCCGTCGTTGCGGCTGTGCCATTGAGGCTTTGGAGGAGAATTGAGCGGGCGGAGAACCTAGAGAGGAAGCCACACTACGTTTAGGGCCGGAGCTGGTATTGATTTGTCCGACATACTTATCGAGGTTGAGAAACTATACAAAAGGTATAGGGACGGAGTAGTTGTGGGGCCGATTACTCTCAGAACACCCCGCGGAGTAATCTACGGCTTGGTGGGGCCGAACGGCTCGGGCAAAACAACTACTATCAGATGCATGCTGGGGCTCCAAAGACCTTCCAGCGGCACAATAAGGATCGCAGACCTAGACCCTACCTCGCAGGCCAAAGAGCTGATGCGCATCACAGGCTACTCGCAGGAGCTCCCCTCGTTCCCACCATTCCTAACCGCCAGAGACATACTCAAGATAACCGGGAAGCTAAAGGGTTTCTCGGGTGAAGAGCTCCGCCGCGAGGTCTCCAGGGTCCTCGACCTCTCCGGCCTAGTCTCTCACGCCGATAGAAGCGTGGGCGGCTACAGTAAGGGGATGCTGCAGAGACTCGCAGTAGCCCAGGCGGTCATGGGAGACCCAGAGATACTCATACTCGACGAGCCGATGCTCGGAGTCGACCCTGCCGCCCGCGTCCAGATCCGCGAGATACTCTTGGAGCTTAAGAGGAGCGGCAAGACGATACTCTTCTCCTCCCACGAGCTCTACGAGCTTGAGAGGGTCGCCGACGTTGTCGGCATGATATATCAGGGCAGGGTCATGGTTGAGGGCTGGGTGAGGGAGCTACTCTCTAATAATACTCAGGGAATGGTTGTCGAGGCTGAGGTCCTAAGGCCAAGCCTAGTCCCGTCCTCCACGATAAAGTCAATCGAAGGTGTTCAGAGCCTTGAGCTCGACGGCTCCAGAATCCGCGTCCAGTTCGCAGAGGGGGTTGACGGGCGGGAGAGGCTCGCGGAGGAGCTGGTGAAATTGGGGGCGGGGCTGGTCGGCCTACGCATCGTCAACAGGACGCTGGAGGACCTCTTCATGGAGATGGTGAGGAGGGGTGCTAATCTCTAGGGCGATATCAACCCTTACACTATACGAGCTTAGAAGGGCCATTGCCCGGAAGCGGATAATCCTACTCATCGCCCTCATCTTCCTGGCAGAGGCCGCAATCTACCTCATACTCACACTACTCCCCGCGGCGTTTATCCAGCCCTTCAAGACCTACGCCTGGATAATCGGCCTAACAGTCCCATCGACAATCCTGCTACACATCCTAGCATTAACCATCGGCGCAGCAGCCTTCTCGGAGGAGTATGAGATGGGGACTGCAGACTTCTGGCTCACCCGCCCCATGACCCGAATAGAATATTTCACCGGGAAAGTCGTCGGTAGCCTAGCCTTCACATCAGCCATAGTAGCGACATACACAGCCCTCAGCCTCCTATTATCCTGGTGGATCTTCGGCCCCCAGTCGAGGCTCGACCTACTCCCCACAGCAGCCCTAGCCTCTGTCCTCTCAGCCCTAACCTTCCTCTCGATAGGGCTGGCTGCAGGTGAGCTTTTGAGACGGGGTATGCTGGCCACGATCCTTGCAGCCACAGCCCTCTTCACCTCGCTGATCGCCG
This sequence comes from Nitrososphaerota archaeon, assembly GCA_009889515.1. Classification (GTDB taxonomy): domain Archaea; phylum Thermoproteota; class Nitrososphaeria_A; order Caldarchaeales; family Calditenuaceae; genus HRBIN02. The sequence goes on from WUQR01000139.1 coordinate 261,770, forward strand.
AGACCTACCTAGCCTTCGTCGGGGCAGTCACGGACAACCAGTCCCTCAGGGCCATCGCCGAGTACCTGCCATCATGGGCCGCCTCCAGGCTGACCGCCACAGTAATCTCGGCGGGCCTTGGGATACGGGGCTTAGAAGTCCCCCTCCTCGCCGCCGCACAGCCAGCAGAGACCCTACCACTCATCATCATAAACATCACACTATACTCCACAGCATTCCTAGCCGTCTCGCTCATAAGACTCGCCAAAACAGACATAACGAGAAAAATCCTATAGAGACCCCAGTCTTAATCTAGGACTTGGTTTATTGAAGAGGATAAACCCCAAAGCGTCTAGAACTAATATATCGCTGGTGACAACTGAATCGCGGCATTGGCGAGCGTTTCATTCGTGGTTTTGACAAGGAACTCTAGTAGAACTATTAGGCATTGTCTTGAGGCGCTTACACATGTTTCAGAGCTCGTCGGCGAAGTTGTTGTGGTAGACGGCGGCTCGACAGATGATACCCTTAAGATTTTGAAAGAGTTTAGTGTAAGGCTTCCTACTAAGATTTTGAGTGATGAGGGTAGGGGTCTTGGATATGCGAGGGACATCGGTTGGCGAGAATCTACGAGCCCTTATGTAGTGATGCTTGATAGTGATGTGGTCTTAGAGCCTAAATTCGTGCATGAAGCGATAAAATTGTTAGAGTCGGACGAAGGTCTGGCTGCTGTGTCAGCGAAGCTCAGACCAGTAGTACAGGAGCGTGGCTGGTCTGCGCGCTTTCAGGCACACAATCTTGCTATTTATCTCCACTTATCGGAACCATGTTATCCACATACTGCTGTAGCACTCCATACGGCATGCACCATGTTTAGACGGGCAGCCCTCGAACAAGTAGGTGGTTTTGATCACTATTTCAGACTTGCGAAGGAGGATAGTGATATTAGCTTCAGGCTGCGTAAAGCGGGGTATAGGCTCTCATATCTACCGATAGAGGTGACGCATATGGAGAGGTCGCGGTTCTGGAAAACCAATTTTAGATACGGGCGAAGTTATGTCCACATCTCTAAGAAGCACTGGGATATGTCGCCTCTCTGGACATTTAAGAACGTAGCACTTACTGTAGCTTTACTGTTCCCCCCACTCCAGTCTCTAATTTATCTCCATTATCTCCTTAAGTATAGTCGGCTTGATGGGCTCAGCTGGTTTGACAAGCTTGTTCTTCCTGGATTGGAGGTGCTGAGGCAGGCAGTTAGGACTTCAGGCATGCTCTACGAGTTGCTAAAAACCTAGTATTCCCTCCTTTTTAGATATTTTGTGAATGAGTTGTATTTTTGGATGGTGAGTATGTGCTTCAAGATCGCGTCTTCCGGCACCCGACGAATCGCCTGCATCATGGATCTCTTTAAAACTATCCTGTCTAGGTTTCTTATGTTCCAGATTAGGGATTTGAGGACTGCGACGGCCATCCGCGGGTCTCGAATAATTGTAAGGCGGGTTATAATGAATGCGGTGTAGAATAGTGTTAAGGCTGCACTGTATCTTATGGCGTTGAGTAGGCTGTAGTTTTTTAATATAGTGTAGAGTTGATTCCTCCGTCTTAGATATACTGTGTTCGGTGTCGCTCCGCCTGTTGTACCACCTCCGAGATGGTATATTCTCGCAGTGGGGACTGACGCAATTTTGTAGCCCAGTAGTCTCAGTCTCCAGCAGAGGTCTGTCTCCTCATAATAGATGAAGAAGTCCTCGTCAAACCCCCCAAGCATTCTGAACAGATCTGCACGAATTGCTATTGCCGCTCCACGAGCATAGAAGACTTCAAATGGCCGCTCAGGCCATCCTCTATCTGGCATTCCGTGGCCGAGGTCGTATGCTCTTCCAAGCCTATCAATGAGGCCGCCGAGGGAGTCGATTAGCTCCCTATTCCTTAATTGGAGGATCTTTGGCTGGGCGGCGGCTATGTTTTCGTCCGATACCATAACCTCTATTATCTTTTCCAGCCAGTCCTCCTCAACTTCCACGTCGTTATTTAGGAAAACGACGTATTTTGCGTCTTTTCCATACAACTCGAATCCTCGGTTGTTTCCGCCCGCATAGCCCAGATTCTTCTCAAGCCTGACCAGCTTTACATGTGGTTTATGTCTAGCCCAATTCTCTATGACGGCGTAGCTGCCGTCGGTTGAGGCGTTGTCCACGATTACAATCTCTAGGTTGCGGTAGCGTGTCTTGGCTATGCTTTCAAAATATTCTAGCATTTTTTGGCCTAGCCTGGCTAGTGAGTTGTGGTTAAGTATTATCAGAATGGCTTTGGGTGAGCGGCGCATCCTGTCTAGGTTTCATAGGCTGAATTAATAAGTCTGAGGAGCATTTGTCTGAACTTTTCGGTAAGGGCTGTGGGCTTGGTGGGGGGTTGGTGGTGTTATTGCTTGTCATGTTGCGCGGGGCGTGTTGGTTTGGGCTCTCGGTTTTACGGTTAAGCCTCTAATGATGGAGACGGCCAATCCAGCCATTAGTCCTACAGCCCTGACGATTCTATAGGCTGGGGCGTAGAGGAATCGTAGAATAATCTTCTCTCTGAAGGATTCTGCGTTGACAATCTTCATTTTTGCTGTAAATAATGTGAAGATGAGTAGTTGAGCTATAGGTATAGCTTCTAGGAGCGGGGTTGAGGCATCTGTGGATCTGTAGATTAGCCATGAGGCTGTAAATGGTATGGCTGTGAGGTCTATAAATCTGATAATAGCGGTTCTCACCACATGAAAAAAGCCTTTTACACCATTTTCCCGCAGCGTCGTAGCAATGTATGTCCTTCCTATCCAGTAGTTCCTTCTCAGGATTTCCCGTGCCGTGTCAGGGTTGTTATGGAGGCAATATGCTTCGTGTACGACCAGGGCCTCGACACCGGTTTTATAGAATAATGTCCTGTCATCGTGGTAGTGGAGTTTGGGGTCAAAACCACCATACTTTAAAAAGAAGTCCTTTCTAACTGCTCTGGCAACACCCGCTCTCACTCTCCCAATTCTTAGGCTTTTCTTGACCTGCCCTTGTACCTTCACCCATGGGTTGTCAAGGTTAGCTATAAGCTCTTCAGAGTGGGTTGCGGAGATAGCCATGTTCCTGATTATTGGCTCAGCTAGTTTCATTACGTAGTCTTCGGGAAAAACCATGTCTGCATCTAGGAAGAGCAGGACCTCACCATTAGCAATTTTGGCTCCGATGTTACGTGCTCCCCCCGGCCCATAGTTTTGATCCAGCTTGATATAGCGTATCTTTCCGGAATGACTTTCACTGAAACTTTTGACTATTTCCCCAGTTCTATCTTTAGAATTGTTATCTAAAATAATTATCTCAATTGCTCTGTAATTTTGCTTCAGCAGCGATTCTATACAGCTTGTTATGTGTCTCTCCTCGTTATGTGCGGGAATTATTACTGAGACGAGGGTCATTTATTTGTTCAAGTTTTTTAAGTGGCGTGCATGATTTAAGTATTGTGCGTGTCGCTTTAATTCATCCGCACATCTTGGAGGATCTCAGTGGTATTGGTATTGATACAGAGGCTTATTCGTGTCACGTTGGTTATGAGCATCGCTATGCGCGCCTCTTAGAGAGGGATGGGTATGAAGTGGATTTAGTGGTCTTCTCCAGGAGCTACAACGTAGTTCGCTGGATGAGACATATGTGGGGACATCACATCGTCATTGTTCCTATAGGTAGGGTGCGCTTCCTTAGATATTTTCAGCTCTTTAAGAGGCTTTTAGGTCTGGTGGCTGGGTATGATTTGGTTCACTGTTTTAGCTACTATAGTAATATTTATGATATTCTTGCTGTTTGTTGTTGGCTTGCTGGGGCTCCGCTTGTGGCGCAGTCACAGGGCATCTGGCCCAATATACCCTTCATCCCTTATTTGAGGAAGATGTTTACATTAAGGCTCGCTTCGCGTCTCGTTCCTCTGAGCAGAAGTGAGGCGGGATTCCTGATGGGAAAGTTCCGGATAAGCGGACGTCGTATAATCATTGTTCCTAATTTTATTGAGTCTGGGGATTATCGTGTGTTGTCTCGGTTGGAGGCGCGTAGGATGCTTGGTCTGGATGAAGACTCGTTCGTGGTTTTGACCGTGTGCAGGCTTGTTCCTGAGAAGGGTGTTCAGACACTGTTGGAGGCTACTGCGATTATAAAAAATATAATCCCGAAGCTATCCGTTGTCGTGGTAGGTGAGGGCCCATATAGAAAGAAGCTGGAGGGGTTTGCAAGGAGTCTAGGCTTAGAGGGAGTTGTAAGATTTGAGGGATATGTACCTAATCAGGATATAGGCAAATATTATTCTGCAGCCAACTGCTTTGTGCTCGCCTCGTTTGAGGAGAGCTTCGGGATAGCCCTTCTCGAAGCCATGCTTTTTAGTCTGCCTGTGATCGCTAGTGCAACATGGGGGGCTAAAGATATAATCGGAGGCGATGGAGTTGGCTTGATGATCAGTCCGGGGGACCATATTGCTCTTTCTGAGCTAATAATGTATCTTCACGCCAACCCAGATAAGGTTACTGAGATTGGAAAGAAGGGGAGGGAGAGGGCGTTAAAAGCTTATAGTGCGGAGAATGTGAGAGATAGACTTAGCAAAGTATATATGGAGGTTGTTGGGAAATGAGGCCCCAGTGTTCGATTATTATTCCGACTTTGGTAGAGATTCCTCCAACGCTCAACTCATTGCCCAGCGAGGATGAGTTGAGGAGGCAGGGCATAGAACTTATTATCGTTCATGACCGGTGAAACATGAGAAATGCCAGTAAAAGCAGAAATATAGGGGCCGCCGCATCGAAGGGGACCGTATTCTGTTTCATCGATGATGATGCGGAACTTGATTTTGAGCAGCTTAAGCAAAAAATTCTTCAAGTTCACGACGCTGGTGATGCTGAATGTTATTGGAGTGATGCACCTCATATCTTGATTATTAGGAGTGACGTGTTCTTTAAAGTTGGTGGGTATGATGAACGTCATCTAGTCAGGGGGGCTGAGGCGGTTGAGATTCGGGAGAGGCTGCGGAATATGGGGGTAAACGTAAATCTACTGGATATAAAACTGGTTCATCTCCGCGATACATGGGATAAAAAGCATTACTTTGCAACCGCCAAGAGTTTAATTTGGACTTACATTGAGTATCGCACATTTCCGTTGCGGCGTGTTTTATGGCGAAAGCATCCGATCAGGCTGGCTAGAATATGGTTTTATGCTCTTCAGTGGGTATTGTTCGCTAGGTGGAAGAAGAGGAGTATCTTAGGTTAAAATTTATTATTATGGGATCTGAATAGACTCAGAGAGTGGCTTGGCTGATCTCCGCGAAATGGGTATTATGGCATGGGTTGGGCTGTTATGGATTGGATACGTCTTTCTGCGGGTAATATTGAGGATATTAATTGGTAAAGAGAGACGTAATTGGGTTCAGCAAAAGCTGGGTTTACACTATGGAGCCGGATGGCACCTGTTACATGGCATATTAAGTTTAAGAGCTAAGTATGAGCCTCATGTAGCCAGAGTTATTTCTAAGGTGCTGGAGAAGGGCGGATCCACTTTTATCGATCTTGGCGCATTTGTTGGAATCCATACTTTATATGCCTATAAAATTGTCAGTAAACGAAGCCCCTCACTTATAGTCGCCGTTGAACCCAGTCCTCGGAACTTCCAAGAGTTAGTAAATAGATTGCCGAAAACCGGTATTATCAAGGCGGTTAGACTGGCTGTTTGGACTGGGGATAACGAAGAGGTCGAATTCCATCTGGGGAGCGAATCACATGCCGCATCAGGAGGTATAACCCCAACTGAGTGGCATAGAAGAGATGGATTTTTAAGCGATGAAACCATTAAGGTTAAGACTATTAGGCTTGACACGCTCGTGAAAAGGATGGGGCTCAGCGTGGTTGATTTGGTGAAGATGGATATTGAGGGTGCGGAATACCATGTTCTGACAGACCCCACACTCGACCTCTCAGCTGTGAGAAACTTGGTGGTTGAAGTTCACTACAACATTCAGAGTAGGGAGAGCATGGAAATACACCGATCCCTAAGAAAGAAAGGCTATAGCGTCTTTATACTACCGCCAGAGCTAGATGGTAGAAGATACCACCTTATTGCTACTAGAGATAGTGAGATTCCATGGTGACGATGAAGGATTGGTCGAAAAAACGTCCTCCAAATCCATTGCTTACACTTTACAAGCTATTAGAGGATCCACGAATGGTACATTGGCACATCAGATGGTTTTTTCTGAGAAGGTTGACACATGTTCCTGTGCTTAGGGATGCTGCAATCATGATTCTGATTGAAGACAGTTATGATAAGTCTCCTGAAGGTGTTAAAGGTGAGAGCATTTTCAGACATATAATTAGTAGATGGGATGGAGTATTCATAGATGTCGGAGCCTACATAGGGGATACTATGATCATAGCGAGGAGGGCTAAGGCAATAATAGGTATTGAACCGGTGCAACAACATGTAAGAATACTGCAGCACTTATCAAGAAAAGATGGAAGGATAACTGTCATACCTGCCGCTGCTGGAGATGGATCACAGCTAGAGTTTCTGCAATTGGATTCGTCAACAGATAGCATGTTTACCGAGGCTCGCTTATTTAAAAAGTGGGCCATTAAACGAAGAGTGGTTAACAAAGCTATTCTTAAAACTGTCCGTATAGACGACCTACACATTCCTGAAGGGGATTTGCTCATCAAGATTGACGTTGAGGATGGAGAGCTAAGAGTCTTAAGAGGTGCCGAGAAGACAATCAGTGAGAGAAGCCCCGTCTTGTTGATTGAATGTCACGGAACATACGACCAAGTGGCGGATTTCCTAGCCAGATACGGATATGAGTTCATGAAATACCCGGGAATTAAAGAATTCAAGGGCCACTGCTACCTAGTTGCAACTAGGAAAAATGAGGGGGTCAATGGTAGTTGATATGGGCCTCTATTATTGTACCCACAACATATCTTCAACCAGACAACCTCCCGACAATAAGGAATATAAGAGAAAGTAGTTTGTTGCAAAAAGGAGTAGAACTTATCGTGGTCAGGGACTTATGGAAGAACGCAAACATTGCAAGGAACACGGGCATTGCGGCTGCAAGTGGGGAAGTAATCTGTGTTATGGATGATGATATTAGTTTGAACACAGATGTTTTATACGAGCTGCTAACCACGCTAACAAGGATAAATGATGGGTTCTACATCAATTTAGATCCCCACTTTATAATTGCGCGGAGAGAGGCTTTTTTAAGAGTTGGAGGGTACGATGAAAGGTTTAAGCCTTGTATGGGGGATGATGTAGAGTTGATGTTGCGACTGCAGAGGACTGGATATAAAAAATTGAATCTTCCCATAGACGAACTGAAAGTGGTGCATCTACAGGCTCCGAGGGATCGACGAGATAGATATCTTTTAAATCAGAAACATCTCACATGGGCTTATCTAGAACATAGTACTTATCCATTCTGGCGTCTATTTGTTAGGAAAAACCCGGTTGAAGCAGCAAGAAGGTTAAAATGGATATTGGAGTGGCTACTATATCGTAGATGGCAAAGAAGAAGTATATTCGAGCTTCGAGATTAAAATGTGGGGCTATTATCAACGAAAAGGTGTGAAATAGATTTGGGAGGAGGTAGGTCAGCGTTAATAGACTCGCCAGGTGACTGTCCACCTGTTTTTATAACTATGATCTATCATAGCATGGAGGGTGATGCTTTTCCACGCTCCCTCGAATCACTATACAGCATCGATTATCCCAAAGACCGCATACTTCTCTGCCTCATTGACAACTACTCTAGGGACGGCGCATTTGACTTTTGCAAAAACTGGCTAAAAAATCACGGCCAAAAATACGGTGGCATATTACACATCAGGGCAAAGGGGAGCCCTAGCCGACTACGAAACATCGCCCTCAAGACCGCCCAAGAGCTAGAATACAAATACTTCGCATTCATAGAATCCGACATAATAATCGACAAAGAATTCCTCAGAGTAGGGCTTGAGTTACTCACTAATGAACCATCTGTCGTCTCTGTTAGCACAGTATGGGACGTTGGCTATGAGAATTTAGACTTCCTTGAGAAACAATATGCAAAGTGGCTTAAAGCTAGGCGAGTAAAACCAGAACAGCAGGTAACTATAGGAGAGGCATGTAATACGTCAGCATGTCTCATCAATCTTGAGGCAGCGAAAAATGTGGGATATTTTGACGAAGATATCAAATTCATCGAAGACCTAGACTGGGGAAGACGGGCTACGCGAAAAGGTCTCAAATGTCTGTTTGACTCCCGAGTCATAGTAAAGCATCTAAGAAAATACAGTCTAAGCGAAATAAGAAACTATTTCTTCGCAGGCGCCCGATCAGAGGCTAAGCTTCTCCTAAAAAAACAAGATAGCATCCAGAGCAGTAAAAAGCATCCTATACTGGAACGCCCTACTGGTAAGCATAATCCTATCCCCGCTAACCTCTACCCAGCTCCTCACACTACTATCCGTAGGCTTCCTAACGTATTTCCGAAAGGCCGTGGGATTGGGGCGCTTCACCCCCTACCCACTAACACTCCCAATCAGACTGGCAAAATCAGTAGCCCTCGCTATGGCGCTCATCTACTGGCTAACAAAAGGAGGATACGGCTCCGAAAAGGTTACAATAACAGGACAACCCGACTATGAAGTAGTAGAATATAGAAAAAGGAAGTTTTAAGAAAAGTACACCAAACCGAGCCCAACCTCAGCCCCCACTTTATCCCTCCATCACAGAATTGGACTCTCGCCCCCAATCAACATATTTAAAAACAACTAGCGTAGGAAGACAAGTGAGAGCGGCTTGAAGGAACACGTACTCGTAACAGGTGGCGCCGGATTCATTGGATCCCATGTTGTCGAGCTTTTGCTAAAAAAGGGATACACCATCACAGTATTGGACGACCTTTCAGCTGGACGTGCTTCAAACGTTCCCGAAGACGCCGAGCTCGTACGAAAAGATGTTAAACAAATCGCTGCAGCAGATGTCCGAGACGCCGATGTCGTAATCCACTGTGCTGCGCAGGTTTCAACTTTCAAATCCGTTGATTACCCTGAGGAAGATTTTTCACGGAACGCTGAAAACACTTTCAGAATTCTTGAAATGTTAAGAAAGCATAATCCCAAGGCATTGTTCATATACACGAGCAGTCGAAGCGTCCACGGGGACATCCCTCCACCACACATAGCTGATGAAGACTGGCCCTACAACCCCTCAACCTTTTACAACGTTCACAAAATATACGGCGAAATGCTCTGCAAAATATATAACGGATTATACGGGCTTAAATACGTCATACTCCGGCCAAGCAACGTTTACGGCCCACGCCAGCCCTACTGGGCGGGAGGCTGGTACAACTTCATAGCATACTGGTTCGAACTCGCCATACGAGGAAAACCACTACCAATATACGGGACCGGCGAACAAGTGAGAGACTACACATACGTAACCGACACCGCGAAGGCATATCTACTAGCAATCCAGAACCAAGAAGCAATAGGGGAAACATTCCTACTCCCAACAGGCATAGGAACAACACTAAACCAGCTCGCAAAAAAGATACTAGAAATAACCGGAAGCAAGGCAGGAGTAGAATACCACCCACCCAGAAAAGGAGACATACAAAGATTCATAGGAAGCTACAGGAAAGCAGAAGAAAAGCTCGGATGGAGACCCGAGACAAAACTAGACGAAGGACTAAGAAAAGAATACGAATGGATCAGAAAAGAAATCCAACCATGAGTGATAAACACGCAATATACCTAACATCCTTCCCACCACTCAGATACAGAAGACCGCTCCTCGCCTCCCAAGCCCTAAAACTCCTAGGGGTCAAAACAAAAATATACCTGGGCTGGGATCTAGTCAACAAATATAAGACTCTGAAAGCCGCCACATCCCTATCAAACCTACTGCCACCACCAATAAACTGGTTGTGCAAAGACACCGTATACGACGCCGCCATATACACTACATTACCAAAAAACCACGCTGCCCTCTGCATCAACATGAATACCATAGGAGTCCTCGCCCTCAAAGCCCTATTCCGCGAGAAGGTCCCACTAATTATAGACTGTCAAGACGTCACCATTCAAGACGACGGCTCAATCCCATTCTATGATCAAAGAATGATAGAACTCGCAGATCTCGTCATATTCGCAAGCAGAGCCATAAAAACACTAGCCGAGAAAAACCACCCCAAACTATTAAAAAGAGCAACCTACGTACCATTCGGCATAGAACTGCAACAATTCGACAAGCACTATATGGGGGCCGACCCTCAGCTTTTCAGGTCACTATACGGACTTAAGGAGAATAGAATAATAACATACAGTGGCGCAGCGTATTTATGGGGTCGGCGGGAGGGCCAGGGTCTTGAACTGTTACTAGATTCTGTACAGGCATTGGCAAAAAGCACCAGTAGCTTTAAACTAATAATTCAAGGGGCGGCCGCGCCAAGCACACCAATGTGGAAATGGGTGGAAGTACAAGTGAGAAAACGCGGATTAGAAAATCACACCATTCTTCTCCCGCCCATGGCCCCCTATGAGCCTGTAAGGATGAGCCTTTTCAAGGCGAGTAATGCCCTAGTCCTGCCAATTGGTGATATCCTCGGCACGTACTATGCTGAACAGCAAAAGTTGTTTGAATACATGGCGGCCCAACGCCCCATAGTCATGGTTGCCACACCTGCAAGGCTTAATGTTCTCGACCCAGACTCTGCATTTATCGCAAGGCGCCGTGATCCTGAAGAGTTCGCACTAGAAATACTCAGAGCCTTAAATGAAAAAGAAGACGCTGAGACCAAGGCCCAAAGAGCAAGACGCATTGTCGAACAATACTATGATTGGCAGAAGCTAATACCCAAATACGCCAAAGCAGTAGCCCCCCTAATAGATCAATAGGGATATATCATCCGTCTCTCTGGTTAATTAGGACCCTCATCAACTTGATTGTTACATGAAAATTAACGGGGAGTGAGAGGTGGCCAGCATCAGACTCAGATACACAGGCCTAACAGCATATACGGCATATCTAGTCACAATGCTCACTGGCCTCGCCTTCACACTAGTTATAACCCGCCGCCTAACTCCGGAAGAGCTGGGAGTTTGGCGATACATCGGTACCCTAATAAACTATTTCGTAACACCCTCAGCCTTCATAGGGTTCTGGACAACGAGAATGATTGCCCAAGGAAAAACCATCCTCGGAACAACAACAGCAATGGCTGCCCTCCTCTCCATCCTTGCCACACTACTCTTCATCACATTCTCAAACACATTTGCAAGCTCTGTAGATTTCCCCACAACAGTCTTCATAATAGCAGCCCTCGAGATACCCACAATCTACCTCTACACAGTCTTAGAATCAGCAGGAACGGCAATAAGACCACACATGAACTACTATGCAAGCATAATACAAGAGGTCGTAAAATTACCTATAGGAGTCATGTTAGTCATAGTTCTAAGGCTCGGGCTCACGGGCGCAATACTTGCGGCAGTGATGGGATTCACCAGCCGATGCGCGGCGATGGCATTATTCCTAAGAGACATAAAATGGGGGTCACCGGATAAATCCTATGCTATAAAAATCTTCTCCAGAGCATGGCTCCCACTCTACTCATCCATCCCTCCAAACATCTTAGCTTTAGACACCATCATCATAGTACTTCTCTACGGGTCAGCAGAACCTCTTGGATACTTTTCAGCCGTCTATCTAATCGCAAGCATGGTAACAGCATCTGGCTATTTGGCCTCCGGCCTCTACCCCAAGATGCTACAAGTTCCTTCAGAGAAGGATGTTGAGGTATCTCTCAAGCTCGTTTTGATGTTGGCCATCCCTTCCTCCATAGGCGCACTAATACTCTCTCAGAACCTCCTAAATCTCTTGAGGCCAGATTACGTTAGTGCAGCGGCCATCATGCCGCTAGTCCTAGTCCAATCCATTTTCTTTATCATGAATAATATATTTGATTCCGTCATTATTGGAGAGGAGCGAGCAGATTTTGAAGAAGGTGTCACTATGAGGAGACTTATAAAGAGCAGGCTCTTTCTACTCCCTACGATAAACTACTTCTACTCAGCTCTCTATATAACTGTGCTCGTCACAGTACTTTACATCGCATCTCCTACCACTGTTCTGGAGACTCTATTCCTGTGGGTCTTCGTGAGCGCCTTTTTGACGGTAGCTCTGACAGTCTATAAGTTGAGAATAGCTAGACATAATTTGAAGTTCAACTTACCACTCCACTCCATCGCAAGATACTTAATAGCATCATCCTTGATGGCTTTAGCTCTGCTAGTTATGCGCCCATCACATCTCCCAGCTGAGATCCTTCAAGCCCTTCCCCAGACACTTATCCCCGTTGGAGTGAGTGCAACAATATATTTTGTCTCACTCTACTGTCTCGACAAGGAATTCCGGGAAATGGCGAAGAGTATAATGAGAAGGCTAGGCGTTCTCTGACGAAGCATCCTCATATACTTCGTGGAGGACTTTATTTCTATAGGATATGTGGAATGGAGGATTGTTCATTCTAGCCAGCGCTCTTTCTGAAAGCTTTACCCACTCACCATCATCGCTTAGTAGTCTATGTAGAGCGTCAGCTATTCGCTCAGAAAGCTCGCTAAATGGACCGTTGTCTAGCTGTTGGTGAAAAGATATGTTTGGGGTCCCGTCGTTTAGCCAGAGGCCTGTAGGGGTTCGCAGAATGATGCCAGCATCGCCGACCAGTTCCGGCATAGCGAAATGGTCGCTGACGATAGGAGGGATACCGAAATTCATTGCCTCTATCACACTATAACCAACAGTATCCATCATGGATGGAAGTAATATTACTCGCGCCCGTGGATACAACTCGGTCAGGAGCTTCTCACGTGGCATGGGTCCTATCTCAACACCCATACCCCTCAACTTCTCCGCCAAACTGGGAGGGGGTGTGGAGAGCATGAAAAACTTGTAATTTTTAAAATCTCTATGAATGTTCATCCAAGCAATAGACACTTCTCTCCCCCCCTTAGCCTCGAATGACTTATCAAAATAGGAGCCCCCTATGAATAGGATTAAATCCCGAGGCCCCTCATGCTTTGGCTTCAAATTGGTGTAGAATGTGGGATACAATACCCTGACCTGGAAGCCTTTAAGCCGTAAGAATCGTGTGAGGGTCTTTTTCGCCGCCTCTGTTAGTGGGAGGATATATCTGCACTCGCCCGTCTCTATCCTATTCTGTGCATCATTCCGTGCGTCGTTGTTGAACATAGATCTATAGTCCTTGAACAAGACCTTGACGGATTCCATGTCTGCCACCCATCTTCTACGCGGGGCTAGCTTTATGCCGTTACAGAAGTGTATCAATTTGCGGTCTCCGATTAGGGAGCTAAATGCGAGGTAGGCTCTCCCACTCAGGCCTCTACGGATTAAGTATCTAACTCCCTCGGGCGGTTTCTCTAGAATAGTACTCCATAGTGGGTGAGGGGATGGGAAGATGTCTATAAGCAGGTGTTTGTCGCTCATCTCCTCATCATGTTACTCATCCATTTATGCATTCTCTTAATACCTTCTCTCCATCCAACCTCCGGTCTCCAGTCAAGCATCTTCATGGCTTTCCGTATATCGCTGACATACACTTTCTGATCGGCAGGCCTCCATTCTTTAAAGTAGAGTTGTGGTCGGAATCCCTCCAGACCAGAAATATAGTCTATAGCCTCAAGCAGTGATAATGAGTTTTCCGGGCCGCCGCCAATATTGAATACCTCGCCTGTGAGCTTGGACGCGAGCGTATAGGCCCTATCAATAGCTCTCACAAGGTCCCCAACATAGAGTACATCTCTTACCTGTTTACCGTCCCCGTAGATGGTTATAGGCTCTCGATAAATTATAAGCCTGGCAAAATGGGCTAGCCAGCCTTGGTCTTCAACCCCGAACTGTCTCTCTCCATAGATACAGCTCATCCTAAATACCGCGGACTTGAGGCCGTATACCCTGCCATAGTCCTGCACATATATGTCGGCTGCAAGTTTTGAGCAGCCGTAGGGGGTATGAGTGCTTCCGTCAATGGGAAAGTCTTCAGGTATTCCTTGGAGATATTCGCGCTGGTCATACCAGTATCTTGTCCCTTCGTCTTTTAGTGGGATCTCATTCACCCTGTCGCCGTAGACCTTGTTAGTGGATAGAAAGATTATGGCCGAGTCATGTCTCCTCGCAGCTTCGAGAACATTAATTGTCCCTTGAGCATTTATCATGAAGTCTGTCAGAGGATCGTTTAGTGACGTAGTAACTGCAACCTGCGCAGCTGCATGGACTATGAGATCTGTCCCCGCCGCCGCATCCACCACCTGTTTATAGTCCCTGATATCAGCTTCCACCAATTCGACATTTTGGAACCTAGACCTAAGGTAATCCCAGTTATACCTCGACCACTCTGCACCCTTCCCAAGTAATTTGCTCCGTGCAAAGTTATCCAATACAACAACTTCGAACCCATTAGCCGCATAGTGTTCTACTATGTGTGAACCGATAAACCCTGCCCCTCCCGTAACAAGCACCCTCATATCCTAACTGAGGATAGCGCGTATCTAAAAAATGTTACAGCTAACATGTGGCTTTAACAAAGGATTATCCCTTCTAAATGCTAGCGGCGCGTCATATCTCCCGAATGGTAGCATGGGATCTATAGATAATATCCTAAATTAGTACTAATGTTGTAGGCGGCTTCGTCTTGGCTACTATATCTTATCCTGCATTCTTGTCGGTTTGTTTAAATGGATTAATTGGGTCGGTGTGTGATTTAGGTTTAGGGGGTGGATTTGTTGGAGGTTTTTGTGGGGACCTCGGGCTGGATGTATGACTGGAATTCTGATGGGTCGTTGGACTGGTATCTCGTAAACTCTGGGCTTAACGCAGTCGAGCTTAATGCCTCCTTCTACAGGTTCCCGTTTCCCTCTCAAGTATTGGGCTGGTCGAGGAAGACTACTGCGATTAAGTGGGCTGTCAAGGTCCATAGGTCTATAACTCATTTGAGGAAGCTCTCTGACCCTGCCCTCGAGACTTGGAGGAGGTTTCGCAAGCTCTTTCAGCCGCTTGACGGGCGTGTGGATTTTTATCTCTTCCAGATGCCTCCTAATTTCTCAGCTAGTGAGGCGAATCTCGCGAGGGTTCGAAGGTTTTTCACCGAGTCTGGGCTTGGTAGGAGGTTCGCGATAGAGTTTAGGCATGAAAGCTGGTTCAGCCGCGAGCTAGCCGAAGAGATATCGGGTATTGGGGCTACCTACGTCTCCATCGACTCGCCGGTGAAAACCTTCATCCACTCAAGTGGGGGTGTGGTATATCTGAGGATGCATGGAAGGTCCGGCTGGTATGCTCATGACTACTCGTTAGATGAGCTTTCCGAGCTCGCGGATACGATACTATCGCTCGGGCCTAGGGCCGTCTATGTCTTCTTCAATAATGATCACTGGATGTTGGATAATGCTAGGCTCATGCTGGATATATTGAGGCGGAGGTCCAGCTAAACGGATATTATCCTCCATTTGATATATGTCTTGTATGATCAAGGTGGTTAAAAGAGATGGTAGTGAGGAGGAGTTTATTCCGGAGAAGGTTGTCGTCAGCTGCTTGAAGTCTGGGTAGCAGTAAGCCGCGCCCTCAAGATTTTCCATCTTCTTTGCCCGGCTATGGTGTTATCACTATTTTTATTCCCGCGCCTTTTTTGAATGTTTTGAGGGCTTCTCCGAACTCGTCTATCCTATATCTATGTGTTACCATGCCCTCCGCGTCCACAATTTTTCTCGAGATCAGGTCCAGTGCCTCTCTCATTTCCTGGTCTGTTGCGGCGTTGCTGGATATGATTGAGACTTCTCTCACTAGTAGGTCGCTTATGTCGTGTGGGAGGGTTGAGCCGTGGGGTGGGACTGCGAAGAGTAGGACTTGGCCACCCCTCCTAGTGAGTTTAATAGCTGTTGAGAGGGCTTGTGGGGGGCCTGCGGCGACTACCGCTACGTCAACGCCCCTGCCGTCGGTCAGGTCTTTCACCACCTCGACAACATCGCCTTCTGTTGAGTTGAGGGCCTCCGCCCCATATCTCTCAGCTACTGCTAGGCGAGTGGGGTTTATGTCGAGGCCTATGATGCTCTTCGCCCCCATCCACTTTAACACTTGGATGAATGTGAGTCCCACCGCGCCCAGACCCACAACGGCGTAGGATTCGGGGTTCTTGGCTGTTATTCTCTTGACAGCCCTTATGACGCAGGCGGTAGGCTCTGTGAGACACGCCTGTATCGGCGACATGCCTGGTGGCGGCTTGTGTATTCCTCCCCTCTCTACTATCCATCGGGGCACGATGAAGTATTCTGAGAAGCCGCCGGGCGTGAAGTTGTACTCCCTATAGTATGGGCACATGGTTGGGCTATCTTTGAGGCAGTAGTAGCATTGGCCGCAGTTGACGTGGTGGTGTGGCACGACCAATTCTCCCTGTTCGAGCCCTGCTACGCCTTCTCCTACTGCCTCTACGATGCCGGCCGCCTCATGGCCTATCACCGGCTTGGAGCCCCGGTACCTGCCCTCGAGCTTCTCAACATCGGTGCCGCAGAGCCCGCATGCTAGCATCCTGACTAGGACCTCTCCCGGCCCAGGCCGAGGGGTCTCTATTTCAACGACCTCAAACCCCTCGGAGCCGACTAGGACCGACTTCACGTATAGTTGTCTTGTGGTATGATGGATTTAAGCGTCAACTCTCCGTTCATGTTTATTATGCCGGGGTTGGTGTTTTCTGGTATGCGTGTTAATGCGGCTCTGCTCGCGTTCCTCTTGTGCCTGTTGGCTGTGATTCCTGTTGTGGGGGTGAGGTATACTGGGGTTATTGATTATCCTCCGCTGAGTTATCCGCCGAGCGATATGGTGGTGGATGATGCTGGGCGTATCTGGTTTGCTCTTCCACTGGGCCGCTCCGTGGCCTTGTATGTCCCGGATGTCGGCTTGAATAATATTGAGCTTGGGTTTAGCGTCTCTGACTTGGTGTATGGGTATGGGGTTGTTGTGGCCTATGAGGCCGGGTCCTCGGAGCTGGTTTTTATCGACTCTTCGACTGGCAAGGTTTTGTGGAAGTCTGTGGAGGCTGGGCTCATAGACGCTGTTGTAACAGTGGATGGGGGCTTCGTACTGGTGAAGAACTTCCCTACCATGACCGTGTTGACCCACCTCTCGCCCGAGGGTAATGTGCTGTGGGAGGGTAGAATCACTGATAGGCAGCTGGAGCGTTTCAGGCCGGCAGCCGCCTCAGGCCGCTATGTCTGGCTCAAGACGGTGGATGGTAACCTCCTCATGGTTGAGCTTGGACGCGAGGGCTATAGGGAGTTTAAGCTGGATAAGAAGCCCGTGGTCTTAGCCTCTCGCGACGGGAAGGTCTGGGCTGTAGACTCTGATGGAGGGGTTGCTCGCCTCTCGATACGCGGTGTTGAGCTGCGCCTAAATACAGAGTTCAGGGCCCGGGTCGGCGATATCGGTTTCGCACTACCCGGGGACAGGCTGGTAATACTCTCGAGGCTCGAAGGATTTATCAGAGATATTAGTGGTGGCCAAGTTTCGAGCGAGCAGCTCCAAGCCTCTTTCACCCTCGCGGCACTTAAGGGCCCCACGTTGATCTACTTGCTAGACTCATCGGAGAAGAGGATCGTGATTGCCTCGGTCTCGAGGCCCCCCGCTATCTCCGACACTTCAGCCACCCCAGTTGAGAACGGCGTGCGGGTTAAGGTGGTTGCGAGGGTTACGGATCCGGACGGTGATTTGGCTGAGGGTTATCCGAGGGTGGTGGGTGTGCTTGGGTCGGAGGTTGCTACGCAGCAGATGAGCCTGAGTGGCGGCGTATACTCGGCCGAGCTGGTGGTTCCGGAGGGTGATGGAGTCTTGAGGGTCTATGTCCAAGCATTGGATGTAGGGGGTAATGAGGCTCGCCTAGAAGTAGCCAACTACCAGGTGGAGGGAGGGAGGATATCTGGCTCAGGGCCCACACCGACTGTGACAACCACTCCGACAGCTACAACCCCCACAGACCTATCAAGCCTCTTCCCCATCGCCGTCGAGATGGCTTTCTTCCTAGTACTCGTGACGGCCCTCGTCGTGATATTGTTGGGTAGGCCGAGGCGTGCTAGGCGGAGAAGAAGGTGAATTCCCTTCTACTCGCTTGTCCTAGACATGGCCTCGACGTTAAACTCTCCGACGCCGTTGATGGATGTCAGATAGGACTCTAGCTTCTCCGTGACACCCTCTTCCTCAGGTACAGAGAACCATGCGACGAGGCTCTCGAGGCCGAAGGCCACTGCCTCCCTGCTAATCGAGAGTAGCTTGAATCCTTGGGGGAGTTTCTCCCTCAGCTCGTTGCTCAGGGCATCTAAGTCGGTGTCTGGGTCCTGTGCTAGGATCCTTACGGCTAGCAGGACGCGCGCCATGTTAGGGTCCCTCGAAACCGCATGCGGGGCAGGTGTAGAGCCTAACCAGCTCCCTGCAGACCTCGCAGCGCCAGATGGTCACCTTTGCACAGTTGGGGCATGGGAAACGGACCGCCCTCATGTCCGGCGTTATTGGCCTGTTGCAGCTGGTGCAGCGTGGAAATACGACCGTTTTAACCGCCATTCTCCATCAAGAACTAGCCCCCTCTATATAAGTGTCAGTAATTCCCAAAGTAAGAAAAACTTGGCAAGAAAATAATGGTGGTTGGAGGCTTTAGCCGCGTGGGAATGGTGACTCGATGTATTCGACGAAGAAGTTCATGGTCTTGTCGCTCCAGAGGAACTCTCTGTCAGCCCTTTCTCCCTTGCCAATCCTTATGTTCCCGTCCTGGTCTCTTATCGGCTCTCCGAGGTTGCCCTCTGGTGAGAAGGGCTCAAATAGGAGCTCCTTCATCTCCTCGTATCTCTGCTTGATCTCGCGGACAGCCTCTTCGGGGATTGCCGGGTTCAGTGGTGCTAGGTAGACCGTGCCTTCTGGCTTTCCTGCGAGGCTCTGCTCAATCGGCCTCCTCCACCTCCACGGAGTCATGTCACCCAGCCTCGTCCAGATGTCTACTGGCTCCCAGCTATTGGTCGCAACCATTCTGTAGAAGTAGGCGTATATGGGCCCCCAGTTCACGATCTGTCCTGTTAAGTGTGCGTTGGGCCCGAACTTTGTCATGTCGCTGTAGTGGCTGAAGCTCCACACGCGCTTTCCCTTCTGTGTCGTGTATTCCTCAGCTACTTGGAGGACTGTTGGCGTGTCCTCGGTGTAGGCTATAACGTCGGCGTTCTGGTCCTCGATAAGCGCTATTGCGGCCTCCCTCGCCTTTGGCGGGTCGACCCAAGAGTTTATCCAGACAACATAGGCTTTGATGTTCTTCCCGGTCCTCCTCTTGTAGGTTGCGTTGGCGCCGAGGACGAAGGCGTTTATGTGCCTAACAACCTCGGGTATTGGGAATGCCCCTACGTATCCGACGACGCCTGTCTGGGTGACCGCGCCTGCTGCGAGGCCGTTGAGGTAGTATAGCTGGTAGAACTCGGCGAAAGCTGTGCTCATGTTTGGCGTTGTAGTGTTGGGTGGCGGTGCTGCTCCGCTCTTGTATCCCGAGATGTGGACGAAGTATTTGTCAGGGTTGTTGCGCGCGGCCTCCACCATCGCCTCCATGAACCCGAAGCTGCATGCAAATACTATGTCAACCCCTTGGTCCAGGAGTGTCTTGATGGCTGACGAGGCCTCAGGGTCTGGAACCAGCTCTATGTAGGTGCTGCTGCTCCCCGGGACTGATGCGTCGGCGAACTTTCTCCCCAAGTCGTGGGCGTAGGACCAGCCATAGTCCTTTGCGGGGCCTGGATAGAAGTAGCCGGCCTTGACTCCCTTCCTCTCCGCAGTAACCGTCTTGGTCTGGGTTATGGCCATGGTCTGGGTCCTAGTCAGTACCGGGGCGGTGGATTGTCCGGCAAAATACCCTGCGACACCGCCTACCACTAGGCCCGCTGCTGCTCCGCCAACCACCACAGCTCTAGAAGCCCCGGATAGGAACTTTCTCCTAGAAACCCTTTCCGAGCTCATCGCGGCCCACCCTGTCATCGACATTTAAAAAGATGCATTTCAAATCTGGCTAAATTGTGCATGGATGTGTAATTTTTCACGTTTATGCAAATTTGACTGGTGCTGGGAAATCTCCATTTATGAGCTGGACAAGCATAGATTATCTTGGAGCCGATGTCTGAGGATTTGTTGGCTAGCCCCGGACCAGCCCCAACACTCACCCCTAAGGTCGAGATGCGCGGCATAGTGAAGCGCTTTCCCGGAGTCGTGGCCAACGACAGGGTAGACTTCACAATCTATGCCGGCGAGATTCACGCCCTGCTCGGTGAGAATGGGGCTGGGAAGACAACCCTGATGAATATTCTATACGGCATCTACACGCCCGACGCCGGTGTCATAAGGGTCCGGGGGGTCCCGGTTAGGCTGAGGAGTCCCCGCGACGCCATCAGGCTCGGGATAGGTATGGTCCACCAAGACTTCCGGCTCATAGAGGCCCACACGGTCGTGGAGAATGTTTTTCTCAACTATGATGGCCTGGGCTTTATTCCGAAGTGGTCGGCCCTCGAGTCTCGGCTTGAGGAGATAGCGTCGAACTATGGCTGGCGGCTGAATCCTAGGGCTAGGGTGGGCGACCTCTCACCCGGTGAGAAGCAGCAGGTCGAGCTACTCAAACTCCTCGTCAGGGGAGCGGACATCCTCCTCCTCGATGAGCCTACCAGCGTCCTAACACCAATTGAGACAAAGGTCCTCTTTAAGACCATGAGGAGGATGGCCGAAGAGGGGAAGAGCATCGTCCTCATAACTCATAAGCTGAGCGAGGCGATGAGTGTTAGCGACAGGGTCACTGTGATGCGGCGCGGTAGAATTGTCCTCTCCAAGCCGACTAGGGAGGCCACCATCGAGGAGTTGTCGGCAGCGATGGTTGGGGGGCAGCTTATTGGGAATGCGGGCTTAGAGGAGAGGCCCACCTATCCTGCTGTTGATGCGCCTACACTACAGGTCTCAGGCCTCTCAGTAATGGGTGATGAGGGAGTCCTAGCGGTGAGAGATGCTGACCTGACAGTGAATCGGGGAGAGATTGTCGGCATTGCCGGCGTGAGCGGTAATGGACAGATAGAGCTTGTCGAGGCGATAGCAGGTCTCAGGAAGCCAGTCCGCGGCAAGATTATGCTCAACGGTCTAGACGTGACAGGTGCCTCTCCTAGGAGGCTGATGGAGCTCGGCCTAACCTACATCCCACCGGAAGGTAAGAAGTGGGGGATCGTTCCGGAGCTAAGCATCTATGAGAATGTGGCGCTACGTGTTGCGAGGTATAAGCCCTATTCGAGGATGGGTGTGATAAATTGGAGGAAGGTCGCTGAGGTGGCGGGAAAAGTCGTCTCGGAGTTCAGGGTCGATACTTCCTCCATAAAGAGTAGGGCAGGGTCGCTCTCAGGTGGGAATGTCCAGAGACTTATACTTGGCAGAGAACTCACAACCTCAAAGCCCTCACTACTGGTGGCCGCCTACCCAACAAAGGGGCTGGACATAGCTGCCTCCGAACAGGTTAGGCGGATACTTTCAAGATTGAGGTCAGAGGGTGTTGGGGTTCTAGTGCTGAGTGAGGACTTGGACGAGATTCTTGAGCTGAGCGACAGAATTGTTGTAATGTATGGTGGCAGGGTTGTGGGTGTGGTTAGGCGGGGTGAGGCCACCCCGGAGCTTCTCGGAATTATGATGTCAAGGGGTGTGGCTGCCAGTGCTTCGGCGTAGCCTCCCCGGCGGCCTCAGGCTATCCGTGAGGGTTGAGAGGAGGCCTGAAGTAACCCCGCGCTACTCGATAATCGTCTCTCTCGGGATGCTGCTCTTCGCCTTCCTAGCCTCGGGGATCATCTTCCAGTTCCTAGGCTTCAGCGCGCTCCACATCTACAGGTCCTTCTTCACAACCCTCCTGAGCCCCATAATGCTCGAGGAGGTCTTCAGGAGGTCTGCCCCCATAATCTTGGCGGCCATAGGCCTATGCTACTCGTATAGGATGGGTTTCTGGAACATAGGAGCCGAGGGGCAGCTATACATGGGGATGATAGCCGCTACCGGTGTCATCGTCCTACACAGTGCCGGATATGGTCCCGGAGAGCAGCTCTTGCTGCCCGCGGTGGTCGCGGCCTCCATGATGGCTGGAGGCGCGTGGGGCCTAATCCCGGCAGTCCTAAAGGTCAGGTTCGGCGCCAACGAGATAATAACAACCCTAATGCTTAACTACACAGCCATTCTACTCGCGGACTTTCTAGTACATGGTGCTTGGAAGGACCCGGCCGGGTACGGATTTGCACAGACGGTCCAGTTCCCAGCAGCCGCCAAGATATCAATCCCAGGCGTCCCAGACGCGGTGGCATACCTAGCCATAGCCTTGGCCGCGACAGTCCTAACGTTCTTGGTCTTCAAGTACACAGTCTTTGGGTTTGAGTCCAAAATTGTGGGCCTCAACATATATGCCTCGAGGTATGCTGGGCTCAGCATAAGCTCCATCTTGGTTAGAGGTGTCCTCATCAGCGGGGCCTTGGCGGGCTTGGCAGGGCTTATCGTGGTCAGCGGCCTGATAGGTAGGCTTAGACCGGGAGCCTCCCCGGGCTACGGCTACCACGCAATAATCGCCTCCATGCTGGGCGGCCTCTACCCACCCGCGGTATTCTTCTCATCAATCCTCTTCGGAATGCTCGTGACTGGCGGCGACCTCCTCCAGGCAGGCCTCCAGATGCCCAAGTCGGGGGTGGAGATCATAATGGCTATGATCTTCTTGGCCACTATTGTCGCGGAGTTTGTGAAGAGGCATCGCCTCACCATCGTGGTTGGGCGTGGTGAAGGGGTGGCATGACCCTAGAGTCTCTATCCTTCATAGAGGCGATATTGACTAGCGCCGTGTCAGCAGGTACAATCTATCTCATAGCGTCTGTGGGTGAGTGCGTAACTGAGAGGTCTGGGGTGATAAACCTTGGCCTCGAGGGCATAATGGCGATGGGAGCGATAACATCCTTCATCATCACACTCGCCTACGGCCACTTGGCGGCAATCCTAGCGGCAGCCCTGGTGGGAGCAGTCTTCGGACTACTCCACGCCTTCCTCTCGGTCTCACTCAGGCTGAACCAGATAGTGGTGGGCCTGGCGATAACCTGGCTCGGACTAGGGCTGAGCGCCTTCATGGGTGCGCCTGAAGTGGCTAGGGAGCTGCTGAAGGCTCTGAACCCCTCTGTGCCCGAGTTTCTGGCGGAGCTTAAGCAAGCTCCCAGGCTGCCTGAGGTCAGGGTGGAATTCCTAGCAGGCATCCCGATTATTGGCAGGGCCCTCTTCTCACAGAACGCCCTCGTCTACGCCGGCCTCGCCTCAGCCGTCCTGCTCTGGTTCATCCTCTTCAGGACCAAGTGGGGGTTGTCGCTGCGGAGCGTGGGTGAGAACCCGGCCCTAGCAGATACCGCCGGAGTAAACGTCTTCGCCATCAGATACCTCGCAGTGGTAATAGGCTCGGCGCTTGCTGGCGTGGCTGGCGCATACCTGTTCATAGGCTACCAGCCCTTCTGGGTCGAGAACCTGACACGGAGCCGCGGATTCATAGCCCTCAGCCTCGTAATCCTCTCCTCATGGAGCCCCCTCAGAGCCATAGCCGCCTCCTTCCTCTTCGGCGGTGTCGAGAGCCTCCAGTTCCGCATACCGCTTCGTGGCTTCGGTGCTGAGACTCCTCAGCTCATAATGATGCTCCCCTACATCATAACAATTGTGACACTAGTACTGATCTCGCTGGCCAGCAAGGGGCGGATTCCGGCTCCAGCAGCCCTGGGAAAACCCTACTCTAGGGAGGAATAGGGCTAACCCCTCTTCTTAGCCGCCACACGGCCGCCAGCGGCATCAGTGAGAGCAGGCCGATTACCGATAGGACCGTGTATCCAGTAGTGAAGCCGCCCACATCTATCATGTAACCTATCACGGGTGTCAGGAGTCCACCACCACCCAGTGCAACCCCGTATATCACACTGGTGGCCAGGCCCTTGTGCTCCGGCATAATCTCGTGCATAATCAGGATTAAGAGGGTGTGGAGTGATATGAAGCAGGCGCCTAGGACTGCAGAGGCGAGGACCATGCCGCTTGGGTCGAGGAGGGGGAGGGGCATGAGGAGGAGGGAGGCCACACCCAGCAAAAATATCGAGACTACATACCTGCCCTTAAGGTCGGATAAGTAGCTGGTCAAGGGAACACCAATTATCGCTCCAACGAAATGAACCGTCAGGAGTAGGCCGCCGAACCCCTGTCCAAGCCCCTTTGCAACTGCCAAGAATGAGATGAAACTGACGACACCATTAGCTGCTATCTGTGCGCCTATGCCCGTAAGCCCGACGAGCGCTGTGAGGATTAGAAGCTTGCCCCTCGCTAGTAACCTTGTCTCATGCCTACCGCCCTCTACGAATGCTCCATTAGGCCTAGTCCCCTCATACTCCCCAATCCTGATGGTGAAGTATAGGATGAGTAGTGCGGGTATAGCAAACACTGCCAAGCCGTAGAGACCCCACTCATCCGTGGCCCTCAGAGCGAGGAAGGGAGCCACGGCCGCGCCGATCCTGCCAGCTATCATGAACACGGAGAAGAGGAGGCCTCGTCTAGCGGAGCTGTAGGAGGAGTAGGCCGAGGCTACTGGATGGAATATTGCTGAGCCTGTCCCAGCAACTGCGACGAATAGAAGCGAGGCTTCAAACCCCGCGGCCAACCCTACCGCACCTATACCGACGGCGCCGAGGACAAGTGAGAGGGGAAGCATGAACCACCACCTATACTTGTCGAAGACGTATCCGAATATGGGCTGGAGGAGGGCGCTGGAGAAGAGGTAGGCCGCGGTGTAGAGTCCTGCAGACGCATAGGTGAGGCTGTAGATACTAGCCAGTAATGGGTAGAGCGGTGGGAGGACACTGCCGTACAGGTCGTTGACGAAGTGGCTCAGAGAGAGTATAGTGAGCTGCCTAGCCCTACTCATGTTAGTTAGCCGCTAGACAATAAAATTCACATTTAAACATTAGTCCACAGGGTGTCGCGAACCAGCTGGCATGTCTAGCTGCTCCTAAACGGGCCTCGAATCTTAGTAAAACTAGCTGCGGCGCGGGACCTATGAATCAAGAGAGCGAACATCCAGAGAGTGGATATCGACGCGGTTATAAGACCGCCGGTAAACAGCACCTCCTCGAGGAGAGGATATAGGCCAGCCGCCGGGTTCCAGCCTGTCAGGAATGGCGGCCGAGGAGCCAGCTCCCCATTTACGACATGGTCTGCCATAAGACCAACTGCTCCACCCCACATCAGTAGACTGAGGGGCCCAAGCCGCCTCCCCCAGCTCGGAGCAGCCCTTCCAACCATGCTCAACAGAATTGCTACAACCAGAGGTGTGATGAAGCATGCCAAGGCCACTCACCAAGCCCACATCCCCTAAGACGGTATTAAACTGGAAGACAATCATGCACACCTTTTCACGGCAATGCATGAACCGTGAATAGGGTATAATTCGATTAAATTCTCAGAATGCGAATCAATCCGGGTTATGACCAGCGTAGCCTCTCCTAGCCTTGAGTTGTGAACTCCTTATAGCCTCCCCGAGCGTGGTTGATATTCATGCCGCGGAGGCCGGCCTCCCCTTTCAAGAGGTCCTACAGGCTCCGAATAGGCTACGAGGGCGAATACTATCTGATGAAGAAGTTCACTACCCTCAACAAGCCCGGCTACTATGCGGTGAGGACACCCGGGAGTGGGACAGGTAAGACATACAAGCCCGACCTACTAGTAGTCGAGGATGGGGAGCTCTACGCAATAGAGGTGAAGTCGACGAACAGGGCCTCTATATACGTCAGGCCCGACCAGCTTGAGAGGCTGCTCAGGTTCACAGAGCTCTTTAGGATCAGGTGCCCTCATTGCGGCGGTGAGTTCAACCCCAAGCCAGTCCTCGCAGTGAGGTTTCTGGGGAGGGGCTGGATATTCCGCGAAGTAGGCGCTGAGGATACTGTCCATGTCTCGCTGGAAAGTGCCGAGGCATCTGGCCATGATAAAGCTATACGAGACCCGGCTGAAGTAGATGGTTATGCTCCTAGAAGGGAGGCGGGCGCTCGTAGCGGGGGCGACGAGCGAGATAGGGCAGGAGACAGCGAGGGTCTTCGCAGAACACGGGGCGAGGCTCGCACTGGTGGCGAGGCGCGCAAGCCTGTTGAGGGGTCTGGCGTCAGAGATAAAGTCGCGGGGAGGAGAGGCGATACCTATCCCGGCAGACCTAACCAGGCCGGGCGAAGCGGCCAAGGTGGTGAAGGCCGCGGCCCAAAAACTAGGCGGGCTTGACATAATAGTCAGCTACGTAGGAGCCAGACTCAAACCATCAACATGGTATAAAAGCATAGACAAGCTAGACATCAACACCATAAGAGACATAATGGCCGCAGACTTCTACACAGCCCTAAGCCTAGCCCAGGCAGCCATACCGATAATGAGTAGGCGAGGAGGAGTAATGATCTTCACATCCTCCACACCAGCCCTCACATGGTACAGGTATGGAGCCGCCTACTCTCTAGCCAAGCTCACACTGATCGGGCTTATGAAGTTGATAGCTGCGGAATACGACAGGCTCAGAATACGGACATACGCCCTAGCGCTTGGAAACATCAGAACCAGCGCGACCTATAGACGCCTCAAACCCGCAGAGAGGAGGAGGCTCGCCCAAGAGTCTCCGATGAAGAGGTGGGGGGAGCCGCGGGAAGTCGCTACCGTGGCCCTCGCACTGGCCTCAGACCTATTCAGCTACGTGAACGGGCAGGTGATAGTGGTGGACGGCGGAACCGTAATGCTCAGCTAATCTTCTCGAGAGCCGCCGCTACCTCCCTGTAGTCCGGCTCCTTACCAGCGTCCTCAGAAATCCAAGCATACCTCACGACACCATCCCTATCGATTATGAAGACTGATCTCTTAGCCACCGAGTATCCCTTCAACCCGAGGAAATCCTCATAGAGCCCTGCATATTTCTTGGCAACTTCCCTCGAATAGTCCGAGAGCAGCGTGAAGCCGAGCTTGTTATGCTCAGCAAAGGCCTTCAGCGTGACGGGGTCGTTAACACTTATTCCGATGACCTCTGCGTTCAGCTTTGAGAACTGGGAGAGGCTGTCCCGGAAGGTGCACATCTCCTTCGTGCATACAGAGGTGAAGGCGCCTGGGAAGAAGACCAATACAACCTTTTTGCCGCGATAGTCGGATAGCCTCCTCAGATTCCTGTCTTGGTCGGGCAGCGAGAAATCCGGAGCCTTGTCCCCAACTTTGACAGGCATACCGCCCCCCCTCCTCTGCGACGCATAATTTCTATTTTTCCACACTACTCGCCTGCTACAAAAGAGGCGCGGGGGCGCCGGGATAGCCTGTGCCTACGGTATATATGTGAGTACCTATCTTTAGAGCCGAAGCACCTTGAATACGAGAATACACATAATCAATGGTGCGCTACTGGCCATGTCGCTGCTACCGGCTGTCTTCGCTGTTGAGGCTACGTCCGACATCTTCAGCAAGGTCTTCGCCGCCGCCATAGCCTTCAGCGCAGCAGTCCTCGCATCCGGCTTCGCCATATCCCGAGCAGGATCGGCCGGGCTCGCAGCATCAGCCGAGAGGCCCGAAGTCAGGACGGTGGCAATAATCATCGCCGCTTTCGGAGAGGCCCTAGCCATCTACGGAATAGCCATCGCATTCTTCATACTCGGAGCCTCCTAAATCCTACCCTACCATCCCGACAGTATAATCGATACACAATTTTTCGAGGCATCTAAAAACCAATAACAACCAAAAATAGAGGGCTCTATCCAACACCCCAAAACGCTATGATGTCTGGAGTGTAGTCTTGAGCAATTAAATAAACATGAATATGTCTAAATTTTAATTTGTAAAACAGAGGTAAAATGTTAATGTGTATTAGCATCACTCTCGCTGTATGTGGCAGCCTATGATAACGTTTCTGCTCTGATGCCCGTAAGCATCCTAGGAATCTATCTACACGCGGTCTTCGTATCCGTGACGCTGGGTTTTCCCTTCGTCATTTCAGCGTTTCTATACAAATGGGCTAGGACTAAGGATAATGACTACTATGTGGCTGCGCGGATTGCGACAGGTGTTTTAGCCGTCAACTTCGCCCTCGGGGCCATAACAGGCACACTGGTTGAGTTTGGGCTTGTTCAGGCATGGCCTGGCTCCATCTATGCAATATCAACCGTAGCCTTTACACCCCTAGTACTAGAGTTGGCTGCCTTCATCGGAGAAATCGTTTTCCTCATAGCCTTTATCGTGACCCTGAGATGGGTGAGGATGTGGGTCAGCATCGGCTTAATGGCTGGGTATTTCGTCTTTGCAGCCTTTTCCGGGATGCTGATAACAATGGTTAACAGCTGGCTGAACGTACCGTGGGGGACTGGTCCGCTGGCCTCCGTCCTCTACCCCTTCCTCCCTGAATACGGTCCAGCCGCATTCCAAATACCCGTTCTTGTAACTGTCAAGCTAGCCCTAGTTGATAGCCTCCTCACAGTTGGCACAGCGTCACAGATACTGCAGAACCCTGAGATAGCCAAGGCAGTCGGCCTATCGCTAAGCGACCCATATATCGCCCTCTCGTCCCCATATGCTCTAGCGAGCGTGCTCCACAACGTAACAGCAGCCGTCATCATTGGCATAGCACTAGCAGCCGCCGCATTTTCGTACAAACACTTCAGGACAGGGGACCAGAAATACGTAAAACTCCTCAAGTCTTTCCTACCCATTCTGCTAGTACTACTCATTATACAGCCGATCGTCTTCGGTGACAACATGGGGAAAGCCGTCGCAGCCTTCATGCCCACTAAGTTTGCCATGATGGAGGGAGCCGAAACAACCATCCAAAACCCCTTACTAGCCTTCCTCGCCTATGGAGACCCGTCTAGACCGATTCAAGGATTTGATGAGCTCCGGCGAGCATGCGGAAAGCACGGGGACGAGACTATTGCGGATATAGCCTACGAAGTTGTTCCAGATTATAGACCAGGCCCCTCCGGAAGCATCAGGCTCTCAGACCTCTGCCTCCAAGACCTCTCCAAGGCTGAGAAACGGCTACCTACAATACACGCGGCGTACTACACAAAAATAGCCGCAGGCGTCATAGCTCTCGTCTCGGTTGTGGCACTATCTGGCTCCGTCCACAACTTGGGGCTTATTTCTAGTGTTGTACGAATTATAGAGAAGCGCTTGGGTGGGAAGAACCTGTTATTCCTTTTAGCCCTGCTGACTCTGCTGGGTTCTATTCTAGCCTCGGCCCTTGGGTGGTATGTTCGCGAGGTTGGCAGAAAGCCGTGGACGGTCTACGGGCTCCTATATCCTGAAGAGCTTGTAACGCCGGTATCTTTTTCCACCCCTGTTATCATTGCTTTTACGCTTCTTTTCGCAGCCATGGCCTTGGGTGGCCTCTATGGGATGTACCTCGTCGCAGTTAAGCCGCTCGAATTTGTTAAACTACTGAGAAGAGGGGCGGGTGTTGAGGAGTGAACACGTCAGAGCTTTTCAGCTTTAATCTCCTAGGATTGGCTACACTCGTTCACATAGCCTTCGTCAACATTACAATAGGCACGGGCTGGATATCTGCGATGGCCCGTTATCTGGCGTGGCGTCGAAGTGACCCCTCACTCGAAATCATGGCGAGACGTGTATTCAAAATCCTTATCGTGCATGAACTTTTCAGCGGTGTATGGGGGACAATCATTACCGTCATCCTTGCAGGGCTATTCCCAACCCTCCTAGCCATCGCCACAGACACTCTCTTCTACCCAATCCTCATCGCACTCTCTGCGATAATAATCCGGATACCTAGCATAGCCCTGTTCTGGTATACATGGGGCAAAGTCAAGCCCAGTATTCACGTAGTTATTGGGTTCATAATGGCGGTTTCAGGCTTCGCGGTTCCCATGGGCTTCAGATACATCTTCGCCGAAATAACATCTCCGTATGGAATCGCTGCGGCGCTAGAGGGTTCACGAGACTTGGCGCGGCTCCAAGTTTTCCTCAACCCGATCTACCCGCCCCTAATACTCCACACGGTGGCTGGGGCCATGTCTGTTGGAGGATTCATAACTGCATCGTTCTTCGCTATCAGGGGTAACACCTCGCCGAAATTCCTGTGGATTGGCCTTTGGCACGGAGTTCTATTCCTCGCACTACAGCCTATCCTCGGACTCTGGTACCTATTATCCCTCAGCGAGAAAGCCCCCTTACTCTACAATAACATCCTCGGAGGGGTGCAAGCTACATATAACCTTCTACCAATGTTCACCGGTAAACTGGTGGTCATAGCGTCACTAGCAGCATTGTCTCTTGTCATCTGGAGGAGAGTCAAGCGGGGACTTGGTGAGGTCACACGACTCGCCCTCGGCCTCGGACCACTAGCAATTCTGGTGGTGATACTCGGCGAATACATCAACGACGCCGGACGATTTCCCTACCTCGTATTGCTCGGAGATAAAGGATTACCTCCACTCGTCTTCTCAAACCTCTACATAGAGATACCATACATGCTAGTCATCGCAGTCCTAGGAGTCCTGATAATATTCATCGTAGGCTTCATGACAACGGCCTACTATGCATTGAACAAGCGTTTCCTAGCTGACCTGCCGGAAATCTAACGAACCCTCCACTGGCAAAGAGATACACGGCCAACCTGCAAACCCAAATAAACACCACTCACCATGGGACACCCCATCTAGTCGAATTAACAATTCACTAGCAAGGCAGTGCGGGGGGTGGGATTTGAACCCACGAACCCCTACGGGACAGGGGCCTCAGCCCTGCGCCTTTGACCAGACTTGGCGACCCCCGCCTCTCCAAGCTCTATTTTTGAGGGGGATAAATATTACGATATCCCCTCCAAAGGGCGTGTTTAGACGGCTCCTTCAGTGTCTTGTAGTCTGGGGAAGTCTTTTTTAGTTGGGGTGGGGTGATTTAGTTGGTGTATCGGTGTTGGGTAAGACAGGTCGTTCTATAGTTAAGGCAGATATTAACGAGGTCTTGTCAGACCTGCTGAAGGCCTATGCCGATGAGTGGCTGGCGCATTACCAGTACTGGGTTGCCGCCCAGTGGATCAGGGGGATTGACGCGGATACGCTGAGGCCTATTCTCCTCAAACAGTCTGAAGACGAGCTGAAGCATGCCGAGAAGCTGGCTCAGAGGATAATCCAGCTAGGAGGCGAGCCGGTTCTAGACTTCGCGAAGCTCCTCGCAACCTCTGGCTGCGGATACATACCTCCACCCAAAGACCCCACCAACATCAAGCAACTGGTCGAAGACGTTTTGAAGAGTGAGGCCTGCGCCATCAAGTTCTACAACGAGATGGTCAGGAAGTATAGGGACACGGACTATGTTACTCACGAGCTCTTTGAGGAACTCCTCGAGGATGAGGTTGAGGACGAGGAAGAGTGGGACAAGATCTATTCCAAGCTCTAGAAGAAGAGTTTCTGCTCCTCAGATAGTTTAGATGTTTTTATCAGTTTGGCGGTCTCTGGCTTAGCCTTCCTCAGGACTGGGAAGCCGCAGAAGGGGCATCTAATGCCTGTCCCCTTGAAGACCCGCTCCCTCTCGAAGACTTTCCCACACTTTACGCATTGGTATAGGACTCGCTGGCCTGTACTCACAAGGTATACGTGGTGGTGGTCTTTTATATGCTTATGTCGCCGAATCCTCTGGCTCTAGAGGAGGTCTGGCCGGGTGGGTCGGAGGAGGTTTAGGCTCCTAGCTCTGGACATGGATGGGACGCTCTACTCCTCCCGCAGCTATGTGGAGGAGCTGGAGAAGGCTATTGTCGCCTTGGTCGCTGAGATGCTTGGCGTGAGCTCTGAGGCAGCTGCTAGGAGGCTGGCGGAGGCGAAGAGCCGCGTCCTCACCACCAGCGCGAGCCTCGACCTTCTCGGGATTCCACGCTCAGAGTTCTATGAGAGGCTTTCCCGCATGGTGGAGCCGGCCAGCCACATAAAGCCTCGTATAGGAGTTGAAGATGTGTTAAGAAGGATTAAGGCCCGCGGAGTCAAGATCGCCCTACACACCAACGCTGGAAGGGCTTTGACCAAGAAGGTCCTCTCCGCCCTCGGCCTAAAACCAGACCTCTTCGACATCATAGTGACCAGCGAGGACGCGGCGCCGAAGCCCTCCCCACAGGGCTACGAGCTTCTCCTACTGTCCGCCGGCTGTAGGGCTGAGGAGTGCATATATGTGGGAGATAGGGCGATAGCGGAGCTGCGGACGGCGAAGATTATGGGGATGTTTACTGTTAAGGTGGGGGGTAGGCCAAGTATTTGGGCAGATGTCCACGCGGGGGACATTCTGGAGGCGTTGGAGCAGGTTGAGAAGCTCGTAGAGGGCTCGGAAACAGGCGGAGTGTGAATATCGTGTTTATATCCTCCGCGCCCAAGGCTAGGTGAGGGTGGTGGCTCTGAGCAGGGACGACGTTGTAAAGAGGATGAGCGAGGTGCTGAAGGCCGGGGGGAAGATGCTTGCACAGACATGCCCTGCCTGCGGCAACCCGCTCTTCGAGATAAGAGGGGAGCTTAGATGCGTTGCCTGTGATAAGCCAGTAGTGGTTGTGAGGGATCAGGCAGAGTCTGGGAGAGCCCTCCTACCCATCGTCCTAACCAGCCTCGAGGGTGTTGTAGTCGGGAAGATAGACGAGCTGACTGGCAGGCTTGCCGAGTCTGTGGACCTGAGCGAGATAGAGGAGACCGCGAGGACTATAGACTCCCTTCTAAGCGTCTTGAGGAAGAGCGAGGAGATTAGGCTGGCTATTAAGCAGACTGGGTAGGCCCATAGACGTGTAGGTCCTCGTATATCGGGCCTTCAGGCCTGAGTGTGCTCTTCTTAAGCTTGACCCTATCTACTACGATCTCTCCCACAGTGTGGGTGGAGAGCCGGGATAGCTTTGATAGGACCTCCGACTTGTTTCTGACGCCCTTGACCCTTAGGATTGTTATGTGGGGCTTGAAGTCCTTGTCGGGTGTGAATCCCAGCTCGGAGAGCCTCGAAACCACTTCACGCTGGACCGCCGTAAGCTGAGAATCAACATCCTCGACGCCTATCCAGATGACGTTTACCCTAGAACCGCCCGGGAAGTATCCAACACCCTTCAACAATAGGCGCATCGGCCTAACCTCAATCCCTAATAAACGCTCCTTAACCCTCTCAACAACCGGAGGCTCCAGCTCGCCCAAGAAGATGAGAGTTATGTGGAGGCTCTCAGGGTCCACCGGCTTACCCAAGACCCCGGCCTCTATCAGCTCCTGCTGAATAGCCCTAACTCCTCTGACAATCTCCGGCGAGAATACGTCAACTGCCACGAAACTCCGTATGAGATGCGACGACATGCGGATTACACTCTTCGGGAAGAGGAGTTGACTGGCTTTAAGATTAAGGTTTTTGCGCCTGTTGCGCCGATAATGCCTGTGCCCTCAGCTCAGCCAGCTTACTTGCGGTTGAATCTGCGAGCTCCTCGAGCCTATTTGGCTCGTTTAGAAGTTTGATTACTTGGCCGGGCCTAGACTTGCTGAACTCGTCGTATATCTCCCTCACCATGTTCTGGAAGACGGTATCCCTCTCGAGCACGCCTTCACGGCCCCGCTTGCCTCGAAGCCGCCTAAGCCTCTCCTCCTCACCCACATCCACTATCAAATAGACATCGGGAGCCAAGTAGTCGGACCTACCAAGCCTCTCCAAGAGACCAACCAGCTCAACTATAGATGGCAGGTCTTGGAGCCCCCGCCGATGCCTTATCAGTGCGAGACCATAGACAGCGGAGCAGAGATAGTACCTGTCTATGAAGAGGAAGTCCGGCTTCGACCGCATGACCTTTCTGACCATCGCGCCTGTCTCGTCGACCGTGTTGGCGAGAAAGAGCATCATCCTGCTCAGGGGTGAGATTCTTGGGCTGTTGCCGTATGAGACCGCGAATCTTCCGCTCTGCATGGCTCCCGGCGTCTTGTGTGTGACTACCTTGAAGCCGCGCCTAGAGAGTACTCGTGCTACACGCTTCATCAGCGTTGTCTTCCCTGACCCGTCCGTCCCCTCCCAAACCGCGATAAATGTGGAGTTTCTCAACCGTCAAAGGATATACACAGGCTGCCTGTTAATAACTGAGAGCGCTCCCGGCAAGGACGAGGGAGCCCCTCAGGATTTAATTCGTAGGATGCCCTTCTGGATTGGCGGGAATATGTATGTGAGGGTGAGCGTTAGGGCGGAGGTTTTTCCGACGGAGGATGTGGAGCGTGTATTGAGGGCTGTTCGGAAGATTTTCCCAACCCTCGAGTTCAGGGTCTCGGAGGAGGGTGGGAGGACCTTCGTAGAGGCCGAGTCGACGGAGCTCTCAGCACTGAAGTATCTCAAGGAGAATTGGAGGATGAGGAGGGTGAGGGCCGCCGCCGGGAGGCTCCTACGCTCAGGATCGAGCGGGGGAGTGGTTAGGGCCCGGCTAAGCAAACACGCCGCCTACGTCGGAGTGGCGTCTATTCTCGACGAGGATGAGAGGCCCGGCCTAGGCGACATCAGCTTGGAGATTGAGACTGACGATGTGGAGGGTCTCATAAAGTGGCTGACGAGCTAGGCCCTATGGGTGAGAAATGCTCGTGTACAATTTTCCACGAACCCTCCTCGCGCACCATTATCGTCGTGCACCGCGCCCTTCTCACCCACCTCTGCCCCTCAAACCTGTACTGGTAGACAAGTATGCCGCTCATCTCGAGCTCATACGCGGCGTAAGCCACATCGCCGTAGATGTTGAGGTGTAGGTCCCGCAGCTGGTATGAGATGTCCTGGACTTGGTTCAGTAGGCTGAGCTTCAGTCTGAGGGCCATCTCATCCTCTAATAGCTGGTATGGAGGGGCGTCGTTGTAGAGTGTGTAACCTTTGCTTGAGTGGAGGTCCAGTAGCCTGGTGTGGTCCTTATTTTTGATGGCTTCGAGGACGGCGGTAAGTGTCTGCACTGCCTCGTTCTCTAGGGTGCTCACGGGACTGCGCATCTACTCCTCGGATATAGCTTTAACATCCGTCCCCCATATTCCACAGCCTATTCCTCGAGGAATCGGATATCTCCACTGACCCTGAAACTACCTTCTACGATGCGTCGCTGAACCTCTGCCAGAATGCTTTCAATCTGCTCCCTCGAAAAACCCTTGGAGAGAAGCTCAGCCTCCGTCTCGCTCGATAATGAGACACCCACTGTCGGGCCGCCGATTGTCATGACGGCTATGCCGTTGAACCTGTATCTGTTGTCTCCGAGGAGGAAGCTGCCTGTGAAAGTACTGACCCTCCCCCTTGTCTCAGCAGAGTCTATCTCAATATCCTCGGGGTGCGGCTCACTATTCATGGTAACCGCCTAAACGAATATCCTCCGGGCCGTCTGCTCGTCAATCTCGAGCTCACTGAAGCAGATCCCGCACACGTAGACGTCTCCCCCCATTTTTCGAGCACTCGCTAGGTCTCCGCCACATATTGGGCAAGCCCTAACTGGGTCGCTGCTCTGGGTGAACTTCTCCCCACAATTCCTGCATTTACTCTCACCCAGGGGTGTCTCAAAACCGCATTTCGGGCATATGAGGGAGAGCCCCGCACTCTTCACTTTTATCCCCCTCCTCAGAGACTCTGCCTCGGAGGTGCGTGGGAGCTCCTCTAGCGTATTCACATTCCTCTCCCTTATCACACCTCTCTCCTCAAGGCTCTGGATAACAGACTCCCTGTCCAGCGAGATCATCCTCTCGGCTGAGAGCTCCTCCCTAACCCCCCTCCTGAAGAGGAAGAGACCTGACAGGGCAATTGGAACCCCAACTACCGAGAGGAGTAGGTGGAGTGGAAGTCCTGGCACAGTTTCAAGTGCTAAAAAACTCTCCACGCCGCTGGAGACTAGGGCTATATGTATGAGGGGCGCTGCCAACGAGATTATCATACCGGCGGCAGAGAGTATAAGCCCCAATGTGATCTTTGATGGCATCGCTGTCCCATGTCATCTCTCTCAGCATATAAACCCTATACACACGGTGTCCACCCCAAAGCAGGAGCAATATCAAAAAATTCCGAGCTGTTCCTCGATAATGTAGTATCGTTGAGGCGGGATGTTCGCGGGGTTGCGGTGGGCGAAGTGCTTAGGCTCTTAGAGATAGCCCTCTCCACAACCGATGAAACGCTTAGGAGAGAGGCTATGGCCCACGCCGTGGAGCTCTCTAGGAGCTTCAGGGTAAGGATACCGAGGAGGCTCAGCCTACTGATTTGTAGGAAGTGTATGACACCGTACAGGTTTGACGTGTCAAGGGTCAGGGTGAGGAGAGGGCGGGCGGGCTTAACAGTCACCGTGACCTGTGGCTCGTGCGGAGCTGTAAGACGGATACCTCTTAAGCCTTAGACTCTATCGCCCCAGCAAGGATCGAGACTCTCTCCACGAGTCTTCTGTTCTCCTCCTTTATCCTCTCAAGCTCCTCCCTCAGCTCCTTATACTCGACACCCCTCTCCAAGCTCTTCCTAACCCTCTCCGCAGCGTCGCGGGCAGCTCTACGGTTCATCTCATAGACATCGTTCTGCGCAATATCCTCAAGAATCCCTATCGCCTCTGCGCTGAGCAACTCTCTGCAGGCCGCCACCACAGCCCGCCTAACCCTGTAGTTCGGGTCCCGCGCATAGTGCCGGAGAGCCTCCACCACCTCTCTCCGCCCCGGGAACTTGCCGAGCGACGCAACTGCCGCAGCCCTCACGGGCGACTGCTTATCAGCCTCCGCATACCTCAACAGTATCTTCAAAGCCTCCTCGCCGCCCAGCTCCGCAAGCCCCCTCAAAACCCCCACGGTTATCGCAGAAGCGTGGGATGGTGTGTCGATGTATCTGAGGAGGATATCGTAGACGCCCTCCTCCTTGGTTTTCCCAAGGCTCATGGCTGCGGCCTGTCTGACGTAGTAGCTCTCCTCATCGTTTGAGAGGACCTTTGAGAGGGCATCCACCACGTCTCGCCCCCTGAAGTTTCCCAGCGCCTCACAGATGGGCCTCCTCACCTTCGCGTTGGTGACAGTGGATAGTGCCTCCAGCAGCGCATTCTTGGCCTCTTCTGTCCTGAGTTCTCCCAAGGCTTTAGCCGCCTCGGCCGAGACACCCCAGAACCTATCCCCAATAACGCTCTTCTTCAACGCCTCGACCGCCTTAGCCCCGCCAAGCCTGCCAAGCGCCCGCGCCGCCAAAACCCTACAATAGACATGCTCATCCGACTCTAGGACCTTGATGTGCTGCTCAACCCCCCGCGCTAATTCTAGAGTCTTAAAGACCTCAAAGCGTGGGTCTATGCAGACAAGCTCCGGCTGCTCGTCCAGACTTATTACGTGTGTAACCTCCCTCTCCCTAAGCTCCACGGTGAATAACTTCTCGGTGGTCTTTGTCTTGACCCTCACAGGTATGTCTAGGTGGTAGACTGGGAGGGAGTCGTCGCCCTGGGTCTGCTTAAACCTCAGCACCAGCTGCCTAGTCCCATCCCTCCACTCCTCCTCCACCCTGATCGCCGGGTGTCCCGCATTGTAGAAGAACTGCTCGAAAAACTGTTCCAGACTCCTTCCCGAGACCTCCTCCATGACCTTCCTGAAGTCCTCCGTGTCAGCGACAGAGTAAGCATACCTCTTTAGAAATAGGTTCAACCCCTTTCTGAAAGTATCCTCGCCTAGGAGTGCTCGGAGCATATTGAGTATGACCCCACCCTTCGGATACGCATGTGCGTCGAAGAGCTCGGCAGCATACCTGTAGACGCGCGTCACTATAGGCCTCGCATAGTATTCTCTATACTCGCTTAGGTATGCGTCCATGTCCCTAATATTCTCGTAGACGAACTCGTCCTCACCCTTATCATACCTCACAAACAGGTTCTCTAGGAATGTGGCGAAGCTCTCGTTGAGCCAGATGTGGGGCCAGTCTCTACACGTGACGAGGTCTCCGAACCACTGGTGGGCCGCCTCATGAGCTACGAGTGGGTCGCTGGAGAAGTCGACGTGAGCCTTCTCATCATGCAGTGTGAGTTCGGTCAGGGTAGTTGCTGTTGTGTTTTCCATCCCTCCGAAAATAAACTCGTAGACGGCGACCTGCGCATACTTGCTATAGGGGTATGGATAGTCTAGGTACTTGGAGAAGAACTCGAGTATTTTCGGCGTCTTCTCGAAGCTGAGGCGGTAGTATTTTCCATAGCCGGGTGGGACATAGTAGCTCAACTTCACACCGTTAAACTCTTCGCCATACTCCTCGAAAACACCGGCGACAACGCTGATGAGGTATGGCGAGTGGGGCTTATCCATCCTCCAGTGCCAGTAGTCCCACCCCTCCCTCGAGCCCCTAGATACCAAGTCTCCATTAGAGACTGCTATGAAGCCTGGTGGGACATAGACTATGATTTCAGAGGTGTGTTTATGTGAGGGGTGATCGACCAGTGGCAGCCAATACCTGTTATACTCGGTCTCGCCCTGACTCCAGGCCTGGGGGGCTCTCCCCGGATTGGCCTTGTCAGGCTTTATGAAGTGGAAGCCCTTCCTCGGCTTAGCTCTATATGCAATCTCCACCCTGCCCTTCCCAGAGTCCAGCCGGACTCGTAGCTTCTCCCCATCATACCTCCACTCTGCCGCTTTCCCATCAACCTTGACACCGTCAATCCACATCTCACAAGCATCAAAAACAATCCATCCACCACCAGCGTTGTGCTCAACCTCAACCTCCTCCAAACCCCTAAGCGACTCCCCCTCAAAGTCTATCCAAAGCTCCAGCCTCAGATGACCCACCCGGAAATTGTTGACGGGTGGAAACCGGGAAACGTATTCAGGGTAGGCGAATCCGCGGCCCGGCTTATAGTAGGGGTAGATGATGGTCATGCTCAACAAAATCGAAGAGCGTGGATATATATCCACACTTCCCCGGATATGGGCAGAGGGTCTGCTACGACTCCAGCCCCTAAACCCCGCAACTATGAGACCCTATCGTCCGAGTAATCTGACGCGGCGCGTGTTATTGATTGGGGTTTTTATCGTGCCTCAACCACCGTAGCTACCGGAGATGGCTATATTGGAGCTGAGGGATCTCTGGGCTGGCATCGAGGGGAAGACGATACTGAAAGGTGTGAACCTAGTAGTAAAGGAGGGAGAGATAGCTGCTCTCATGGGTCCGAATGGAAGCGGGAAAAGCACGACCGCGCAGGTCATTATGGGTCACCCGAAATACACCGTCGAGAAGGGCGACATACTCCTTGACGGAGAGAGCATACTCGGCCTCTCACCCGACGCTAGGGCGAAGCGCGGATTGTTCCTAGCATTCCAGTATCCGGTGGAGATAAGCGGCGTCACTATGGCTAACTTCCTCCGGCGCGCCTACCTCTCAATCCATGGCGAGAGCACAAAGAAGCTCTCGGTCTCGGAGTTCCACAAGCTGCTCGTCGAGAATTTCAAGCTACTACAGATGGATGAGTCCTTCGCCAAGAGATACTTGAACGAGGGCTTCTCGGGTGGAGAGAAGAAGAGGAGCGAGATCGTCCAGCTCGCCACGCTCAACCCACGCATCGCGATACTAGACGAAACAGACTCAGGACTCGACATAGACAGTGTGAAGATTGTGGCCAACTCTATCAAGAAGATAAACGGAGAGAAGGGGACAGGATTCCTCGTCATAACCCACTATGCGCGGATTCTAAACTATCTAAAACCCGATGTTGTGCATGTTATGTATGATGGGAGGATAATAGCGTCTGGGGGCTTTGAGCTGGCCGAGGAGCTTGAGAAGAAGGGTTACGCAGCGCTAAACACCACCTAATAGAGACTCCCACCTTCTCTCAAATATCTAACAACCTCAGCGTCGGTTACTTGTGAGAAATTTTCATAAAACTCTCCTACAGCGTAGAACTCCTCCTCCACATAGGGGCATACTATCTTGTCCACAAGTGGTCTGAGCCTAGAGGCGGCAGTAGTGGAGGCCACTGGCGCCGAGGCTATCAGTTTTGAAGGGTTCATCTTCTTTATTGACTGGACAGCCGCCAGCATTGTTGTGCCTGTGGCGAGGCCGTCGTCTATGATGGCTACAGCCTTCCCCGCCGGGTCTATGAACCCTCTGCCACCTCTATAACTCGCCGCCCGCCTCTGGAGTTCGGGAAGATGCTCAGATGCCCTCTTCATTATCGTCTCTCGCGAAATCCCATAGAAGGCCGCCACCTCATTCTCCACCTCCACATCTCCAAACTCGGTGACTGCTGCGGCTGCCAGCTCGGGGTTTAAGGGGGCGCCAATCTTCTTCGCGACTATGACGTCGAGGGCGCAGCCAATCTTTCGAGCCACAACACCCGCAACCACGACCCCGCCCCGCGCAATACCATAGACCACTGAGCCTGGCCCCAGATAGTCCTTCAACTCCTCCGCAAGCCTCAAACCCGCATCGACCCTGTCGCGGAAAAGAACCCTCAAGCCCCGTCCACCCATCCATATGGCGTAGGCAGCATTTACACATTTATGGGGGCTTGCTCTATTTCGTCCAAACCTTTAATATGTCCAGACTAAGATGGCTATTGACGAGAACTAAGATAATACTAATATAATGGCCCCTCAACAGGCTGTCCTGTAATGCTGGGCACGGGATGGGGTGCAATACTCCTCCTGCTCTACCTAACAGCGCCATTCCTAGTCATCTTCACACTATTACTGCTCCTCGCCTTCAGGAGGGGTAGGAGCTTGTCTGGTGCGGTTCTGGGCGAGAAGGCAGCTCGGGGGATGGAGGTAGCTTGGCTGATGGGGGTTGGCATAGCTTGGGCAGTGATTAACTTGGTCAGCATACCTTGGATTCCATGGCTCCAGCCACTAGCAGCCACACCGGGTCAGACACCCTCAGAGCCCGTGCAGGCCGTAAACGTTGAAGCCTTCATGTGGGGTTACACGATCGACACCTACGAGGTCAAGGCCGGGACTGTGAAGTTTGTGGCGAGGGCACATGACACCATCCACAGTCTAACAATTTACTCGCCGCGCGGGGAGATACTAGCTACTGTGATGCTGTTGCCTGGCATGAGGGAGGAACTGGTCCTAAATCTAGTGGAGCCGGGCGAGTATGTCATCAGGTGCTTGGAGTTCTGCGGGGACGGGCACTCGGCGATGCTATCAAAGTTCAAGGTGGTGGGTTAAGATGGCCTCGCAAATCAGGCTTGAGGACCTGACATATTATCCGAGACTGATGATTCTCTCCTCGATTGCCTGGTTCTTCGCTGGTGGAGCCGCAGGACTTGCAATGGTGCTCGCTCATCTAACAGGCGCTCTAAGAATAGCGGACTACAACATGCTCCTCACATTCCACGGAGTTGTGATGCCTTTCGGAGGACTTTTCCAGCTCATGATGGGCCTATCCCTACTGAGGGTAGGATTCTGCTACGGTAAATCTGTAAAGGGGCCTCTCGTGAAAGCTTCATACTTCACCCTTAACGTTGGGCTTCTTCTAATACTCGCAGCAATATTCGTCTTCGGAGTAAGGACAAGCTATACGTTAATGTTCCCTCTTCCCGCTTCAGGTGCATTGAAGGGGCTCTGGTCCCTCGAGGGCCTCACTATATTTGTTTGGGGCATAATCCTAGTCCTTGCCGTTATCATTACATTATATCCTGCGTCGCTCGCGAGACTAATGTTCGGTGGAAAGACCCAGGAAGCCTTCGTGCTAGAGCGGTTCGTGGGAACCCTCAATCCCGCGGGTATGGCGGGTATGCTCCCCTACATATTCATCATCCCCCCACTCGGCACCGCAATCGCCATTGGAGCAGTAACAATAGGACTCGCGCTCCTCGGCGCAATCCCCCTAAGCTCGGCGGGCTGGGTCTTACACCCCCTAAACTTCAACTATCCCTTCTGGATCTGGGCTCACAACTTGATGGAGGCGATGGGTATAATGGCGATAGGGACTGTCTATTGGCTAATCCCGCGGTATACCGCGGTATTGAGAAGCTCTGAAGTTGTGGAGCCGAGGCTCTACAGTGAGAAGCTGGGAATCTTCGCAATAGTTTTCTACTCAACCGCGGCGGTAATAGCTTTTCCACACCACCTCTTCACCATGCCCACGTCACAGCCGGCAGGGCTTAGCTACACGGGCCAGATAGCCAGCTGGTTGACAGGCTTTGGGGCGGCCTTTTCCGTCTTTAACGTCCTTGCAACTGCGTATGCCTTTGGTCTGAGGCTCACTCCGGCCTCCCTAGCGGCCATGCTCGGTTTTGCCGTCTACATAGTCGATGGCTTCCTCGCGATGCAGCTGGGGACAATTGGCTGGGCCTACAGGCTCCACGGAACCTATGCGGTAACCGCCCACTTAATGACAATACTCCTCGCAGTATCCCTGATCTGGATAGGCGCCCTCTACCACAGCTACAGGCTCCTCTTTGGAACAGAAGTGAACAAGAAGCTGGCATACATCCACATAATATTGACGGCTGTGGCGGCGCTAGGCCTATTCTACTTCATGGCCTTCATGGGAGGTGCGGGAACACCCAGAAGAGCATACCCACTCCCAATACCCAGCGATACTGGTGTATTGGGCCTTGTAGGCTTCGGGGTACTCCTCGCAGCGGCTCAGGCCATATTCCTAGCCCAGCTCTTCAAGTCCCTGAGTAAGCCACATCACTACATAAGTGATACGGTCTAAACCCCCACTATTCGCCCAGGCTATGCATCATATGGAGCGTCATTACTATGCTGCTCAGGTAGAGGGCCGAGGCCGCTATCGTTGCTAGTGGCACGCCCGGCGACCCTGCTAGAAACCATGCAATCCTCAGCACGTTGCCAGAGTTGAGAAGGGCTGCAGGATAGAGTGTGAGACCAGTGTAGGGCATTCTCGCCGACATGAGGCCGGGCATCAGGATTGGCGCGTATGCGAGGATCATGTTGCCTACAAACCCGACGGCTAAGGAGTGTATGTATGCGTCTCTGAGGACATACCAGAATGGATGGGCCAGCAGCAGGCTGGCCGAGCCCACCGCCGCCAAGACACACCCTGCTAGGAGCCAGATTGAGGCAGCCCTATAGAGCGCCGAGAAGTAGAGGTACCTGACCCTGTCCCTCTCCCTCATCCTAGCATACTGCTCACCCGACTTGACCCGTCTGAGGGCGTCGACAGAAACCACCCAGACAACGGATGCCAGTAGGTATCCCAGGGATGCGGCCAGCTCCAGAGCCTCACTTCGGAGCGGCACAGCGGCAGAAGCCGCGGCGGAAGATGCGACATGAAGGGGCGTGAGAAGCCACCAAGCCCTCCTCCTCAACCTAATATCCACCCGGAAGTGGACCGTCTTTATCCCAACACCCATCACCATCCCAGCAGGCGTCCCAAGGAGGAGTAGCAACGGCAGACCGGGCCTGCCGAAGACGTGGCCACCATCGAGCTCCGCGAACATGGTTAGGGCTAGGGAGAGAGGCATAAGAATCATCGAGGACGATATTAGTGGGTCGGCTGCAGCCAGGGGGCCCGACGGCCTACCCAGCACCCTCACAGAGTAAAATGCCGCAGAGGAAGCGCCGGCCACTGAGGCCGCGTAGCTGAGGAGCCAGACAACAGTGCCCGGCTCAGCAAAGGCTGAGAGCAACACGCCTAAAGCTATAGCTATCGGTGAAGCGGCTCTGAGGCGGAGGTAGCTCGTGTGCTCCTCATTCCTGAAGCGCTGGACAAGGACCATAGCCACGGAGGCGATGAACACGTAGACGAATCCGAAGAGCATGAGTTTGGGGTGGGACAAGACTAGGGGTGTGAAGGGTAGGGCGCTCGAAAGCGAGAGAAGCCAAACCGCGCCCACAACAGCCCCCAGAACGCCGC
Organism: Nitrososphaerota archaeon; assembly: GCA_009889515.1. GTDB lineage: Archaea > Thermoproteota > Nitrososphaeria_A > Caldarchaeales > Calditenuaceae > HRBIN02. The sequence goes on from WUQR01000139.1 coordinate 305,671, forward strand.
TAACCGTCGCCAACGCCACACCCGGTATGAGTATGAGCCGGGCAGACCGGAGCCTCGCCTCCAAGACCGCCAACCAGACCTCAAGCGTCAAAATAAATCTCAGCAATCCCTACACGATTCAACGCGTTCCACGGAAATCTCAGCTAGGCATTGTTTAGCGTGGAAGAGTATGCCGGCTACTCTTATAAGCGCCTCTGCTCCTCTCACATAGAGGTGTCGCTATGTGTGACATTCTCGTAGCAACACCGAGGGCGACTAGGGAGAAGGTAATGCTGTTCGCGAAAAACTCTGACAGGGATCCCAACGAGGCCCAAGTCTTGGAGCTCATCCCCCGGCAGAGGCATGAGGAGGGGGAGGTTAGGCTAACCTATGTAGAGTTCCCACAGGTGGGGGAGACTTATTCCATAATTGTCTCGCGCCCGTGGTGGACCTGGGGTGCTGAGATGGGGGTGAACGAGTTCGGCCTAGCGGTGGGGAACACCGCCATCTTTTGTCGAGAGAAGCTACCTGGGAAGGGAATCCTCGGAATGGATATTGTGAGGCTGGCCTTGGAGCGTTCTAGAAACTCTGAAGAGGCTTTAAAACTCATAACAAATATAGTTGAGAATCAGGGCGGTAGTGGAAGCTACGAGCACAGGCTATTCTACAGCAACTCCTTCATAATCGCCGACCCGAGGGAGGCGTGGGTTTTGGAGACGGCAGGCAGACACTGGGCAGCCAAGAAGATCGAGAGTGTATACTCAATATCTAATGCGCTGACAATAGAGGATGAATGGGACCTAGCCTCCGACAGTGTCGAGAGCCTAGCGAGGAAGGGAGGCTTCAGCTTCGCCAGACACTTCTCAGACAGATTCTACACATACTTTGCCCATGGAAGGGATAGGCGAGCCTACACATACAGAAAGCTAAAGGAAAGGGAGGGCGACATAACCCTCGAATACATGATGGATATAATGAGGTCCCACAGCTTCGAGCCCTACTCACCGAGTAGAGGCTCGATGAGGGATGTCTGTATGCACTATGGAGGCTTGACGAGGCCGAGCCAGACTGCCGCATCCCAAGTATCCGAACTCAGCGACACAAGCATCCACTGGTTCACCGGAACCTCGCTCCCATGCCTAAGCATCTTCAAGCCATTAACCTTTGAGACGGAGCTGCCACCCATGGGAGAGAAGCCCACCAACAAATACAACCCCAACAACTATTGGTGGAGTGTCGAGAGATTCCACCGCAAGTTCCAAGCCAACTACACCCACATACAACAGTTCTCACAGGAGAGGGACGACGTGCAGAGGATGGTGCTGGAGGCTGTCAAAGAATTTAGAGGAGGCGCCGACCTATCCACGCCGCTCAGACTAGCCTTTGAGAAGGAGAGGGAGCTGATAGAGAGGTGGGATAAATTGATAACCCCCACAAGACAGCCCTTCCTATACAATATCCGGTGGCGGAAAGTTAACAAACAGGCCCAGATAGTGGTCTAGCCCCTAAACACCTCTCCCTTAAGATGGTGGAGAAAAGCCGGTACAGATGGTGCCACATGAACTGTGGCTTTTCAGTCGGGCCCTTCCTTGAGTTTCTCAGCCCTCTCCCTCATCAGCCTCCTCAACTCGCTGATATCCCTAGGTATAACGAGTGCAAGCACCGTGAAGAAGATTCCACAGACAACCCATGTGGAGGCGGAGATGTAGAGTATTCCGAATCCTAGGCCGTATAGGTCGGCCAGATACCCAGCTATGAGCGGTGCTGTCGACGAGCCGGCAGACTCGAATATCGAGAGGAGAGAGAATGCGGAGCTCCTCGCCTCCGGCTGTGTCACGTCCGTGACTGATGCGGCCACGTTTGGACCGGCCATCGGCAGAATAAATGAGGTGACCGCTCCCAGAACTATGAACCCGTTGACATCTTCAACGGGCCACGTCAATGTGATGTAGATGGTCAGTGCGGACAGAAACACGACTACCGCACCCACTATTGCCCGTCCACGAGGTGTCTTTGAGAAAAGGGCGTCGCCAATAGCTCCTCCGGCGAAATTACCGAGTATCATTATAACTAGCCAGATGAACATCGCATAGAGTGCCGTTATTTCATCGAACAGTCTCTCCCTCAACATATATGTGAAAATCCAGGCTTGGAGTGTTGTCCAAGGAAATACCCCGAAGAACCCCTGTAGGCTGAGGAATAGCATGGACGGCTTTTTCAGCGGGCCAAATATCTCCCTAAACCTTATCCTATATAGCTCCTCCCTTATTCTCAGACCCGCTAGCTCAGGCTCCGAGCTTCCCCGCGGAACATCCTTTACAGCAAGGTATACAATTATTGCAGTCAATATACCTAGACCCCCCGTAATCAGGAAAAGGAATCTCCAGCCATACGTGTAGCCTATCAGGACTCCAAGTATTGTCCCAACTAATGCGCCGGTTGCTCCCGTTGCTCCGATAAGCCCAAGGGGCTTACCCCTCTTCTTCGGTGGGAAGTAGTCGCCGATCAGACTCTCAATGCCGGATGGAGGTGTATTGTCTACCCCCGTCAACGTCCTTGTTATAAAAAATTCTGTGAAGCTTCGTGGCAATGTATTAAGCCACGTGGTGAATCCCCATATGATGCCTGCGATGCTTATCAGGAGCCTCCTTGAATACCTGTCGAACAGATACCCCCAGACAGGGAAGAGAGACACAGACAAGACGGTGGTAGCTGTGATTAGCGCACCACCATAGACATAGGTGATCTGGAACTCGTCCAAGATTTGGGGGAAGACGACCGAGATAACATAGATGTCGGCAACGTGGAGGGATTGGAAGAGGAATAAGATTATCGCTACAAACCAAGCATATTTTAAAGAGTGTGGAGACATGCGCGGCCATAAAGCGCCCCAAGTCCCCTATAAGACTTATCTCACAGCAATCAGCCAAAACCAATGGAGCAATAACATCCTTCGTGGACTGTTAGACAATATCACCTCTTAGCATATGTGATCCCACTATCATCTCCTCATGGACCTGAGCCTAGCGACCGTGCAGAAAACTCTCTAAACAGGCGAGAAGCTGGTTTCAAGCTTGCGGAAAGGCTTACTGTCCAAAGGGGGCGTGCGGCCCATAGTCCTCCTTCTGTTTTAGGCGGGATTGGTCTTCTCGGCTCCACGCGGGCCTCGCCGGCGCGTCTCATTGGCCCGGCGCGCCTTTCCCCGTCAGGGTCGCCCGTTTCATCCATTCTCCACCACTTGTCGCCGCCTCGGGTTGGCGGGTCATACTCATCTGCGGTGGAGGGGTCTCGTTTCTGTGGCGTTGCCGCGGGTCTCCCCGCCCACCTCGCGGTGGCTGACTGCACCGGTTGGGGGGGAGGAACTTCCTCGGGAGTGCCCCGTGGCCCGCCCAGCCGCTCGCCCCCAACTAATAGGATGGTTGGGGGAGGGTTTATCCCTTGTCCTTGAGGGTGGCGGCGGGGACGTCGCAGGACAGCCCTCTTAGAGATATTGATGTCCTAGCCTCTTGGGTTGTTTGGGGCTGGGCTGCGGTCTCGGCCTTCCTAGCCACAGGTACGCCCCTGATTCTAGCCACGGCCTCGGCCATTATTGATAGAGCAATCTCCGCCGGCATCTTCGCGCCTATATCGATACCCGCGGGCGTGCTTATCCTTGCTATGAACTCTTCAGGCACTCCCCTCTCTCTGAGAAGCTCTAGGTTCCGCAGAGCCCTCTTCCTACTGGCCATAAGCCCCAAGTAGATGGGTGTCTTATCCGAGATGGCTTCAAGAACCTTAACATCCCTCTCTCCCTTAGTCAAGACCACGACACAGTCCCGGGGCCCTATATCGAGCTTGGAGAGGTCGAAGTCTATATCCGATATCAACTTGTCAGGCTCAGCCTCCAGCATAGGCATAGGGTCTATGACCCAGACCTCAAAGCCAAGGATCTTCCCAAACCTTACCAAGGCTTCCTCCACGTCGTCCTTCCCTCCCTGTCCTATGATGAATAGGCGCCTCGCCGGTGTGATGGGGTCTACGAAAATCTCCATAGTACCGCCGCAGAAGGTCTCGACAAATATCTCATCCCTGCTCCCCGATGTGGCCATGCCCTTTACCGCCTCCTCCGTGCTCTCGAGATGCACTTTAACCAACCTGGGCTCCTCCTCCCTTATACACTCTAGCGCTATAGAGATGATGGGGCCTTCCGGACAGACTCCCCCCAGAGTCCCATAGACGATCTCTCCCCGATCGTCAACAACCATTTTAAACCCGGGCTTCCCTAGACTTGAGCCGGAAACCCGGACGACAGTAGCTACAGCGTAAGGGCGTCTCTCAGCCTCCAGCTTAGCAATTGCCTCAGCCAGAGACTTGTATGGCATCTTTATCCATCCTCTAAAAAAGCCCGCGATATATATGAATTCCAGCCTCACAACAATTGTGTAGGGCCTTGACACATAGCCCTTTCACCGGTTAATTTCGGTGGATAAAGGTTATTTATCAGTAGATGCACTCGATTCCAGAAGATGACGCAGGTAGTGCTAACATACGATCCCTCATTGGGACACATGTTTCACAATTTTCCGCTCCTCAGCTTTCTCCCCTGCGCGCCGGTCAGATACGTCCCACCACCGATATACAGGTATCTGAGCAAGCCGGATGTTCCCGCAGACGAATATGGACGCGCCGTCCTAGCACCCTACGGGATCAGAAAGATTGAGGCATGTCTCAAGACGAAGTCGAAGTTACGGGCCGAGGTCATCCACCCCAACCACTTGGATAGACACATCAGAGAAGATACCAAGATAATAGCTGTTAACACGATGGATCCGTTGGGTATCGGGCCCCTAACGATAATGTTTAACAACTGTGGGCGTGAGAAGTCTTGGGTCGCGCAGGAGTTTGAGTCCCTCATACATACTATAAATGTTCTGCGTAGGAATAGATGCCCCAAGGCCAAGCTTATAGTGGGTGGTGCGGGTGAATGGGAGTTTGAGATTAGGCCGGAGATGATAGATGCGTTCGGGATCGACCACGTAGTTCAGGGCGAGATGGACGATATAATACACATTCTCTTCGAGGGATTGATTGAGGACAGTATCGACAATTCTATATTCTTTCATGGTTTCAGAACAACAGTCTTCAACCAGCATGGACGCGCCACAGTAACTTATGTGAAAGATCCGCGTGGACGCTTCATTACGCGTCACCCATTCTCTAGGTATAGGCTCCCCAAGATAGACGATATTCCAACCATAGTCGGTGGCACTATTAGCGGCCAGGTCGAGATCATGAGAGGTTGCGGTCTTGACTGTGATTTCTGCGAGGTTACGACGCGTCCGCTCCGCTATTATCCACCGGAGAAGGTCCTAGAGGAGGTTAGGGTGAACTTGAGATATGGTGTGAGGAACGCTTGGTTTATTACAGATAATCAGTGGGCCTACATGTTGAGAGACCCTGACTACTGGCCGAACAGGGAGGCGATCGAAAAACTCTACAGAACCGTCATGTCGCAGAACGGTGTGACACATGCAAACCCGATGCACGCGACGCTTGCTCCACCGGCTGCAGACCCAGAGCTGCCCATGATGATCTCCAAGATAGTAGGTGCTGGTCCGGGGAAGCACGTCGGTGTTCAGATAGGCTTGGAGACAGGGAGTGACAAGCTGATTCTGCAACACATGTCTAGGAAGGCCCTACCCTTCCGGGTTGGCGTGGATGCGACTTGGTCTGAGATAGTTATTGAAGGGCAGAAGGCTCTAAACGCTGCATACTGGTTACCGGCCTACACAATAATACTTGGACTCGGAGGTGAGACGGATGACGACATCTGGGACACCATCGGCCTGATAAACTACATGGCCTCCCAAGGGCTCCTCTTCACAGTCACGCCTATGGCGCTAGTAAGCCTCGGCTCCCTCCGCGGAAACCAATCCCTCACCGATGTGTATGCCAGCCTAACCCCGGCGCAGGCAGCACTAATCTACGTCAGCTGGAGGAATACGCGGAGGATGGCCGAGCTTCTGGCGTGGAGGCTCGGGAGCGACAATCCGATACTTAAGCTTGTCACAGGTGGTATACTCACATTCGGCGCCAACTTCTGGGTAAACTCTATTGAGCGCTACTTCAGAAAGGTTAACCCCGAGGCGGGCAGGGCAATCGAGAAGGCTAAAAACTACACCACAGTCTACTCGAAAGGCACCGACTTCAACAAGCTAAGAGAGCGGTTCAAGGAGATCAAGAGCAGGCCCGCTATAATGAACTAATCCCTTACATGTGCAGCTCTATGCTTATGCTCAAAGACTGAAGTAATTATGCTCTCTCTCACCTGGCTTGGGAGAATTGATGACGAAAGCCACATACCAAACGCTCTCCTCTCATAGACGTTGACAGGTCTCTTAAAAATTACCAGTCTCCTTATAGTCTGGTATACGCGATTGTTGCTGTGGATTTTGGGGATGTAGTATAGTCTGAGTAGCCTTCTGCTTCCAATCCGTCCCCGAGGCCTTGCAAACCTGCCCAGCCTCACCTCCACAAAACTCAGCAGACCGTCGTAAACAAGCCTATTCAGCGTTGCTTGGGCTGTCGCAACCTTACACTTTGCTTTACGTGCGATTAGGGGAACAGGTAAGGGCCCGTACCTCTTAAGAGTTGTAATGACCCTCGCGGTGGCCGGTCCCCTCATCATATGCTTCTGAATATATTTCGATATACTTTGATTTAAAATTTATTTAAACAGCTAAGCAATATAATACGCCTGTCAGTTAGCCCGCCGCCCTTATAAGACTACACGCAAATCTGATATTATTAGCTGGTCGGCACTGCTAATTTTTAGGGTGAGACGCCACGGGCCCCCGAGCTAGGCAGAGCGTAGACATGCTTGCCACAGGCATAAGTGGCCTAGATTCGACGCGTGGGGGGCTAGAGGCTAGGCGGCTCCACCTAATCGTTGGAGAGGAGAAGAGCGGGAAGACAACCCTCGCGCTACAGGTTGCTTCAATAGCCTCCGGAATGGGGTTTGAGGTCCTCTGGCTAGACTGTGGCGGTAGACTGCATCCTGCCAGGCTAAGGGCCCTGGCAAGCCACTGGGGTGCAGACTTGTCTAAAATTAGGATCTCCACCCCTGAGACCTTCTCTGAGCAGCTGCGGCTAATAATTTGGGCTTGCGACTACGCCCAAGAACCGGGACTAATAGTTGTGGACGACTTCACATACCTCCATAGGGTGGAAGCTTCAGGCGTCCTGCCTCATGACAAGTGGATCTATAAAATGCTCGCTTTCCAGTCTGCCCTCCTTAAAGAGGTTACCCGGTCCCGCAACGTCACTTCAATAGTCGTCTCAGACATTCATGAGAGGCCTGGCCTAGGCCAGCCGCAGCCAGTAGCCAGCGCGATCGTCTCCTATTATGCGGATAGTGAGTTGTGGCTACAGTCTATTGCAGCCGGTAGACGGTTATTGAGGCTGCGCATAAATGATCAATCATTATCGCTCCGTGTTAGAATATTTGAGGGCGGGATTATGGAGGATTAGTCATATTTTAGCCGTATATCCCGCGAAAAGTCCAAGAGCCGATAAGAGTATGAGAAGTGATGCGCCAAGTGCGGCGTATCCTGCTGCCCTATCAGTTAGACGCCCAGTGGCGGCAAAGTAGAACAGGGTTAGCCCGGTCAAGCCCAGAGCGTAGTAGAGTGAGACGACTATAAACTCAGCGACTGTCTGTAAAGTCTGTGTGGGAGCGAAGATCTGGCGGCCCCAGAAAGTCGCAACCCGGTTTAGTGTGACGAAGACCACACCGCTCGTGACCAGTATCACGGTGAACATCAAAATGGCTGCCAGCACCCCCCGCCCCTTAACAACCCAGCTCAGCGAGAGCACCGTGCCCAGAGTCCTCTTAACCCTCTCCAACCCCCATGAAGTGCAAGCGTCTCAAATATAACCCTAAACGACCCTGCATGACGGAGACAATGCGTTTACCCCCAAAGTCAGTACAAACAGATTAGAAGCCATTATCTTCTTACAGAGTTCAGGAGACACTGGGCCTGCTTCACATGTACTCGCTCGTAATTTTTGTACACCTCACTGAAAATTTAAACGATCATGTAAGTATCGGTATATTTTGCGGTCATTCTTGCGCGGATTACGTGAGTCTTCCAATACCTTACCCGGCGTTTTTCCAACTGGTAATCGCTATCGACGTGGTCATCATGGTGGGACTATACATGTTGCTGAGAAGGATGAGTAGGAGTAGCGCCTACTACGGCTTCGTAAGGGGGATGACGATATTCATGGCGATAGTATTGGTGGGTCTTGTCATTTCATACGTGGCACAGGCAACATTCATGGGGTGGTTCTAAGATGAGTGAGGTGGTTACTCAAGCTAGCATCAAGATGAAACTAGCAATCATCTCTGGAATCTTCGGGGGTGTATGCGCTACCGCCGCGCTGTTCTCGATAATCATTATTCCACTACCAGGCATTCCGGGCGGGTCTGGATTCTGGATTCCAGCAGCACTCTACTTCGCCTTAACGCTTTGGTTCGGCCTCTATGGAGCACTTGCAGGGCATATCGGAACCTTCATAGGTATGGGCCCATTCTTCGGCTGGACCTTCCAGGTCTGGGCTGACGGAGCGCTGGGAGACTTCATGGCGCCGCTTATCTGTAGGGCATTCTTCTTACTCTTCAAGGCTGACCCAGAGCTAAAGACGAGGAGGGACTATGCTGTCTGGCTTGTCTCTGTACCGATAGCCACTTGCCTCGCAGCGATGTGGATACACTTCGTCAACTATTCCTTCGGAACAATCACGTTTGGGGCATGGGTCTGGGGAGTCATAGCCTACACGATAGGCGACTCTCTCGCAGTATTTACAATAGGCACAATCCTTCTAAGAGTAGCAACTAAATGGGTGAAGACAAGTCCTTTCTATGTTACCGGCCGGCTACTTTAAAAAGGGCTTGGCATGAGCCAGAGAACTTTTTTTACTTACGTAGCGGGAGACTCGCCGCTGGTCAGATTACATCCCTTGCCAAAGGTGACATTGCTACTATCCGTAAACCTAGTCGCTCTCATAATAGAGGCGCCAATACCCCTACTTCTCTTAACGATAATGTTAGCACTGAGCTTCAAGCTCCTGCGCGTACCTCTAATCGGACTTAAGAAATTCGTAATAGTTGTCTTAATCGCGAGTCAGGCCGTCCTTATTTCCTACCTTCTAGGCAGCTCGATTCCTGGTTCACAAGTGTACTACACATATCCATGGGGGGCATATGTCTCCGACATGACACTCCTCTACGCCGCGACAATGATTATGAGATACACATCAATGCTGCTTGGCTCGACTCTTATACTTGCTACAACGACCAGCAGGGACATCGTCTATGGGGCAGCGGCATTTAGACTTCCCCACACTATCGCATTAATGATGAGCCTCGCATTCAGGACAACGACCATATTTGTTGAGGACTTCATAAGAGTCAGGGATGCTATGATTCTTCGTGGTGCAAACTTCAGTGAAGGCTCAATACTCGAGAGAGCCAGAAAATATGCGAATGTCTTCACATCTATGATAGTCATCGCGCTTAGGAGAATAATGGAGATAGCATATGCCTTACAGGCAAAGGGATTCGGAGCAGCCCCCAAGAGAACCTACTACAGGGAATACAAGTTAAGGATCAGCGACGTGGTCATTACGTTGACGCTTATCGCTGGCGTTCTGTGTGCCTATGTCCTTAGATACTATGTGGGGTTCTTGGCCTTTCCAGGTTGGCTTCCCTCCGTGTAAAGGGTGATTGAGACATGGGCGAGGCTGTAAGGATAAGGGATCTGTGGTGGAGGTATGGGCTGGGCCAGGACTGGACACTAAAGGGGGTGGATCTGACAGTAAGAGAGGGTGAGTTTCTAGTAATAGTCGGCCCAAGCGGGGCTGGTAAGTCAACGCTCTGCCTAGCATTGTGTGGATTAATTCCACACTTCCTACGCGGTTACTACAGGGGAGAGGTGATAATCAATGGGCGGGATACTAGGAAGATGAGGCTGAGCGAGATAACCAAGATTGTCGGAATCGTTTTTCAGGATCCAGACACGCAATTCGTAACCATGTCGGTGGAAGATGAAGTAGCCTTTCCGCTGGAGAATCATGGCGTACCCCGAGAGGAGATGATCAAGAGGGTTAGAAAAGCGATGGAGTCAACGAAGATACTCGATCTCAGAGACAAGTATCCACATGAGTTGTCTGGAGGCCAGAAGCAGAGGGTTGCTATAGCCTCTATACTTGCCCTCGAGCCTGAGATACTAGTGTTAGACGAGCCGACCTCAGACCTCGACCCGGTTGGCAAGGCGGAGATATTCTCGATGCTGGCCGAGCTGAAAAAGTCTGGCCGAACAATAATACTGGTCGAACACAACATGGAAGAGGCTGCGAAATATGCCGATCGAATAGTCCTGTTGAGGGAGGGCAAAATAACTGTTGATGGGTCTCCTCGGAAGGTTCTTGGAGATGTCGAAAAAATAAAGTCAATGGGAATATATCCTCCCCAAGTAACCGAGTTGGCACACCTGCTCTCAAGAAGTAACGGAGTAAACAGTGAACTACCTATAACGTTGGAGGAGGCGGTTGATTGGCTTAGAGAGATGGGAGCTAGGGCTGTGAAGGTATTCGATGGAGAGCATTATGTACGGAATGCCGGTGACCCGGTAATTTCTTTCAATAATGCCTCGTTCGTTTATCCTGACGGGACACTTGCGCTCAACTCGATAAACATAGATTTCTACAGGGGAGAGTTTGTAGCAATCATTGGTCAGAACGGCTCAGGAAAGACCACGCTCGTCAAACACATCGTGGGGTTGTTGAAGCCGACGAGGGGGGAGGTAAGAGTCTTCGGTAAGAAAACAACGGAGATGAGTATTAAAGAGATTGCTACAAGGATTGGCTATATCTACCAGAACCCTGACCACCAGCTATTCTGCCAGACAGTATATGAGGAGTGTGCATATGGGCTAAGAATGCTAGGCCTAGGAGAATCAGAGATAAAAAAGAGGGTTGGAGATATTCTCGAGAAAGTCGGGCTCGGTGGGCTGGAGAGTGTAGAGACATTCCTCCTCAGCAAGGGTCAGCGACAGAGGCTAGCGATAGCCTCAGTACTTGTGATGGACCCTGAAGTTGTTATCGTGGATGAGCCGACGACAGGACAAGACATGGCCCAATCACTAAGCATAATGAACCTACTTAAGTCACTTCACGGCGAGGGAAGAACTGTTATAATAGTGACGCACAATATGCGCCTAGTCTCCGAATACGCAGAACGCGTGGTAGTGATGAAGGCGGGAAACATCATCTTGGACGGCGAGCCTAGGTGGGTTTTTTCCCAGCCTGCGAGGCTTAAGGAAGCCCTGATAACTCCCCCGCAGATAACTCAACTGGGACACGTACTGGTCGGCGAGCAATTCAGCCCTCTCACGGTTTATGAGGCAGCGTCAATGATTCGGCTCGGTGAATGAACCATGGATACCGGAGTGAAGACTGGATACAGGCTCGATGTATGGGAGAGGCTTAAACAATATGCGCGCCCCGACTCACGCTTTCACTGGGACTTCTCAAAGTTTATTCCAGACTTCAAGGGGAGTGAAAAGTGTGTGGAAAGGATAAGACGTCTACCAATCTATAAGACGGCGAAACTATTATTCATCACTCCTGATAACTGTCTCGAGCGGTTAAGAGAGGCATGCATAAGAGATAAGAAGAGATTCCTAATGACCCCATACGCGATTAAGAGAGACTTCTTTTACGTAGATCCGAGACGTGTTCCGCGGGGAATGGAAGCACTGGCCGCAACGCTCGACGGAGTCGAACGCTTCGCAAAACCACTAACCCTTAGACAGATGATGAAGTTGGGACACCTAGACTTGCTTGTGACGGGTGTCTCAGTCGTAAATACTAAAGGAGTTAGGTATGGCAAGGGTACTGGATTTTTCGACATAGAGTGGGCAATTTTCAGGGAGTTGGGAATGGTTAATGACGAGACGCCAATAATCGCAGTGGCACATGACTGCCAAGTTGTAGAGACAGACTTTCCCTACTCGCACCATGACACCATCGTCGACTACATCGTGACGCCTACGAGGACGATTAGGGTTGAGAGGGCCTTAGGTAAGCCGCTCGGAATAGACTGGCGAATACTTTCACAAGAGCTTTTCAACTCCATCCCACCACTTCGTGAGCTTGTCGAGATTAAAGGGGTCAAGTACCCCCTCTCTACTCCTAAAGATACTTGACCTAACTCCTAGCCCACTAACAGAAGTTTACCGCGTGAAGGGTGTTTGCATGATTATCTCTTTATATGGTGCTGCTCTAATGGTTTAAGAGAATGGCCGGCTCGGTGAGGGCTTTCCTCGGAAGGGCGTCGGGCGTCTTCACAGGCTTGGACAGGAGGATCGGTGGCAAAGAGTTCTACGCGCCTCTGGCGGTGCTATTGATAGCGCTTGCAGTCACCTTCATGTCTAGGTCACTGCCTGCTAGGTGGGGTTTCATTTTAAGTGAGTTCGACCCCTGGTGGCACTTCAAGACAGCCACCATGATCATTGAGAGGGGTTGGGCTGGTTTTTTTGAATTCGCAGGCCTCGTCGACAATAAGAGCTGGTACCCGACCGGACTCCAAGTTGGCAAGACCTTCTATCCCGGAGTCTCATTCACACTAGCTTTCATCTATCTTGCCCTCTCCTCCATCGGAGTTAATGTGAATTTAATCGAACTCGCATCCACCCTCCCGGTAGTATATGGAGTTATAGCGGTGGTAGTCGCATTCTTACTCGCTAGATACGTTTTAGGTACAGGGCCGGCCATAGCCTCGGCCCTACTCCTATCCATAAGTTATGCACACATATCTAGGACGCATCTGGGGTGGCTTGATGACGAGGCTCTTGCTATCCCGCTCATGCATGCAGCCTTCCTGACATATCTCGCATCGATAAACGAGAAGAGGTCTATGAAGGGATCCATCGTCTTGGGATTGCTTACGGGGCTTCTACTTGGCTACACAGGCGCTACGTGGGGTGCACACAGGCTTCCAGTCATGATGGTCTTCCTCTTCACTGCGCTGCTCGTATTCATGGGGCGGTATAGGAGGCAGCTATTAGCCAGCTTCATACCACTGCTAGCCGCAACATCAATAATACTGACAAGTGTCCCTAAGCTGGGCTTCTCGTACCTTTTCGAGATCACGCTTCTTTCAGGATATCTGTCACTGGCATATGTTGTGTTGGCTGAGGTGCTTTACAGATATCTGGGATCTCAGAGAGCGGTAATAGCCCTGAGGGGGGTTGCTTTAGGCCTCATACTGCTTGTAGCTGGCTTGGTTGTCGCAGCTGTTGCCAATCTTCCAGGGCTGAAGTTCCTCTCAGTCGTGTTCCCACAGCTGAGGAGCGAGCTCGTGATAATAGCCTCGGTGGCCGAGAACCAGGCCGCTACTTGGTCTACACTCTTCACAGATTTTGGACCAACGTTAATGCTAGTGCCTTTTGGGATCTACCTCCTGATCAGGAGGGCCGGAGACGGAGACCTGTTCTTCACACTTTACGCTGTCCTCTCTCTGTACTTTGCATCCTCGCTCGTTAGGCTGGCCCTACCCACCTCGCCCATCGTAGCAATCTTGGCCGGCTTTGTCCTAACCGAGATGCTTGCACTCGCCTCGCGAAATCTCGCCCCACCCCGTGGACCTCGGCTGAGGAAGACGAGTGAGAGGAGGTTTTTGATCGCCGTCCCGCTGATTGTCATGGCTTTGATATCGACACACTATCTCCCCCAGGCCATGGGGAACACTTGGGCATTCTCGTCTCTCGACGCCGCTTATACACCCAGTACGATAGCCTCTGCATCGCTTCCGACAGGCCGGAACTATGTGTTGAATGACTGGGTGCGTGCTGTTGAGTGGATGAGGAACAACCTTCCAGACAACGCAGTCGTAGCGGCATGGTGGGACTATGGCAACTGGATATCGATAGTGGCTAACAAGACCTCGCTGGTAGATAACACGACAATAGACAGCCTAAAAATAGCCAAAGTAGGGTATGCATTCATGTCGCCGACCAACGTTAGTCTAAGGATCTTCAAAGAGTTGGGCGCGACGCATGTCCTCATATTCATCACTCACAGGCCACAGACGGGGGCTGGAGACTATCCTAGGCTCCTCTACTATGGGGACGAGTCTAAATGGTTCTGGATGCTGAGGATAGCCAATCAACATGCACGCGAGCTCGGACTGACGCCAATAGATGAGGAGTCGCTCCTCGGCCCCAACCGGGATCCTACGAATCCTACAGACAAGTTCTGGACGGATACCACGCTCGGTAGGCTGATACCGTTCAAGCCCAGGCAGACTACAGACCAGTTCGGAAATATCATCACCGCATACTATTACGAGGAGCCTAAAGTGGAGGGTTATAGGCTGGTATTCTCATCATCGGCGCCCTACTCTAGCTTAGCTTATGTATACATCTACGAGATTACTGCCTAGCCGATATAGGAGGGGGCCCCTCCCCTCCGCTCCATCTCTTCGAAGAACCTGCTGGCCTCTCTTAGGAGTTGCTGTTGCTTCTCAATCTCGGCGTCTAACTTAGACGTATCGACTGGTATCCCTAGATATCCGGATAGTATCGACAGTACCTTCTTCGCAGACGCTAGGTCTGGTGCGAGGCCCAAGGTGTCTGATATTAGGAGGTCCATGGGGATGCGGTGCAGGTGGAATCGTAGCATCAGCGAGGATGTGAGCCTATCCACGGGCAGCGTGTCTATGTTCGTTGCAGCTTTTGCCCCTAGGCGGATCAGCCGTCTAACCCTCTCCATATCCGTGGATGATGCGTAGACCTCGCCTGAAGCATTAACCCGCCCGCTTGTTAGGACTACAAGGGCGCTGACCCTTGATGATGGGAGATAGTTGAGCAGAATCTCAGAAATCTCTTCACCAACCTCGGTTGTCTCAACTATGAAGTTCCTCGTCACAATAAGTAATGCCTGCCTCTGGTTTGTGGGTGGTCTCGCTAGGTAGATCTCGATCTTGGGTGGGGCGGCGACCCCCTCGTTGTTTATCAAGGTTACTTGGGGGAAGTGAGGTGAGAGGATCTCCGCAGCCTTAACAGTCTCTAAACTCTCCTGCAAAATGCTTGAGACAATTAGTGCAACGACTCCAGGCCCGCCGCCTGCATCAACGATTGTATACTCTACGTCGTCCGACGGTATTTGGATAAGCTTATTAAGCCTTGTCTCCCTCAAGCCCTGTCTTTAATGCTGATCGACGGGCTATTAAATGCATCAACCGGCTCCACCATGTGTATGCAGGGTTATTGTTAAACCATATTCGTGTAGATATATGTGGTTTAAATATTTCTATAATACAGACCTAATACGATAGCCCATGAGCGAAAGGCAGGAATCACCGGTTCTCGTCTCCACTGAGTGGGTTGCGAAGAACCTAGATAGGCCCGACGTCAGGATTGTAGAAGTCGACTACGACCCTCAGACAGCCTATTACCAGGGGCATATCCGAGGTGCAGTCCTGTGGGACTGGAAGAAGGACATCAACGACCCCATAGAGCGGAACATCATAAGCAAGGAGGGGTTCGAGCTTCTCTGCTCGCGGAGTGGAATCTCGAACGACACGCACATAGTCCTATACGGAGATTTCAATAACTGGTTCGCTGCCTTCGCATTCTGGGTTGCTAGGCTTTACGGCCACGAGAAGCTGAGCATAATGGATGGCGGGAGGAAGAAGTGGATAGCCGAGGAGAGGGAGCTGGTGAAGGAGGTACCAAACCCAGCCCCGACCACCTACAAGGTTACCAAGGTACGGTATGAGTATAGGGTTCTACTACCTGATGTCCGCGCAAGGCTTGGAAGCCCCACAGTGGCCCTAGTTGATGTGAGGTCTCCTGACGAGTACACTGGCAAAATCTTAGCGCCTCCCGAGTATCCTACAGAGCACGCGCAAAGGGGAGGCCACATACCTGGCGCGGTGAATATACCGTGGGCTAAGGCCCTTAACGAGGACGGCACATTCAAGCCAGTCGAGGAGTTGAGAAAGCTCTACCAGGGCTTGGGCGTGACTCCCGACAAAGAGGTGATAACCTACTGTAGAATAGGTGAGCGGTCATCCGTAACTTGGTTCGTTCTGAAGGAGCTGCTCAAATACCCCAAAGTCAGAAACTATGATGGAAGCTGGAGCGAGTGGGGTAACGTAGTTGGCACACCAATAGAAAAATAAGTCAAAGAAGCAGGTATCTCAGATCGTGATAGAGGAGATCCACGGCTGCGGATTCTCCAGAAACAACCTCTACTTTCTCGAAGAGATGCTGTGGCTCACCCCTATTCGTGACAGAGTATTCCAAGTCGGAATACTTCCAATTACTCAGACCCTTTGGGGAAAGATAACCTCTGTAAGAGTTAAGAAGCCCGGTGAAGAGGTTGCGGCGGACAGGGCTCTATGCCTTATCGAATCCCGGAGATTCTTAGGGAATATTAGGGCCCCCTTCGACCTAAGGGTAGAACGGGTCAATGCTGAGGCCGTTGAACGGCCATGGATTTTGCAGAGGGGCTTCTGTGATGCTGCTTGGCTCTGCGAGGTATCCGCCTTGAAGGATGACTGCCTGACGAGGTTGAAGGGGTGGAGTGAGGTAAGGGGAGAGGTGGAGAGGATGATCAGCGAGAAGGGCATAGTCTGTTTCAGAGAAGTTCCAGACTACGTGCACGCCGCGATTGGGATTGACTGCAGCCAGCTCCTTATGGTGCTCTCCGACAGGCTTGAAGGGCTCCCGGAGGGGAGCATCATCCACATAGTGGCCGACTATAATGAAGGAGCCGAGAGAGACTTGGAGAAGTGGAGCAGGATCACGGGAAACGAGGTTCTGGACTTTAGGGTTGAGAAGAGGCTCGCCCACGCATTGATTCGCCGTAGGACCAAATCTTAGCTCGGGAATTAAATTTTTATTCCACGAGTCTCTTCTCCGCTTTGAATGGTGTTACTGAAGAGTAGCCTCGGCTATATGAACAGCGTTATTCAAAACCTCTCAGAGATAGACCTGAACCAGGCGGCGGAGCTATACCGGGACCTAAAGTCGGCCGGAGTAATTGTACCCCACGGTGAGGGAAGGAGTAAGGGGGCCGTAAGCATAATCTGCAGCGAGCTCGCGAAGATGGATCGCGGAAAGGTTGTCGTTGACAGGAGCGATGTTGGTTTTCCTGATCGGAGTTTTGACTTGGCAGCGCCCAAGCTTAAGCAGAGGTTCGGCAGGGTCAGCCTCTTGATACTATCGGGTAGCGGCAGGTCGCTTATGCCCCTCGTCGATGCGCAGAAGCTGGCGCTTGCGATCTCAAGGTCCGAGAAGATGGGAGACTATACGATAGATGTTGTTACAAGCGATCCTGACTCACCTCTGGGCAAGCTTGGTCAGAAGTATGGGTCGTGCACCCGTGTTAAGGGGCGTACTGTCTCTGAGGAGAATTCCTCGACCTCCGAGTTTAAGCAGTATGGTATTCTTGAGGACGTCTTTATTCTGGGGGCCTCGGTTCTCCTCCAAGCAGTTGCGGAGTGTATCTATGAGGACAGCGGCCCTCTCAACATCTCCGAGAAGATAAACCAGTTAATGGTGGAGACCAACGAGGTTGTAGAGAATGTGATAAAGTCTGACTTTATGCACTGGATTGTCGAACTGTTGGAGCGGAGGAATACGTGCTTCTTGGCTGGGCTTGGTAGTAGTCAGGAGGTAGCAAGGATGACTGGCGTGAGGCTTGGGCATGTGAAGAGGGCGATTGGCGACCACGTCTACGTGGCGGGGGATACTAATGTGCCGCCTCCAAGGGCTGGGGATATTCTCATCGCGATCTCGCACAGTGGTGAGACCGAGGTCGTCGCATCTTGGTGTAGGACTTTTAAGAAGATGGGTGGATACGTCGTCTCAATAGTGGGTGCTAAGGACTCAACAATAGGCTCCCTATCGGATCAAACACTCTACATACCTTCAAGATACTCGCCTGGGCGGCCGAACGACTTCTACCTAAAGGCCGCGTTTGCCACCAGCCCACTCCCGCTATACTTGGTTGACAGGCTGCAGGAGAGAGGTCTCAAGCTTCCGGAATACATACTCCGCTGGTACCACTCGATAATGGCCTGAACGCGTAGACTTTATCCGGCTGGTGGTGCCGGGCCTCCATAATGATTAGTATCATATAGTGGTAGGCGTTACTCCTTGAGTTCCCGCGCCACGCGTCGCCAAACACTCAAGACTATCAACGCGGCCGCTAGTGGAGGTATTACTCCGTATAGGATGAAAAAGCCTTCCCAGCCAATCGTCGCAACGTAGAGGGATGTTAGTGGAGCGCCTAGAGCAACGCCTAGGAGGCTTGCTGACTGGTTGAGGCCCGAGCCAAGCCCCCTGACCTCTTGGGGAAGCGTTACTACGAGGTAGCTTGACGAGAAGATTACTGTCCCTAGCGCGAGGCCGAATATTATCGAGGAGATGACTCGCGTGAGAGTTACGCCGGCCCCAAACTCTAGCGCGAGGGCCGTTGTCATTGATGCCAGTAGGCCGATGATGAGAGGCACTAGCGGTGTTCTTCTCTCGGCGAGCCTCGCCGATATTGGAAATATCGGGATTGAGACGGCGGTGGAGACGGCCATGAAGAGTCCTATCTGAGCGGCCGCGCCCCTCTC
Source organism: Nitrososphaerota archaeon (assembly GCA_009889515.1). GTDB lineage: Archaea > Thermoproteota > Nitrososphaeria_A > Caldarchaeales > Calditenuaceae > HRBIN02. Next base: position 324,323 of record WUQR01000139.1, read on the forward strand.
GTCCAGCCCGAACCTGTCTATCAGTATTGTTGGGAGGGTGCCGACCACCCCGCCAATCAGCAGGTACATGCTCAGCATGCCTATCATGGATACGGCGACACGCCTCGCATGAACTCCACCGATTCGCGCACCACCTCGCACGCGATTCTTTGAGGTCGGTGGTGAGGGCAGGCCCCTGAGAGTAGCTATTAAACTGGCTACAACCAGTGCTCCAATCACTGCGTAGACTGCATGGAATCCTAGAGTGGAGACCAAGCCGGCCGACGAGCCTGAGCCTAGGACTATGGCTACGGCCACAAATATCCAGAAGAAGCTTAAGGGGCGTCCCACACTCTTAGAGAAGAGGTCTCCTATCAAGGCTAGGGCTGACGGCACTATGAAGGAGTCGAATACCGCGTGGAGAATCCTAGCAGCGAGTAGGATGCTGGGGGCTGGTGAGACAGCATATAGAGTCATTGCGAGAAGGTCGCCGGCCAGGCCCATAACCATGGCCCTCCTACGGCCGAGTATGTCGGAGAAATAACCCGCGAGGACTATCATGGGTATTGCTATGATGGAGTAGGAGCCTGCAATCAGTCCAGCCCAGAATGCGTCGGCGTTGAGGGCCCTCGCATGAGACGCTATCACGGGAGAGATCATCGACGTATCAATTAATGCGACGAAACCCACCGCGCCGAGGACAGCGTAGACGCTCTTAGAATATCCACCAATAACCTGTACCATTTACGTGGAATCACCAATCCAGATGATATAAACATGTCTAACCCCGCCAGAGCTAAAGGCAGCAAAATAGAGAGAATAGAGACGAGGTGTGTGGAGCGTTTTAGCGTAGGCCCCGCCCGGCCGTCTAAGCGGCTCGGGCGATTGGGAGTGGCGCGCTGAGGGCGTCCGGCCTAAGCCTCCGCCCGTACACGCCCACCCCATCAACCCCCTCTTCTAGGGGAGCCCTCGTCGGGGCCCAAGGCCCGTTGCCAGGCCCTATAGGCCCCGATTGGCCGCCTATTTTTGGGAGTGGCTTCGGGCTTAGATGCTTTCAGCCCTTATCCACAGGGGCGCGGCTGCCCGGCGTCGCCCTGTAGGACGACCGGTAGACCGTTGGCCCCGGCCCTCCGTTCCTCTCGTACTAGGAGGACCTTTCCCTCAGGCGGCCCGCACCCCCAGTAGGTAGAAACCGATCTGTCTCACGACGGTCTAAACCCAGCTCACGTTCCCCTTTAATAGGCGAGCAGCCTCACCCTTGGCCCCTGCTGCGAGGCCAGGAGGGGAAGAGCCGACATCGAGGTACCAAGCCGCGGGGTCGATGGGGACTCTCGCCCGCGACGAGCCTGTTATCCCTGGGGTAACTTTTCTGTCACCACCGGCCCCCACTGGTGGGAGCCGATGGATCGCTAGGCCCGGGTTTCCCCTCAGGACCCCTTGCGTTCGAGGGTCCTGTCAGGCCGGCTTATGCCCTTGCACTCTACAGCGGGTTTCTGTCCCGCCTGAGCCGACCTTTGGGCTCCTCCGATATCTTTTCGGAGGAGTGCCGCCCCAGCCAAACTGCCCACCAGCCGTTGTCCCAGGGTCAGGCCCTGGTTAGCGGGGCAGTCCGGAGTAGCCGGTGTTACATTGGCGCCTCCCCAGGCCCCCGGAGAGGCCTGGATCGACGGCTCCCGGCTACGCTATGTACTCCAGACCGCTCCGCAGCAACTGGCTGCAGTAAAGCTCCACAGGGTCTTCTCTCCCCACTGGGGGTTCGTGGACTGTTCGCCCACGTTATGTGGGTTCACGGGGCTCCGGGCCGGGACAGTGGGGCCCTCGTTGATCCATTCATGCACGTCGGAACTCACCCGACAAGGCATTTGGCTACCTTAAGAGGGTCAGAGTTACCCCCGGCGCTAACCGGCCCTTATCCCGGTTGGACCCGGGGTTCAGGTACCGGTGCTGGCCAGGATTGAGGAGCCGTTCAAAGCCTTTCGGCCTAGCGGCTCCCTATGTTTTTATTAAACAGTCAGGACCCCCTTGTCACTGCGACCTGCCAACCCACCCTCACCGGGCAGGAAGGCAGGCACCCCTTCTCCCGAAGTTACGGGGCCAATTTGCCGAGTTCCCTAGCCCGGAGTAACCCCAGACGCCTTGGCCTTCTCAGCCAGGGGCACCTGTGTCGGATCTAGGTACGGTCTCTCGGGATCGTTCCGGGCTCCCTTTTCACTGGCCCCAGGATCCAGCCGAAGCGGCCTTAAGGCCGCCCCATCCCTCCATTCACCTGGTTCTCGCCATTACGGCTCTCCCCAGGCTTGGGAGGTTAGACAGGGCTACGGCCCTGCTCGGCCTTACCCGAGGCGTCAGGAGCCCGGCTTGCGTCGCCGCACCTACCCGAGAGGCACCGGAATCTTAACCGGTTTCCCCTTCGGCCTACCCGGTTAAGGTCGGCCTTAGGACCGGCTTACTCCCGGCTGACGACGCATTGCCGGGAAACCCGTGCCCTTCCGGCGGAGGGGATTCCCACCCCTCTTCGCTGTCTACTACCACCGGGATCTACATTAGCGGCCGGTCCACGGGACCTCACGGCCCCGCTTCTACCCAACCGCTACGCCCCCCTACCCCCACCCACGCAGCGCGTGGGTGAGCCCGGGTTTCGGCGGCCCGCTTAGACCCGTCAATTTTCGGGGCCCCCATCCTCGGCGGGTAAGCTGTTACGCACTTCTTAGCTGATGGCTGCTTCTAAGCCTACAGCCCCGCTGTCTCAGGATGGAGACGCCCTTCGGTTTGTCACTTAGCGGGCACTTAGGGGCCTTAACCCGCGGTCTGGGTTGTTCCCCTCTCGGTCCCGGAGCTTACCCCCGGTACCCCACTCCTGGGATCTACGGCGCCCGCGGATTCGGAGTTCGAAAGGAGAGTGGGGCCTCATCGGCCCCTTGCTCCCCCATCGGTGCTCTACCCCGCGGGCTACCTCCCCCAGGGCTGTCCTGCGAGACACTTCGGGGGGAACTAGCTATCACCGGGCTCGATTAGCTTTTAACCCCTAGCCCCAGGTCAGGGGACCGATTTGCACATCAAGACCCCTATTCGGGCCTCCACCAGGGTTTCCCCTGGCTTCGCCCTGCCCAGGGCTAGATCGCCCGGTTTCTAGCCTCACGGGCGTGACTACGGGCCCTTTCAGACCCCGCCCCTCGCCGGAGCATACTCCGGCTGCGGGCATGTCGGTTTCCCCACGCCTACGGGCTTTCAGCCCTTAGGCTCGCCACACCCGTGAACTCCCCGGCCCGTGATTCAAGACGGAGTGCACGACCCTGGGATTGTCCCCACTCGCCCCTCATCGGGGCTTCGCAGGGAGTTCCCTTTCGGGCCGTGCTCGTCTGTTACCAGCCGGTTTCAGGCGCTTTTCACCCCCCTCTCGGGGTACTTTTCACCTTTGGCTCACGCTACTGGTCCACTATCGGTCTTGGGACGTATTTAGCCTTGGAGGCCAGTGGCCCCCAACTTCCCGCACCATATCCGAGGTGCGGTACTCTGGGACCGGAGCATCGCCCCTCCAGCCTTCGCCTACGGGGCTATCACCCTCTATGGCCCCCCATTCCAGGGGAGTTCGGCTCAGCTTTCAGGGCGGGCCTCCGGCCCATAACCCCACATTCCCCCCGAGTTAACCCCGGGGGGTTCGGTTTGGGCTGCTCCCCTTTCGGTCGCCCCTACTCAGGGAATCTCGTTTTGATTTCTTTTCCTCCCCCTACTTGGATGCTTCCGTTCGGGGGGTTCCCGATCCCAGGCTCGAGGCCCGGGAACGAGGTGGCCGAAGCCACCCCAGGAAATCCCATTAGGAGATCCCCGGATCAACGCCCGCCTGCGGCTACCCGGGGCTTATCGCAGCTTGCCACGTCCTTCGTCGGCGCCCAAGCCGAGGCATCCACCGGCTGGCGTACCCCCGCTTAGTGCCAAGGCGCGGCCTACTTCGCCACGCTCCACACACCTCTGCAGCGCGGTCATAGGGAAGTTTAAGCCTCCTCCCGCATTCATGCCCTTCAGGACTTCACGGCTGAAGGGCAAACATCGCTGTGCGCAATAGAGTAGTATGGGCTGTTACTTATAAATTTATACCGGGTAAGCGCTAGTCTGTGATTAATACTCTGAGCTCCTCTATCTCTTCTTGGAAGCTCGATCTGAGCTTGTCGACTAGGTTGACCCCGTTTATCCTGAGGCGTCCCTTAATAACGATGTCCACGTCCCCGTATACTTCGTCGATGGACTCTACCTCCTCCCATGTTGAGAGCTCTTGAACAATCTGTAGCGCATCTGCTTGTGGGCGGAGCTTTAGGAGGATGTAGGCCCGCTCCTCTCCGAAGAATCGTCTCACCAGGTCTTCTCTGATCTCGCGTCCTAAGGCCTCGCTAAGGTATCGGGCTAGCTCTTTTGGAGAGCCCTTCCTCCCAGTAGCCGCAACCCTCTTGACGATCTCCTCTACAATCCTCCTGGCATCTACCTCGTTCAAGTCGTGGCCGTTTAGCTTAGCTATCTCGAGAATCAGCTTGTGGCTCATGTATGGGCTCACAGCATATTTCACGGCATCCACATCATATTCGAGCTTCTTTCGCGGCATGTATCCTTCAGGCCTCTTGATGACCATGGACTGGTGGACGCCCGCCCTGATGGTCCTCGCCTCCTCTGAGAGGGGGTGCCGCCAAGGAATCTGCACACCGGTAAGCCTGGAGAACTCGCGATAAATCCGCGCCAGCTCCTCCCGCCTCACTCCAAGGTCATAGCCATAGACATCTTGTAGCGGCGCTACAACCTCGTAGAGGTCCGCTATTCCATTTCTATCACCTATACCTAAAATTGTAACATGCGCCTCAGCAGCCCCCGCAAGTATAGACTCGATGGTGTTAGCTGATGCGAGGCCATAGTCGTTGTGGAAGTGGGCGGCGACTGGGAGGCGGCTCCTCTCGATACAATACTCTATGAACTTCCTAGCATCGCGTGGCGTCATGAGACCAGCTGTATCAGGCACGCTGAGAAGTGTCGCGCCAGCAGACTTCAGCTCACCGGTAAACCTGAGTAGGTCGTCGAGGACGTCGAAGTTGCGTTCGGTGAAGAGTCGCGACGCATCCTCGTAGGTCACTCGGACATACTGGAGCCCCAAAGGCTTGACAAGCTCAACCGCCTCCAACATCCTAGTCTTAGCATCATCATAGTTCATACCACCTAGCTTGTAGTCTAGGTGCAGTTGGGAGACGGCCAAGTATAGGGCAACCCCGTACAGGTTATACCTACTCATCGCCTCGATATCGTTCCTATATGCGCGCCCATGCATCACGACCTGGACGCCGTTATCACCCAAGAAGTTGACCAATTTTGCACCGTCCTCGTAAGACGTCCTTGGAGGATAGTCGACAGTCACTTCAACCCGCTTCAGGCCCGCCTCCACCAGTAGGCTGGCGACCCTGAGCTTCTTCTGGATGGGTAACACCTTGTAGAGCTCGCCTTCCCTCAGTGTGGAGTCGAGGAGGACGGTTGGCAAGGTTGTGTTTTACTAGTTAGGCTAGAATTTAAAACTTATTCGACAATTGCATACTGGCAATTTACGTCTCAAAGCCTTAAAAACGGGAGAAACCCCCGTCCAGATGACAATATATAGAAACAGCTCAGAGGCCACCATAAAGCTATATCTACTGGGTACAGACTCTCCTTTTGTGGGCAATAATGTCCCCTTCTAAACTAGTAGGGTATTTCATGGTTATTCTCTCGCCGATAGGCTTCACGTTTTATACACTGTGGTTTTTTGGGCTGCTGAGGGGGCTAGACCCTGACTTAGTGCTTAGGGCAACCGTCTACCTCTTGGCCGTATCCTTCTTCTTCGTGGTGGGGGTCTTGGGATACCTTGTCGTGACCGCCCCCCGCCCTAGGCTCTCCACAAACAGTAGGGGAGGTGGGTCTGGACGTGCCTAAAAGGTATCCCGCCGTGGCTGGGTACTTCTACGAGTCAGATCCGGCGCGTCTGAGGAAGCAGATCGAGCAGTGCTTCACTTCTGAGCATGGGCCGGGTTCTATGCCTTCTAAGGGGGGCGCTGGTCCTCAGACACTCCTCATCTCTCCTCACGCAGGCTACATGTACTCGGGGCCAGTCGCGGCACACGGATTCTCCCAAGCCTCGAAGGCCCCCCAGCCAAAGACGGTGGTAGTGATTGGGCCGAACCATCATGGAGAGGGTACAGAGGTATCCGTCTATCCGCCCGGGCAGTGGGTGACTCCGCTCGGAGAAGTGGAGATTGACTCGGAGATTGTGAACCGCATTGTCGAGTCTAGCGACTTGATCTCGATGGACGAGTACAGCCATGTATACGAGCACTCCATAGAGGTTCAGCTGCCCTTCATCCAATACACCTTCGGACGCGTGAAGTTTGTTCCCATCTGTATGCTCAACCAGTCTATTGAGGCTGCTCAACATGTAGGAGAGGTTCTCGCAAAGGTCATAGATAGGGCCGAGGACTATCTTGTCATAGCGAGCTCCGACTTTACGCACTATGAGCCACATGAGGAGGCTGTCAGAAGAGACCGAGCAGTCATTGATAAGATATTGAAGCTCGACATAGAGGGGTTCTACACAGAGATGAGGGATAAGAGGGCCACTCTCTGCGGGTACGGCGCAATAGGAGCTCTAATATGCTATGCAAAGCTGAAAGGATACACCAACCCGCTACTGCTCAAATATGCCACAAGCGGAGACACGAGCGGCGACAAGTCCTCGGTTGTGGGTTATGCATCGATAGCTTTCCTGCGTAGATAGCCATTCTGCTCACTGGTTATATTTCTTGTGAAGCTCGTCGGAGTATTCCCAGTACTTGAGAATGATTGGACACCACTCCCTCTCGGGGCAATACCCAAGGTGCTTACACTTCTCGCCCATCGCACCCTTTAACCATGGAGCAGTTTTCTCCACCTCCCTCCACAGCCTATACGCTATCGCCCTCTCCTCCCACTGGGCCGCGCTGCAGGTCCTAGTTGCTAGGAATCCCATGGGGCTGAGGAGATTGTAGAGGTTATAGCTCCTGACGACCCTAATCCTCATCGCGTTAGGGAGCGTGTAGAGTGCCGCCGAAACCTCATTCTCCTGCATAAGCGTGGAGTATAGGGAGTGTAGTTCTTCACAAGCATCTGTGAACACCCGCAGGAGCCTCGGGCTGGACTTGATGGATGGAGGGACGACGAGACCCGCCTCTGGACTCCTAGACCACCTCTCAGCCGCCTCAACCAGCGACTCAACAACGGTTGGCACAGTCCTATGCCTTATCGCCTGGTGATAGGCGGCTAGTGAGAGCGATTCAACGGTCACCGCCCTAACAAGAGGGGAGGCCTGCTCAGCAGCAAGACCATCAAGGCCCATTCTCTCAATCCCTCTAGGATAATCGAAGGACAGGAGCTCGGCCTCCTCCAACGGCCTGTCCCCGCAAAGACCCTGAATCAGACCGTCAGGCCCTCTAAGGGGGTCTGCAACAGAGTAGTATCCCCATCGAGCCCTAAAACTAAGCCTAGAGTCTAGAAGCAGTGGTGATTTGCTTCTAGCTACTTCGAGGAACCTGTCGACGAAGGCCTTCAGCTCGCCGGGGACTATCCCAATCCCCTCCTCGACCTTCCGGATAAAGTAGATGTGCGACTCTAGTGAGAGGGATGCATAAAGGGAGGTTGCTGCGGCTAGGGGGGCCAGATACCGTGCATCCTCGAGTGGGACGCCCTCCTCGCACAGTGTTTTATAGGCCTCGAAAACCCTATTCATGCCCTCTGAATATCTTGCCTCGAGCTTCCCACCCTTCAGCTCTACCGGTGTTAGAAGTCTCTCCCTAGTCAAGGGGGCCCTTCTCTGGCTCTCCTGCAGATAGCTTCCGAAAACAGGAGCCACAAGCAGCATTGACAATAGACGGCTGCAGTTAGAGACCTCCCAGAACATGACAGCCGAAGTCGTCAGAGAAGCATGTCCCCTCCTCGTCGATTCTTTGTGGACTTTAGCGGCCACCTTTGAGAGGTCCTTTCCCTTCGAGAGGGCGTCCGAGACCCTGTCTCGGATACTAACGCCCTGAAACGTTCCGAGTCCCTCGAGCGCTATGACGGCGTCGGGCCCCAACTCCAGCTCACCCTCCCTGTAGACAGGGCCGATGGAGAACAGGGCGAAGACTATCTCGTCAGTATACACACCCTTTCGCCAAGCCACTATCCTCTCCGCCACCATTAAATCATACTCTTTTTACCCAGACGCCGGATACCCATAAATCACTTCGCAAAAATCTGGGGGTTTTCTTTAAAACGTGCGTGCAGACACGGTTAATATCTGGCAGGCCCCCCTGCATTTACTGAGGGCTTGGAAGGCGAGGGAGCTGGGCAGAAGAGGCTCTGTAAATCGTCTCGGCACAGGATAGTGGCGGGCGTTCTCGGAGGAATAGCGGAGTATCTCGGCGTCGACCCAAACATATTGAGGCTAATCTTCGTGGTCGTCCTCTTCTTGAACTTCTATGCAGCATTGGCGCTCTATGTAGCTGCGGCCATTCTACTGCCCTCGGAGAGCGAGAAGGGTGCTGCAAGGATGCCTATAGAGAAGGCTGTGCTGGCGGTGGCGGCTACTATAATGGTCTTCATCGGTCTGAGCTTTGTATCGAGCCTTGCTGAGGTTCAGAAAATCATGGCGATGCTGGGATTCTTCACACCGATCGTGGGGCTAGTGCTCCTGATCGCCGGCGTAGCCCTCCTCATCATGGTGCTACGGGAGCAGAGTAGACCTCGCGCCGCTGCTTCCTAAGAGCTATCCCTGTCAGGGCTACAGGTATAAGCGAGAAGAGGGCTGAGTATTGGAACATAGAGGCGTAAGATGTTGCCTCAGCTATGCTCCCCCAGAGATAGCCCCCGATCACGCCGCCCGCGCTGAAGGTGGCTCCATACAGCCCCATATACGCGCCGCGCATACGCTCTGGGACGAGTTCGGAGGCGTAGGCTATGGAGACGACGTAGAGGCCGCCGAAGGTGAAACTGTTGAGAGACTGTGCAAGTATGACCACGTATCTATCGGGTGATAGTCCTGAGATAGCAAGCCTCAGGGGGAATGCCGATAGGCAGAGTAGGAGCACGGGTCTTCTACCAACTCTGTCGGATAGCTTTCCGAGATACACCATGGCAGGTATCTCTGTCAGCCCCATCAAGGCGAAGGCCGTAGAGACCTCCAGTGGCGAGGCCCCCAGTGTATTGATCATGTGAAGTGAGAGGAAGCTCATTATGGATGAGTTGGCCACGAAAGCGAGTGTCATCGTCAAAAGCAGCACGCCTGGTGCCCCCCTGAGGAGGCTAAGCGGGCTCACATCCTCACTATCCCGTTTCTTAGACACTCTGTCTTCTCCCAGCCTGTAAAAGGTTAGGACCGAGAGGCCGATGACGAGTGGAGCCAATAGGAATATGCTCCTCAAACCGAATAGGCTGACCAAGGCTCCGCCGAGGAAAGTGCCGGGTATCCAGCCGATGCTCCCGCCAATCCTTATAGACCCGAACCCGCTTCCCCGCGAGATTCCCGCGCGCTCCAACGAGTCTATCGAGTAGGCCGTAACTACTGTGTTGGCCGAGCCCAGCCCCACCATGAGGAGAGCGAATAAGAGCACGGTGAGGTAAGGGTTGAGTTTCACAGCGAGTAGCAGATATGAGATGGCTGTGAGAATGGTTGATGATAGTAGTATCTTGAGCCTGCCGACCCGGTCTGAGAGTCTCCCGATATAGTATGAAGAGAAACCTGAAGAGATATTACTTATCGTGAAGGCAAGCCCTATCTGACTAGGCGTTAAGCCGCTCTCCTCTAAAACGACGGGGAAATAGGGTGCTGCAATACCCATGGCGAAATAAAACATCAGATTCCAAAGCCTCATAGCCGAGATGGGCGATATACTCAAATCTGCACCAGAAGTGAAACACCCAGTTTTTATATCTTGGGAGTCTCTGGAAGGCTCTGTCAAAGATTAAAATATGTCTCGCGAAAAGTAGGGCTGAGTTTGCGCCCCTCAACCTTCCTACTCATCATCCTTCTAATTATTGCGGCATCTTCTACAGTCTTCTGGCTCTACCTAACTTTCACGGCCCCTGTCGCTCCAGCCGCGGCTCCCTCCCTTAGGGCTGAGGCTCAGGCTGAGGGTTTAGCCTTCAGCGCTGAGACTGTTACTACTTGGGTATCCGTGGCTTCTTGGCTAGGTGTTGCTGCTACACTCGCATACAAGGGGCTTGTGAGACACATGTGGTCTAGGAGCATGTTCGACTACTCTGTCTTCAGGCTTATGGTGAAGATGAGGGGTGCTAATACGCGTGTTAAGATGTTGAAGAGCCTCGAGGTGCCGATGAACAGGTACCAGCTCTCAAAGGCCCTCGGCATAGACTGGAAGACTATTGACAGGAATGTTGAGCTGTTGAAGAGCTATGGTCTAATCCATGAGCAGCCCGGTGAGGGTGGCGAGAAACTATACGTCTTGAGCCCGCAGGGGCAGCAGCTGCTTGAGCTTTTAGAGAAGCTCTCCGAGCCTTAAACCCTTATTTCCCCCTACGTTTGGATTAACTCGATTTGACCCTAAAAACAAGAGCAGCCGTAGTTGAGAGGCAGGGACTCCCCAGACCATATCAATCATCAAAGCCTGTATCGGTTAAGGAGCTGGAGCTGATAGGGCCGTTAAAGAATGAGGTTCTGGTGAAGGTAGAGGCTGCTGGGCTCTGCCACTCTGACTTGGCCGTCATTGAGGGTGTGAGGAGGCCGCCCATGCCGATTGTGCTTGGGCATGAATGTGCGGGGAGGGTAGTGGATGTGGGTGAGAACGTCTCGCCGTCTAGGAAGGGTGAGAGGGTTGTCCTCTCATTCGCCCAGAGCTGTGGCGAGTGCGTCTACTGTCTCTCGGGGAGGCCCACGCTCTGCGACGCGGGCAGGGCTGCCAATAACGAGGGTGTACTAGTTACAGGCGGGACTAGGTTCAGACTAGATGGGAGAGAGGTCCACCACCACTTGGGTGTCTCAGCCTTCTCCGAATACATTGTAGTCCCATCCTCGTCGGCGATTCCTGTACCCCCGGAACTCCCTCCCGAGAGGCTAGCACTCTTCGGCTGCGCGATACCCACTGCCTTCGGAGCTGTCATAAATGCGGCGCAGGTCAAGCCGGGCTCAAGTGTCGCAGTCTTCGGATGCGGGGGACTGGGTCTCAACATTATACAAGCCCTAAGGATTGTGGGAGCCATGCAGATAATCGCGGTGGACATTTTTCCGGAGAAGTTGGAGAAGGCCTCACGACTGGGAGCCACAGACATTGTTAACGCCTCGAGACAGGACCCTGTGGCTGAGGTTAGAAGGTTGACTGGGGGGCGTGGAGCAGAATACTGCTTCGAGGCCACTGGAAACACCCGGGTAATGGCTCAGGCCTTTCTAGCGACGCGGAAAGGTGGGACAACCGTGATCCTCGGAGTCACATCGCCAGAGGACAAGGTGGAACTGCCTAGCTGGCTGATAATGGGCGAGGAGAGGCGAATAATAGGCTCATACATGGGCTCCATCGTCCCGCGCCGCGACATCCCAATACTGGTCAGCCTCTTTGCAAAAGGTGTGATAAGGCTGGATGAGGTTGTGACAGGGTATCTAACGCTCGACGAGCTGAATGAGGGGCTTGACCTGCTGGCAGAGGGTGTGGCTGTTAGGCAGATAATAAGGATGTAAAACCCTACTCGAGTGGTACTGTGGTCTGCCTCGGCATCTTAAACCGCGCCATCTTGGCCTCGTATGCCCGGATCTTATCGCCATACTCCCTCAAGGTGGCCTCTATCTCGTCCAGACCCTCCAGCAGCCTCCTCTTCACATTCGGCTCAAGCTTGAAGTTGATGGTCTCTCCGCTTGGCAGCTTAATCGTCTCCGCCTCGACGTCAATATCTAGAGTGAGGCCGCCTTTAGCCGCCTCGCTCCTTAGCCTCTTGACGGTCTCTTCATCCAGCCTAATGCAGAGGAGACCGTTCTTCACGGAGTTGCCGTAGAAGATGTCGCCGAAGGATGAGGCTATCACACATCTTATACCGAAGTCCATCAAGGCCCAAACAGCATTCTCCCTCGAAGAGCCTATGCCGAAGTTCCGCCCCGCGACGAGGATAACCGCGTCCCGAAACTCTTTCCGGTCTAGGACGAACCCCTCCTTAGGCTTTCCATCCTCATCGAACCTCCATCTGTAGAAGAGATATTTGCCGAGGCCCTTCCTCGAGAGGACTTTGAGGAATTGGGCTGGAATAATCTGGTCAGTATCGACGTCGTCCATCTCGAGTGGTGCGGCTTTGCCCACTATTCTCCTTACAGGCTCCGGCATCTCTCTACCCACCTCCCATGGGTTTTAGAATATTCCTCTCTATCCATGGCGAGACCCATTCGAGCTCGAGTTCGTCGATGCTTGCGAGGCTGTATTTTCTAGGGTCTGCTATCTTTCCCTCTAGAGCCGAGGCCGCTGCTGTCAGTGGGCTGGCAAGGTGGACGCGGCTTCCCGGGCCTGCCCTGTTCTCGAAGTTCCTATTACTCGTCAGGACTCCCCTCTCCCCCGGCCCAAGCCTATCCTCGTTCATGGCTATACACATGCTGCAGCCGCTATTCCTCCACTCAAACCCTGCCTCTAGGAATATTCTATGGAGGCCCATCCTCTCAGCCCTCCTCTTAACTAGCATCGACCCTGGAACAATCATGGCCCTAACACCCGGAGCAACTTTCCTACCCTTAACCAGCCTAGCCACCATTACTAGGTCGGAGAGTCTCGCATTGGTGCAGGAGCCTATGAAGACGGCGTCTATGGGTGTTCCTTCAATCTTCTGTCCCGGCTTCAAGCCCATGTATTCGAGAGCCCTTTCGATCATCTTCCTCTTCGCAGGGTCTTCAAACATTCGCGGCTCAGGCACTGTCTCGCTCACACCTATACACATCGCAGGGTTAGTCCCCCACGTTATCTGGGGCTCCAGCTTGGAGACGTCTAGCCTATAGCTCTTGTCGAACTTCGCGCCATTATCCGTCTTCAACGTCTCCCAATACTTCTTAGCATCTTCCCAGTCATCGCCCGTGGGCGCGTATGGGGCGCCATCCAGGTAGCTGTAGACCTTCTCGTCCGGCTCAACTATCGCCGTCCTCGCTCCTCCCTCAATCGCCATGTTGCAGATCGTCATCCTCTCCTCCACACTCATCCTCTTGACGGCCTCGCCTCTAAACTCGGCTGCATGCCCAATCATCCCCCCGGTCCCCAGATCCCGAATAACGTAGAGTATGGCGTCCTTCGCGGTTGTGTGGCTCTTGAAATCCCCCTCCAGCCTAACCTCCATCTGCCTCGGCCTCCTCATCCATATCGTCTGGGTTGCGAAGACGTGCTCACCCTCGCTCGTCCCTATACCGAAAGCAAGCGCCCCTAGGGCGCCGTGGGTGCTGGTGTGGCTGTCTCCGCAGACGAGCGTTATGCCCGGGACCGTCAAACCCAGCTCGGGGCCCACGACATGCACAATACCCTGCCATGGACTAAAGTAGTCGAAGAGTGTGATGGAGAATTCTCGAGCGTTCTTGGCGAGAGCCCTCATCTGCTCCCGAGAATGCTCGTCCCTTACAGGCAGAGCCCTATCAGATGTTGGAACATTATGGTCCATTAGGGCAAAGGTCAGGTCCGGCCTCCTAACCCTCCTCCCAGCCGTCCTAAGACCCTCAAAGGCGATCGGCGAAGTCACCTCATGCGTCAAATGCCTATCAACGTAGAGGAGGTACTCGTCCTCTCCGCGCACGGCTAGGACGTGGTCGTCCCAAATCTTCTCTAAGACAGTTTTCGCCATCTCAACCCAGAGCTAACTCAAATCATGACTAATAAACTTCTGCTCAGTCAATAGATTTGAGAGAAGCCGGCTGAGCGGTTTATGTCTGCAGTATCTTTTTCAGGTTTTCTAGGCAACGTCTGACAGACTCGAGAGGAGGGTAGGGGTATGTCTCCTGCTCAACTATCAGCCACTCCGTACCTCCCACCTCGCTGCAGGCAGCCAGCACCTCCCTGAAAGGCACATCCCCCTCCCCTAGGATGACGAATCCACGCCTGAGAGAGTAGTCTTTGAGATGGATTGTCAGGGCTCTGTTGGGATACCTCCTTAAAACCTCGACCAGCAGTGTGTCAGGTATTCCCGCGCTCAGAGCATTCCCAGTGTCAAGCTGCATGAAGACTGTGCCACTCGCATTGTCGAAGAATATGTGCCAGGGATATTCTCCATTGACTGGTGTAAACTCTTCGCGGTGGTTGTGGTATCCGATCTTGAAGCCTTGGGCGGAGGCTTTATCCGCCATCTCGCTGATAAGTCTGGCCGAGTTTATCCAGCCTCGCTTGTCGGCCCTCATCTCTGGTGGAAGCCAGGGGATGACAATCTTGTTGTTTCCGAGCTCCTTGTTATATCTTAAAGTCTTCTCTAACTCGTCTCCGCTCATCCTCTGTATTGACTCGTGGGCTCCGGCAATATCCAGTCCAAGGTCCCTGAGCTTGTCCTTGATCTCGCCTGCGGACTTCCCATAGTATCCCGCGAACTCGACGCCCTCAAACCCCATATCGGCCACGGCCTCAAGTGTCTTGAAGAAATCCTTCGAACACTCATCCCTCACAGAGTATAGCTGTAATGCGATTCTAGGACTGCGTGGAGGCATGGATACTCGCAGAGGATAAGTGTTGAGAGATACTTAAACTGTCTTTAAGCCTTCACTCAACTCTTCGACAGTCCTGTTCGCGGTCTCAAGCCCGCGCACCAGCCAAGCCAGAGTTGCCGCTAGGCCAGCGCCCCAGAGTATCACCGAGGCTGCTAGGAACTCAGACGCTGAGAGTATATTCTGTGTTAGGACCATCAGCGCGCCGCTGACGCCTGTCAATCCCGTTAAAACACCTACGGCGGTGGCCCGGATGCCTGTGGGGAAGAGCTCGCTTTGGAGGGCGCTCACAGAGCCCCAAGCCCACTCCGAGAAGACGAGGCAGAGGAGAAGTGTTGCGTAGAAGTATAGGAACTGTCCAGCGTTGTGCGTTAGCAGTACTAGAGCTGCAAAAACCGTCCCGAATAGGAAGGATAGGAGGGTGGATAGCCTCCTACTCCTGTCTATGAGCGGCCACAGGAGTAGTGCGCCCACCGACGCTCCGAGATTAGCAACAAAGATCACTAGGGGCGCCGACTCGGCACCGAAGGTGAAGCCCTTGGCGTATGGCGCATAATAGGCCATCATCCCGTAGGTAACGTATTGTGAAACAGTTATGATCGAGAGGATTGCGAACCGGTATAGGAAGCCAATACCCGGGCCTCCGACGGCCTTACCTGCTACAGTTGTGGCATGGCTTGGGGGAGGTTGGGGCTGTTGGGCGCCAATCTCTGCTGAGACCTTGGCGGCCTCACTTGCCTTGCCTACATGTAGTAGCCATCGCGGAGACTCTGGGACCATAAGCCTAATCACCGCCACAAGGCCGAGTGTCGCTATGGTTGCGAGGAGGATGTATTGAATCTGGATGTCGGGGTCGGAGTATATCGCCCTAAACACCAGCGCGGCGCCCGCAATTGCCGCGCTCCCTACATTCCAGAAGTTGGTTGAGAGAAGGATGGCCTTCCCCCTATACTTGGCTGGAACCACTTCCGCTAAGGCGGCATAGGACGCACCGAAGTCGCCACCCACGCTAAAACTCATCAACGAGGTCAGCACTAGGACGGCTATGGGGCTCTTGTAGAGGAAGAAGAGGAGCCCTGTCGAGAGGGCCTGTATCGAGTTTATCAGTAGGAGGCAGAACTTCCTTCCACGCTTATCTGCCAAGTATCCGAAGAAGACCGAGCCCGCCGTCTCCGCGAGAAGGTTAGATGCAAAGATGACGGTGGCGAGGTCTGGTGTGATGATGACCGCCGTCAGAGGAGCTATCGCGAAGACTATTCCGTCGAGCAGATAGTTGAGGGAGACTGCTGTGAAAAGGTACCAGTGCGGGCGCCTCCAACCGGCAGACTCAAGGGATGACAGGATATCCTCTCGCGACAACTCGATGGGTTTGGTGGTCTGGCTTCATATAAAGCGGTCCATAACCCAGTTATGGGCGGACTTTATCTCTTCGGCACGAAGGGCCAGTCTTCCCTCCGGTAAGCAGAGTCCCAGAATAGATACTCATACATCGTAGAAATCCTGAAGTATAGTTCCGCCTCCTCCTTCTCCGCCGCCCTAGCACCCGCACCAACCTCTCCCGCCAGCCTGATTATGCGGCCCACTGCCTGCTCATAGTCTGGCGAGGAGTAGGTGTCTATCCAACGGCTATATGTCTCGACTGGCGATCCCTTCTTCAACAATTCCCTCCCCACCTCCAAGTACACCCAGAAGCAGGGGAGTACCGCCGCCAAGCAGGTGAGAAATGGTTTCTCGTAGGCTGAGGCGATGAGAAAGTCCGTGTAGGCTCTATTGGTTGGCGTCATCTGGTATTGCTGGAGGTCTGTCATTTTGATGCCCCACTGGGTGAGGAGGAAGTCGTGGAGTGTGGCCCGCTCAACCGAGAGTGCGTCGCGCGCGGCTGAGATGAGTGTGAGGGCTGCGTCGTCGTCCGGCGCCTTGGCCCCTACAAGTGCAACCGCCTTGGCGAACCTACTGAGATAGAGGGCGTCCTGAATTATGTATCCCTTGAAGACCTCCAAGTCTAGGCTTCCATCAGTTAGCCCTGTTAGGAACGGGTGTGTCAGAATAGCCTCATAAATGTCTCTGACCGAGGACCATAAACGGTCGGTGAAGCCGCTCAACACCTACCCCTCACCCACCATAGATAGAGTCCCAGAAGCCGAGCTCATAGCTCTGGATCATCCTAGAGACAAGACGAGCCCTCGCCTCGATACCAGGCATATATCTCTCCAGAATCCTCCCACCCTCCTCCTCAACCCAGCCTGGTGGATTGGCGAAGGCATCTAAGAACTCGGTAGACCTGATCCCATAGTTCTTCCTGAGTGCCGTTGCAAGTCTCTGACAAGCTCGGCCCCAGACCGGCAGATTCACGATCAACGCAGCCACCTGCTCACCAGCTCCACCATAGAGGGCGAGCCAAGCGAGATAGTGAGTATAGGCTACAGCACCTGGCATGACTCTCAACTCACTAAACTCTCTGAAAGGCGCCTCCAACTCCTCGCCGAGCCTGAGTAGTGCTTGGAATGCTGTGAGGTCTCCCTGCTGGAGGCGTGAGAGGTAATCAGCCTCGTCGTGGTGTGATGCCCTGCTAACCATAACAGCCAGACTCCTCAAATCGTGATAAACAATGTAGTACTGGTTCTCTACGAAGAGTCTCAACCTGTCTCTGGATAGATGCCCCTTCTCCGCATCGGTGAGAAATGGATGATGCTCTATACGTCTGTTCAGGGCCTCGAGCTCTCTGCGCAGAGCCTCGATGAGGTCTCGCCCTCTCATGGGGGCTGGATTGGCTCCTGAGATATTTAACCTGGGTAATAAGCCGCTGATTACAGCCGCGACGGCGGGTCCTGATACACTTATATAGCGGGGGCGGCGTTATATCTCGTCCTAAAGTGGTTGGAAAGGTTTGGAAAGAGTAGACAAGATTGAAAACCTAACACCAAACTCTCGGAACGTAAACATTGTCGCGAAAGTAGTGTCTAAGAGTGAGCCCCGCTCAGTAGGAAGCCAGTATGACCAGAGCCAGCACCAGCTCGCCGAGTCGCTCATAGCCGATGAGACAGGAGCAATACAGCTAGTCCTGTGGGACGAGAACATAAACAAGGTAAACGAGGGAGACACAGTCAAGATCTCGAACGCATTTGTAAAGGTCTTCAGAGGCAAGATGCAGCTGAACTTGGGGAGATATGGTAAGCTCGAGATAACCGATGAGGAGCTAGGCAACGTGAACGTTGAGAACAATCTATCCGAGAAGACAGTCTATCAGGGTGCGTCGAGGCCTGGGGGTGCCAGGCGGCGGGGCTGGTCTCCTAGGGGGCCTCGCACCAGGTTCGGTAGCGAGTAAAAACCCTACTCGAGAGGCTCGACTAGGAGAATCCTGTCCTCAACACCAACAACTTTTATTGTTTGATTCTGCCTAACAGGCTTTAGAGCCTTTGCTCTCCTATACTCTCCAGCAACGACTACGTAGCCTATCTTGCCAGCGTCAATATCCTCAACAGACCGCCCAACTTTCGCCACCGGCACTAGTTCGAAGGACTTCCGCTTAACCGTCCGGAGCGCCTTGTAGAGTATGAAGGCTGTTATGCCACCCCCGAAGGCAGCCACTAGGCCAATGGCAATTTGAAGCTCATTGAGCCACTCCTGTGACACGTAAATCACCCCGGGGGGCGCCCGCACTAAAAGAATCAGCCCCAGTGATAATAAAATGATTCCTCCTATCATAGCAGCCATTATTCCTCCGGAGTAGAACTCGTAGAGTATGAGTACCGAGCCTAGGATTACTAGTGCGAGCCCGGCCCAGTTCAGGTTGAACCCCTGCCCCACGAGCCCTAAAACAATCAGCACACCCCCCAAGAGCTCCGCGCCGAACCCGGGTGTGGAGAGGCCAACTATGAGTATCAGGACGCCGAGGGTAAGTAATAGCCCGGAGACCAGCGGGTCGCTCAGAAACTGAAGCACCTGAATCCTAACGTCGGGGTCAATCTTCACCAACCTTGCGCCGCGGGTGTTGAGGACTACTTCGCCGTGGATGGTCTTGACTACTGCCCCATCGGCCTTCTCCAACAGCTCCGAGGTGTCGGCCGCAATTATCTCTATTACACCATACCTCAAAGCATCCTCTGGCCCAAGGTTATCATTGTGTGTGACAAAGCGGGCGGCCTGTGTCTCATTTCTACCATGTAGCCTGGCCATGCTTCTCATCTTCTCTACGAGAAAGTTGATGAGTTTCGTGTCGTTTGATGGAACCCCGTTAACCACGGGTTGGGCGGACCCGATGGTTGTGTAGGGAGCCATGGCTGCGAGGCTTGAGGCCATCAAAATATACGTCCCAGCAGAGAGGGACTGTCCCCCCGGCGGATAGACGTAGACTATTACAGGCGTCGGCGACGCCATCATAGCGTCTATTATCTTGAAGGTGGAGTCGCCTAAACCGCCGAAGGTGTCTATCGTTATCAGAACTGCTCTGTATCCACTGGAGCCCTCTAATGCGGCGGTAATGTACTCAGCGGTGGCCGGCGATATGTTTCCTGAGATGTTGAGCCACATTATCTCCCCCTGCCCAGCGGCTAGAGGTGCCAGTAGGGCTACGTAGAGCAGGAGGATAGATGAAACCGCTAACCTTGATGCCGTCCTCAAGGGCTAAGCGCTACTTTTTCGGACTTTCCTGGGCGACGCCCCTCGCGACTCCCACTAGGCTTCCCAGCGCGCCCCCTCCCTCGGTAACTATTATCAAGTTCTTCTCCCTCGCAATCTCGGCCCAAGTCTGGAGTTCCCTCAGCCTCATTGCATAGGGATTAGTTGCATAGACTGCGGCTGCATCCGCCATCTTCTGGGCTGCGAGGAGCTCACCCTCAGCTATTATGATCCTGCTCCTCTTCTCCCTCTCAGCCTCTGCCTGCCTAGCCATAGCCCTCTGCATAGACTCGGGGAGAACGACATCCCTGATAGAGACGTTGGTCACCTTAATCCCCCAAGGCTCCGTCGCCTCATCCAAAATCATCTGTATCTTCTTGCTGAGCTCATCCCTTCTCGCCAGCAGGTCGTCAAGCTCGACTTGGCCTATCACGTCTCTCAAAGTCGTCTGAGCCAATAGGCTTGTTGCAATTTGGTAGTCCCTCACCCTCAGGACAGCTGCCAGCGGGTCCTCCACCCGCATATAAACTACGGCATCAACCTCCACAGTCACGTTATCCCTAGTCACGATACGCTGACGCGGCACGTCAAATGTGATTATCCTGAGATCGATAATTCTGGGCTGGTCGACTATGGGTATCAGAAGTATTAGGCCCGGGCCTTTCGCCCCTATAACCCTTCCGAGACGGAAGATGACAGCCCTCTCATACTCTCTGACAACCCTGATCGCTGAAGCTAGGATTATAATCAGTATGATGATTAGTAGTATAAGGCCAATGATGGTTCCTACACCCACTTGGAGAGTTAGCACCATTTCACCTCTCAATACGGGGGCCGTGTTTTTAAATGTTTCACGTTAACCTACATAGCTGCCAGCTAGGGGCGGGGGTTTTAAAAGACTAAAATATCGAGATTCATCAACAATCCCTTAGACTGAGAAATGTATGCGCTACCACCGCGCTACGACTTCAGACGCGTTGAAGAGGAGATAGCCAAGTTCTGGTCAGAGAATGATATTCCGAAGAAGCACATGAACATGAATCGTGGCGCCCCTGTCTTCTCCTTCCTCGAAGGGCCGCCGACCGTCAACTCCTACATGCACATAGGCCATGCTAGGGGGCGGGTCTACAAAGACATCGTATTGAGGTATCAGACGATGAAGGGGCTTGATGTCTGGCGGAGGGCTGGGTGGGACTGTCAGGGACTTCCCACCGAGCTGGAGGTTGAGAAGAGGCTCGGCATCAGCAGTAAGAAGGAGATCGAGGCTGTTGGGATGGAGAGGTTCGTGGAAGAGGCAAACGCCCTAGTCGACTATTATATCAATGAGTGGAGGAAGGCTTCTGAGCGCCTAGGCCTATGGCTAGACTACGACACCGCCTACCAGACGCGGAACGAGAGATACATGGAGCATGTGTGGCACTTGTTGAAGAAGTGTTATGAGAGTGGAGACCTGGTCGTCAGCTTCAAGGTAGTACCCTTCTGCCCAAGGTGTGAGACTCCCCTCTCATCCCACGAGGTGGCGCAGGGATACGAAGAGGTTGAAGACTACTCTATCTATGTGAAGTTCCCACTTGAAGGCGATGGGGGGAGGTATCTTGTCATATGGACAACCACGCCTTGGACCCTAGTTGCGAATGAGGCTGTTGCAGTCAACCCGGAGGAAGAGTATGTTGAGTTTGAGACGGATGCTGGCAGGATGATTGTTGCCCAGAAGCTCTTGGAAAAGGTGTGCTCCGACGCGGGAATAACAAGATACAGTGTCGTGAGCAGGTTCACAGGTGCTAGCCTAGTGGGTCTGAGATATGTTCACCCTCTCGGCGAGGAAGTAAACGCGCATTCAAGCCACGTGCCTCCAGCCCACACAGTCCTGCCGGCAGATTTCGTCTCTATGGAAGAAGGTACTGGGCTGGTCCACATAGCCCCAGGCCACGGGCCCGAGGACTTCGAGCTGGGTAAAAGCCACGGGCTGCCTGTATTCTGCCCAATCAGCACTAGCGGTGTCTTCACGGAGGAGGGTGGGAGGTTCGCTGGTCTCGGGTATAGGGATGCAGCTGACAAGGTGATAAGAGTGTTAGCGGATAAGGGATTGCTTCTTAAAGAGGGGCGGATACTCCACACCTACCCCCACTGCTGGAGGTGTGGGACACCGCTCATCTATCTGACAAGCCGTCAATGGTTCCTGAGGATTGACAGGATCAAGAGGCTAATGATAGAGGAGAATGCGAAGGTCAAGTGGTATCCGGCTTGGGCTGGGCAGAACAGGTTTGGGGAGTGGCTCGAAAACGCTGAGGACTGGTGCATATCTAGGACAAGGGTCTGGGGGACTCCGCTCAACATATGGACCTGCAGTAAATGCGGCAGCACGCGGGCCGTGGGCTCAAAGGCTGAGCTTGAGATGGCTGAGAAAAAGCCGACTCCCCTGAGGATGCATAGGCCCTGGGTGGACAGGGTCGTATTCAGGTGCGAGAAGTGTGGTGGCGAGATGTATAGGGAGCCCTTTGTTCTGGATACATGGCTGGACTCTGGCGTCGCGCATTTTGCGAGTGTAGACTGGCTAGGAGACAAGAGGCTATTCGAGAAGCTCTTTCCCTACGATTTCATCACCGAGGCGATAGACCAGACAAGGGGCTGGTTCTACACCCTCCTCTTCACATCAGCACTGATGTTCGGGAAAGCCCCCTACAAGACAGTCCTAAGCCAGAACTTCGTCCTAGACAAGTTTGGGAAAAAGATGTCAAAGAGCAGGGGTAACGTGCTCTGGGCCACGGAGGCGATGGATAACTGGGGTGTGGATAACGTCAGGCTCTATCTAGTAAGCAAGGCCCAGAGCTGGGAGACAATAAACTTCGACCCGGACGAAGTTAAACAAGTCAACCAAGCCCTTAACATTCTGTGGAACGTGGTCTCATTTGCGAAGACGTACTTTGACTTGGACAGGTATGATCCGGAGAAGGAGACCGTCTGGGCTATGCTGAACTACGCGGAGCCTGAGGACAGGTGGATTCTCTCGAGGATAAACACGCTGATAAAGTATGTGACCTCCAATATTGAGAGGTTTGAGATTCATGAGGCGGCGAGAAGTCTCTTAAACTTCATAGTGGAGGATCTGAGCAGGACATATGTCCGCGCTGTCAGGAGGAGGTTCTGGATTGAGGAGAGGACTCCATCGAAGATAGCCGCCTACGCGACACTACACTACGTCCTGAGAAAACTCCTGCCAGTCCTATCCGTCTTCGCCCCCTACATCTCAGAGTATCTATACCAGCGGCTCAAGACCGAGAACGACCCCCTCAGTGTCTGCCTAAACAAGTGGCCACGGCCTGACGAAGCCCTCATCAACCCCGAGATAGAGGACCAGATGCAGGTGGCTGAGGACGTAATCGCCGCAACACTTAACGCTAGGAATAAGGCGAGGAGGAAGCTGCGCTGGCCCCTTAGGCGTACAATCATCGCGCCCAAGTCTCCGCGCGCCAAGGAATCAGTCCAGGCCCTGAGATCCTACATAGAGAGGATGACCAACAGCTTCTCTGTCGAGGTTCTAGACGTTGGTCAGAAGCCAGCCGAAATAATCAGGAGGCTCGTACCAGTAAACTCGCGTCTAGGCCCTAGGGCTGGGAAGAAGCTCCCACTCGTCTCAGAGGCTTTATCTAGGGCGCGTGTGGGTGAGGTATTGGACCAGATCACTAGGACTGGACGCTACACTCTGATGTTAAGTGACGGCTCTGTCTTCGACTTGGTCGAGGGTGATTTCCAGGTTGTGGAGGAGCTTCCAAGCCACTTGTTTGAGGGTGAGGGGCGGTTCGTGCATGTCTACATAGACGTGTCTGAGGATGAGAGGTTGAAGTCAATATCTCTCGCCAACGAGGTGATAAGGAGGATCCAGGTCATGAGGAAGGAGCTCAACCTAGAAATTACCAAGGAGGTATCGTGCTTGGTCTCGATTGAGCCTCAGCCGCTCCAGGAGAGTCTTAAGCCTTTGATCGAGTACATAGAGGAGGAGACAAGGACTAGGATAAGCTTGGGTGCTGGTAAAGAGATTCCTAGCACTGCGTATAGGCGGGAGTGGACGCTCGAGCAAGGTATGCTGACAGTCGCCATATTGCTGGAGGAAGAGGGCAGGATTGCCTAGCCGATGACGGAGCTGAAGCGGATTGCCAGCCTCGTTGGAAGCCTCTCAGAGATAGAGTTCAAGGTACTGGAAACAATTGAGCGGATGGCTGACCAAGGGCGTGTAGCCACCCCGGAGGCTATCGCCAAGTCGCTTAGGCTCGGCTTGGACTATGTCGAGAAGATGCTGAGGGAGCTGAACAGGAGGAGGCTTGTCTGGTCCCCCCGCGGAAGGGGCCGCGAATACTTGCTAAACTTCGCCAGCCTTGACATGCTTGCACTGCACAGCGCATCTAGGCGTGGAATACTCACCCACATAGGCGTCAAAATAGGGGTTGGGAAGGAGGCAGACATCTACATCGGACGGACTGGGGAGGGGAATGTCGTTGGAGTCAAGTTCTACAGGATTGGCAGGACAAGCATTAAGAAGCATAGGCGTTTCCGGGAAGTAGGCCTTGAGGCTGCAAACTATCTCGCGTCCTCGAAGATGTCTGCCCAGCGCGAGATACAGGCGCTCCGCATCCTATATCCTAAGGGAGTGCCGGTTCCAGCCCCCGTATATCGTAACAGACACATGGTCGTCACTTCTCTGATCGAGGGTGAGCTGCTGGCCCATGTCAATAAGCTATCTGAGCCCGAAACCCTGCTGTGGGAGATAATCAAATCCGTTAAAGCTGCTCTTGAAGCTGGTGTGATCCACTGCGACTTGAGCCACTACAACATACTCATCACACCCGAGGAGCGGCACGTGATAATTGACTGGCCCCAGTGGGTGGGGCCATCACATCCCAACGCCGAGCTCTATCTGAGACGGGACATAGAGAACATAGCCACCTTCTTCCGGAGAAAGTTCAGGCTGGCTAGGTCGGTGGAGGAGATTATCGCGTGGGTCTCTGAGGGCTAGGGGCACGCTGCTAGTGCTCAGGTGCTACCACCCAAATATTACTGGATAAGACTTGCACCCCCTTTGCGGCCTGCTTAATTAGTGGCCGATAATACTCAGAGGCAGGTGACTTAATGGTGGCGGCTCGTCCCAGGAAGAGGCATGGAGTTCTCGCCCTCCTATTTCGGAGGAGATCAATCAGAGTCTTCAGGGATGCGAAGCCCAGCAGGAGTATTCTGGAACTCTTGGTGGAGGCGGGCCAGAGGGCACCGTGCGTCTACCAGTCATACACTGTAATCAACATCGAGAGGCCTGAACTCCGGGAAAAGATATACGAGTTGACGGAGGACAACATCATTAAGCAGGCCCCGATTCTGCTGCTTCTCTGCATAGATTTTAGAAGGACGCGAATGCTGTTCGACCTGCTGGAGCCAGATCACACCCTGGCTAGGCCGCCAAACCCTATAGAGACTGTGGAGGCTATATTCGAGGCCGGCCTGTTCGCGGAGAATCTGATACTGGCCGGCGAGGCCATAGGGTACTCCTCAGTCATCCTCGACTGGCCCCTTAAGCTTGGACTGGAGCTCCAAAAGATCCTTGACATCCCGGGTGGGGTGGCGCCACTCTTTTTCATCTGTATGGGTCCGCCTGGTGAGAACCCGCCGACGAGGCCGAGGATGCCTCTCGATTTGGTGCTGATGTACGACTCATATCGCGAGCCTAGGAGAGAGCAGCTTCAGAAGTATCTTGATGAAGCCTCAGAGAAGCTTGCAGCTGAGGGGTATCTCTTGAAGTATGTCGGTATTCGGTCCACATATAGGCAATACCTCGCCGAGAAGGTTAGGAGGGATAGGGAGATGGAGGAGCTTGAGGCTGAGACATCCGAGTTTTTAAGGCGGAATGGCCTAACAATTTAGCCCCTCGACGCGGAGCAACAATTTATTACCAGTCTCAACGCATTTGCCATATGTGGAGATAGAGCAGGAGCTAAACAACTATGCGAGGCTCGTCAACGAGGCCCTCGAGGAACTCTTCCCCAGAACACCCGGGGAGGACTATTATCGAAGGGTGGCCGGTCTATCTTACGGAGAGATAGACGTATACTCTCTCAACGAGGTTGTTACAAGGCCTGCATGGGATCTGTTGGATAGGGGTGGTAAGCGATGGAGGCCCGCGCTTGGGATGCTGGTCTACGAGGCCCTCGGCGGCCGTGCCGAGGACATAGTGCAGCTGCTTACAATCCCTGAGCTGATACATAATGGGACACTGATAGTTGATGACGTGGAGGATGGCAGCGAGGTCAGACGTGGGAAGCCCTGTATACATAGAATATACGGCGAGGATGTCGCAATAAATGCCGGTAACACTCTATACTATCTCCCAGTTGCCGCCGTCTTGTCGAAAATCCGCATCCCCGAGGCTGTACAAACCGCCCTCCTGAAAATCTACGTGGAGGAGATGCTCCGACTAAGCCTGGGACAGGCCCTAGACATTGCTTGGCATAGAGGAATTGGCAGGGATGTTAATGAGTCGCAGTACCTCCTGATGTGCGACCTAAAGACCGGAAGCCTCGCCAGACTCTCAGTAAGGATTGCGTGCCTAATGGCCGGCGTGGATAGCGCGATTGAGGAGAAATTCAGCAGGTTCGCCTCCTCCATCGCGGTTGCGTTCCAGATTCAGGACGACCTCCTTAATCTTATAGGAGACGAGTCTCTCTACGGTAAGGAGATTGGGGGAGATCTGAGGGAGGGTAAGAGGACTTTAATGGTCATACACGCGCTGCGAACACTCCCTAGGGAGAAGAGTGAAAAGCTTCGGAGGGTGTTAGGCTTGAAGACAGCAGACAGGGCGACGATAGACGAGGCGATAGAGCTGATAAAGTCTAGCGGGGCTATAGAGTATAGCAAGTCCATTGCTAGACGCCTCGTAGAGGATGGGTGGAATGCAATAGAGCCTGAGCTGAGGCCAAGCCATGCGAAAGAACTTCTACGCTCACTGGCCGAATACCTGATAGTAAGGAGCAGATAAGACCCCGTATTTTTAGGGCTTATCGCTAACACCTGCCATGGTCAGGAACTCGCTACTCATACGGGCGAGAGAGTAGAGTTCAACTCCAGCCTCGCGGAGGAGCTGTTCGGCGCCCTCATCCCTATCAAAGATCACAAAGTATTTGTTTATCACTCCCCCCTCCTCCCGCACTGCCTTCACACACTCAAGCGCGCTCTTACCAGTGGTGGCCACGTCGTCAACGCCTACATAGAGCATCCCAGGCTTAACCACTCCCTCCACCTTCCGCTCAAGCCCGTGCGCCTTCTTCTCCATCCTGACGTATACAAGTCCCACGCCAAGCCTGTCTGCCACAATGCTCGCCAATGGTATTCCTGCAGTAGCTGTGGTCGCTATCTCGAAGCCGGACCTGCCGACGCGTCTGGATATAGCCCCAGTCATGAGTCTTGCTATGAGCGACCTCGAAACTGGGTCGGAGTATAGCGCCCTACAGTCGATGTAGAGACGGCTCCACCCGCCGCTCGAGAGCTGGACCGGCTTCTCATATATGTTCAAGACTCCTTTCGTCCCAATTATTGCCTTACTGGTGAGGATGAATTCCCTACGGCTCGAGAGGGTTTCAGCGATGCCTGCCGCTTCGACGGCCGGGTCCTCTGCAAGTATTATCGACCGGCCCACATTGATGAGTATCCTCTCACCGCCGGCCCTGATCATGGGCGTTGGGTCTCCTCCCTGTGCGCCTAATCCGGGTGAGAGTATTATCGCCTCCTCTCCTATCCTCCTCCTAATCTCGGCTATCTCCTCCTCACCGAGGCTAGGTGAAAGCCCGACTACGTATCCGTCCACCCCAGCCTCAACCCCCTCCTCAATAAACCTCCAGTAGAGCGGCTCACCATTCACCACGCGACGGAAGTATTTCTCGCCGTATCTGCTTGATGGGTGGGCGAGAAGGAACACGCCTAGCCCCTGCCTATGCGCCTCTTCTACCACTTCTCTGACATTGCCGAAGAGGGGGTTGAGGGTAAAGGCGTCATAGCCTAACCTCGCGATGGTGTTTACACCAGCCTTAGCAGATTCGCCGATGTCTCCGAGCTTACAGTCCAGAATCGCTAAAAGGTTCAGCTTCTTCGCCAACCCGGTTATAGCTCTGTGCCCGTCTTCCCCCAGGCCGCGCACATGATTCTCATTCAGCTTAACAGCGGAGCAAAACCTGCCGAGCTGCTGGATCTTGTCGAGACAGAACTTCAGCCTCAAACTAGGCTCCGGGTAGGCCCACGGCGGCGGGTCGAGTCCAAGGCATAGAATGCTGCCAGAAGCCTCGACAGCCTTATCATACCTATCCCTGAGCAAAGACACCTGCTAGCGCCTCGTTTCACCTCTTAAAAACGATTTCCATCCCATCGGAAGCGCAATAGGCTTAAGAGACGTAAAACCTCTCCGAGACCCAATCCCTAAATTTTTATCAAGCGGCTGCCTCTCCAATACTTGACTTGCCTCTGATAAGGATGGAGGGGGCTGCGCCGGTTTTCGAGGACCGCGGATCGCGGATCCTCTTTGACGCTGCGGAGGGGCAGGGGTTAAGGTGTCTGAGCCATGCGCACATGGACCACGCAGGCTCGCCCACAGAGCTCAACGTCATGACGGGCGAGACCCATAAAATCTTCGCCTCCCGCAAAAAATACTATAGGAGATTCATTGAATCCCCCCTCGGGGTTAAGATAGAATTACCACATGGCATCCACCTCACTGCCCTGAACTCGGGGCACATGCTCGGCTCAAGCATGTTTAAGCTGGAAGCTGACGGCCTCTCCATACTATATACAGGCGACATGAACGTCTATGACAACATCCTTCAGAGGGGTGCAGAACAGGACGAGGCCGATGTCCTAGTGATAGAGGCAACCTACGGCTCCCCCATCTACAAATTCCCGGACAGGGAGGGAATCTACTACGAGATTATCAAGTGGGTGAAAGAGACCCTAGCGCGGGGCGATATACCCGCCCTAAAGGTCTACTCGGCCGGCAAGGCTCAGGAAATAGTCGCCCTCATCAACAAGACGCTAAACGTGCCAGTCCTCACCACACCCGAGATCTACAGAATCTCCATGGTCTATAAGAACACGTTCAGGTGGCTGGACTTCCTAAAGGCTGGGACCCGGGAGGGCGATGAGGCTGCCAAGAGTGGTGCGGTCTACGTTTCTGCGCGGAGGGACATCTCCCAGCTCGCAAACAGGCGTGTCAGATGGGCGCTCGCCACAGGCTGGGTCCTCACCACGAGGCAGGAGGGATTCGACGCCTACTTCCCACTCTCCGCCCACTCAGACTTCCACGGCCTAGTATCATACGCGAAAAACCATGATTATAAGACAGTCCTCACAATATACGGATTCTCATCCACACTTGCTAGACACCTGAGGCGCCTCGGAATCAACGCCTACGCCCTCGAGGAAAAAATATGCGTCAGGGTCTAAGACTCTTTTCACTGGCTGGAGCAGGCTATACATAAGCCACACCTAGGACATCTTCTTGTCCCAGCTGGGACTTCTAAGTGGCACCGAGGACACTCCTCGGCCTCCACCGTCTGCCTACTCAGCATTGAGCCCCCTAACTGGTCTGCTGTGGCAGGGGATATAAACCTTGTAGACTCTTGGTAAAGAAATAACGTTAATAAATTAAGAATTCCGCAAATCATACGTGGTCAACGTTAGGATAGTCTACTGCGTGCCGTGTGGCCATCTTCCGAGGGCGATGGAGCTCGCAAACCACCTGCTACAGACATTCGGCATGGAGTACAATAAACGCTTCTCCGTAACCCTCGACACATCTGACGGCGGCACCTTTGATGTTTACATAGATGATAAGAAAGTTTATTCGCGGAAGGAGCAGGGAGGTAGGTTCCCGACTGCTGATGAGATAGTCAAGGAGGTTAGGGCGAGGGTTCAGATAGCCCGCTGAGCTTCCCTCTCAAGAAACTCGATAGCTAGTTTAACGTGCTCCTCCGGTTTAACCCATTCTATTATTTTGACTATTCTACCGTCAGGGGAGATTATGAAGGTCTTTCGCTTCGCCGTCTTGAAAATGCTATTATACGCGTCGAAGAGTCGTGATATCTCGCCGTTCTTGTCGCTGAGCAGCGGGAAGGCTATGTTGTATTTCTGTGCGAATTTCTTGTGGCTCTTAAGGTCGTCGGTGCTTATCCCATAGACTTCAGCTCCATATCTTGTCAAAACACCCATGTTGTCTCTAAAGCTACAAGCCTCTGATGTGCATCCGGGGGTGTTGTCTCTTGGATAGAAGTAGAGTATTATGTAGCGGTTCTTTCCAAGCCTCTCACTAAGCCTGAACTCCCCCTCTGTCGAAGGGAGGGAGAAGTCTGGGCAGGTGTCCCCCACTTCCATGCCCGCCAGTACCTTACTCAATCATAGAGTGGTGGTGTCTACCACAGCTACAGGTCGACTGCTCGTTCGGGTTCTTCACGACGAACCCTTCCAACCCCTCACTCTCTACATAGTCTATCTCGGAGCCAGCGAGGAGTGATGCACTGTATTTATCCACAACAACTCTAACACCGTTGTCCTGGACGACAATATCATCTTCCAAAACCTCGTTGTCTAGAACCATGCCGTAGCGGTATCCGCAACACCCTTGCCCCATTATAAACACCCTGAGCGCCAGCCCCTCCCCCTCACCAGCTAGGTACTCCCTGATCTTGAGGGCGGCCCTCTCTGTAAGGTTGATCTTGAACTCCTGCATCACAGGCCAAATCGAAGCTCCCTTCTACATAATCCTTGACTCAGCCCCCAACAATGAGTCTACAGCCCAGCCCCGCAGCCTGAATAGCTACGTAGCCCGCAGAACAAGCATGGTGCCTATGGCCCTATTATGCGCCTCGCAGCGGGGTAGGATAAGTTAATAAAGGGATTCTAACTTTTTCTCACCAAGTGAATCTGGTTATAGGGATGGTGGTGTATTCTGCCCCAGAAGTCTTCTAAATCTAAAAAGGTTGAGGTGAAAGAGGTGCCGTCGACGGTCTCGATACTTGAGCATGAGCTGGTTCCGAAGCACGAGATTATGAGCCAGGAGGAGGTACAGGAACTATTGAGCAGATACAGGATCACCCTAAACGAGCTTCCGAGGATACTTGCCAGCGACCCAGTGGTGCGTGAGATAGGTGCCAAGCCCGGCGACGTACTTAGGATACATAGAAGGTCACCCACAGCCGGTCTCTCACACTATTATAGACTGGTGGTGAGGGAGGAGTGAGCCCAAAGCCAACCTCTGAACAGTCAGTCCTCACAACCGAAGACCTGATGAAGGTAGCCGAGGCCTACATCGACGACGCTGGGTTAATCAACCACCACCTAATGTCGTACGACTACTTCGTCAAAGAGGGCCTCAAGAACCTGATAATGAGCATGAGCCCTGTCGAGATTAAGGCGAGGGGTAAAGCCGAGCTAAAGTTCGAGAGCGTCGAGATAGGGTCTCCGAGGATCGTCGAGATCGACGGGATGGTAAGGGAGGACGTAACGCCGATGGAGTGTAGGCTGAGAAACCTAACCTACGCGGCGCCAATCTATGTCAAGATGAGCCTATATGTTGATGATAAGCCGGTAGTCGTCGCTGAGCGCGTTCTTATCGGCTCGATCCCCATCATGGTTAAGTCCTCTATCTGTCCGCTGAGCAGGATGACCCCAGAAGAGCTCGCGGCTATAGGTGAAGACCCGCTAGACCCAGGCGGCTACTTCATCATAAACGGGTCAGAGAGGGTTATAGTGGCGATAGAGGATCTCTCACCCAACAAGGTTCTCGTGACTGTGAAGGATCAGAAGGAGAATCCACAGTACTCTGCGATGCTTCTCTCCTCCTCTCAGGGTAGGATGAGTAAGGTTGAGGTCACCTACAAGCCGGGTGGCCCCATAAAGGTCTTCTTCTCGAGGATCTACAAGGGTATTCCACTGATAGTCATGCTGAGGGCTCTTGGTCTGACTAAGGACAGCGAGATAGTCAATCTCATATCGAACAACTCCGCGATACAGGAGCTTCTCGAGCCGTCATTCAGGGAGGCCGAGGGCGTTGAGACGGCGGATGACGCCCTAGTGTACATAGGGAACAGGATAGCCTTCGGCTATGCCGAGGAGTACAGGAAACAGCGGGCTGAGCAGATGATAGACAACATATTCATGCTCCATGTAGGGACGACCCCCGACGCGAGATACAAGAAGGGAATACTCCTATGCGACATAGTTGGGAAGCTACTCGAGACGAGCGTGGGTCTCAGAAAGCCCTCGGACAAAGACCACTACGGTAACAAGAGGCTGAAGCTGGAGAACCCACTCCTGACAGAACTCTACCGAATGGCTCTCACCAAGCTGATCCGAGACATCAAGTATCAGCTCGAAAAGAGCATGGCGTCGCGCTATCCAATCACAATCTCACCGTTTGTTAAGCCCAGCATAGTTAACGACGTCGTTATTCACGCATTTGCGACTGGGAACTGGCCCGGTGGGCGTGTTGGCGTAACACAGCTGTTGAACAGGACTAACTATCTAGCCACTATCAGCCATCTGAGGAGGGTGCAGTCGCCGCTTAGCCGTAGCCAAGCACACTTCGAGGCAAGAGACCTACACGGGACACACTGGGGTAGAATATGTCCCGTTGAGACGCCAGAAGGAGCGAACTCCGGGCTCGTCAAAAACCTAGCCTTAGGTGCCGAGGTCACAGTCCCACTCTCGCAGCAGGACAGGATTGAGCTGAAGAGAAGGCTGGTAGACCTCGGTATGGTCGGCGTCTTTGTGGCGCTTGACGAGAGGAGGCGTGGGCGGAAGAAGACGTATGGTGCAAAAGTCTACTTGGACAACGAGCTGATAGGCTATCATCCGGACGGCCGTGCTCTGGTCCGCGAGCTTAGAGCCTTACGTAGGAAGGGTGAGATTAGCCCCGCCGTCAATATCTGCCTAAACGAGTATCCACACATCCAGGAAGTTGAGATTTACACCGACGAGGGCCGGGTCAGGAGGCCGCTAATAGTGGCGGAGAATGGTGTGCCTAGCATCTCGAGGGCGATGATTGAATCGCTGTCCAATGGGACTTTCAGGTTTAGGGATCTGGTTTCGATAGGTGCTGTAGAGTTCTTAGACGCTTCTGAGGAGGAAAACGTCTTGGTCGCCCTCTCTCCAGAAAGCCTGACCCCCAACCACAACTATCTAGAAATTTCGCCGCTCCTCACGATGGGCGCTGTAGCCTCAATAATACCCTACAGTAACCATAACCAGTCGCCGAGAAACGTCTACGAAGCCTCAATGGCTAAGCAGGCGCTGGGAGTTCCCCTAACAAGCCTAAACCTGAGGACTGACTCTAGGCTCCACCTACTGGTCTATCCCCAGAAGCCCCTAGTATCTACGCGCTTCACGAAGCGGCTCTCACTCACAGAGAGGCCAATCGGCCAGAACTTGGTCGTGGCTGTCTTGACAGGATATGGATACAACATGGAGGACGCCGTAGTCCTAAACAAATCCTCCGTTGAGCGCGGCGTGGGCTACAGCATCAGCTATAGGACCTACGAGGTGGAGGCAAAGCAGTACATAGGCGGTGAGAAGGATAGGCTGGGCATTCCCGAGCCGAGTGTGAGGGGCTACAGGGGCGAGCAATGCTACCGCGCATTAGACACCGACGGGCTTGCCTTCCCCGAGTCGGAGGTTGTGGGAGGAATGGCTATCGTCGGAATGGTTAGCCCTCCACGGTTCATGGAAGAGTACATGAGGGCCCCTGCCAGGGAGATGGTCTGGAGAGACTCGTCTGAGGTCGTTAAGCCTACAGAGGCGGGTGTGGTGGATACGATCTTTGTTACTAAGACGCTCGAAGAGACAACCCTAGTCAAAGCCAGGATCAGAACCGACTGCTTTGCAGAGATTGGGGACAAATTCGCCTCGAGGCATGGTCAGAAGGGCGTTGTAGGCATGCTCTTCCCACAGGCGGACATGCCCTACACTGCCAGCGGGATCGTCCCAGACCTGATAATTAATCCACACGCATTCCCCTCCAGAATGACTGTCGGACAGCTGATTGAGAGCCTCGCCGGGAAACTCGCCGGGCTGAAGGGCGAGGAGATCGACGGCTCACCCTTCATAGGCAAGCCCCTCGAGGAGATAAAGGCGGAGCTAGAGGCTCTCGGCTTTAAGGGCACTGGAACGGAGGTCATGTATGACGGCCTTACAGGCAGAAAGTACGAGGTTGAGATATTCGTTGGCGTTGTGTATTATCAGAGGCTACACCACTTGGTCCGGGACAAGATACACGCGAGGTCTAGGGGCCAGGTTCAGATACTGACGAGGCAGCCTACCGAGGGCCGCTCCCGCGGTGGAGGCCTCAAGTTCGGGGAGATGGAGAGGGACTGCCTAATCGCCTACGGGGCAAGCTACCTACTCCTCGACCGGCTACTCGAGCAGAGCGACAAGTATTCTGCATACTTCTGCGAGAAGTGCGGGCTACCGGCATACTACGACCTCAAGCAGAACCAGCTAATCTGCCCCGTACATGGCAAAGACTTCTCAGGAGTCCAAGTCTCGATGTCGTATGCATTCTTCCTCCTACTGAACGAGCTTCTAGCCATGTGTATCTATCCAAAGCTCATCTTCGAGGAGGTGGGTGGGAGTTGAGGGGGATAATCTCAGCAATTAAGTTCGGTATACTTCCGCCAAACCTAATCAGGAGTATGAGTGTCGTCGAGGTTCAGAGTCCAGACACCTACGACGAGGACGGGATGCCGATACCGACAGGTGTCATGGACCCGATGCTAGGCACTCTTGAGCCGGGGCAGAGGTGCAAGACCTGCGGAAACACATACATCTCGTGTCCGGGACACTTTGGGCATATAGAGCTTGCAGTCCCCGTCATACACATAGGATTCGTCAAGATTATTCATGAACTGCTTAGGTGTACGTGCAGGTCTTGTGGAAGGCTGCTGCTAAGCCAGAACGAGATCGAGGAGACCAGGGCGAGGCTGCGGCAGCTGAAGCAGGAGGGGAGAATGTACAGACACCTCTTCTACAAGGTTAAGCAAAAGGCAATGGCCACCCAAACCTGCCCACACTGCGGCGAGAAGCAGTTTAAGATAGAGCTGGAGAAGCCCTCAACCTTCGTAGAATCCACCCCACAGGGGGCTGTCAGGCTTACAGCAGGCTCAGTGAGACAGCGGCTCGAGAGAATACCGGACTCAGACCTGGAGCTCCTCGACATCGACCCACAGTCTTCAAGGCCGGAGTGGATGGTTCTAACAGTACTCCCCGTCCCCCCTGTCTATGTAAGGCCCTCAATAACCCTTGAGAGCAACTACCGCTCTGAGGACGACCTAACCCACAAGCTGGTCGACATACTGAGGGTAAATCAGAGGCTGAAGGAGAGCATAGCAGCGGCCGCACCCTCGCCAGTCATAGCAGAGCTCTCAGACCTACTACAATACCACGTAACAACCTACATCAACAACGAGACGATAGGTATCTCACCGGCCCAGCACAGGTCGGGCAGGATATTGAAGACGCTCGCCCAGAGGCTTAAGGGTAAGGAGGGCCGCTTCAGGCTTAACCTCTCCGGGAAACGTGTCGACTTCTCCGCGCGCACAGTCATCTCACCCGATCCCCTCATAGACTTCGACGAGGTGGGCGTCCCACTCGAGATAGCTATGCAGCTCACCGTACCGGAGATCGTCACTCCCTGGAATAAGGAGAAGCTGAAGGAGATGGTGAGGAACGGGCCTGACAAGTACCCGGGAGCAAAATACGTGATCAAGCCTGACCGGAAGATGATTCGTCTGAAGAATGTTCAGAACTTGGACGAGGTTGCTGAGAGCCTCGAGGAGGGCTGGATCGTCGAGAGGCATCTAAGGGACGGGGACATTGTACTATTCAACAGGCAGCCAAGCCTACACCGAGTCTCCATCATGGCTCACCGCGTCAAAGTCCTACCCTATAAGACCTTCAGACTCAACCTAGCAGTCTGCACACCCTATAACGCCGACTTCGACGGCGACGAGATGAACCTCCACGTCCCGCAGAGTGAGGAGGCTCAGGCCGAGGCAAGGCTCCTACTACAGGTCCAGCGAAACATAATCTCCGCCAGATATGGCGCACCGATTATAGGTGCAATAAGAGACTTCTTGACCTCGCTCTACCTGTTGACAAAAGACGGCACATATGTGGATAAGCAGACGCTTGGTTACCTCCTCTCCGCGATAGGGTACAAGGGCGAGCTGCCTCCACCTGAGAAGACAGATCCTCAGCCTCTTTGGAGCGGCAAGCAGGTGTTCAGCCTACTCCTGCCACCCACCCTGTCTCACAGGGTCCAGTCCAACTTCAGCTCAGATACTCAGGTCGTAATAGAGAAGGGGAAGCTAGTCCAAGGATTCATTGATAAGGCTATAGTGGGTGTAGAGAAGGCTAACAGCGTTCTGCACAGAATATTCAGGGAATACGGCTACGAGGAGGCTGCAAGATTCCTCAACGGAGTCATTAGGCTCGCCAACACGTACATAAACCTCCGAGGCTTCACATTCGGCATAGAGAATCTAACGGTACCCGAGGAAGTGTACAAGCAGGTCCAATCCTACCTCCACAAGATGGAGAAGGAGTTCCAGCAGCTAAAGTCCGACTATGAGAAGGGGAGACTGGAAGTTAAGCCCGGTGAGACTCCCGAGAAAGCGTTTGAGTCCGAAATACTTGAACTCCTCTCCAGGACTAGGGACGAGATTGGCAGCTTCGTGAGGAAGTATGTCTCCATAGACAACCCACTCGTCATCATGGCTAGGACCGGAGCGAGGGGGAGCACCCTGAACATTGACCAGATGATTGCCATAGTTGGTCAGCAGGCGGTTAGGAGGGAGAGGCCTAGCAGAGGATTTACGGACAGAGTCTTAACGTTCTTCGAGAGGGGCGACCTATCTCCACGCGCCAGAGGCTTCGTATACAACCCATTCATCAAGGGCCTCGACCCGATAGAGTTCTTCTTCCACCTGATGGGCGGAAGGGATGGGCTGGTCGACACTGCGGTCCGGACGCAGCAGAGCGGCTACATGCAGCGTAGGCTCATAAACGCCCTCGAATCACTCTACGTAGAGTTTGACGGCTCAGTCAGAATGTCAGACACCAAGAAAATCGTTCAATTCCTATACGGCGAGGACGGCGTCGACCCTGGTAAGAGCGACCACGGAAAGCCGTTTATCCCCGCCAACATCATATCGCA
This sequence comes from Nitrososphaerota archaeon, assembly GCA_009889515.1. Lineage (GTDB taxonomy): Archaea > Thermoproteota > Nitrososphaeria_A > Caldarchaeales > Calditenuaceae > HRBIN02. Next base: position 360,820 of record WUQR01000139.1, read on the forward strand.
AGTCCTAATGGAGCAGCAGGGCGAAGGCAGCCCAGCCGCAAAAGAGGATGTCGAGGCTGTAGCCAAGAAGTATGAGGGGTTGATGCCACCCCTGGCTATCCAGGAGTTATCGGACGCCTGTCTCAAACTTAAGGTCCCGAAGGACGCTATAGAGAGGGTCTTCGCAACGGCGTACCGGGTCTATCTCCAAAGCATGGTTGAGGCTGGAGACCCTGTCGGAATCATCGCAGCCCAGTCCCTTGGCGAGCCTGGGACACAGCTCACGCTCAGGACATTCCACTTCGCTGGTGTTAGGGAGCAGAGCATCCTCGTAGGACTACCTAGGCTTATCGAGATAATCGATGCAAGAAGGGCACCCTCCACGCCCATGATGTACATATATCTTAAACCACCCTACAACCAGGATCCGAAGCTAGCTAGGAAGATTGCCAGCAGGCTCCAATACATAAGCGTCGGCGATGTTGTAGACGAGATTAGGATAGAGGCGAGGACCGGCAACATAATACTCATGCTCGATGAAGAGGCCTTGAAGGAACTAAACGTGACGCGGGAGGAGTTAAGCCAGGCCTTGAAGCCCTACAAGCCCAAGTTCATCGAGTCTAAACGGGCTGTCTCCCTGACAGTTAAGGAGGTTGAACAAGACTCTCTAGAACTTCTGAAAACTAGGATACTTAACACGAGGCTGAGAGGTGTGAAGAAGATAACAAAGGCTGTCGTCCGGAAGAAGGGTGGTGAATACCTCATACAGACAGAGGGCTCAAACCTCAAGGAGGTCATGTCCATACCTGAGGTTGATTTCAGAAGGGTTAGGACGAACGACATTCACGAGGTGGCCTCAGTCCTCGGCATTGAGGCGGCGAGGCAGCTAATAGTCGAGGAGGCTCAACAGCTCTTGAGGGAGCAGGGCCTCGACGTCGACGTCAGACACCTGCTACTATTGGCAGACGCCATGACATTAGATGGGAGGGTTAGACAGGTTGGGAGGCACGGTGTTGTGAGGCTGAAGTCGAGCGTCCTTGCGAGGGCGGCCTTCGAGATTAGCTTCCAGACGCTGGTTGAGGCGGCTGCATCTGGCGAGGTTGATCATCTGCAGGGGAACATTGAGAGAATCTTAATAGGCAGGGAGGTTCCTGTCGGTACTGGCAGGGTGAGCCTCCTGATGAGGTATAGCGACCTCCTGCCGAACCAGAATAGCGGGTCGGGCTCCGATGCGGGTGGGAAGTAATGGACGTGAGGAAGGAGCTCGGAGTTATCAGGCTCACTGGGAAATACCTGCTCGGGTTTAGGCAGAGCTATCTGAGCGTGGTGAGGAAGTCGGCTAAGGCTATAGTCCTAGCCAGTAACTGCCCGGAGAGCGTGAGGCAGAAGATGGAACTCGCAGCTAAGATCTCGGCGATCCCTATAATCTACTCTGACCTGACCGCGAGAGAGATAGGCCAAGCGCTCGGTAAGCCGTTCGGAGCATCAGCCGTTGCGATAATCGATCTTGGAAACTCTTCACTACTGGGCGAGGCCAGTTGACAGACGAGGAGATCAAGCTAACAGAACGTGAGATGAGGCTTGTCTCCCTTTTCCAGAGCTATACTGGGGCAACCGTGATTGACTGCCTAGCCGACGACGAGCAGATCGTCTTCCTGGTCAGGGAGGGCGAGTTCGGCCGAGCCATCGGTAAGAAGGGAGTGAAGATACAGGAGCTGTCAAACCTATTGAAGAAGCGGCTGAAGGTCGTGGAATACTGTGGGGATGCAGCCTCCTTCCTATCCAACGCGGTGAAGCCAGCTAAGGCGCGGGAGGTCAAGATAGTTCCTGGCAAGGATGGGCAGCTCACAGCCATCATCAAGGTCGACCCCGAGGACAAGGCGATGGTGATTGGAAAGGGCGGCCGGAACGTGGGGATAGTGCGGAGAATGGCCAAGAGGCACTTCAAGATCGAGCGGGTCGTGATAGAGTAGCCCCGCCGTCCCTTTACTTTTCATTCGTTACTTTCGCCGAGGGGTCTTAATCTATATCTATGCCGGGTCCCCGATTCTGGCCATGAGCCCCGCAGCCAAGAGGGGTGAGGCCCGCGAGGACGGCGAGGAGGTGGACATCTACAGCCTAGCAGACCTGAGGGGCGTGGGTGAGGCTACTAAAGAGAAGCTAACCTCCATTGGGATATATAGCCTGCTAGACCTAGCCGCGGCCTCTCCCCGCGAGCTTGTTGAGGCTGGGATTGATGCGAAGAAGGCCGAGGAGCTCTGCCTCCAGGCCAGGGTCCTACTGGTCAGCAGCGGATTCTTGGACTCCGAGCTGATGACTGGGAAGGAGGTCTTGGAGCGTAGGAAGAGCCTGGAGCGGATAACTACCGGCTGCTCGTCTCTTGACAACCTGCTGATGGGTGGTGTGGAGACTCAGGCGGTGACTGAGCTGGTAGGCGAGTATGGGTGTGGGAAGACCCAGATATGCCACACCCTCTGCGTCACTGTCCAGCTGCCGCGGGAGAAGGGCGGCCTCTCCGCAGGAGCGATATACATCGACACCGAGTCGACGTTTAGGCCTGAGAGGATTTACGAGATAGCCAAGGCCCGCGGCCTGAATCCTGACAAGGTCTTAGAAGGTGTTGTGGTGTCGGAGGTGTATAACTCGAGCCACCTCCAGCTCGTCGTGAGGGAGCTTGGGAGGCACTTGGAGAAGTACAAGGCTAGGCTCGTTGTCGTAGACTCGATCATCTCACACTTCAGGGCAGACTATGTGGGTAGGGAGAATCTGTCGGAGAGGCAGCAGAAGCTTAACGCGACGCTCCACCGCCTGCTCAGGCTGGCGGAGATTAGGAATGTTGCAGTAGTAGTTACTAACCAGGTCGTCGGAGACCCCGGAGCCTTCTATGGGAACCCCACAAAGCCCAGCGGCGGCCACGTCCTAGCCCACAGCACGACGTATAGAGTATTCCTGAGGAGGGGGCCAGATGATACGAGGATAGCCAGGATAATGGACAGCCCCTACCACCCGTCTGACCTGGAGGCGCGCTTTAGGATCTCGGAGAAGGGCATAGAGGACGCGGAGTCAAAGCGGTAGCTGCGTGGGCCGGGAGGGTGGTCTCCCCCCGGAGGCGTTGATGAGTCTTGATGAAACGGGCCTCCGAGCTGATGCTTCTCCGCCGCCCAGTACCAACCGGCTTGGAGCGGCTTGACGCTCTGATAGGTGGGCTTAGGCCCGGAGCCCTGCACATCTTCTACGGGGACCGGGTGGTCACCGACCTCGTGCTCTACAGGCTGATGGTTGAGGCCTCGAGGCACGGGTGGGTGGCGTATCTGAACAACACTGACTACTATGGCGAGAAGACACTCATCGACGCCACATCCCTCTCGACAGTCTCGAAGATGGCGGGTGTAGAGCCCCTCAAGGTCCTGTCAGCAATACGCTGCGCCGCGGCCTTCAACGCTAGGCGGCAGGTCTGCGCGGCTGAGGAGCTCTCAGAGGATATCGGAAAGAGGGGGAGGGTGGCGCTCATAGCCATGCACAACGCCCCAGCCTTCCTGGATAGGGAGGGCGGCGAGGCCTCATCCGCCCTCGTCAAGTCGGTCTCAATCCTCATGGAGGCCGCCTCTAGGGCCTCTGCACCGCTGGTGGTCACAGCCCCCTCCATAGAAGACTCACCAGACCCGGCCCGCGCCACGCCCAAGCTCCCGGCCCAGATCATTCATAGGGCTGCAGTGATAGTGTTTTTTCGCCCTGAGGGGCTCGGGCCTAGTCGCCAGGCTCGTCAAGCACGCTTCGCTGCCTGCTCCGCGGCTGGTCTCCCTCGGATCCTCCCCCTGGCTGGTGGGCTTGGGTAGGATTACCCCTCCCTTCAGACAGCTCTACAGGCAGGTTGTGGAGCGGCTTAGGCGGACCTATAGACCGCTTCTAAGGGAGGAGAGGCATAGGAGGGCCTTGGACACGCTGATCAGGGAGGTCTGGGGCCAGGAGCACGCTGCGATGGGCGGCTTGGGTGAGATAACCATCCTAGACTCGATGAACCTGGCGGCCAACATACATAACAAGGCCGAGATAGAGGAGCTGAAGAAGAGGATCGCGGAGATAGAGGCCAGGCTCAGGGAGATGGGGAGGGGGTCTGGCGGCTGAGGAGTATAGAGGGCTGGATCCTCGACGTATACGTGCTAGACGACGAGGCGGTTGTGTGGGTTAAGACGCCTAGCGGAGAGGCTCTGAGACTGGTCGACGAGTATCGCCCACACATCCTCGCTGAGCCGCGGAGTGTCGAGGCTCTGAGGGAGCTGGTCCAGCTCCTCGAGCAGTCACCCCTTGTCAGAAGTGTCAAGGTTGTCGAGGGGCTTGTAGGCCTGAGGAATACAGAGCGGAGGTGTCTGGTGAGGATAGAGTCCTTCTGCGCGAGGAGCATCGGCCGCGTCTCAAGGCTAGTCAAGCGTAGTGGTCTAGCGGTGGAGACATACGGCGACGACCTCCCCCACGTCCAGAGATACCTATTCAACCGCCTACAGATCGAGCCATCCAGCCGCGCAGTCTTCACGGTCTCGGGGGACAGGATAGTCTCCGCCGAACGCCTAGAGGACTTGGACGAGATCAGACCACCCCCATTCTCACTCCTAAAGATTTTGCCGAGATACTCGGGTGCGAGGTTGGCTGGCCTGCATATACAGCGTGCCAGGAGCTCCTGGTGGGTTGAAGGCTCTGAGGACAGGGTCTTGGAAGAGCTGGTGAGGCTGATCGCCAGCCTTGACCCAGATCTAATCTATGTTCCCGGCCTTCATCGTGGTTCTTGTGGACCGTTTATGGAGTGGCTGGCGAGCCCCGAGGTCCGTAGGGCTGTTGGGAGGTGTCTTGATGCTTGGAGGCTCTCTCAGGGCTCGGCTGCTGGCAGGGTCTTTTTGGGAGATGTCTTCTACGGCTTCGAGCCTGACGAGTATGGTCTCGCGGGTCTTGTTGAGAGGGCCCGCTTCTCCTTCACGACACTAGGCCTAGCGACTAGGTGGACCAGCAACAGGTGTATTGATTCGCGAAACCTCTACGAGCTCGCGAGGATGGGCATCCACGCGCCGAGGCTCGAGTATATGGAGGAGGTGAGATGTCTGGTTGAGCTCTTGGAGCGCGACCGGGGCGGTGTGACATTCACGCCCAAGCCAGGCCTCCACGAGAACGTGGCAGCCCTAGACTTCGACTCCCAATACCCCAGCATCATACTGAAGCATAGGATAAGCTATGAGAGCCCCTCGGGCAGTGGGAGGCTCATACCCTCAATCCTGCGGCCGTGGCTTGAGAGGCGGCTCAGGCTCAAGAGGCTCAGGAAAACCCTACCACCACTAAGCGACGAGGAGCTCTACTGCACGGAGAGGATAGAGGCCCTCAAGCTGATACTCTGCACCCAGTATGGGATAAGCGGCTGCTGCTGGAACAGGTTCGGAAACACCCTCGCATTCGAGGAGATAAACAGGGTCTCGAGGGAGGCGATGCTCATAAGCAAGTGGGTTGCCGAGGAGAACGGCTTCGAGATAGTCTACGGCGACGTGGACTCCCTCTTCGTCCATAGGAATGGGGCGTCGAGGAGGGACTACGAGAGGCTTGCAGAGGAGATATCGGCGGCAACGGGGCTCCCCATGTCCCTCGACCGGCACTTCAAGTTCATAGCCTTCCCACGCCTAAGGACAGACCCTGACACGCCGGCCCTAAAGAGGTATTTCGGCCTAACCTACGAAGGGGTGGTTGAGGCGCGGGGTATAGAGCTTAGAAGGAGTGACACGCCGGCCATAGTGAAGGAGTTTCAGGAGCGGCTCATCAGAACCCTCATGTCCTTCGACAGTGTCGGAGAGGTCCTTACTCGCGGTGTTGAGGAGGGCGTCAAGCTGCTGGAAGAGTATGAAGGGCTCATCGACGGCGGATTAGGTGTCGAGGAGCTTGAGATAAGGAAGACGCTGGGAAAAGACCCAAGAGAGTATAGCCGCGGCCTCGCCCAATCGTCCGCAGCCACCCAGCTCCAAGCCCTCGGGATAAGGCTTGAGAAGGGGATGGAGGTCGGATTCATAATCACCTCGCAGAGCCATCCAAACCCCCTCCTCAGGGTTAGGGCCACACAGCTCTTCAGGGGGAGATACGACAAGGAGTACTACAGGGCCTATCTCAGGAGGGCGGCGGAGACGGTCTTCGAGGCCATAGGAGCCTCGATAAACCATCCAGCGAAAGACGCTAGGCTTGAGAGGTGGCTATAGGCCTCCGACCAGCCTCCAGAGCAGCAGAACTACAAGCACCAGCCCGGCCAGACCCGCGAAGACCGCCACAAGATAGGCGCTCCTCATAGAAAGCCCACCACCCTCAGAAACTATCTAAACACAATCCCGATTATTGAGTATACGCTGAGGAAGAGGAAGGCCACCACGCTTCCTAACCCCAGTAGGGCGAAAGCCGACAGGCTTCTCGGCTCATACGCTAGGTGTTGGAAGAAGAGGGCGATGAGGATGGCCTTCCCACCGGCCAGACCCACTATACTCATGTCTATGATAAGCCTCGGGAGCGGCAGACTAAAGAGCACCAGCTCCAGAACAGTCATCAAGACCAGGGCGGCGAAGACCGATAAGTACACCCACACGCGCATCTCACTCACCTCACACCAGATAGAAGAGCGGGAAGATAAAGACCCAAACTATGTCGACGAAGTGCCAGTAGTATCCGAAGTACTCTAGAGTCTCGTGACCCTTGCCAATGTAGGCCCCCCTCAACGCCCGAGCCAAGAGATAGGCTAGCGCGAGGAGTCCTGCAAAGACGTGTGCTCCGTGGATTCCTGTAGTTAGGAAGAAGGTTGACGCAGGTAGACTGCTGGAGAATGTTATGCCGTGGCTGAAGAGCTCAGACCACTCATTATACTTGTTGAATAGGAAGAGGGTGCCGAGGAATAGCGTGGCTGCTAGGAATCCAACCGTTCCCACCCTGTTGCCCACCCTCGAGGAGGCCAGCGCTAAAACTACCGTTAGGCTGCTGGTGAGGAGGATGAACGTATTCATCGCTCCGTGGCTTATGTCAAGAAGCGTCCCAGGGGCAGGCCAAGTAGCTGACGCGGTTCTCACATAGACATAGGCGCTGAGAATAACCCCGAAGAGCACGACCTCAGAAGAGATGAATGTCCACCAGGCCAGCTTCATCCTATCTACATGCTCGAATGGCCACCTCTCGCCGAGGGCTTCTTCACGGCTAACAAATCTCTCACCAGCGAAGCCTAGGACCGAGAAGGCAAGCAAGCCCACACCAGCGACCGATATTAGAATATGCGTCGTCAAACCCAGCAGGGCTACAAACGAGGCAAGGCTTAGCATGAAGGGCCAGGGGCTAAGATGTGTCTCAGGCTCGCCGTGAGCTGCGCCGTTTGCCGCTATGAAGGATAGCCTCCCATCAGCGAAGGTTGGGGTGCCGTCGAAGTTGTGGGGCGGTGGTGGAGACTCAGTCATCCACTCCAGCGTGTGAGCCCCCCATGGATTTTTGCCAGCAGGCTCTCCATATCTTAGGCTGTATAGCAGGTTCCAGAACATGACGAGGAACGATGTTGCGAAAATGAACCCGCCGATTGTTGCGATCTGCTGTAGAGGCATGAGCTTCTCGATGTATAGGGGGACGCGCCTCGGCATCTCCCATGAAAGGAAGAGTGGGAAGTAGAGCATGTTGAATCCTATCATGGTCAGTACAAACTGGAGCCTACCCAGCTTCTCGCTAAACATTCTCCCAGTCATCTTGGGATACCAGTAGTATACACCCGCTATCAGCCCCACTAAAGCACCTCCAGCCATCGTGTAGTGGAAGTGAGCCACGACAAAGTACGTGCCTCGCAGGACATAGTCTAGAGCGATGGAGCCCAAGAAAACCCCGGTGATCCCGCCTATGATGAATATTGCTATTGAGCCGAGCACGAAGAGCATGGGCGTCCTAAGCTCAATCCTGGCCTTAGCCAAAGTGTAGATGAATGAGAGGATTATCGCATCGAAGGGCAGGGATATCGCGATTGTCGTAACCGTGAACGCCCTCCTCACATCAGGGTGCATGCCCGTGAGGAACATGTGGTGTCCCCAGACGAGGAAGCTCAGAGTAGCAACCACAACCATGGCCGCTATTATAATCCTCCGGGCGAAGAGTGGTCTTCTCGAAAAAGTGACTAGGACGTCTCCAAAGACGCCCAGGGCGGGGAATAGGACTATGTAGACCTCCGGGTGTCCGAAGAACCAGAATATGTGGTCCCAGAGGATTGCTCCTCCCTGTGGGGAGGTGAAGTATACCGTCCCCAGAATCCTGTCGGAGGCTAGGAGAATTATTCCAGCCAGTAGTGCGGGGAATGCGTAGAGCATCATCAACACGGTGAGTAGGATGCCTATAGTGAACATGGGGAGAGCGGTCAGCCTCAACCCCTTAGCCCTCGACCTGAAGATAGTTACAACGAAATTCACAGTAGAAACTGTTACAGAAGCCGTTAGGAGCGCCAGCCCTAAACCCCCCGTATTTACGCCGACATAGGGCGAGAAGGCTGATGACAAGGGCTGATATAGAGTCCATCCAACATCAAGCGTCCTATCCTGGAAGAAAGAAATCACAACAAGCAACCCTCCGAAGAGGTAGAGCCAGTAGCTCAGGGCGTTGAGCCTCGGAAACGCCAAGTCCCGCGCACCTATCTGGAGCGGAACAATATAGTTAGCCAAGGCGAATGCTAGTGGGGAGACTACGAAGAGAACCATGACCAATCCATGGATAGTTACCGCTTGGTTGAAAGCTGGAGGAGAAAGTATGTTAAGTCCAGGCCCAGCTAGCTGTAGCCTAAAGAGTAGGGCTAACACACCGCCTACAATCAAGAAGTATAGAGAAGTCACGAGGTATAGTATTCCGACGTCTTTATGGTTTGTTGTCAGTAGCCACCTCTTGATTGAGTGGGAAGGTGGGAGCTGGTGGGGATCCAACCTAACTCACCTGCAGCGAGGAATACCATGAGTTGAACTCCCCAGGATCCATTACGATGAGTTTACCTATCATTACGCCATGCCCGTCGCCGCAGAGTTCAAAACACCTGATGTCGTAGACACCGGTCTCATAGACTCTAGTCCATCCTATATTGGTCTTGCCTGGAATCGCGTCCACTTTAAGCCTCAAGTCGATGATGCCTATGTTGTGGAACACGTCTTGGCTTGTGACATAGAGCTTGACAGCGGTTCCTCGCGGTATTCTAAGCTCGCCTACAGACTCATAGCCGTTGGGGTAGATGAACTTCCATCCCCACTGAAAAGCAACAACCTTCACCTCCAAGGCATCAGCTGGCGGCCTATCCAGATTGTCAAGGGCTATGAATGTGAGCGAGATTAGGGTGATCACGATGGAGGCGCTCAGGACGACTGAGATTAGAAGCTTTTTGGCACCCTTCTGCTCCCGCGGGAGCTCGCCAGGCCTCGGCGTGTCCTCCGGCTCCGGTTTCTCAGGCTTGGCGCGGTTCTTAACTATGAGATATACCATGTATGACATTACGACAACGCCTACCAGAACTCCGAGGGTAGAGAAGATGCTCCAAAGAGACGTGAATATGTCTACGGTGGTCGCAACCATATCTTAGCTCAACATCTTCTGAGGGTTCGGGTTAGAAATAAACCAATACTGTTTACACAGTTTAATGGTGACATAACTGTGTAAAAAGTTACTCTAAGCCTTAACCGGCGTCTGAACGGTGGTCTCCTCCTTCTTGGCCCTAGCATCGGCCAAGCTAAGGAGCCAAGACTCTATCAATACACACTCCGTCGGTGAATAGCTTCCAGAGGGGCCGCAGGAGTCGTTATAGGGGCAGGCAGGGCATGGAGCGTCCTTAATAATGCTCAGATCCAGAAGCTTGACCTGCGATATTAGACGCATAGTCCACCTATCATTTGCGAACTCTCTAACCCGCTTAACCAGCCCCCTCTTCTCCAGCTTGATGGCCACGCGCGAGCCATCCCTGCTGGTGATGCCCAATAAGTGCCAGAGTTCAGACTGGAGGAGCCCCTTCTCCCCATGCTTAAGTAGGAGCTTGAGGGCCCTCTCTTCCAACTTACCAAGCTTGACATAGTCATGCATAGGGGTATTCAAACCATAATATGTACAACCCAACTTAAAAAGATATTCTCCCCCATACGAAAACAGCGAATAATCTCAAATGCTTTAATAATCATACTTCACATGGTATGGTGGGATTGGAATGGCGGATACTGTACTCTTACAGGTTAGGGTCAGTTCGGCCCTTGTCAAGAGGATTGACGAGCTCTGCAATGAGGGGCTCTTCAGAAACAGGAGCGAGGCCATAAGTGACGCAATCAGGATGCTGTTAGCCCGGTATTCTAGGACTTCGCCCGAGGCCCGTGCCACGGCACTATACCTGAGCGGCAGGCTAACTAGAACTGGAAACCCCGAAGACCTCATCTTCACACCCAGCCCAGCGAGGGTTGAAGTTGACGACGAGGAGTGAGGTGGCCTATTGGGATTGATAGTCATTGGCCCAGATGTCCTAATCATCCACCACCTCGCACTCAGGAACGACCCCCGCTGGAGCGAGAACGAGGAAGCCCTCAGAAGGCTTAGAGGCTCAGTAAAGGGTGTCACAATCTATGCCCTGCTCGACCTCGTCGGCTCCGTCTCAAGGCACGTAGGAGAAAGAAGCGGGCGGGAATTATACCTAAGCTACCTAAAGAGCGAGGAGCATCGAATACTTTTCCCACCCCACCCAGACTCTTGGGAAGAGCACATTGAGAACATGCTGCGATATCTGGGGAGGGGGCTCAGCTACAGGGATGCCCTTGAAGCAATGGTGCTCGACAACAATCCAGAAGTCCAGCTATACTTAACATGGAGAACAGGCCAAGCAGACAAACTCCCCGTAAAAACACGCACGCCAAGAGAACTAATACAACAGAAAACCCCCACCTAACCGTAATTACCCTATCCACATACTACATATCTATGATGGAATGGGCGACCATATGGTTTAACCCGCATCTAAGCCCACGTTGGTTGAAAAAGAGGGGCAAAGTTAACAGTACTAGATGCTACTAATGTGGAACTAATCCCTGAGCAAAGGGAGTATCTTCTCAAAATAATCAAGAGACTCTGGATTCATTATCGACGCCTTATTAGTTACTTTCCTCCCGTTAACTATATTCGCTACCGCTATCTCGACTTTCTTCATATTAAACGTGTAAGGTATGTCAGGTACCTCTATGACTATAGCAGGAACATGTCGCGGCGAAGCTCTCTCGCGTAGAGCCTTCTTAATCCTATCTATCAACTCATCAGTCAACATAAATCCTTTAGCCATCTTGACGAAGAGTATTATCCTCTGATCCCCTCTCCAGCTCTGCCCCACGGCAAGACTATCCACTATCTCGGGAAAGCTCTCGAGCACGCGGTATATCTCAGCTGTGCCTATCCTCACGCCCGAGGGCTTAAGTGTGGCGTCGCTTCTCCCCAAGAATGTTATCCCCCCTGTGTCGCTGTGGAATATGACATAGTCGCCGTGCCTCCAGACCCGCTTATTAGTATAAAATCTGAAGTATGCGTCTAAATACCTCTCGAACCCCTCGTCATTGAGAAAATATATTGGCATCGATGGTGCCGGGGCTTCGCACACAAGTTCCCCCTCCCTATCTAGGACGGGCTCGCCCTCTTCATTGTAGCACTTTATCTTCATACCTAGGGCAGGAGACTGGATCTGCCCTGCGTACACCGGCAGTATAGGGCTTCCGGCGGCGAAGCATCCATTTATATCTGTACCGCCTGAAATGGAGTTAAAGTGTAAGTCCTTCTTAACCATTGTATAAATCCATTCAAACCCTTCCGGTGAAAGGGCCGAGCCGGTCTGCGATATTTCCCTGAGGGATTCGAGGTTGTGCAGCTCGCCCGGCCGCGCCGCCAAGCCTCTGAGATTGTTTATGTAGCTTGCACTGCAGCCAAAGACCGTTATTTCAAGTTCTTCTACAAGCCGCCACATGGTCCTCCAGTCCGGATAATTTGGGTCGCCATCATAGAGAAAGATTGTGGATCCTACAGCGAGAGCGCTCATCAACCAGTTCCACATCATCCAGCTCGGCGAAGTGATATACGTCACTACATCTTCAGGCTTAAGATCTGTGTGTATGACAAGCTCTTTCAGATGATTTACTAGGACACCGGCTATTGGCTGCACCATACATTTCGGCTTTCCTGTAGTACCTGATGAGAACATGATATACAAGGGGGAGGAGGCAGGAACATGAGTGTATGATGGTGCACTCTTAGCAGACATGAAATTGTCGATTAAGATGCTTTTCGGAATGTGGTCTATGCGCGGATTATCCCTCAGATAAGGCACAATAACGATCCGCTTAATAGATGGGATATTTCTCGCAATTTCCCTAACCCTCTCTAAGACATCATACTCTTTACCCCTATATATGTAGCCGTCGACAGTGAACAAAACCTTAGGCTCCACCTGTCCAAACCTATCAATGACAGAATCAACCCCCATCTCAGTACCTATCGAGGACCATGAAGCCCCCAGCGACGTGGCGGCTAACATAGCCACGCTCGTCTCGATGATATTGGGCATATATGCGGCGACTCGATCATTAACACCTATCCCCTCTTCTAGCAGACCCTTTGAGAGGCCACCTACTAGCCCCCTCAACTCTTGGTATGAAACACTCCTCGAATAGCCGTCTTCCCTCCTTGATATTAGCGCCGGACGGTCAACCTCGGCTTTCAAGAGATTCTCCGCGAAGTTTAGCCTTGCACCCACAAACCATTTAGCCCCAGGGAATTTATCTAAATCATCCACAACCATATCATAATGCTCGACTGCTCTTATCCCGACAAACTCCCATACACTATCCCAGAAAGCCGGAATATCCGTAACACTCCATTCATAGAGATGGAAGTAGGCGCCCTTCTCAAACGGATCTAGAGATAGACCATTCTTCGCGTTGACAAGCTCCATAAACCGCTTGATGTTCGCCTTCGCCACATCTTCATACGCAGGTTGCCAGAGAAGCTTACTCAAGTCTGTTATCAAAACCATCTTTAGACTAGTTTTTAAATATTCAGCTCCAGTAAATCATCTATGCCATACGAGGTATGGATAGAAATGGATCGACATCAAAGTATCTCCAAAAAGAATATGAGACATAAACCGAGAAGATCATCGCATAGCCATTAGCGGCGTTTACAACTTTCAAGATTCCAACTAATACGGGAGGCCCAATCGCTATTGAGAAGGGATAGGATCATAGAGGGGGTCTTACCAGCACCATACACAGGCGCTGTAACTACATTTTTCGATAGGCAGTATTTTTAAAAAAAGGCATATTACTAATGCAGAACTCACCGCCTAAAACCCAAACCAATGTAGGCGTGTCACTAATCAACAGTGATGCACATCTGAGGTGGGCTTAAATAAAAGTTATTTATACCGCAATAGCGCTCAGTCAAAGGTGAGAAGTGATACCATGTCTGAAAATTTAGAATTAACGGTTGACCAGATCGATCGCCTTCTAGACCCAGGCTATTTGCCCCTAGAAAGCGGATATATTCGCTTATCAAACGGATATTACCTTGTAGCCGTACTCACGAGAATGCCCTTTTGCGATAGAAAAATGATAGAGTGGTGGTTCGCCTATGGCCTTTCTCCTAAAGAGCATACTCAAATATACAAACTTTGGCATCCCGTGGATCACATACATGGTGTTTGGGATGACCGTTGGACTCCAGGCAATTACATTGGAGCCAGTCACATAGTGGACGAAACCCTCGGAGGCAAACCACCTGTAGTAAAACTGAGGATCCACTTTCAAGATCCAGCAAATTTTTATGATGTATCAAAGTTTGAGAAGGCACGAGCAACAGCTATCTGTGCCCGTCTGTATATCCGTGGGGAAGGAACAGAGCTCGAGGCCGGCTTCATGACCCACTTTGTCCGGAATATCGATGTGGGTTGCGAAATGCGCAGCCGCTTCTGGCTAAACCCAACGTACACCAGCTACGATATAGCTAAAAACCTCTTTCAGCATTGCGCAGAAGAAATGAGAAACCTTTCCGTCCTCCTACCCTACCTATACAATATTGGGGCGAGAAAATAACCATCCACTCAAACCTCTATTTTTAACCCTATTGAACGCAAGGAGATTAGGAACACCGCACATAAAATTTTGTTGACACGTCTATAAACCATTTTTAAAGGCCTAAGATATTTTTCGCATTTAAATGATAGATTCTTGTTTTTTCCTCATCCGACAATGGCAACGCATTTATGCGGTCTACAGCCTTTGCTGTATGTTCATAAGGATAGTCTGAAGCGAACAGAACTTTGTCGTAACCCATTGTCTGAACAGTGCATATTAGAGCTGAATTGTGGGATTCGCCACTTGTACCTACATAGACATTATTTTTGAAGTATTCACTGGGCTTCTTTGAAAGTTTCATCTTCACTCCCTGAGTAACCCATGGTCTTACAAACGGAAAGTCAAGCCGATTAAGAAGGAAAGGCATGGCCTCGCCCAAGTGTCCCAATACGAACTTTAGATTGGGATACTTATCAAAAACTCCGCTTAAAATTAAACGCATCATACATAAAGCCGTATCAAAGGTAAAGCCGAAAGCAGGTCCAGCCAAAGCATATCCGTAACTCTTTCTAAGCTCTCTGATCAAGGGAATGGTTGGGTGTAAAAATATGGGAACACCTAACTTCTCAGCTTTTTCCAGTATAATCCAAAATTTTTTATTGTCAAGATATGTTCCACGTATATTGGAGTGGGTTTTCCATCCTTTAAGCCCCAACTCTTTCACAGCCCTTTCAAGCTCATCTGCAGCCTCTCCGGGGTCTTGAGGCGCAAGGGCGGCTAAACCGACAAATTTGTCTGGATTTTTCTCCACAATTCTGGACAACTCATCATTAACCTTTTTTGCGAGTTTAGTACCTAGTGGAGGGTTAAACTGTTCGCATCCCGGTGCAGAAAGACTCAAAACCTGCATTTTCACTCCTGCCTCGGCCATATCCTTAAATCGCTTCTCACTCAAGTCAAGAAGTCTTTCTAGAAGTTGTCCTGTGTGAGGCTCTAACACGTTGGGAGCATACCACAGCCAATGAATGTTCTTTTCTCTATCCTTTTTGTATTTTGGATAGCTTTTGTTTTTTATCAAAGCTTTAACATACTCTTTTGTATAAAAGTGTGCTTCAAAATCTATTATCTCCATCCAAAGACACCCTTCTTGACTTTATCAAATGATCAGTATACACAGTTTTCTGCCCTACCGCTTTGTATTTAAGCCTTTCACCATCGAACTGCTGTGTCGATACGGTCCCAAAACGTAGGAGGGAGGCAACTCTTTGGAAGGGTAAACAGCCTTTCGATTAGATAACAACATCTAGTAGATGTTTCACTAAAGTTCTTGAAAGGAGAGGTTAGAAAATAAAGGTGGATCTTAGCTTAAAAGGAACATCTTGGCTGTTTCAGGTATCTCTGGGCTCTCCCAATTATAGATTACCTGCATCTCCCAAGGCCACTTGGATCCCTTAACCCATTGAATTGCCACCGGGCTCACAACGACATAATGATCCTTGTACTTCATTAGATTTTCGAATGGCCGGTATCGCGCCTGCTGTTGTGGTGTTAGAGGTGCCTTAAAATTGACAGGTCCTGCTATAGTGTTAAGGTTGGTTTCGGCTAGGGCGTCTCTTATTTTTGTTTTGTCAAGGCTTCCTGCCCTTTTAACCGCGTCTATAGCTACCTCCAGTACAGCGTGCGTGAGGCCTAGTACCGGTGTCCACTGTTTACCGCTGTGAGCTTCCCAAGCCTCAACTAGCTGGCTCGCAGTCTGTCCAGTTATAGATGACTTATAGGGGTGGAAAGGCGACCACCAGGTATATCCTATTAGCCCGTTGGGTAGTTCGCCGCCTATTGCCTCTACCCATGAAGGAAACAGCAACGCTCTCGACATGGCCACGATTTTTGGCTTATAACCCAGCTCGTTACACTGTCTCCAGAGGGTTGCAAAATCTACAAAAAGCATGTTGCCTGTGAGAATATCCGCTCCCGAACTCTTCCAATTATAGATATATGAAGAATAGTCTGCCGCACCATAAGGCACTAGCCCAGCATCGATAAGCGTATACCCACGCGCTTTTGCTACTATTTTTATCGATTCTGAAAAACCTCTTCCATCAGGGTCATCTGCATTAATCATGGCAACCTTTTTGTTTACTTTATCTCCCATCGAATCAAATAAATCAAAGAACAATATTGCGAAGTCTGGCTCGGCTAAGCCTATGGCGTAAGACCACTCGTAGGGGGCCCCCATGAGCCAAGACAATAGTATTGTCTGCGAAACTATGCATGGTACTCCATATTTCTCGCATTGCGCACTTATGGGATTCGTCATAGCTGGAGAATAAAGCGCCAACATTATGTCAACATTATCTTTAGTTATCAGTTCGGCTGCTATGGTTGCTGCGAGGTCAGGATCGCTTTTTGTATCTCTTATGATTATTTTTATTGGGATTTTTTTGCCGTATTCTGAGAGATATATTCCACCCAACTTATTGTTGACATAATCCTCCACTTGTTGTGCCATCCATGGTGTTGTCTCAGCAAATCCGGCAAGAGTTCCGGTAAGGGGGGCTGGCCATCCAATTTTTATGTATTCTGGAGCGCCTGGCCTCAGCGTTAAGTAATAAGAAGCACTCGCGCCTACAGCGGCTATGATAATAACTACGGCCATTATTATTGCATGCATTTTTGTAATAGCTGCTGCAGAAATAGGCATTTTCATGTCCATAAGCAATCGATAACTTGTATATAATATTTTCTCTACTTAAGCCTGCCTCCCACAGACCTATCTTCTGTTGCTAATCTTCCTCCTACTGAATCTGGTAATAGAACGGCCTTCGCTATAGTAGCAATTTTAGAGTATTTAAAAAAATAGTGTTGATGACGACTAAACGTTAGCTTGTCTTTATAACGGCGTGGTTAGCAATATCATTTTCCACGCGATATTAAAATATGACACGTTGATGCTTTTAGCTTTATAGCGGTGGTTTTAGATTTAGTTTTAATTTTCTAGAAATGGCGCTCCAGACTCCTTGCGGAAGAGCTATCAGGATCGCGAGTACAATCAGGCCTTCTAAAAGGAGGCTGAGTCCTAGGTATTGGGCAAATAAGTACCCGAACGCTACAAATAACGCGCTGCCAATTATTGGTCCTACTATTGTCCCCACCCCTCCGATAACAGCCACGAAAAGGAAGTTTACAGTCCACGAAATGCTGAAGGCTGAGGTGGGGTGAAGGTACGTATGATGAATAACATTAACAGCTCCTACAAGGGTCGTGATAAGTGAAGCGAGGATGAAGCACGTGGCTTTACACACGAAGGTGTTTACTCCAAGTCCACAGGCAACATCCTCATCTGCCCCTATGCTTCTTAACCCAAATCCTAACTTTGAATGATATAGCAGGTATACCAAGAAAATTGAAATTACTGCAAGGGCTAAGGCAGGATAGTAGATTATAGTCGTAGGAATGCCATAAGCGTCTCTAAATATCAGTCCCTTGCCAGCACCCACAAATTCCCAGCCACTAAAGGCAAGTCTAATAACTTCCGCTGCAAGAAAAGTGCCTATTGCAAAGTAAACACCACGTAACCTCAAAAGTGGAAAGGATAGCAGGCCAGCCAAGCCGGCTCCAAGGAGCCCAGATATTATAACGCTAGCATACATGGGGATTCCAAAATACATGGAAAGAACAGCCGTCGTATAGCCTCCGACCCCTATAAAAATTTGTTGGCCAAGAGAGACTATACCCGCGTGCTTGGCCATAAACCCCCAAACTTCTGCAGCAGCCAAATATAGGAAGAACAATATTAGCGCATCTCTTAGGAAGCCTCCAACCCATAAAGGCAGCGAGGTAAGAACAGCTAGCAAAATGACAATGTAGATGTAACGGCTTTTTAACTCCAACACTCTAAACTTTCCCCCCGAAGAGCCCTCGAGGTCTCAGATATAGGATGGCTAGTATGACGAGATAGCAGAACATTAGCTGAAATCGTGAACCGAAGAAGAAGCCTCCCAAGACTAATGCTTCACCTAGGATAAATCCTCCAATCAAAGTACCTTTCAAACTTCCCAAACCTCCCATAACAACGACACCGAAAGAAAGTAGTACGTACATTGGACCCGTATCGGGATAAAAAGTGAAAGCCAAGCCCAGCAGTACTCCGGCTATGGCCACCACTAATAGGGCTAATCCGGCGGCATAATTGTAGATGACTTCAGATTTTATTCCAATCATTTTTGCTGCTTCGGGGTCGAAGGGGACAGCACGCATAGCCTTGCCTAAGTATGTTTTCTTGAAAAAGATGAAGATCAGTCCGAACACTATTAAAGCCGAAATGAAGCCTACAGCGTAGCGTGGTGATGGATTCAGTCCAAACAGCTCTATATTTGTAAGAAGGTACGGCGTTATCAAGCTCCTCGCGTCAGCAGTAAATATTAAGAGCAGAAGGTTTTGGATTACAATGCTCAAGGCAAATGTTACTAGAACCACTTGGTTTGCCCCCATCGCAAGGACTCTGTTTATTGTGAATTTTTGGAAAAAGTAGCCCACCGCAAACATTATTGGCGCTACAAAGACTAAACTTAAAAATGGATCCATTCCGAAAGAATTCATAATGGTAAGTGACAAATATGCGGCTAGGATTGCAAAGTCGCCGTGCGCTATATTGATAACTCTCATTATGCCGGCTAGCACTGATAAGCCGAAAGCTGTTAGAGCGAAGAGTCCCCCAAGCAATAAGCCATTCAATATGAGATTTATGTAACTGAGTATCTCCATCATTCTTCCCCTAGGTAAGCTTTCCTAACTTTTTCGTCTTTAAGAAGTTTCTCTGATGGCCCCTCTATTACAATTCTCCCATTTTCTAGCACAAAGCCCTTATCAGAATTTTCCAAAGCATGGCCTGCGTACTGCTCAACGAGCAGCACAGTCACTCCTTCGTCACAAATCTTTCTTATCACCTCGTATACTTTTAGCACTATTTTAGGGGCGAGGCCCAGTGAAGGCTCATCCAATATAAGCAGCTTGGGCTTCGACATTAATGCTCTCGCTATGGCTAGCATTTGTTGTTCACCCCCACTCATAAGACCTGCCAGCTGGTTTTTTCTCTCCTTTAATAGTGGAAATAGGCTAAACACCCATTCTAACGTATCGTTATATTTTCTCCTCACATCTGAAGCGTAGGCCCCGAGTTCAAGGTTCTCCATTACTGTCATGTTGCCGAAAAGTCCTCTCCCCTCAGGTACGATGGCTATTCCAAGCCTTATAATTTCAGGTATTGAAAGTTTATCTATCCGCTTCCCCAGAAAAGTTATCGAACCAGTTTTAGGGGGAAGTGCACCTATTATGGTTTTGCAGAGTGTTGTTTTTCCAGCCCCGTTTGGGCCAATTAATGCTGCTTTTTCCCCTTTGTCCACCTTAAGGGATATATCCCAAAGTACTTGCAGATCGCCGTAAAACACGTTTACTCCCTCAACCTCTAACATTACGTATCACCCAATTACCCATTTTTCTCCCAGATAAGCCTCTATTACTTTACTGCTACTGGATACCACTTCAAAAGACCCTTCAGCAATCTTTTCTCCATAGTTCAATACGATAACGCGTTCAACCACACCCCTTAGGGCTCTCATAATATGCTCAATCCAAAACACGGTGACGCCGAAGTCGTCTCTAATTCTTCTAATGAGTTCTCTAGCCTGCGCTACTTCTTTCGGATTTAATCCGCTTAGAGGTTCATCAAGTAGCAAAAGTTTGGGCTTCGTAGCTAAGGCTCTAGCTATCTCAAGCATTTTTCTTTCTGAGACGTTAAGATTATGGGCGGGGACATCTTTTTTCTTCTCTAGGCCTACAAACTTTAAGCACTCCAATGCGTGGGAACGGCTTTTACCTAGGCTTTCATCTGCACCATATAATGCACCGATCATAACATTTTCAAGCACGCTCATTTCTAGAAACGGCCTAGGAATTTGATAAGTCCGCGCAATGCCCATTTTGCAAATTTTATGCTGAGGAAGACCACTAATTTCATGGTCCCTGAACATCACTTTGCCAGAATCTGGTTTATAAAATCCAGAAATAAGATTAAAGAGAGTTGTTTTTCCAGAGCCGTTCGGGCCAATCAAACCCACTATCTCTTTCTCGCTAATTTTAAAACTTACATTTTTAACGGCCGTCAAGGCTCCGAAACGTTTTGTGAGTCCAATTACTTCAAGCATGCCGATCATTTTGAACTTTATTATTTAAATGCTGCCGAATTTATCCTCCGGTGCCGAGAAGTTCTGGGATCGTTTTGAGTTCTGCAGTTTCTGGTATATTATCGTACTTCCAGTTATACACTACTTCGAGTTCATAAGGCCACTTTGTACCTTTGACCCATTGGCCTCCAATTACTGGAGTAATGGAATAACTGTTTTGGTATTGTATTAGAGCAGGGTACTTTTTATACAATTCCAACTCTTCAGGTGTAAGTATCTCTGTTAGGCTTCTTTTGAAGTTTATATGACCAACGATGGTGTCTAAATCGGTATTGGCGATAGCGTCCCTTATCTTCTCCTTATCTAGACTTCCTGCGCGCTTCAGAGCGTCTATTGCATTTTCGAAGGCCGCGTGGGAGAATATTAGAGGCGTGGACCATTGCTTCCCAGTTGCCCTCTCATACTCTTCAGCAAGTTCTCTTGGAGTTTGCCCTGTAAGAGAAGACCTGAAAGGTGAAACTTTGTGCACCCATACTTCGGTTGTGAGACCGATACCTAGGTCTCCGCCTAAAGCCTCAACTGACGATGGGAAGAGGATGGACCTGCCTATGGTGGCTACTTTGGGAATGAATCCAAGCTCTCTGCTCTGTCTCCAGAGTGTTGCAAAGTCTGGTGGTATTAGGTTGCCTGTCAGTATCTCTGCACCCTGTGCCTTCCACTCCCGTATATAGGCTGAAAAGTCCAGAGTTCCATATGGTACGACACCTGAATCAATGACTTTGTACCCTCTAGCCTGGGCTAATGCAATTGTAAGTTCTCGGAATGTGCGGCCGTCTGGATCGTCACTCCATATTCCCGCTACTACTTTGTTGGTTTTTGCCCCGAGTTTATCCCATATCCCAACGAAGATTTGAGCTACATCTACTTCTGTCCAGAATGCTAAAAATGACCATTCGTATGGTCCACCCTGAAGCCACGCTAAAACGGGGGTGTCATAAACTATGCAAGGCACTTTATACCTCTCACAGACACCGCTTACTGGAACAGTGGTTCCCGGTGTATGGAGGACAACTATAAGGTCTACTTGTTCACGGGTAATTAGCTCTTCGGCGACTGTAGCCGCGAAGTTAGGATCGCTCTTTGTGTCTCTGATTATGATTTTGATAGGTACCTTCTTGTTATATGCTGATAGGAAGACTCCTCCATCGCGATTAACGACCTGTTCAATCTGTTGTGCAACCCATGGGTCTGGCTCTCCGAATGATGCTATTGGGCCTGTGAGTGGAACTGGCCATCCAATTTTTATTACCTCGGGGGCGGCTGGGGCTTGTACAACCATCACATAGTACAAAACTGCGGCAACGGCAGCCACAACGACTATGGATGCAAGGATTATCGCGGTGACTTTAGTTATTGCAGCTCTGAGTGGAAGCGAGTGCTGGTTTTTGATTCGAGACATGTCGTTTGTTAGGATATGTGCCTGCATTTAAACATTAATGCATATATTTGTTTACATCCATGGTCGCTGGCGTGAACTGTAACTTACAAATTCAACAATTGGCGTATATTAATTTGTCAAAAGTATAATGCTGGTCTTTTAGCATCCTAGTGAACCGGTTTTAATCAAAAAACAGTGCATAGCCGGCTCCTCCTTAAAGAACATTTATTTTACACCTTTATGGGCGTTTGGTGAGGTGCATGTAGTCTATGGGGGAAAAGTGGTGGGTAACACCGCTTAACGAGCTCCCTGATGTAAGAAGAGACTGGTCCATTCCTGACCGCGTACATATTCATGATATAACTTTACGTGATGGTGAGCAGACTCCGGGAGTAACTCTGACGAAAGAGGATAAGATTCGAATAGCTATCGCGTTGGATGAGATTGGTGTCTCACGCATCGAGGCAGGTATGCCCGTAGTTTCAGAAGAAGACAAAAAAGCCATAAGGGAATTGGTGCGTCAAGGATTAAGGGCACAGGTAACTTGTCTTTGTAGAGCTAAAAAAGAAGACATAGATGCTGCTTTGGATACCGAGGTAAAAGCGATTGTGACGGACACACTTATCAACCCCAAGAGCATCAAAGCATTGTTCAAGTGGGGTGAGGAGGAAGCAATTCAAAAGTATATCGAGATCCATGAGTATGCAAAGGAACATGGACTCTATGTCTCATTCATGGCTGTAGATGCTGCCAGGGCCGATCCATCATTTGTTGAGAGAGCTGTGACGCAGGTTGTCAAAGAGGCTAAATGTGATTCAGTGGTCATAGCCGATACGTTCGGTATGTGTCTTCCTGATGCAGTAAAGCTTAGGGTCAGACAAGTCAGAAAATGGGTAGGCAGCGGGGTCTCAATAGAGTGGCATACCCATAATGATTTCGGGCTTGGCGTTGCGAACTATCTGGCAGCTATTCAAGCGGGTGCTGAGTATGTACACTGTTGTGTAAATGGGCTTGGAGAGAGGACGGGCAACCCTGCTACAGAGGAGGTTGCATTAGCGTTGAAACTCTTAATGGGTGTAGATACCGGAATCAAGCTCGAGAAGATCTATGAGGTGTCAAAACTCGTGGCGGAAATAACGCGGTTTAAGCCTTCACCAACGAAGGCCGTGGTAGGCGACAACCAGTTCACTTTCGAATCAGGTTTGGTAGTATTCATGTGGAAAATGTGCGAAGAGGCAGGCCTTCAGCTAGGTATGTTGCCATACCTGCCATCATTAGTGGGGCGCCCGCCGGTCAAGATAGTAGTCGGTAAGAAGAGTGGTGCCACAAGTATAGAGTATAAACTGAAGGAGTTCAACATTAAATTGTCAGAGTCGGAGATAGCCAAGCTAGTTGATCTTGTTAAGGAGGAAGCTATAAGGCTAAGACGAGCGCTTACAGACGAGGAATTTCTAAATATTGTGAAGAAACTCAAATGATTAATGGTGTGCGGGAAAGAAAATGAGTTCTGCGCCGAAGACAGTAATAATAGGCTCTGGTTTAATGGGAACTGGTATAGCAGTAGTTTACTTGACAGCGGGATACGAAGTTACACTGGTTGATGTTGATGAAGAAATCCTTAAAAAAAGTGTAAAAAACATTAAAAACATTTTGGAGGACCCCTCCTTATTTGGTGCTCTAAAGCATGGGAGTAGCAACGATTTTTTAGAAAGAGTATCGACAACCACTTCCCTACAGAGTGCTGTTAGAGGGAGTGTCGAAATTGTAACTGAGGCAGCGCCGGAGGTACTTGAGTTAAAAATTAGGCTATTCAAGGAGCTTGACGATTTTTGTGGAAAAGATGTTATTCTAGCTACGAATACCTCGTCGTTTAAGATTTCGGAGATTGCGAAGGAAGTAAGACACAAAGAGAGGGTTGTGGGAACGCATTGGTGGAACCCTCCATACCTAATGCCCTTGGTTGAAATAATAAAGACAGATTATAACGAGGACATCATAAAAAAAGTTGTAGATCTATTTACTAAAAAGCTAGGAAAAGAGGTGGTGGTGTGTAAGGACTCACCTGGTGGTATTGGTGTTCGTCTGCAGGCAGCATTGTTCGCAGAAGCTATGAGAATGTTGGATGAAAATCTTGCCTCTCCCTCGGATATAGATAAAGTAGTTAGACTTACAGTGGGTTTAAGGTATCCCATGCTGGGTCCCTTTCAGATCGCTGATCTGGGGGGACTCGACGTTTTCTTGCAGGCGCTAGAGTATCTCGCTCAAAGGTTGGGGGAAAGGTTTACCCCTTCAGCAAGACTTGCGAGATATGTTGCAAATGGACTACTTGGAGTTAAGAGCGGTAGAGGTTTTTATGCGTATCAGCAGGTTGCTATAAGCGAAATAGTAAAGAGAAGAAACAAAGCTCTTCTTGAAATCTTGAAGCTGCAACGGGCCGAAGATCTATCAAATTATTTCTTAGCTAATGATTCCAATAGTTCCAGCTAGTTGTTGACCAGATTTGTTAAATTTTTCAAGGGGTTTTTGTAGAGTATCCTATACTCGTTGGGAAGAGATGCTTTGATCGGAAACGCACCTTCATTCTCGTGCCCAGGAGGATCTGTTGGTGATGGTTTTATGGCTAAGATTGAGCTGCAAGGCCGACTGGGCCTATATAGTGGTAATGTGTATACGTGTTCTGCAGTAGTGAAAGTTAGTTCTAGGCTTTAAATGAACTTCGTAAAACTTCAAATATTGGGTATTGCGTGAAAATCTACGATCAAAAATGAAGCTCGTCAAGTTGGAAGAGGCAAAACCCTACGACCCGCCTAAACACTTTAACATGGTGGCTCTGAGACTCCATCACAGAGACACTACTGGCACGAAGTCGTTTTGGGTCGGCTTGTCTCACTATTTGCCCGGCGGAGGTGCTGAATCTTCGGTGAATGATTCTGATAAAGTATACGTCATGCTCTCAGGCAAGCTTACCATCATTACGGAGGATGGTAAGGAAATAGTGTTGGAACCCTTCGATTCG
Organism: Nitrososphaerota archaeon; assembly: GCA_009889515.1. Lineage (GTDB taxonomy): Archaea > Thermoproteota > Nitrososphaeria_A > Caldarchaeales > Calditenuaceae > HRBIN02. The sequence goes on from WUQR01000139.1 coordinate 385,528, forward strand.
CTTTACATAGAGGCTGGCGAGAAGCGAGCAATCATCAATAAGACTAACTTGCCTGCTACTATGTTGGTTATCAGCGCATACCCTGAGAAGAAGGGATGATGAATAGATGAGCGACTCCTATCTAGATGAGTACCAGAAATCGCTGGACGAGAGGATAAAAAGCGGATCTATGGGCTACCGTAAGCTCTTCGATCTTTCAGGGCGAGTTGCTGTGATAACTGGAGGCGGGGGAGGTCTAGGTAGGCCAACAGCTTTGGGACTGGCCGACTTTGGGGCGGACATAGTGGTAGTAGGGCGGAATATGGATAAACTGGAGCGTGTGAGAAAAGAGGTCGAGCAGCTGGGGAGAAAATGTCTCCCCGTACCATGCGACGTAACTAAGCCTGACGATGTTAAGAACATGGTTAAGGAGGCTGTCGATAATTTTGGAAAGATAAATATTCTCGTCAATTATGCTGGAATTAATATTCTAAGGCCAGCCGAAGAATATCCTCTCGAGGATTGGAAGACTGTAATGGATGTAAACGTTACAGGAGTGTTCCTATCATGCCGAGAAGTGGGAAAAGTAATGATACGGCAGAGACAGGGTAAAATAATTAATGTCTCCTCCGTTAGAGGAGCTTTTGGTCTTCCAAGAAATTATGTGGCATATTGTACCAGCAAGGGTGCCGTCAACATGCTTACCAAGCAGCTTGCCTGTGAGTGGGCGAAGTTCAATATCCAAGTCAATGCTATAGCCCCGACAGTCATAGCCACTCCATTAACGTCTCACATTATGAGAGATCCAGAGCTTTCAAAGAGTATGTTGTCAAGAATATTGCTGGGTAGGTGGGGGGTGCCAGACGATTTGATAGGGGCTATCGTTTATTTTGCTTCTGATGCGTCAAATTTTGTCACTGGCCAGATACTATACATTGACGGTGGAGTGACTAGCTGGACGTAATATTATCACGCTTTGGATTTTTTGACTATTGCAACTAGCCTAACTATTGATGCGTCTCCGCCAACCCATCTTATCGGTAACCCTATTATGAAGCATCGTTTGCCCGTTACTTTGTCTATGTCTCCGCCAACGTTTTCCCAGCCGACGATCCCATGTGTCAGCAACAGTCTGTGGCATGGCTCCCAGTATGGAAAGTCTTCACGGACATCTCTTCCAGTCTCTTTTTTATATTCATCAGCCAGCCATGGTACTACGACGTTTCTTTCGTCTCCCCCATCTTGGTACCAGACTTCTCTCGTCCCCAGGGGGTGGTCTAAGGCTTGTGTATCTATGCCGACCGCCTTCACCCCTTTCTTTACGAACCACTCGCCTGCCTCTTTATAGAAACCAGGGGCATAACAGAAGTATTTCACTGTATCTCCCCAATACTTATGCCAGCCCGTGTTTACGATAACTATGTCGCCCCGCTCAATAGGTGGATCGGCTTTTTCTAAATCTTCAGCTGTTATTACATCCCACTTTCCTTTAGGAATAGATACGACCACTCCATCACCCATGTATCTTTCAATAGGCACTTGGTCTATGGAGGGAAATCCTTCTTCAACATGTACTGGCGCGTCTGCGTGGGTAGAGACATGCATCACTGTAGTTATCACTTGGGACAGGACACGTGATTTAGCGTGGTAGTGCATTCTTTCAACCCTTATGTCTGGGAAGTATGGCCAGAGAGGAACACCGGGGCCGAATGGATGGGATAAGTCATAAACCTCTACCTCTTCGCCGAATAATTTGAGAATTGGTTTTATGAGTACTTCTTCGGGTTTACCTATATACTTGGGATCCAGCATTCCGTGAATATATTTTGTATCAACTTCAAACTTGGGCACGGACGATTTAATAGTGCACTTTTATTTAATTCTATCGCATCTCCACCATGCATCGTTTTTATCTGCACAGTTAGCAGCTCCTCGGAGGTTGTTCATCCACCCATACTGTCTTGTACTCGCTTTTTCTCGGGATGATGCATAGGAACTCGGCATCCTCTTCGCCGTCGTTGTAGTATGCGTGCACTGTCCCCGCGGGTATCAGTATTGCATCTCCCCTACTCACGACGACCTCCCTATCACCCAGCTTGACCCTATACCTCCCCCTCAGCACGTACTGGATATGCTCAATATCCGGGTGCATGTGAGGGGGAATCATTCCACCCCGCTTAATCCTGAACTTTCTCAGCTCAAAATTGGGCGCGCCATCACGCCTATCAATAAGCCACTGGATAAAAGTATCCACCGCGTTATCCACAGGCTCCTCAGGAACAGAAGACGAGCCCTTCACCACAGACATAAGCCCCAACCCCATCACCCCTCCCTAATATTTAAGCCCGCAGTCTTACCTCGAGTTTCGTGGTAATATTTCGAATAGCGGTAAGATCAAAGACCCCCACAACCATTAGAGAATGGAGGAGGAAAGCCCCAACGTAGAATATAGTGTGAAGAACACACAACAAATCTCTCTTCAACACTCAACCTCACTACACTTACACGTCAATGCGAATACGTGGCGAGATAATATAAGGCGCCTGGGCCGGGATTTGAACCCGGGTCCGGCGGGCGACAGCCGCCGATACTAGACCTGGCTATACTACCCAGGCTTTTTGCCTCCGTTGCTATGTTATTATGTGGTTGTTTTTAAGTTTCACCGGGCCTTAGGGCCGATTTAATGGGTGGACTGGCTTTTGCGGGGCATTCCCCATTTAGAGGCTGTGAAGGCGATTTTACAGGGGGTTTGGCAGTATCTGAGCGGTGGCGTTGTCGTCTTGGAGGCTGGATTATCGTGAGAAGAGCGTTAGGCGTGCAGTGTGCTGTGCTGGAAAGGAAAATATGCCACCGTGGACTAGTGCCTATTCGTGGCGCCTGTCAGTTTTCTTCCTTCAGAGAGGCTGTGGTCGATTAGTGCTGGGGAGCTCCACTATGTCTTGAAGGTGGCTGATGACGGGTCGCTTATTAACGTGCATTTTGGTGGTCGTGCGGAGTTTGGAGAGTCAATCCAGCTGGGGGGCCACTTCCCCTTTGAGCCTGGGCTGCACCTGTTGCGCGAGGAGTATAGCACATTTGGAGGTCTCAGGTTCATGGAGCCGTGTCTCAAGGCTGAGCTTCCGGGAGGGGTGAGGGACTGTGTCCTAAAATACGAAGGTCACAGACTGATCGATGAGAATGGACTCTCAATAACGCTCAAAGATATTGGATACAATCTCCTGGTTGACCTTCACTATCGCGCATACCCCCAGTACAATTTGGTTGTGAGGTGGGCTGAGATCCGCAACGCGGGGCCTGGGCCCGTCATCCTCGAGGAGGTCCTCTCTGGGGCTGTCTCGCTTCCGCGGAGAAGCAGCTGGCGTATGACTTTTCTGGCGGGCCACTGGGCTGGTGAGACGAAGATTGTTCAGGAGGAGCTTAGGGCTGGCAAGAAGGTCTTGGAGAGTAGGCGTGGTGTAACCAGTCACCAGCTTAACCCCGCTGTGTTCTTTGATGCGGGTGATGCGGGTGAGGAGGAGGGTGAGGTGTGGGGCTGTCTGCTGGCTTGGAGTGGTAACTGGAAGTGTGTCTCGGAATATGTGGGGCATGACCAGCTCAGAGTCTCGATGGGTGTAAACGACTTCGACTTCAGCCTCTATTTGGGGCCGGGAGAGACCTTCAAGACCCCTAAAATGGTCCTGACACACAGTGAAGGTGGTTTCGGAGCGCTGAGCAGGTCCCTCCACCGTTTCGAGAGAGATGTAGTCCTGCCGCGAAACAATGCCAAGAAGCCGCGCCCAGTAGTCTACAACACTTGGGAGACACTGTATTTCAATGTCAACGAGGAGAACCTGAAAAGGCTGGCCGACCTTGCAGCGGAGATCGGCGTAGAGGTCTTCGTGGTTGATGATGGCTGGTTTAAGGGTCGAAATGATGACAGGGCGGGGCTCGGAGACTGGGTTCCAGACCCTAAGAAGTTTCCCCGCGGGCTTGGCCCAGTGATTGAGCATGTCAAGTCTAAGGGTATGATCTTCGGAATCTGGGTTGAGCCCGAGATGGTAAACCCCAACAGTGACCTATACAGGCTTCACCCAGATTGGGTGTATCACTTCCTTGGAAGGCCGAGAAGTGAGATGAGAAATCAGCTTGTCCTAAATCTGTGTAGAGAGGATGTGAGAGAGTATGTTTTTGGATGGCTCGATAGATTGCTAACGGAGAATGATATTGGATTCGTCAAGTGGGATATGAATAGGAGCTTTAGCGAGCCTGGCTGGCCGGACGCTCCTCGCGAGAGGCAGAGGGAGATCTGGGTTAGGCATGTCCAAGCAGTATACGAGATTCTTGAGGAGCTCAGGAGGAGGCATCCGAACGTGATCTTTGAAGGCTGCTCCGGTGGAGGTGGTAGAGTCGATCTTGGGGCAATGGAGCGGTTTGACCAGTTCTGGACAAGCGATAACACCGACGCCCTTGACAGGCTATTCATACAAGAGGGGTTCACGATGGCTTATTGTCCGAAGACCATGGGGGCGTGGGTGACAGGTGTTCCGAACTTCCTTACCAACAGGTTCCTCTCACTCGAGTTCAGGTTCCACTCTGCGATGATGGGAGCCCTAGGTATCAGCGTCAACCTACTAGAGCTAAGTAAGAATGAGATTGAAGAGGTTAAGATGCATATAGACTTCTATAAGAAGGTTAGGCATATTGTGCAGGATGGAGACCTCTACAGGCTTAAGAGTCCGAGGACCGGAGAGTTCGCCGCCTTCCAGTATGTTACACCTGAGAAGACAGAGTCGTTACTTTTCGCCTTCACTCTACAGCAAGGGTTTGGAAAGCGAATGCCGAATATACGGCTCCGCGGACTGGACCCAGATCTTGCCTACGAGCTTGACGGTAGCGGCCAAGTGTTCAGCGGTTCATACCTTATGAGCTATGGCTTAGACCTCGGAATTAGGGGTGATTACAAGAGCATGGTGGTTTACCTCAAGGCAAGGAAGTAGGACAGAATATGCCGCCGACTAACTATTTTCATATTGTTGGTGAGGTTTGAAGGCTGTAATCCTTAGACAGGAGGAGTCCAATCTACTGATTGCCAGTGTGCAGGAGCCTTCGCGTCCGGGGCGAGGCGAGGTCGTGGTCAAGGTGGAGGCTGCGGGTGTCTGTTACCGCGACCTCCTCAATCAGCGGGGGATGATGCCGAGGGCCAAGCGTCCAGTCGTGATGGGGCACGAGTTTTCAGGGGTTGTCGTCGAGCTGGGTGAGGGTGTAGAGGGCTTGGAGGTTGGTGATAGGGTGGCTGGCCTACCACACACCACATGCGGCAGATGCAGATACTGTCTGGAGGGGAGGGAGAATCTATGCAGAAACAGGCTCCAGCTAGGTGAGGAGAGGGACGGCTCTTGGGCCGAGTACATAGTAGTAAATGCGAGAGACTTGGTTAAGGTTCCAGACACGGTCGACTTAGCAGATGCCTCAATAACCGGCTGTGTCTTGGGAATGATAATTCATGCGTTAAGAGACCAAGCGAAGGTTAGGGCAGGTGAGACGGTACTAGTTACAGGTGCTGGGGGCGGGGTCGGAATCCACGCGGTCATGATATCCAAGCTACTGGGGTGCAAGGTGGTCGCCAACACCTCAAGCAGCTCCAAGGCAGAGAGTATCAAGAAGGCCGGGGCAGACCACGTCATAATAGGTGTTGAGCAGCTCTCCGCGAGGGTAAGAGAGATAACGGGGGGCGAGGGTGTCGACGTTGTTTTAGAGTGTGTGGGCACCCCAACATTTGAGCAGTCGCTAAGATCGACGGCGTGGGGAGGCCGCGTAGTCGTGATTGGAAACGTCTCAGTCGGTAATGTAAAGGTACCTCTAGGCTACATGATACTTAGAGAAAACATGGTGGTCGGCGCCGTAGGCTCTACGCGAAGGAACATGGAAGAGGCTCTGGAGCTTTGGGGGTCTGGCCGCCTCAAACCAGCAATCACGCGATTACCGGTCGAAAGGGCATCAGAGGCGCTAGGCATCGTCGAGAGGAGAGAAAATATTGGAAAAGTGGTTTTAGTGTTCTGAGTGGAGAACAGTGATGCTTGGAGTTGTCAAATAGGGTTAAATAAGGCGTGAACCGCTAGAACGGCTGAGAACCGTAATTGGCCCACTTCTGCACGTTCGCGGGCTCTAGGCGGAGGATAGGCCTCTTCAATCTCACACTAGGCTCTTCACGGGTTGTTGTGGAGTCTATAGCCAAGGAGGAGGTTCCCCCGCAGAGAATCCCCGAATCGGTCAGAAGGTATGGGGTAGGCAGGCTTAACGACGCGGGAGGAGGGAACTTCATTATTCAGTGGTTTAGGAGGCGGTCCCTCATCAAATATATAGTGAACTGGGGCCGTCTCTCATCCCTCTTCCCAGTCCACCTCACCACGGCCTGCTGCTCGGTCGAGTTCGCCGGGACAGTAGGCTCCAGATACGATCCCGAGAGGTTTGGAATATTGAACGCGGTCGGCTCACTACGGCAGTCCGACCTCCTCATCGTGGAGGGGACAGTGACTACTAAAATGGCCCAGAGGGTCAGGATAATCTATGACCAGATGCCTGAGCCGAAGTATGTGATTGCGATGGGTGCCTGCGCCATATCTGGCGGCCTCTATGCTAAAGACTCCTACAATGTCCTCCAAGGAGTTGACGACATAGTCCCCGTAGATGTCTACGTACCCGGATGCCCACCAAACCCTCAGACACTCATACAAGGTTTTGTACTGCTTCGTGATAAGATATTGAACGAGGATCTAGTATGAGCGGGGAGCAGAGTGTCAACCCCAAACTCGCAGCAATCCTTGAGAGGCTCAAGCAGGTCTTAGGCGATAAGCTTAAGGGGGTTACAGTCGATAAGAAGATAATCAAGGTTGAGGTGGCTTCTGGGGCGCTGGTTGAGGCGGCGGCGATCTTGAAGGAGATGGGCTTTGATCATGTGAAGGGCGTGACTGGAGTTGACTTGATTGCACTCAAACAGAGTGAAAACGCGATAGAGCTAATCTACCATGCGGGAGCCTATCTTGATAACGATCTAGCCCCCTACGTCGTGAACCTAGCCACCAAGCTTCCCCGCGACAAGCCAGTGTCGCCGTCCCTTGTTAAAGTCTGGCCCAGTGCTGAGTACCACGAGCGCGAGACCTACGAGATGCTCGGAGTGGTATTCGAGGGGCATCCAAAGCTTAAGCGACTTTTGCTCCCGGAGTGGTGGTCAGATATTCCGCCGCTCAGGAAGGATTACAGGCCACCTGGAAGAGAATAACACAACTCATAAATCTCTCAAAGAGCATCACCACCCCCAGAGTGGGGCAGGAGAGAGAGTTGAGCCCGAGACTAGTCATCATTTTGCTCGCTATTCTCGTCACCTTCATTGGTGTGGGGGGAGCCTTTCTCTGGGGAGTCTTTGCAGGAGTTAGAGCTGTTCTGGGTGTACTATTCCGTTTAGGCATCATTCTAATACTTGTAGTACTCGTCCTTGCCTTTCTCTTGATGAAGCAGGGTAAGAGATAGAAAAGTGGTTGTTGTGGAGAATAACACTATAATAGAGGCGGTGTGGAGGAGATTTGGATGCAGGCGGAGGATCGGGAGGCAAGGGAGCTATACATATACGACACTGGCGAGGGGCTTGTCTTCTCCTACGGCCCACAGCACCCCGGCACAGGTCATTTCAGACTAATCGTTAGAGTCTTGGGTGATACGGTGCTTGAGGCGGAGCCTGACCCTGGATTCGTCCACAGGGGTGAGGAGAAGATGTGCGAGTCAAAGACCTGGATAACCAATATCCCACACCTTGAGAGGCCAGTCATCCTCGACTCCGCCGGAATACTATACCCGTACTGCCTAGCCGTTGAGAAGCTGATGGGCGTCGAGCCCCCACCACGCGCAAAATACCTCCGAGCCCTGATGGCCGAGCTCAACAGGATTGGAAGCCACTTCTACTACTTCGCCCTCTATGGAGTCTTCCTGGGGCTTCCCACACCTTTCCTCTGGTGCTTCGGAGACCGCGAATTCATCGTCGACCTAGTCCAATTCATTGGAGGCCAGAGAATCACACACTCCTACTTTGTGCCCGGCGGTGTTAGGAACGACGTCCTTGCGAGGGTTCCACCCAAGCTCGTACAACACTTCAGGACATGGTATACAGAAGCTACAGGTAAGAGGCCGAGCGAGTCTGAACTCACAGACGACTTCCGCAAATACGCCTTACACGTAGCCGACTTCATAGACAGCCGGCTGGACTACTACTGGGACCTGATACTCGACAACTCAATATTCATAAGCAGGACACGCGGGGTCGGTAGGCTGACACCCGAGGAGGCCGCGGCACTAGGAGCCGTCGGAGTCACCATAAGAGCCTCAGGCTTGAAAAGAGATGTACGGGTTGACGAGCCCTATGACGCATACAGCGAGGTGAAGTTCGAGGTTCCAGTGCTTACTGACGGTGATGGTTACGCCAGGGCTGTAGTAGCCTTCAGAGAGATGAAGGAGAGCCTCAAGATTATTAGACAGCTTATTGAAGGGCTTCCGGACGGGCCCTTCAAGCTCAAACAACACCCGATAAACATCAGGGTCCCCGCCGGAGAGTCCTTCGCGAGGGCCGAAGCCGCCCACGGCGAGATGGCCTACTACATCAGGTCGGACGGCTCAGATAAACCATACAGGGTAAGAATACTTGCACCATCATTCAGGAACCTGATCGTCATACCATATACTGGACGTGGAAAAAGGATTGCAGACATACCTGTCATCTACTGGTCCAACAACTTCTGGCCTGTCGAGTGGGATAGATAATCTATAAAATAAAAAGTTTGTAGGTTTACTCTACCGCTTTCTCTTTAAAATATAGACCACTGCTCCTGCGACAACAGCTAACACAACTAGGACAATGGCAATTATAGCTACATCAAACTGTGCAGGCTGTGGCTGAGTCTCTGTCCTTGTAGTAACTTGTGGTGTCGTGGTGGCTGTCTGCGTTGTCTGTGTCTGAGTCGCTGTTGTTGTAGGTGTTGTGGTTGTTGCTGGCGGCGTGGTGGTCTCTTCAAGAGTTACGGTCTCGACAACTGTTACAAGCCTAGTTACAGTACTTCCTTCTTTTACCATTGTACTCACGTATGTGCTGGGTTGTAGAGTGACGGTCTGAAGAGTGGTTGAACCTCGGAACGTTGTTGTCAGCGTCTCAGATACTCCCTCAATGGTACTCGTGTAGGTGGTAGTGAATGGCTCTATCTCCATTGTGATTCCTGGAATAGTGTAGGTGGCTGCTGAAATTGTGACAGTGTAGCCTGGAAACGCTAGATAGAAGGTGGCTGGGGCGGTCTCGAAGATGACCGTATTCAATAGCGAGATTATGTTCTCTCCACACGTCTCCCTGAGTTCACCCAGCGCAGGGAAAGTGGTTGCATATCCTAGGATTGTAGTTGCATAGCCGGGGCCGGCGCCAGTATATGTGGTTGTCCAGCCTGAGTCAGTGTAGGCTGTAGAGAAGACAACTGTCTGTTCCCTAATCACGGTTGACAGCGTCGTTCCCGGAAACTCAAACGTCCCTCCTTCGATCGTCACAGTCTGCTCAGGAATCTCTCTCAACGCTCTGAAGACAACTACGCACGTCCTACCCGACTCTAAACGAACGTCAATAAGCACATAGCCCGGGATAACCATAGTGATTGTTCTTTCACCACCCTCAACCAAGATGGTGGTTGTAATTGTCGTACCTCCCATGGTCTCCAGCACAGTAGAAGTCCTAGTCCTAGTGATCACATTTTGTGAAAAAACACCAGCTGTGAGCCCCACGATGATCAGAGAGAATATCAGAACGAATCGTATACTCAAGAGGGTCTTACTAGAATAATCGAAAGAAGACACTAATCTGCACCATGTAATTAGGGGGTGCATGGTATATATTTGTTTCTATACCCCGTTAAACACTTATTAAAGAGGAAGTGTCTGACGAGTGATATGGGGAAAATTAAGGTCGCCATAGTGGGTGTGGGGAACTGCGCCTCCTCGCTCGTCCAAGGCGTCGAGTATTACAAAGACGCGCCTGACGACGAGTTTGTCCCCGGCCTCATGCATGTGAGGCTAGGCGGTTATCACGTATCTGACATAGAGTTCGTGGCGGCCTTCGATATTGATGAGAGGAAGGTGGGGAAAGACTTATCTGAAGCAATTTTCGCCCCTCCTAACAATACTCGAAAGTTCGCCGATGTCCCCAGACTGGGCGTCGAGGTCATGAGGGGAATGACCTTTGACAGCATTGGGAAATATCTTAAAGATGTTATTAAGAAGGCACCCGGCGAGACGGTTGATGTCGCCTCTGTCCTGAAGGAGACTGAGGCCGACGTAGTTGTCAACTTCCTCCCAGTCGGCAGCGAGGCTGCGACTAAGTGGTATGTTGAGCAGGCTCTTGATGCGGGTACTGGGTTTGTGAACGCTATACCCGTGTTTATTGCGCGGGAGAGGAGGTGGCAGAAGATATTCGAGAAGAGAAATGTTCCGATAGTGGGTGATGATGTTAAGAGCCAGCTCGGTGCCACGATCCTCCACAGGGTCTTGGCGAAGCTATTCGTGGACAGAGGAGTCAAAATCGACAGAACCTACCAGCTAAACTTCGGCGGAAACACCGACTTTCTAAACATGCTTGAGCGGGAGAGGCTTCAGTCGAAAAAGATTTCTAAAACCTCAGCCGTAGAGTCGCTGATTCCCTACAAGCTGAGCGAGTCCGACATACATGTTGGGCCCAGCGACTATGTCCCGTGGCTTGGGGACAGGAAGTGGGCGTACATCCGCCTCGAGGGAAGAAACTTCGGTGACTCTCCACTGACTGTGGAGGTGAAGCTGGAGGTCTGGGACTCTCCCAACTCTGCAGGCGTCGTAATTGACGCGATAAGATGTGTTAAGATAGCCAAGGAGAGAGGGATCGGGGGGCCGCTCATATCGGCGTCGGCCTACCTCATGAAGTCTCCACCAATCCAATACCCAGATGACGTCGCGCGGACAATGCTTGAGGAGTTTATAGAGGGGAAGCGGGAGAGATAATACATCAGCCACGTAGCGGGGTCTCAATTTTAGTTTTTTTGATGTCGTTGCGGTATACTGCAACCATCATTAGTGCTAGGGATGCTGCCCTGATCAGCGTCATGACCTGAGGTGGCGAGGGTGGCATGACTGGGTTGTAGTCGCCGAACCACGTCAATATTATGGCGACGTTGCTTATCTCTAGGCTCGGCCAATATGGAAGCACGGACCTCGGAACTGCGGCCCAGAATGGGATGAGCCAGATAACCATCTGAGGAGTGAAGATATAGGACATGATCAGCCAGGATGAGACTGCGAGAAACATCCGCGGAAGAACCGGGCCCCTCATTAGCGCTGCCTGAAGGACTAGGAAGGCGCCCAGCAGTGTTCCGAGCATCTTAGCTGTGGGTGAGAACTGGTCCCAGAATATCCAGATATACCAGGCATTCTCCAGCCCCCATCCACTGTGATACTCTATGAATTGGACGAGCCCTGCAGGGTTTAGGACCGCCTGAGCGAGATATAGCGGAGCCGCACCCGCTATGAATCCCAGCAAATAATCAAGCCTCTCACGCCCCCTCGTCTCAATGAATACTATTGGTATGAGGAGGGCTGTGTAGAGTTTGAATGCGAAGCCCAGACCAGCCGCCAGCCCACCGATAAAATATCTCTTCCTTAGCATAAGTACAGTTGACAAGCCTGCGAGAGCTGCGGCATAATGGTCAAAATTGTATATTCCGTATAAGACAAGACTGGGGGAGGCTGCGAAGACGAGGCCAAGCCAGCCCGAGCCACTAATTCTAGAGATACGTATAATGGACCATGCGATCGCGATGTATGCTGGTAGGCTGAGATAAAAGAATGCCTGATAATATCTTATAGTGTCTCCTGAGCTGAGCAGGGCTGATGCATAGATTGAGAGGCAGGAGGCGGGGGGATACTCGAAGAAGAATTGGAAGCAGGGCGCGGAGCCGGCCCTAAGCATATCTCCGCTCTCGGGCCTGTACCAGAAGCTGACTATGTCACTGTATATGCTCCATCCAAGCTGGGGAAAGTGTATGAACCCACTGGCAATCCACGAGGCGACACAAACAGCATAGACTAGAATCTCCCTCCTATCTACACTCATCTAAAATGTTTAGCCTCATCACGCCTCATTTAAGGCTATTTAGCCCCTCGACTGCCAATCATGGCTCGGGTTAGATTTAAATCACGCCGGGGGAAAACTAGCCTTAAGTGGTTTAGGCTTGGCGCGGATGCATGCGAGGAAAAGAGGCCGCTCAGGGTCTAAGAGACCCATAAGTAAGGTGCCTCCACCCTGGCTCACAGTCTCCCCAGACGAGGTAGAGGCGCTGGTCGTGAAGTATGCAAAAAGCGGTATCCCACCCAGCCAGATAGGCGTTATACTCCGTGACCAACACGGTATCCCCCTCGTCAAACCGATAGTGGGCAAGAAGATGCTTAAGATTCTAGAGGAAAACGGCCTCGCTCCGGAAATACCTGAAGACCTCTCAAACCTCATCGCAAGGGCTAGGAGAATGCACGTACACCTGCAAACACACCGATCAGACCGCTACAACAGAAAGAGGCTCCAGCTAGTGGAGGCCAAGATACACAGGCTCGTGAAGTACTACAAGTCCACCGGTGTACTGCCCGAAAACTTCGAGGTAAAAACACTCTACAAATACGAATAAGCCCTCGTTCTACACTCGCCACACACGTAATTGTATGAGCACGCGCCGCGTGACTGCTTTTCACCCGACATAGCTTGAGACTACTTTCTCGATTATTAGGAGTTCTAGGGCGTCTGCTGGGTCGGGTGCTGGGACTACTTCCAGCAGCTCTTTACTTATGTTGTAGATTTCCATTAGAGTCGCTGGGGACGCTACTTGTCTGAAGGGCTCGATAGTTCCGCCTAGCTCCTCTACTATTTTGTAGAGTAGTGTCTCCGGGTCCGTGTCGCCTGTAGTTATTGCTGCTGCGACTATCTTGTCCTCGCCGCCTCTGATGCCTGCGACTTTGAGGGCGTCTTGGATCTGTCTCTGGCATGATAGTCTTAGGAGGTATTCTACCTCGATACGCTTGGACCTTGCTGTCCCGGCTAAGGTGGTTGTGGCAGCGGCTGCGAATGCTGCGACTAGGTGGCGGGCTGACACAACTATCTCTGGCCTGCAGAACTGTATTCCCGACGAGCCGCTGAGACGCATTTCATCTAGGAGCTTCAGTGGATTCTTCTTTACGTTGGTTATCAGTGCTGCAGCAAACCTGTAGGGCCCGTAGCTGGACCTAATTACAGCCGCCATGGATCATCGGCACAATAGTGACCCTGTCATCATCCGATACCTCCACCTCATACCGGTAGACTGAGCGCGCATCCACGTCGTTTACGAGAATTAGGAACCCTGGTCTTATTTCCCCGCCCTCATCAAGGACTTGGCGCCTTACTGTCTCGGGTAGGAGTTTTAGAGCGGCTTTAAGCGGCTTCCTCTCACCTAGCCTGACTTCGATGAGCCGGTCCTTCACCTCTGTGCGGAGGTGTCCGTAGAGTTGGACGATCAAGCCGAACTACACCCCTAAAACTCTCAGAGAGGAGACATGCTCTTCACCGGGCAGATAGCCCTCAGCGCAGGTCGGTTTCATCACGTCAAGAAGATTTCCTAAGCGTTGATTTAGCCTTTACCTCAGTTGGCAACAGTGGTATAGGTCCTATTCCTATATACTAGCGGCTTTGAATCCGGCATTCTTATAGCAACGCTTAAAACCTCACAGAGTATCAGGTCGTGGTCTCCAGCCTCGTAAATCCTATACCTCCTACAGATCATGTAGGCTGGAGTGTCGCGGAGGATTGGGACTTTCTCGGGCCCCTCCTCATAATCCACGCCCTCAAACTTATCGCGGGTCTTCTTCCTGCCGGCAAAAATCTCACTTAACTCTGCCTGCCCGCTTGAGAGGAGATGTATCGCGAATATTTCTGCCTCTCTGAAGGCTTTGTAGGAGTTTGCCGACCTGTCAACGGCTATCATGACGAGGGGTGGATTTAAGGAGACTGAGGTGAAGGAGCTGACAGTAATGCCGTATGCAAGTCCGCCTACCCTTGTGGTGACAACCGTCACGCCCTGAGGGTATAGCCTCATGAAGGCCTTTAGACCCTCCTGTCTCGCCGCAAGATCTCCCAGCCCAACATCCAATACCTATTCACTCCGTTGTTTTCGGTTCTCCAATACGATTACTCTCGGGAATATAATATATCTTCTGTCTCGCATCTCTTGTGAGTGGTCTACGAGCGAGAAGCCTCTTCGAGACCAGTATGTTAAGTGCGTGGCGGAGGGTCCTCTCGGGTAGCATAGTCTTTTTGAGGAGCTGGGAATAGGTGAGAGGCCCTTCATACTCTATTGTCTTTAGTATGAGTTTCGCTGACGGTGGCGTGTCTAACAGCTCCTCCGCCAGATGTATCTTCTTCTCAATCTTGCTGAATATGGGGGAAGGGCCGTTAAGCCTGATGAATTTGATGGGCGGCTCATAGGCCTTGATCGTGAGGCTCTCCTCGACAGGGACGCGGAGAAGCCCGTCAACTATGACCTCCGCCCCGCCCCGCGACGAGACGCTCTCCACAGATATGGCTGACTGGTCGCTGACGATTAGGGGTCTACGCGTCATGTCTATCGAGTTTACGGGTACAATAGCTAGGGCCTTGGCTGCATGGTGTATCAAGGGTCCTCCCGCTGAGAGTGAGTATCCGCTTGAGCCTAGGGGGGTGGAGACGATTAAGCCATCGGCCAAGTCGCGCCAGAGGAGCTCTCCATCCACATAAAGGCTATACTCCACAAGTGTAGCGCTTATCTGCGAGAAGAGTGCTGCCTCGTTTACGGCTATGGCAAGGTTTTGGTCGTCGATCGTCACTCTTAACGCGGTTAGACTCTCTGTCATGAACTGCCCCTTCTCAATCCTTTCCAAGGCGCTTGGGAGTTCGTCAAGCATCACCTGTGATAGGAATCCTCGCGTAGCCTCGCGGCTGACTGCTAAGACCCTCACCTCTCTATCGCTAACTGTGTGGAGAGTCTGAAGAATATCTCTATCGTCACCAACGACTACAAGTACGTCACCTTTCTCGAGTCTGACATCGTCTAGAGATTCACAAACCTTAACACCCTGTAGCCTGTCCTTCAGAACTTCTTCCACCTCGCGCCTAACTCCGATGCTACGCCCAGAGACCTTAACTATGATCTCCATGTCGTCCTGACATTATATTCTTAGGGAGGCTTATCAATTTTGGGCATTCCGGCAATATTACAGCTGAGCGATGTTTTGAATCATTTTTTGCCAGTTTCGTTAGCTATAAAACGAGGGGCTATAACCTACTTCGCTGGAAATGGATCGACGGCGGGCTCTCTCAAGTCTATTAAAGACCGGTATTATCGCCGCTGGTGCGGCAGGTCTAGGGGCTGTTGCCGGATACTTGTCAGGCAGCTCAATCGGAGCGCAGCCTCCACAGGGACGCGAACCAGGTGTGAAACCCATCAAGATCGGGTTCCAAGTACACAGAACTGGGATCGGGGCACCATACGGTTTCTGGTATGAGAGGGTGGCCAACGCCGCTGTCTCCTACATAAACAAGATCGGCGGGATAGCTGGGCGGCCGGTTGAACTCATAGCTGAGGATGACGAGACAAGTCCCGCCAAGGGTGCGCAGGTCGTCGAGAGGCTTGTGCTAGCCCACAATGTAGACTTCATCCTCGGGGCCCTCTTCTCGGACGTGGTGCTTGCATCCGGCCCTAGGGCTGGCGAGCTTAAGAGACCCTACTTCGCAGTCAGTGAGGGAACCCATGTACCTTTCGGCAAGCTGAATAGGTGGTGCTTCCAGCCAGGAATAACAGATGTCCCTGGCCAAGTGACTGCCGTGGCTAAGTGGATCTTCGAGAACCTGGGGAAGAGGGTCGCGATGATCTACCCTGACTATGCGTTTGGGCATGATCATAGGGATGCCCTCACCAAGGCGGCGGAGAGGTATGGTGCGAGGATTGTTGAGAAGATTCCCATCCCGCCGGGTGAGACCAGCTTTACGAAATACTTCACCCGGATTCCGAGAGATATTGATGTGCTTTACCATGTGATGGTTGGCGACGTGCTTACTTTTATCAGGGAGCTTGGGGTCTATCTTGGGCGTGATAGGCCTGAGTTGTTCGGATTTATAGACAGCATTGAGGCTGTTCCACTCTCCGCTCCAGGGTTGGAGTATCTTGAGGGGACTTATTTCTGGGAGGCTTTTCCAAGGTATGCTGACGGCTACGACACCCCCTATGCAAGGTTCTATAGGGAGTCGGTTGGTGTTGACGAAAGTGGCGCCGACAAGTCAGATCCTTCTCGAGTCTCCGCATTTAGCCACATGTTTGGGGTCTGGGAGACCCTCTTCGTAATTAAGGAGGCTGTGGAGCAGAGCGGCTACAGCGAGCCGACTCGCAGCGACTATGAGGCCTTTATCAAGACGCTCGAGTCTATGGATTGGTTCAATGAGGGTCTGTGGCACCCACAAGGAGACAAGCGTTTCAACGGCAAACTACACCAGTCATTTGGGCATCAGTTCATATCGGTTGTGAGAAATGGCAGACTAGTGGTTGTCCACAGGACTGAGATAGAAGATTCATTCTACGAGCATCCGAACGATTATACTAAGCAGCCGTTGTTCTAGAATTGCTCCCTCTAGAGCATCTGGGGCTGGCGGTAGTTGATGGCCTAGTCAACGGCTCAGTTATGGCGTTCATAGCCCTCGGACTTGCTATCGTCTTCGGTATAATGAATGTCGTGAATCTGACCCATGGCGAGCTATACATGCTCGGTGCGATGATAAGCTGGCTCATGGTACAGGCTGCTCTCCCATATGCCTCTGCTTTGGTCGCGGCCCCCCTTCTTGTCGGGGGGCTGGCCGTTGCTATAAACATGTTCATTCTCCAGAGGTTTGGGCATGAGCCCGGCCAAACGGTTCTCGCAACCTTTGGACTCCTCCTCATCCTTCAGCAACTGGGCTTAGCCATACTGGGGCCTGCTCCGCGCTCGATCTCACCCCCCTTTAACCCCATCATAGAGTTTTCTGGCTTCAGCTACTCGGGCTTCAAGCTCTTCGCAGGCCTATTCTCGCTTATGGCCTGTCTCCTCGTCTGGCTTGGTGTTGAGCGGAGTAGGATTGGCCCCCTTCTGCGGGCTGCTCAGGAGAACAGGCTGATGGCAGAGTCTCTAGGCATAGACACTAGCAAGGTGTTTTTGATTGGCTTCGCCCTGGCCGGCTCATTAGTGGGGTTTGCCGGTGCTCTAACCTCACCCTTCAGGCAGATACACTTCCTCATGGGGTTTGACGCCCTTGCCGTGTCGTTTGTTGTTGTGGTTTTGGGGGGTGTGGGTAGGATTGGCGGGACTATTGCGGCAGGTGTTGGGCTGGGCCTGCTAGAGAGTCTCGCTGCCCTCTTCCTCGCGCCTACAGTGGCAAGGGTCCTTACACTGACTCTGGCCCTGATATACGTCGTAGCTAGGAGGCTCGGCTCGATTAGGGGGGTGTGGAGGTATTGAGGCCGCGGCCCACAATTATAGCATCGCTCACAATCCCGATAATCCTAGCAGTAGCCTACCCATTCCTTCCAGAGTATCAAAAAGCCTTGGTAGCCCGAATCATGATACTGTCCATCTACTCCTACGGCTATGCCGTGTGTTTCCAGATGGTTGGCATCATGAGTCTGGGGCATGCGGCTCTATTCGCAGCCGGCATGTACGGCGCTGGCCTCTACGCCTACTACATCTCGCCAGACCCCTTCGTGGCACTGGCTGTTGGTGTCGCATCCTCGGTGCTCCTCTCCATGCTTTTGGGCGTACTCGCTATGCGTGTCGGCGGAGCCTACCTGATGATAGGGACCCTTCTCGCGTCACAGGCGCTCTACCTAGTCGCACTGCACTTTAACGAGATAACTGGGGGTGAGCAGGGGCTGGTCCTGAGAGGCGAGGCCACCATCACAGGAGCCCTCAAACCCTTACTCTCCGAGCTGGACGCCCGCTACATGGTCTCACTAATTGCACTAACTGTCGTGGTAGCAGGTATAACCATCCTCTCCTCCTCACGCCTGGGCCGCATGTTGCTGGCTGTTAGAGATGACGAGGAGAAGCTGGAGAGCCTCGGCTACAACACCTCCATCCTCAAACTCCTAGCCTTCTCGATCTCTGGCGCCCTATCCGGTGCCTCAGGCTCCCTCCTAGCACTCCTATACAGCTATGTCGGGGCTGGATATGCTGGAGTCCTCAACTCCGTGGAGCCTGTCCTATGGGTGCTCGTGGGCGGCCCCTACGTGGAGTTCGGGCCTTTTCTCGGAAGCCTCTTGGTGAACCTGTTGGCGGACACTGCGCGAGGCCTCCTGAGGGGGCATGTGCTGGTTGTTGGGGCCGGGCTTGTAGCCTTCGCCCTCGCGACAGGGAGGCTGCGGTGGGCCTACCAAATACTGGGAAGGTGGAGGAGCCGTGCAGCCTAGACCCCTACTCTCACTCCAAGATATCTCAAAGTCCTTTGACGGTGTCCAGGCCCTGGCGGGGGTCTCCCTCGAGGTAGGTGATACAGGGATCCTCGGAATAATAGGTCCAAACGGTGCGGGCAAATCCACCTTAGCCGGTGTCATTGTAGGCTCCCTCAAGCCCGACAGCGGCAGAATATTCTTCCTAGGCAGAGAGATTACCGGTCTCCCCGTGAGGAAAAGAGCCCGCCTAGGAATAGCCAACACCCACCAAATACCGCGGTCCTTCCCCTCGCTCACAGTCTACGAGAACCTCGAACTAGCCGCCCTCCACACCTCCGGCAAGGACGTTAGGCAGCGGATAATCGAAACGGCGGACTTACTAGGCCTCCAACCAGTATTGGAACTTAAAGCCTCCCAACTCTCTCACGGCCAAATAAGGCTATTAGAGATAAGCATGGCCCTCATCTCGCGGCCGCGGTTGCTGGTGATGGATGAGCCTACCCAAGGCCTAACCGGTCTAGAGGTGCACACCCTCGTAGAGATCCTTAGAGGCTTGGCGGAGAGGCTGGCGATAATCATCATCGACCATAGAGTCGATTTCGTGGTCTCGCTCTCATCGAGGATCGCTATCATGAGTCGTGGAAGGATTGTGGCGCTTGGCAACGCAAGGGACAGTTGGGTTACTGAGAAGATTGAAGAGGTGTATCTGAGAGGGGGGTCCTGATGCTGGAGATAAGTGGACTGGTGTCAGGATACTACGGGCTCAAGATTGTGAGAGGCATCTCCCTCAAGGTAGAGAAGGGTGAGGTGCTGTTTGTTATGGGTAGAAACGGGGTTGGTAAGACGACACTGCTGAAGACGGTCGTAGGACACATAAGACCTATGAGCGGAAGGGTAGTGATAGACGGCCATGATGTCACGGGCTGGAGCCCCCACGCGATAGCGCGGATGGGTGTGGGATATGTCCCCCAAGACAGGGGGGTATTCGCTAGGCTGACCGTCGAGGAGAATCTCCGGATAGCGGAGGGATTAAACGGAGAGATCTTGAAAGAGGCCTTCAAGCTATTCCCCGAGCTAGAGCCCCTCAGAGATAGGAAGGGAGGCAAGCTCAGCGGTGGTGAACAGCAGATACTTGCGGTAGCGCGAGCCATAGCCTCCAGGCCAAAGCTCTTGGTGATGGATGAGCCTGCCACAGGGCTTGCTCCACCTATAATCCGGCGGATGGTAGAGGCTGTTAAGCAACTCACCAGTCAGGGCGCGTCAGCCATAATTGCAGAACAGAATCCGGCCCTAGTCTTCGAGCTAGCAGACAAGCTAGCACTTATGGAGGCGGGAGAGATAAAAGCGATCATTGGGCGTGACCGCTTGGCGGAGAGCCAGCAACTCCTCCGAAGCGCGCTAGGCCTATCCTATCAGGACAGATAATAGATAAACGCTTTTAGGGTATCTGCTCCCAGCGCCCAGTCTCCGCAGACCTCAAGACAGCGTCTAGTATCTGATTGTTCTTGAGACCGTCGAGGAATGTGGCGCCCATCGGTGCGACTGGCTTATCATTCACTATGCAGTCGAGGAAGTGGTGTATTTCGTGGACGAAGGTGTGCTCCCAGCCAATTATGTGTCCCGGGGGCCACCAGTTGGCGATGTAGGGGTGGGCGGGCTCTGTGACAAGTATTCTCCGGTACCCCTGCGTCTCGGCATCACCCCTCCTCTCGAACAGCTCAAGCTCGTTGAGCCTCTCCAAGTTGAATACGAGCGTCCCCTCCGAGCCGTGGATCTCAACCCTTAGGAGGTTCTTGCAGCCTGCCCCGAACCGGGTCGCCTCCACAGAACCGATAGCGCCATTCTTGAACTTGACGAGGGATATGAAGGCGTCGTCCACAGTAACCCTGCCCTTTTGCGAGGGATTCTCGGGGAGTGGTCTCTCTTCAATGAAGGTCTTGGTCAGCCCCATAACCGCCTCAACCTCACCCACCAGATAGCGCGCCAAGTCAAACACGTGGGAGCCGAGGTCGCCGAGCGCGCCGCTGCCAGCCACCTCTCGTCTAAGCCTCCAGACTAGGGGGAATGACGGGTCCATTATCCAGTCTTGGAGGTAGGCTCCCCGGAACTGTAGGACCTTACCTATCACGCCCCTCTCGATCAGGCGTTTAGCGAGCACGATTGCGGGGACGAACCTGTAGTTGAAGGCTACCATGTGTTTGACGCCCGCCTTCTCCACCGCCCGGTACATCTCCTCAGCCTCCTTCGCATTCATGGCCAGTGGTTTTTCGCAGAGGATGTGCTTGCCGCGTTCGGCAGCTTCTATGCATGGGTCTTTGTGCAGGTTGTTTGGGAGTCCGTTGTCAACGAGCTCGACTTCAGCGTCCTGTACTAGCTTGTGCCAGTCGGTGTAGTATCGCTTGTATCCGAATCGTTCAGCCGCTGCCTTCACCTGCTGCTCAGTCCGTCCATATATTGCTACGAGCTTGGGGAGGGCGGGGACTTGTTGCATCATCCTCGGCATCTTGATGAAGGCGTTGCTGTGAGCCTTGCCCATGAAGGCGTAGCCCAGCATGCCTACGCCTATCTCCCTGACCATCCCTAACCACCCTCCCGACTACCACCAGACCTTCTCCAGCCGCTTCTTGATGAGTAGTGGTTTTAGGAAGGCCGCGGTCTTCTCAACACCGTCCTCCCTACTCATCACTGGGTCTTCATGCTCATAGCTCAAGACGTGGTCGTAGCCCACTTCAGCTAGGGCTGTTATCACCCTCTTCCACGGGACGTCGCCCCAGCCGGGTATCCTGAAGCGGAAGCCCCTGGTCGGCCTTGTCCAAGACCCTGTAGGGATGGAGCCGGAGACCGGGAGGTTCTCCTTCACAAGCTCTCCATCCTTCGCGTGGCTATGGTATATCCTGTCACCCAGCCTCTTGATGAAGACCACAGGATCTATAAGCTGCCAGACGAGATGGCTTGGGTCAAAATTGAATCCAAACTCTCTCTTACCGTTTAACACCTTTATCGCCTGCTCGGCCGTCTCGATGTTGTAGACGACCTCCTGGGGATGGACCTCGTGGGCGAACTTGACCCCATTAGCTGCGAAATGGTCTAGGACCTCTCCCCAGCGCTCCGCGAATAGGGTGAAGTAGCTCTCGTAGATCCTCTCATACTCTGCTGGGAAGATATACCATGCGCCCCAGTTCGGACAACCTATAAACCCGTTCACAACACTGACATCCAGCAGCTTTGCAGCCTCCGCGGTCTTCTTCATCCTCTCAATGCCATACTTGATCTTCTCCTCTGGCGAGCCCTTGAAGAAGGCGTCAGTCGAGGAATCGTGGGGCCCCAGTATCAGCTGCCCCTCCAAGTGGTTGGAGATGCCCGAGATTGTCATGTTATATTTTTCCACAAGCCTCTTAACCTCCTGCGCACCACCATTCAACACCTTATCAATGTTTAGGTGATTGCTCCCGCGCCAGGCGGCAAGTTCAACAGCCTCATAACCCAGGCCCGAGACATACCGCAACACCTTTTCGAGGGGCTCCTCATTATATAGGACAGTAAAAATGCCTAACTTCATAGCAAGTATACTGAGTGCGAGGAGGGTATATATCCTTTCCAAGACAAGTCCGCAACAGTTGGCGGAGAGAAACAACTCGCAGCGTGAAGCAAAGTTAGCTAAGCGTGGAGCGAGACTCGAGGTGGAGGGGTTTCTGGAGAGGTGTAGAAATAATGGGTTTCAGGTTGTACACGTCCATAGCGTGGATGCTCTCGTAGACGTGTTGGCCGACTGGGCCTCTAGCTGGGGTGTGAGAAGAATTGTCATGGGAGGGCTTTCTAAAGGGCTGGCGTTAAGGATACGCTCAGGGCTTGCGGGAAGGGGCGGCTACACGGTTTTGGAGATAGATAGGGTGGAGATGGAGATTGAAGAGTATAGAAACAATTCGCTAGGGGTCTTCCGCGCCAAGGCTGGAATCTTGGAGACTGGTGGCGTCGTAATATTCGACGACTGGGCGTCGAACCTCGCATCACTAGTACCTGAGTACTCCGTCGCTCTCTTGGAGGAGAGTGAAATCCTCCAAAACTACCGTGATCTTGCGAGCCTAATTCGGCAGTCTAGGCCCGGCGGAGTAGCCATAATATCGGGTCCCAGCAGCACCTCAGACATCGAGCTGACACACGTCATCGGCGTACACGGCCCAGTCGGTTGCGGGTGTATTGTGGCGGGGGTCGAGCTCGATGAATAAGTCTAGAGTCCTCGAGGCGTTGGGGAAGAGGTGGGAGATTGAGACGCGCTGGCGCAGCATGCTAACTATGCATCTGAGGAGCAGGGATAGTATGGGGAGGCTGGAGCGTGGATATCTGGCGGGTCTCTTCGAGTCGCGGGAGAAGACGGTCAAGGAGCTTGAGAGGCTCATAGCTCTAACTGTCGAGTCTGCCAAGAAGGAGGGGGGAAACGTCTATGTCGCCAAGACGGTGGAGGATGCGCGAAGATACATCGTCAGTCTAGCCGAGAGTAGAGGGGTCAAGTGCGTAATCAAGTCTAAGTCCATGACGACTGAGGAGATAGGGCTTAACGAGGCGCTGCTCAGCCGGGGAATCGAGGTCGTCGAAACAGACCTAGGCGAGAGGATCGTCCAGCTGGCCGGTCAGAGGCCCTCGCACATCATCGCACCAGCAGTCCACCTTAGCCGGGATGCGATTGCGAGACTAGTTAGTGAGAAAAGGGGGGCTAACCTTCCGCCACAGCCGGAGGCGATAACGAGATTCTTCCGCCAAGACCTCTGGGCCGACTTCAAAAGGGCGGGGATGGGTATTACAGGTGCCAACGTTGTGGTTGCAGAGACCGGGCAAGCAGTACTGGTAACTAACGAGGGGAATGGAAGGCTTGTCGCAACTATGCCTAGAATACTCGTCTCTATTGCTGGTGTGGAGAAGATAGTTGAGACTTGGGATGACGCCTTCAACGTGTTGAGGGTGTTGCCTGTAAGCGCTGTGGGAAGAGACGCGACGAGCTACATCACAGTTATAGGCCCCCGCGGAATGTCGAGACATGTCAAGGTGCCAGAATACCACCTCGTGCTCTTGGATAATGGGCGCGTGGGCGCGAGCAGGGATCCTTGGCTTAAGGATGCGCTCAGATGCATTAGGTGCGCCGCCTGCTTGGACGTCTGCCCCACTTTCCGCATATTGGGTGGCCATGTCTTCGGAGACATTTACTCGGGCCCGATGGGTGTTCCATGGACTGCAATAACGAAGGGCATCAAAGACGCATCCGTGATAGCAAAGTATTGTGTCTCGTGCAGCCTATGCCTACACGTCTGCCCTGTCCAGATAGACATCCCAATGACGATATCCTGGATTAAGCATGCAGCTGGGGAAAAAACTCTACGGGAGAGAATACTGACGACTTATGAGTTTTACGCCAAGCTGGGCTCGCGCCTGCCACGTCTCTTCAACTGGCTCCAGGGTAGCAGGGTGTCTAGAAGGCTCATGGAGGGTCTGCTGGGCATAGATAGGCGGAGGCTGATGCACAGGTTCAGGGGAGGCAGCCTCTACGGAATCCTAGGAGAAAGATATCTCAGCAGGAGAGACGCCGACATTGTGTACTTCCCAGACACGTATGCCGCCTATATAGACTGGGGGATAGGGGTACTGGTGGTTAGGGTCCTAGAGGCTTTAGGGTTCACAGTAGCTGTCCCGAGAACGTATGGCTCTGGAATGCCTTCCATCCAGTATGGCTTCCTCTCAAAGGCTAAAAAGGTCGCCGAAAAGAACGTCGAGAAGCTGAAAAGCTACGTAGAGTCTGGTGCGAGGATTGTCTGCTCAGAGCCCACAGCCGCCTACTGCCTCCGCGAAGCATATCCAAAGATACTAGACACGGCCGCCTCACAGCGGGTTGCGGAGTATACTTGGGAGCTCACTAGCTTCATAGCTGCTGAAGCCAAGTCCCTATCGCCGGGCACCGGCCTACAATCCAACACCTACGTCTTCTACCACCACCCATGCCACTCGAGACTCCTATCACCCGGCAGGCCTTCTGAAGACCTTCTGAAGAAAGTGGGGCTGAACGTGCTTTCATTCGACTACGGCTGCTGCGGCATTGCCGGAACCTGGGGGATGAGGCGGGGTGCTGAAGGCTTCCTCATAAGCGCGGAGATAGGCCGGAGGGTCGCGGAAATCATACTGGGGACAGGCTGCATGGAGATTGCAACCGAGAGCAGCGTCTGCGCACAACAGCTCAGACAATTCACCGGGTTAAAAGTGAGACACACGATCCGATATATAGCCGAAACCCTCGGAATCCAGCACCGCGACCAAGACGTGCTAAACTTTTAATCCAGAGCATAGACGCTATCAGCCGTGAAGGAGGTAATCCTCCCCTACCAGAATAGGGAATACTACGAGATAGAGGTTGAGGGCATCAGGCGTAGGCTCCCACTCCTCAAAGTAGCAGAGGACACGTGGATAGCCTATTTCGACAGCCTAGGAGACAGGGAGTTCATATCCAAGTGCGCCGAGAAGCTCTCAGAGAGGCTAAGGGAGTGCGACATACTGGTCACGTCGGAGAGCAAAGGCATACCGCTAGTTCACGAGATCGCCAAAATCCTAGACCACAAGAGATACATAGTGGCGAGAAAAGAGTTGAAGCCCTTCATGATAAACCCGCTGGTCACCGAGTGCAAGCCAGTGACCAGCAAGGCCCCGATAAAGCTCTGCATTGATGGACGCTACGTCCCATACATCAAGGATAAAAATGTGGGGATTGTGGATGACATAGTGAGTACAAGGGAGACCCTCTCCGCATTGGAGAAGCTCGTCGTTATGGCTGGTGGGAGGGTCCGCAAGAAGGCTGCAATCCTCTTGGAGGGTGGAGTGTTCGAAGATGTGGAATACCTAGGGATTCTCCCGATATTCAAGGCGACAGTCTGAAGTAATAGGCAGAGGAGCTCCACTCTGAGGCTCTCGACATTCCCAGTATATTACACCTGGATATAATATAGTAGTCTGATGCATTAGAATCGTCTCAATAGTTAAAGATGCTGGTGCAAGGGTTGCCTCGCTCGCGAGATGCTGGAGTTAAAGCATGTGTCAAGCTGGGAACTAAGCGGGAGTTGGAAGTATTCGCCACACGCTTGGGGGTCATCGCTGCACCGCCTATGCTCGAGGACTGGCTCATTCCCACCTGCCATGGCACACTACTATATCGTAAAATACTCCCAACCGGGCGATGTGGTCCTAGACCCCTTCTCGGGGAAGGGGACCGCCCCTCTTGAAGCCTGCGTTACAGGCCGGGTGGGAGTGGGTAACGATTTGGCGCCAGAGGCGTATGTGCTAACACACGCGAAGGTACAGCCAATCACATACAGCCAGGTGGAGGAGTGGGTTTCGAGAAATAGGGAATATCTCGAGAGGGGAGTCGATGATGACGTTCCCGAGGAGGTTCAAGTCTTCTATCACAGGAAAACCCTCAGGCAAATCCTAGCTGCGCGGGAGCTCTTAATGGATGACTACTCTAGGACTGGAATGTTCATCAAGGCGCTAATCCTCGGAATACTACACGGCTCAAGCAGTCTTAGCCTATCGGTGAAGTGTTCACACTCATTCTCCATGTCTCCAGGATACGTTGCCAGGTCTAAAAGAATATTAGGGCTGAAGAAGCCTCTCAGAAGCCTGCCCAAGTGCCTTCTAATGAAGGCGAGAAGGGTCCTCCAGTCCCACGTCCACCTCGTGGATGGCGCGGCATACAGCCATGACGCGAGAAGCCTCCCAATACAGGACGAGTCTGTCGACTTCGTCATCACATCACCACCCTACCTTAACATGCAGACATACGCTTGGGACAACTGGCTAAGACTATGGTTCTTAGGAGAAGACTATAAGAGTGTAGCGGAGAGGCTCTTCCACTCAAACTCCCTTCAAAAATTCGCAGTCTTCATGGACGAGGTCTTCAGGGAAATATTCAGGGTATTGAAATGGGATAAGGCATGCGTAGTCGTGCTAGGCGTTGTCAAGAAGAATGGCGAGCGTATAGACCTAGCCGAGTTTGTGGAACCAATAGCTGTTAGGGCAGGCTTCGGTGTGAGGCGGATTGTCTACGACAACATACCCAAAGAAAACAAGTATTTAATGTATCTTGACGCGAAGCAGGGTGTTAGTGGTGAAGTAATACTGGAGCTTGAGAAAGGAGAAGCGGTTGAGAACAAAGTAAACATTAATTGGGGTGGTGAGGCCCGGCTTAGGGGTGTTGCCCTGACTTGATACTTGAGACTCACGGCGAAGTATGTAGGCTCGGCTACCTCCGCTTGATAGTTGGGGCAGCCAAGACCGAGTCCCACGGCAGAGAGGTCTCTCCGGGATTTATCGCCGCCGTGTTGGAGGAGAGCTTGAAAAAGCTTGAAGAGGGGCATCAGGTAGGGCAAGACGTCATAGGTTTGATACGGAGCCCGGTGGCTGCGAGAAACTATGTCTCCTTTGCAGCAGAGCTGGGTCTCATCAACCGGCAAACACAAAGACTCGGAGAGAATGGAATCATCTACGCCTTCACACGGAGCATATCACCTATTGACGCATACCTCAAAGGAGAGACGAAGCTAACACTCCTAGACTTGATCTCACTCAAACCGGTGGACAAGGTCTTCTTCACTTGGCTACTACTCACACAAGACTACCTAATACTCCCAGGCATAATCAGGTGGGCATTAGAACACGAGACCTTCGCGAGAATAGACGCTATGAACTACGTCATGGAGGAACTCTACCCCCAAGCTCTAGCATCGCTGCTAACGGCGGCAGGGAAAAGGGCGCGGGGAGAGATTCTCTCTAAGATAGAGATGGCTAAGAGGTTCAGGGAGGAGAGGCTGAAATACGCCACAAAGGCCCTCTGGATTAGAAGCAGCCTCTACGCCAAGTACCGACACGTGGTCCCACCCAGGCTCGAATGGCTCGTCGACTTGGGGATACTCAACAGATACAGGAGAGGGCGGTACACAGTCTCTGACCAGATTCTAAGCCATAAGGAGGTGGTGGCTAAGGCGCTCACCTACCCGCCATCACGACTCCGCGAAAACATTTTCACAATGCTAGCACCGCTCTTCATCCCCTACACAGGCCGGCCCTCTAGGGAGGCGTTAAACAGAGAGCTAGTCCAGACATTCAACACAATGTCAGCCTGGCTAGGCGGGCCGGTAAAGGTAAGCCTACTAGAGATGGCGGTCTGCATGAGACTACTCGAAAACAACCAAATAGCAACGCCAACAATGGTCCGAGACACAATAAACAAACTCTCAATCCTATACCCCGACAAAATATTCCTCACACCCGGACCCGACGAAAACCTCTACCTAACCAAAATAAGCCTGGGCCCAAAAGAAATAGCCCAGTAGCGGGCTTAATCACAATATTGTGATCGTAATCGTATACAGGCTTAGAGAGAAGCCTATCTGTGGAATGTATTTAGAAAAATGTAGGGGTGATGTGTGGGCCGCTTCCGTGAGATTTTGGGAGGTGATCCGGCCACACGTTCCCGTGCGGCCACCTTGTTACAACTTCTCCCCCCTCACCGGGTCTAGGCTCGGGCCACCCAACTTGAGTGGCTCTCGCCCATCCCCAGCTCGGGTGGAGCGATGGGCAGTGTGTGCAAGGAGCGGGGACGTATTCACCGCCCGGTGGTAACGGGCGGTTACTAGGGATTCCGCGTTCACGAGGGCGAGTTGCAACCCTCGATTCCAACTGAGGCGGAGTTTAGGGATTAGCTCCCCCTTTCGGGGTGGCGTCCCACTGTCTCCGCCATTGAACGTCGCGTGCGGCCCGGGGGATTCGGGGCATACCGACCTGCCGTAGCCCGCTCCTTCCTCCCCCTTTCGGGGGCGGTCCCCCCTGAGTGCCCAGCGCCTCTCGGCCGATGGCAACAGGGGGCGCGGGTCTCGTCCGTTGCCTGAATTAACAGGACACCTCACGGCACGCACCGGCGACGGCCATGCACCTCCTCTCGGCTCGTCCGGTAAGGTCGTCAGCCTGACCATCATCCTGCCGTCGCCCCCGGTAAGGTTTCCGGCGTTGAATCCGATTAAGCCGCAACGTCCACCCCTTGTGGTGCTCCCCCGCCAATTCCTTTAAGTTTCAGCCTTGCGGCCGTACTCCCCAGGCGGCGGGCTTAATGGCTTCCCTTCGGCACCGGGGCGGCTCGTAGCCGTCCCGGCACCTGGCCCGCATCGTTTACAGCTGGGACTACCGGGGTATCTAATCCCGTTTGCTCCCCCAGCTTTCGCCCCTCACCGTCGGGCGTGTTCTGGCGCTCCGCCTTCGCCACTGGTGGTCCTCCCGGGATCAGAGGATTTTACCCCTACCCCGGGAATACCGAGCGCCTCTCCCACCCCCAAGCCTGGTAGTATCCCCCGCAGCCCACAGGTTAGGCCTGTGGATTTAACGAGGGACACACCAGGCCGGCTACGGGCGCTTTAGGCCCAGTAATAGTCCCTACCACTCGGGGAGCGGGTATTACCGCGGCGGCTGACACCCGACTTGCCCTCCCCTTATTCGCCCGCCTGTTTACAGCGGGCAAAAGCCACCACGAGGGTGGCACTCGGGGTAACCCCGTCGGGCTTTCGCCCATTGCGGAGTTTTCGCGCCTGCTGCGCCCCGTAGGGCCTGGACTCTTGTCTCAGAGTCCATCTGGGGGCTCCCCCTCTCAGGGCCCCTACCCGTCTCAGGCTTGGTGGGCCGTTACCCCACCAACTACCTGATAGGACGCAGCCCCATCCTGCGGCCCCTCCGCGGAGGATCCCCGCAGAGGGTTTTCAGCGAGCAGTCGTTCCAGAGCTGCTCACCTATGGGGGTTTATCCCCAGTTTCCCGGGGTTATCCCCCTCCGCAGGGTAGGTTAGCCACGCGTTACTCAGCCGTGCGCCAGGCCCCGGGATGCCCCGAGGCCTACGACTTGCATGGCTTAGCCTTACCCCGATAGCAGTAGGGTCCGGCAGGATCAACCGGAGTCCGGCCAATTTTATTGGCGGGGTCTGCACGGAAGCGGCCCACATTGGACCTGAGGATCGTTTATGGTCCCTCAGGTCTTCACCCCTATTATAGCCAGAGCCGGATGTCACCGCCTCATCGCTGAGGTGTTTTACACCTGCCTTGGCGGTGGCGCCGCCTATGAGCCCTGGCCCAAGTGTATGTGTAGATGGGCTACTTATAAGTCTTTGCAGGCTGGGAGCGTGCTGATAATTATATTGATGCCTCCGCGCTCACCTCTGTTGATTGATACTTGTCGTAGGTGGTCTCGGCTATATCGGCAGGCGGGTTGTCGAGTCCCTGGCTTCTATGGGCGAGGGTGTTCGGGTCCTGGATAAGGCTGAAGCTGGTGGACACTTGCCGGAGGGTGTGGAGATCGTTAGGGGAGACGCCGCGGAATTCTCCACAGTCCTAGAGGCCATGCGCGGGGTTAGAGGTGTGGTGAACCTTGCAGCATACATCGACGTACACGAATCACTGCTTCATCCACAGAAGTATCTCCAAAACAACTTCACCGTGCACCTGAACGTCCTCGAGGCTGCGAGGCGCTTGGGAGTGGAGAAGGTTGTGCTCGCCTCGAGTGCAGCTGTCTATGGAGACGCTCCCCCTCCTCTTAGAGAGGACGCAGAGGTCAGACCTACGAACCCATACGGCCTCAGCAAACTCTGTTGTGAACTCCTCTCCCAAAACTACCACGCGAGCTTCGGCACCGACGCGACAATCCTACGATACTTCAACGTGCTTGGAGAGGGTGGCCGAAACGTCCTGAAGATATTCGTAGAAAACGCTGTGGATGGAAGGCCGCTAGTAGTCAGGGGCCGATGGATCGGGGGCGAGTTCGTCCCCGCATCAAGAGACTTCATCTATGTCGGGGATGTGGCTGATGCGACCGTCAAAGCACTCTTCCTCGAGCCCGGCGTCTACAAGCTGAATATCGGGTGTGGTAAGCCTGTTAGCGTAAGGGATTTGGCGGAACTAGTCCTCAGGGAGACGTGTAGTGGGGCGGAGATATTGCTGGAGGAGCTTTCACAGCACGAACCCCTGATGAGCTGGGCCGACATAGCTAATGCGAGACAGATACTTGGGTGGATGCCCAGAACCAGCCTCGAGTCTATAGTGAAAAAATACGTTGAGTGGTATAAAGGCAAAAAATAGGTGGAGTGTGGAGGTACTCGGTTAGATTATCGTTTCTTATGCCAAGTCCATGACCGGGTCTAGGGACGGCGGCAACCTCCTCTCAACCTTAAGCACAGAGCCAATCACCGGCTTCAACTGAATAGTGAAGACCTCCGTCGGTTGTAGAGACTGCATCTCACTGATACCGACAGTTATCGACCAGAGCTCTCCAAACTCGATCAGATGGTCCCCATCACCTACAATCTGCTTTACGATGACGCCGGGGGAGCTGAAGGATATCACAGGTGCGGTTGCATTGCTCGTGTATACGTTCTCGATGCTTGTCCTCGGGTCGTGATAGGTTACCACGAGAGAGCCGACCCGCAAGTCAATAGGCCTCTTCCCTACAGCAACCTTGAAGAATATTGTAACGTTAGCCACCTGCCTGCTCCCTGAGTTAAGGTCGCTCCTAGCTATCACCGAGCCTACCGTCTCTATCGCCGAGGTTGCCTCGTCGATTCCAGCTTGGACCACCTCTCCACTTTTCTGTGTAGTGAAGAGTCCGAGGTTTAAGACGGCGAACGAGAAGGCAGCTGCTACGATGACGAAGCTGATCAGTATTATCGCTGTCTCGAGGCCTGTCAGCGCTGCTTTGCGTGTTGTATGGGGTTTGTATGTTGCGGCTGTCATACTGCGGAATATAGTGTATTTTCAGTAGTATAAATAGTTATGCTTAATGTTGTAGAAAAGCTTAAATATCAATTACTATTCTCATCATACAAAGTGCATACTACTCTTTACGTACCTGACTTATCATCTTTCTATTAAGGACGACCCAGTACTCGACATTGGCTCCAGGCTCGAGCTTTGCCCTCAGCTCCTCCTCTGCTGGAAGCGGTATCTCGACTATTTCTAGGGTGTCTTTATCCATCACCGAGACCACCTCGCCCACCGTTACGACCTGCCCCGACCTCTTCTCGATTATCGGTATCTCGACCCTCTGGTCCGAAGGGCCAACTATGTTCCGTTTGACGCCGTCGAAAATGCCTATGGCCACCACCCTAACCTTTGCCGACCCGTGCTTCCCTGTCTTAGACTTCTCAACCTCGACCACGCGGCACGGCTCGCCATCAATTACGATGTTGCTGCCCTCCTTGATTGATCCAAGCTCGGCTGGCCTGCTCAAATCTTATCCCAACCACGATATGTTTTAAGCCACTATTTTAGCGCTGTCTGGCCTTGCGGTATGGCTTTTCCACGCGTGGGGGTGGTGAAGGATTAAATAGCCGATGGGGGCTGGTGTCTGCGAGGGTTGAGTAGAGGGGGTTTAGTTTGGCCTTGCAGAGGCGATAAGTCAGCGGAATATTGAGGTAGAGAAGATAGATTGCAGCTATCAACCCTTCAAAATCTTCAGCGCACTGTCAAAAGAATATGAGCGCACCTATCTGCTAGAGTCTGTTTCCGGGCCGAGAAAGTTGGCCGAATTTTCCTTTATTGGCTGGGATCCAGTCGCGACTCTAGTCGTCGAGGATGGTGTGCTTGAGGTTTTCGATAAGTTGGAGGGTGTGAGGCTCAGGGTAGACGCTGAAAACCCGATTCGGATTCTTGGAGA
Source organism: Nitrososphaerota archaeon (assembly GCA_009889515.1). Classification (GTDB taxonomy): domain Archaea; phylum Thermoproteota; class Nitrososphaeria_A; order Caldarchaeales; family Calditenuaceae; genus HRBIN02. The sequence goes on from WUQR01000139.1 coordinate 417,723, forward strand.
GCTCGTTCTAAGCTCCAAGAATAGAGAGAACAGATTCAGGTTTCTAGGCGGGGCCGTTGGATATGTCTCCTTCGAGACTGTGAAATACTGGGAGGATATCCAGTTCAGAGAGAAGGCGGGACACGACTTTCCAGAGATGGAGTTCGGGATCTACGACCGGGGTATTATATTCGACCACCGGATGAATGAGGCATACATCTATGGCCGTGATCCGAGCGCAGAGTGGGAGGAGGTCAAAAGGTTGGTGAGGGATGAGGGGGATGAGGAGCCTCTACGTGCCGTCAGCGTTAGGTCAAGCATTTCGAAGGAGGAGTTCGAGGAGATGGTGGTTAGGGCGAAGGAGTATATTGCTGCTGGGGATGTTCTCCAGGTCGTCCCTTCTAGGAGGATTGACGTAGAGGTGGCGGGGAGTTATCTGGGATACTATAGGGAGTTGAGGCGGATTAACCCTTCACCATACATGTATGTGTTTAGGCTGGATGATAGGTGGATTGTTGGGACTAGTCCTGAGATGCTGGTTAGGGTCGAGGGGTCTCGGGTTGAGACATTTCCGATTGCGGGTACCAGGCCGATGACTGGGCGTGCAGAAGAGGATGATAGATTGATGGAGGAGCTTAGGAGAGACGAGAAGGAGCTGGCCGAGCATGTAATGCTGGTTGACTTGGCGCGTAACGATCTTGGCCGGGTCTGCAGGTATGGGACCGTGAGGGTTGCCTCGCTGATGGAGGTGCATAGGTACAGCCATGTCCAGCACCTCGTCTCCCACGTAGTTGGAGAACTAAAGCTTGGCTTGAGCGCAATAGACGCCCTCGAGGCCACCTTCCCCGCCGGGACCGTGACTGGCGCTCCTAAGCTCAGGGCCATCGAGATAATTGATGAGCTTGAGCCTGTGAGGCGTGGACCCTATGCGGGCTGTGTAGGATATATTTCCTTCAACGGCAGTGCTGATTTCGCTATAACCATTAGGACGCTTCTAGGCCACTCTGGCACGAGGGCGAGTATTCAGGTGGGTATGGGGGTGGTTGCAGACAGTAAGCCTGAGGCAGAGTGGTATGAGACGGAGCATAAGGCGGCTGCACTTCTCTCAGCGATGGCGAGGTGAGGGTGATGGTGCTAAAGGTGCTGGTGATAGATAACTTCGACTCATTTGTCTACAATATAGTCCAGTATCTCGGAGAGCTGGGCTCATACCCAATAGTCTTCAGAAACAATAAGCTGACCCTCGAGGAGGCCTTCAAACTCGACCCCGATGCGATCATCATATCACCCGGGCCAGGCCATCCAGCTGATAGGAGGTTCTTCGGCGTCTCAGGCGACATTATCTTGGAGATGGGTAAGGAGCGCCCAGTTCTGGGAGTGTGCCTTGGGCATCAGGGGATTGTCTGTGTCTTTGGAGGGCGGGTAGAAAGGGCTTCTAGGCTGATGCACGGGAAGGTGAGTATGGTGCGGCATAGCGGCTCGGGAATCTTCGAAGCCGTTAAGAACCCACTCCGAGTCGCCCGCTACCATTCACTGGCTGTCAAGCCCCCGCTCCCAGAAGCCTTGGAGATCACGGCCGTCGCCCTAGACGACGCCGAGATAATGGCCCTAGAGCACAGGAAGTATCCAATCTACGGCGTCCAATTCCACCCAGAGTCAATAATGACGGAGGAGGGGCACAAAATACTGGAAAACTTTCTCAAAACCGCCAAGAGATAGCTGAGAAGAGGATATTTAGAGTTCCACGACCATTGTCTTATGGATGAGTGAGTCGGGCGATTCGATTCGAGGGTCATGGGGAGACGAGCTTTCGGGCCTGCGTATAGCCCACTGTCTAACTGGGAGCATCTCAGTATACAGGGCTCCAGACATCGCGAGGGCCCTAATCAGGCACGGCGCCGACGTCATTCCAGTAATGACACCTGACGCTTCTAAACTGCTAAACCCCCAACTAATGGAGTGGGCCACTGGAAACACTCCCATAGTCGAGATAGGTGGCCGTGTGGAGCACGTCGAGCTTACAGAGGGGAAGGGACGGGTGGACCTAGTGTTAGTCGCACCGGCCACCGCGAACACCCTCGTCAAAATGAGTCTGGGAGTCTCAGACAATCCAGTCACACTTGTATGCTCCGCCGCGCTCGGGTCTAGGATTCCGGTCGTGGTTGCGCCAGCGATGCACGCCTCCATGACGAATAATCCAGCTGTGGTGGAATCGCTTAGACGTCTAAAAGAAATGGGGGTTGGGGTAGTTGAGCCGGTGGTGGAGGAGTCAAAGGCCAAGCTGGCCCCCGAGACGCACATAGTTGACGAGGTTATCTACCATCTTTCTCCCAAGCCATTAAAGGGTAGGCGCTTCGTAGTGAGCGCCGGGCCTACTCGAGAATACATTGACAGGGTTCGCTACATCTCAAACCCTAGTAGCGGGTTGATGGGCATCGAGATGGCTAGAAGTCTGCGGATGCTTGGAGGCGAGGTCTCTCTGGTGCTGGGCCCCACACACATCGAACCTCCCACAGGCCTCAAGGTCAGAAGAGTCGAGTCGAGCAAAGAGATGGAGAAGGCTGTCTTAGAAGAGGCGGAAGGGGCAGAAGCATTCTTCTCGGCAGCGGCCGTAGCAGACTACAAACCAGTCCGCACAATCGACGAGAAGATCGAGACCGCCACCCACCCCAAGATTGTCTTAGAACTTGAGGCGACACCCAAGATACTCGATTCAGTCAGGAAGAAGTTCCCAGAGATCGAGATTATACCTTTCAAGGCAGCCTACGGGCTAGGCGAAGGCTTGGCGAAGGTTGTAGAGAGCCTATCCCATCTAAACCCACTGATGGTCGTTGTCAACGACGTCTCCCGCAGGGACATCGGCTTCGCCTCAGCATTCAACGAGGTGACAGTAGTCGGACGGTCAGGAAAAATCTACCCGATATCAAAGGCCAGAAAATCAACAGTCGCCCGAAACATAGCGAAGCTCTACTTGGCCGAGAAGGGATTGACATAGCATGTTAGGTAAATATAACACCACCAGCGGACGTTCCTTGGGCCCGTAGCTCAGTGGTAGAGCGCCCGGCTGTTAACCGGAAGGTCGTGGGTTCGAATCCCACCGGGCCCGGGAGAAAAGATCAGCCACTAGTCTAGGATTAAATATATCACGGCCGGCTATTCCTAGTCCCTCGAATTGAAACAGGTGGTGTACAGCACGGTTAAGCTGAAGCCGGAACTCAGACGCATGATCGAGGACTATGCCGAAGTGTACGAGGTGGGGGAGGGTGGCGCACCAGACCTAAGCCGCGTGACCGTCTTGCTCTGCGGGCCCGTCACGGGGCAGGATCTCGATGCCATGAAGAATCTGCGATTCATACAGTGTGTCTATGCAGGTGTTGACTCCCTTCCCTGGAGCCACATACGAGAGGACGTGACCGTGGCTAGCAATGTGGGGTCAAACGCGGACGCAGTCGCGGAGCACGCGTTCGCACTGCTGTTAGCTGCTGCGAAACGCATAACTTTCTTTGACCAGCGGGTTAGGGGTGGAAACTTTGAAGTTGTAGGAGAGTCGAAAATGCTTCACGGGCGAAGAATATGCATTCTCGGGCTCGGTGCGATCGGCACTAGGGTGGCTGAGATTGCTAAGGCGTTCAAGATGCATGTTGTGGGCTACGGTAGGTCTCTCAGGAGTGGGGCTGTAGTAGACGAGTTCTACCCTCCTGAGAGGATCGACGAGGCGTTGAAGGGGTGCGACTACGCCGTAATAGCCCTGCCCCTCACCAAGCACACCCGCGGCCTCATAACTTATGAGAGATTGTGCCTCATGAAGCGTGACGGGATACTAGTAAACGTGGGTAGAGCGCCCATAGTGGTCAAGGAGGACCTAGTGAGATTCCTCAAGGAGAACCCCTCATTCATATTCGCGAACGATGTCTGGTGGAATATTCGAAGCCCATCAGAGGACTCTGACGTATACTCACTCCCTAACACCCTCTCCACGCCTTGGGTAGCTGGGGCGGCCAGCTCCAGGGAAACCTATGAAGAGATGCTGCGGCAGGCCGTCGAAAATGTTGTAAGATATCTGAAAGGCGAGAAGCCACTAAACATAGTCAGGCACGAAGACTACCGCTGAAAGACAGCCTCCACCAAACTATCCAGTAATTATTCCCAGAGACGGATATCTCGATAAGAAGTGTAGGACAAGCGACTTATACGTGTAGAACTCGCCCGTAGGAAGGCGGTCCAAACCTCTGAGATCCGAGAGCTTCGCAAACGCGGCCGCCGCCTCCGCCCCCCTAACTAGGTATAGGTCCTCGGCCTCACCCCTAGCGAAGACAATTGGAAAGATGGGAGCATCCAAGAGCTCGGCGGGCAGCTTCGAAGCAGCCTCCTCCAGATCTCTTCTGGAAAAATAGTGCCGCCCCCCACCTCTAGTCTCCACGTAGGGTCTCGGCTGGCCTAGAAGCTCCCTTATCGAGGCTCTCCGCGCAGGGAAAATATCCTGTAAGATGCGGGTCTGTTTTGAGAGCCATGCCTCAACACGCTCATCCCAACCTGGCTCAGCCAAAACCAACAGAACATAAGCGACGAATCTATATAAGTTGGGGCCCCAAACAATCCTCTTAGCAGAGAATGGTCAAGGCCGAGACAATATTCACAGGCTTCAGGAAAGAGGCGAAGGCGAGGCTACTTCTTAGGCCGGGGACAGGCAGGATATTTATAAACGGCATGCTCCTAGACCACCTACCCAACTCCCTTGCCCGGGAAAAGATACTAGCGCCTCTGAGGCTCGACGAGAAATTCGCGAAGAAACACGACTTCCTGATAAAGGTCAGGGGAGGAGGGGTCATGGGCCAGGCCGAGGCCTGCGCAATGGCTATCGCCCGCGCAATGGCAGCAGCCAGCGCAGCCCTAAAAGAGAAGATAATATCACTTGATAGACACCTGCTCGTCGGCGACCCCAGAAGGACAGAGCCGAAAAAACCCAACAGGCGGTCAGCACGACGCTTCAAGCAAAAGAGCTACAGATAGCAAAGTAACGGTAGACAGGGTTCCACCCTCCCAAAATACAGCCCCTCTCGACGCATTAGAGTTTCAGATTAGACGACTCTTGAAAGGAACTCAGGCTCTGTCGATTAAGATATCTCACGAGGTGCTGGAGGAGGTTAGGGGGCTGCGGCAGTTTTTCCAGCGCTTCTAGGCGAGAGACAAGCAAGGATGGAAGGGATAACACCTGAGACTAAAGCAATACTAGGATTATCCTCCCAGTCGGTGAATGTTTGGAACCTAGTAGCCATTATCCATAAAATCGGATAATATCGGCTAAGCAAGCGACGAGCTCTGTAAAAATCCGTTGAGGTGGGTGTTCTTGGTCAGCGAGGAGTATAGAGTAGCTCTGCAGTGTCTCGCATCTTCTCGTCCAAGCCATTTTGCTGTATTATGTCGCGTAGAATATAGTATGATGGGCGTGGCCTCCTCTTCTTAGTAGAGGAGTCGTAGGTGATTACGCCGAACCTCATAGCGAACCCGCGTGCCCACTCAAAGTTGTCTATGTAGCTCCAGTGCAGATACCCTCTGACATCCGCCCCATTCTTGACGGCATCTTCCACCGCAGCTATGTGGGAGAACAGGAACTGTGGCCTAATCCTGTCATACCTGTCGGCCGTTCCGTTCTCAGTTACTATCATGGGCTTCCCATATCTCTGAAGCATGAGTAAGACGTTCCGAAGACCCTCTGGGTAGATTTCCCAACCAAACTCTGAGGTAGGCCTCCCAGCCAGCGAGAACGAGGCCGGCTCACAGGCAAACCCATACCCGGGAACAACGGTCCATGGCAGGGGGAGGCCCGGTATCGCCGAAGCCCTCACCACAAGTCGCGAATAGTAGTTTACTCCTATCCAGTCGAACTTGTCCTTGAGTTCTGGTACCTTCTCTGCAGGTTGTAGACCGAGCATCGAGCGGTCTAACTCTCCCCTACTCAGTGTCTCGAAGAACCAGAGGTTGGAGAAATGGTTCATCTTTTCGGCGGCGGCCTTGTCGGCGTCGCTGTCCTTGTTGAATGGCTCGACTGCTGATGTCGCATAGATTATTCCTACTTGCGAGTTTTTCCCTAGGACCTTCTTCAATTCATCGTATCCTCGGGCGTGTGCCATTAGCAGGTTTAGCCGCGCTTTGGTCAGTCCCTCGATGCTGAAGAATCCGGGCGGGAAGGCATACTCGGACGGGTAGCGGCCATAGCCAATATCTGAGACAACATATGGCTCGTTGAAGGTGCTCCACATGTCAACAAGGTCGGCGAGCTTAGAGCCTACGAAGTGTGCATATTTCACAAACTCCACAACATTGGCAGTATCCACCCAGCCCAATGGCCCCTCCCTGAGGGCTGAAGCCCTTGCTCGGAGCGGGTCGTGAACCCAAATCGGTAGTGTGAAATGGTTTAGGTTTACTATTACCTTGAAGCCCCTGTCCTTCATATCCCTTATCATCTCGCGGTAGTGGTTGAGTGCATCCATGTTGGCCAGCCTTTCAAGCTCCCCCTCACTCTCTGCAGGTATCTCGACATCCTTCACTATTCCGTTCTCGATTGTTGATTTTGCCTTGACTTCGTGGGTTGTTTTTGGGAAGATTCTGCTCCACTCTATCCCAATCCTCATCGTGTTCGCTCCAAGCTCCGCTATCAGTTTATGATCCTGCTTGTAGAGATCCCAGTAGCCCGGCCCATCCTCAGGCCTATCTCCGCTGACAACCCTATTCATTATGTTAAACGGGTCCGTAACCCAGACATACCAGTCGGTTCCCCTATCTATCGCCGCATCGCTGTAGCCCATCTCAAACTGGAAGCCCGCCTCGGAAAAACCCCACATAAAATCACGCCTGAGCATATACGCGCTCCCCTCTCACAGCAAAAATTCTAGATTATGGTGCTTATTAATAATTTTTGAGAATTATAGCTATAGATGTGCATGAAATAGCATGGCATGCGAATGGATTTGGATGGTAAAATTTATGGTGTATCCGAAAAGATTTATATGCTTCCAATACTCAGTTCTTACCGCATGAACAGGAAAACGTCCTATATAGCTATATCCGCCGCGCTGGTGCTTGTTGCCGCTCTGGCCCTCTCCGCAGTGCCGGTTAGCTATGGCCAGCTGCCACTGCCGGCCGGTGTCCCACGGGGCGATGTCCTAGTAATTGAGAACCACTGGGGAACCTATGCCAACCCCAATAACTGGAACCCGATAGCCTCACCTGGTGTGGGTCCTGCGTCTATTGCGCCTGGTGGGAGCGGCTATCAGCAGCTCTGTAAGGCTTTCCTATGGTACATCAACACATCTAACAGCATGTTGATTCCCTGGATCGCGGCCGAGCCGCCGATCTACTCGCCAGACTTCACCAGTCTAATCGTGAAGCTGCGGGATGGTGTGTACTGGAATGACGGCACGCCCTTGACTGCAGAGGATGTCGTATTCACTCTGAAATATCTTAAAGAGGCTCCCGCTCCAATAGGTGTAAACGAGAAGGCGTCAGTAAAGGACGCAAGGGCTCTAGACAGGCTAACAGTTCTAATAGAGCTTAACTCACCGAACCCGAGATGGCACTACTTCTATGCAGTGATAATATACGGTGCTAGCGGGATTCTACCTAAGCATGTCTGGCAGGGAAAGGATCCACAGAAGTTTGAGGATAATCCGCCTACATGTGCCGGCCCATACAACCTGAGGGCTGTTGACCCGGCAGGGAACTGGTTCCTGTGGGAGAGGTTTGATAACTGGTGGGGGTCAAAGGTCTTCGGCGTTGTTCCTGCTGCGAAATATGTCCTCTACATCAACCATGGCCCAGACGAGGCCAAGGCTCTAGCTATGACTAAGCACGAGTTGGACGCTCTGAGGACTTTGCTTCCCGAGCAGGCGGAGCTCGTCATAAAGAATAACCCGTATCTGAAGGGCTGGAGGGCTAGCGCGCCATTCGCATGGCCGCTTGACCCCTGTGTGAAGGGTATCGCTTTCCAGACAAAGACTCCGCCCTTCGATAAGAGGGAGGTAAGATGGGCTCTAGCCTATGCAATCGACTACAGAACGATATATCGAGCATTCGTAGGAATCGACAAGTCCACACCAACACCTGCTGCCCTCCCAGTCATACCCCACGCAGCAGACATCGAGACATACTATATACCACTGCTAGACTACCTGAAACAGTATGGATATGACCCAGAACTGGTCCTCGACATAGCTAGGGAGAACAACGCGTGGTGGGTCGAGAAGTATCCTGTGCTCGGATTCTGGAAGCAAGACCTAGCTAAGGCCGAACAGCTTCTAACAGCGCAAGGATTCAAGAGAGGTCCTGACGGCAAGTGGCTATTGCCCGATGGTACTCCGTGGACGATAGAGATTAAGACCACCTCAGGCTTCGAGATGGAGAGCCAGAGGATAGCGTTCCTAGTCGCAGACCAGTGGAGGGCATTCGGGATCGATGTTAAGGTGACTCCACTAGAGTCGGGGCCATTCTCTACCTCATACAGCATAGGCGACTTCCAAGTAGGCACCTTCTGGCCTGGCTGCAGCCAGATACTCGACCTGTACGCCAACTGGTTCAACAGATGGAGTAGCAAGTATTGGGTCCAGAAGAAGGGTGAGGGCGGTCACGGGACAGGCTGGAACACTAAAGATGCCCCCATCCCAGAGCTTGATAGAATAGTTGATGAGCTCGAGAGGACGGATCCAAGCTCTCCGAGAGCCTTCGAGCTCTACAGGGAGGCATTGAAGATCTGGGTTAGAGACCTGCCTTGGCTCGGATTCTTCCCGACACCATTCTACACGTTCCAAGACGGATATGCTTGGGAGAACTGGCCAACATTCCCAGAAAACTACTACATGGATCCCGTCTCATGGTGGAGCCAGCACCTCTTCGTTATACTGAAGGTCAAGCCGACAGGCAGAGCGCCGACTAAGGATGCGATAATGGATCCGAAGCCATTACAAGTTGCCAACACACCACTCGTCAAGATTGCCTCTGCGGCCGAGTGGCAGAGCCTAGTAGGCGGTCCTCCACCGGCTGCTGGTGTTACAACCGTCACGTTGAGAGAGACAGTAACCCAGCGTGTAACTGAGCTGAGAACACAGGTTGTCACACAAGTGCAGACGCAGACCGTAACTGCCGTTGACTGGGGAATGCTGTCTGGAGTTGCTGCGGCTGTTGGAATTGTATTACTCGTCGTCGGTATCGCTGTTGGCAGAGCACTAGGTCGGAGGAGACCAGCCCAGTAAACATCTCAGAATTTTTCTATTTTTCGATTTATCATGCAACATATATATTCAAGCTGTCATTCTTAAATTAACGGGGGCACTTGAGCAAGCTGCTTATATTCATTGCTTCACGAATTGTGGCCTTTGCACTTACCGTTGTGATAGGCGTAACAGTAGTCTTCGTAATACCAAGACTACTCCCCTACAACCCCGTCGAGGCACAGATAGGTTTCATCTACTCGATTGGACAGTTTTACGACCCGACTGCAATTGAGAGTCTAAGACAGACGTTATACGAGCTATATGGCCTGAGGGGAAACCCAGTTGAGCAATATCTAGGCGTCTGGCGCCGATTGCTTACACTAGACTTGGGTCCATCAATAATGAGCTTTCCAACCCCCGTAGCCACGTTGATAGGCATCGCGCTACCTTGGACCCTCGGCCTACTTACATTCTCTGTACTTATCTCTTGGACGCTTGGAAACATAATTGGGACAATTTCAGGCTTCTTCAGTCAAAAGAAATTCTCAAAGGTCTTGACAGGCATGGCCGTTGTCCTTTACCCGGTGCCCTACTTCATCCTCGCCCTAGTCCTGATGTTCACATTCGCATTCTTGATACCTATCTTCCCGCTTGGTGGTGGGATAACTATTGTTGGGGTTGGATTCAGCCTAGACCTAGTTTTGAACTTGGCAAAGCACGCGGCACTCCCAGCAATATCCATTATTATCCCAGGAGCATTGGGGTGGTGGTTCCTCTCCTCCTTCACACTGACAAGCCAGAAGAAAACTGAAGACTATGTAAGATACGCCGAGCTAAAGGGTTTGCCCAACAGCATTGTGTTGAGGCGCTACCTGATCCGGAACATCCTCATGCCCCAAACCACAGCCTTAGGACTTGCGCTCGGTGGAATCTTCAGCGGAGCACTGTTAACCGAAGTTGTCTACGCATACCCGGGCCTAGGTCGTCTATTATACCAAGCGATAATAAACAATGACTACAACATGATAATGGGAATATCTCTGCTATCCATCCTCGGTGTCTCGCTCGCCACGCTTCTGCTCGATCTGCTCTACCCATTAATAGACCCCACTGTAAGGTATAGGTGAGGCAAGTTGACCCTAATTCCGCGCACGGGGGTTGACGCATTAAGATTTCTTGGTATAAGTCTTGCAAGATTCTCAAGTATTTTCCTCGAAGTTTTCAGGACGAGCCGCGCATTCAGAGTCGGGCTGATCATATTTACGGTGACGATTGTCCTAGGTGTTGCTGTCAGCTCGTTCTCACCCTTCGACCCCAGGCGCTGGTATCTTGTTCCACCTAACAAGCCGCCGAGCCTAGAGTTCCCCCTAGGCACGACGACGAACGGGCAGGATGTATTCTGGCTTCTGACGTGGAGCATCAAGAATTCTCTGATTATTGGTCTAATAACTGCCATGGTTGCCTCGCACGTTGGTCTTATTCTCGGTATGCTAGCGGGGGCGAGGGGTGGGCTGGCTGACCGAATACTCATGATTTTGACAGACTCCTTCGTGGTTATACCCTCACTCCCGACTCTTATTCTGCTCGCAGTCTTATTGAGGGATGTGATGACTATCCCCCTCATGGGCCTGATTATAAGTATCTTCTCTTGGCCTTGGCCGTCTAGGCAGGTCAGGGCTATGGTGCTATCTCTGCGTGAGCGGGACTTTATTGCGACATCAATCTTCTCAGGCTATGGTGTCTTGGGACGTGTTTTCAGGGACTATCTACCCTTCATCCTCCCTTGGCATCTAGTAAACCTGACGAATACAGTGCTCTTCGCAATATCGAGCGAGGCGGCGCTGGCCGTAATAGGGGTCTCAATACTTAGCGAGGCGACACTCGGAGTCATGATATATTGGGCACTCAACTACTCGGCGCTATTCAGGGGTCTCTGGTGGTGGCTCATCTCACCAGTTATAACGATAATACTCATATTCGTCTCCCTCTTCCTAATCTCGAAAGGCATCTCGGACTATTCTAATCCACGTCTTAGGTGGCAGGCGAGGGGGTGAAAGTCATAGGATGTCGATGAACAATCTTGTATTAGATTGCAGGGGCGTTACCGCCCACTACGTTTTCGGAAACGGTATTAGGGTGAGGGCGGTGGACAATGTCAGCCTATATGTGAAGAAGGGTGAGATAGTGGGGCTGGCTGGCGAGTCGGGGTGTGGAAAAACCACTCTGATGAGGACGATATACAGGGATGTGACTCCGCCTCTGAGGGTGTTATCAGGTACGATAAGGCTTCAGGCGACAAATGGGGAGATGGTTGACCTCTACAGTATAGGCGAGGATAAGCTGAGAGAGATGAGGGCTAGGGTAATCTCCTACATTCCCCAGGGCTCGATGTCCGTTCTTAACCCAACTTCAAGGATTAGGAGCCAGTTCTTGGAGATTTTCCAGAAGTATGGAGGGGTTAGGAAGGAGGAGGCTCTTCAGCAAGTTAAGGACAGGCTACGGGAGCTTGGTCTCCGCGAGAGCATACTAAACTCCTATCCACACCAGCTTAGCGGAGGCATGCGTCAGAGGACTGTAATCGCCCTCGCAACTATAATGAACCCGAGCATTGTGCTTGCTGACGAGCCAACCTCTGCCCTCGACGTCGTCTACCAGAGGGGAGTTGTGGAGATGATACAGAAAATCAGAGAGATGTATGGAACCTCATTTATTCTCGTTTCGCACGATATGGGTCTTCACTATCAGGTGACGGATAGGATAGCCCTCATGTATGCGGGGAAGATAATAGAGGTTGGCAAGACTGATGACGTGTTTAAAGAACCCCTCCACCCCTACACTGAGGGCCTTATCAACTCTCTGCCACGCATAGGTGGGTCTAAGAGGCTTGAGGGGCTTTCAGGCCTCCCGCCCAGCCTCGCCAACCCGCCCCCTGGCTGTAGATTCCATCCACGATGCCCCTACAGGATGGAGAAGTGTTCGAGGGAGGAGCCGCCACTCCTCAAGCTCGGAGACAGAGAGGTGGCCTGCTGGCTCTTGGAGGGGAAGGCATAGATGAGAGAGAACAGCATACTTAAGGTCGAGAATCTCACAAAAGTATTCAAGACCGGCGGTATATTTTTTGGGAAAAAGTTCAGGGCGGTTGATGATGTTTCCTTTACGCTTGGAGGAGACTCTGCCAGCATATTCACGATCGTTGGCGAGAGCGGTTGTGGCAAGACGACGCTTGCTAGAATGATTCTGAGCCTCATAGAGCCAACGTCTGGAAGAATTGAGATTCTGGGTAAGCAGGTGTTAGAACTCTCTTCAAAGGAGAGGAGCAGATGGCTGCCTAGGGTCGTTCAGCCGGTTTTCCAGAACCCTTTTGAGAGCTTCAACCCCCTCAGGAAGGTGTACCCATACCTCATCCATACCGCGGTCAAGGTGGCTGGTGTCGAGGACAGGGATGAGGCTGTGGAGCGGGTGAACCAAGCCCTCGAGGCTGTGAGACTCTCACCGGACATCGCAGACAGGTCCCCCTACGAGCTCTCAGGCGGCCAGGTCCAGAGACTATCAATAGCCAGGGCGATCATTCCGAGGCCGAAGCTAATTGTGGCGGATGAGCCTGTCTCAATGATTGACGCCTCCCTCAGGATGGGTATCCTAAACATATTCAAGCAGCTCAAAGAAGACTTAGGAATCAACTTCATTTACATTACACACGACCTAGCCACAGCCTACTACATCAGCGACAGGATAGCGGTGATGTATAAGGGGTCATTCGCGGAGGTTGGAGAGGCTGAGGCCATTTTCAGGGAGCCGCTCCACCCCTACACCCAGCTCCTCATCGACTCAATACCCAGGGTTGACAGGAAGTGGGCTGGGAGGATTAAGGTGGCGGTAACGGATGTTGAGGAATATCTTCTACCGGGCTGCAAGTTTGCAGACAGGTGTCCCTACGTTATGGAGATCTGTAGAAAGAAGGCGCCGCCGCTGATAAGAACTAGTGGTGGAGTGGAAGTGGCCTGCTGGCTCTACTCTGATGAGAAACACTAGACTGTTGGGAGAGATATTCTTGTTTCTCTTCCCGTGTTGGATGACTCGTAGATGGCGTCTATTATGGCGTGTAGTATGATGCTCTGCCAGCCTGTTACAGGCGGCTCAGTTTTTTCCTGAACCGACCTGATGAAGGCCTTTGTCATCTCGAGGGGGAGGTCTACGTTGGGGAGGACGGGTTTAGCGTCGGTTAAGAAGTTTGACGTCCTTGAGTAGAACCCTATGTCTTGGAGTGCTTCATGTCCTTCAGCCTCTAGTCCGCCCTTGTCGCCTAAAACCCTCAGTCTACCCACCTCCCCCCTATGTGAGACGTTAGCAGCCCAGGCCGTCTCTATGCACAGGGTTAAACCATCCTCAAACCTCACAAACCCTGCGGCGAAGTCCTCGAGCTCGAACTGGTCAGGATTCCATGACCCCCAGTTAAACTTTACCTCCTCAGGGTTCCTTCCAAACTTCGTGTAGACCGCGCCACTGGCGGCCACCGGTTTTCGGAAGCCTGTCAGTGCCAGTATGTTGTCGAGCATGTAGCAGCCTATGTCTAGGAGCACACCTCTGCCGCCTGAGAGCTCCCTGTCGATGAAGGTTGGCTTGCCCGGTATCCCCCTCCGCCTCACGAGGTATCCATACGCGTAGTAGGGCTCCCCAAGGCTGCCCGACTCGTAGAGTTCTACCCCGTACTTGAGGGCGGGCGAGAACCTCGACCAGAACCCGACCATAAGCACTCTATTATGATGCTTCGCCGCCTTCACTACCTCGACCACCTCTTGGAGGTTTGCTCCGAGAGGTTTATCGACCAGTACGTGGACCCCCTTCCTGAGACACTCCAGAGCAATTCTGTGGTGGAGTCCGGAGGGAGTGGCTATGCTTACAGCCTCCAAACTCTCCCTCTCAATCATCTCTCTGAAGTCCGAGTACCCTGCGAGGTGAAACTCCCTGCATACGTTCTCAAGCGTTACAGGATTGGTGTCGCAGACAGCTACCACTCTTGCCCCAGGCGTTCGGGTGAGGGGTATGAGGTGTCTTCCCCTGCCATGCCCGCCAACACCTATTACTCCAACCCTAACATCCTCCAAGACTAAACACCGCAGTGATTAAGAATCTCATGTAAAATATAAGAGTTGATACATTGAAATATACTTGAAATGCTTGACCTAGAAGTGGAGAAGCATGTGAAGATATGGCGCCAATAAGTTGGAAGTACATCTGGCAGAGGGTCTTAGCGGCTTGGCTCAACCTCTTCCTAGGAATCAATATCATCTTCATTATTCTACGGCTAGCGCCGTTAGGCGCGGTTGAGGCCCGCCTCCAACAGGCCTTCCAAGTCGGCATTATACGATACCCAGAGGAGGCTGAGAGGCTTCGAAATGCTTGGCTCAGCTTTTACGGGCTTGAAGGCGACTTATGGTCACACTATCTCGAGGTGTGGAGGAGACTCTTCACCTTCGACTTCGGACCATCACTAGTTAGCTTCCCAACACCTGTATCTGTGCTGATTCTGAGGGCGCTTCCATGGACAATAGGTCTACTCTCCATGAGCATAATCATCTCATGGCTTGCCGGGACCCTAATGGGTATTTTCTCAGGCTCTGCCCCCTCGAAAAGCCTCTCCAAGCTCCTGATAGGGTTATCATCCGTGCTATACCCAATACCATACTACCTCTTCGGCCTCGTACTAATCTTCCTCTTCGCATACCTGGTGCCTATCTTCCCTCTAGGCGGAGGGGTTAGCGTAGTCCCTCCACGCCTGACCGAAGACCCTCTACACAACCTGTCACTTGTCCTCAACATACTTTACCATGCCGCCCTGCCAGCCCTCTCCCTCATAATCCCCGCGAGCCTCGGCTGGTTTTTCCTCAGCGCCTACTCAGCCACCAGAGTGAAAATAGCTGAGGATCATATCCAATTCATCAGGCTCATGGGTGTGAGGGAGAGCGAGATTAGGAGGAGGCATCTCTGGGGCGAGGTCAGCCTTACACAGATTACGCTCCTGACCCTCCAGATGGGCCAGATACTCGGTGGAGCCCTCATAACCGAGATTCTCTTCACCTACCCAGGCATGGGATACCTCATCTACAGGGCCATCACAGCTTTCGACTATAACCTGCTAGCAGCGATAGCTCTCATCTCATGTATTGTAATAACGTTGTCTGTCTTTATACTAGACCTCCTAACACCACTCATCGATCCCCGAGTCAGGCACAGATAACCTAGCTTGCTGTGGCACGAGAAGCCTTACGCCTCCACAGTATGAATATTGAGGCTGCAGAGAGGGCTAGTAGAACACCGGCTACGACGGAGGAGACAGTTTCAACGTCAACCAGCCTGCCACCCATAAGCACCCCCCTAATCCTAACCTCAAACAACATGGGCGAGCTCACCCAGACCAGCCTCCGCTCTACAAGAGTGCCGTCGAGATAGACATTAACTTGGACCTCGCCCGCTACGGGGACTCTTACCTGTATAGAGCCGTCATCCTGCCTCTCGCCCTGAAGCTCCTGCCCCCTCCAAACTATAGAGATCCTAGCGTCTCTCAAGATATTTCCAGCCCAGTCCCGGACCCGTACCCTAAACTCTATATCAACTTTAGTGGCTTGTATCAATACCCGCGTCTCTGTTGTGTTCATTTCCCCACTAGCCACCTCTACACCCATGTAAGATACGGAATACTGGTGCACTCCCTGGATCAGGTGTAGTGTCGCCCTCCCCTCAGCATCGCTCGTCGCAGTGTAAACCCGTCTCGTTATTGGGTCTAGCAGTGTGAGGGTTGCATTGGGAAGAGGTTGCCCCCGGGGATTCTGGATGTAGAACAAGGTCTCAACACGATTCACAGTCACTGTAACCCTCTCAGAGCCGGGAACCAAGTTTACATCCATTGCACTAAGCTGGATACCGCCCTTGGACACAGATATGCGGTAGATTCCTGCACCAGGCCGCCCCTCGCTAAAGGGTATTGCAGAGAATGTAACCTCTCCGCCAGTATTGGTTGTCGATGAGCCTAGCACGCCAAGCTTCTCAGACTCTATGACGACCCTGAGGCCCCTAACTGCCGACCCAGCGTCGTCCTTCACTACAACCACTATGTCTGAGAGGTCAAGCACGTATGTTAGGTTCTGGCTCCTTTCCAGTAAAGCCGTCTCCTTGAGTAGGAGTATCTCCGGTGTTTGTGGGGAATATCGCTTAGAGGCCTCTATAATGTATGGACCGGCAATCCTTGATGAGGGAATACTATATGTCCGCCCAGCCGCAAGCGATGTGGAAAAGTTTAGAGCCTCAGAGCTTAGCCTCAGAGTTACATTCACGGCCCCGCCCCTGTAGTCAAGAATATTTACCCCCACCCTGACGATCTCAGCGGTCAGACGATACTCCGAGACCTGTGGAGACACAATTATGGACGTGTTAAGGACAGCAACATCCCCCAGCTTACCAAGTACCCTGTATGGGCCTACTTTGGATAGGTTTGAGAAGGGCAGGTCGCGTATCGAGATTTTGCCGTTAGGGTCTGTTGAGCCCCTGCGTATAACCGGCCCATTCTCCGATCTAAGCTCAATCGCTACACCGCTAGCCGGTCTCCCATCTAAATCGTATACCAGCACCTCTACATTCTGCACCATGAGTGTAAGATTTACCTGGGTCTGTGCTGGGAAAGAGACAGTTGCTTGAGCCACCTCTACACCGTCTACGATGGCTGAAAGATTATATACTCCGGGTGCGATGAGCCTGAACTCCGCAACACCCTGCGCCGTTGTCTCAAACATCCTAGTAAACGTGGAGTTGGATAGCCTCAGCTCTATACCTCCACGAGGGCTCCCAGAAATGTCAAAAACTCTAACAGTGAGGCTTTCACCCTGCCCATAGCTTAAAGCCAGCTGAGATAAAACGAGCATTACAGCTAACACTAGTACAGTCAGTCTCATTTTTTCCTCAACTCATATTACGGATGGAAGATCTTCCGCCACCATGTATGAAGTGGTTCTTTCTAAGGAAGTCCTCGGCATCCATCAAGACTTGCTTCGCCGTCCTGAATGTGAGCTGAGTGAGTGCGTCCGGATATTTTAGCCAAGCATAAGCCTTATGCTCCTTGCTGAGAGTTACTCGGAACTCGTTGGTCCTCCCCAGAAAAAATGTGACCGTCTTATATACTGTGTCATCGTCGCTTTTGTAGGTGTAGCTTATTATTCGTTTGAAACCCTCGATGATTTGAACATTCTGCAGGCTCGTCTCTTCTCTAATCTCTCTTAGCGCGGTCTCTATCTCAGACTCTCCCTCTTCTATGCCGCCTTTTGGGAAATCCCAGTGACCACCGCCATATAACAGTACGAGATAGTAGTTCTCGCCGATTGAGTCGTTGAACACTACAGCCCCTGACGATCGCTTTATTTTCATCTCTCCACTTGCCTATAGGCGCCTCTTCCGAATAAATCTTTGCGTGGCTAGGCTATGTTCCGCTCGCCTCTTCGACTAGCTATGGCGGCTGCTTCAGCCAATATTCGCTTTGCCTCGTCATCTGTGGCCTCAAACTTTGAGTAGCCTATATCATCAGCCGAGCCGATCTCGAGCGCAACATCGTCGATGAGTTCCTGAACCCGTAATACTCGCCCACTGACCTCAGGCAGGGCGCCTTGAAGGTCTTCGCCAATCTTAGACACGATCCCTTTAATCGGCTGAAGGGCCATCCTCACGTCGCCGAGGTCTTTGACTGTCGCAAGCCTGTATATCACTGCCTCCAGGGAGAGCTGGCATCGTAGGGTGTTATTGAATGTTTTTCGGAGCTGGGACAGCTCAGAGGCGTAGACTGCCGCCCTCTCCGTGTCGCCTTCCTGATAGGCCTTGACGCATGCTTCGAAGAGGTCTCTGTTTCTCCTGCTCATCTGGTCTACTCTCGCTGCGAGCTTTTTGTTCAGGACTGAGAGGCTGAGGGATACTTCCTCGATTTTGGACCAGAGCTTTGACTCCCTCGACCATGAGAAGCGCATGCAGATACATCTGACAGATTCACATTTATACCGGGGTCGTCGCCTAGGCGAAAGGACATTCTCCCTGTATATCTAAGAGAATATGAGGGGCACAAGCTCTAGACTCATCATAAGTGCAAGGACTAGGAGGAAGGATCCAAGAACTATGTTTATGAGCCTCAACAGCTTTGATCCGAGTATTCTACCCCCTCTCCATGCCAGACTACCTGTGATATAGAGCCAGGCGTAGTCGATCCAGATGTGTGAGGCGTACATCACGGCGATGCCCAGCCAGGCCGCGAGGGCTAGCGCGTCATAGACCAGCTTTGCACCGATGGTCAGCCACCAAGTGATGAAGTATGGGTTTAGCCCAGTGAATATTATGCCTATCGCAACACCATTCTTAGGCGTCTTAGCGTCCAGTCCATTGGTCGTAGTGGGTTTTGCTAGGAGGGATTCGCGGAGCTGGTTGAGACCGAAGAATGTGAGGGCCGCTATTCCGGCGACAGTTATAGCTAGCCTAGCCATTACCTCGGTGGTTAGGAGGAAGGCTATGCCCTGGGCTATAAGGAGGACTAGGGGGAGTTCCACGATCATGTGCCCGGTGGCTGATAGGAGTCCTACGCGGCCCCCTCTTTTAACACTCTCGCTCAAGGTCGCAATAAGTAGTGGACCCGGCGCAAGAGCTCCTGATGCGGAGACGAGGACAACGGTGGCGATGAGTTGGGGCCAGTCCATTGGTTTGTCAAATTTTCAAGGCATCTAATAAGGAATAATCCATTAGGTCGTAGCCCTGACTAGGCTGCTCTGAGGCAGCGTTAAATATGGCTTAAATGAAAAGCATGTCAGAAATCGGGGGAAATGAGTGTGAGACTGGTTGAGCCACTACAGCTCATCAAGACAACAGCCCGCTACCTCAAGGAGAATCGGATAGTATCCATGCCTAAATGGGCGCTATTTGTAAAGACGGGAGTCTCTAAGGACAGGCCCCCATCCGACCCTGACTGGTGGTATGTGAGGTGTGCAGCAATATTGCGGAAACTGTATATCCACGAGAAGGGGCTGGGGGTCTCGCGTCTGAGGAAGATGTATGGTGGGAGACATAGGATGGGTCATAGAAACCCCCACTTCGCGCCGGGCAGCGGTAGTGTTATCAGAAAAGCCCTCCAGCAGTTGGAGAGCGCTGGGCTGGTGGAGAAGTCTAAGAAGGGTAGAGTATTGACGAAGAAGGGCAGACAGTTACTCGAAGAGATCAGTGAGAGCATATTGAAGAGACAGGCAGGTAAGGCTTGAGGCTGCCACCGTTAAGAATTGAAAACCATCTGAGAGAGCTCTCAGAAAGGATTTGGAGCGCCAAAAAGGAGTTTCAAGATGGGGTGCTGGGCTTAGAGGATTATTTACGACTAAGATGCGGGCTCGAGACTGAGTATAGGAAGGAGGCGGAGGTGCTTCTCCGCAGAACTGTTTTGCGGAGAGGGTAGGTCCTCTATTCGCCGAACTTCTCGGTCCTGTTTGCCAGGTCCATCAGAATATTCATCAGGTCCGTGCCCTTTATCCGTCCGAGAGCGCCACGGGCCGAGTCAACCTCGTTAAATCTGTTTACGTAGTCCACCCTCACGCCGTGTCCCCAAATCAGCACCGGTACCGGGTCTCCCCTATGCTCACCGGTGAGAGAGCTGGTTGTGTGGTCGCCTGTGACGCAGACGATGAATTCGTCGCGTGGAGGGTTATAGTTTTTTGCAAAAGCTGTGTCGATCTTCTCTACGAATGCTGCCTTCGTGGCCGGGTCCTTGTCATGGGCTGCTGTGTCTGTCCCCTTAATGTGGAGGAAGACTAGGTCGTAATCGCCCATGGCTTTGAACGCTGTTTTGAACTTGGAGTCCAAATCGGTGTTTAGTGTGCCGGTTGCTCCCGGTGCCTCGACCACGTCCATGCCCACAGAGCTGCACACTCCCTTGTAGAGAGCTCCGCCAGCTATAACAGCGGCTCTAACACCGAATCGCTCGGAGAGAGATGGCAAATTCGGCATCTTCCCTGCTCCGCGCGGCAGCAGCATATTGGCGATTGGTAAACCTGCCTCACGCCTCCTAGCATTTACTGGGTGGCCCTCAAGTATCTGCCTATATTTTTTGAGGAGCTTAGTCAAGGCCTCTGCTGTCCTCTCCGCCTCCCGGGAATTGTCCAGGGGCTTAGGCCAGTGGATTACTGCCCCATCTTTATGCGGGTCGACGTCCGAGATCTTGTCGGAGACTTCTCCTCGTAGCACGAGGACAGACCTGTGCTCAACAGTGTGTTTCAGCAAGACCTCTATTCCGTCTACCTCCACAACCTCTTTGAGGCTCTCGACAAGCTGGGCGGCCTCTTGGCTGCTTATACGGCCCGCCCTCCTATCCACAACCCGTCCATCATCACTAACTGTGGCGAAATTGCATCTAAAAGCCACGTCACCGGGTTTGAGCTTGATGCCAGCGCCCAGCGCCTCGAAGGGCCCCCTGCCAGGATAATACTTGTAGGGGTCATAGCCGAGGATTGATAGGTGGCCCGTATCGCTCCCAACCGGGATTCCCGGCGCGACTGGGTCCATTATGCCGTTAATACCCTCGCGTGCAAGGCCGTTCAGAAATGGAATACGTGCAGCCTGAAGAGGTGTCAGGCCGTTCAAAATGCGTGAAGGCCTATCACCCACACCGTCCAAGAGAACAATTAAGATCTTCACGGGATTACCACATCGCCGCTAATTTATAAAAACATCTCCGTATGAGAAATCCGTGAAACTGTGATGAGCCGTCCACCCCAAATCGTCTCCAGCGAGCTAGTCTATAGTGGTAAGCTCGTCTCCGTTAGGCGTGTCAGGGCGAAGTATGATGAGCGGGAGGTTGTGAGAGAGGTGGTCGAGCATCCTGGATCTGTGGCAATAGTGGCGACTGATGCTGAGGGGAGGTTTCTTCTGGTGTCTCAATACAGGATTGGCGTGGGCGAGGAGACTCTCGAGATACCTGCGGGTACGCTTGAGGAGGGTGAGGAGCCGGCTAGGTGCGCGGAGAGAGAGCTTGAAGAGGAGACAGGGTTGAAGGCAGATGGTCTAAGACTTCTCTCAGAGACCTACACAACCCCCGGATACACAACCGAGCGACTATACATATTCGCGGGTCGGGCATCCACAGCCGGCGTACCGAGACATGATGTGGATGAGAACATCAAGGTCATCAGGCTAACACGCGAACAGGTTTTAGACGCTATTCGGAATGGAAGAATTAGAGACTTGAAAAGTATAGCTGCACTGCTGATGAGTATCTATCTCAACAGTGTCTAGTGATGCTTCTGCTTTGGCCTCCTTACCTTACCGAGCTGAGCCGGCTCCAAGTTGAATACGATGGTTTTGAGAACCATCATCTCTTCGATCGAGTATCCTATACCCTCTCTACCCAGCCCTGAGTCCTTAACTCCTCCAAATGGGAAGTAGCCGACTCCGTGGCGTGGAAAATCATTTATTGTCACGGCACCGGTCTGGAGCGACTTCGCCACCCTCCACATCCTGTAGAAGTTGTTCGTGAATACACAGCTGTCCAAGCCATATCTGCTCCTAGAAGCTATCGCTATTGCCTCATTCTCATCCTTGACTCTAGCTATTGTTACTACTGGGCCGAATGTCTCCTCCCATAAGATCCTGGCTTCCTGCGGAACCCTGTCGAGTACGGTCGGCTCATGATAGCAGCCCTTATAGCTCCCTCCCCTAAGCAGCTTTGCACCCTTAGCTACCGCGTCCCTCACGAGGGCGTTGACCCTCTCTGCGGCAGCCCTGTTAATTAGCGGGCCCATGTTGACACCCTCAATCCGCGGGTCGCCAAACTTTATCTTATCAACCTCGGCTAACACCTTATCCACGAACTCATCTGCCACAGATTCGACCACCAGTATTGCACTGACTGCGTCGCACCTCTGACCAGCATTTCTCAGAGAGCCTGCAACACATCTATTGGCGGCTAATGCTATATCCGCGTCATCCAGAACGATTGCATACGCTTTGCCTCCAAGCTCGAGGTGGAGCCGCTTATTTGCCGCGATCCTCGCGATCTCCCTGCCAACCTCTGTGCTCCCCGTGAAGGATATCATGCCTACGTCCTCATGTGCCGCTATCCTCGCACCAACACGCCCTGGGCCTGTAACGACGTTGAGCGCCCCCTTTGGAACCCCAGCCTCCTCGAGAGCCTTGGCGAGTAGTAGCTGGCTTAGAGGTGTGTCGCTTGCTGGTTTAACGACGACCGTGTTCCCTGAGAGGAGGGCTGGTATGATCTTGGCCGCGGGTATGTAGAGGGGGTAGTTGAAGGGGCCTATGGCGCCTACTGTCCCGATGGGTTCCCGGAGGACGATCGCAACCTTGCCCATCGTGTCAGCGGACCAGTCACCGGGCCTATACTCGCCTCCAACCTTGGAGACATCCTCCATCGTCATCTTCATACGCTCAATAACTGCTGTTATCTCTCCTACCGCGTCTGCACGGGGTTTACCCGCCTCAAGCATTAGGACGTTAACAAAGTCCTCTATGTGGTCCTCAATTATCTTGGCCGTTTCGTGGAAAATCTCTATCCTGTCGATCGCAGCTATGGACCGTATCTTCGGCCTCGCATCGCGGGAGGCGCTGACAGCGGCATCAACGTCGAGGTCGCCCCCCTTCTGTGCATACGCCACAACACTGTCGTCGATGGGGGTGTCTACTGGGAATGTCTCTCCAGTCTGGCTCTCCACCCACTCGCCGTTTATAAACATCTTAAAGACCGGCACCCCCTCCTCGTTGAGGGTGTAGAGGTCGTCGAAGTAGCTGCTCAGCCTTAGACTGGGCTTGCCAAGCTGGCTAGACTCTAGCATCGTCATGGCCTTTATTCAAACGCATACACCCGTATTCTTGTTTATATACCGTTTGTATAGACTCTCATTGTCGTGTTTTAGGGATTCGTTTTTTAAATAAGCGATACCACATGACATTTGGTTGACCAAGCCGACTGAAAGGGAGGTTCTAGAGGCCCTTAGGGGGGTTAAGGATCCTGAACTGGGCATGGATATTGTGAGCATGGGGATGATTAGGGATTTGAGCGTGAGGGATGGTGAAGTCTCCTTTACGCTGGAGTTGACGACGCCCGCCTGCCCCTTCAATGCCCAGATAGAGAAGATGGCGAGGAGCGCTGTGGAGGGGGTGCCGGGGGTCAGGTCTGTGAACATGAGGGTTACTGCGAGGGTTAGGCAGGGCTGGGGAATGCGGCCTGTCCCCTCAGAGATCCCCGGTATAAAGAATGTCGTCGCGGTGGGGAGTGGAAAAGGTGGTGTAGGCAAGACTACAGTAGCCGCCAACCTCGCCATTGCTCTCTCAGAGACCGGAGCCGCCGTAGGGATACTTGACGCCGACATATACGGCTCAAGCCTCACACGCTTTATACGATCATACAGGTTCGAGGCAAGGGGGAAAGGGAAGATCTCACCTGCCGAAGGGCCTTTAGGATTGAAGATGATGTCTATGGGCCTAGTCGTAACTGACGACACACCAATTATCTGGAGGGGGCCGCTTGTGGGTGGTGCTGTGCGGCAGATGCTATTAGAGGTCGATTGGGGTGAATTGGACTACCTTATCGTAGACCTGCCTCCCGGAACTGGTGATGCACCCCTAACACTCGCCCAGACAATACCCATAACAGGTGCCATAATCGTAACCACCCCCCAGCAGGCATCCCTAGACATAGCTATCAAAGCCCTCAGAATGTTTCAGAAACTCGGGGTTGAGATCCTGGGAATAGTAGAGAACATGTCCTACTACATCTGCCCGGGCTGCGGGCGGAAAGAGTACATCTTTGGCAAGGGAGGTGGGGCAAGGTCAGCTGAAGACATAGGCGTCCCACTACTTGCTGAAATACCGTTAATGCCCATACTCCGCGAGAATAGCGACGAAGGTATACCAATCATAGTCTCGCATCCAGAATCTGAGGCTGCTGAGAGCTTCAGGAGCCTAGCGAGACGCGTAGCCGCTGCACTAAGCGTACTGGCGGTCAGGAGGGGGGCGCAGTGAGTCTGGAGGAGGCTGGACTGAAGGGCCTACCGCGCCCGGGAGTCTATGCAGAACACGAGCTCAGGATCGGCGAACTATTATCAAACTTGTCGCGCATCTACGAGTCTGGCAACGCAGGCGCAGTGGCTATATTTCTCGGCGTAGCTAGACGCGAAAGCCGTACGGGAAAGGAGGTCAAGTATCTCGAGATCGAGGCATATGAGGAGAACGCAAACCTGGAAATCTACAGGATATGCCGCGAGGTCTCAGAGAAACATGGCGTATCATACGTCGGAATCTGGCACCTCTATGGTAGATTCAAAGCGGGCGAGCCCGTAGTGCTAGTAGCCGTCGCCGGAAGGCATAGGGCCTCAGTCTTCAACGCCCTCCGCGAAGCCGTCGAGAGATACAAGAAGGAGCCCGCACTCTTCAAGAAAGAGGTCTACGTCGACGGTTCTCACGCATGGATAACTGAGTAATTTCACGAACACTTAAATAGGGGGTTTGAAGACTAGGGGTGAAGTAGGGTTGGCATTTCAGGGTTTTGAGTGGTTAATAGTCGTCGCGGTGCTTCTAATCCTATTCCTTTGGGGCCCTGAAAGGCTTCCTAAGATAGCGAAGGCTTTCGGACAAGCCAAAAAGGAGTTCGAGAAGGCCAGTAAAGAGGCGACATCCTTGGAGGAGCATGGAAAGACAGTACAGTCTAGTGAGGTGGGATCCCTTCCCGACGAGAAGCTGCTAGAGGTGGCTAAGACTCTGGGAATCTCTACCGAGGGTAAGAGCCGAGAAGCCCTAGTCCAAGAGATAAAAGCTAGGCTAGCGTCCACCTAGATATGATATCACCGCTCGAGGCCTTCCTGATAATTGTCGTCATTTTCCTACTGATAATCTTCTTCAAGCCTGATACTATCCTAAAATTTGCCCGGAGTCTTGGAGAGCTCCGCAAAGAGATGAAGAAGGGCGAGAAAGAGGCTGAAGAGAAAGAATAGTGTAGGCTTCAGCCTTTCGCTGTTATCTGCTCCTTCTCAACACGCTTGGTGGTCGCAGCCCAGCTAATCCCAGCCGCAGCCACCTGTAGTGATAGGATTGTCTGCGCTAGTAGCTGGTGTAGAGCCACCAGCTCGGGGAGCAGGGCTGTGAAGATAACAATCGCCCCTAGGCCTACTTGTACCATCACTACTACGAGGCTTGTGTAGACCAGGATCTTGGCGACCCTCAGCTCCCTTACGGCGTTGACGCGTCTAGCCCGCAGGACTGATAGGGTGATGGTGGCGATTACGACAAGCCCCCAAACACGGTGGAGAAACTCCATCAACACGTGGAAACTGTCTGGGGGTGGGCAGAGAGGCCAGTCTGGACATGCCATCCCAGCGCCTATTGAAGAGACGTAGCTACCGATAACGTTCATTATGATGACCGCTGAGGCGGCCATTATGTTGGATTGGAAGAGCTGTCGTGCAGCGTCCATCAATATATATTCGAAGGCCGCGACTAATTTATATCCATCGTGTCCCAGCTAGCATTCGGCTATTGGAATGGGGAGGAAGAGGGAGAGGAAGAACCCGAACGAGATGACATTCACGGAGCACCTACTAGAGCTTAGGGATAGGCTAAAGATGGTCGCGATAAGTTACGTGGTCGCTCTAATCTTCTGGCTTGCCTTTCCTTCAAACCTCTCGCTCTCAGGGATCAGTACACTTTTGACGGGTGAGTACAAGCCTGCAATCAGTTTCGTCTTAGAGTTCACGGTATCACTGGCTGGTGGATATTTTAGGATAATTCCGGGCCGCCTCGTCTCACCCCTCGAGATATACTTCATAGCTGCGGCACTAGTCGCATTTATCACAGTTATCCCGGTGATAGGCTACGAGATTTACGCCTACGTCAACCCCGCGCTATACCCTCAAGAGAGACGTCTCATATGGCCGTTTCTCACAGCTTTTATCGGCCTCTTCGCGATGGGCGCGCTCTTCAGCTACTTCATCGTCGTCCCACTAATCATCAGGTTCATGGCAATATTCGCCGACATTATCGGCATCTCACCCGAGCTGCGGCTGATAGAGGCCGGGGACTACTACATGTTCGTCTTCTCTACGGTTGGTTCCATGGGGCTTTTATTCACGGCCCCTGCAATCTTCGTACTACTAGTAAGACTCGGCATACTCAGCTCAAGCATACTCTCGAGGAACAGAGTCTACTTTTACGGTATACTCTATTTAATCATCGCATTTATAACGCCTGACGGCTGGCTTGTCGGTAACACGGTTCTCTTCCTCCCATTGGTCGTGATGATGGAGGTCTCTCTGCAGATAGCTAAGAGGATTGAGAAGAAGCGTGAGGCTGGGGTCTACTCTAGCCCTCAATGCAAGTTCTGCGGCGCAGCAATACCTGAAGGTACCATATTCTGTCCGAAGTGTGGTAAGAGTCAGGAATAGGCCTTGACGCTCTCAGACTATCTCCTTAGACCCTTTATCGTTCCGCTAATCCCCGTGACGTCCAGCCTTACACGCTCCCCTTTTAGGCTCTGAACCGTTGTGAGGGCGAGGAGGACCAGCGGGATCGACTTTAAACTGCATCTAAGTATAAACTTGCCTCCATCCCTACCAGTCCTTCTAACAGAGATGCCCGCCTCAGCAAGTGCGAGCCATCCACCAAGCTTGCTGAGCTCGCCTGCAACCGCCTCTCTAAGCTCATCGGGCGTCACTTGGAGGCTTTGTGGAGAAATCCTAACCATTAGATACCTCTTCTTCGCCCTCAGCAACCCTCCACACACCTTCCACACTAATACGCCCCTCAAGCCGTCCACGGTTCTCCAGCAAAATTTCTGAGGGGCGAGTTGAGACTGTGTTGAGAGCATAGTCGGGTGCGGCTCCCAGAGACCAAGCTATCGAGGCAAGCTGCCTCGGAGACCTGAGCCCATACACGTCTCTAGCTCCTGACGAGATCACGAGTTTAAGACCCTTCTTATATGCGACCCTCACAACCCTGGCTGCAGCGCGAAATGCCTCGTAACCACCCTCAAGAAGGTCGAGGAGAGCCAGCTCCAGAGAGTTGCCAGCTACCTCGACAATATGCCTGTCAATAGGCGGCGAGCTGGTATTGCCAACGACGACCGTGTCAACCCTCATATCCCTAACCGCAGCCATCAAAACATCCCTGTCGCTGGTCTTAACAGCAACTAGGTCGTATCTCCAGCGGACGGCCCTTAGCCTCCTATACAGCTCCTCCCTTGAACCAGCCTCAATCGTGATTCGGCGATAAATCTCAAGACCATAAGCGTTTGCCAGCCTCCGGGCCTCGCTCCAAGAATTGTCATCCACTTCAAGGGCTACGCCCCAGTAACCGAGCTCGTGGCAAGACTTCAACATGTCTTCTAGACTCCCGCGGCTTTCCGGCCTAAGCCAAGCGTCCACGAACTTCCTAGCCAAGAGCCAGCACCGCCGATTCTCTCAACCCTGCGAGATTATCTCTACCTTGATGGCGTCAGCCTCGGAGGGCTGGATTATTCCGAGATATGCTAGCTGCTTGTTCAACCTGAGGTGGATTGTCTCCACAGATCCGCTGCTCTCAACCCTCTCCGAGATATAGTCCCTTGAGAGGCTTTCTATGAGGTGGCGTGCGGCGCGTTCAGCCTCATCCTCTGAGACGCCTGTCTCTAGGATGGTGAGCGGCTCACCGAATATCCCTGTTAGCCGGTGTACTTGGAATTGTGGCTCACGCTCCAGCGAGAGTATGTTTAGTATCGCCTTCTTCACTTTCGACTCTGACTCAGTAGGTCCACATATCGCCCTCACCTTGACTCTATATCTTCTCATCTAATCTAGTATCTGGGCGCCTGGTTCTATATACTGGTTATGACTCTCAGTACCATTTCTCTTTAAGTCCAACAAGATAGGCTAGGGCGTTGGTCGAGATGTGGAGTATGGCGGTGACTATGAGTAGTAGGATGATTGTTAGTGGGTCTGCCCAGACGGGTGGCCCGTAGGGTAGCCACGCGAGTAGTAATGCCAGCAGCAGAAAGCCGAGCTGGTCTAGGACAGGTGCGCTCCCTCCCCGCTCCACCCCA
Source organism: Nitrososphaerota archaeon (assembly GCA_009889515.1). Classification (GTDB taxonomy): domain Archaea; phylum Thermoproteota; class Nitrososphaeria_A; order Caldarchaeales; family Calditenuaceae; genus HRBIN02. The sequence goes on from WUQR01000139.1 coordinate 445,992, forward strand.
AGCCTCCTCTTTAGGAAGGACCCAAGTATGTCGCCTGCCATAGCGCCAATTGGCATGAGCCCACCTTCGAGGAAGCTCCTGTAAACTCCGGGCAAAAGGGTGTGGAGAAGAACAGCCGCCGCTAGGCCTGCAGACACGCCCGAGATCAGCCCCTCTACCGTCTTGCCGTCGCCCAATAGCCTCCTACCATCCCGCATTACCATCCCCATATCGAGGGGGTGGCCGCGCCTAGCGAATCGAAGGACCACCACCGGTGTCCCATTAGCGATATATGCGGGGAGCACATAGATTACAGCCACCAGCAGGTTCAGCATCGTCAACATGCTCCACAAACTACCTCTTTAACGATGCCACCCTCCCTGTGGCCACGGATGCATAGGAGCATCCACTCAGATCTACTTCGCGAATGGTGGGCCGATGTCCAGTACTACAGTCCTATTGTCTACCAACTCGATCTCCCGCGGGTCTCCCGAATATCTCACACCATCAACATATACTCTTGACTCGAGATTGGAGGACGATAGGTCTATTCCAAGTACATTATTGCTTGACAGCCGCTGCCCCCATACGTCGAAGAATTGACCGAGCGTGAACCGCATCTGACGGGGAGCCTCGATATGTATTAGCCCTGTCTCATCGTGGGTGTGGAGCCAGTACATGCAGTGGCCCGGAATAATCCCGATACTGGCGGGGATCTTAACCTTCTCCCCCCTCACATATATCTCCAGCAGTGTGTGGACGTGGTAGGACACCTGTTCACTGCTCTGGCACTCAACCCCTGAGATGGGGGAGCCAAGCCCCTGCCTCGTGAGGAGAAAGGCTCCAGCGGCCACCAGCAATAGGGCGATAGCCAGTGTTAAGACTATCCTCGGCGCATAATAGCGCGATTTGTGGAGGTCCTTGGTATGCCTCTTAAGAGCTACCTCTGTGGCGAACTCTCTACCGCAGTACTTGCATCTAAACTTCAAGCCCACCCATTAATTTGAGACGTGGATAAAAATCGTTCACTCACATCCCAGCCGTGATTAAGGCATTTTGGCAGACCTTCTACGGATATTTACTCTTGGGGGAGCGAAGGCGTGTTATGGGTAAAGCATATTACTGCACTCCTCACATGGGGGGTTTGGATTTGAGATACATTGTCTCCATAGATCAGGGGACGACCGGTACAAGGTGTCTAGTCGTCGATGAGATGGGGCGGCCACTCTCTTGGGCATACAAGGAGCACAAGAACATCTATCCAAGGCCGGGCTGGGTTGAGCATGACCCCTTAGAGATACTTGATGCGGCGAAATACGTGGTGGGGGAGGCGCTTAGAGGTCTGCCCTCTCGGGAGGGGCGTGTCGCTGCCGTAGGCGTGACGAACCAGCGTGAGACGACGGTGATTTGGAATAGAAGGACGGGGATTCCGGTCTATAACGCCATCGTGTGGCAGGACACTAGGACGAGGGAGCAGTGCGACCAACTCAGGGCAGAGGGGCTGGAGAATGACCCTATCCACAGGCTCACGGGCCTCTATGCATCAACCTACTTCTCAGCCACGAAGATAGAGTGGATACTCAAGAACGTTCCAGGGGCCGAGGAGCTAGCTAGGAGAGGCGAGCTAGCCTTCGGTACGATAGATACTTGGCTAATCTGGAATCTCACTAAGGATGTCAGAGAAAATAGCGGCGGGGCCCATGTCACCGACTACTCCAACGCCTCTCGAACCATGCTATTTGACATCGAAAAGCTGGAATGGTCTGAAGAGCTACTGGAGCTCTTCGGGATACCGGCCGAGATAATGCCCCAACCCCTACCAAGCATATACAGAGACTATTACGGCTATACGGATCTGTGGGGGCTGGTTGATGATAGTGTCCCAGTGTGTGGAGACCTCGGCGACCAGCAGGCAGCACTATTCGGCCAGACATGCTACTCCCCGGGTGACGCTAAAAACACGTATGGGACAGGCTGCTTCCTCCTACAGAACATAGGTGAGAGGCCAGTTCTTTCAAGGCATGGGCTCCTCACAACCGTGGCCTATAGCATGGAGCGCGGCAGGGCGGTCTACGCCATGGAGGGGTCGATAGCTATCGCCGGCTCTCTCCTCAAGTGGCTGGCGGAGAATATTGGGCTCATAGGCTCGCCGCGGGAGAGTGGTGAGATCGCCGCTAGGGCTGGTGAAGAGGGCTCCGCAGGCGTGTATTTCGTTCCGGCATTCAGCGGCCTCTTCGCACCCTACTGGGACCCATCAGCCCGCGGCCTCTTAATCGGTCTCTCGGCATATACGCGGAAGGAGCACATAGTCTATGCCGCCCTCGAGAGCATCTGCTGGCAGACCTATGACGTCGTAGAGGCGATCAGCAGGGATACTGGGGTGGAGTTGTCTACGCTTCGCGTCGATGGAGGTGCGTCAATGAACGACATGTTGATGCAATTACAGGCGGACGTCTTGGGGTGCGAGGTAGTTAGGCCGGAGTTTACAGAGACAACCTCGCTTGGGGCTGCCTATGCAGCGGGGCTCGCCGCCGGTGTTTGGCGTGATTTAGACGAGCTGAGGGGGATGTGGCGTGCATCAGCCATATTCCGTCCACGCTGGTCGGATGAGCGGAGGCTGAGTGGGCTGAGGGCTTGGAGGGCGGCGGTGGCCCGCTCGAGGAACTGGCTCAGAGACATCGAATCCTAGTTTTTTATGCGGGACTCCAACTCCCTAATCCTTTCCTGCACAACACTTACCAGCTTCTCGACCAGCTCCTCGCTCGTATCGGCCTCAACCTCTCTAATCCTATCGGCTAGGACTTGGTCTCCGATTGTCCACCTCACCCACCTCTCTAGATGTCTGCAGGCCATGTGAAAGAGTATAGAGCCTCTTGTCGCCAGAGGGATTGTCTGTAGGAGCTCGTAGAGAGAGTGGGCGGAGAGCCCGATGTATCTGCCGTCTTCGTGATAGTGGAATGCCCTGTCAGGCGGGACAGGTCTGAGGAGCCTGACAGCCTCGCCCTCCAAACCTCCAATCTCCTCAGAGACTAGGAGTTGAAGGTGTGAGAGAGCCCTCAACATGGTATAGTACATGTTCATCTGGTCTGTGTAGCCGAAGTATGCATGGACCACGCCGGAGGGACCACGCTTGGTGTACATGTAGTATAGGTGGTCGCTTATCTGCAATGCCCTCCACGCCCGGAGTAATTGCTGAGACCCAGCACTCTTAACAGGCCTCTCCATTCTCTTCAAAGCATTGAAACATGTCATCTGCATGTCGTTGCCGAGCCAAGCATCTGTACTCTTCTCAACGTCGGCCCAAGATATTGTCTCGAGCTCCCCCACCGATATTACGTCTGAGGCCTCAAACCTCTCCAAGACCTCCGACGCTGTGCTGAAGGATAGGTTCTCATGTTTCAAAACCTCGCGGGGTAGGTGTCTTAGGAATTCCTGTATCCCAGACTCGGGCCAGTGGTGCTCGCCGAAGGTCTCATAGTCTATGAAGATGAGTATGTAGTCTCCGGGGGTGGCGGCTAGCCAAGAAGCGTATTTATCTGCGGTGAGGGGGTAGCCGGGCCAAGACCTCTCCGAGAATCTGAAGGCTATGTCGTCTGAGAGCCTGTAGTTCCTTGTCATGACCTTGAGCCCTGTTCCGGCGGCGAGGTAGAGGCGATTAGGCGAGCGTCCCTGTAAAACCCTTTCCACACCCTCAATCATGATCCCCTTATAGCCCATCTCCCAGACAGCCCTAGCCACAGAGTTATTATAGAGTAGCTCCGTATTCTCAAAGACCCTCGGCTCGTATCCGAAAAGGGATTTGGCCGCCTCACGATGCATCCTCACCTGCTCCCTGAACTCGTCGCTATCACCCCCGAACAGGCTGGCGAGGGAGTGATAATACGTCTGCTCAAGTATCTCAACACTCCCACTATCCACCATCATCCGGAACTGGTCTATGACCTCAGGCGCCCACCTCTCAGCCTGCTCCAAGAAGACCCCCGACATGCTAAAGTTGACCTTAAACTCCCTCCCCCAGGACTTAGCCTCTTCTATCGACCTCAGGATAATCTCGTTAGCAGGTAAGTAGCACTTCTTGGCAACCCGGAGGAAAACCTCCCTGTTGAGTGTGTTGTCGAAGAATGCTTCGGGAAGGTCTCCAACCCTGATCTTGGAGAAGTCCTCACCGCTCAGCCTAGTGTTTAGCCTGTAGGGCTGGTGTACCTCGAATGCTAGGCAGATGCTCGGCAACCGCCAGATAGAATGGTGGGCTGGGGAGGCTATATCCGTGTCGGGTGGGGTGGGCATCAACGGCAGCACAAGATCAACTACCGTAGACTGAATTTAATGAAAGTATGTCTTGACTACCTTGGCACGGTGATAATGCTGTCAGCCCCTTCGATAGGAATATCCTCCCATGTTTTACCCGTTAGTTTAGCTTCTGTATCCCCCATTGTAATCTCCGTATCTTGCGTCCTGAAGTGAAGGATCATGTCCAAGTCCGAATCCCCATCAACATCCTCCATCGCCCAGCGGATCGGGGATGCCTCAGTCCCCATCTGTCCGAACTTAACTGTGCCGGGATTTACGTCTGATGCGTCAAAGGTGTTCGTTGTGAGGATGGCCACTGGGATTACGCTTCTTGAATTTGGATTAATCGCGTTGGGATAGCTACCGGGCTTGATGTCGATTTCAACTTGTATGATAGTATTACATGAAAAGACGTAATGGCGATCGTTATTTGAGCCACTGCCTTGTATTCCTCCACCTACGACATGGATTTTTCCTCTATACGATATGCCTTGAACCTCAGCAGTCGGGCTCGGAATAGGGGTTGATATTGTCCAGCTATTCGCTGCTGGGTCATATACATAGTTCGTTGTCGTCAATTTCTCACTTTGATTTAAGCCGCCAATCACATGAATCCTGTTTCCACACTTCCCACCTACAGGATTGGCCCGTGGCTCAGGGAGGGGAGCCCCTACAGTCCAGCTGTCAGTTGCAATGTCGTAAATGAAGGTGGTATTTCTTATTTGTCTATTCTTATCGAACCCGCCGAACACGTAGATTTTGCCGTCGTGCTCAATCGCAACGGCGTCTGAGCGTGCTTCTGGCAAAGATCTTCCCACACTCCAATTGTTTGTTGCAATATCGTAGATTTCGACGACTGCAAGAGCCCCAAAACCTAGACCTACCTTCGATCGCCCGCCGATAACATAGATTTTTCCGTTATAATAGACAGCCATATGCTCGGTTACCCTAGGTGTAGGCATGGGGGCTAGGCTTATCCATGTATCAGTTGCTGGATCGTAACGTAAAAGCTCATTTAAGACGATATTTGCGCTAAAAATTCTTCCTCCTATAAGATAGAGATAACGTCCATCGGAAACTGCTACCGTTTCAGACCTGCCCGGACCTGGTATTGGTGCCTTGGTGGTCCAGATGTCTGTTGTTGGATCATAAGCCTCGTTAACCCTCGTTTCGCCAGATTGATATCCGGCAACATAATAGAAAATACCCCCAACTTCTGCGGCGCCGTAGCCTTCTCGTGATGTTGGGATTGAAGCTTTACTAACCCATACACCCTGTGCTAAAACCGGCGCTGTGGTGGTTAGCAATAGTGCCACCACCATTAACGTGGTGGTGATTAGTGCAAATCTGCTATCCTTAGCATCAGATTTTGTATTCATAGGCATCACTTTCCTGTATTTCATATAAAAGTTTTTGCATGAAAACGTCCGTATGTCATACTGTAAAAAAACTTTTACTAGGTCTTTCTCCGAGAGCTAAGACGTTTTCTCGAGTATTAGTGCTTTTCCAGCAACTATATCTTCTCTGTTCTTCATTGTCTGCTGTCTATTGGCTTTCTGAATCATCTCCCAATCCGGCGAGGTGGAGGAGACTTGCGAGGGAGCCGAATGGGGTTTAGCACGAAGGGGATGACAATCCTTCCTACGTGGCGGTGTATTCGAGACGGAGGGCGAACTGCTTTACCGGGTTCATTAAATCAGTAGCGAATAACGCCACGACATGGCGGCCATAGGCTTTGCAAGCCACCAAAATACACGGAAAGGCGTGGGGACAGGCTCAATAACGGGCATATAAGCACTAATTGTTGGACACGCTCCTCCTCGTGTCGGGTTTTTATAGACGGGGCGATTGAGAAGAATAGATGTCTGAGGAAAGCGGGGAGGCTAAGGAGAAGGCGGCCGTCAAGATACCGCGAGCCGTACTCAGGCTGAGGAAAGAGAGGCCTGAGTTTGTGAGGCAGGAGGCTTGGAGGTATAAGCGTCTTGGGGAGAAGTGGAGGAGGCCGCGGGGGAAGGATAGTAAGATGAGGCTTCAGAAGAGGGGGTGGCCGCCGCTTGTGAAAGTCGGCTACAGGTCGCCCCGCAAATACAGGGGCCTGCATCCATCAGGCTTCCGCGAAGTATTGGTGCACAGTGTCTCAGAGTTAGAGGGTCTTGACCCTAAGATTCACGCCGTTAGACTTGCGGGCTCCCTGGGCGCGAGGAGCAAGCTCAGAATTTATGAAAAGGCAACGTCTATGGGCCTTAGGGTTCTCAACCCGCCGCGGGGTGTGGCGGAGTGAGCCTGACAATACAGCGGAGGCTGGCGGCTGAGATACTGAAGTGCGGTGAGAGTAGGGTTAGGTTTGATCCTGAGAGGCTTGAGGACATAGAGGACGCAATAACGAGGGCCGATATCAGACAGCTGATTTCAGAGGGCGCTATCTATGCTGCACCTAAGCGGGGAAATACGCGGAGGAGGGAGGACGGTAAGAGGGGGCCGGGCAGGAGGAAGGGAGGGAAATACTCCATACTCTCGAGAAAGGAGAGGTGGCTGATGAAGGTGAGGGCCCAGAGAAAGTACCTGAGACGATTAAAGGCCGCGAAATTGCTTAAGGAGGGCTCCTATCGGCACGTCTACCTCCAGATTAAAGCCGGCCGCTTCAAATCGGTCGCAGAACTCAAAAACTACCTTAAGGAGAATGGCCTACTACTGGCAGGTGCATAGGATTGTCGCCTAGAAATATTCTGCAAAGAAGGCCGCCGCGAAGGGCTCTGAACGGGAAGACAAACTATAGGAAAAGACTGAAGCTGGTGAAGTCGGGCAAGCCGAGGCTCGTCGTGAGGAGGACAAACAAGTATGTGATTGTGCAGATAGTCGAGTCTAGGAAGGGCGGAGACTACACTGCACTCACCGTCTCCACAAGGGCCCTTAGACGGTATGGCTGGAAGGGCGGGACAAAATCCATACCGGCAGCCTATCTGGCGGGGTTCATGGCTGGGAAGCTGGCCCTCCAGAAAGGATATTCCGAGGCGATAGTAGACCTGGGACTACACCCCTCCCATCCCGGCTCGAGGCTCTATGCCGCTGTCAAGGGTGCGCTGGACGCTGGGCTGTCAATACCTGTGGGCGAGGGTGTTCTCCCCCCAGAGGAGAGGGTGAGGGGCCAGCACATAGTAGACTACCTCCAAATAGTTAAGGAGTCGGGAAACACAACCCAATTCCACGCCCTAGACCAAGAGTATATCGAGAACCTTCCCCGACACTTCGAGGACGTGAAGCAGAAAATAGCGCAGGGAAGCCCCGCTTGAACCGACTGAGATGAGCTGATGGAGCGGACAAGTAAGGCATTAGTTGCTATAAGCGTAGCAAACATGCTCCTCTATGCCGTACAGGGTGCTAGATTGGCAGTTGAGGCTGGATTCACACCCCTAGTCCTCTCCAACCTCCTATTTACAGCCCTGTTCGCCGTGGCCCTCGCACTCTCCCTCATCAATAAACGCCCAGAAATTATCGCAGCCTACACCTCAGTGGTCGCAGCCTTCGTCACTTACAGGATGTGGGGCCCCGCGACAGATGCGGCGAGGAGTATCGAGTTTAGGCTGGGCCACGGCTTCACGATAGCTCTCGCATGGCTGCTTTTCTCAGCCTCCCTGCCCCGCATGTTTCGGAGAAACAAATAGCCTGCATCCGAGGTAGCTGCCGGGACACATATTTGTAGAGGCTTGAAGATTTTCCTCATGGCCTTGGTGATTGAGGGTCTCGAGCTGCTTCTACTGGTCCTCGCCGTGGTGTTTTCCGCATTTGCTGTGGAGACTCGTAGCCTAACCCGCTCAGTCTTCGGGCTGCTCCTCTTCACCGTGACTGTGGGCTTGGTCTTCCTGGCTTTGGGCGCGGTCCACATAGGAGCGCTCCAGATGATAGTATACGCCGGAGGCGTGATGGCCCTATTCCTTCTGATGATAATGGTAACAACTAGGAGGGATGAGACTTGAGGCTGAACGAGGTGTTGGGAATACTCGCCACAGCCCTCTTCTCGGCACTATTCCTGACAAGCCTAGCTACGCGGCCCCTGCTCTACGAGTATTGGGGTGAGAACCTGCGGAGGGTGATAAGTGGCGGGCTTGAGGATGTCGGCCGAGTCTTGAGCGACTATGTATGGGGCGGATTCTTCCCAGTACTAACAGGGGTCATAGTGATGCTTCTGGCAATAGTTGTCGGCCTCGTCTCACTCTTGAGGGAGGGTGAGTAGAAGATTGGCCCTTAGCCCAACAATCTACACAATCTTCGCCGGCCTAATCTTCGTAATCGGGATATACACCCTCGCCACCAAGAGGAACATCATCAAACAGTTGATAGGGGTCGAGCTGATGATCAACGCAGCCCATCTAAACTTCGTTGTCTTTGCGATGAACAGTCCAGGCGGAATAGACCCCTACGCCCTAGCAATAGTCGTCCTCTCCATGGCTGCAGGAGCCGCGGTCATAACGGTCGGGGTCATGCTCGTGGTAAATGTGTATAGGACGTACGGGACGATGGACTTGGATGCGTTGAGGAGGCTTAGACGATAACCCCCCCTGATATTGGGGGTAGGATAACCAGTGTGTCTCCATCCCTCAGTATTCTTTTGAGCGGCTCATCAGAGACCTTGACACCATTAATAGCAATGGCGATGCTCGGCTTCAGCTCCATGTTGTCGGCAAGTATGTAGCTCTTGAACCTGTCCCCATATTTCTGGATGAGGTGTTCAATGAGGGTGCCCACTGTCGCTCCATCATTTAGGACTATCTCCTCCTCCCGGATGCCTGTTAGCTCGCGTAGATATGCATAGTACCTTGTCTTGACGGTAATCAAGCCCTCACCAAGCCCATATGGGGTGGAGAATAAAATTCCTATCTCTCCTACTTGTAGTGATGGCTACTTCATGTATCTTTTTAGAGCATTTGCGAGGTCTTCTGGCGTCATATCTATGACGGGCTCGGCGCATAGCTTCTCTAAGAAGCCGTCATCGTTCACGTAGAGTGTTGAAGGAGATGGCCTCGCTATTATCCTTGCGTGTAGGTAGAAGTATCTGCTTATGTCGTCTCCCAGTGGGCCGGAGTAGAAGAGCATGTTCAGACTCTCCAACCCGGACTCGGAGTAATATTTCAGCAGGGATGCTAGCCCCTCTACAAACTCCTCCACCTCATAGGGGCCTAGACCATCCAGTGAGGACTTACCCTTGAAGATCGCCATGACCTCCCTGTTACCGATTGGCGAAAAACTGGTAATCCAAGAGACAGAGTTGCCCGACTTCACAAACCTCTCCCCCCTCTCCTCCTCAGACACTAGCAGCTCCTCCCAGAAACAGCCACCACTCTCCGCATATTTTTCGCTCGCCTCGATCTCTTGTGAGACTATGCTTGGCGGCCTCTCGTCGGCTAGGATTTGGAAATGAGGGTGAATAATGCTGGCTCCGGCCGGTGGCAGGTGGTTCCAAGCGAGTACTGGATAGCATGCGGCCCTATCTATTGTCTTAAGGGTGTTTAGATATTCTATCGAGGCGTTTATGCCGGCCTTGAACTCCTCAGGAGTGATCGTGCCCAGTGGCTTGTAGTGTTGCGGGGTGAAGACGGTGACTGCGTGGTGTTTAGAGAAGGGGTATAGGTTTGGGAAGACCCAGCAGTCGCCTCGGTGGAGGCGCCTGTAGGGTAGCAGTGTGAAGGTGGGTGTACTGGTCTCTACCCTCTCGGGGCAGAACGGGCAGGTATCACGCGCCTTCTCAGCCAGTTCCCGCAGGGCCGTTACTACACTTGGTGTCTGCTTGGGTCGCCTAGCCCTCTCGATGTTGATCCTACTCCATCTACCAGTCAACGGGTCGCGCCGAAACTCTATCTCTTGAACCCTCTCAGCACCATCGGCGCCTGGGGGTGAAAACCGCGACACAACAGTGTACCGCTTAAACTCTATTGGCATGACTCAGCAAGGCTCTACAGACTATTTAACCATCGCACCCAATCCTCAGACTCTTATCTCTACTATGTCGCCATCCTCGAGGACGTGTTCTCTGCCAACCTTCTCACCCTGCACCTTGGCGGAGGGGCCCCAGACCCTGGCGTACTTCAACGCCTCCGAGAAATCCCTATGTATCTTCTCCGCGAGCTGAGAGACGGTCGCCCCCCTCTTCAACAGAATAGGCCTCTCCGAGACCACTCCATCCTTCCTAGTGTAGACTCTTATCATGTCGAGAGACTTGAAGATCTTGTGCTTCACGTCTTCGAGGTCTGCGGAGTTTGCTGAGGCTTTGACCGCAGTGAATCCGCGGGCTTCTAGCTCTCTGACTGCCGCATCCGCCTTGGCGTCGTCTATGTCTGCTTTATTCACGATCACTAGGCATTTTTTGTACTCGGGCCTCCTGATCAGCTCCTCTTCAAGCTCGTCAAGCGTTACATTCCCCACGATCTTGATTATGGCTGACCTTATTCCGAGCTGTTGGGCGAGGGTCTTGACAGCCTCTTGTCCACCCTCAACCTGGCCCATCACAACAACCCTGACTCCTCCGCTGTCTGTCCTTTCAACCTCTACTTCAAACTGCCTCTTCTTCAGAGTAATCCCATACTCCTCTAAGAGAGACTCGATGGCGTTAAACTCTGCAATCGGTTCTCTGGAGCCATCCAGCACTATGGCCAGCAGGTCACTGTTTCTCGCTATTCCGACGTTCTTTGATGCTAGGTTTGTCTCTTCGAAGCCCTCTGTCATAAGGGCTGGAAGGTCTACGACCTGTATTTCACAGCCCGAGTAGATCATCATCCCGGGGTAGGGCTTCTGTGTTGTGAGGGGATAGTCTGCGACGGGTGAGGGTGCCCCTGTTAATGCTTTGAAGAGGCTTGATTTACCCGAGTTAGCCACGCCTAGCAGGGCGACCTGAGCCCAGCCCTCCTTCTTCACGCTGAAGACAGATACCCCGCCTGTCTTCGCAGCCTTCTTCTCCTCAAGCTCGTCCCTCAGCTCGGCTAGGCGCTTCCTCAACTGCCTCCTCAGCTTCTCGGTTCCCTTATGGTCTGGTATCAGTGAGAGAGCCTGCCTCAATACCTCGATCTTCTCCTCGAGGGTCTTAGCCGATTGATACTCGGCTAGCTTGTGCCTAGCCTCGGCGGGGAGGTTTGTCGGCATCGCCTCTCTATCGTGGTTTACGGATGAGGCGTTTTTAGGTTTTCACGGACATGCAGGGTTTTAGTTTATATCCGGAGGATTGGTGAGTGATGGATGGAAAGAGTGATTGACGATTAAGAAGCTCTTCGAGGAGGCGGAGCGGCTGCTGTCAGGAGCTGGATTGGAGGGTGTGAGGATCAGTCCTCCAAAGTCTCCAGAGTTTGGGGAGGCCTTTACGCCATACCCACTCGAGGAGGCTAGGCGTAGTGGCGGAAGCCCTCTGGAGCTTGCGAGGGATATAGCCGCCAAGCTGGGGCGTGGAGAGCTTATTGAACGCGTGGAGGCTGCCCCGCCTGGATACATAAACTTCTACGCCGATTGGCATCGCTTCTCAGAGTTTACCTTGAGCGAGGTTGTCAGGCTTGGGGCTGAAGGATACGGCAGATCCCAGGAAGGTGAGGGGCGCGTCGTATTGGTTGAGCATACGAGCGTGAATCCTAACAAGGCTTTGCACATAGGTCATGCGAGGAATGTGTATTTGGGGGACACGGTTGCGCGGGTTCTCGCGAAGGTGGGGTACAAGGTCTATGTGCTGAACTATGTGGACGATAGTGGCGCCCAGATGGCCAGTGTCCTTCTGGGATTCCTCGGGCTGGGGATGCCCATGGAACCGCCCCAGGGCATACGTTTCGACGAGTATTGTGGAGACCACGTATATGTCATGGTCACGCGGCGGCTGGAGGAGGACAGGTCTCTCGAGGAGAGGCTGAGGTCCCTAGCCAAGAGAATAGAGGAGAAGGGCAGCGAGGAATTCAGACAGGCACGTCTCGTAGCCGACAGGGTGCTTTCCAATCAGCTCACAACATGCTGGAGGCTCGGAGCGAGATACGATCTGCTCTTCAGGGAGAGCGACGTGGTAGCCTCAGGCCTCTGGGCCAAGACCTTCAACCTACTACTCGAGAAGGGCATCATCTATAAGGCGGAGGAGGGAGAGAACAGGGGCTGCTGGTGCGTCAACCTCAGCGACCACCCAGTCCTCTCCAAGGAGGGTGACGAGATATTGGTAAAGAGCGACGGCTCCACCACTTATGTCGCGAGGGATATCGCCTTCGCCCTATGGAAGCTGGGCGAATCTGACGTGAAGATAAACGGCAGGCTGTGGGGGCAAAACCCAGACGGCACCCCAATAACAATTACAGAGATGGACTCGGGCACTCCAATTGTTATCCCTAAGCCAAGCCTGGTTGTGACTGTCGTGGGTTCTGAGCAGAGGAGGCCGCAGGAGGTGGTGCGATACGTGTTATCAAGGCTCGGCGTGGATGGTGGGCGGTACATACACTACTCCTATGAGCGCGTAGCCCTTAGCCCGGACTCGGCAAGGAGGCTGGGTGTTGAGGCCGTCGAGGGGCGGGCAGTACAGATGAGTGGTAGAAGGGGGATTTACTTTAAAGTGGATGAGGTTCTAGACGAGTTGAAGAGGCTGGCGGCTGAAGAGGTCAGGAAGAGGCATGGAGACTGGCCTCGAGAGAAGGTCGATGAGGTGGCCGAGGCCATTGCACAGGGGGCCCTCAGATACTCGATACTGAGGTCGGAGGCTGAGAAGGCAGTGGTATTCGACCTAAGGGAGGCCACCAGACTCGAGGGCGACACAGGCCCCTACATACAGTACAGCGTGGCCAGATCTTACAGGATTCTCGAGAAGGCACGGGACCGGGGGATAGAAGCCAACCCCAAACCCTACGGCGAGCTAGCCAAAGAGGAGAAGCTCCTAATACGCTCAATATCATTCCTACCTCTAGTCATAGAGACGTCGGCTAGGACGCTGAGGTTGAGGCAGCTGATAACACACTCTAGGGAGATGGCCGTCAACTTTAACGAGTTTTACGAAAAGTGCCCAGTGATAGAGGGTGGGGAGGCTGCGCCATTCAGGCTGGCCCTAGTTCAAGCATACATCATCGCCCAGACCAGCGCAATGAATCTTACAGGCATCCCAGTACTCCGAGAAATGTAGAGTCCTCAGAGGAGTAGAGAAAGCTTCTCGGGGACTTCGGCTGGTGTCTTCGCCACCAACCACTTCTTCGACGACGGATTCTTGCTTATACCTGTCAAGACTAGAATCCCCTTAGAGCCTATCGCCTCAGCCAGCGCCATATCCACCTCCTCGTTGTCGCCGACTACCACCACCTCCTCAGGCCTCAGGGACAGCTTCTTGAGTGCAAGGTCGGCAATGTATCTTTCAGGCTTGCCCACAAGTATCGCCCTACGTCTAGTCGATGTCTCGAGGAAGCTAACCAGTGCACCGGCGCCAGGCATCGGTCCCCTCTCAGTCATGTATACGTGGTCCTTGTTCGTGGCTATGAAGAGTGCACCATTCATTATGGCGCGATGCCCCTCAACCAGCCTCCAATAACTTATGTCCCTTGTCCCGCCCGCCACGACGGCGTCAGCCTCATCCCCCCGCGCCACAAGGGTATGACCACCCAAAACAATCTCCTCCACCAGCCCAACATCTCCTACTGGAAACACCCTGCAAACCCCTCTATGCTCCTTCAAATACTCCGAGGCGGCTAAACCGGAGTTCACAATCTCCTCTGGCCGCGCCTCGATACCCGCTTCAACCAGCTTGTCAAGGATCATCCTACGTGAGTAGAAGGAGTTGTTCGTAAGGAAGGCGATGCTCAACCCCAACTCTCTAATCCTCCGCACCGACTCGGGAGCTCCGGGTATGGTGGATTCGCCTAGGAAGAGTGTTCCGTCGAGGTCCATGAGCACGGCCTTGATTCTGGGCAAAGTCTGTTTGTTGATGTGTAGTGGCTTAATTTATACCGGTATTGAGTGCCTCCCTGAGCCTGGCTGTTAGGAGTTCAATCTGCCTTTTGGCTACCTTGCGGGTAGTGTCCTCTCCGAGGACTCTCTGAATTATGCCTAGGTCCGCTTCTGCAGACCAGTTGATTAGCGTCCCCCTCTCTGACGGTGTGACTTTTACATCTATCGTGAGGCCTATCTTTGCGCCCACAACCCTGCCCGTTCCCAACACCTTCACATCATTGCCTCCCTCGTCTTCGTATCTGAACCTCATATCTGCTCTGAGTCGTGAGAGGTATCCAGTTACCTTCGCTATCTCTTCTAGGTCCAAGTAGAAGGTTGCCTTGAATTCCCTCTCACTCAAGAGCTCTAGTGAGGCTAGGTTGGGTAGGCATTTGCCCAGCCATTTAGGGTCTCTGAGTCTCTGCAGTGTCTCAGAGGGGCTTGCTGTAACCTCTATCGTACCCTCTAGCCTCAGCCTCTCTCACCTATTCTCTTTGCGAAGACTAGGGGGAGTAGTAGGCTCCAGTACCTCTCACCATCTATCGTCTCGAGCGACTCGTCTATCATGGTTCTCAGCTGTCCCACCACCTCGCCGGCCTCTAGTGCAGCCCTAATATCCTTTGCCTCCTCTTTGCTCGGATGGTTGAGTCTGGTCTTATCCGTGAAGCTGCCCGTCGGGATGCCTAGGTGCCGTGCTATGGTGTTCACCGCGTTTTCAGCTATTAGCCTACCGGTGGTCAGCTTACCCCCCACCGCTGTGACGAACCCTTCTACACCCTCCTCGGAGTGGTCAATAATCTCAAAACTTCTCGTCATTTCGCGTAGGTCTGTCTCACCCCCATTTTTCGCTATGAGCGGTCTGACGGAGGCGTAGAGGCGTGAAAACCCCACCTCCCTGAGGGCTGGTACCACTTCCCCGCACTCTTGGAGGATTATTTCAGCGTCTTCTTCTCCTACTTCGATTCTTTCGAGGTCTTCGGTGAGCTTTGCGGTTGTTCCCGCGATGGTTGCGCCTGCTGCGTATGGGACTATTATGTCGCCGTCGCTCGGCGGCCTCATCCTGTTTATTATGTGGCGTGTCAGGCTGGCGCTGGCCACCCCCATAACTCCTGCGGCAGGTATGACCTCTACTGAGAGACCAGCCTTCTTTGCAACCTCACCACACCAGGGTCCAGCCGCATTAACAACGCCCCTACACCGAAGCTTGAAGAAGCCGCTGGAGGAGAACGCCTCGACACCAGTTACTTGGCCGCCCTCGACCCGTATCCTCTCCACAGAAGCCCCCTCAACTACGCTGGCCCCCTTTGACAGGGCTACAAGTAAGGCAGAATAGGCTAGGTCCCTCGCGTAAACCACTTTATCTGGGACTAGGATGGCGGAGCGGGCCTTGGGCGTTATGTTCGGCTCTAGGGTCCTGAGCAGGTCTACGTCGACGTCGGTTGAAGGTATCCCAGCCCTTTTACAGGAGCTTACAAGCTGGTGGTGGTATTCCTCCTCCTCGGGGCTTACAGAGACGAAGAAGCCTCCAACATCTCGAATACAGTGGGGCGCGATCTCCGTGAGAATCCTATTCTCCTTGATACACTCCTCTGCAGCCTTCGGGTCTGTGGTCGCGTATCTCGCACCGCTGTGCAGCATTCCATGACTCCTCCCAGAAGTCCCCGAGCAGATCCTCCGCCTCTCCAATAGTAAGACTGAGGCTCCCCTGAGTGCAAGGTCGAGTGTTGCGAAGACGCCCACAATCCCTCCACCAACAACAACCACGTCGTAATAGTCCCTCAAAGCTGCTCTACTCCACCAGCTAGCCTTTACCGTTCCGATGGCTTATCATCCTTTCCTTGGGAATCAGAGGGTAGATTCGCCCATCCCGCGAGACGCGGCCTGATCCGAGAAAGAGCCACCCCATCTTGACAACGGCTATCCCCGATTCAAGGCCACTCCTCTCGATTGGCGCCCCCCTCATCCAGTTCTCCGCCTCATTCATCGAGACCTCTACTACGCCCCCCTCTAGGTAGGGTCCGAGGAGCTGACTACCCTCGATTGAGAGATAGTAGTCTTCGCCCATTTTCTTGGCCGCGTAAACCCCCATGGTGACAACGCCCTTCAAGCGTGTAGCAGTCTCCAGTGCTGTGTGTGTCACACACCTGACCTTCTTACCCTTCTCCGTGAAGACGAGCTGGGATGGGAGGTCGTTGACTCTTAGGAAGCGTGAGAGGGTGGAGAAGCTGTCTCTACCCATGATGCGGGCCATGACTCACTCCCTCCTAATCTTGGCGATGAAGAACCCCTCACCACCGTTATCGTAGGGGTAGCATTTGAAACACTTCTCCACCTCCGGGCTGAACCTCTCACCACCAAACTCTTCCAAGGGTCTGCGCCACCTAAGACCCGCGGGCCTGACCTCCTCTAGCCTCGCCTCCGGATGCCTCTCAAGGAACCGCGATATTACTGCCTCATTCTCGAGAGGGTGTATTGTGCAGGTCGAGTAGACTATTACTCCGCCCGGCTTTAAGCACCTGTACCCAGATTCTAGGAGGGCTGCTTGGAGTGGTTGGAGTCGCCTGCTATGGTTGTACCTATATCTCTTGAGGACTGACCAGTCCTTGCTCACTACTCCTAGAGAGCTGCAGGGCGCGTCGACGAGCACCCTATAAAACAAGCCTGCAGCCCACCTGCTGAAGAGCCTACCATCTGTAAGTGTTACGATTGAGTTGACCGCTCCCCAGCGCTGTAGGTTGAATGAGAGGGCCTTCACCCTCTTACTCGAGACATCGTTAGCTACAACAACGCCGTCGAGCCCCACGAGCTGGGCCATCTGGGTAGACTTGCTGCCGGGCGCGGCGCAGAGGTCGAGGCACCTATCACCAGCCCTTACGTCTAGAACCTCTACTGGAAGCATCGACACAGGACCCTGAATATAGATTAGGCCGAGCATGTGTTCGATAGAGTCTCCAAGATTAGTCACCGGGGCTTCGAGAACCCTGTAACCGTGTCTAACCCATGCCAGTGGCTCAAGCCTCCACCCTCTACGACTCATGAACTCTTTAACGTCCTCTTCGCGGAACTTTAACGTGTTCAGCCTCACGCACTCGGGTAAAGGCTCCTCCACCGCCTTCAAATAGGCCTCGAGGTCGAGGTCCGGGAGCTGTGATACAAGCATCTTGAAATCCTCCGAGAGAGCTATCATTTGAAAATCTCCCCAGTCCCCTGATACCATAGAAGGAGGTCAAGGGCTTCTGGTGGTACACCTACAATCCGCGCAGCCTCCATAAACCTCTCTTCAACAAACAAATACCTACTCCTACTTGAGACGTCCACCTCGCTTTCCAGCACACCAATTCTAAGCAGGCCTCTCAGAATGTGCCTATCAATTATAGCCAGACCCTCATACCCTATGTTTCTCAAAAAGTGGGAGGCCTCCTTATAGCCCATCCCCCATACCTCCCTCACCAAGACCTCCCTCGTGGCGTGGGCATCTGCCCCGAGAATTCGCGGAAGGGCCAAGCCACCCTCCAACTTTCTCCGGTTCTGCACTATGTATCGGGCTTTATTGCTTGGAAACCTAACACCCCAACGCCTAAGCACGGTGTATATCTCGCGGCTGCGGCCTGCCTTTAGGAGCCCCCTTTCTGAGAGCTCTCTAACCGCCGAGTCAGCTCTTCTCGCGCTAGTCTGCGGGGTGAGGATGCAGAAGACAAGCTCCTCGAAGAGCCTATAACCATCGCTCTTATCCACCCTCCTGAACTCTTCAAGCCTCTGCTCAATCACATCTTTCAGTCTCGAATACTCCTCCCTCAGCCTGCCCACATAAGCGTCGTTGATAGCTGGCGTCACTCCAAGTGTAGAGGAGTGTTGGGCGTCTCTAAACCTTTTGTTCCACCGATTTAAAAAATCTCTTCGTACGCCCCAGAACCCTTGCATTTATGTCCTTAATCTTGACGAGGACCGGTATGTTGCCCACGACGCTACCGACTATGAGGGCCTGGCCGAGCTCGAGCGAGGGAGCAATCCTCTTAACCGTCTCCGAGTCCACGTGGCTGAATCTGGAGAGGGCTTCAAGGTCGTTCTCGTTTACAAAGTTGAAGAGAAACAGGTTGTCTGCCTGTCTGTAGATGAGTTCTGGGATTGAGTCGGGCTGATTGGTCACGAAGATGGGTGAGATTCCGAGGTGGCGCATCCTCGTGACTATATCCTCCCAATATGTCTCGCCTACGTAGAGGTGTGCCTCCTCGGAGACTAGGAAGAGTGGTGGGATAGAGTTTTCTGAGAGGTGTTTTGTAATCCCGCTGAGGACGTATTCGACGACCATCCTCCTCACCATGGGCCTCAGCCTTGACAGGTCGACAACTACTAGGAGCCCATCTTCCCTGCTGTTAAATAGCTGGTATATTGGGTCGTAGTCTCCATCTATGATGAATCCTGAGCCAAGTATGACGTGCAGCCTGCTCATCAATGCGTCTCTCACCGCCTCGTTCATGTGGGCTCTACGTACCTCGCCGAGAAGGTCCTCGATGGTGAGCTTGCCATTTTTCTCCAAGTATTCCCAGAGTCTCGCAAACTCTCTTATGCTGTTTTGCGGGGTTGCGAACACGTGCTCAAGGATGTCCATAATCACGTCCATACCTATGGTCTCCAGACCAACTCTGAAGTCTATGCAAGGTCTCGCCACTACCACCTTGTCGGCGACATCGTTAGACTCTCCTTTCTTCGCTTGGCCGAGCCCGCAGTATTCCCCGTTAATATCGAATACAAGTGCATAGCACCCGTGCCTAATAAGCTCGTATAGCAGGACTTTTACAGAGTGCGATTTTCCCGTCCCCTTCCTACCTGTGACAATTGTTAATGAGTTGTCGAGGTCTGCGGCATCTATTGTTATTGGCTCGCCGAATGATTCTCCAATCTCGATAGGTATCTTGGGCTCTCCCCTAACGTGTTTTAACACCTCGCTTGTAGGGATTCGCTGGATTTTGGATGAGAATCTTGAGGGAATCCAGAGAGAGTTAAACCTGACACCATCACGCCATACTACTGTACGGAGCTTCGCAACTATGACCTTCGACTCACGGATTGAGAGGGTGATAGAGTTGACGCCATGCGGGTCATATATGGTCATGGAGGCTTTCTGGAGTGTTAGCTCTCTGAGGAGGTCTTCGAGGAGGCCTGGAATGTCGGCATACTCCACATCTATAACCTCGAGTATGAGGGCCTTGTCTCCCTCGACAGCGGCTATGTACTCGCCTCGCTCTATCTCAGTGTCGCCTGGAAGCGCGAGTATCTCAAATGTGCCGTTACTCTTACGTAGGATCTTCATGGCTCCTCGGCTCGAAGGGTGTTAATACCATCAGGCGTTGATTGAAGATGCTTGAGACGGCGGTGCTTGTCTGCCCCAAGAGGGTGCTTCGCATAGCCACAACATCCATCCAGCTGAATGTTGCGTGGCTGTGTGCAAGTACCAGTGTCTCTGGATAGCCATGTATCAGGGCGTCCGATGAGAGCAGGGATGAGAGGGCATTAACCCCCCTCTCTGCAGGATAGGCATCAACCCTGAATGGGTAGAGCGATGGTGCGAGCTTCGCCAAAAAGACACTTCCCAGAGGCCTGATACCACCCCAAATAGATCTCACGGGTCCTGTCAGATCCCGGACATAGGGAGGTGATATGCTGCTGTCTTTAAGCATCGTCTCCGGTCCTCCCTTTACCAGCAGGCTCTCCTTGGAGAAGGCGAGTATGGCGCGGCCTGTGTAGTCAGCCGTCTCGAGGATAGTTTCTAATAGGCTGCTGGACCTGTCGTATCCAGCTACAAGCGTCCCGTCGAAGAGGTAGAGGCCTCCCCTAATGTTAGTGATGGCCCAAAGCTGTACAAGTCTCTCAAAGTATCTGAGCTCATCTCTCACCTCGTGTCCTACACTAAGCGGCGACGCGGGCTTCACCAGCCTCAGGACCGGGCCTATCACCTTCACAGAGACACCCTCGCGAGACCTATAGACGATGGCGGCCCTCAGCCCGATTACCGGTCCCTGTCTAGACTCCGCCACCCGCACCACAGATGCGTCAACCGCCACGATGTCTTTGGGGGGCGCAGGCTCCAGTGTAATGACCGGGCCATCCAGCTCTACGAGGTGGAGCGGAACCCAATCCTTCTCCTCCCACAGCTCAGCCACCGACTCTGGCGTCTGTTGGAAGGGCCTAAGCCCACCGTTTAGTTCTGCGAGGGGGATGGTGTTTATGTCCTCGATATAACTCATAAATACCTCCTCGACGGGTTTATTCATGGTGTTCAGCTTGCTCAAGATGTTGTCCACGTCCACCGGCACCCGTCTAATCCAACTGTGGTGCTTGCTTATTAATTTTGCGCAAGATGAGCAACATGTCCAACAATAAAGAACAAGTAAAAGTAAGGCTGACCGTAGGAGACATGACCGTCGAGATAGAGACAACCCTCGAAAACGTCGAAGAGGCGGTAAGACGCTCAGTCCTAGGGATTCAGCAGGCCAAGGCTACACAGCCCGTACAGGCCAAGAGGCTGGAGCGCCGCACAACAACCTGCCTCGACCTATTAGAGAGGCTTGTCGAGGAGGGGTGGTTCTCAACCCCCCGGAGCCTATCCGAAGTTGTCGCCGAGCTGGCGCGGAGAGGATATCACTACGACCCCACAGCTGTGGCCCACGGCCTCCTCGACCTTGTCAGGCGGGAGGCCCTAATCCGCGAGGGGAAGCCTAAGAGATACGTCTACCGGGCATCCAAACCCTCTGAGAGGACAGCCGAGGAGGCTGCTGAAAAGTCTGGAGAGGTTGAAGGGGAGGCTACCCCTCTTGGCCAGGCGTCTTGAGGCGGTTAAGAAGCTCTTCTAGGCCTGCCATCGTGATCTGGTACTCTCCCCTCTCAACCCTTTGAACCAATCCATCACGGGCAAGCTCCGTAAGTCTAGCCGTAACCGTCTTACCGCCCACGCCTAGGGCCGCCACTAGCTCAGGTACACCTGCACTTCCCCTCTCTGAGAGACCCATGAGACTCTCGATGCGCTTCTTCGCGAGGTAGAGTAGAATTCGCTGCGGGTTGGAGAGGATGCGGGCTGTGGGCTTGATGTAGAGTCCCTCCCCCTCGCTGTAGGCGATGTAGTCTTGGAGGGCGTCAACCAGCTTGGTGAGGTCTGGGCCTGAAGCGAGGCGGCGTGCTAGACTGTACGCGGGCAGGTGTTGCCCAATAAAGTTGGAGACGAATCTTAGGACTTCCTCTGCCGTACCCTCGGCCTCGGCCTTCAGCTCACCCATCTCGATGAGGACCCTCAACCTCTCCCCACTCAACGATTCATCAACCTCCAGTCAACTCAGAGATGCGTGGCGCGATATCGCGAGGCATCAGACTCCCTGCGACTGGACCATATAGGTGATAAGCCCCTTCTCGATAAGCTCGTTCCTCAGGATACGTATCGCTTCATAGACCTCCTTCTCATACTTAGCACCGGTACAGACCAGCTTGCCGCTCGCAAACATGAGTATCACAACCTTAGGACTCGACATCCTGTAGATCAATCCGGGGAACTGCTCCGGCTCATACATTACATTCTCAAGGGATTGGGCGGCTTGGATGAGGTTTATCCTCCCGTGGAGGTCTATCGAGGCCACGATGTTCTGGATCTCGATTATCGGCTCCTCCTTAATCAGGAAGTTCTCCCTCTTCAGAAGCTTCACTACAATCTTGACGGCCTTGACAGCCTCCTCCTCACTCTTAGCACCTGTACAGACCATCTTCCCACTACTGAAGATCAGTGTCGCTGTCTTAGGCTTGGCAAGCCTGAAGACGAGGCCTGGGAACTGGGCGGGCTTGTACTCGGCCTCAGGAAACGCGTTTTGAATAGCATTCAAGTCCAGCCTCTGGTTCAGGGTGACGGAGGCGACAACGTTTTGTATCTCGATTGTAGGTTCGGGATATTTCTGTTCCAACCCTGAGCTTTATAAAGCTTGGCAGGGGTATTTAAGGCTTTAAAAAGGGGCACTCAGCCAAACCAAAGAGCCGTATCCGAGTATGTCAGGCGGGTTTAAAGAGGGGGGAGGGGCGTATAAAACAGATAACCATGTACGCGTGTACTTTTATGGGGATGGTCATTGTTCATGGGTGATGATATGGTGTATGAAATATGCCGTGAGCTTTCAGATGAGCATGACTATATCTTCGGTGTTCCAGTGGATGAGGTTTCATATGGTCTGGGCTACTGCGAGGTCTGTGGATGCAGAATAGATGTGTTCGGCTTCTGTGCCTGTGGAGGCTGGCCTGACTAGCAGCCGACGTGCTATATCTTCCTGATAGGAGTCTTAGCGCCGCATATTTCACAGACTAAGAACCTGAACCTCTTCTCCGAGACTATCTTCGTGTCGATACCCCCACAGACTGGGCACTTGACAAACTCCTTAAAGTAGAGCTGGAGGAGCTTCCCCAGCTCCTCATCACCAACCCGTCCGCTCAAGATTGCTCTCTCACCATCCAGCGTTCCAGGCCTACCCGTCTCCTTGAATATGAAGCGGGCCAGGTGCTGGGGCTCCCGACCCAGAGCATCCGCAAGCTGCTTGAAGTTTGCAATGATTGTCTGCCTATGCTCGTGGATTATCTCCGGTGTGAGCGAGATGGTCCGCTCCCCTCGATCAGCCCTGCTGGACTGCACCCTAGACAAGACCCTGTCAAGCATCTTCTCATATGCCTCCCTCGAAGCCAGCTCCATGCCACCATGACTGAGCCACACCCCAGTTAATAAGTCTCCACAACCAGCCCAAGAGACGCATCTCCACTCTCAGTCTCCAGCTGTTCTATAGTAGCGCCATCCAATAATAATAGGGACTTAACTCGCCATGCTAGGCGGATGTTGAAGAGGTTTGGTGTGGGCTCTGATGCGGTTCTACTCATGACTGAGCGCTTATACGTTGTCTTCTTTATTAGGTTGTGAGTTGTGTTTGGTGGGAGATGGCTGTGGGGGATTTTTGGGTTAGGGATTTGGGGATTGCGGATCAGGGGTTGAGGAGGATTGCTTGGGCTGAGAGGCTGATGCCTGTTTGTCTCTCGATTAGGAGGAGGTTTGCTGAGGAGAGGCCTCTTGAGGGTGTGAGGATTGCGGCTTGTCTTCATGTTACTAAGGAGACTGCTGTCTTGGTTGAGACGCTTAGGGCTGGAGGGGCTGAGGTGGCTCTCTGCGCCTCTAACCCCCTTAGCACGCAGGATGATGTTGCAGCAGCCCTCGCTTCCAAGGGTGTGAAGGTCTACGCCATCCGTGGTATGAGCCCTCAGGAATATTATGAGTGTATAGGGTGGACGCTCAAGCTGAAGCCCTCCATCACGATCGACGACGGTGCTGACCTGACCTCGACTGTACACAAGATCTTGCACGGTATGAGGGATGAGAGTGTGTCTTGGGCTACTAAGGTCTTAGACGACCCAGTGGGGTCTTGCTCCCACATCTACGGTGGGACTGAGGAGACGACTACGGGCGTAACTAGGCTCAGGTCGCTTGAGGCACAAGGCCTGCTACTATACCCCATCATAGCCGTGAACGACTCGCCCACAAAGAGGCTCTTCGACAACCCGATCGGGACCGGACAGTCCGTCTTGGACGGTATCATGAGGGCTACAGGAATCCTGCTAGCGGGAAAGAGGGTTGTGGTTGCGGGTTATGGGCAGGTGGGCTCCGGAATAGCGATGAGGGCTAGGGGGATGGGCTGTGAGGTCATAGTCGTCGAGCCCTCACCCGTCAGGGCCCTGATGGCGGCCATGAACGGCTTCAGAGTCACGGACATGAGCGAGGCGGCGGCAATAGGCGACATATTCATCACAGCGACAGGAGACATCAACGTGATTCGTGAAGAACACTTCCTGAAGATGAAGAGCGGGGCCATACTGGCTAACGCGGGACACTACGACGTCGAGATTTCTAAGCGGGACCTCGCCAAGCTCTCCATCCGAGTAGAGAGAGTATCCGACCTCATAACAAAGTACTCTCTCCGTGATGGTCGTGAGATTTATCTGCTGGCTGATGGAAGGCTTGTGAACCTTGTGGCTGCCGAGGGTCATCCCCCAGAGGTGATGGATCTAAGCTTCTCCCTCCAAGCTCTCGCTGTCAAGCATTTGGTAGAGAATCGCGGGAGGCTTGAGAGGCGGGTCTACCTCCTTCCACAGGAGATAGATGACATGGTTGCGCGGGAGAAGCTTGCATCCATGGGCGTGAAACTCGAGTCTCTGACCGATGAGCAGTTAAAGTATCTCAGAGAGTGGCAGCTGGGGACAACCTAGGGCTGGCTACTTCTTCCTCCCCGTACGCCTCGCAGCGATTAGGCCGACCTTCCTCCCGGGTGGAGCAGTCCTCTTAACGGTCTCAGGCCGTCCAATCTTCTTGTGACTTCCTCCGCCGAATGGGTGTCTGGCCGGAACCATCGCCACACCCCTAACCCTCGGATAGGGCCTGTGCTTCGCCTTCATCAACCAGTACTTCTTCCCAGCCTTGAGCATAGGCTTATCCACCCTACCGCCTCCGGCGACTACCCCGACTACGGCGAGACACTTTCCGCTCAACTCAACCAGCTTTCTCGAGGGCAGCCGGATGATCGTCTTGTCGCCCAGTTGAGAGATGACCGATGCGTATGCCCCCGACGACCTGGCCAGCACTCCCCCATCCCCCGGCCTGAGCTCAACAGTAGAGACTATCGCACCCTCAGGCAGAGCACCCACCGGCAGAATGTTTCCCACGGAGGGGGTTGCCCTGCTCCCAATCTCTATCCTCTGGCCCACATACATTCCTTGGACAGCGGGGATGTAGAAGACCTTGTTGTCCACCTCAACCTCAGCTACTGGTGCACCCCTACCCGGATCGTGAAGTATATCCCTAACATACCCAGTTATCAGCTCACCATTCCTGGGCAGCTCTGGAGGTATCCCCACCTCGAAGTGCCTCTGAATACTAGCCACATAGGTCGGAGAGCCGCGCCCAATCCTCTGGGCCCTGATACGCCTAGGCATGGAGAATCACCCTAAAAGACCCCCAGCCTCGTAGCGATGTCGGAGGCCTTGTAGTCAGGCGCCAGCTTGACAAACGCCTTCTTCTCACCCCGCGGAGTGATGAGCGTGTTAACCTTCTCAACCTTGACCTCATAAATCCTCTCCACAGCCATCTTGATATCCCTCTTAGTCGCATTATTATCCACAATAAATGTCAGCTTATTCTCCCTCTCTATCAACGAGACAGCATCCTGTGTTACTACGAGCCTCTTAATCACCGCCTGTGGATCCATCACCCAACAACCTCCTCTCGAGCACGGGGAGAGAATTTAGAGTGTATATGGTTAGTCTGCCTGGGTGGCCGCCTGGCGCGAGGTCTAGTACGCTCAAGTCCTTAGCCAAGACAACATCCAGCCCCGGAATGTTCTCGGCCGCCTTAGAAACACCCTCATCAGCGTGGACCACCAGGAGTGGCCCCCTCCTCCTCTTGTAGCGCCTCCCTCTCCTCTTACCTTTGCCCGCTCTAATCTTGACTTCGCGACACCTCTCAAGCTCCTCGCCCAACCCTAATGCATTAAGAACCTTCAGCAAATCTGCGGTCTTCTTTACAGATGCGAGGGAGTCCTCTATGACGATGGGTAGCTGTATCCCGTCAGGGATTCGATGCCCCCTCGCCCTCACGTGCTGGATGCTTGCGGTGAATGCGATGGCTGAGGCTAAGGCTGCCCTCTTCTCCTTCTCGTTGATATTCTTGTGTATCTTCTTCTCAGGCGTTGGCGGGTGGGTCGGCCTTCCACCTACAGCCGTCGGAACAAACCCTCCACCCCTCGCCTTTCCAGTCCCCTCCACCTTGAGCCGAGCTATCCTCGCCATTCCATAGCCCGGCCCGAGCGACTCCACCGAGTACTTGTGGCCAGAACCCTTCCACGCGCCCTTAGGCTGGAACCTGTGAGAAAGTAGGTGAATATACACCCTCCGAACCAGATCTGCCCTCAGCTTCGCAGAGAATATGCGGGGGAGGGTGACCTCGCCTCGGCTTGAGCCGTCAAGCCCCTTCACTGAGACAACGACCTGCTCAGACTTCAAAAGCTGGCCTAAGAGCGTCAAGACGCCAACACCTCGCCTGCATACATTATGGCTGAGAGCTTTGGTGCTCCGAGGCTGTAGCGGGGATGCCGCGCGGGAGTCCTGAGAACCACAGGCCTCTTGGGCGTCCCCATCACGGAACCCAGCAGAGCGATCGCAGGGCACTTGGGTGGAGGAGCCCGTATGTATCCACCCTTTGGAACAGGGGCCTGGCCATCGGGCCAGATCTTAACAACTCTCTTATTGAACTCTGTCCTGTAGTGGAACCCCATCTGCCCAGCGCGGGGGACAAACCTAGTGACATACTTGGGGCTCCTTCCGCCAATAGCTCCGACCGCCCTCCTAGTCTTCCTCTGCTTACGCGGAAGAATCTTGACGCCAAACCTCCTCACAACCCCTTGGAATCCATGACCCTTAGTAACGCCTACAACATCGATAAACTCGCCCTCCCTGAAGACCTCCTCGACCGGCAGACGCTTACCCAGCCTCTCTACAACATAGTTGAAGGCCTCTTCGACGCCTCCCGAAACAGGTATTGAAAGGATGATGGCCTTCTTTTGGGAGAGGCCAGCCTCTCTCGGATAGGATGCAGCGAGGGCCCTGACCTGTGCGGCCTTGCCAAGGAGAGATCTCAGCTCATCAACACCGACTGAGGTGGGTGAGACGCCTCTTACACGTTCTCTAACCTCAGGAGGCAGGTCGCTGATTATGTGCCGGCCGATCTCCACCAGATAACCATTCTCCCTCTTAAGAAGTACGACGCCGATGATGTGAAGCGGTGGGGCGGCAAGTACAGTACACCCCGTAGCAACCTCAGTCCCCTGTGTCGGTGAACCGGGAATATCATCAACCATGAAGGTCGTGACCATCCCCAACTTGTAGGCTATGAATCCTGTGAGGCCTATCCCGTCTTTCCTCTCTGGCCAGAAGTTGACGCGGGGGAGTGGAGACTTGGCTCTCCGCCTTGGCGAGTATGCCAGAGACCCTCTCCTCGGAGCGGAGTATTTCCTATGCCCCATTCTTCGCTCACTTGGCTGAGACTGTTTATATCTGCCGGAGTTATAAACCTGAAGCCGGGAGATAATCCGCGCCCCCTCGAGATTATCCCGGCAAGTGTTGCTATGGAACGGTTTTTAGGACGATTAAGCCCGTCATCAGTTGGTCTCTCGGATTGTCGAGCAGGCTTAGAGAGCTGATGGGGGTTTATGCCGATGAGGCTGAGAGATG
Organism: Nitrososphaerota archaeon; assembly: GCA_009889515.1. GTDB lineage: Archaea > Thermoproteota > Nitrososphaeria_A > Caldarchaeales > Calditenuaceae > HRBIN02. Next base: position 473,469 of record WUQR01000139.1, read on the forward strand.
CATAAGGTGTGGATTCTGCAACTCGGTCTGCCCTACAACTCTGAGCAGTATCGGGCACATCCCCTCAAGGACTAGTAGGGGCAGGCTTGTGTTGCTCCAGTCAAGTCTTGAGAATGGGACACCATATCCATTTACTCCGCGCTTCAAGGAGCTGATCGACCTGTGCATAGGTTGTCAGAGATGTGTAAGCGTCTGCCCGGCCCGTATCCCGATTCCAACCGTCATGTCAAGCTATAGGCGCGCCTACACGGTTGCCGTTGGAGGAAAATCGTTGAGCAGGGGTGAGTGGGTGGTGGCGAACTATGAGCCGGTTGTGAAATACCTATCAAGGACTCCAGCCCCCCTCAGGAGAATACTGCTTGGAAAGCCTCTTCTGTGGTTGTTTAAACGCGTGGGGGATTTCGCAGACGACGCTCCACTCCCTATACCTGAGGGTGGAACGCTCGACAAGCATTTTAAGAATAGCACGCCAAGGCCTGGGTATCAAACTCTCGCGTATTTCTCTGACACCTATGCGAGGTTCGTCAAACCGAGTATCGGTGTCTCCGCAAGGATGCTGCTCAGAACCGCTGAAATCGAGCTAGTATATCCTCGGCAATATGATTCGGGAGTGATATTCTGGGAGCTCGGCCTATGGGACAAGGTGGAGAAACTCGCGGTACGGAATGTTGAGAGTTTATCAGAGGAGGTTGAAAAGGGGAGAAGGATTCTCTGCACATCCCCCGCCTCCACCCTCATGCTGAGGGAGGTATACCCAAAACTCTTGGACAGCGAGAAGAGTAGGGCCGTCTCAGATGCAGTGGTAGACATAAACGAGCTCATCAACAGCCTAGTGGAATCTGGGAGGCTTTCCGCCAACCTCAGCGGCCTTAGCTTCGTCCTACACTCTACGTGCCTCTCCCAATACCTCCGCCTAACCAGCCAAATCTCCAGCTCCTTCCAGAAACTCGGGGCCCATGTAGGAGGAGTGGTGTCAGAGTGCTGCGGATCAGGTGGCCTCTGGGGCCTCTTCAGAAAGAATAGGGAACTCTCCATAGAGATCGGTGGCAAATTGTTGAGAAGGCTCGGATCTAGTGGGACCGTCTTGTCCTATAGCGAGACCTGCGTCCAGCAGATCATATCGCTCACGAAAGGTAGCATGACCGTCCAACTACCCCACGAAGCCCTATACAACTGGGTGAGAATGGCCGCTACCCAGTATGGGGCCGAGCATATTTCTCAAGCAACATGAGCCCGCTAGGCTCGTAGACGCCGTATTCAGTGATAATGGCGGAGACCAATTCTGGCGGCGTTATGTCGAAGGCTAGGTTCACCGCTTTGGAGCCGCGTGGGGCGATGCTTTTGCCAGCTATGGTAAGAACCTCTTGCTCGTCTCTCTCCTCGATCTTGACCTCATCCGGCTTTCTCTCGAAGTCGAAGCTGGAGAGGGGCGCCGCTACATAGAATGGTACTCCGAAATATCTTGCTGAGATCGCCAGACCTAGGGTGCCGATCTTGTTGACCACGTGTCCCGTCCTAGCTAGTACCCTGTCCGCTCCCACAACTATGCAGCCTACTTTCCCCATACTCATCAACATGGAGGCCATATTGTCTGTGATTATCTTGTAGGGGATGCCCAGTCTCTTCAGCTCATATGCTGTGAGCCTGGCTCCTTGAAGCTTCGGCCTTGTCTCGGGGACAAGCACGGAGATCTTTTTGCCCCCCTCGAAGGCAGCTCTTATAACCCCAATCGCCGTTCCATAACCAACGGTAGCCAACCCGCCGGCATTACAGTAGGTCATGACAGTTGCACCGTCCGGGATAAGCCCCTTCCCATACTCCCCTATCCGCCTATTGGCCTCGATATCCGCCTCAGCCATCCTGTTCGCCTCCTGTAAAAGAGTCTCGTAGACGTCTAATCCAGACTCTATCGCCTCCTTAGCCAGTCTTACCATTCGGTCAACAGCCCAAAACAGGTTCACTGCAGTGGGCCGTGTTGACTTTATTGCCTCAGCAGCCTCCATAATCCGAGCCTCAAGCATGGCCTTCTTGCCGCCCGCAGTCTTACAGGCTAGGACGATTCCATATGCAGCGGCCACACCAATAGCCGGAGCACCTCTGACAATCATCTCCCTAATAGCGCGGGCCACGTCTCTGTAGCCTCTACACCTCACATACCTCTCCCTGTGCGGTAGGAGGCGCTGGTCGAGCAGATATAGAGAGCCGCCCTTCCAGTAGAGAGTCCTCAGCTCCCGCAACAATGAATACTGGAGGCGAGGGGTGAATTATACCTATAGCTTGGCCTCCTTGCCGCTGATTCCCCACTCCGCGAGAACCTGCTCAAGCGAGACTGTTCTGCGACTCTTCATAGAGTTGAGTATGGCCTCGGCGACTGCCAGGGAGAGCAGGCCCTCCCGCGGCCCCGGCACAAGCTCCCGAGAGGCGCGGAGCTGCTCGACAAAGTATGTGAGCTCGCTCTTCAGAGGCTCAACATAGTTTATAGTGGGGCTTATGGAGTAGTCGGGCTTCTCGATTATAACCTCGCCTGTGAGAAACTCTATGTGGGCTACTCCCTCTGTCCCGGTTATCCGCATGTCCCTCTTCTTCTTTGAGGAGAGCCAGTTAGCCTCCACCGAGGCCGACCTCACCTCGTCAAAGTACATCAGCGCCTGTACATAGTCCTCGTAGCTGTGCCTGAGCGCTCCTCCCGTCGCATAGATTTGCAGGGGTGTACTCCCAAAGAAATAGTGTGTCAGGTCTATGTCGTGTATGGCGACGTCCTTTACTACGCCGACATCCCCAATCCTCTCGGGCCACGGCCCTATCCTTCTGGCAGCTATTGTGAGCGGGGTGCCTATGACCCCGTCCGATAAAGCGGAGAGCATATACTGTACCGCGGCGTTAAACCTCTCGATAAAGCCGACCATCAATTTTCCTCCACAGGATTTAACCGTGTCGTAGATCTCTATAGCCTCCTTAAGGTTGGCGGCCATAGGTTTCTCGACAAGTACCGCCACCCCATCTCTAATACAATCCAAGGCAATCTCGGCGTGAGTTATTGTCGGTGTGCAGATGCTGACCGCGTCAACCTCCCCTCCTTGTAGAATCTTCCTGTAGTCCGTGTATACGTTGGGAATGTTGTACCTCCTAGCAACCTGTTCAGCCCTCTGAGCCTCTACGTCCACAACTGCGCAGAGCTCGACGCTAGGAATCTCTGAGAGAACTCTGGCGTGGTTTCTACCCCAAAACCCGGCCCCAATCACAGCAACCCTTACCCGATCTTGCCCCAAGACCCAATCACTTCTCGCTCCTAATCAGGCGGAAGTGGCTCAAGTCAATTATTACTCCGCCCTCACTTAATAACCCTTTCAATAGACTGATTGTCCCCGCGTCGACCCCGGCTACTATAGCTGCATCTACCTTCTGGGGAGTCTTTCTGGACCCCAGCTCAGAGCGGGGTAGGTATGCTACTTTGAACTTTCGTCCGATCTTGTCTGCCAGCTGAGGGCTCGTGCCTAGCAGAAGTATCCTCGCCATTTTTTTAGACTTGAAGTACTTGGTGAGGAGGTCTACCACGACTTTATCACCCTCTCTAATGAGTCTGGAGATTGCTCCAGCGGCTAGGGATCTCTGAAGCTCCGACCCCTCCAGCTCCTCCAGAAGCAAGAGCAGAGAGTCGCCGAGCCTACGCCTCCAGTGAATTCCCCTCTTCTCCCCCAGGAACTTGGGCAGGTTCTCGGGCTGTATGACACCATACCTTCGGTAGAGGATCAAGCCAACCTCCACAGCCGCCGCATATGCAGCCGCCTCGCTGAGCAGCTGTGTAAGAGCCGCAGCTTCAGCTTCGAGATAGCTCAGACCCGGTATCAGCTGTTTACGCCCACACAATGCAGAGACTACCGGCCTTACATGGTCGTCTATGGGCGGCCCGCCTACAGGGACTCTCGCCTTGAATATTCTTGTAAAAGGTAGGTAAAATAGCCTACAATCCCTAGTTTGGCGCTGCAGAATGGTCCCAAGCCAGTCCATCAACCCTAACTCATGTAACCCGGTTTGGACAATGCGTAGTGTCTTGCTCCCCGCGTGGTCGCATATCTCTCTATAGATGTGGGCTAGGTCCCTCTTGTCAATATCCGAGTTAAGCCAGTGGATATACGATATAACTAGTATGTCGCAGCTCGAGATTGCCTCGCTGGTCTTCACCTCCTTCAGCTGCCCCTTATTTATCGCATTGGCTACAAGTTTACGCGCCGCCTCACCGACTTTCAAAGTCTTGAGCCGCCTGCCAGCTACGAACGGGGAATAATGCACTTGTAGCCCATTCTTCAGCAGCCTGAAGAGTAGGGACAGGCCGGAGCCATCCATGTCTATGAGTGAGACCGGCCGGGTCATTTCTGCTCACCCCTCCCCCGCCTAGACATGAGAGAGGCATAGAAGGCGAGTTCGAACAGCCAGACAAGCCACACGGCGAACAGGGCGAGTGAGAGAGCCACGCGTAAGAGGCCCGCGGCAAGGCTTGACTCAATCCCCTGCGCCAAGGGCAGGATAATAGTTGAAATGGCGATGAGAACTCCGATTAGCGAGACCCAAGCAATGGTGATTAGTGCTATAAGGGTTTTCATCGGTCTCACCTGAGTCTGACTCCGCCGAGGAGGTATGTTATCAGAGCTAGTATTGAGGAATAGGTGCTAAGCAGGGCCATTCTTTTTGATACCGAGGCCTCCCCCATGGGGTTCTGCAATGTTATGAGCCTCACAAGCGTGATGGGATCGCCTAGCCTCGGACTAGACACTATCATTCCTCTCACGACGCGGATGGGTCTGGCGGCGAATGCCTTCCCAGACTTTAGCCCACCCATCGAGACGATTATGAAAAACTCATTCAATATGTGGGGAAGAAGTGCGACGAGTGTAATTACTTCTATTCGAGCCGTAATAGCGACTGTAGTTATCACCGCGGCTACTAGATTGCTTCCGACGTTTCCGCTGAAAACCCGTGCAGGATACCAGTTATATCTTAAGAATCCCAGTAGAGAGGCTCCCAGAGCTAGTGATGCGAGGGCAGGAGTCTCTCCGCCCATAAGCCATGAGACAGCTGCGAGGAGTAGGAGAACTGGTAGAGTTGAGAGTACCAGCGAGCCATTAAGTACGTCCACGCTGTTTACAGCGTTGGCGACCACCGTATAGGCCGCCAGCACTAGGAGAGGGTAGAGGAGGGTGATTCTTATGCCTCCAACTAGCGGAATGACTGGGTAGGGGTTATAGGCCGAGAGGAGCAGGACAGGGATTCCTGGGAGAAGTAGGAGGAGGGGCTTGACCACGGGGTTAAGCTCCCTCACATCCTCTAAGAATCCAATAGCCGCAGCAATTAGCGGGGAGACGACTAGGACAAGCTCTACAACCCCTCCACCCATCAGCCAGTTCAAAAGCATGGCTGCTGAGTAGCTTGCCGTGAAGGCGAGGCCACCTATCTTGGGGATACGCGGCCTATCAGGTTTATGCACATCAACACCCATCAGCCTCGCTGAGCGCACATGCTTAGTAATGACCCCAGTCAATGCCCATGAGACTAAAAAGGCTAAAAGGATCAAGAATACTTGCCCACTCACATACATGCCGTTTGTAGTGATGGTGGCTAACTATATAACCAGTATCTTGTAAGGAAGTGTGGTGTCGGATATTGACGACGGTCTGGATTGAGGTGTTGACTCCAAAGCAGGCCCTCTTCTTCTGGCCACTTGCCGAGTCACTGGAGAGACGCGGCATCAACACACTCGTCACCGCGAGGAGATATGAGCAGCTTGACTGGATTATACAACTCCTAGAACTCGACACACTGGTCCTGGGACGCTTCGGCGGTGAGAGCCTGATGGAGAAGTTGGAGTCCAGCACAGAGCGTCAAGCACTGCTTCTGAGACATTTAAAAAACAAGAGGCCGGATATAGCGATCTCGAGCGGCTCGGTGGAGATGGCGCGGATATGCTTCGGCCTCCAGATCCCACACCTCCTCGCATCAGACTCTCCCCACTCTCCAGTTAATAGGATGTGCGTACCAGTCTCCACACAGATACTTACACCCTTCGTCATAGGATACCGCGACTGGGCCGTGTGGGGTGCTAGACGCAACAGCATACTCAGGTATAGAGCATTAGACCCTGTTGCCTGGATTAGAAGGTACAGACGTCTCCAAGGTAAAGCCCCGGAGCCGCCTGAAGATGAATACGCACTCGTGAGGGTTCCAGAGTATAAGGCGTCATACATTCTGGGCCGCGGACTTACAGAGGCGTTGGAGCTTGTGAGGCGTATTTCTGAGCTTTATAGACGTGTCGTGGTTTTGTGCAGGTATAGGGGCGAGGCCCACCTGCTTAGGGGCAGAGTCCCTAGGAATGTTGTGCTTCTATCTAGGCCCGTGCTCGCGCTGCCATACGTAAGGAATGCAGCTATCGTGTACTCGGGCGGAGGGACCATAGCCCAAGAGGCAGCGCTGCTCGGGAAGCCTACAGTCCTCTTCTACCCCGGTGAAACGCCCGCAGTCCATAGATTCCTACAGTCTAAAGGGTTGCTCACCGTCGTGAGACCGAAGGACTATGTGAAGATTGGGAAGATCTCCGAGCACCTGACAAGCAGTAGGGTTAGGAGGGAGATTAAGCAGAGGGCAGAAAAGCTGTATAGAATGATGGAAGACCCAACAGCGTTTATCGAGAAGACTATACTATCTCTTCTCCAATAGTCTTCTTACCTCGTCCTCAGACTCGGAGATACTGGATATAAACTCCCTTATATCGCCCCTCAAGGCCCTGTAGATTTTCATATAGCTCTCCCTACTGATCTCCCCTCTCTGGAACTCGCTGAAACTCCTACTCAACAATTTCAACGTCTCGTTCAAGCGGCCCATGCCTTGCTGAAGACTCCGAGTAACGCGTGCCGCCCACTCCTCCCCCTTCACCCCTCCTAGAGATTCAATGAGCGAGTCATAGCGTGACTTAAGCCTAGAGATAATCGGCTGTAGCTGGACATGTTTTATGTCTTTTCTCCCTAGGCTCGCCACGTTGTCTAGCTCTTCTAGGACATCCCTAAGCTCCGTGAACTCGCGTATCAGTCTCTGAGCCGTGGCTTGGTCTAAGGACGGGCCGGGTTTTTGCTTCTTGACTCGTGCTGTGCTGCTGTAGGCTATGAAGCCGAAGACGCCCAAGAATAGAATTGCTAGAATAAGTGCCTGGGGTATGATTGGCGGTGTTCCTTGGACGGTTGTCTCAAACACGAGTTTTTCAGGCTTATATGGGTTGGTCATCGAGCCTTTGAACCGTGCAACTAGGCGTCCTGCGTTGTCCCTATAAATCTCTGCGAAATAGTCTGGCGAGGCTGGGGAATGAGTCTTTGGAAGAATAACCTCGACGATATAGCTCTCTACCGTCGCGTTTAGTGGTAAGAATGTCTCTAAAGAAACCTTCCCCTCAGATAGCGTAGCTATGCCGGCGGCACCGCTAATCTTTGCCTTAACATAAAACTCGTACCGCCACCCCCTCTGGACCTCAAACCTGCTGGGATATATCTCGACCGTGACGGTATCTCCACGCGCCCTATGGTCTATTCTGCCTGAATAGTCTCCAGCCTCTATGGCTTGAAGCCCAGGTGCGAGGTTGAGGGTTAGCGTGGTTATGCTCTTGTAATCCTCGTTACGCACCTTCAACCATACTGTAATCATCATGGATTCTAAGTCGTAGAGTAGTGTGAGCTTTTCCGCAACTATTAGCTGGACAGCCGTCGAGGTGAAGCTGAAGGAAACCGTCTGGGGCGCCGATGTAGCCGGCTTGACACCCTTCTGAGTCAGTGTTGTCCCGTTGAGGGTGAATCCATTGGGGATGTTTTGGACCTGTGCTCCACTGGGTAGCTGGATGAATACGTTTGAAGAATAGTCAATCCCTGTGAAGAATGGTGTGGAGGGAGTAGTGATTGTGTATGAGTCCCCACCCCGGCCGGCGACTAAGCCGCTGTAAACATGTCTTATGACTACTTGGTCCGATTCTGCGACCAGTTTGTAGTAGGTCTGGTCGTCTCTCGATTCTGGGCCCGAGAGTCTTGCGCCACTAGCATCGAGGTTTTTTAGATTAGGGTATATCGAGCCTGGTATTCCCAGCTCGAAGCTACTGCCGGGGGAGACTTTTGTGAGGCGGTCCCATACATATACGAGTCCATAGGGGGAGACCGAGACATACCGCTCCGCTAAGACGCCATCACTTTGCCCCCATGTAATCGGCGGGACAAGGGATAGGAGGGCAGCCAGCGTGAGAATCATCGCGAGCAGACTACTCTTCATGTCGCGTCTCCTAAGACTTCTTATATACCGACTTAAAGAGGTTATCTACACCGTGGCTAGAGTGATAGTAGCGCTGAAGCTGCAAGGGTTGGAGGCGTCGCCCGAACTTCACAAGGAACTCCTAGACAAGGCTAAAAGAATCCTATCCAATACGGGGAGCCGCCTAGTAGATGTGCGGATAGGCAAGAGGCGCGTTGAAATCGACGTGCTAGCCAGTGATGTAGACGCGGCTGTCTCAGCTCTGGCAGAGTGGGCCCCCATCGAGTATTTCAGGGAGATAGCTGAGACCCGTGAAGCCTCAGACGAGAAGCTGGTGGAGTATGCGGTTAAGCTGTTTAATGATGAGAGGTTCTGGGAGGCTCATGAGGCCCTTGAACAGGTCTGGCGGGGAAAGAAGGGTGCTGAGAGGGAGGTCTTGTACAGCTTAATTAAAACCGCCGCAGCCTTTGTGCACGCGCAGAAGGGCGAGACAGCGGCTTACTTCAGACTCCTTGAGGCCGCCCTAAAACATCTAAACCGGTGGGATCTCGATCAGTATTATCGCGTCAATATCGCGGAGCTGAAGGATGAGATCCAGTCTTTGCTAGTGTCCAAAACTCCCAAGTTTATCAAGATCCACATGTGACACTTTTTACCGACCGCTATCCATTAGATGGCCGGTGAGGGCTCGGGTATACCGCGTTGACAGGGAGGCGCCAGACCCTGAAGTGATTAGCCGGGCGGCTGAGGTCATTAGGGCGGGTGGGCTCGTCGCTTTTCCAACAGAGACGGTATATGGTCTAGGTGCCGACGCCCTTAACCCGAGAGCGGTTGAGAAGGTCTTCAGGGTTAAGGGGAGACCCCCCGATAACCCGCTCATAATACACATTGCAAGTTTCGAGGACCTCTACTCAGTGGCTGAGGAAGTTGACTGGAGGGCTGAGAAGCTGGCAAGGCGGTTCTGGCCAGGCCCACTCACTCTGATCGTAAAGAGGTCACCCCGCGTCCCCGATGTCACAGTAGCCGGTCTCGACACGGCAGCAGTCAGGATGCCCCGCCACAATGTCGCTCTCAAACTCATCGAGACATCCGAGAGACCTATAGCCGCGCCCAGCGCGAACAAGTCGGGTAAGCCGAGCCCCACATTAGCAGCTCACGTCCTCCAAGACCTGGGCGATGAGATCGACCTCATACTCGACGCGGGGCCGACCGACATAGGCGTCGAATCCACCGTTCTCGACCTAACCTCCGAGAGGCCGGTTATACTCCGGCCTGGCGGCGTCTCTAGGGAGGAGATAGAGGCTGTGATTGGGGAGGTTGAGGTGCACCCCTCAGCCTTGGGGCTGCTTTTCCACAGTGGGGAGTCGCCCCGCTCACCAGGTATGAAATATAGACACTATGCCCCAGCAGCCAAGCTAATAGTGGTGGAGGGTGAGTTGGAAGAGGTTCGCAACGCTGTTGCAAGCTTGGCTGACCTGTTGATGTCCCGCGGAATCAGGGTCGGCGTCCTTGGCAGCGACGGATATAGTTACAGGGCGGATATTGTTCGGGACTTGGGTAGTAGGTCTAATCCACTCGAGGCTGCGAGGCGTCTCTTCGTGTCCCTGAGAGAGATGGATGAGGAGGGTGTTGAGGTCATAGTTGCCGAGGGGTGGGAGGAAGAGAAGGGGATTGGGTTGGCTCTAAAGAATAGGCTGAGAAAGGCTTCGGGTGGGGCTGTTTTGAGGGCTGACTGGCTACTACGGGCTCTGAAGACCTCGCCTAGCAGTGTTTACACGGAGGTCATGGGGACGTGAGGTGGTGCTTGAGTGGCTTAGAATGGTTTAAAGCCCGCCACAATACTATAGCTGCCAAAAATGGTGAGTCTGACGTCAATATCCGCAGGACTTAAGCCAACCAACAAGCTCTATCTAAACGACTCCTACCTCAAGACCACTGAGACAACACTTCTCCGTTATGTCCCCGAGACGAGAAAGAGCGGATATTTCGTAACCACAGACACAATAATGCATCCTAAGGGCGGAGCACAGCCCTCGGACACAGGCACCATAGAGTCCGTGAACTTTAAAGCGATAGTGAAGAAAGTGTTAGAACACTCAGGCGTTGTGATACATTATGGCGACATCTTAGAGGGGGTGCCGAGGGAGGGGGACAGGGTCTCCATGACTATAGAGTGGGATAGCAGATATAGGGTCATGAGGCTCCACACAGCAGGCCACATAGTAGACTACGCAGTGGTGCAGATACTGGGGAAGGACCTGCTCTCCTCGAGAGCATTCCACGGACCCCCTGAGAGTTTTGTAGAATACATTGGGAGGGCCGGCGGAATCGATCCCGCCTCCATAGAGCGTATCTCAAACGAGGTCGTAAAAGCCTCCAAGAGAGTGTATCCTGTCTGGGTTCCCAAGGAGGAGTTGCTGAAGACTGTACGAGGAGCGCCTAACCTTGGGAGGCTTCCCGAACTTGAGACGTACCGAGTCATTGTGATTGACGGAGTGAACGCTATACCATGTGGAGGGACTCATGTTGCAAACACAGCCGAGGTTGGAGGAATATTGATTAGAGAAGTGGAAGCGGTTGAGAATGGCTTCAAGGTAGTCTACGACGTCTCCGATTAGCCTTTGTGGTGTAGCCACCCCTCCATCCGTTCCCAGCTCCACTCATAACTGTGGGGTAGAGCATAGCCATACACGATACACCCCCTCCAGACAGCGAACTGGGGCTCGGGGCTCAGGACGACCGATGCGTTCTCAATTCCCTTCTCCCGCAGCATGTGGTTTAGCTTTGCCTGAGAGTCGCATGCCACGCCCTTAAGGTTGGCAGGAGCTGTCCAGCAGAAGTTCCCGCCCGAGAGAATGATGTGGCTGTAGAGGAGGGGCTGGAGTTCAACCGGGCACTTCTCCACCGAGCTGATTACGGTTTCAGCCATGTCCATCATCCCATAGAAGACCGTATCACCAACCCTAATGTCAGAGGGCCGGGGCATCCCGCGCCTATAGTAGCTCTGGAACACCTCGTGGGCTGGGTTAAAGACAATCTCGCCGATGAGGAATCTAGCCCATGAATAGTCGCCCAAGTCTATCCTAATTCTGGTTCCTTCGATGTGATAGATCCCGCGGACAGCCTCCTTATTACTCCGCGCAAAACTAATGGCCCTGTCCAAGTCGAGTGGCAGGAGGCCGAGCCTCTCCTTAACGCGTCTAACCACCTTCTCCTCCTTGGCGAGGTCGCCGTAGCCCGTATCCTTAAGGATCTCAGCCGTTATCATATTCGCCTCACTCCCACCCCTGTTCAAGGCGACGACCGCACCCCTGATCGGGGCTTTGGAAATGGGTGCTACCTGAGTATTTCCATGCCCACTCTCGACTACTACGCAGGAGGTCTGCTTATGCGCGATGGCGACGGCCAGTGGCTGTGGAATAAGCGTCGATGAGTGGACAAGCCCCTCCCCCGCCATCTCATCAAGAAAGCTGAAAAACTTCTCATACATGTAGAGGGGTGCTACAGCAGAAAGCGATGCGACGACATAGTAGCCCTTAAAGCCAATCCCGCCGGGCTTAAACTCGCTCAGCGACTTCAGCAGTAGCTCTCTAATAACCTTCCAGCTCTTCTCATCTCCAGCGCCTATAATCCCGTCGCGCATCGGGTACACCAGCCTACTCGTCAGGTCTTGACCACTCCCGAGAAAGTGGGTAACCTCATCTCCCACAACAACCTCCCTACCCCCGCCCAACATCTCGGCAACCATGCTCTTCTCAGGGAAATACCCGCGATTCTCCATTACGCGCGGCCTCTCACCCAGACTTATCGGCCCATACTTGTAGTCGCTTGTACCAAAATCGCAGCCAAAGACGAATCGACGCTTATAATCCTCTTCGAACAATCCGAAGAAAAGTTGTGAAGGGGGAATTGTTAAAGTTTAACAGAGGGGCTGAAAAGCGGGGAAACTGTCCAAGCTCTAGAACGTCAGTTCTAGCTGACGCTCAAGCCTCTGCCGCTGGGCGAGATACTCATCCTGCTTGAGTTCTCCAATCTTATACCTTGTCTCTAGCTTCTTGATCTCGTGCTGAATCTTCTCATGCTGCTTGACGAGGCCCTGACAGGCATCCAGCAGCGACTGTAGGTCAGATACTATCGTTGATATCGTGTCCTTGTCGAGGCCTACCTGCTCACCATTATTCTTCACGTTCTGGATCTTGTTGGCGAGGCTCTCGGTGAAGGCTGGGATATCAGCAAGCCTTATCTCCAGAGGGTTCTGGAGTATCGAGAGCTTAGGCCTCAGCCTGGTAAGCTCCTTGTCCAACTCAATCTTCTGCCTGATATAGTCGCGGTCGCTTATCTCATTGACCTCGTGCCTAATCTTAAGGGACTCCGACTTCTGCGTCAACTCCTTTATCCTCTCACTAATCCTGTTCATAGTGTCGACACGCTTCTGGTCTAAGGTGCTGATCCTGGAGCGGTACTCATCGTATAGCTCTTTAAACACTGTTATCGGAACCTCGCCGGCTAGCAACAGGTCAATAAGCTTTAGGGACCATGTGTGTAGCTTTGAGAGCTGCTCGACAAGCTTCCGCTCCTCGGCTACGTCCTCGGCAGCTGGAGCCTCTGGAACCTGCTGTGTCAGGGGCTGCGCCGCCTGGTGGGTGGCGGGAGGAGTCGCGGGCGTCAGCTCTTCGGCCGGCTGTGGTGGAGAGGGCTGCTGGATGGGCGTCTCAAGAGCCAACTCGGCTGGAAGCTCCTTACCGCAGTTCATACAGTATTTTCCCCTCAGGGTCAGCCTCTTACAATGCGGGCATACGACCCTATTCAATAACGCCAATGCCGTTTACACCTTTTTATCACGCTCTTATAAAGTTTCATCACGGTTCAAAAAAGCCCCACTCGGAGACATACGAGTGTATTTTTTAAAGTATCTCCCCGTATCCCTCCCAGCGGGCATATATATCCTGCCACACATATCAACGATTTGATGTCTGAGCTCTCGAACGCGCCATTACACAGGATTTTAAGGAAGGCTGGTGCAGCGCGGGTCAGCGAGGAGGCTGTCGAGGAGCTTCGGAAGATATTGGAGGAGATAGGCATGAGGGTTGCATCCCAGGCCATCGAGCTTGCACAGCACGCTGGGCGGCGTACGGTGAAGAAGGAGGATGTGGAGAAGGCTGCGAAGATTGTCCTCAAATCGGCACTATAGATAAATTATCCAAGAACACCTGTTAAAATGTGATGATATGTATAGGGTCGTTTTGATTGCAGTTCCGGGTGCAGGGAAGTCCACAATATTGAAGAGGGTCTCCGAGAATGTTGAGAACTTATCAGTTGTGAATTTTGGAGACGTCATGTTTGAGGAGGCGCGCAAACTCGGGATAACTAGTAGAGACGACATGAGGAAGCTCATGGACTCTGAGTCCTACATTAGGCTACAGGAGAAGGCAGCAGAGAGGATAGGGGGAATTAGTGGTAGAGTTATCGTAGATACCCATGCGGCTGTCAAGACTCCGAAGGGATATTACCCGGGGCTACCCCCCAATGTGACGCAGAGGATAAGACCGCGCGCTATAATATTCTTAGAGTTTAGACCTGAAGACATTTTGGCGAGAAGACTTAAGGACAACGTGGCCGGCATAAGGAAAAGGGAGGGCGAGACAATAGAAGAGATCGAGGAACACCAGAAGATCAGCATAGCCTACGCGATCGCATCTTCCACCTATTCTTCAAGCTACTTCGTAAAATTCTCCTTCAGATACCCCGAAGCATACCCGTTCCAGCACGTAGATGATGCCGCGTCGAAGCTTATACGCTACCTGTCCTCGCTTGAGGAGGAAGATAAAGCCCAATCACCTGAGGCCGTCGGGTAGTTTAAGAGTCCAGTCGGAGAGGTTCTCACACTCGGTTTTTCTCGCCACAACTATGAAAACGGTGTGTGCCCTCGATATGTGGTGTGGACGGGTCATCCCCTGCCTAACCCTCCAAGGCCTTATCATTAACTCTCCACTGAAGTACTCTAGGAATCCCCGCTCCCTAAGCTTCTCACTCGTCTTAACCAACTGCTCCACTGTTGGCACTATCGAGACGAACATTCCTCCACCCCTGAGGGCCTTCTTAGCCTGGTCTACGGCATCCCAAGGCTGGGGAACGTCGGCGATGAAGGCGTCAACGTCCACCTCCTCCACACCACTGTAAATATCTCCCTTCTTCAACTCTAGTACGTCCGAGAGACCTAGCCTTTCAGCCATCTTCATAATTGTGGGGAAGTTCTCTCCATCGATGTCGTAGCTGTATATCTTGCCGTTCGGGGCTACGTAGGCTGCGAGTAGGAGTGCCAGTACACCGCTTCCAGTCCCGCCTTCAACCACCCGAGAGCCCGGTCTAACGCCTGAGACAACTAGAATGAATCCAAAATCCTTGGGGTAGATGATCTGTGTCCTCCTCGGGAGAGATAATAAGTGTTCTAGTAGTAGCGGCCTGAATACAACTCCTCGTCTCCCTATGTTGCTCCGAACTTCACCACCCTCGGACAGAGATGTTATCTTGTCCGTCTCGAAATAGCCGTCAGCCGTGTGGAAGAGCTGACCCTTCCTCAGGGTCAGGAAATATCTATGCCCCGTCTCAGTAACTATCAAGACCCTGTCGCCGTGTTTGATTCGCGACTCAGAAGACTCTGACATGCGCTGAGGATGATAATTACTCCCCCCACTTTAAAACTTACTAGGTGTAGGCGGCTGCAAGCCTTATATGCAGATGCCCTACAACAATGATTAGGCGGCGATGAAGACTCAGAGTTACGAGGAATCTTGATGTATTCAAGGCATTTATCTGAGCCGCCCCCTGCAATGTTTAAATGCATGAAATCATTTAAGTAAGGTCAGCCTTGGCAGCGTCTGTCAATGACACTTCTGAAGATAACCCAGTCTGGCTTCTCAACCACAGGACTAGGCGCCGAATTATACTGGCTATCGGCGACGCAGGAAGGGTCAGTGCATCTGCTCTCAGGGCGAGCCTACAGATAAGCACTGGGAGCCTATACTATAATCTTAAACAGCTTGAACCATTCGTGGCTCAAGATAGTAAACGCAACTACTATCTCACAGAGAAAGGGCTGGAAGTTTACAAGATGCTGAAAGCAGGCGACCCACTCCTTCTCGAGAATGTTAAGAACCCGCAAAGCTTTCTTGACCGCCTGTTCACCACTGTTATCCATCCAAGCTGGATACTAGGACCCGCGCTAGACAGGACCGTAATCGCCGTCATTCTAGGATCTCTAAGCGCCCTTTTGAACATGGCCCTATACCTCAACGGGAAGATATCCCTAATTGGGCTCCACGTCTATCACTGGCGTAACTTTGACTTGATGGGCTCCATACTAACCATGCTTGGGACGATCGCCTTCATCTACATCTACCTGTCAGCCCTTACAGCTCTCTACGACGAGTTAAGAAAAAGAAGGATACTGGGAAAGCAGGAAGACAATACACTAAAACGTGTTAGGGATTTCATATTGAGCGTTGTAACATTTAACAGGTCGGCTCTGAAGGGGCTGGCGGCAGTATCTATAGGCATCCTGCCCATGTCGTTATATCCGTTCCTGCTCTTCATAGCGAAGGTTGTGGGGTGGGCGTGGTTCCACTCACCAAGCAGCATAGTCCCCACCTCGCTTGCAGCCAATGTCGCTCTCGTGTCCTCACAGTTCATCAGCTTCTTACTTTTAACAAGCTCCCTCTCACACCTCAGAAGTTTAAGATGGCATATCGCAGCACTCATTTGCCTCTCTCTAATATACCTGTCAATCGTCCTACAATACGTCATTCTGGGGGCTCTCACACCCCAAGGCTGAAGCTAATATAGTCCTCTTAGCTATCTCATGTGCGGTTTCCCATGCAGCAGGTCGTGAGGATAAAGCTGACGTCAACGGACTTAGAGAAGCTCGAGTCGATATGTAGGGAGATTAAGGGGATCGTAGAGAGGACTGGGGCCAAGATGCGGGGCCCCACGCCCCTACCGACGCGGCGGCTAGTTCTGCCGGTGAGAAAATCTCCATGCGGGGAGGGGACTAAGACTTGGAGGAAGTGGGAGTTGAGAATGCATAGGAGGGTGATAGACCTTGTTATCAATGACCCTAGGGTTATGAGAGAACTTATGAGGATACAAATACCTGAGGAAGTCTCGGTTGAGATGAGGCTAAGCACCTAGTTAGGCGGCCAGCTTCGTTATCCTTCTAACTACGCCTGCGGCAACAGTCATTCCCATGTCTCTAATAGCGAATCTCCCGAGCTGTGGGAAGTCGCTGTAGGCCTCTAGGGCTACCGGCCTCAATGGCTGTAGTACAACTAGAGCCGCATCACCCGTCTTGAGGAACTGTGGGTTCTGCTCAACTACCTGGCCTGTTCTCGGGTCGATCTTAGCCTTAAGCTCCTTAAACTTGACGGCAACCTGCGCGGTGTGGATGTGCATCACTGGGGTGTAACCCACTGCCACCGCTGTCGGATGGTTTATCACAATTATCTGAGCCTCAAACTCCTCAGCAACTTTACACGGATTATCCACATGGCTCACCACCATACCTCTTGAGAGCTGCGACTTGTCTACACCCTTAAGGTTAAACCCTATGTTGTCCCCCGGCACTGCCTGCTGCAGCGGTGTGTGATGCATCTCAATGCTCTTTACCTCAGCCCTAATGTTGCCCGGCATTATAACTACCTGGTCTCCAGGCTTCAGGACTCCTGTCTCTACACGCCCAACTGGTACCGTGCCGACACCCTTAATCGAGTAGACCGCCTGGATAGGCAGCCTCAAAGGCTTGTCTATCGGCTTGGGTGGTTCTTGGAACAGGTCAAGAGCCTCCAAGAGCGTGGGGCCTGTGTACCAGGGCATCTTGTCGCTCTTGCTGACCAAGTTGTCCCCAGTCCATCCCGATATTGGTATGAATGGGATCTTTGACGGGTCGATGCCTATCTGTTTCATGAGTGCGGAGACTCCCTGCTTGACTTCTTCGTACCTTTCTTTCGACCAGTTGACCGATGCGTCGTCCATCTTATTTACTAAGACGATGAACTGTCTTATACCGAGCATGAATGACAGGAATAGGTGCTCCCTGGTTTGGCCGCCTGTAGATATTCCTACCTCATACTCACCTTTCTTGGCTGAGACGACAAGTATAGCTGCATCTGCCTGTGATGCGCCCGTGATCATGTTTTTGACGAAGTCTCTATGTCCTGGAGCGTCTATGATTGTGAAGAAGTACTTCTTTGTCTCGAATTTCTGGAAGCTCAGCTGGATCGTCAGGCCCCTCTCCCTCTCCTCTTTTATCGAGTCCATGATGAAGGCGTAGACGAAGGTGTCTTTACCCAGTCTTTTAGCCTCCTCTTCCAGCTGTTTTAGCTGTCTCTCGTCGATTGTCTTGTTCAGCACTAGGAAGTGCCCCATAGTCGTCGATTTTCCATGGTCTACATGCCCAATCACTATGAGGTTTAGGTGTGGCTTCTGAGACAATTCAGACTCGATTAAAATTATTACTGCTCCTATTTAAGCCCACTCTGGCCCCAGCAACGCCAGAAAACTACCTAGAGGCTAGGGCTACTCTTTCCTGCTCGTTCTTCTTTTTTATGGCGTAGCTCCTTACATCATTGCTTGCCGCCAGAATTAGCTCATTCGCCAAAGCCTCCTCCGTGGTTAGGGGGCTCCTGAAGGAGGCGGTCCTGGCCGCCTCGGCTAGCCACCTAAGAGCCAAGTCTAGGCGCCTCTGGGGCGAGATGTCCACGGCCTTGAAGTAGGTTATCCCACCATAGGTTACTCTTGTCACGTCTTCCCGCGGGGCCGAGTTCTCTATTGCCCTGATAAGGACTTGCAGGGGGTTTTCCCGAGTCCTCAGCTGGACTATTCTGAGGGCGTTTAACACAATCTGTAGCCCTCTATACTTCTTCCCACCGTTTTTTCCCGGTCTCATGAACATGTTTGCCAGCCTCTCGACTATGTGGACTTCAGCCTTCCCGAACCTTCTGTGCTCGTGCCTCCCTCCAGAGTGAGGTACCAGTGTGGGTCTGAGACATATGTATGCCTTTAGACCCGGGTCGTTTATGACGATGTTTTCAGTGCTCCACTCCTCCGGTATGCGCATCTACCATCTGGTGGGTGGCCTCGAGAATTTTAACTATGCCTCGGCGCCGGGCCTCTCTCCCCTTAGAGATCCTATAACGTGGAGTGTCCTCCAGGCGACGGTTATTGATGCCAGAGCCGCCCCTAGGTATAGGGCTATGTTTAGGGAGGCTGGGTAGAGGGGGACTATTAGGGAGGCCGCTGCTATGAGGATTATCCTCTCAGCCCTCTCGGCTATCCCGACGCCCTTCAGCGAGACCCCCACCCCCTCCGCCCTAGCCCTAGCATAGCTTACGAGAAGGGATGTGGCGCAGAATAGCAGTACTGCTATACCGTCGACTATGCCGGAGAGCAGTATCCCGATGCACACGAGAGCTTCCCCAGCCTTGTCAAACATGGAGTCTAGATACGCGCCTAGCTTAGTGGTTTTTGATGAGAGGCGTGCGACCTCTCCGTCTATGGCGTCGAAGAATCCTGAAATAAGCCATGATACTCCTCCAAAGGCTGTAAACAGTATTGAGGCTCCTGTCAAAGCGTAGAAGACCGCGGAGATTACTGACAGAGTGAAAGACGCGTAGGTGAGGTGGAAGGGCGAGATTCCTCGCTCCACAAAAAATCTAATCAATCCACCAGCCAGCCGGTTTACAAGCCCCCTCTGCAGCTCTTTCCTGCTCCGCTGCTGCAATAAACTCCCCAGCCCCGAATAATCAGCGGCGAGATATTTTTAATTATAGGTATTCTCTGTCCGTTGTTTAGCGATGGGATGAAAGCACTACAACTACATGTCGACTACATTGAGTATGAACCTATCAGGCGTGAGGGTGCTGTCTTTGAAGACATCCAACCCAGCACAACTAGCGTCAGGGACGCCGTTGTCTTATTCACGACTATAGAGGAGAAGGATGACGAGGAGGTTGCGGACGCCCTTTTAAAGGATGTTGCGGAGTCGATGGAGAAGCTTGGGGCGGACACGCTGGTCATATACCCATACGCCCACCTCAGCAACGCTCTAGCCCCACCCATGAAAGCGCTACACATGGTCAGATACTTGGAGAAGAAAGCAGCCGGGATGGGGCTTAAAGTCCATAGGGCCCCATTCGGCTGGAACAAACGCTTCAGCATCTCGGTAAAGGGTCATCCCTTGGCCGAGCAGTTTAGGTCTGTCTCTCACGAGACGCTCAGGTTGAGGAGGGTGGAGGAGG
Organism: Nitrososphaerota archaeon; assembly: GCA_009889515.1. Lineage (GTDB taxonomy): Archaea > Thermoproteota > Nitrososphaeria_A > Caldarchaeales > Calditenuaceae > HRBIN02. The sequence continues at coordinate 493,034 of WUQR01000139.1, forward strand.
GCCAGCCAGTCGTAGCCGCTGTATCGGAGGAGAGGGAGACGCGCCACGTCGAGATGGGGAGGGAACTAGACCTCTTCAGCATACACCCAATACTCGGCTCAGGCTTCCCCATATTCCACGCGCGTGGAAGGATAATCAGGGATGAGTTGATAAAGCTGATAAGGGAGGTAAACTCGCGGCTGGGCTTCGAGGAGGTCTGGACGCCACACCTGTTCAAGTCAGATATATGGTATCAGACCGGCCACTACGAGCACTATCGTGAAAGAATGTTTATTCTAACTGCGCGTGGAGAGGAGTATGTTGTAAAGCCAATGAACTGTCCGGGACACGCAATGATATACGCAAGCAGGCCAAGAAGTTATCGCGATCTACCAATAATGCTTTCAGAGTTCGGCACAGTGTATAGAAACGAGCAGCCAGGTGAGCTCACAGGCCTCTTCAGGGTTAGAAGCATAACCCAGGACGATGGACACGCCTTTGTCAGACCCGACCAAGTTGAGCAGACAATCGCTAAGATTCTCGGAGAGGTGATCCACGTTTTCGAGTTAACCTTGAATGGAGAGATATATGCCACGCTTTCGACGAGGCCGGAGTCATTCATAGGCGACCCGGCCAAGTGGGATGAGGCGACCGAGGCACTGAAGAAGGCCTTGTTAGACTCTGGCTTGAGCTATGAGGTGAAAGAGGGAGAAGGCGCATTCTATGGGCCGAAGATCGATGTTGACGTTGTTGACTCGCTGGGTAGGCGGTGGCAGTGCTCCACGATCCAGCTGGACTTCTTCCTTCCCGAGAGGCTTGACTTGAAATACGTCGATAAGGACGGGTCGTATAGAAGGCCGGTTATGATACATCGTGCAATCCTAGGTTCCATTGAGAGATTCATGGGCATCCTCTTGGAGCACTATAACTGGAGGCTGCCACTCTGGCTATCGCCCACACAGCTGGTAGTCCTTCCTGTGAGTGAGAAGAATGTCGCTTACGCCTCGAAGGTGAAGAACGCCCTTTGCGACGCTGGTATTAGGGCTGAGCTCTGGGTTGAGGGGACTTTGGAGAAAAGGATAAGGGCAGCCCACCAGTTAAGGGCTTCCTTCATGGCTATAGTTGGTGATGAGGAGGAGGAAAATGAGACCTTGACTCTCAGAGACTATAAGGGGAGGTTGGCGAAGGGGCTGACACTGCAGCAGCTGACCCACTGGATTCTAGACCTCATCAACAGGCGTGCAAACAACGTGGGCGAGATAGACGACTCGTTGAAGGCTGCTAAAAACGCCCCACTCTAATACTCGTCTTTCTGGGGGTTGAACCGGCTGAAAAGGGCGACAAGCCGCCTGCTATCCACACCACGCATCAGCAGCCTCGCCTCCACCTCAGTCACAAAATCCCTGCCCAACCCCCGTGGAAGAGAAACAAGATCATCGACAAGGTCTAAACTCTTCGGAAGACCTGTGACGGGGGAAGAGGTTTCAAGACAATAGGATAAAACGTTATCCAATAGGTTCTCGCGCTCTAAAACTGTGTCAGGAACCTCGACACAGATTGGCGGCAGGCCTTCCCTAGTCATTACAAAAAATCTCGACAACCTGTCTGCAACCTTCAGAATGCTATCTTGCGACTCTTTTCCACGACTCTTCCTAGAAGTTGGCGCGGTGAGGTCTGCCATGAGCTGGACCTTTACACGCCTCTCCGCCTCCCTTAAAATCACTTCTGGGCTCTTATCCCTAACCTTCGGGTCTCTCGCAACAGTTCTATACCATGAGAGTGCATCAATCCTAAGCCTGGCTCCGAAATACTTCTCATAGCTGAAGACCTCGCCTGGGCTCATCGTTAGACTCAGCAACGCTCTGTCGCTCAGGTTCACACCCTCCTTCTCACCGTACCTATACCTTATGTAGCCGTCAATAGCCTCTGTTGGGACGCGCTTGATGATGCCTACAGCCCTCCCGGAACCTGCTATCCTCTCCGTGAGGGCATTAATCTCCGAGATCAGGTCGTAAACGGTTCTGAAGTGTTTTCCAGTCACGGGCTCTGTGAGCTCAATTTGTTCGCGCTTTACTAGGCTGCAGCCAGCTCTATAGCCTAGGAAACTTCCATCCAATATAAGCAAGTCTACATACGGGTCACTCTGCGTGAGGAGATATTCTGCAAGCACCCTCTCCAGATAAGTAGTCACGAGGTCTAACACTTTGAGGAAGGTCTCCCTACTCACGCGTATCTGCTCATTTAGACGGTCACCGAGATACCCTTCACCGTTTTCCAGAGGGTCCTCTCCCCTGAAGAGCTTGTAGGCGGCCGCGTAGAGTCCAAACCTGACCCCGATTCTCTCATCGATGGCAGGCGTATCTGACCCGTCGACAACGGCTATAGTCATGTCCCGCCAATCACTTCTCAACCGGATGCGCGAAATGCCTCTGGAAACCTCCTTGCTGAGATGATCAATCAGCTTCTCAATCTCTCCAACCCTTTTTAGGAGCCGGTCAGCCTCCTCCTCTGCTGCGTTAAAGAATTTCTCTTGGAGGGGGCGTGGAATCTTTAAGATCTCGGGGATTTCACCGCTTTCCATGCCTGATCTTCTCTCCCTCCTCTATCTGGAAGGTTATCAGCAGTGGTATTGGTGAGGGATTCATCTTTCCTACCATGTAGAACTGGCCTTCGGGTAGTCTCAGCAGGCTATCTGCACTGATCCAAGATGTTGTGAAGAATTTTTCAGCCTCCATGGCGTCGAGCGGGTGGATCTTGCCGATGAAGAGTGTGTTGAGGTTTCGCCTCACTGCTGCGTTGATTCCTATCTCGCCAGCGATTCCCTGTGAAACGAGGATTAAAGAGAGCCCATATGACCTACCGAGGGCTGCGAGCCCTATTATGTGCTTTGTCGTCTCCTCCTCGATTCCTCTAGGATTCCATGGGCAGTATTGTGGTGCCTCGTCGATGAGCACGGCGATATTGAGCCTGTTCTTCTCCTCCATGAGCTCCTTTAGCCGGCGGGTTATGGAAAGGAAAATGCTGAGCTTCTGCTCCTTCGAACCATAGCTCAAGTCGATGACGAGTATCTTCTTCTCCCTGAGCAGCTTGATTATCTCCGAGGCATTTAGCCTACCCATTACCGGCCTAATATCCTCTGGCCTTAGTCTATTGAGATACTTCACAGCCCTCCTAACATATATCTCCCCCCACTTCGATAAGTTTCCACTCTTCTCCAAGTTATCTTCCGTGATTGTCTTTATCATAGCCTCTTTGAGCCGGCTAATAGTCTCGATGGGGTCTGAGCCTCGCCAATCTCCCCCTAAGATTACTTCCTCGAGATATCTCTGCAGATGCTCGGCGATCTTCCCACCTCCGAATCCATCCAGCCGCTCCAGTAAATACTCGTAGATGGAAGTCTCATCAAGCTCGATGTCTCCCATGCTTATGACTGAGTCTGGATAGTAGGGTGCATAGTCGTTCCCCTTCCAGTCAAAGACCAGTATATCGTATCCCGCCCTCTGCAAGAGAGGGATTAGCTCATACCTACAGAGGAATGATTTCCCCGAGCCAGTAACACCAAAGACGCCTATGTGGTGTGGAATATATTCGGCTAGGATTGGAACCTTCCAATGAGGAGACCCCATCGCATAGTAGCCAAGAGTGTGCTTGGCTGAGCCGAGAAGCTCCATAGGGTTTGTCCCCTCCTTGAACTTGTAGACAGGCGAGGCCGGGGCTATGATCGTCTTATTCTGCTTAATCTCCCCATCAGTGACATCCCCGATGACCACGAGTTTAAAGCTGAAGAACTCTTTCGCAACACTAGCGCTCTTACCGCTTCGGGCGTAGGCAACACCGGGGTTATAGTAGTTTATCTTAAGATTGTCATTGAGGCCTACCCCTCCCCTGCACACTGCAAGAACCTTGTTCCCATTCCTGTTGTCAATGAGGACTAGGGTCTCAGATGTCACCTCCTTCTCCTTGCCCTCTTGGAGGATGCAGTCGGCGTCAGTCTCACGGCTAGGGCTAGCCACGATGCCTATCTGCTCCAACTCAAGCCTCTCCCAATCAACCAAATCCAACAACCATCCATACGGGAATGGATAAAAAGGTTATATGCGGCGAACAGGCGGGGGCAGTCTCAAGGCTCCACTAAATCTTAATTGATTAGCGAGCAGTCTACACATTTGAAATGGCAGGACTGAAAGGCACAATCTGCGAGATAATAATCATCGGGAATGAGATTCTTAACGGCTCCATAAAAGACACTAACAGCGGCTGGCTCGCCTCAAAATTACACGAGCTCGGCCTAACTCTGAGAAGGATCACGACGGTGAGGGATGATATCTCCGAGATAAGCAGGGCCATTAAGGAAGCCATGAGGAGGGGTGCGAAGTGGATAATAACCAGTGGAGGGCTAGGGCCAACGTTCGATGATATTACGTTGGAGGCCGTCGCCAAGGCTGTTGGGAGGAAACTGGTTGTGAACCAAGAGGCGCTCAAAATGCTGAAGGAGAGGTACGAGAAGCTCCACGCCCAAGGAATCATCAAGGACCCAGAGCTAACAAGAGCAAGACTAAAGATGGCTATCATGCCTAAAGGCGCCACGGCTCTCAGAAACAACGCAGGCTCTGCACCCGGCTGCCTAGTAAAGATAAAAGGTGTGAACATAGTTTCTCTACCGGGTGTACCTAGAGAACTGATGGACATATTCGAAAACGAAGTCAAGCCGAGGATGGAGAAAGAGGCCAAGAGACTACACCGCGTTAGGATTTGGCTCGATGTGAAGGGTGTGCCTGAATCTGTTTATGCGCAGGAATTAGAAAAAATATATCGGTCGCTCAAAAGAAAAGTGTATCTAAAGTCTCATCCCAGTGGCATCGTAGATGGAGTTTCGGTTACTAGGATAGAACTTGTGAGTGAGGAGTTAACAAAGGAAAAGGCAGAAGCAAATCTAATTAAAGCGGAACAGATGGTGAGGGCGATGCTTGAAAGGCTTGGCGCCCTAGAGGTTAGAGTGGAGAGGTGACGGCATGAACTTTCTCGTCTCAGCGGAGTCGCTGAAGAGTAGGACCGCGATAGACACTATGCTGCAGCTGATCGATAGGCAGGGAGAGCTCTACATGCGCGGCATAGAGGCTGCAAAGAGAGTACATGTTCCCGCCACAGATGTGGGGTTTGTTGTTTTCTATGGTCTGGGCGGCTCAGGAATAGTGGGGCACATAGTCTCCACACTCTTCGAACAGAGGTCAAAGACCCCATTGATAACCTATACGACCGCTTCAATTCCCTCATGGGTCGGACCTAGCACCCTAGTGATTCTATTAAGCTACTCTGGCGAGACACTAGAAGTTCTGAGAGCTGCTCGAAGAGTGTTGCATAGTGGTGCCAAGGCGGTGGCGATATGTTCAGGAGGCTCATTAGAGAGATTGGCGTTAGATGGGGGAATCCCAACAGTAAAAGTTACGGGAGGCATGGCCCCGCGGATGGCAGTTCCAGAGATGGTTGGTGCGGCAGTCTCCATACTTGACGCTGCAGGCATAGTGGCAGGGGCGGAGAAAGAGCTAACAACCTCCATCAAGTCTCTTGAGAAGGCGAAAAAGTCCTTCTCAGCACATGCAGATTTACCTGAGAACTCGGCCAAGCAGGCAGCCATCTTCCTGCTGGACCACCTACCCCACGCAGTATCGGAAAGCACTCTACACCCTGTAGCACTGCGCCTAAAGAACCAGTTGAACGAAAACGCGAAGAGGCCGTGCGTGGTTATCGATGTTCCCGAAGCGATGCACAACACCCTCGAGGCACTACCAGATACTAGGCGGGACAGGTACATAATGTATCGGTGGAGCGGGGAGGACGAGTCGATTAGGATCCAGCTAGAGTTTTTGAAGGAACTTCTCGGGGAAAAAGTGTTTGAGGCGAGGTTCGATGGAACCCTATCAGAGGTGGTTCTCTCAGCTATAATGTGGTCCGACTACGTCAGCGTCTATCACGCAGCCCTGCAAAACATCGATCCACTCCCAGTAAGCAAAATATCGGCGCTAAGGCGTGAACTAGCAAGGCTAAAAACATAGGTGTATTAGACTATAATGGCATGAGGCCAAACTTTAAGAAACGGCTCATCATGACGTTAATAGTCTCTGTCGCTCTATACGGCGTGCTGATTCTAGGGTCGCAGGCCTCGTTAAGCCCCTCAGAGGCGGAGCAGCTTTCAGAGCAGCTTGAAGAACTTGCAAAACGTGTCGACTCACCCTACTTCATATTCATCAACAACTTCGGCCTCTCTTTATTGATGGCATTACCCTTTGCAGGGCCTCTCATTGCTGGATGGATCATATACGAGACGGGACGATATTTCGCGGCCATGGCCATGTTAACAGATTCCAATCCAGCACTCCTAGTCGTTCTACCAATATTCCTCGTCTATGGTCTGCTGGAATTCATAGGGTACGGCGGGATGGTAACAGGCTCCATTATAATGAGCTACAAAATATTGAAGAAGCAGGCTAGGGTTGAAATAAAATACTATCTCTTGACACTGCTTCTGTTCTCATTGGTCATTTTAGCTGCGGCCTTTATTGAATACTATATAATAGTGGCTGTACAAAACTTTATAGGGGGAATTCAAAATATTGTTTGATTATGGTGGGAAAATAAATTTTATATAGAACGTGCTTTAATAATTCTACGGCATGAAGAGGCTTCCCAAAGGCTCGTCAGAGCCTATAATCATGAAGGCTTTAATCAAAGGTGAGAAGTCGATACGAGACATCGAGCGGGTCACAAAACTGAAGAAGCCGACATTATATCTTTCACTGAATAAGATGAAGAGGAAGGGGCTGATCAAGCCTCTGGGTACTAGGAGGTCGAGGAAGTGGGCGCTCACTAGGAAAGGTAAAACTGTTGTAGCTAGGAGAATAGCTGCTGAGAAGATTTTAAAGACTGTTGTTAAGCCGCTGAGGAAGGTCTTGAGTCTGGGTATCTCGTTCAGGGAGATTGAGAGGCTAGCCACGAAGGGTCAGTAGTTTAACAAGTAGCGCCGATAAGTCTCCGATCGCATAGTTTAGCAGTAAGCCTCCGAGCATTGGCACAAGAAGTGGTATCGACGGTGTTGCCCACCCGCCGGGCCTTAGCGGCCGCCAGAACTCTTCGATACCGACCGTGAATCTAAACCGCCACTCCCCGCTAAACTCCTCCATAGGAGCCCAGTATTTTCGTTTCTCAGGGTTTTTTAGAACTGTTCCCAGAAAGATTGCCAATATTTTCCGGTGGGTTTTCTCATGTTTGAATTCTCGGAAAATGTCCTCCCTCCTTATGAGGACCCTGTAGGTGTTGATTAGTGCGAGGGTTGCTGGTATAGCGAGCGAGATTATTAGTCCGTTAAGGAGGACACTTAATGGGGTGAATGGGTGGTATCTTTCTCCACCTGTACTGAGGGGGGATGCGAGGCCTATAACTATCAACGCCTTTGCATCAGCGCCGCCGTAGAGTCCGGCCATGTAGAATAGAACGGAGAGCACGATCGTTAAGGCTATGGAGACAATGGCTAGCAGCGGGTTCAGGCTTCCTAGTAATAAGGAATAGGCTGTGATGGGCGTTGTTATCGATGCGCAGGTGAGCCAGACCCAGTCGTCGACAAGCCTCTCGTTAAGGTCTCGGTAGGAGGCATAAAAGAGGGTTAGGAGTAGTGTTGCCGAGTTAAAAAAAGACAGATAGTCTGTGGTGGTTATGGCCAAATCCCCAGTGTCTGGACGGCTAATGCCACTCTAGAGACTGAAAGCACCATTACCGCATCCCTCATTCCTATCTCCATCTTATTAGCGGTCTCAACCACGTCATTGAACGCCTTGACCATCTTCTCCTCGAGCATGTTCAGGACTTTCTCTCTAGGCCAGTGCTCCCTCTGAAGGTTCTGAATCCACTCAAAGTAGCTAGCTGTCACGCCTCCAGCGTTCGCTAGAATATCCGGCACGACGAAAATCCCCTTTTCCTGAAGCACTTGAGAGCCTTCGGTTGTGGTCGGACCGTTAGCCCCCTCCGCGACAATCCTAGCTTGGACCTTTTCGGCAACCTCCTTTGTTAACACACCCTCGATGGCGGCCGGTATAAGGACGTCCACGTCAAGCTGCAATAATTCTTTCTCACCGATCTGTGTAGCACTTGGGAATCCTAGAACAGTGCCAGTGTTTTTCTTATGGGCTATGAGCTTCTCGACGTTGAATCCATCCTTGTTGTATATGGCTCCCTTCGAATCGCTTACGGCCACTATCTTAGCACCTAGATTTGCCAGGTGGAGGGCGGCGTATGTGCCAACGTTTCCGAATCCTTGGATGGCTATCCGCGCCCCCTTCACAGGTATGCCGAGAACTCTACAAGCCTCTCTAGTTGTTACGCATACACCGAACCCTGTGGCTTCTTCACGCCCCTCACACCCGCCCAAGTAGACTGGCTTCCCCGTGACGACCTCTGGAACCTGTCTCCCCTTCAACTGGCTGTAAGTATCCATGATCCAAGCCATTACCCTCGCATCTGTGTATACGTCTGGCGCGGGGATATCGACGTAGGGGCCAATTACTTCGCTGATCATGTAGGTATATCTCCGAGTTATTTTCTCGATTTCCTCGAGAGAGAGTTTCTTAGGATCACAGGCAACACCTCCCTTTGCCCCTCCGAAGGGTAGAGATACAGCAGCACACTTGTAAGTCATCAGCATAGCTAGTGCTGTTACCTCGTCCAAGTCTACAGTCGGGTAGTATCTTATTCCACCTTTGTATGGGCCGAGTGCGTTATTGTGTTGGACGCGATAGCCGATGTAGTTTGTCACTTTCCCATTCTGGTCCCTTATGGGTATAGATACGATGACCACGCGTTTAGGTATTTTGAGAAACTCGTATATGTCGGATGGAATGTTGGCGAGCTCTGTTGCTCTCTTAACATTTTGTAAAACTGTTTCTAGGAAAAGTTTTCCACTCGTCACGCCTGAAGTGCTAGCATTCATATCCGTGCTAACTGTTATTTTCTCTTCTCTCTATAAAAGTATTTGTCCCCGCTCTATCTGAAAGCCCTGAGAGGCGAATACGCACTAAATCTGTCTAGTTCGCGGTTCAGGACAATTGCATCGACCGTTAGATATCCTAGTGCAGGGCCCCTCATCAGTCCATATCCGCCGAGACCATCTACGATGTAGGCGTTAATTAGACGGGGAATGGGGCCGAAAATTGGCATCCCATCATTTGTAAAGGAGCAGGGACCGCGCATGTATTCGACCAACTCTGGAGGTGATGGGGTTTTTAGCCGTTTGAGCAGGAGCTTTAGAGACATTTTTAAAGACCTGCTCGGTGGCTGGGCATTAGAGAGGTCAGGGCTTTCAGCAAATTCTGCATCATATCTTCCCCCAACCAGCGTAGCTCCCCAGGGACGCCAGTATGTGTGGAGGTATTCGTCAGAGAAGCTCGGTATGTTCAATTCTCTGCCGAGGTTAAGCCTGTATGCAAAACAGGTGAGGAGGAATGTCTGGACCTCTATTTGGCTATTGTGTAGGATCTCCCTTGTCCACGGGCCTGTAGCGAGAATGAAGTAGTTTGCAGAGATGCGCGAGCCGTCTGATAGTTCCACTTCCTTGACCTCATTAGAAACAACGTTTAGCCTCCTAGCCCCAACACCTTCAATAATCTTGACTCCTTTCTCAATCAGCCGCTCCCTCAATTCGCGACCTAATATCCTCGGCTCGACAGAGAGGTCGGGGTGTGTGTACACTCCGATGAGTTCAGGCTCGACCGTAAACTCGGGCCACCTTTCCATAATCTCTTGGTTGTTGAGAACTTCGTATCTTATCCCGCATTTTTCAAGCGACTCAATACTCTCCCTTAAGGCGTGCTCCTTTCCGATCTGGAGGAACCCAGTCTCCTTCCAAGCCTTCTCGGAAGTGTATTGTTTGACCAGTTCTATGCTCTTAGCTGTGAGCTCTACGTCGAGTGGGGAGTCTAGCTGGACTGTGAAGACCCCTGCAGACCTTGCCGAGGCCCCTCCGAAGACACCCCTCTCGTCGATTAGGACGGCTCTTAACCCCAGCTCGGCGGCTCTTAGGGCGGAGAAACAACCAACAATCCCGCCCCCCAGAACCGCTAAATCATACAACCCTCTCGCCGGTTCTCTACCATAGGCACCATTTAAAATACGTGTCTAACACACTATGTAGGGTGAGGTAGCATCGCAAAATGGGTAGAGAGGTTCAGATAGGTGGAAGGAGTTTCCTGCTCCTTGCTTGGGAAGATATTATGCAGGAGGTTGAAGAACTGGCATCCCGGATAGAGAGTAGTTATCGGCCGGACATGATCATAGGTATTTTAAGGGGTGGTCTTTTCGTGGCCAACCTCCTCTCAGATATCCTCGCCATAGATGAGGTCTACCCCCTTGGCCTGAAGAGTTACAGGGGAATAGGCGATAGAGACGAGGTCCATATATATCATTGGCCCAAGCTTCCACCCCTCGACAACCACACCGTCCTGCTAGTAGATGATGTCTCTGATGAGGGGAAAACGCTTTGGACAGCCTTGAATAAGATACTAGCCCCCCTCTCCCCCAAAGATGTGAGGACGGCTGTTCTGCACATTAAGCCTTGGACGGCCTTCCATCCGGATTACTACGTTGTAAAGACCAGTAGCTGGATCCTGTATCCGTGGAGTAGGTATGAGAGCTGGAGGCAGCTATCTAAAGGGCTTGCTGACGTCTCGGACAAGGAGGCTCAGGGGCTGATCTCCCTGCTTGGGATATCTAGGGAGAGGGCCTTGAGGCTCTTGAAGGGATCTGATAATTCTGTGGGTTAGCGGGTTTGTGTTGAAGGTAAATATCCTGCTCCTTGATTTTTAGCATAGAGGTTTGCAGAAAGTATACATCGAGACCTACGGATGCGCCTCTAACCTCCAAGACGCACAGATAATCATGGGTCTACTGCAGAATGCTGGCTACGTCTTTGTAGACAATCCCCGCGAGGCAGACATTAGCATAATCAACACCTGTGTGGTGAAGACGCCGACAGAGCAGCGGATGATTCACAGGATTAAGCTGCTACAATCTTTTGGTAAACCGCTAGTGGTGGCCGGGTGTATGGCTAAGGCTGAGCCGGAGGTGGTGGGGCGAGTCGCGCCCAGAGCTACGCTCGTCTCGCCGCGCTCCCTCTCCAAGATAGTAGAGGCCGTAGGTGTTGCGTTGGGAGGTGGAAGAGGAGTCTATCTGTCGGATGACGGTGTTGAGAAGCCTCTCCTCCCACACATACGGCTGAACAAAGCGGTTGAGATCGTGGAGATAAGCTCTGGATGTCTTTCAGGCTGCACCTTCTGCCAAACAAAGCTGGCTAGGGGCAACCTGCTTAGCTACAGGCCTGACCTGGTTCGGGAGGCTGTGGCTAGGGCTGTTAGGGAGGGATGCCGGGAGGTCTGGCTCACATCCCAAGACTGCTCAGCATATGGTAGAGACATAGGCGTGGACATCTCCCTGCTCCTACGCTCGATCCTCGACCACATACCCGGAAAGTATTTCATAAGGGTGGGGATGATGAATCCCCTCCACTTTAAGAGGCTCGAATTGAAACGCTTGGTCGACGCCTACAGAGACCATCGGGTCTTCAAGTTTCTACACCTCTGCGTGCAGAGCGGGAGCGATAAGGTCCTCAGGGACATGAAGAGGGGGTATTCAGTCAAAGATTTCATAAGGTTTGTTGAGATGTTCAGGGAGGTCCACCGCGATCTTACGCTGATGACCGACATCATAGTGGGCTATCCTACGGAGAGCTGGGAAGACTTTGAGGAGACGCTCAGCCTTGTCGAGAAGGTTAGGCCCGACTTTGTTAACATCTCCCGCTTCTACCCGAGGCCGCATACGGAGGCCGCTAAACTGAAGCCCCTTCCCCCCGAGGAGCTGAACAAAAGGAGCAGAATCCTGACGAGGCTTTGTAACGAAATATCTCGCGCCAAGAATGAGGAGTGGGTGGGATGGAGGGGCGAGGTCTTAGTTGACGAGATAGGTTCCAAGGGAGAGGCTATAGGCCGGAACTATGCTTACAGGCCCATCGCCTTCCCTAGGGCGAGTGGAGCTGAGCTTTTGGGGAGGTTTGTGGAGACAGAAGTGGTTGATGCGCGGAGGCATTGCCTGATAGGAGAGATAAAGAGGGTGCTTGATCAGCCTATATAGCTCAGGTTCTCCGTGTCAAAATCCCTAACTAGGACCGGCTCCCTAGGCCTCCCGAGATAGACTCCTTGGATAAACTCTCTCCCCATCTCAGGCTCGCCGCTTGCCAGCCTAGTGGCTATGTGGCCCGGCCCAAAGTATTCCTGTACGAGGGCCCTGACCAGCCTCCTAACCTCCACTTCGTCCAAGATTCCTAGGCTGTGGAGATACTCGTGGAGGAGAACAACAAAGATGTATGAATTTTTCTCAGCCCTTGACTTGCCGAACATCCACCCCTCCAAATGCCTCCTATTCACAACAATGGCGTTAGAGCCCACCTCATGAAAGGCCAATACGCCCGGCGGTGCATCCGCAATTACCAGCATGAGCCCAGCCCTCCGCATACCCAGTTTCTCTTCAACCACGCGTTTGACTAAGCGGAGGATGGAGTCGAAGTCTTGGGCATTCTCCACCTCATCGACTATTGTGTTCACTCTGGTGCTAGATTCGTCAATCGACTATAAAGCCATTAACTGATAACAACTTTCTTAACGTGCTCTTGATGACCAGTCTATGCTTATATAATGGGTTAGTCTGATGCCTGATAGTGTTGGGGCATGTCTGGCTCGTCCTGGGAGGAGAAGCGCCAGAGGATTGTCCAGATTTTAGAGGCGGTTGCCAATGACATGACGATGCCTCGTAATGTGAGGAGGACGGTTAAGGAGGTCTCTCAGGAGCTCTTTAATGAGAAGTATTCTCCCGCAGTTAGGGCGGCGAACGCGATAGAGAAGATAGAGGAGATCATCTCGGACAGTAATATCCCAAGCTTCGCCAGGACTCAGCTATGGCTGGCCATTTCTCTCCTAGAGACTATTAAGTCTGGGCAGTTTTAGAACCACCCAGAATGGCTGACAGGAATAGGGGGATGGTTGAGATCAGAGCCGCGGTCACGCCCAAATAAATGTAGAGTCTCTCCCCCGTCAGGTATCCGCCCATTATCAGGCCTACACCTACTCCTAGGACGCCGAAGAAGAGTAGCAGGAAAGAGCCCATCCACGCCATATCCATCGGCCGGAGAATCGGTATTATTCAGTTTTAAAGTTAACCTTCCTCTTTCAGATACTCCTCTATGAATGTAACCTTTGTTATCCCATCGATGTTTTCGAATATCTCCCTTGCAATTGACTGCTTTACAAGCTGTATCCCTGAGATTGTTCGGCTCTCCTTGGGAAGCCTAATGGATACTTCGGGCCTGCTGACCTCTACGCTTGTGTTCTCGTCTGTCGCCTCGGGGAGTAGCATCTTCACTATTCCCAGTATTTTGTCCTTGTCTTCTGTCAGGATTCTTCTTATCCAGACCTCCGAGACTAGGGTCTTTCCAGCGAGTCTGTGGTTGAAGTCCACCTGAACCCTGCCCGACTCTATGCTCCGTATATATCCTTCACGCCCATCCACGATTACCCGCATCCCGGGAGTGAGCGGCTGGTCTACATCCTTAAACCTCCGGAGTGGTATTACCTTGACCTTGGAGGGGTCTCTGGCCCCAAAGGCTCTCTCCGGAGGAAGCTCAAACACCTTGTGCTGCGAGACCTTCATGTTGATGAGCTCATCCTCGATGGGTTTTAGCAGGTACCCCTTACCCACTATAGTCAGCCTGGGCCTGAAGTTTCCGCCGGTCCAGCCGGCCTTTCTCGCCTCCTCCTCGATTGTTGAGTCCACCAACTCGCCAGTATCCTTCACCTTGATCAGTAGGTCTAGCTCGACGAAGCTGCCCGGAGCCACCCTCAGCTCCTCGGCCCCGGCCTGAGGCTCAGTGCCCTGTCTCTCCTCTCCGCTCATACCAAGCCTTATTGAATCATCTAAATTTAAATCTCTCAGGCGCATGGCAGGCCTCGCCCAACGTATATACGTCCAAAGCACTAGGAGTATGAAGCGGCGCTTCCTGCACTAGGACCCCAAGCGAGCTATGCTCGATGAGGTAGATAGAGTCTATGTCGTCTGGCTTCAGCGGGCCCCCTATCGAATAAAGCCAGTGAGAAAACCCATGATGACGCCGGCCAGAAAGGCCGCAGCTATAATTAGAGGGATATACTGACGTATTGAAGCCGGCGGTTTAACGAACATGCTTGAAATGATAACGACTATTATCAGCAACGACGATGGCGTTACAATATCACTCAGACTAGCCCCCTCTAAAACCCTTACTATTATGAGGACGCTAAATACTATTGTGCCGACTATTCCAAAGAGCCTTTGAGCATGCCGAGCCCTGCCGTTAAACATGGAAGGATACTATTACGCGCTTTGCGTGTGGTCTTATAAAGTTTCTAGAACAAAACGCTATGAAAATCGACGTAACAGTTGGGCTGACATGTCCCGCATTCATGGGGTGACCCTAATCTTGATTGAGCCCAGCCATGGCCACGGAGCAGTAGCGATAGCATAGTCACCAGGCCTGTCGAACTCGTATACCACCGATTCGCCTGGTCCAAACAAGGGAGATTCATAGACCCTCTCACCCCACTTCGTACCATTCGGAAAATAGAGTACCCTATAGACGATTATTCCTGCTGCGAAGGGGTCGTTCTTGTTGACGACGCGGATTGCAGGCCTCTCCCTCAACGATACAAGGTACCAACCATCCGAAACTGGAACGTCATCCACCATAACCAGTGAAACATTGAGGGTTGGGTCCTGCGCATTCTTGGGTATCTCAATAGAGACTATTCTCCGTGACTGCTCGACACTAGACTGAGTAGCGAGAAATCCAACACCAGCTATCACCAGCAAAGGAAACAACACAAATGTAAAAATTACCAAAAGAAGCCGAATTGACACTACCCTGACCCATCACTATCAGGATCAAAAATGCTTTTATAAATATCGGATATACAAAAAACAGCGTCTAAACAGAATTCTGCTTAGCACAATGCGCTGCGCCCTCTTGCTGGTTATGCTGGTTGCTTGGCTGCCTAGATGTGTATACTGGCTTGGGTTTCGCAGCTTGCCCCGTATGCATCTTAGTAGTTTGTCCATATGTTGGACGGGGTGTTACTCTGAGTGCGGGCTGGTTATCAATATTTTTTAGGATGTCATCCATATCTTTGATGGATGGTGTCATGTCCATGGACTATGATTGGAGGAGGGCGAGGAGGTTTGCGATATACCACGCTATATTGGGTTTATTGTGTTTAATACCTGCCTTAGAAGGCCCGATCGCTTTACTTTTAAACCTGAATGTATCTTGGCTTCGCAGCTGGTATCAGTTATATATTGCCCCTCCTATATTCGGGTCCTTGGCCGCCTACCACTTACTCATAGCTTATGGGTTACGAAGGATGAGGCCTTGGGCATGGCGTCAAACGCCCTTGGCCTGCTGGAAGTAGGGGAGTATCTTCTCCTTGTAGAACTTGATGAATTTCCTGTGGTCTGGGCTTATGTCGACGATCTCTATGTGGGTGAAGCCTAGCTCGGCAAGCTTAGAGTATCTCTCTATATGGTCTTCGGGGTTGGGAGAAACGATCCAGCGCTCCCTGATCAACTCCTCTCTGACCATGTAGCCATACTGCTCTATCTCTCTAGGATCGTGTACGTTCGCCTTGAAGATTATTGGTAGGAGTGTTGCTGCGAAGGGCCAGCAGTTCTTCAACGCCCTCTCCTCGTCCTCGTCGTATGAGCATATGACTTCGCACACGATGCTTGGCTTCAACTGGACCAACCCCGAGTCTGCCAGTCCACGCCTATAGCTTCTCAAGACATTATCCCTCAGCCAGTCTATGCCTAGGCCTGCGAGCGTGATGAGTCCGACTCCCAGCTTCCCCGCCCGATAAGCCGTTGAGGGGCCGCTGGCGGCTATGTAGATTGGGATGCTTGACTTGGGCAGGGTGTATAGCTTGGCACCACGCAGCCGGTAGTATTTTCCGCGGAAATCCACAAATCCGCCCCTCCAGAGGAGCCTTATTATCTGAACAGCCTCCTCAAGCCTCTCAAGCCTTTCCTTAAAGCTGGGCCAACCACATCCCACTGGAACCTCGTTAAGTGCCTCACCTGTCCCGAGGCCTAGGATAATCCTGCCAGGGTAGAGATAATCCATCGTAGCAAACGCCTGCGCGACAATAGCGGGATTGTATCTAAGAATTGGCGCTGTTACGGCTGTACCTAGTTTTATCGTTTTGGTTCTCTCGGCGGTGGTTGATAGTATTGTCCATGCGAAGCTGCAGTGTGCTCCCTCGTCAAACCACGGGTGGAAGTGGTCGCTTATCCACCCGACCGCGAAGCCGGCCTCCTCCGCCATGACTAGGCCTTCTATTATCCTCTCGGGGCTAAACCACTCCGGCAGGACATGATACCCGAAGTCAACCACGCTTAGAGAGCTTCGCCGCGCCCAATAACATTTTCACGTTCATCTGAAATCAAATATAGGGGGTCAGAGATTGCATGTTGGAGAATGTATGGTGTACGGTGCTTTAGAGTATTTGTCCGAGTCTAAGGTTGCTCAGTCAGTCTCACATGTGAAGAAGGGGCGCATCTACCAGCTCGGCTGGATTATAGACGATCACACTCCTACACACCCCTTCCACGGGCCCCTATTCTACTCAACCTTTAGACGGGTGAAAGACTCTCTGCGGATGTGGCGCGGAAGCTTCGGCGCCATGAACGTTAGGCTGGAGATGTCAGACCACACGGGGACGCACATAGACGCCCTAAACCATGTCTCGATAGGGAATAGGCTCTATGGCGGTGTAGTGGTTGACGAGGTTGAGTCGGAGAGAGGGACTGTAGAGCTGGGTGCAGAGAATTTCCAACCGATAATTACTAGGGGCATCCTAGTGGATGTGGCCGCTGCTAAAGGAAGGGACATCCTACCCGATGACTACCTGATCACGGTGGAGGATATGCTCGAAACCCTCAGGTTTGAGGGCTTAAGCGAGCCCTCTGAGGGTGATGCGGTCTTGTTTAGGACAGGATGGGGAGGGCTATGGGGCCGGGACAACAGGCGCTACATTGGCCCGCCTATGCCCGGGATATCTCTCGAGGTTGCGAGGTGGCTATCCTCGCGGAGGGTTACACTTGTCGGAGGAGATACACCATCTGTTGAGAGGATACAGGTTGAGCCGCAGGGCACACCCCACGAAGAGCCAGTACACCAGCACCTCATCGTCGAGAGGGGCATATTCATGCTTGAGAACCTCAATTTGGAGGAGCTTTCAAGGGACAGGGTCTACGAGTTCCTATTCATATGCTGCCCCTTAAGAGTCCGCGGGGCCACGGCCAGCCCCGTTAACCCGGTTGCAATAGTTTAGGCCCGTATTATAGCCTCATAAATCTGGTATAAACCTTTAAAAACCAGAAGCGCAGCTGAATAGGTGAGATGGTTAAGCACGTATTAGTTACTCTCACAGACGAGCAGTACCAGTGCATCAGCCAGCTCAAGGGGAAGATGGGGAACAGCGACGCCGAAGTCCTCCGAAACATCTTCCTCGCTTGGATAAGCGAGAAGACGGGGATGGGGTGCTGGAGGGAGACCTCGGGCAAAGTGGAGAAAACTGTTTGAAATAGCGAAAACCAGTTAAATATCACCCGCCACATCCCTAGCCCGGACAGCCCGGTCGTCTAGCGGTCAAACCACTCCCTGGCCAGAATAGAGTGGGGCCAAGGATGCGGGGCTTTGGATCCCGCAAAACGGGGGAGAAGTGACCCCGTGACGCCGGTTCGAATCCGGCCCGGGCTACATACTCAATAATTTAGTTAAGTCTAGTCGTATTTGTGGGAAGAAGTCATAGATTTTAATAGTTCGCCGAAGAAGCGCGGGGTGTGAGTGTTGAGAAAAACGTGGGCACAAGGTTTAGCTGCCCATACTGCGACTTGTATTTCGAGTCGAAGGCTGAGCTGTCGAAGCATATCAACAGGGCTCATGTTGGGAAGGGTCTCTTAGAGGGCGACAAGTCGAAGTGGTAATCGAGCTACAGATTAGTGGAATTGTCTAGACCTAGACCAAGACCAAGTATTCTCTCCTGCTGAGTTGTCCACTATAGGGTCTTGGCTAGAAGGAGCCCCGGGCGGGGTTTGAACCCGCGACCTGCCGCTTACGAGGCGGCCGCTCTACCGGGCTGAGCTACCGGGGCTCCTTTTCCTTCAGAATCTGCCCTGCCTTTTAGGGGTTTTTGACACGCTCCTCTACCGCCGCCTTGAAGGCTTCTTCGAGCTCCTTGTCAAAGGCTACCAGGAATACTTGCTGGAGGGACTGTTCTCTTCCATGAACCGTATCTAATATTGCCTTAACCATCTGTCGCGCTGCTACGAGGGGGTTGAGGCCTCCTACCCCTGTCCCCATACCCGGGAAGGCTATTGTCTTTAGTCCGAGTCTCAGAGCCTCATTGATAGCGGCCTGAGTGGCGAGGTATACCTTGTTTGGGTCTGTCTCTCCTGCGGGACGCTCCATGGTGGGTGAGTGGATGACGAAGCGCGCCTTCAAAGCTCCAGCACCGGTGGTTACAGCCCCTCCGACCGGTATCGGTCCCTTGCTCATCGCCTCCCTCTCGATCTCAGCGCCACCCTTACGCTTCACGGCGCCAGCCACACCGCCACCCATGATGAGCCTACTGTTGGCGGGCACAACTATTGCATCGGCCTCGACCTCCGTAATGTCTCCCCGCATGACCACAATCTTCAGACCGGCAATAGGGTACTCTCTCATCTGATTTGGCCGACACGCTTGGCCGGTGATAAAGATTGATTCTCTATTGGGCTCAGGCTGGGAAGGCTGATGCCATCTTGAGGAGCTGGTTCCACCTCTCCTCCACCCAGCGCTTAAACCCTTCAAGAAGGGCTGCATTCTCTGGTTTTAGCAGGTAAGCAAACCTGTTCTGGAGCCTGAGATAGTCCTCAACCGGCCTAGGCCTGGTGATGAGGTAGTTGATCCTGTACCTGCCGTTCTCCACCTCGTAGATAGGGAATATCCGCGTCTCTACCGCGAGCTTGGCGAGCTTTATGGTTAGGTGGGGCTCGAAGTACCAGCCCCTGGGGCATGGTGCGATTATGTGGAGGAAGGTCGGGCCTTCGATGCTCTGTGCCTTTCTAACCTTGTTTGCGAGGTCTTTCCAGAGGTGGGGGGAGGCTGTGGCTACGTAGGGAGAGCCATGCCCGACAAGTATCGAGACAATATCCTTCTTCCACTCACGCTTTCCCGCTGGGGTTGTGGTGGTGATGGAGCCGGGTGGTGTTGCGGCTGACCTCTGGATTCCCGTGTTCATGTAGGCCTCATTGTCATAGCAAACATAGAGTATGTTGTGGCCGCGCTCGAAGGCTCCCGAGAGGGCCTGTAAACCGATATCGAAGGTCCCGCCATCACCTGCGATTACTATGACCTTGTGGCGTCTCCCCATCCCCTTTCTCTCAAGCACCTTTAGGGCAGCCTCGATACCTGATGCGACAGCAGCTGCGTTCTCGAAGGCCACATGGACCCACGGTACCCTCCAGGCAGTATAGGGGTATGGTGTGGAGATTACTTCAAGACACCCGGTTGGGCTGACTACTATGTAGGGTGGCTCGGCCGCCAGTAATACCTGCCTAACAGCGATGGTGGCGCCGCAGCCCTGACATGCAGAGTGCCCCGGGCTGAGTCCTTCACGACCATATAGGTCGGACAGCTTAGATACCTGCATCATTTCTCTCCACCCCCGTAGCCGAGATACATACGGGAGACGCCGGTCCGGCCTTTACCAACCTTCTCCCGGGCCTTATCCAGCATCTCCACAATCATCTTCAAGGTAGGCTCCCTCCCACCCAAACCGTAGACCACGCTTAGGAGCGGAAGCCGGACTCCAGCCTCGTATAAGCTGGCGGCCACGTTGGAGGCTAGAGGTGGAAGGGGGGCGCCCGGCGAGGTCGCCCTATCCATGACGACGACACCCTCAACACCGTTCAAGGCGTCTAAGAGCTCCTCACTCGGGAATGGCGAGAAGAGTTTCAGGGAGACTAGTGAGAAGTCCTTCATCCCATAGTTTTTCAAGACATGTCTAACAGTGCCCGCCGTACCACCTAGGCAGATTACGGCGATCTTACCCTCATCGTTAAACTTGGAAAGCTTCACGAGCCGGCCTTGGCTGTTAGGATAGGCTGCTGCGACCTCCTCCAAGACCTCCCCCGCCCTCCGGAGGGCCTTCTCCTGCTCAACCTTAAACTCGAAATAGTGTGTGGGTAGGGCAAAGACGCCGAAACTTGCGGGCTCCTCAAATTCCAGCCGCGGGCGCTCCCGCCTCGGGAGATAACTCCTCACAACGTCATCCTCCAGTACGGAGACTGGCTCACTGCTGTGTGACACCGTGAAGCCGTCAAGGTTGACGGCCACTGGCAGCAGGGCCTCAGGATGCTCAGCAAGCCTAAACGCCTGAATGGTGTAGTCGTAGACTTCTTGGGGGTTCTCGCAGAATATTAGCACCCAACCCGCGTCCCGCGAACCCATGATATCCGAGTGGTCCCCGTGGATGTTGAGGGGCGCTGAGAGAGCCCTGTTTGCTACAGCCATGACAATGGGGCACCTCATCCCTGATGCGATGTATAAGACTTCATGCATGAGCGCGAGGCCTTGACTCGAAGTAGACGTGAAGACACGGGCCCCTGCAAGAGATGCTCCTATGCAGGCGCTGATAGCCGAGTGCTCAGACTCCACAGGGACAAACTCTGCATCCAGTTCGCCCGAACTAACATACTCGCTCAGCCGCTCCACGATTATTGTCTGGGGAGTGATGGGGTAAGCCGAAATGAAGTCTACGTCCGCCTGCTTAACAGCGAAGGCCGCCGCCTCATTGCCAGTCATCAACCTATAGGATGCGAGGCTATACATTCTCCACCACCATCCTTATGGCCTTGCGGGGACACTCCTCTGCACAGATGCCACACCCCTTACAGTGGTCATAGTCTATCTGCACATTCCCCGCATCATCCATGTATATGGCTGGCTCGGGGCAGTATATCCAACAGATCAGGCAGTTAGTGCAGAGCTGCCTCTCAATCACCGGCCTGTTACTCCGCCAGCTTGCTACACTTCGCTTAGCAGTATTCCCGGCTTCAAAAACTATTGGAATAAGAAGCTCAGGCCGTCTGCTCAACACTCACCACCAGCTGGGCAGCACGCCGCACAACCTCCCTGTTCTCCTCCCCGAACCTCCTGCCTACAATATCCTCAACATGCTTAAGCGGTATCACGTTTATCACCGAGCAGAGAGCCCCCACCATAGCTAGGTTAAGTGAGCGGGGCTTCTTGAGCTCCTCTATTATCCGCCTAGCCCCCACGACGAATAGCTTTACATCGCCCCGCGGAAGCTCGCGGGCAGACTCGGCCGCCAAGACAACAGTCCCCCCACTCCTAACCGACTCCACAATCGCTGAGTCCAACAGCCTCTCCTCAAAGACAACGGCCACGTCAAAACTCTCCATAGGAGCCCTCATGGAGATTGGCTCATCCGAGATTCTTACATAAGACCTCACTGGGGCGCCTGAACGCTCTGG
Source organism: Nitrososphaerota archaeon (assembly GCA_009889515.1). Lineage (GTDB taxonomy): Archaea > Thermoproteota > Nitrososphaeria_A > Caldarchaeales > Calditenuaceae > HRBIN02. The sequence goes on from WUQR01000139.1 coordinate 514,667, forward strand.
TCCAAACTCAGGAAAACTCTGGCTGAACAGCCCGGCCCTTAGAGCTGCCTCGGCAACTATCCTCCCTGCAGTCACGACTCCTTGCCCGCCTCGACCAAGAAACAATATCTCGAGAAACATATGCCCCAAGGCCTACATCAATACTCGCCACTTATAAATCGTTCACATACAATGCAATAAAACGACCTAACTACCCATACATTATTCAATCAAACATGTTGAAAAGCATGAAAACAATCATAGTACACATCCACCTACTTCTCGGAGTTCTTCCCCAACCCTTTTCACAAAATTTCATGCAAGTGTGTATCGTCTAGGCTGAAGCATCGCGAGAGAAAATAGGAGCTGGAAGGGCAGTCAAATCTCCTCTCATAAATCGCCTTCCCTAAGGTCGGGGATATTATCCAGCCCGGTCATGTTAGTTATCTTTGAGACAATTGGTACGGTATGTTATGTCTTAATACGTATATGGCGGGGCAACGCTCTTATGCCTCAGCTAGAATCTGTTTAACCATCGAGTCGTCTGCATCAGCTTCGATATCGACGATAAACCTGATACCCTCTACTATCGGCTTATCATTCAGACCAAGTGTCTTGGAAAAATCTAGGCTGCATTCCGCAGAGACTCTCGCCCTCTTCAGCCTTATGTTCTTCTCAGCCGCTATCGAGGCAATAGTTGAGGCGAAGCAGGAAGCCAGCCCGAAGAGACAGTATTGAATTGGGCCCGGCATCTTTCCCGTCCCTCCCAAGAAGCTTGGCAGGCTCATCTCGAGTGTCTGTGATCCCTGCTCTGTCGGTAGCACCGCCCTGAACTGGGTCTCACCATCAAAAAGCCACTCACCTTCAACTCTGCTGACAACCTTAGCCTTAGTCGGATCTCTTTTTATTGACTCTACGGTCGCGGATACCTTATCCAAATTTATGTTGTTTATCTGGGGCATATCCATTCCGGATAGGCTAAACTAATAAACATACCATGTTAATCTGATCTTGGGTTGGATTAAACCAATCTATATAAGCGGCATAGATATTTGGGAGCGTTGGATGAGTATTACACCTCTGCCGAAGCAGCCTGAAGTCAACATAGGGACGTTGGGGCATGTAGACAATGGGAAATCTACCCTGGTTCAAGCGATTAGCGGTGTATGGACGGGTAGGCATAGTGAGGAGTTGAAAAGGGGGATCACTATCCGCGTAGGGTATGCCGATGCCGTCCAGTATAGGTGTGACCTCTGCGAGGAGCCGTACAACTACTACTCAGTGCCTGTCTGCCCGATACATAACAAAGAGTGCGAGTTCGTCAGGGCCATTTCCTTTATCGACTGTCCAGGCCACCACTCCCTCATGATAACCATGCTGAGCGGCGCCGCCCTATTCGACGGCGCAATACTCGTAGCCGACGCTAGGGTGAAGTTCCCCCAGGCGCAGGATAGGGAGCATCTAGAGGCAGCCCTGATAATGGGTGTGTCGAAGATGGTGGTTGCCCAGAATAAGATAGACGTTATTGATAAGAAGCGTGCGTTGGCGAGCTATGATGAGATTAGGAGTTATCTGGAGAAAATAGGTCTCCACGACGTCCCTATTATTCCTGTATCTGCCCAGCAGGGAGTTGGTGTCGAGGCCTTGTTATACGCGATGGACAAGTACATCCCAACACCTGCGAGAGAGCTGAGCAAACCATTCCTTATGCCTATACTGAGGTCGTTCAACGTTAACCTCCCCGGAACACCTGCGACAATGATTAGGGGAGGAGTGATAGGCGGGTCAATAATTCAGGGAAGGCTGCGAGTGGGTGATGAGATCGAGATAGCGCCAGGCATCCCTGTAAGGGAGGGCTCGTCCGAGTATGAGCCTATTGTCACAGAGGTTGTAAGCATTCAAGCGGGTGGTAGGAGTGTGGAGGAGGCGACAAGCGGCGGGCTCATCGGCGTAGAGACCTCCCTCGACCCAGCACTCACTAAGTCTGATGCTCTGGTCGGAGAGATGGCTGGAAGCCCCTCCAAGCTACCCCCTGTCTGGAAGACGCTGGAGGTTGAATACACTCTATTCCAGAAGGTGATAGGTGTGGAGGGAGATGTGGATGTTAAACAGATATCCGAGAAGGAGCCATTGGTAATTAACTCATACACAGCGGTCACTAGTGGAATAGTCGTCAAGCGCCACGGCGGCCGGCTAACCCTAAACCTCTCGAAGCCACTCTGCGCATGGCCAGGTGACAGGGTTTCTATATGTAGGAAGATTGGGATGGGTTGGCGGTTGATAGGCTACGGGCTGATCGTGGGATAGATGGATTGCATGCTCTAATAGACACTAGCTTCCTTCTCTTGTTAGTTGAGAGTGGTAGAGACATCCTCCGGCTTATCGAAGAGAAGTTAGGTGAGCCTGTAGTGCCGCTTGTCCCGGACTCTGTTATAGGTGAGCTTAAGCGGCTGTCGGGAGTAGGGGGGCGGCGTGGAAGGGTAGCTGAGCTGGCTCTGTCGATGGCGGAGAGGATGACTCGGATAGAGTCAAGCCAAGAGGTGGGAGTGGATGAGGAGCTGGTTAGGCTGGCGTCTGAGAAAGGATACGCCGTTGTTACCGCGGATTCAGCCCTACAGAAGAGGCTGAGGAAGCAGGGGTTAAAGTGCATATACGTCAGTAGGAGGCTCGAAGTCCACATCCTAGCGTAGTAGAAGGGCGGGAGTTTTAGGAGGCGTATTCGCGGCCATATCAAATTTATTACCTCCCAGTACCCCATAATATGAGTCACTGGCGTATGTTTTACGTAGTAGAGATAGCGGATGTGATCGGTGTTGAACCGCGAGATTTTGGGCTCACTCTAAAGGAGATTGCTTTTAAGAAGCTCTCTGCCCTTTATGAGGGGCTAGTAGACGAGCAGCTTGGATACGTAATCTCGGTCTTAAGCGTCGATGTTGAGGATGTGGGGTACATGCTGCCAAGAGACCCTAACCTCTATCACCGGGTAAAATGCCGGCTCCTCGTATTCATCCCCCGGATCCAAGAGGTCGTCGAGGGCGAGGTTGTAGAGTTAACGGATTTTGGAGCCTTTGTCAGGATAGGCCCGCTGGACGCGCTACTCCATGTCTCGCAGATACTTGACGATTTCGTGAATTTTGACAAGAAGAATGCAGTGTTTGTTGGGTCTCAGACGGGTTGGAAGCTTGGGGTGGGCGATAAGGTTAGAGCTAGGGTGGTCGCAGTCTCTCTGGCGGGTGGAAAAGTAGGGATAACCACGCGGCAGCCCTACTTGGGGAACTTGGAGTGGATTGAAGAGCAGAAGCGTAGGGAGCGCGTGCCTCGTGCGGAGAAGGTTGCTGGGGGGTGATAATGCCTGCCGAAGGAGCGTGCATGTAGAAACTGCAGGGCGATAGTTACAGGTAATAGATGCGATAACTGCGGCTCAACCAACCTGACCGCAACGTACTCAGGCCTCCTAATCGTGATACAGCCTGAGTCTTCAGAAATAGCAAAACTCTTAGGCATCGTTAAGCCCGGAAGATACGCGATCAAGGTTGAGTAACGAGATAGTCATCCCTGAGGACGTTAGGGAGCGGTTAAAGAAGCCTCTTGGCCGGCTGGTACGGGGCTTCCCCGAGAATACCTCTGAGATTGTCAGGAGCGTTATCCGAGAAAGGACGGGTAGACTTGTAGCAGTAGGAGACGCGGTAACTAAAACACTTCTCTCCATGGGGCTCAGGCCTGATGTCTGCATAGTGGATGGAAAGATTGAGCGTAAGCCGGTTGAGCATGTTGTCATCGAAGGTGCGGTGGAACTGAACTGTGAGAATAGGCCGGGGACGATAAGCGGCCAAGCCTACAAGACTGTTGTAGAGGCTCTGGAGATGGAGGGGCCGGTTATTGTCCGTGTGGAGGGTGAGGAGGATCTTTTAGGCTTGGTCGTGATGGCGGAGGCTCCGCCGGGTACGCTGATGCTATATGGACAGCCCAGAGAAGGGGTTGTCATAGTCCATATTAACGAAGAGGTCAGAAAACTCGCCCAGGGGCTTATCGAGGCTTCTTCTCAGAGATAAAGCTAGTATATCCACACCTGCCACATGTATATCTATCCTGATGCTTTGCCATGATGTATCCTGGGCCACAGATAGGGCAGAAGTTAACGTTTCGCACAAGCTTGCCGTCCGGAGTCACCGTATACAGCTTCCACAACCCTCTCGCCTTCTCCTTCTGAGACATCTCAACAAATGATTATGACTCTTAATTTAAAGTTGCATGCGCGGCGGAGCCTCATATATATTATAGTGTCGGCCACTGGGTGGTTGGACTAGCTGATTATGACCAGTCTCACAGAAGCTGTGATGCTAGCCCTTTTAGGGCTGGCTGTGGGCGTGGTCGCGTCTCCGGTAGGTATTGGGGGAGGCTTCATAGTTGCCCCCGTGCTACTAATGCTGTATAATTTCACACCCGGGAGTGCTGCTGGGACCAGCCTTCTGGTCGTGCTTATAAACGCCGTCTCCGCCACACTGGCGTATCTCAGGCAGCGCAGGGTCGATGTCAAAATGGGCCTGGGCTTCTCTTCGGGCACTATACCGGGGTCCATAGCCGGCTCACTAACCACAACGGTCGTGAGTAGTGGGACATTCAGGGTCTATTTCGCATTGATGCTGATTTTGTCTGCCCTATACCTCGCATTCAGGTCGAGAATGGGCTTATCGAGTGGCGGGCTATTGAGGAGTGGCAATCAGAGGCTGATGAAAGATCGACTGGGCAGGGAGCATGTATATTCATTCAACCTTCATCTGATCATTGCTTTCGGGGTCATCTCAGGATTCATATCAGGCTTCTTCGGCGTTGGAGGCGGCATAGTCCATGTCCCCGTCATGATAATTCTGCTCGGCGTCCCAGCCTACATCGCGACGGCGACCTCGCACTTTATCCTAGTACCGGCTGCTCTGACTGGCATATCTACTCACGCCGTCCTCGGGCATATCGACATAGTCAAGGGCGGGCTAATCGCCGCTGGCGTCTTGCTCGGAGCCCAGATAGGTGCGAAGGTCTCTGAGAAAGCTAGTAGCCGGACACTAGAGATGCTGTTCGCCCTCTTCCTGCTCGTTGTCGCCATCAATATGCTGTTGCAGGCATCAGTGGGTTAGACGTATTCCCTGCCCAGCGTTTCTCGAGCGATGATTAGACGCATCATGTTCTCCGTACCCTCAGCGCCTACAACATAGCTGAACGCAGCCAGCCAAGCTCTGAATATCGGGAGCTCCTTATAGTATGATGCGCCACCAAACCACTTCATGACGTCCTCCCCTATCTCGAAGGCTAAGGAGGCACATTTGAGCTTCGACATCGCCCCGAGGACAGCTATGTCTTTCAGGCTGATCGTGCCGCTCTTCTGCTTATAGTACTTGTCTGCGGCCCAAGCGGCCTTGTATGAGAGGAGGCGTGCAGCCTCGAGCTCCTTCAAATGGTCGGCGAGCTTGAAGCTTATAGCCTGATACGAGGCTATTGGGCGGCCGAAAACTTCGCGCTGCTTGATCCACGAGATTCCCTGCTCAATCAGCCACCTAGCACAGCCGACAGTAACAGAGCCTATGAGACAACGCGCAAGGTTGAAGCCCTCCATAGCGATCCTAAATCCCTTGTTGACCTCGCCGAGCCGGTACTTGTCCTCCAAGACGAAATCATTAAAGCTCACAACAGATGTGTCGAGGCCTCTGCGGGCGAACTCGGTCCATGGCTTATATTTTATCGCGGGGTCGACGCGGCCATTCTTCTTCATGAGGGCGAGAAAGGTTGTGATTGATTGATGCCTATCTTCGAGGCGGCCCGTCCTGCTTATGAGTACCCAGCCGCCTCCCCACTTCATCCTCTCAATGATAGACGGCAGAGAGACCATCGACTTCTCCCCTGACACAACCCAATACCCATCCTGCCTCCTCTCAGCCCGCAGCCTAACACCCGCAACATCGCTCCCACCATGAGCCTCGGTACTCGCTATCCCTACAAGGGCCTCGCCACGGCAGACACGGGGAAGGACCTCCATTTTCGCCTCCTCAGAACCATAGAGCTGGACAATGTATGTCCAGGAGTTCTGAAGGAGATATAGGACGGCCAGTGAGAGAGCCGGTGCGTGGTACGCCAGCTCCTCAGCCGCTAGAGTCGCCTCCAAGAATCCGCCTCCCTGGCCGCCATACTCCTCGTCTAAGACGAGGCCGAGAAGCCCTTGAGATGCCAGCTGCTCAACTATGTCAGACCCTATAACGCCACTCTCGTCAATTTCTACCCACTTGGGCGCGATGCGTTTTGCGCAGAACTCCGAGACCTTCTCCCTAAACAATCTTATTTCGGGCGGAAACTCGAAATCCATCCCAGATTCCCCCTTACCACGTAAATAATTCACCTCCCTACCCAACCATAAATACTTCTACTATCGGCTGTACTCAAAACAAATTGGAAAAAAGGATGGGGTGTGTTATGCGGTTGTGGATGTTGCCGCCTCTAAAGCCTCTCGCTCAACTAGCCTCTTCTTGGCCTTCTCCTTGTGGTGTGCACTACTCGGTGTACCACAGTGGCACATGAGGTACCCACCGCTTGTGACACGTATCGGGATAAGCCCATAGATAAGCTTATCCCTGTGACTCACATATCGATACCCTCTGACAGGAAAACGCTTTAAGTGAAAGAATCAGAATTCTACCCTGTGCAGGGGCTTGAATGAAACCATAGCCGAGCAGATTGCTGAGTATGCCTCGGGGGCAAGTTTGGCGGACTTTGCGCCGGAGTCGATTCAGGCTGCCAAAGCAAGGTTGCTTGACACTATAGGTGTGATGGTAGCTGCGATTGATGCGCCGCCAGTGGCAGCGGCACGCCGTGTTGTTGAGAGGTGGCCTGTTGCTGGAGGGGCGACAATTCTTGGGGGAAAGGTTAGGGTGGCTCCTGAGGACGCTGGATTTGTGAACGGCATAATGGCGCGGTACCTTGACTTTAACGATACGTACCTCTCTAGGGAGGCGATACATCCGAGCGACATGATTCCCGCACTCCTAGCCGCTGGTGAGTGTTTTGAGGCCTCGGGTGAAGACCTCCTGAGGGGAATTCTAGTCGCTTATGAGGTTGCCTGCGCCCTCGCCGACGCCGTAACGATTAGGGATAGGGGGTTCGACCATGTCTCAAACATTGCAGTAGGCGCTGCGGCTGGCGCTGCCTCACTCCTAGAACTTGATGCTGATAGGGCTCACGAGGCAATCAACATCGCCACAGTAAACGCGGCGGCCCTGAGGCAGACAAGGTCCGGGGAGCTAAGCATGTGGAAGGGATGCGCAGCTGCGTATGCGGCGCGACACGGCCTATACTCGGCCCTCCTAGCTGCAGAGGGCATGACAGGTCCAAAACCGGTCTTCGAGGGTGAGCTAGGCTATATGAAAGCTGTCTCCGGGCCTTTCACCATGCCTAAACTAACCTCTAACGCCGTCAGAATTCTGAGAACTTCTATAAAGTGGTGGCCGGTAGAATACCACTCTATGTCTGCAGTTGAAGCAGCCCTCCAAATTGTATCTGAGGCGGGAAGGGCCAAGCCATCACTTGTAGAAAAAATAGTGATCAGAACCTTCAAGACTTCATACAGCATAATAGTAAAAGACCCTGAAAAATGGAGGCCAAAGTCCAGGGAGACCGCCGACCACAGTCTACCCTACATAACAATAAGGGCGCTCCTCGACGGCGACATATGGCTTGAGAGCTTCAGCTCGGAGAAGATCAGCGACATAGCGTTTCTAGAGCTTGCAGAGAAAACAATCGTGGAGGTGGAGCCGAGGTATGATGCCTTGTACCCTGAGGCCGTGCCTAACGCAGTAGAGGTTTCGCTCAGCGATGGGAGGCGCTACTCTGCTGAAGTAATCTATCCGAAGGGGCATTACCGGAACCCGTTAACAATGGATGACCTGCGCAGAAAGGTTAGCCGGCTTACAAGTGGGAGGCTGACGGACGAGCAGCTAGACATTATCTGGGATGAGGTCATGTCTCTTGACCGCCTCAAATCCGTCAGAGATTTAATGGGCTTTCTCTCGACAGTTAAATAGATATATAGTCAGTTGCCCTAGTTATGGTGCAGGTTACTTGAGTGTTCATGCACATGTGTTTAAAGGTTTAGAAGGTGTATACGTGATTGACAGCGCTATATCCTTGATCGATACGGAAAACGGGGCTTTATACTATGCAGGATATGACGTCAGGGAGCTTGTGGAGAAGAGCAACTTCGAGGAGGTAGCCTTCCTCCTGCTCCACCAGAGACTACCCACTAAATCGGAGCTCAAAGAATTTACGAGCCGTCTGAGAGCGTCCCTAGACCTCGAGCCGAGGCATATAGAGACCATCCGAAGATATGCAGGCAGCCTAGATACTCTTACAATGCTTGCAGAGTTAATGGTGCTGGAGGGGAGCGGGAAAAAAGGCGGTGATCCCGGAGACCTAGAAGCTGCTATTAATGCCATAGCCAAGATGGGCTCCTTTTTCTCAACCATCATAAGGACTCGCTCAGGAGGAGACTACATACCACCTCGAAAAGACCTGAGCTTCGCCGAGAACATACTATACATGATGAAGGGTGGAGATTTTAGAAGGGAGCATGCCGAGATCTTAGACGACCTCTTAATCCTTCATGCAGAGCATGGCGTGCCTGCGAGCACTTTTGCAACCCTTGTTACAGCCTCCACGCTTAGCGACCTCTACTCCTCAATAGCCGCTGGAATGCTAGCTCTGAAGGGTCCGCTGCACGGTGGCGCCTCAGAGGCCAGCTACGCCCAAGCCCTAACCATCGGGAGCGCTGAAAAGGTTCCCGAGTGGGTCGAGTCGACGCTTGCCCAGAGGAAGAAAATCATGGGGTTTGGGCATAGAGTGTACAAGATCTATGATCCGAGGGCGACGGTCGTGAAGGAGTTGATAGCCCGGCATGCAGGTGCTATGGATGGCGAGGTTAGGAAACTGTACGAGGTTACGCAGGCTCTTGAGGATTATGGCCAGAAGTTCTTAGCTCCCCGGGGAATCTATCCCAACATCGATCTCTGGACTCCAATCCTGTACAGGATGATTGGATTGCCACCCGATAGCTTCACTGCACTTTTTGCAGTCAGCAGGACTGCGGGCTGGGCTGCCCACATATTAGAGTATTGGCGAGACAATAAGCTGATCCGGCCGCTACACCTCTATGTGGGAGAGCGTCCGAGAAAGTATCTGCCGTTGGAGCTTAGAGAAGTGTCCTAAGCAGTCCGCAGAGAAACCTTAGGCCAACGGGCGAGGCTAGGCTCCTAGCTAGGCCTGTAACTTGGAAATCCATATCTCCCCGGATGGATAGTGTTTTTGAGAGCCCTGACTCACTTGCAGCCTTGATTAAGCCGTCGAGGGTCTTGTCGCTCATCGAGTCTATTGCCCTAGCTATCGAATAGGTAGCTCTGAGTTCACGGTAGAGGCCCCTGACCATACGCCTGTAGACTCCTCTCCGCCCCTCTTCCAAGTAGCTGTATATGTGTGAGGCAGCTGCCTTGGCACATATCCCCCCAGTGATTATGCCTCCCCCGGTAGTTGCCTTAACCTGACCCGCCACGTCTCCCACCAAAACTACGTTGCCGTCGAGCCCTATCTCGAGTGGAGGGCCGCGATATATGCTGTGGGCAGAGTAGCCGATTATCCTAGAGCTTGGCATCTCCTCCCTCATGAGCCTGTATGCCTTTGCTAAAGGGTCGCGCCTCGCCGCTACACCCAGTTTCCCCAGCTCCTCGTTTATGGGTACTAGGTAGCCGAAAAAGTCTCTGAGATAGCTTTTGAACCAGACGTGAGCTTTCCGCCTGTCTAGTCCGTGATTCCTGACTATGAGCTGAATGATGGGGAGCCAGTATGGTGCGTCGTAGCCCTTGAAGATTCTACGTGCTAAGCTCGCTGAAGAGCCCTCGGCAATTATTAAGCCCCGTGAGGATAGCTTGCTTCCGTCATCAAATACTAATTCGCAGGCTCTACCGCCCTCATCAATGTGGCAGGAGACAACGCGACGCCCCACAAGAATATCGGCCCTAGATGCAAGAGCTTTCTCAGCCAAATACCTGTCGAAAGCTTCGCGCTCAGCGACAACCGCTACGGGAGTGGGTGAAGAGATCTCGAAGACCTCCCCGCTTGGCGAGTTAATGACGCCGCCCCAGATGAGGTTCTGAACATAGCTTCGGCTGAGGGCTACGCCGATTTTTTCCAGCCCCCGGATGCTGTATAGGCCTGCACACCGTTCTGGCCGGCCGATGATGTTGTCCTCCTCGAAAAGGACGACTTTAAGCCCTCTCCGCGCAGCCTCCGCAGCTGCTATCAGGCCTGCCGGCCCGCCACCCACCACGGCAACGTCAGTACTTGGCAAAACGCTCGTAGCCTTAGTGTTAAACTCCCTCTCCATCTAAAAGCCCTTAGCTCAAAACTAGGGCTAAATGATAAATATTATAGTAGGTTGAGGAGAGACGCTTCAGGTGGTCTCATGGAAGAAAAAAACCAACATCGAGCCCAAATAGGGTATGATTTCGTGGGATATTCCAAGCACCCCAAAGACAACCTAGGGGGCGGCAGTATGCCCATATCGGTATCACGCGCCTCGCCAATTAAGATAAGAATCAGCGACCCCTCCCTCTGCTTCGACTACGCCCACTTTCTGCCAGACATCGAGAAATGTTCGACTATTCACGGACACACGGCAAGCCTTGAGGTGGAGGTAGCTGGGGAGAAGGCGGGGCCTGGCCTAGTGGTTGACTTTGGCATACTTAAAAGAGTCGTCAGAGAAGTAGTATCAGAGCTCGACCACAGGATACTGGTCTGTGAGAAATACGTCGAGTCGCGAAGTGGCAGCTCAGTTACTATAGGATTCATCGGGAGGGGAGGAGAGTACAGGCTTTCCGCGCCCCTCTCACAGGTCTTCATAATGCCCTTCGAGTCCACAATCGAGAATCTAGCAGCGTATCTGGCCGAGTCAATCTTTAAGCGTATGCCCGAGAACGTGCAATACGTGAGGGTAACTGTCTCGGAGGGTGCTGGAAAATTTGCCGAGAGCATAGTTTATCGTGAGCGGGATGTCTGATAGAGTACTCGTCCTACTCTCAGGCGGAATTGACTCGGCTGTAGCCCTTTGGCTTATTCGGCGCGAGACACCTGCTAGCGAGGTCTACACCCTAACAATAGACTATTACAGGCGTAGTAGGGGTGAGGACGAGTGTGCGGCGAGGCTATCCGCTAAGGCTGGAGTATCCTCTCACATCAAGATAAGCCTACCATTCCTCAGAGAGCTCGAGGACCAGCCCCCCGAGAGAGGAATACACTACAGGAGTGTAGGTTTCCCGCCGGTCTTCATTCCAGTCAGAAACCTCGTCTTCTACTCTTGCGCGGCTCACATCGCCTTCTCAATAAACGCGAATAAAATAGTTGTGGGACATAATGGAGAAGATGTTGGACGATTCCCTGATGTGGGAGCCGGCTTCATTGAGAGATTCAATGGACTCTTGAGGGAGAGCCTGCCCGGGTACAGGCTAACCCTTGAAGCCCCACTCCTACCATATTCTAAGCGTGAGGTGGTTCAACTGGCGTTTAGCCTTGGGGTTCCGTTGGAGGATACGTGGAGCTGCTGGGGCACTGGGACAATCCACTGCGGCCGCTGCGAAGGCTGTCAAACCAGACGAAAAGTTTTCAGAGAACTGGGCATAGAGGATCCTACACCATATGAACGAATTAATACAGCCTAAGACTTTCTCAGCCACGTGTGGATCGGTCTCAACGCTTGGACAGTAGGTGGATGGCGGCTCAACCTCCCTAGAGGCCTCTCCGGAGTCATAGAGGCGGCATCAGCCCTAGGCTATGATGGTGTGGAACTGGTCTACGACGATTCAAACTATGCACCGGACAAGATATCGAAAAAGGATAGAAAACAGTTGCTTGAGATTGCCTCGAGCCATAACATCTCGATCCCAAGTATCGCGACTGGAGTCTTCTGGAGATACAGCCTAGCATCCCATGACGAGACAGAGCGGAACATGGCTCTCAACCTCCTCAAGATGGGGGTAGAGCTGGCGGCCGACCTAGAATCTGAGACGCTACTAGTAGTCCCCGCAGTGGCTAAGCCCGGAACAGGCTATAGAGAAACCTACAACTATGCCCTCTCCTCAATCGTCAAGGCGGCGCGCTGGGCCGAAGACCACGGTGTGAAGATAGGGCTCGAGAATGTCTGGAACCGCTTCCTATACGACCCCACCATCTTTAGACGCTTCATAGAGGATGTTGGCTCAGAAGCTGTGGGCCTCTACTTCGACGTCGGAAACGTGTTAGAACTTGCCCCCTTCGAGCACTGGCTCGAGGTTCTGGGGGACAAGGTCGTGATGGTCCATGCGAAGGATTACGACATGAATAGCCGCGGACCCGGAGGCTTCAGGCTGATCGGTCAGGGTTCAGTTGATTGGAGTGGGTTCGTCAAGGCCCTCAGGTCGGTAGGGTATGACGGATTTATCAACATTGAGACTCCTCCTGAGTTCATGAAGCCTGCCAGCTCCCTTGTTTTTCCCCAAGATGGGCTTGAGGCGGCGCGGATCAGTCTGCAGAAGCTTCGTGAGTTCGTGGGCTAGACCAAGGTCCTCGGATGGTCAAAACTAAAATACTGACGCCCTGATATTGTCCAACCAGAATGTCAGATACTCAGGAGGAGCAGGGAAGCGAGGCAAGGAGGGAAGTCTGGGGAATAATACACATCTACTCATCCTACAACAACATAATCGTTCATGCCACGGACATTACGGGCGCGGAGACGATAGCGATAGCCTCTGGTGGGATGTTCGTGGAGTCGGGGCGTCTCGAGTCCTCGCCATACGCAGCCACGAGGGCGGCAAACTACGTTATGGAGGCGGTCAAGCAGAGGGGCATAAACGCCGTCCACATAAGGGTCAGAGCACCGGGGGGTGTGAAGTCTAAGACTCCCGGTCCCGGGACACAGGCCGCCATCCGTGCCATAGCGAGGTCTGGAGTAATGATCGGCAGGATAGAAGATGTAACCCCGCTGCCTCACGATAGTGTGAGGCGGAAGGGTGGGAGAAGGGGTAGGCGCGTCTAAGCCTGTGCTTCTGCCGGAATTAGCAGCCTAATCTTCTCCTCCTCTCCCCTCATAACTAGGTAGCTGGGTGATGAGACCACTCTGTCGCCTACCGCGACTTTGCCGTGGACGATGAGCTGTCTCGCGTGGTAGGGTGTCTTGGCTAGGCCCAACCTGTATACAACCGTCTGGAGCCTTCTCTCGAGAATGTCCTTAACAGACAGCTGGAGGACATAGTTAGCATCTGCATCTTTGGGGACAAGCCCCATCGAATACAGCTTATCGATAAGCGCCTTCTCCTTCACCTTCCTCTCCTCGCCAGTCAAGACGAAGAGGGACCTAGCGATATTCCTATACTTCCTAAGAATAGACGCCGCCCTCCAGAGCTCCCTCTTATTCCTCAGCCCATACTCGCCGACCAGCACAAGCTCCTCACGCAGCCTATCCTCCCTCCAGGGATTCCTAGGCGTCTCATACTTCTTCCTCGGCCGTTTAGGGTCTCCCATCCTCCAATCACCACTCCATCCGTTAATTTAAAGCTCTCTACCAAAGACTCAGAAGGTAACACACGGCTCTTTCCTATAGACGAGTTATTTGACCCTCATAGTACTGAAAACGGGAAAACACATAGTACCCGCCATAGGTGGAAGAGCGGCTACGCGTCATTCTTGGAGGGTGCGTCTCAGGTGGTCAGATTAAGCGGAGCAACTTAAGCCCGTGGAGAGCTTTTTCAGCTTTGCCGTCGATGAAGTAGAGGAGGTGGGACATACACCTGCAATCAGATGACCCAAAATGCGGCACAAACCCGTCCGCCTGTTTACTGAGCGCGGCGGCAAGATCACACTCTGCACCCAAAGCCTCCGAGACCCAGACCTCACGTACCTCAAAGACGCGGCGGGACGTAATCCAGTCAATATGCCATCTTACCCTTTTCCTCTTTGCGATGTGACGGCGGATCCGCGGCCTCAACCCCCTCCTCGCGGAGCCCACATATACATAGACACCCTTCTTGAAGAACAGTCTCCCTAAAGCCCCAACGCGTACAGTAGTTGATCTCCTCAGCCCAATGACTAGAGCATACGTCCCGCGGCTGGGCAGGCTCTGAGGCAAACCCCTTAAGCAGAACTCTCGGAAACAACTAAATAAAAAGTTTCAGAAAAAGATGATTGGACTAGTCAATGCGTTATCAGACTTATTGTCAACACGACTAGCACGAATGCTGTTATCAGGGTATATTTCAGGTCGCGTCTCGCTGCGAAGTATGTGAATGAGGCGATGATTCGGGCGTAGGGTGTGAGCATAAGTAGAATCAGGCCTATTGCCATTAGGCTACTGGCTCCAAAACTCATGCTCGCTAGCTTTTTCACATAGTCGAAGAAGTTTGGCGAAATCACTCGGTATTTGTCGCTTAGAATTATTTCAGGGCCAGTGTCAGCTAGGTAAAACCCTAAGGCGATGACTAGGATGGCCAAGCTTAGAATAACGCCCGTTGCGAGCACCAAACCTATGAGTGATTCCAGTCTCTGGCTCAACCCATGACACCTCTGACAACCATCTGGACCATGATGTAGAAGACCACGATTAGGAATAGAATCCTCGTAGTTTTGTTGCTGAGTCTTCTTAAGACTCTTGAGCCTGCTAGGGCTCCTATAGTCGTTCCCACGGCCATTGGTGCGGCGAGGTCTAGGTAGAGGAGCCCAGAGTTGAAGTATACACTTGCACCCGCTAGAGCTGTCATGCCGATTATGAAGTTGCTTGTCGCGGAGGAGACTTTTGAAGGCATCTTGAGAACCAGTTCGTGCACCGCCACCTTAAAGGCTCCAGCGCCGATACCCAGCATGCCCGCCGCCACGCCAGCAAAAAACATGCCGGCACCACCCAGCAACGGCCTAGTCAGACGATAACTCACTTCCCTGCCGAGACGGTCGTCATAATATGAGCCTGACAGGTCTAGCCATCGGGCCACCCTGTCTTGTGAGATATTGGTTGGCAACTCTTCCCTAATGGTTCTTAGTCCTATGAAAGATGTGAGCAAAAATCCTGCGAAAAGGAAGTAGAGGTAGCGAGGCGCCACGTAGAGTGTTACAGTGGCTCCAGCTATCGCCCCTAAAATTGTGAACATTTCCAAGAACATGGCAGCCTTGACGTCGGACAATCCGCGCCTGACATAGCCTGAAGCAGAGCCGCTAGAGGTGGCTATGATTGAAACCATTCCCGCGGCTATCGCATTTTTAATAGGAATTCCCAGAAGTGTGAGTAATGGTGTTGTTATGCTGGCTCCCCCTAACCCTGTAATGGAGCCTATGAATCCGGCGAAAACGGATATGACTAATACCTCTACGATGCTGGCCATAAATCGAGAAACTCGCCGCCGAATTTAACCATTAGAAAAAGTGGAAGTATTTTCAGTGTGGTGTTGTTGGTGTCGAGGTTTTGTAAACCTATTTATTGTGGGGTCCTTTCGCTGTGTAGGAGAGTTTAATACGCGCTCACGGTGGGGTTTAGTCTGGGTGTGCACTACCAGGTCAGAATCGCTGGGGAGGGGGATAACTGGCTTCGTCTGGAGCTTGTAGACGTACCTCTCAGCATGGGCAATGCAATCAGAAGGCTTATCTTAAACGAGGTGCCCACCATGGCTGTTGAGGAGGTCTTAGTCATAGAGAATACCTCCATCTTGACAAACGAGGTCCTGACTCATCGCATCTCACTCATCCCGTTTGTGACAGACCTCGACAATTATGTTCTCCCCGAAGAGTGCGATTGTGGGAGCAATTTGGGCTGCGACAAGTGTAGCGTCAGGTTCTCACTGAGGTCTGAAGCCACGAGTGAGGTATTGACGGTGTATTCCTCCGACTTGGTCCGTGAAAGTGGGTCGGATAGTGTCAAGCCTATAAGCGGGGATTTTCAGATCGTCAAACTGGCGCCCGGACAGAGTGTTGAGCTGGAACTTTATGTACGGCTCGGGAAGGGCAGGAAGCATGCCAAGTGGCAGCCTGGCATAGCGACACTCTACGAGGAGGATGGAAAAAGGATCTTGTACGTAGAGTCTTTCGGCCAACTCCCCCCGAGAAGGATACTGTTGGAGGCAGTGAAGATATTTGAGGAGAGTGTTACTAAACTTGGAGATAGTCTGGAAAAGGTGATAGGGAGTGGCGGGGGAGAGGGATAAACTCTTGAGGGCGAAGGTGAGGCGGCTGGCGAAGAGGAGCAGGTTCTGGGCGACCGTCTTAAAACACCTCGAGTCTTCCAGAAGGAGGAGAAGGGTCGTCAACATATACCATCTAAATAGGGTCGCGCCGGCTGGTGGTGGTGTGCTAGTCGTCGGGAAGCTATTGGGTGTGGGTGTCTTGGAAAAGCCACTGAAGGTAGTCGCGTTCGACTACTCCGACGCGGCTTACCGGAAGATATTGGATGCGGGGGGCGAGGCATACTATTTAGAGGAGTACATTGATCGCGGCGGTGATGGGAAAGGGTTGATAATTGTGGGGTGAGGTGGATAGAATATGGCTCACGTAATTGCTGAGGATGTTGTGGTAGTAGACGGGGCGGGTCACCGTCTCGGGAGGCTCGCGTCAAAGGTGGCTAAACTGCTTCTTTCAGGAAAAAGGGTTGTGGTCGTCAACGCCGAGAAGGTTTTGGTGACGGGCACCAAGGAGGCTATTCTGGATCGCTACCTCAAACTGATTGGACGGACATGGTATTCAAGCATCGAGGAGCCGCAGGTCTGGTATCCGAGGAGACCTGAGCGCATACTCTGGTATACGATCGCTAGGATGCTGCCTAGGAAGAAGCCCAAGGGTAGGGAGGCCTTAAGTAGGCTTAGGGTCCACTCTGGGGTCCCTGAGGGTCTTGAGAAGGTGCCCTTCACAAGGTTTGAGGATGCTCTCCATAAATCGGGCATAAGCCGCTCGGGGCGGGTCATCAGGACCTTGACCCTCGCTGAGCTCTCTGCGCTGCTTAAGGGTGGAGGGTCTCGTTAGTGGATTAGCGGACCGCGCTTGGAAACCTCTTTTATATTGGAGGCACATTTGATTGGAGGCGCCGAAGCTTGAACCCCATCCTCAAACTTCTCTGTAAAAATCGACGATATCTCAGGGAAGAGCATGTGGCTAAGATCCTAGCCGCGATAAATGCGATCGGCGACTCCCCGTTCAAGCTCGGCGACCTGGACCCATACATACCCGAAGAATTGAAATCGAATAGCCGGGCTAGAAGAAGCATCTCCTCCCTCCTAGAAGAGCTGGCGAAGATTGGATACCTTGGTAAGCCGAGTGAGAGGAAGTATCAGAAGCGTTTCAGCTCTTTGAGCCACATGCTTTCCGGCAGCCTGTTTGAGCTTTCGGAGCTGGAGCGGAAACCTCTTCCACAGTATAAACCAGAGAAGATAATACGGCTTAACTCAAAGGCCCAGAGGCCTATTAGAACGCTTTCAAGGGATGCGAAGAACTCTTAAGTCGCCCCACATCTAGAGAAGCCCAGCTGGGAGATGAGGATAAGGCTAACACTAGGCTTGACCGACAGGCCTGGGACATTGCTCAAGGCACTCGAAAAAATAGCAATGAACGGAGGAAACATCATCTCAATTGTTCACAACCGTGAGCAGCTGACGGGAGGCTATGTCCCCGTGAGCCTATCGGTTGAGTTTCCATCCCGTGAACACTTTGAGCGCGCCAGGGCTGGAATTGAGGAGGCTGGAATCCCTGTTCTTGGGACTGAGTCCCTTGAACGGAGGATTGAGACTGTCATTATTATAGGGAGCTTGAGTGTTGATAGGCTGGAGAAGGTTTTCGAGGGGAGGGGCGAGATAATAAGTCTCGCGTTTGGTGGGGGCAGTAGGTCTCCTCACATGAGGGTTATGTTCAGCGTGAACTCGGAGGATAGGGAGAGAGTTCTCGAAGCCCTTGAGGAGCTGGCCGAGAAGAATAATTGCGTCTTGGTAAGTGAGGAGGCTTGATACGCTGCGGGATAATAGGGTACGGCTTTCTAGGTAAGAAGCTTGCGGGTTATCTGACCCGCTATAAGATGCGCGGACTGGCGATAACGGCTCTCGCCAACTCGAGAGGATACCTATACTATCCCAAAGGATTTGATAGCGATAACCTGCCCGCAGATATAACAGGCCACACCAGCTTCAGAGCGTCAAACCCTCTAGAGATACTCGAGCGTGGCCTGGTCGACTTACTTGTCACCCTCACTCCCACGAACGTGTATAATGGTGAGCCTGGGCTGACGTATATTCGCGAGGCGCTTAAGAGTGGGGTGGATGTGGTGACTGCTGATAAGGGTCCTCTCGTCGTGGCGTTTAGGGAGCTAACCTCGCTGGCTGACTCGATGGGCGTCTTCCTCTGCTATGAGGCTACTGTGGGCGGCGGCATACCCGTATTTTCCTTAGCTAGGCACTCTTTGCGGGGAGATAGGATACTTTCGATTAAAGGAATACTAAACGGGACCACCAACTACATATTGTCTAGGATGCACTTCGAGGGGCTTCCACTAGACCTAGCCCTTCAGGAGGCACAGATGATGGGGCTCGCAGAGAGAGACCCAAGCCTCGACCTCGAGGGTATAGACTCGGCCTGCAAAATTGTCATCCTAGCCAACGCCCTCCTAGGCGCAGACAGGCGGCTGGAGGATGTGAAGGTAAAAGGGATAACACAGGTAACATCAGACGCGATATTGGCTGCGAAAGAGTTGGGAATGACAATAAAGCTCGTAGGGAGTATAGAGGGGGGCAGGCTAAGTGTTGCCCCGCGGCTTGTCAGGCTTAACCACCCTCTCTGCGTCCACGGATCCCTCAACGCAATTCAATTCAAGATGGAGATACTTGGTGACCTAACCCTGATCGGTAGGGGTGCAGGAGAGTCCACGGTCTCGGCCCTACTCTCGGACATTGAGTGGATATTGGCTCAAAAGGAAGCGTCTAGGGGAGGCCGGTGAACAACTTCAGGCTTTTAGCCGTCAAAACAAGTGTAAAGGCCGCAAGTATAACGATCGCCGCCAAAATATCTCTCCGGGTGGCGCGAATTTCTTTGTAGGTTGTCCTCCTCTCAGAAGCGCCGAAACACTTGACCTCCAGTGCCTCAGCCATCTCATATGCGCGGCGGAGCGAATTGATGAGCAAAGGGACAAACAAGCCCACAAGCACCCTCAGCCTCTTGAGCGGGTTGCCCTTCTCGAACTCAACACCACGCGACCGCTGAGCATCAATTATCTCCTGCGCCTCATCTGCTATGACTGGAGCTAGCCTGACTGCCGCAACAAAAGTGAAGGAATATACGTATGGTATTCGCAGCTTTAGTAGGAGTTGCCCAAACTCGTCCGGTGATGTTGTGAGAAAGAAGATGTTAAATGACGTTAAAAATGCTAGAAACCTGATGGACGATGCGGAAGCCCTGTAAAGAAGCTCACCATACGCCACCGCAGACTCTAGCACGCCTAGTAGGCTTAGAAGAAAGACTAACGCGACAAGGGGTATTGCGCCGCGCATTGTTGAGAGCATATACCTGGCAGATCTTGCCAGCCTCAGGAGGACTAGCTGGGTGAGAATTATTGTGGATGAGACTGTGAGCATTCCTCCCCAATACTCGCCGAACAACAGCGCCGTGACTAGAAAGGAGAGGGATGCAAGCAGTTTGACCCGCGGGTCAAGCCTGTGTATAGGCGTATCTAGGCTCCTGTACTTGAGTGCCTGAAGGAGTGATAAACTCAGACCACATCGCCCCTCCAGTTTGACCCTGATCGTCCAAGGATTGCTGAGAGGTATCTGACTGCCTCATCAAGTCTGAGACACTTGTGGTTAAGGTCTTTGAGGCCGCGTCTCTTAAGCTCGTATAAGAGGGAGGGGATCTGGGGTGTGAGGAGCGAAGCCTCCTCCAGAAGTGCTGTATCTGTCAAAATGTCCTCCGCCGGCCCGTCTGCGATAACCTCTCCACGCCGGAGCAACACCACCCTCGCCGCTATCTCTGAGATAAACTCAACATCGTGGCTCGATAGGATTATGCCCCTCTCGCTATCTTTGAGGTGGAGGAGGAGGTCCATGAGCATCCGCTTCCCCCACCCGTCAAGACCTGTGGTTGGCTCATCGATGACTATGTAGCTGGGCATCCAAGCCACGACTATCGAGATTGCAAGCCGCTTCTTTTCTCCGCCACTGAGGGTAAAGGGCGATGAATCTCTGTAGTGCCATAGATTAAAGAGCTTTAGGACCTCCTCAGCCCTCCTCCTCACTTCTTCCCTACTGTAGCCGAACCTTGTAAGAGCATAGCTAACCTCCTCAAGCACCGACGTGCAGAAGAACATGTTGTCAGGGTTTTGGAATACGAGGCCGACATGCCTAGAGAGTGAAGCCACCGTTGAGGTCCTAGTGTCTACCCCGTCCACCTCGACCTTTCCAGAGGTCGGCTTAAGTAGACCGTTAAGATGTTTGAGGAGGGTTGTCTTACCCGCGCCATTCTCACCCATGAACGCGACTATCTCGCCCCGGTTAATGACAAGATTGACGTTTCGCAGGGCTACCGTGCCTGATGGATACTCGTACCAGACCGAGTCAATCCTAATCACTTTCCCACCCCTAGAAATCTCTCAACGAACTCCTCCCTAGTCACAGGGATACTGTCCGCGCCGCGGAGGCCCAGCATCCAAGCTAGACGAGAAAGCTTTGGGAGTTCGACCTTCTCGTAACCGTCCTCCAAGAGGTCGTGGACCACCTCTCTCGGCTCGCCATCAGCCACTATCTGCCCCTCCTCAATGACTATCAGCCGCGTCGCCTCCCTGACAACTAGGTCGAGTCGATGTTCTGAGATCAGGACGGTTATCCCTTCCCTCCTTCTTATCTCTCCGAGCTCCTCTAGCAGCTTCTTCGCAGTAGCGCCGTCTAGAGAAGATGTAGGCTCGTCTAGGATTAGTATATCCGGCTCGAGGGCGAGTATGGAGGCGATTGCGACCCTCTGCTTCTGTCCGCCTGAAAGCTCGAATGGCGAGCGCTTTCTCAGGTCCTCTATTCCCATCATCTTGAAGGCTTTGGAGATTCTCCTCTCAATCTCTGCCCTCTCAAGACCCAGATTCTCGAGTGCAAAAGCCACATCATTTTCCACGGTCAGGGCGAAGAGCTGGTTATCCGGGTTCTGGAAAACCATGCCTACCTTCTGAGCCATCCTACTTACAGGCGTCTGGGCCGGGTCAAGCCCATCAACCACTACGCGGCCCAGATACTCGCCGGGATACATCTGGGGAATGAGGCCGATGAGGCATTTGAATAGAGTCGACTTCCCACATCCTGTTGCACCCGTGAATACTGCGAACTCGCCTTCTTCTATTGAGAGGGAGATGTTCCTGAGGGCCCACTGCGTGGCTCCCGCATACCTGAATGAGAGGTTTGAGACCTCTATCGCCATAGTCAATCGGCGACCCTCGTAGGTGAAGCTCCGAGGAGGTAGGATATGTGGTTCACACAGATCTCCAGTACACGGTCTAGGCTCCCCTTTACGCGTAGCTTGGCCGCGGCCGCATGCCCGCCCCCGATACCCGAGAGAGATTTCGCTATCGGCTCCACAACATCCTTGGCCAGGTTTAGGTTCAGCTGGTCGAAAATCTCTGGAACCTGCCGCATAGTTACTTCAACCTCACCGTCCACCTCATCCCCAACCAGCGCTATATGTGATCCAACAGCTAGGAGGGAGCGCGCGGCTGAAGGCTTAAAAGCGCTCACGCGAGTCACACCGATAACCACGTCCCCACACCTGTAGAACTCCGCCCTCTTGACTGCCTTAATCCTTGCCACTCTCTCAGAATAATCTATGGGAGACTCGATCCTCTGTATGAATGTCCTAGGGTTTGCGCCCAGCTCTCCGAGCAGCCCTACTTTTCTGAGTGTTTCAGGGTCGGCTACCGTTAGCCTGACGGTGTCGAAGTAAATGCCGGCGAAAAGGGCCGAAGCCTCGGAGCTGTTCAGCCTGTAGCCTGCCATCTCGGCCAGCTCAATAACTATCTCGCTAGTGGACTGATATCTTGTCGAGCAGAAAACTCTCCCCTTGAACTGTTCGCCCCCCTTCTCGTGGTGATCTATCACAATTAGCTCCTCGCCCACCTTATCGTAAAATTCGGCTAGCTGGGAGGGTGAGCCGACGTCTATGGCGATGTAGGCCCCGGCCTCTGGCAGGTCACTCCTTAAATCTACCCCAATGATGTCAGCCATCCTCTCCGTATAGTCGCTAATGTGATTTGGAACCGCTATTCCCCTCAGGGTGATTGACCAAGAGGTAAGGAGGCCGGACAGGACATAGGCGCTTGCAAGGGAGTCTGGGTCTCCTCCCAGGTGTAGAAGTATTGCTACTTCCTTCCCCCTCAGGTCTTTGAGCGCCTCCAGTATCTGGGATATAAGGTCTGGCTCCCTCATATTCTAACAATTACTGTCTCGGCGACCTGATAACTTTACCACAATGCACCTAGGCCGTTGTTGTAAATGCCCTACTCCTGCCTCTGGCCGAGCATAGACTGTAGCTCCTTCTGGAGAGCCTCGAGCTGGGATCTCGTCCTAGCCTCCTGCTTCTCTATCACCTTCAGCCTAGTGTCGTTTAAGTCCCTCTTCTCTGATAGCTCGCTCAAGATCTTCTCCTTCGTCGTCTGGACAAGTATAGGGCCTACCGCCTTATACACCGCTACGTTATCGGCACTCTTACCCAGCTCCTCCAGAGCCTGGTTAATCTCCTCCAGCTCAGACTGTAGTCTCTGCTTTTCTGCGAGTATCACGCTCAGTGTCTGCTGAAGCTGCTGCAGCCTAGCGATCTGTTGTTGAATGTTGGGTGGGATCTGCCCGCTCGACAAGCTTGTTACACCATGTGAGAGAAGCTTCAGATGGATTAAAATGTTACTTGGACGTCAGTTTGGGCGACCAGGCACCAGCTGCAAACTTGTAACCGCATTTTCTACACTCCCAGATGCCTACCGAGACCCTTCTCACCGCTTTTCTCCCGCACTTGTCGCATACGTGTATGGCCCGCTGTTCTAGCTCTATCTCTTCAACCTTTTTCCGTAGCCTTGCTCCATACCGCGCCCCAAATCTCTTAGTTACTCCTACTCCTGCTCTCATCTCTGCAACTCAACAACCCGAGGCATATTATATATCCATCGCCCAGCTGAGCTGGTGGGCGAGGAGTTATAGCGGTGCGCCGACCCTGCCAATAGCCTCCATCAGCTTAGTACGCAGCTCTATAGACTTCTCTCTCGAGACTCGGATAATCTCTTCCATAACACTCATCTGTACAAAGCCTTGGAGGTTCTTCTGTATCGCAGCCATCTCATCCTCATCCGACCAGCCAATGACAATGGACGTGTCGATGGCAGACTCTTCGAGGGATGTTGGATCAACCAGTATCTTATCCCCCAGCAAGCCTATGGTTACTGAGACGGGGAACTTCCGGATCGGTAGGCTCGTGCGTATATCGGGATTCATGACAACATCGCCATTCTTGACCTCGTACAGTGGAATCTTGGCTGTAGCCAAGGCCGCTACACTAGCTAGGACTGACGGGTCGAAATAGTTACCATCATAGTCGAGCACGTACACATCTATGTATATCACTAAAACGCTTCTACCCGGTATGTAGACGAGCTTATCGAGCTCCAGCATCTTAGACTCTCTAATACACCTGTCAACAACGCGTGCAAGCTCTATCGCCTTCTCATCCGGCGGCCCCGGCTCGAAGAAGCTTGACGCGAGCGGGAGGAGCTCTGCGTTGACAACTATGTTGGCTTGGTCTGGAGTATCAGGGTAAGGCTGACCGAGGGCCGTTTTCACCCCTGCTATGATCTTTGTCCCGCCTAGGTTTACCATGGCGGAGCCGTCAGCCTTCTCTATGATTGATGTCTTGAGCTCGAGTGGGCGGTACTGGTATGGGCCTCGACCATCCAGCCTCTCCCCCCTAATAATGAGCTCGTATAGCTTGTCATGCATTATCTTGGTGGGGTAGGGTTTTTCACCAATCCTATACATGTCTAATCACTCCTCCCCAATCGGCGTGAAGGTTGTAAACTTCTTCCCTAACGCCTTTCTCTGAAGCTCATAGAGTACCCCGATCCCTTTTTTGGCCAAGTTTAAGGCCTCCATGAACTCTGAGCTGGTCATCCTTCCGTTAAGCTGTAGTAGCACTATCGATCCAAGCCGAGGAGCCATGGCCACTGGCATATCCGCCTCACCCTTCTTGTCTTCCTCCTCACTTGGGTCCAAAACAATCCTGCCCTCCACCTTGCCTACGGCTATCCCGGCGCAGAGGTCGAGGATTGGTATCCCTGCGTCGGCCAAGGCTAGTGAGGCGGCTGTGAGGCCTGCGGTCCTCGTTCCTGCATCAGCCTGTATAACCTCTATGAATATGTCGATCGCTGATCGTGGGAACTCCTCAAGAATCACTATACTCTCCAAGGCCTCACGTATGACTTTACTCAGCTCTATCTCTCTCCTCGTCATTCCCGGCGCTTTTCTACCTTCAACGCTGAAGGCGGCCATGTGGTATCGGCAGTTGAGTATTGCCTTGTGTGGTTGTGCTAGGTGTCGCGGGTGGGCTTCTTTCGGTCCATACACGGCCGCGTATATCTTGGTCTTACCCATCTCGATGTAGGCTGAGCCGTCGCTCCTGTCCAGTACTCCCGCCTCGATGCGGACTGGCCTCATCTCGTCTAATGCTCGGCCGTCTATCCTCCTACCATCCTCCGTGATTAGTCTATGTTCAACCTTCTCCAACAACCTCACCACCAATAATCTTCTTTCTTATATGGTGCGTGACACGCTCCGTGAGGCCGGGGAGGTGGCTCTCACTCTCAATCATCTTGATTGCCGAGGCGACGGCAAACTCCTTCTCGGGACTATCACCAACGATCGCTATTAGCCCGTTCCTACCAACGTAGAGTCTGCAGCCTGACTCGCTGCTCAAAACTTGGAGCATGCTGCCTTTCTTGCCTATGATGCGGGGGATCTTGACAGGGCTGACACGCATCAAGAGGCCTCGGTCAATCTTCACTAACTCGCGTCCCCCCTCTAGGAACACGCCCCTGACCCCCGAGTATTTGACACGGGTGTATATGACGTCGCCGATCTGGAGGCGTGTCCGCGCCCTCCTCCCCGCGGTGTGAAGGAAGCCTACTAGGTGCCAGCCCAAGTCCACTTCATAGTGGCTCGGCTTTAAGTCGGTTATTATACCTACTATGGTGTCTGACTCGCTCGGCTTATATGGTGCCTTTGCCGGTAGAATGTTTACTTTCGAGTCCCTGAACTGTATGATTCCGGCGACAGCTGCGTACACTTTTCCGTTGTAAACGTATGTATAGGCCCCTGCTGAGCGCGGCTCATCTGACAGTAGCTGTCCTGGCGTAACAATCTCTCTTTCACGGACATATATGCTCATTTGGCCTCACCTATGGGCTTTACCTCGCCCCTCCCAGCGGTATATCTGTTCACCAGTTCCACCAAATCTGTGATCATCCCCGCAGGCGCTTCTAACTCGCATCTCCACCAGCCATCCTGTCCCCACTCCTCTTTCAGAACCTTGCCCAAGGGCTTCAAGTGTCTATAGACAGCGGGCTGAGCATCGTTTGGCACCCGTATCGCGAATGTAGAAAGGCCCACCTTTATGGGCAGAACCATCCTCAGCTTCTCCAAAACCTTCGGCACCTGCTTCTTAGCGTCAAGGAAAGGATCAATCGATACCCCAGCCTCCTCAAGTGAGAGTTCAAGCCTCTGGGGCGGGATAGGAGTGTTAGTTCTAGGGTCTATTGCGTGTTTGCTAAGAAAATCGATGATCTGCCGCTTCTTCTCCTCAATCAACCTTCTCCTCTGCTCGGCTGTTATCTGCAGATCACCTTCCCTAACTATCTTCAATGCTATTTCTTGGATGTTGGTGGTTCCGAAGGACTTCATGAGCTCGTTTGCGTTGGCTCTAATACCCTTTTTCGAGTCTCTGTAAACCTCTTCATACACCAAGAACTTGGAGGGGGGAAGATTTTCACCCATCTTTACCCTTAATGCTGCCTCAGGGTCAACTAATACCTCAAAGGTGTTACCACTCTTGGATATCCTCGCAACGGTATATCGCTTGCT
This sequence comes from Nitrososphaerota archaeon, assembly GCA_009889515.1. GTDB lineage: Archaea > Thermoproteota > Nitrososphaeria_A > Caldarchaeales > Calditenuaceae > HRBIN02. The sequence goes on from WUQR01000139.1 coordinate 540,811, forward strand.
CAACGTTTTATCAACTACATTTATGGGGAATGTTATTTATATTCTTGGCTACCCCTACCCTTTGAGGGCCTGTTCTACCAGCCTGTTGACCTCTTCTTGGCTCAGGGGCGTATAGAGCCGCGTGCTGGTCGGTATCACGACTATTTTAGCTGACCATCTCTCGTCAGTCTTCTCAATACTCTGGACAAGCGCCTTCACACACAACAGCTTAGCCTCTTCGAGTGTCATATTGGGGTCGTAGAGGTTCTCTAGAATCTCCTTCACCTTCTCGCTACCCCTACCTATTGACCAGCCGCCATACTTCATAACGACGCCGCTTGGCTCCGTGTAGAAGAGACTAGCCCCGTCGCTTCCTACACCACCTATCAGGAAGGCGACTCCGAAGGGTCTCACGCCGGCATGCTGGGTATAAAGCTGCATAGTATCACCCACCCTCTTAGCTATAGCCTCAACGCTTGGAGGCTCATCATATGTTAGCCTGTATATCTGGGCGTAGACCCGCGCACTATCAACAAGAATCCGCGCATCCGAGATCAGCCCAGAACTCGCAGCACCTATGTGCTCGTCAATCTGGAAGAGCTTCTGCGTGTAGTTCGGGTTCTGAAGTTTGCTGTAGGCCCTCTCCTCTACGGCGAGGACCACGCCCTCATTCACACAGATCCCAACGGCTGTTGAGCCTGACTTGACGGTCTCAAGAGCATACTCTACTTGGTATAGGCGGCCTTGAGGCGAGAAGACAGTAATCGCCCTGTCATATGCTCCAGCCATCCCAAGAGCAGCCAATCACACCACCTACGTTTATAAGCTCCAAAGGCATCGTTTAAATCTATCTCACCATAACCGGTGAACCCATTTGGCTTGATTGTTTCCGTTAGGACCCCAACCCTGAATGGCTAGAAGTGTGAGGTTTATATAAGTTGACTACTCAATACGCGGAATGTAGCCTGTTGAGTAAGCTGGTTGACAGATATGGGCGCGTAGCCAAGAAGCTTAGACTCTCAGTAACTGATAGGTGTAACTTCAGGTGTAACTTCTGCATGCCTAAGGAGCCTGTCTGGATACCCAGAGACGAAGTGCTAAGTTTTGAGGAGCTCGCCCGCGTGGTGAAGATTCTTGCATCCATGGGCGTGTCTCGCGTCAGGCTAACCGGTGGAGAGCCCCTTGTCAGAAGAGGAGTGGAGAAGCTAGTCAAGGCTATAGCCTCAATCCCAGGAATCGAGGAGATCACTATGACGACGAACGGCTTCCACCTAAAGTCTTTTGCAAATGCGCTAGCGGAGGCGGGGCTGAGGGGAGTGACGGTCAGCCTCCACAGCCTCAAGCCGGAAAGGTTCGAGGAAATCGTGGGAGTCAGGGGCGTCTTCGATAAGGTCGTTGAGGGCATAGCTGCCGCGAGAGATGTGGGGCTGAGGGTAAAGATTAACGCCGTCGTGGTCAAGGGCTGCAATGATGATGAGCTTTTCGACTTTGCAGAGCTTTCTAGGAGGACTGGAATTACGGTCAAGTTTATCGAGTTTATGCCTTTCGATGGAGAGAGGCTATGGAATATTGAGAGAGTGGTGAGGGCGTCCGAGATACTTGAAATTCTATCTACGCGATATCAACTTTACCCCAAGCCTAGGGAGCATGGCTCAACAACCCGATACTATGGCTTCAAGGATTCCCAAGTGGGGGAGATTGGCCTGGTATCCTCCATCTCAGAGCCCTTCTGCTCCGATTGTGACAGGGTGCGGGTTAAAGCCGATGGGAAACTCGTGCCATGCATGTTTAGCAGGGACGAATACGACCTTAAGCCGCTGCTAAGGTCCGGAGCCCCCGACGAAGAGATAAGCGAGTTCATAAAATGGGCCTTCAGCCGTAAGTTTAGAGGAGTGGAAACGTTGCTAAAAACTGGTGAGCTGCCCCAGCACATCAGGCCCATGCACACTCTGGGTGGATAGACACTTCTAAGACTCTGAGAGAATAGGCGACTCCAACAAATCCTTAAGCCGCTTCTCGACATAATCTAGCTCCTTTATGTCGGTTCTCACACCCCTCTGGGCTAGTCTAGCCTTGACTACCTCGAAGACTGCGGCGAAGACTTTACAGCCGCTCAGCAAGACCTGCTTTGTCGCCTCATCGGGATTTTGCAGTACGAACTCCGTCTCAGGTCTCATATTGTTAAGAAGGTTCTCCAACGCTTCAACCTCCATATGTATAGCTTCCTTCACCTCATAACTCACGTTGTATCCCGATAGGAATCGGCGTGCAGTCTCGAGGAGGAGTTCTCTATACAGTGAGAGGCCGAGGGATATTATCTTGACATCAGTGGCTCCGATGATATACTTCATCACGATTTGATGATTTAATGGTGCTATATTTCTACCTCATCCATCTACTCTATCTTCTTTCTCCCTCAGAATCTTAGATAGGACCTTGGCAGCCAGCCTATTTGCATCCGGGTTCAGCTCCCGCGGTATGTGTTTTATCTCGAAGGATTGGAAGCGGCTTATGAGCTCCAATGCCTCTTCTCTTAGCCGCTTTAGCCGCGGGTCTCTGACCCTATACTCGCCCAGAATCTGCCTCACGAGCAGCTGACTATCGCTATACACTCTGATTGACTTGCATCCCAGTCTGATTGCCCGTCTCAGACAGTGGAGAAGCGCCTGATACTCGGCGTAATTGTTTGTGCCTTGGCCTAGATACCCGGCCCCCCTCAAGACACTCTCCCCCCGCATGATCAAGTAGGCGTACGCAGAGGGTCCGGGATTGCCGCTGGAAGCCCCGTCGATGAATGCAATGCAGTGTCCCGCGCCACACAATCCTCTCTAACACTACTGAGGGGCGTCTTATCTACTTGGAAGGACTGAAGGGGTTAATAGCGAGGGGCCACTCCACTGTTTAGCATCATGCCCCGCTACGTGGTGGTGGCCGAGAAGAAGTCGGTTGCAGAGGCGATTTACAGGGTCCTAAAGAAATATGCGCGGGAGTCAGTTACAGTAACTAGCGTCAGCGGCCACCTAATGGACTGCGACCTAGTCGAGAGGTATGCGAGGTGGCGTCTCTCCGACTTGTTAGAGCTTTTCAGACCCGAGAACACTAGGCTGGTCGTATCTGACAAATATGCTTATAGTCGTGTAGTTCGGGCCTTCTCAAATCTCCGCGAAGGATTGATGGTTGTGGCGACGGATAATGACCACGAAGGCGAGTTGATCGGATACGAGCTGGTGATCCTCTACCGGAGCATCCGGGGAGAAAAGGCAGAATTCAGGAGAATGAGATTCAACTCACTTGAAGAAGACGAGATAATCAGGGCTTGGCAGAATCTGGAAAGCGACCTCAACTGGGGCTGGGTATACAAGGCGCAGCTACGGAGGACCTTCGACCTCATCACCGGCGCAGCCTTTACCCGCCTACTAACACTATCTGCCCGGCGTAGAGTAAATGGCTCAGGCGTGATTAGTTGGGGGCCGGTACAATCCCCCTGCCTAAAGTTCGTAGTTGATAGGGAGCAGCTGATTCGCGGGTTCAAGCCTAGGAAGTACTGGTACGTGGCGTGTATCCTGAAATATGGGGATGTGGTCTTCAAGGCTAGTAGCGACGAGGTTTGGGACAAGGCTCTTGCAGAGAGCCTCATCAGGGATGTCTCATCGGCTAATCTCGGAGAGGTTTTGGAGTACAGTGAGGAGAGGGTTAGGGTGGCGCGGCCATTACCCGCTAGGACAGATGATTCTCTCCGTGAGTTGGTAAAAATCACGGGGAGGTCTTCATACAGCCTTATGAGAATCATGGAGCAGCTCTATCAGTCGGGCTACCTCTCTTATCCCCGGACGGAGACCAACAAGTATCCGGACGGTTTCGACTTTAAGAAACGTCTGAAGACCGTCATGGATTCAGGAGTGCTGGCTGGTGTTGAGCTTCGCGCGGAGCCTAGGCCTAGAAACGGTAAGCTGAGCGATGGTGCTCATCCTCCCATTTACCCCACGGGCACCTACACTGGTGGAGGCGTTGAAAGGGCTGTGTGGGAGTATTTTGCGAGGAGATTCGTTGCAAACGCCTTCACCGATGATGCTTTAGTCGTCCGGCAAAGTGCCGTGGTCAAGGTGGGCGGCGTAGAGTTGAGGGCAGCGGGAAGATATCTGGAGTCAGCAGGCTTCTACACTGTCTTCCCCTATTTTAAGCCCCGTGAAGAACCGCTCCCTAAGCTCCCGGTAGGAGCGGTGGTTGAGGTGGTCGAAGCCCGATTGGTTGAGGATGAGACCCGCCCGCCCTCACGGCTGTCGGAGAGCGACCTCCTGAGGATAATGGAGTCTAACGAGCTAGGCACCGACGCTACGCGGCCCCTATACCCGTCCCTACTCGTCGAGAGAGGATTCGTAGTAAGAGAGAAGAAAAGTCTTAAGCCCACAGGGCTGGGAGAGGCCCTAATCGAGACCCTGAAACAGGTGGATGAGAGACTCGTCACACCTGAGACCCGGAGGATTGTGGAGGGGTTTATGAAGAGTGTAGAGAGGGGTGAGGTTCAGCTTGAAGTAGCCCTCTCCGCTGCGCTCGACATATACAGGCCCCTCCTACAGAATTGTCTGACGCAGATTGACCGAATAGGTGAGCGCCTAGCCATGCACTTAGCTAACGTCCGCCAAAGGTAGCCACCCAGCGGTCGCGAAGAGATAGGACTTCCACAAAAAAATCTGCATCCTGCTCTTCACGTGGCGGAATCCGTTAATATAGTGGAATCCCCCCGCTATCATGGGATCCATGGTGCAGCCAAGAGAGTTGGCCTCTGTGATAGCCCTGTTTCTCTTTTTCCTATTGGTAGCCGTATCATCGGTTTTTATCGCCGATCTGTTCAGGGCGTTGGGGAGGGCTATAGGCGCCATATTGCTCGGAGTCGCCTAGGAAGACTCGACTCACCAATAATAGACCCTATACCGGTTTAGGCCTGAAGCCCACACGGCGGTGAGACCAAGTCCCATGAGGAGGCCCCCGATGTGTGCACTATATGCAATCGAGCTGAAAGGCATTGTAAAGGCTAGTAGCGTCTGGAGGAGTGCCAGAACGAGTATGACGATGTATGCTGGCGCGACGATGGGTATCAGGTAGAGGAATAGGGCCAATGGTCTTCTCGGGAATAAGACGCCGAATGCCCCCATAACTCCGAACACCGCTCCAGAGGCTCCGACGGCTGGAATGTAGGGTGCGAATCTGTTTGAAGGGAAGTAATAGCTGGTGAACGCGTACGACAACCCACCTACCACGCCGCTAGCGAAGTAGAGCGCGATGAACCTAGACCTGCCCAGCAGAATCTCAACATCCCTCCCCAGAATCAGCAGCCCCCACATGTTGAAGAAGATATGAAGGAATCCATCGTGGATGAACATGGATGTGAAGATGGTAAACACTCCGTATAGGAGGGTGTAGAGGTCTGGTGCGGCCATAATTGTTACTGGGACCAGCCCAAAGTTAGAGATCATGAACACTCTGCCAAAAATGAAGGTGAGGGCGAAGACTATCAAGTTTATGGCTATAATCGTGAATGTAGCCAATGGCCGCTCTTCTCTTGCGATGTACAACAAGTCATTGATTATGGATTCTCGGATTTAAGCATAGCAGTGCTCCTTACCAATGTATGCCAGCGCGCATCTCCTCTTCATGAGTTCTCTCAGCAGGGATGTTGCATAGCTCGAGGGTGGCAGTGTAAGATAGAGTTTAACACTGGAGTCGTGCAGCTTCTCAAGCTCGAGCTTGAGCGGTCTCAATAATATGGGCCTATACATTCCTGTCGATGAGGCTTCAGGCATAAGCTTAGTTCTAAAACTCCTAGGCGAGACCCCTTCCTCCTCTAGCACGTTTTTCAATGCGCTGCCTCGCGGGCCGCTGGGAATCCATGAGAGGTATCCGGGGGTTGGTAGGACTATTGCCACCTCTCCTCTCTTGATTCTCACACCAATCTCTTCAAGATTCGCGCTAGTAACCTGTAGCGGCCTGCCATATGGGCGGTGATGCCTATCTATCCTGACGAAGAGGTCTCCTATGCAAGGCTCGTCAAGACGGAGGCCGTCCCTAAGTGTGAGGCTTAGAGCCCTGTTGAAGAGGTAGGAGGAGTAGGCGTCGACGAATAGCCGCCTTATGCGTAGTGGGAGGCTTCTGAGGGCGCCGGAGTAGTCTCCGGGCACTCGGGAAAGGTGTCGCAGTATCCTCCTCTCGTATGTCAGGCTTGGCGGGAAATTCTTTAACGCCTCTCCATAGTCGCCAGTCTCAGAAAAGGTCTTCCGGGCAGTCCTAACTGGTTCAGGCTCAAACTCTGTGGTGAATCCCAGGAAGGTGTCTACAGCGCCGCGCAGATCTCCCTTCACTATCAGTCTGCCTACAAGGTGTGTTATGGGTCTTAGGAGGCCGAACCTCTGATGCCCAAAAAAGTTGGGGACTCCACTGTCCTGAACAGCTTGTTTAAACTGTGTTAGGAGTGAAGAGTCTACATCACTAGTCGTCCAAATTGTTATGTCGAATCTATTCGCGAGCAGCCTAGAGGAGTTGAGTTCGTCGATGAACCCTATTCTCCATGCTTCCCAACCCCTTGATGCGTAGTGGCCGCTACCCTCCGAGACCCTAGCCACTGGTAGGGCCACGTATTGATAGGTTATGGCCCTTCTATCCTTTATCCCGCATATCTTCGCCTTGGAGGGTTTGGTTCCAATTATTTGAGCCAGCTCGGCTAACGCTGAGACCGTCTCCATATCCCTTTTCTTCAGTATCCAGAGCGTGTAGCGTGTGGGCTCTATGGGGAGAGGGTCTTTAAGCCAGAGGGCTTGGGCGTCGAGCCCGCCCTCAAGTATCTCGGAGACTAGGAAGTCTTCAGGCTGCTTCTTTATGACGCCTCCTATTCCACGGGTAGAGGTGTAGTAGCCCTCAACCCCGATCGCCCTCTCTATCTCCCCACATCCCAACATGTCCCTGTGAGAGACCTGACTAGGAGGCTGTTTAGCCCTATTTCACGATGACGTCCAATACGCCCGGGCCGATGCCGATATACTTGATGGGTGTTCCAAGCTCTTCCTCGACCTTCTCTAGGTATCGACGGGCGGCTCTGTGAAGGGCTCCATACCCCTCCCGCCTCAGCCTCTCCCTCTCAGCATCATCTATCCGAGGCCACCCCTCGAGCTCCAGATAAACTGGCTCCACACCCCTCAGAACAGCGACCCTCTCTGGATAAGACTCCCCCACACCCTCATACTTCACGCAGAGTTTCACCCTTTCTAGCCCCGAGAGTGTATCGACCCTTGTGAGGAATATTTGGTCAGTGTCGTTGAGCATGCAAGCGTATCTGAGCTGTGGTAGGTCGAGCCAACCTATCCTCCGCGGCCTGCCCGTCGTTGCCCCATACTCGCCTCCCCGCTCCCTAATCACGTCTGCTACTGGTCCCGATATCTCGGTGGGGAAGGGTCCTGCCCCAACCCTAGTTGTATATGCCTTAGCTACTCCTACCACCCTATCTATGGACCTTAACCCCACGCCAGAGCCTATTGCAGCCGCGGCCGAGATGGTGTGGCTGGAGGTGACGTAGGGGTATGTGCCGTGGTCTATGTCTAGCATGGTTCCCTGAGCCCCTTCGAAAACGACCGTCCCACCACTCGAGAGCTGTGTCCTAATCAGTGAAGAGACATCTCCCACCATACCTCTGACCTGCTCGGCAAGCTCCCTAACCCTCGCCAAGACCTCCGCGGGGTTAAATGGTATCACACCACCCCAAAGCCTCTCCCAGAGCCTGACTAGCTCATCGGCACCGCTTTCTTCAAGAACGTCGCACAGTCTCAGCCCGAGCCTACCATACTTGTGAAGGGCTGTCGGACCAATTCCCCTCCGCGTAGTGCCTATCGAACCTCCACCTCTAAGCTCCTCCATCTTTGCGTCAAGTCCTACCTGAAGAGGGGTTACAAGGTGGGCTCGCGGGCTCACAACTACTCCCACCTTCCCCACAGCCTCCTCCAGCTTAGCTATGTCGCGGAGCATTTCCTCTAGGTCGAGGTAGACGCCGGGGCCTATTGCGGCCGACTTGGTTGAGATGGTAGCGGCTGGTAGCATGTGGAGGCTGAGTGTCCTATCGGGTAGCGTGACGGTGTGGCCCGCGTTGGCCCCGCCGTTGAATCTTACGGCTAGCGACGCCCCCCTCGCTAGGTATGCTGATACCTTGCCTTTTCCCTCGTCCCCCCACTGCAGCCCAACCACTACTATTCCCGGCATGCTAGCCTATCCGCTCGACGTCGTGCGGTAGCGACTCGAGGTATGAGGCATGCGTGATCTGGATGAACACTGCGTTCCGCCTCAGTTCCGGTATCGTCCTCGCACCTAGGTAACTCATCCCAGACTTTAGACCATTCACCAGCTGCTTTATGACGTCTGATGCCGAGCCCTTGTAGTCGACGTATGCTTCAACACCCTCCGCCATGTAGGAGTAGTCGGCAACCTCGTCGAGTGGCACGTCCCCTGCTGACTTTGTCTCCCTGCTCAGCATAGCGTAGAAGGAGGCCATGCCCCTGTAGACCTTGCTCTTCCTACCGTTCCTCACCACAATAGCGCCTGGGCTCTCATCTGTACCCGCTAGCAGCATGCCAATCATCACTGTGGAGGCTCCGCCCGCCAAAGCCTTCACCAGGTCGGCTGAGCTCCTGATACCACCGTCAGCCATCATGGGAACTCCCGTCCTCTCCGATGCCTCAGCACAGCTCAGAATTGCCGTGAGCTGCGGAACACCCACGCCCGCAACTATCCTTGTCGTGCATACGGCTCCAGGGCCTATACCGACCTTTACACAGTCGGCATAAGCGGCTAGGTCTTCGAACCCTTCAGGCGTGGCGACGTTCCCAGCTATTATCTGTACGTCATCGCCGAGCTCTCTTCTCAGCGTTTTGAGGGCGTTTATCACCAGTTCTGTATGCCCGTGCGCCACGTCCACCACCAGTACATCGGCCTCAGCCTCGACTAGGGCGCGAGCCCTCTCTAGGAAGTCTCCCTTGACACCGATGGCAGCCCCAACCATCATCCGCCCCTTAGCATCCCGCGAGGAGTGTGGGTAGAGTCCTCGAGACCTGATATCCTTGGCCGTTATCAGACCTTTAACCCTCCAGTCCTCATCCACGATTGGGATCTTCTCGACCTTATGCTTCCTTATGAGCTCTACTGCCTCCTCTGTCGTGACTCCCTCGCGAGCTGTTACTAGCCTGCTCCTCGGGGTCATCACATCGTCCACGCGGGTATCATCCCTCTCAAACATTATGTCCCGCGCAGTGACTATGCCGTGCACCCGCCTCTCGTTGTCCACAACGATTAAGCCTGACACGCCCCTAGCCTCCATCTCTCGCCGCGCCTCTCCGACCGTAGAGCCCAGCAATATGGTGTAGGGGTCGTCGATGATTATCCCCTCGGCCCTCTTCACCTTAAGGACCTCAGCCACCTGCTGTCTAATCGGCATAAATCGGTGTATAACGCCGAGGCCTCCCTCCCTCGCCATGGCTATGGCCATTTTGCTCTCAGTAACAGTGTCCATTGCCGCAGAGACTATCGGGATGTTGATGGTGAGCCTCCTGGTCAGCTTTGTTACAGTGGACGCCTCGCTCCTCGACTTTAGTGTCGAGAACCTAGGCACCAGCAGTACATCGTCAAACGTTAAACCCGGGCCTTCCCAGAAGGACGCCACTTAATCCCTTCAGATTGAGGCGGCCCGCCATGCTTTAAATATTTTCACCGGCAATGGACGCCCTCCCCCATCCTCCTGTTATAAGCCAGCCCACAAGTCAATAGTGGGGTTGAGGGGCGGGATTAAGGGTGTTGTCGCCGTTCTCTTGAGAGATAACGCGAAGGCGTTAAAAGTGTTGGAGGCCTGTCGGCGTATCGGCATCCAGGCTCTTTGGGTGACGGCTCTCGAAGAGATTCCGCTCACCGTGAAGGTGGCTGTGGCCAGCAGGGAGGAGGGGCTGTCCCTTCCCAGTCGTCTGAAAACGCTTTACCTGGAAGACTACCCCTCCCCCGAGTGTATAGCCCTCCAAGCGGCCTCAAACCTTGGGCCAAACAGGCCGCCAACCTCCCTCGATATCGCAATAGACCCGGGCCGCAGGCTGGGAGTCGCCTACGTGGTGGACGGCTACGTGGTGAAGACCCACACCTACCCAAGCATTGAGGCCTTCGAGGAAGACTGCAGGATGACTGTTAAATGCCTCGGAGAGAATAGGCGCCTCGCCTTCTACATCGGATATAGGCCCGAGGCACTGACCCACGAACTCGTAGCAAGGCTCAAAAAACAATACCCCACAGCCACCATCCAAGTCCTGCCCGACGACGGGACAGGGCCAGAGTTTAAGGGCCTAAGCCCAGACGAGGAATCAGCGCTCAAGATTTATTTCAAAGCAACCTCTGAGAATATCTGAAGACAGCCACCCCCAATCCATCCGCCGAGACTGTAGGCGGCCGTGGTCTAGCCAGGTATGACGGCGGGGCCCCGAGCCAACTCTGGCGGGCACGCCCGCAAGTCCCGGGTTCAAATCCCGGCGGCCGCACATGATATCCGGCAAAATTGGTGGTGTGGGAAAGGTAATTAGCAGCGCCTATCCCCTTTAAACCTAGGTGTAACTAGGGTTGGGGAGGAAGAGGAGGAAGATAATACGTAGAACTGCTCGAGCACCGCCGAAAGTTTTCGTCTGCCCCCTATGCGGCGCTCAGGCCGTCACTGTAACACAGGTCATGAGGTTCAGGGCCGTTGTCTCCTGCGGCAAATGCGGTGTTAGCCACGAGGTCCCATGGCTGAAGAGCTATCTGCCCGTCGACGCTTACTCTACATGGTACGACATTGTAACGGGCCGGGTTAGTCCTGAGAAGGTTAGAGAGAAGATTGAGAGGCTTGAGGCCGTAGTGGTTGAGGCTTCTCAAGCAGAGTCTGGCGAGCCAGTTGAGGCCTCGGAGGAGGGTAGTCAACTCGAAGCCCCAGACTCTAGCGAGAGTAGCGAGGAAAACAGGGAGACATGAGCCGCGGCGAGACAGGATTCAAGATTGGAAAGACAGAGAACTATCTGGTAAATAGGCTCAGGCAGAAGGGGTTCGTACATCTGACACTCTTCGATCCCGAGGTATTGGATACTAAGAACTTGGCGAAGCTCGCGGAGAGGTCTGAGGAGATGGGCACGGATGGGTTCATGGTGGGAGGCTCAACCGTATATTTCAAGGAGATGATGGATGAGGCAATTAAAGCCATAAAGTCTGTCTCCGACCTGCCGGTTATAATTTTCCCGAGCAACATCACATCTCTAAGCCCCTACGCCGACGCGGTCTTCTACATGTCTCTGCTCAACTCTCTGGAGTGGTGGTTTATACTGGGGGCCCAGATTCACGGCTCCTTCATGGTCAAGGAATACAACCTTGAGCCGATACCTGTCGGATACGTAGTGATTAAGGGCGAGACGAGTGTTGCAGCAGTGGGTAGGGCATTCCCACTCCCCGAGAATAAGCCCAACATAGTTGCGAGCTATGCCCTGGCTGCCCAAATGCTGGGCATGCGGCTAATCTATCTGGAGGCTGGGTCGGGGGCAGAGTCCCCAATACCCCCAGAACTCATCCGCGTTGTTAGGAAGACGGTGGATATTCCCTTAATCGTGGGCGGAGGCATCAGGTCTGGCAAGGCGGCCGCAGAGGCCATACGGGCTGGAGCCGACATCATTGTAACCGGCACATTGGCTGAGCAGGACCCCCAAAAGCTGGCCGAGGTAGTGGAATACTCTAGAGAAGCGGCCAAGGAGAGGCCGCCGGCCCTATCAAGATATATCGATGCGCGATTGTAGCCCCCAGAGGCCCGGCCTTCTTTATAACTCACCACCTACAAGGCCTCCAGTAGTTGGCGGAGGACTACGGGGCCTCATACCTCTCCGAAATAATGGAGAGGGTTAAGAGAGAGTACGAGGTTGCGAGAGAGTTTAGGCGGAGGGTACAGCAGCCCACTGGGGACGTCGAGGTCAAGATAGCCTATGACATGGCTGAGAGGATCGAGCTTCTTGTAGGGCCACCCGGTGTAGCCTCCATCATCAGAGAGCTCAAACAGAGCTGCGACCCAGAGATAGTGCCGTTCCGACTCATAGACCGCCTATACAGCGACTCCGGCGGGTCCGACCCGTCTAAGCTCACCCAAATCCTCCGCGCCGCACTCGCCGTGATGACACCGCCCGGGACAACAGCCGCACCCAACGAGGGCATAGTCGGCGTCAAGATAAAGCAGAACAACGACGGCACAAGCTACATGGCCGTCTACTACGCAGGCCCAATAAGGTCAGCTGGAGGTACAGAGATCGCAGGCTCAGTCGTCCTAGCAGACTATCTGAGGAAGGTGGCGGGGCTCTCACCCTACAAGGCTACTGAGGAGGAGGTGATGCGTTTCATAGAAGAGATCAGGACCTACAGGAGAAAGGTTGGCAATTTTCAATACAATGTGCCTGAAGATGTTTTACGATATGTTCTCCACAGGCTTCCGATAGAGATCACCGGCATCGCGACCGATAATATTCCTGTTTCAAGCTTCAGAGACCTGAAGAGGGTTGAAACACCCTATCTCAGGGGTGGAGCTCTAAGGGTTGTCAACGATGGAGTTGTGGGTAGGGCGCGGAAACTCTTGAGGCTGATCGAGACTGCAGGGCTTGAGGGCTGGGAGTGGCTTCGAGCGGTTCCAGAGATGCTGAAAAGATACGCGCCAGCCCGGAAAGGGTCTGTGTTAGAGGAGGTTGTGGGTGGAAGGCCCGTACTCTCTATGGAGAATATGTTCGGGGGGTTCCGCCTCCGATACGGCCGCGCACCCAACACATCTATGGCGGCGCTCGGCATCCACCCCTACACGATGAAGATTCTGAGGGGCTATGTCGCGATAGGGACCCAGCTGAAGACGGACTATCCCGGGAAGGGCGGGGTGGCGATGGCGGTCTCAACCATTGAACCTCCCGTAGTCATGCTCTCAGACACCTCTGTCATAAGGGTGGACTCGGAGCAGAAGCTCGCAGAGGCAGAGGAGAGGCTCAGTAAGATACTATTCAACGGCGACATACTGGTCAGCTTCGGCGACTGTGTGGAGAACAATGTAAAGCTGCAACAGCCAGGCTATTGTGAGGAGTATTGGTTAGAGGAGGTAGTATCAAATCAGAGGTGGCGTGATATTCTCTCTAGAGATGAAGTTGTTGAGGTTGAGAAGGTCTTAGCTAACCCCTTCACCCACACCCCCAAAGTCGAAGATGCGTGTAAAATCAGTGCAAAGCTGGGCGTTCCAATCCATCCAAGATACATGCCCTTCTGGGACAGGGCCACAGGAGGAGACATCGAAGCCCTCAGACGATGGCTGAGAACAGCCATCCAATACTCCACTAGAAGTTCAGGCTACTTCCAACTACCCATAGACAGCAACGCCAAGAGAATCCTCGAATCAATGCTCATAGAACACAGGATCCAAGGTAACAGGATCCAGCTCTCGAAAGATTGGGTTAAGGCGCTCATCTTTCTATTCAGACCCTTCAAGAACATTGATGTCTCGGGCATGGGCCTGGGCGAGGCTGTTGAAAAACTCTCGGGGACTCCACACCGCCCGAGGATGGGTACCGTCCTCACGGTGAGGGTTGGCCGGCCCGAGAAGGCTAGGCAGAGGCGCCTAAAACCACCAGTACACCTCCTCTACCCCCTAGGGCTGGCGGGCGGCGCGACGCGAGACGTAGTGAAGGCGGCTGAGCACGAAAACATATCACTGGAACTCGTATCGCGGATATGTACGGCCTGTGGTGAAAGGACTTGGCGCGGCATCTGCAGCAGGTGTGAGAAGCCAACCGTGCTAGTTGCCGACTGCGACCAATGTGGTTCCGAGTATATGGAGCCCGAGAGCAAGACTTGCCCCCGATGCGGACACACACTTAAAGCCTCTCGGAAGTGGGTGGTGGACCTAAAAGAAGAGCTCCGGAGAGCGGAGGGTGTGGCAGGTGCTTCGGTGAAGGTATTGAAGGGTGTTAAGAAGCTGACGAGCTGGTCTAAACAGCCTGAGGACATGGTTAAGGGCATTCTCCGTGCCTGGCAGGGACTCTATGTCTACAAGGATGGAACAATAAGATTCGATAGCACAAACGCACCTCTCACACACTTCACACCAAGCCAGATCGGAGTAGAGCCTGAAAAACTACGCGCCCTAGGATATACTCATGACATCAACGGGGAACCACTCCGTAGCTCAGACCAGCTTCTCGAACTGAAAATCCAAGACATAGTGATACCCTCTGAGCTAGCAGCCCACCTCTATAAGACATCCAAGTTCATAGACAGACTCCTAGCCTGTGCAGGCCTTCCAGAATACTACAAACTCAACTCGCCCAGAGATGTAATAGGCATCCTCGTCGCCACGCTTTCCCCCCACACCTATGGAGCTGTGGTCTGCAGAGTGATAGGCATAACAGAGGCGAGGGTCGTATATGCCCACCCCCTCCTACATGCCGCGAAGCGGCGAGACTGCGACGGAGACGAGGACAGCGTCATGCTCCTCCTCGACGTATTCATGAACTTTAGTAGAAAATATCTGCCAGACAGGATTGGCGGGATGATGGATACCCCCCTCCTCCTCAACGTGATAGTAGATCCGAGAGAGGTTGATGAACAATCCCACAATGTTGAAGTAGTCTCACGATTCCCCCTCGAATTCTACCGAGCGGCAGAGCGTGGTGAGCCTGCAGTGCAGCTGGCTGACAGGATTAAACTACTGAGGGAGCTGGTTAACATGGGGCCTAATCTAAGGGGGGTAAAGTGCATGAACCACGTGGCCATACTCCATGGATATGTGAACAAGTCCACCTATACTAAGAAGAGTACCATGCTTGAGAGGGTTACTGCGCAGCTAGAACTTTGTAACATGTTGAGCGCTGTTGATCCTCGATTTGTGGCTGAACGGGTTATGGCCCATCACGTCCTCCCAGACATCATAGGTAATCTACGCACATATTTCTCACAGTCATACAGGTGCAAGAGGTGTGGAGCCCGCTATAGGAGGATGCTGTTGAGGGGGGTGTGCAGGATCTGTGGTTCGGAGCTGACCCAGACAGTGTATAGGGGGGCGGTCGAAAAATATGTTGAACTAGCAACGCTCCTGTTGGAGGAGTATATTGAAAATCCATACCTGAGGGAGGGGTCTATCAACGCCGTCGAGAACATACAGTCTGTCTTCAAGCAATCACCCACAGGGAGCCCTCGACAACTCTCGCTGAAGAGATATATGTGAAGGTGGGTTAGACAGCCCTCCTCAAAACGCTCTCTGCCTTCTCCTCATGCCTTGAAACCTCCAACTCCTTTCTCACTGCAGATCTAAACAAGAGTGCACCTGTGAAGCCGATAACCGCGCCGATGAAAGCCGTCAAGAGGTGGAGGGGGAAATCAGCGAATATCTCCCACCCCAAAGGATCGTTACGCTTATTCTCGATGACGAGTAGGAAAAGCACGGTCGGGACTATGCTTATGGCCACGCCTACCAATGCAATGACTAGGGCGATGCGGGCCCTTTTGCTCAGTGTGACGGCAGGTCTCTCGGCCAACTTAGCGGCATACACAACAATTAAGCCTCATATATCCTTTTGCCACACTACGGAAGACGCCCCACTACATGTAGCTACGCGTAACCCTACACCTGGCCTGCGAATTGACCTACAAAGCCCTACGCCCACAGCCCCAACCTCTCTAAACCATCTGAACGCATATTTGCGACATTTCAGAGTCAGACTTTTATTTGGGCCCAGCAACACATTATTGGGTCTTGAGCACCGCGACAGGGGTTAGACCACTCAGTCTCATAATGAACAGCTTCAGCAAACAAGTACGGGTAATGCTGAAGAACGACATATCCTATGTTGGAACACTCGTCGAGGCTGACAACTACATGAACCTCGTCATAAACCGAGGGGTAGAGTATCAGAATGACGTAAAAAAGGCGAGTTACCCCTACATACTGGTGAGGGGGAACAACGTACTATACATACAGCTCGACTATTCTGAAGAATAGGGAAAAGCTTCGGAGCCACAAATCCAACGGTGTTAAGGGGGGGTTCCTTTTAAATACAGGCTTTACAGTGGGCTAATCGATGCAGAAGACATCGGTCGTGTTTGAAAGGATAAAGGGTTTGCCTACTGGCAAGCAATACGTCGAGATTGTTGAGAGAAAAGGACTGGGCCACCCCGACTACATTATAGACTCGGTGTGCGAGGCCGCCAGCGTCGCTCTCTCTAAATACTACTTGGAGCACTTTGGCAAGATCTACCACCACAACTTGGATAAGGGCCTGCTTGTGGGAGGTAGGGCTACTCCCGTGTTCGGAGGGGGGACACTAGACGAGCCAATATACATCCTGATAGCCGGCAGGGCGACAACCGTCATAAAAACCCCCACTAACAAGTATGTAGTTCCAGTGGATGAATTGATGAAGGAGGCAATTAGATCGTTCATTAAGAACAACTTCAGGTTCCTCGACCCAGACAAGCACATAATTGCGGACAGCAGGATACGGCCTGGAAGCGCTGACCTAGTGAAGATAGTAGAGTATGATAAGGGCGAGGCGCCCCTCTCAAACGACACATCCTTCGGAGTCGGCTACGCCCCATTCACAACCCTAGAGAAAATAGTGTACAGTGTGGAGAGGGAAATTAACAGCCCCTCCTTCAAACAGACTTTGAAGGAGAGCGGCGAGGACTGTAAGGTGATGGGGCTGAGGAAGGGGAACAAAATCCACCTAACCATAGCGGATGGTATAGTTTCTCACCTCACACCAGACCTAGACCACTACATCTCAGTCAAGGAGGAGATTAGAGATAGGGTTCTCGACTTGGCAGTCAAGATGTCGGATGGCATGGATGTAGTAGTAGATGTAAACACGGGCGACATGATCAATCTCGAGAGGCGTGAGGAGAGTAGCGTCTACCTGACAGTTACAGGTACTTCGGCGGAGCATGGTGATGATGGGAACACGGGGCGAGGTAACAGGGCCTCTGGACTGATCACACCCTGCAGGCAGATGTCACTAGAGGCTACGGCCGGAAAAAACCCAGTTTCACATGTGGGCAAAATATACAACGTGGCAGCCTATAGAATCGCCGACAAGATCTACAACGAGTGCAACGTGTTTGACGAGGTATACGTCAAACTTTTGGCCCAGATTGGGCGGCGGATCGATAGACCCCTCATCGCATCCATCCAATACATCTCGAGTGAGAAGATAACTTCGAACGTGAGGAACGAGGTGAAGGAGATAGTACACTATGAATTAAAAAACATCACCATGTTGACTGACCTAATTCTGCGGGGTGAGGTCCGCCTCTTCTAGTCTTCCTGGTATAGGAACCTGTCGAGTCCTTTCCTCCTCCTTATGATTTCCTGTGCCTTGCGTGGTGAGAGCTGTCTAAACTCTACCCCCAAAATTCTGGCCTTTCTCGCCGCTCTGCTTGATAAGAGTGGGGCGACTATCATCTGCCTAGGCTTAGACCCAAACTCTTCTTCTATCTGAGCAGAGTACCTGACGAGTTGCTCGACGTCTCCGACATCTGCCTTCTCCCTCTTTATCTCTATCACCACCAGCCTACCTTCCCTGTCAACTCCCAGTATGTCTATGTATCCGCTCTTGGTCTTCCTTTCGCTCTCAACAACTCTGAATCCGTCCTCAATTATGCTGGGCTCAGCAATGATCGCCTGCTTCATATCCTCTTCGCGGGCGTGTATCTGGAACATGGCCTCATCCCTCAGCCCGAAGGATGATAGGTGGAGTATCCGCGTGATAGTGATTTTCAGCATTTCAGGTGGTGAGGTGCGCTTTGAGACTATCACCAGTTTGCCCTCCTCGCTCCATACGTCTATGTGGCTGCCGGCCGGCTGCCAGTTTGTGGGCTCGTAGCCTGTAGGCCGGTGGACGAGGACGCTCCTATCTTGTTTAATGACTAGGAGTCTTTCGCCTCTGCCTAGCCAGCTGATGGATCGCCCCTCGTAGAAGACCTCCATTTCGCCTACTAGTGTGACTAGTCTGCCGGCAGCAATTGCCGACTTGATCTCATCAACCGCCTCGTCGATGCTGATCAAGTCGTCTACACTAGCATTTTAGCCATGTAGGGCCCATGCCTCTCATAGCCTTGCTTGGCATAATACTCCTTGACTCCGAGCCCGCTAATCACTACGACCCTCCGATAACCCTGTTTCTGGGCTATTTCTTCAGCTCTTCTCAGGAGCTTGGCGCCTATGCCTCGATGCTGCCAAACTCCGCGGTCGGGTCTGCTTCCCACCGGTATCATCTCCCCATAGACATGGAGTTCCCTGACTAAGGCTGCCCCATCTAGCAGCTGGTTTGCGGGCTCCTCAGGGAGCCTAAGCCTCAGCAAGCCGGCCAAGACCCATCCATCACTGGTTTCATAAGATATGAAGACTTCTCGGCCTCCCAGCGTGTCGTACCATAGCTCCTTAACCTCCATAGACTGGATATATTCCTCGCTAAGCGATGACTGTCTCCCAACCTCTCGGCATCTGATACACCTGCACCTTATGCCGCGCCTCTCAGCCTCCCTCTCAACTAGCTCCCTCAGGTTGCCGGGGTATCTACCATCTACAGCGGTCTCGCCGGGTATCTCGCGCCTAATTCTCTGTAT
The DNA here is from genome assembly GCA_009889515.1 of Nitrososphaerota archaeon. Classification (GTDB taxonomy): domain Archaea; phylum Thermoproteota; class Nitrososphaeria_A; order Caldarchaeales; family Calditenuaceae; genus HRBIN02. Next base: position 559,456 of record WUQR01000139.1, read on the forward strand.
TCTGACGTACGGGGGTGTGTGTTCTATCATCCGGACTAGGAGGTCAATCAGTGTCTCAACATCGTATGGTCTATACTCGCCCCTCTTCCAGAGGTGGTAGAGGGGTGTGTCGGGCAGAACCATGGTTGGGTAAATCTTGATGGTGTCCGGCCTGAAGCGTGGGTCTTGGAAGAGTGTCCGATACATTTCTAGGTCTTTCTCAGGGTTTGAGCCTGGTAGCGCGGGCATAAAGTGGTACCCGACTTTAAAGGCCCTATCTCTGAGTATTCTTGTTGCTTCTACAACATCTTGGACAGTATGGCCGCGAGCTATGAGGCGATAGATCTCGTCATCAAGTGCCTGTACCCCCAGCTCAACCCGCGTCACACCCAGCCTAACCAGCTCATCTGCAATCTCCGGTCTTACCCAGTCAGGCCTCGTCTCTATCATCATGCCTACCAGACGGGGGCGGGCCCACTCCGCCCTCCTCACCGCCTCCTCAACACTACTTGACTTGGAGTCGTGAAGCCCGTCGAGGGCCGCCTTAATGTATGATCTCTGTGCCTCAGGGCTTGCTGACGTGTATGTGCCTCCGATGAATATGATCTCGACCTTATCGACCTCATGCCCCATATTCTCCAGTCTCCTTAGATAGTTTCTGACCTGTGCCTCCACGTTATATCCGACGCTCCGCGCGAAGCTGACTACTGGCTCAGCCCCTGTGTAGCTTTGGGGGAACCCCGTCTGGCCTCCGCCTGGACAATATATGCATCGGCCGTGTGGGCAGTTGAAGAGGGGGATCACGACTGTTATTATGGTGACGCCCGACCTTGTCTTGACTGGCTTGCGGCGAAGCTGTCTAAGCAGTGTGGATGGAGCTCCACGCTCCTTTAACGCCTGTATAAGCTCCGTGTTGCTCGGTATTTCCTTAACGTCAAGCCTCCTCGCCAAAATTAATTTCGTGGCTGAGATGCCTGTGCTTAGGAGTTGCGGCTCCCTAAGTAGGGCCTCCGCCAGCTTTTCAGCAACCTTACTTCTTGAGTGGCTCTCCGAACCGTCCATAATAGGCAATCTGCTCCAGAGGTAATCTATTCTTCCTGCCTATAATCCTCTTCACGGGATAGCCGAATCCGACGAACCCCGCAATAGCATAGTTAGGAGGAATCTTCAGCCAATTCCTCAGGGCTTCCTCGTTATAGCCTGTACAGATGCATGAGACTATGCCCCGGCTCCAAGCCTCTAGCATCATATTTGTTATAGCCCGCCCGGCGTCGAGGAGGTGCCAAGCGTATCTCGAATCGGTAAGAACTACTACAGCAAAGTTTGCGCCACTCACCCATTTACCCGTAATGCTTAGGTCTGCGAGCTTCTGGAGGTCCTCGCGCTTATCTAGGAGTATGAAGCGCCAGTGCTGGCTGTTCATGCCAGACCCTGCCATCCTACCCGCATCAAGTATGCTGATCTTATCCTCCCACGGCACATCTTTAGGTGAGAAGTTTCGCACGTCTAGCTTGGTCCGTATTACATTTGTAACTGATGTTAACGCCACGTTCTATTTTCTGGTTGGGCTGTGTATTAAATTTTTCTACCCGTACTTGAATCTGACTCCGTGTCCGTCCCTCTCATGGCCGAAGTCTACTATATCTGGCGGACCGATAATTCCGCATGTACCGCATGCCACGCATGCTACGTGGTCAAAGTTCAGCCTAGCACGTGCCATATCTTGTAGCGTTTCAGCCCTTGCCAAAGCTTTTGCCCTCTCCTCAGACACTCCCTCTGCAATTTTTCTCGCCAGGTTGTACTTGTAGAGGTCCTTCAAAGAGGCGAAAACTCCTTTCTCCAGAACGAGAGTATAGCAGTTCACGGGGCAGGCCGGTACCCACATCTTCAGCCTTTGTGCAGAGGCCTTAGCTGTATCTACTTTTATGTGGCTGTATTCTTTGTCCTCATCATAGTCCAGAAGTCCTGTCCTCTCCTGCACCCTTTTAATCGCGTCGATGTCTAGGGGGTTTGATTCCCTTTGGACGACTTTGGCCTCTACCCTCTCCCCAGTTAGACTGAGCATAAGCCTCGGCGCAAGTCTGTATGCGATTGAGGACTCCGTGAGCATCGCGTTCCTACCCGATTTCTGGACATCCCTGTAAATCGGGGCGAGCAAATCCTTGTATATTGCTAGTGTCTTCGCGCTGAAGTCCCCCTCCTTTGCGGCTCTAAGATAGGCCTGGGCCGCCATAATCCCCGTTGCGACGGCCCGCCTCATCCCATCTATAAGGCCTCCAATCTTGACAAAGGCGCCCAGCGCATCCCCCGCAACTATGTAGCCTGAAGTGTAGGGCTGCGCAAGCATCGTTTTATAGCCCTTCGGGATATTGTGTGCGGAGTACTCTACTAGCTCACCACCCTCGAGGAGGGGTGCAACCTCTGGGTGGGACTCTAGTCTCTCGAGAATGTCGAGTGGTTTACCGAGGGTCTCCATCTCCTCTAGCGCACGTTTAAGGAATGAGTCGAGAGAGATGACTATCCCGACGCTAAGCGTGTCCTTGTTAGTGTAGAGAAAGCCGCCACCATTCACGCCCTGCATGACATCACCCATGTAGAAGATCGCCTTCCCCTCCCCTGGCTTGAGGCCGAACCTCTCCTCTATCTTCTCGGGCGAAAGCTTGTAGACATGCTTAACACCATGATAGACTTTATCAGGGGTGAGAAGAGGCCTAAGCCCAGCCCTGTCTACTAGCCTAGAGGTTACACCCGAGGCATCGATAACCAGATTACATGTGACTGTCTCAGAACTTGTGATGACTCCCTTTACTTGGTTACCCTCGAGGTAGAGGTCTTCCACCGCCTTGTACGTGACCACTACTCCACCGCTCTCAGAGACCTTCCTAGCCATCCACTTGTCCAGCTTCGCCCTCAGAACCGAATACCCCTCCGATCCGGTCAGGTCAAAGCCTGTAACACCCATCTTGTTTAGGAACGAGTCCTCCCCTATCCGCGCCCTCCTATACACCACACTTCCATTCCTTGTCTCGGGCCACGATAAGACAGCCACTTCGTGGGAAACTATCTTCCTCTCCAGTGGGGCCTCCTCCCGAAATCCAGGGAATGCGTCGTCAAAACTATACCCGGGTAGATACTGAGTGTATATCACTCCGCCCGTAACGTTTTTCTGCCCGGGGACCTGCGCCTTATCAACTAGGGCTACGTCAACCCCCTGTCTGGCTAGGTAGTTAGCCGCTGCGCAACCGGCTGGGCCTGCGCCCACAACTATAACATCATAGTCAGGCTTCATTCCCACCGCCTCCGAGGTACTCTGCGAGCTTGGGTAGAACTTCGTATAGGTCTCCTACTATGCCGTAGTGGGCGATCTGGAATATGGGGGCTGCGGGGTCCGTGTTTATAGCCACTATCTTCTTGGCCCTCATGATGCCTACCCTGTGCTGTATCGCGCCACTTATCCCGGCAGCGATGTAAATATCTGGTGCGACGGTCTTCCCTGTCTGCCCCACCTGCCTATCCTTGACGATCAGGCCTTCAAGCTCCTTGATACCTGAGTAGATTAGAGCCCTCGACGCACCTATCTCCGCCACAACTCCTAGACGCTTCTCAACTGCATTCTTCAACTTCTCCGCATATCTATACGCCTCCGCCGGGTTCCTCGGATTTCCCTTAGCATCCTTCAAGACTCCCAAGCCAAGGCTGATTATCACCTTCGCCTCCTCAAGCTTTACAGGACTCTTAGGCAGCCTCCACTCCTCTATAACCTCGACGGCGAAAGCCTCTGGTGGTATTTCAGCCTCCCATTCAACCACCTCTCCCTTCCTAGACTCGTCCCGCGGTAGCGGTGTAAACGAGCCGGGCCTGATATTGCTCATCTGCGGCCTGTGCCTCGGGGTGAAGATCTTGGCTATACGGGTGGCGAAGTCTGGGCGTACCTGTGCGATGCAGTCCTTGAAGACTTTAGTCCCCTGGGGCGTATGCATTACAAAGTCTTCAACGAGGAGGTCTATGCAGTCTGCCGCTAGTCCTGTAACTGTCCTAAATGCTACACGGGCGCCGAGCTCCCTACCCATCTCGTTTGCGATAAAGAGGAAGGCCCAGGGCTTCAGCTTAAGCACCATGTCTGACAAAACGTAGGCGTAAGGTATCGCCTGATAGCTCTTCAGCAAAGGAGTATCACATACTATCACCTTATCTGCGCCGTAGTAGATCGGCTCTCGAGCCACTTTCCCGAGATTATATCCTAATAGTACGCCCACGACCTTCATACCCACCTTGTCCGCAATCTTCCGCGCCCCGGCGATCACCTCAGTTGTCGGACGGGTAAGCTCTCCGTCTTGGACCTCGCAATAAACCCAAACGTCCCTATACTCACTGCTCTCTTGCAATGCTCACCCTCACCCCAAATAACTCCTCAACAAGGTCCTCAAGACCAAACACCTTGATTACGCCACGCTCCTTTAGATGGTCTAAAACATCTGGGGGCAGGTCATCAGCCTTGCTCAGCCTCTCAAAAGGTCCATACTTCTTACCATTAAACTCAAACTCCTCCACGCGGGTTGAGAACACAAGTGTCTTCCCAACGAACTTCTGAACAGGCGGGCCACCAATATCTATACCAGGCCCTACTATCGTCGGAGAACCTGCCAACCCGATTAACTGCGGGTTGGCACCGATCATATCCGCGTTCCAGACCACGCTCTCCAGGACCTTCTTTGCATAATTGTATAGGCGAGCCCTCTTCTTCAGCCTTAGCTGCGGAGTGCGGGGACGATAGTCGGTAGAAATCGTTATCACACAGGGTAAAGGTACGCGGAGCTTCTGGACTATATCGCCGAGCTTGCGCTCAACGTAGATGAACCCTGCCTCAGGGTCGGCCTCTAGATCTCTGACATATGTGACGCTCGGTATAAATCTGCCAAGCATTCCGGAAAGGGCCTCAGCAACCTGCGGACCAGTACTCCCTGTCTCTCCGTCGCTAGTCTTGATACCAGCAATAACTACGAATCTCCCCACCTCCTGCCTAACCTTCTCCAACACTCTCACCGCCTCCTCCCTACTTATTTCACCCCTCAACAACCTCTCAGTCAGAGTCTCGCCCCTGAGCGTAGGCAGTGTAGAGTAGACAATGTTTGGGATTAGGTTCTTTTCATAGAGTTCTTTCGCCTTCTCTGCAAAAGACTGAGGGCTTACACCCGCTTGCAGAAGAGTTACAAGCTCGTCAACAGCCGCTAAATGTGTCTCGACAATCTTTTTGACACCTAGGCTGACGGTATAGGCTGTAGCCCAAGTATCGGCACCCGCCATCCTCCTGTCGCTGAGAATGTAGGACTCGTCAACACCCTCGACAGGAGCTTCATAGAGGCTTGTAGCTATGGGCTTAAGCTTGAAATCAGGCCCCATCGTCAGCGAGACTACCTTGCCGCCAAACGCCCTCTTCAGGTAGTCCGCCGCCTCTATAGCCTTGTAGTCGAACGGGTTCATAACAAGATCCATCTCCTCCCTCCGCAAGACACCCCCCACAGTCACAATCTTAGTTGTTCTCGCAGGCACAGCCTTGTAAAGGGATATGATAAGCATGTGTTATCGCGAGACTACAAGTAGAAACCGAAAATATATATCCATCCCGAAGGTACTGACCCCAGCAATTGTCCTCGAAGAAGCATGTGATGAGCGAATGTGTACTTTGTGGTGAGCAGCTCCCAATAGTAGACGCTCTCACAGCCCGTTTCCCCTGCCTGACAACCTGCCTCAGAATCACAAACTCGAAGCATCTGAGGGGGTGTCATGGCGAGTATCTCGAGCAGTCGGAGAGAAGGGCGCCACTATACTTCTTCGCCTTTGCAGCGTCTTCCCTCTCAGCGATAGCTTCTCTACTGACCGGGAATATCTTTGCGGCTCAACTTCTTGGAGCGGTTGCCGCAGTATCACTTATTTGGGGGACTATTGTTCGTAAACGGCTAATTAAGCAATATTCATCGCGCTGAGCTTATAAGCATGTGAGAAGCTCTAAACCATAGAGTGCGGATAGTCGACCTATCCCCCGAGCTTTCACACAAGGCATTTTTACCCGTGAGTAGGAGGAAAGTAATCATAGCCGGCGCCATAATTACAGCCCTCTCACTCTTACTAATGATTATTAAGCCTCAGGACCCCCTCAACCCGCAAGGACCCAGTCCCGCACTTTTGATATTTGTAACAGCAGTCATCCTGATCCTTTTAGCCCTAAGCACAGGCAAGACTCCCCTAAGATCGGTAAGTGCCGTGTCCGGAGACCGAGGAGAACAGTTACGTGTCAGCCTTGAGTTTAAGAGACCGATTAGTGGAGTCTTAGAAGTTGGAGAACTCACCGCGACTGAATATCATATCGGCGAGTCACTACGAACGTCTTTTGATTTTACTCCCAGCTCAAAAATGGAGCTACACTCGGTGGCTAACCTACACATTGCCTTGCCACGTGGCCAAGTGGTCGGTCTTCTGATAGGGCGCGGCGAGAATGCTAAGGGAATCCTCAAATGCCCAGCCCTGAAGATATCCCTAACCCACGGTCCGGAGCTGTATGTTGTTTGGGTCAAGTCTTCCGGCGGCCTCTTAAAAATCGGCCTCGAGAAATCCTACCTACATCTTGAAGGCGCCCAATGCTCGCTAAGCTACGGCTCAAAGGGGGGCATCAACTACCTACTCTCTGCAGCGGAGAGAGCCGGCAAGTTCTTCTCAGGAAAAGTCAGGCTGAAACTCTCAAGAATACTCAATCACGGTGCCCTAAACCTAAAACACGAGGAGGTGTTGGCTGATGTGAGGAGTGGGGAGGTTGACTGGGGTGTTTGGAACCCGAGAACATATAGTGGAGAGGACGCGTTGATTATCCTTAACGGGTCTAGGCGGCTAGGGGAGCTATTGAATGCCTTGAATATGCGCGAATTCATCGCCGACCCTGTCCCCGGTGTGGTGTACTCTTTTGTCCTTGAGGGGGGGAAGTGGGGGCTGTATAGCGAGAGGGATGTCGCCCCCATCACGATCCACTCATCTGGGGAGGAAGAAGAAAAAGAAGAGAGAGCCTAGCAGGGCTATGTAGAGTATTAGGAGTAGGAGGCGGGTTCTTCTCTCCCTCTTGAGCCTCCCCTCATAGACATTCTTACACTCGTCAGAGCATAGCTCCTCCTTAGGAGGAACCGGCCGTCCACATATGATGCAGTGTCTATGGTCGGGGATTCTGGCTTTTCGCTCCTTTATTTGTGACATTACAAATCCATGTGCTTGAGTCAGATATTAACACTATTTTTTCTTCCCCCTCTTGACGAATATGTTGTAGAGCCGTACATATCCTCGCTTCGTCTTTAACGGTAAGATTCTCTGGGAGCTGAAACCGTGTTTTGAGGCTATTCTCGCAAGTTCTCGAGGCTCATAGAACCTGACATGCGATACATCTAGGAAAACTACCACGTTCTCTCCTCTCCACCTACCCAAGTATCTCTCCCGCTCGCTTGGCGGGCTGAATCCTCTAGGCTGCCCGAAGACGATGTAGACGTCCCTACTCTTCATCACGTTTCGTCTAATCTCTCCTACAGAGACACGGACTATCTGGCCTCCCTTAAACCTCCAAGAGTCGATAACCGGCCTGCCTACATCCCCCCACACTATATCGCTTGGCCTTTCGTAGTCTATTATCAGGATGCCCCCCTCTCTTAGGAGGCGGGCCGTGTTAGAGAAGAATCTCTCCACGTCTCTCAGGGTGACTGGGATTGACCAGTTTAGGCAGAGGGCGCCATCGAACCTTGTCTTAGGGTTGTAGGTGTAGTAGTCCGCTTTTACGAACTTTGCACGTTTTATGCCGCGCGCCCTCTTCTTAGCCACCCTTATCATTGATGGAGAGAGGTCTATCCCTACTGCGCTGTACCCTAGTCTTGCCAGCTCCCTCACGTGGATGCCTGTTCCGCACCCAAGATCTATTACACTCTTGACTTGATTCTCCCTGAACACCCTATCTATGAGCGAGATCTCTGCCCTGTAATTCCTCTCCTCTATCGTCTCGTAGAGCTCCGCCAACTCGTTGTAGAGTGGTCGTATGGTGCCTCTCAACTCGTGGTCATTAAAACCTAAACGGATTATATAGTCTATCCGAATGGGTGTAGTGGATGCCTAAGATATGCTTCGACGACTCGGAGTATATTGTTTATCAACCATACCCCGGCCTCCACGTCGTATATCATGCTAAGAAGGTGCTGTTCAGAGGGCGGTCAATGTTTCAGCGGATAGACATCATAGAGAATGAGGCCTACGGCGTCATGCTTCTCTTGGACGGGAACCTTCAGCACACAGAGTTTGACGCGCACATTTTCAACAGGGCTTTAGTGGGGCCGGTTCTGAGGCGCGGGTTGAAAAACGTCTTAGTTCTCGGCGGTGGTAGCGGTCAGACACTGAAAGCGCTTCTCAGTAGCCCGAGTATAGAGAGGGTAACCATTGTAGAGATTGACCCCCTTGTGGTTGAGGCATGTCGACTCCATATTCCCGGCGTAAAGGAGGCCTTAGAGGACCCTAGGACTAGGCTTGTGATAGGTGATGCCTTCAGATTCATCAGGGATGATGAGGGGTATTATGACGCATTAGTCCTCGATTTAACAGAGGAGTGGCTAGGCGGAGGAGTTGGGCTGGAGGAGCTCTACCGGTTTGTAGCTGCGAGGTGCGGTGGTCGCTGCTCGTGCTACATTGGACCCGCCTCGCCTCAGACGGGTGGTCCTGAAAGAAGGAGGAGGCACCTCGAAGCGGCTGGGAAATTTCTCAAGGGTGTAAGAGTTCGGAAAGTCTTTATCCCATCCTTTGGTAGCGAACAGTTATTCCTCTATGGCGGCCTGTAGTTATCATTTATGGGTGACAAGTGGGTTCCTCCTTACGTGTCTGCTAAAACCTTGCTTGAACCTCTCCTCTTCCCAAACATTCCCCCTCTCGTGATAGCCATAAGCCTCCCAAAACCCATCCATATAAGTGTCTGAGAACTCTATCTCGCAGAGGTGCTTAGCAGACTTCCAGCCATAGAGATGGGGGATGAAGGCCCGGCATGGGTATCCATTCTCCAGTTTCAGCGGCTCTCCATTCATCTTCAAGACCACAATCGCCTTTTCCGAGAGGGCGTCCTCGATGGGGACTGGAGCCATGTAGCCGTCTAAACAGCGGAAAAATACCCACGCAGCACCATTCTTCACTCCAGCCTGCTCTGCGAACCATCTAACAGGGATACCCTCCCACAAAACATCCCGCACAGACCACTTAGTGACACAGTGGAAGTCTGACCTATAGGTTGTCTTTACAGGATTATTTAGGAGCGCCTCGTATGAGAACTCCAGCTCCTTATCGACGCTGCCGGTAACCCTCAGCCTATAGCTCTCAATATCGACCTCAGGTAAGCCAAGTGCCGCATAGATTATGAATCCTCTCACATATCTCTGGCCGGGTGGAAGCACTGTCTCCATGACTCAAGATGTACGGTGAGGGGCGGCTCAATTAACTATATCTCCACTACTCGGTTTAAAAGAGATGGTGTCCAGCGGGCAAAACCTATTTGTTGAGAACTGGAAAAGGGTTTCATGGGCGATGGGCAGATATCTGGAGCAGCTCCCAGAGATGGTGAGAGTGAAGCTGGGCTATGCACCGGATCTTACGCCAATTCTGGAGCTATCCTTGGAGGAGGTGGGCGGTTATGGTCTTTTGGAGGCCGTAGGGGAGGCTGTGAAAAAGGGGCAGGAGCGGTTGGATGCGCTGAACAGATTCGGGAGAGAGTTCCTGTCCGCGGTCCCAGAACCTGTTGTAACCCTTGTGCCTAGGGACAGGATTGTATCCCTTGTTAAGCTGTTGGAGTCCAAGGGAGTCAACCCGTTCAACGACCCCATCATCCTAAGGATAGGCGATACAGTCCTGACGCTCTCCATAGAGTTTGAGTGTGGTTAAAGTGTGTCCCATCGCTCGAGAAGGGCGGTAATCTTTAATCCTCGTTAAATAGTGCTAGAATTGTGAGCGGGCTTATTCTCGCTGCGGATGTGGGTGCGACGAATATGCGTGTGGGGGTGTTCAACGAGGAGGGGAGGCTGCTCCGGTTTAAGAGTGGGAAAACCCCACAAACCAACTCTCCTGAGTCTGTCCCGAGGGCGCTCTTGGACTTGGCTAGGGAGGTGGCGGGCCAGGACTGGTCCGCGATTTGGAGGTGTGGTGTGGCCTCAATCGGACCCTTGGATTCAAAGAGGGGGGTGATCCTGAAGGCCCCCAACATTGCCGACAAGGGGCGCGAGATCCCCCTCCTAGCCTATCTGAAGGAGGAGCTGGACGTTGATTACTACTTCCTAAACGACTGTAACGCGGCCGCCTATGGAGAATGGTGGTCAAGAAAGGAGGAGGGAGTCAGGAATCTTATATACATCACAATCAGCAGCGGGATTGGAGGCGGGGTTGTAGACAATGGGCACCTAATCCTAGGAAAAATTGGGAATGGGGCTGAGATAGGCCACATAGTCATCGATGCGGCTGGATACATGGACTGCGGGTGTGGTGGGCGGGGCCACTGGGAGGCGTATTGTTCGGGTGCGAATATACCCCGCCTAGCTGAGAGGCTTCTTAGGGATGGGCGACTGGAAAGGGGGACGGGCCTGGAGAGGGCGTACATTGATAAAAGTCTTGATGCCAAGAAGTGTTTTGAATTATACTATGTTGGAGACAGGGCGGCCTTGGGGCTGTTTGAGCTGCTAAAGGACTTTTACGCTGCAGGATTCGCAGGTGTAATCAACGCCTTCGACGCGGAAGTATTGGTGATAGGTGGGGCCATCTATCTCGGGCACGAGACCTTCTTCCAAAGCGAGGTATTTCCACGTATAGACAAGTTCCTTCTACTCGATAAGCCCCGCATAGCCAAGCCAGTACACGGAGATCTTGCACCACTATATGGTGCAGCGCTCTGCGCTCTCGACGGAGTTGAAGGGGCGAGGGTCGACTAGCCATCTACTCGTAGGTTTGTTTTAAGAGTGTGAGTGCAAGCTGGCCACTCCCAAATACATAGTTCTTCTCGCAGACTCCGCGGTCGAGTTTATCCCTCGAGAGATCTGGAGCCACCCGGCTGTGGCCTCCTATTGTCGAAGGAGGGGAAAGAGCCCTGCGAGGACTCTACTAGACTCCTCATACCATCATACGGCGATGAGAGGTCTTCCAGGGAGAGAAAGGAGGGGACGGCCCGACATACTCCACTTCACTATCCTAGAGGTTCTCGGCTCACCGCTCAACAAGGCTGAGAGGCTGGAGGTATACATTCACACCCAGCAAGGCCACATGATCTGGGTGAACCCCAAGGTTAGACTCCCGAGAAATTATGACCGCTTCAAAAGTCTTTTTGAGAAGCTCCTGGCCGAGAAAGTGATCGAGTCTGATGCAGGTGAGGTTCTGCTCCGCGTATTGGACTCGGACCTCAAGAGTTGGGTGAGGGGCTTAGGGGCTGGGAGCGTGGTCCTCCTCTCAGAGACCGGAGTTCGTGTGGAGATGAGGGTGCTGGAAGAGCTCTCTAAGAGTCCTAAGCCAACTGTCTTTGTAGTAGGATGTTTCCCCCACGGAGACTTTTCTCCAGAGATAAGATCGATCGCCCATAGGGAGGTCAGGCTCTCTGAGCACACGCTGGATGCATGGGTCGCCGCTTCTAGGATTCTATGTCTGCTGGAGCTGGTGGAGGCAGGTAACAGATAGGAGTAGGCGGGGGATTTGGGCGAGACAGCCCTTGTGCTGCCTTGAGGGGTGATAGTCTTTAAATGCTGGCTTTTGTATGTTTTTTCAGATATTTTATGTCCGCGCTTGCTTCGAGAAAGTTTGGTGAGGAGTTCGCCTCAGTGCTTGAGAGAGTTGTGACTGTTTTAATGGCGAATGGGAGAAGGGTTACAGGGAGGGTTGCGGCATATAATCCTACAGACTACAGCCTATGGCTAGTAGACGCCACGACGGATGATGGTAAGCCTGTCTCAAGGATTTTCATCTCGGGCCGCAGCGTCTCTACGATCGAGGTGGTGGAGGCTGGCCCCGACCTAACCTCACTCTTCGAAAGGATAAACGCCCTTTTCCCGAACATGGCACGGTACATACGGGAGGCCGGGGTGATAGTTGTGATGGATAGGATTAGGGTGACTAAGGACGGTGTTATTGAGGGATCGGGACCGGCAGCCGAGAGGATTCAGAGGATCTGGGAGGAGTGGAAGCGCGAGACAGGATGAGCCATTCTTTATGCCTCAAGCCTAGCGATGCTCCTGCTCGAGACGGTTATTAGCTCGCTTACCCCAACCCCCTCTAATCCGAGCGAACAAAGCTTTGAGAGAGCCTCTACACCCCTCTGGGCTGCATAATAGTCCGGCATAGAATTTCCAATCTCAATCAGCATGCCCATGTTTTCAAGGCCTCTCTGCCCCGCCATAACCATCATTATCCCCGCAGCACCTACAATCTGTCCACCATAAACCTCCCCTCCCACGAGCCCCATGTACTTCTCGAGGTAGGCTTTGCTGGTTGAGGAGCAGTATATCCTCCGTCTCTGCGCTACGTCCTCCTTCCCACCCAAGCCGCCGAGTGTGAAGACGCGCCTAACACCGTGTTTGGCGGCTATATCTATTATCTTTCCACACAGTTCGTGCTGACCGTAGCTGCTTGAGGGCTGGGAGGTGCCGTACACTATCAGCGTGGGTGAAGGGTCTTCAACGGCGTATATGTCGAGAAAGTGTGGCAGGAGTTTTCCCTCTGATATGAATCCATAAGAGGGGAAATGGGGCGAGTAGACCCTGCAAAGCTTTACAGGCTTTACCTTCCCCAAAATGTAGGCTACACTGATTTTCGAAACAAGACCAATACCAGGAAGACCCTCAATTAGGGATGCGTCTTCGAGATAGAAGTCTTCCATCCCCTCCTCATAGACAACTATAGACTCGTTGACCGGCAATACCGGAATAACAGTTCTACCTTTAGTCTTATAAACCATTCTCAGCCCAGCAGCAGGTTTACATACCTGGCAGCGCCGTCGGGGATCAGAGTTACGACAACAGAGCCCGGATTCTCTAGTGCAACTCGGAGCGCGGCTGCCACGTTTGCTCCCCCCGACAGCCCCGCCAGAACACCCGCACGACATGCTAGGAGCTTAGAATGCTGGTAAGCCTCTTCAGTCGAGATCTGTATCAGGCTATCCGCGAAGGATGGATCGTATATCTTCGGCTTTATCGAGCTCTCCATGTGCTTGAGGCCCTCAATCCCGTGGAGCGGGCCGTCGGGCTGCACCTCAATGATCTTTATCCTCTTGTTATATTCGCGTAGACGTTGGCCAGCCCCCATCAGGGTTCCCGAAGTCCCTACGCCTGCCACGAAGTGGGTTACCCTGCCCCGCGTCTGGCGTATAATCTCAGGCCCGGTTGTCTCATAGTGGGCCCTGACGTTGGAGGGGTTATCATACTGGTTTGAATAGTAGTATTTCTTGGGGTCGGATTCTGCCAGCCTCCTCGCCTCCCTTATGGCGCCGTCTATCCCCTCAAGCGGGTCTGTGTAGACTATCTCCGCGCCCAGTATCCGGAGCAGTCCTATCTTCTCTCGACTGATGTTTTCTGGGACGACTATCTTCGTCTTTAGACCGAAGCAGGCGGCCATCAGGGATAGGCTTACAGCCATGTTTCCGGATGAAGCGTCAAGGATTGTCATATTTGGTGTTACCAGCCCCTGAGCTATAGCGTCTCTGACGATGTATAGGGCGGGTCTATCTTTGACAGAGCCACTAGGGTTGAAAAACTCTAACTTAGCAAGGACCCTTGACCCATTCTTGATCGAGAGTGGCTCTGTAAGGTCTACTATCGGAGTGTTTCCAACTGCATCCGCGACGGTTTGGAGAACGCCTCTGCGCAGGACGCGATACACAATAAATTAGGGCACCTCGAAAACCCATGACCTAGCGTCCTATTTAGCTGTTAGTCTCCTTCACCAAAAAAGAGACTCATAGTAGTCAGAGGAGCTTCATTTCTGAGAGGAGTTCCTCGAAATCCTCACCCGAATATGTCTCCTTATACCGCCTTAGGGTCTGCCTCTCCACCCAGCCCAGACCGAGGTCCCGCCTCACCTTCTCAAGCTCTTTTGAGCTGATGTAGTTTATGAATGAGGTCAGGTTTTTTGGACGGCTTGAAAATCCGGCTGAGCCGAAATCTATAATGACAGGCCCACCCTGCGTGACTATCACATGCTTGCTTGCGTCGCTCAGCTCTCTATGGTCTATCCGAGCCCTGTCGAGCCTGTGGCACTGCATCGCAACTTCCAATAGTGTGTGCCTGGCGGCACTGCTGGGTGGGTTTGAGTGGAGTAGCCACTTGGTCAGGTCTACACCCTCGACTAGGCTCATGACTAAGACTGGATCTCTGTGCCCTAAGAGCTTGGGGCCAACACCCACCCTGTTAGCCTGTTCAAGCATATACGCCTCACGAAAGGTTGACTTAACGGCATAGTCGAGTCTCCTCACCTTAAGAGCCACCCTCACCATACCTCTAAACCCGACCAAGACAATATTTCTGAACCCTTTACCGATCAGTCTCAGTCTCTCAGGGTTTTCCAGCTCCAGGGCCTCAACACCAAGCTCTTCGAGCGCTCCCAACACTAGCGCTGCGTAGTCGGGGTCTGGAGATGGGTAGGAGAGCTGTAGCAAGAGGTGGTGATTTCTTCTCAGTTCTTCGATCTTTAGCATTTCTTCGCGAAGTGTCTGAGAGGTGTAGCTACACCGTCGAGGAAGTTTTTCAGAAACACTCTAAAATCCTCGCTATGTCTAATTCTGTCGATTAGGCCGCTTCTACTGGTCAGTATCTCAGCCTCCCTCAAACTGTCTGCCAACTCGCGCGATATGGCTACCTCCCCTCTCCTAATCCACTCCCTCAATAGTTCATCGGCGTTGACGTTTTTCCTCCTGAAGAGGGCGTAAAGTCTCTCACCATCTACCCACGGTCCCGCAACCCTCTCCTCCCTGCTGAGAGTCTTCCTCACAAAGTCTATTGCGTTGTCAAGCCAGACGGGTGGTCCCATCCGCAGCTCGAGTGGTGGAAGAGAGAGGCTCGAGAGCTCGAAGAGTAGAAGAACCTCCTCGCCCGACTGGGCGGCCGCTGCCCTGTAGACTTGAAACCCCTCCTTCACCAGCCGCCTCGAAACCCCGTTAAGGGTGTGCTTGATCTCCCCCCAAAGTATGTCAGGAGGCCGCTCCTCAACTCGGAAGATGATTCCGAGGAGCTCGTGGCTGTCGCGCCAGTCCCCCTCATATGGGGGTTTGAGGGCTTCGGGCATGAAGTATTGGATGCTTGGCTCTCTCAGGAAGAGCTTGGACGCCAGAATTAGCTCTGCGAGCTTTGTCTTGCTCACGGCTGCTGCTACGTTTCGGGCGGGGTCTACTGGGTCAGGGAATATAAGGGCGGCATTGGGGAAGAGCCTGAGCGCGTCTTCACGCCTGACTCTACCGGTCAAGTCGACGAAAGCCGGTATTCGCCATTCCGCGGCTTTCTTCAACAACTCGACGAATCCGCCATGACTAATGACTAGGAGCTCTGAGAGATATCCGCTGAAGCCCTCAACCCTGATCTCCGCCCCGTAAAGTCCACACCCCATCAAGAAGCCCTTGAAGAGACGTATGTCGCGTCTGAGCTGGGGGGTTATTCGCGACCTTACAAACTCTGTGTGGTAGTGGGTTCTGTCGACGGCACTAATCCAGCGGCCAGGCTCGGTCTTGAAACATCCGACGATGTTGACGCGGATACCCTCAACCATGCCCTCAACATATGGATGGCTGGCGTATCTGAGCCAGTGCCTTCCGCCGAGCGCCTCAATAACCCTGCGCCCCAGCTCCAGAATAGTTGACTCCAGCCTCTCCCTACCCGCACTGGGTGTGAAGTGGATAAAGACGTCAACCTCCTCCCTCCCCTTGACCCACGTGTCCTTTGCCACCGACCCTTCTATGGAGACATCAACCACCCCTTCCCGTCCCAAGAACTCCTGCCTACAGGCTGAGAGGAGCTTGGCCGCCAGCTCAGAGACGCGGCTCCTCTCCGGCTCAGTGGGCTCTACCAGCTCCGCCGCCTTGGCTAAAACCTCCTGTAGCCTTGTCAACTCTGTGGTGAAAAACGTTAGACGACTATTTTTAGTCGCCGCGAGGCTCGTGTTCAGGGATAGGGATAGTAGTATCGGTAGACGGCCTCAAGGTCCTTGAGTATGGGAATCATCTCTTGGTCACCTCTCACGGTAGTGACTAGTGAGCCGACAAGAGTGGCCCTTCTCAAGGATTCGAACAGGTTTCGGCCCGCCAGCAAGCATGCTAGGAACGTCCCAGCCAACCCGTCTCCAGCGCCTATGGGGTCTTCTACGTTGACTTGGACTGCCTCGGCACGAGCCTTCTCACTTCCAGATGCGGCAACAGCCCCCCTCTCCCCCAGCTTTACCACTACAGTCTCTATGCCGAGGCTTCTAAAGACCTCCAATATCTTCTCGGGCTCGCTCTCACCCACCAGAATCTCGGCGTCTGTCGGGTCTGTGAAAAGAATGTTCGCCTTCTCAATCATTGGCATCAAAACCCTAGCAGCTTCCTCTAGGCTGGGCCACAAGGCTGGACGGATATTGGTGTCTATGGAGACTTGGACACCGTTTTTCTCCGCCAGCTGCAGGGCCTTGAGGCACGCCTCCCTCGCCGACTGGCTCAGCGCAGGTGTGATTCCAGTGAAGTGAAATATTCTCGAGTCTTTAAACGCCTCCTCCTCGACGTCTTCCGGCGAGAGCCTGCTCCCGGCAGAGCCGCGCCTGTAATAAAACATGGTACTTCTTGCCGGTATTGGGTATCCTCGCTGCACAAAGTAGATTCCAGTCGGCGCGCTGGGATCCGTCTTAAGCCACCTCGTATCGACCTTCTCAGCCCTCAGCCAGGCCTCGATGTTCCTGCCGAACTCGTCATCACCTACTCTTCCGATGAAGGCTGAGCTCCTTCCCAGCCTGCTCACGCAGACCGCCACGTTCGCCTCTGCTCCTGCAACGTGCTTCTCAAACAAAGTAACGTGTCTAAGCGGTCCCTTGGTGAGGGCGTTAAACTGTATGAGGGCCTCCCCCATCGCGACTAGCTCAGCCAAGTCTAGCCACATCCTCCGCCAACTTGTTAATGGGAGCGAGCCCCCGGGACAGTTGCTCCATCTCCTCCTGTCGTAGATGCCTCGTGGGCGGTATGGGTGGACCCATGTTTAAGCCTCTCAGTGTGAGTGCGTAGCGGTAGGATGCCGTGTCCGGCCCTACGCTCCTCAACAACCGCCTAGCCCTGTTAACGGCCAGCTGAAGCCTCAGCGCTTCTTCGCGGTCTCCACGCGCAACCGCCCTAAAGACACCCACGGCCAGCTCCGGATAGATGGATGCTAAGGCGCTCACGTGGGCCCTGATGCCGATCGAGAAAGCGTAGTAGAGGAGGTTGTCTCCACCACATGCTATGAAGTGGCTGGACCCGAAGCTGGACTGGAGCTCAAGAATCAGGTCAGGGTCTCCACTGCTATCCTTGACGCCTCGTACAGCTGGGGCCAGCTCGAAAAGCCTCGCAATCTCCTGAAGACTTATCGGGTAGGCCTGCCTGCCGGGGTTGTTGTAGAATAGTACTGGTAGATTTGTGGAGGATCCGAGAGCCGTGTAGAAATTTGCTAGGGATTCCGCATCATACCTGTAATAGTATGGTGCGACGGCGGAGACGGCATCGGCCCCGATTTCTTGCGCGTGTTTAGCGAGTCTCAAGGATGATTCCAAGTCTGAAGAGCCCACGTGAACTATTTTTAAGAATCTGTCCCCTGCGAGAGAGACGATCTTTTTAGCCGCGTTCTCCCTAGCTTGGACTGAGAGCTTCGCGCCCTCACCCATCGTCCCCAGCACGAATATCCCGCCCACACCCCTCTCATGTAGAAACCTCAGATATGCCTCGATATCCGCATCTTCGACGCCGTTAGGGGTAATGATCGCGGCTATTACACCCTTGAACCCTTCTAACTTCACACATTTTTTAAGAATCAGGCAGCATAATTATCTTTCGAGTATAGTGTTCTCTGCGAATTGACCAGTATTTCATGAAAGCTTAAATCCGAGTTTCATGATGAGTCGGTCGGTGGTTGACAAAGATTTCGGACTTGTATCTGAGGCTAAGCGCAGTTGAGGTATTAGCCTATCTTCGGGAGAGGTATGGATACAAGTCGCTCTCCGAGATGCTCGGCCTCCAAGTCTCTATTCTCAGCAGATACATAAACGGTCATGTCCTACCAAACACAGCTAGGGCCGAGAAGATTGTCAGGCTATTCAACGAGTCCCTGCTCTCCGAGATAGTAAAGAAGAGGCTGACCAGAACGGAGGATGGATTCTACGACCTATCCGCCATAGTAGCGGATGTGGGTCTGCTCCGCCTCATCGCAAAGGTAGTAAGCGCCGAGTTCAACGTCTTCTCAATAAACAAGCTGCTCACCGTAGCCACTGACGGCATACCACTTGCGGTCCAAGTTGCCACCGAGTTGAGGGCCGACCTAATAATCGCTAAGAAGAGAAAGGACCTGAACGTTAAGAGCTACATTGAGGAGCCGATAAAGCGTACGCCAGCGCTGGTGGAGTACCTCTACGTGCCTAGGCAGGCTTTGAGGAAGAGCGACGTTGTATTGATTGTTGACGACGTGGCCCGTAGCGGTGAAACAATCCATGGAATGATTCGTATAGTGAATAGGGCGGGGGCAAAACTGGCTGGTGTCTTCACAATCGTGATGCTCGAGGAGGTGAAAGAGAGGATTGGGCAGCTCCTCCCACCCTCCGGCGTACTAAAGAGCCTCGTCACATTCTCTTCTTAGGAATTTTCAACCCTCTATTGAGGGCTGTTGCATCGTAACACAGTGTATCCCGCCCAAACCGTAGAAAAGCTCCTTGCACAGAATCCCGACTACGCGCCTATGGGGGAAGCAGTCGGCTAGGATGGACAACGCTGTCTCATCCTCCTCCACGCCGAAAACCGGTACCAGGACGGCGGAGTTGGAGATGTAGAAGTTGAGATAGGTGGCGGGGACGTATTGGTCTAATATCTTGAGAGGAGGTGGGCATGGAACCCTCACAATCTCTATACCGGCCTCCCTACTCTCCATATATTCGGCGAGTCTCCGGTACGCCCTCTCAAGAATCCTCTTATTCACATTTTCCCGTTCCTCCTCGGCTAACACGACTTTTTCCGGCGAGACAAATCTGCAGAAGACATCCACATGCCCATCCGTGTCGTCCCCCACCAGCCCCTCTTCGAACCAAATTACATCACGTACTCCGAGATATCTGTTGAACTCCAGCTCCAAGTCCTCCCGGCTTAGCCCCGGGTTTCTGGCTGGGTCGAGGAGGCATTTCTCAGTGGTTAGAAGTATCCCGTTGCCCGAGACTTCAATAGCTCCTCCCTCAACCACGTATTCGCGGTATATGGGCTCGGCTCCTGAGAGGTTGAGAATTTGGCGTCCGGCCTCGTCATCTTTTGCGAGTTCAGGATATTTCATTCCCCACGCGTTGAACTTCCACTTGACGCCTACTAGAACATCCAAGCCCTCATCCCGAACGAATATAGGTCCATAATCTCTTACCCAGACATCCTCTGTATGGACTTTATGGAATTCCACATTCCCCATCGAGGGTCCAGCCTCTTCTAGGAGTTTCTGAACCTTCTCTGCCTCACTCTCGTCATTTACGAGGATTTTGACGAGCTCACCTCTCGCGACCTCGTAGACCATTTCGCAGTAAGCTTCCTCAACCTTCTCAATCAGCTGGGGTGGAAAGGTCGACTCGTTGTGGGGCCAGGCAATCCAAGTGCAGCTATGCCTCTCCCATTCTGCGGGGGCTCTCAACCTATCCCCCTCGCCTCGTGTCATCGCGTTAAATCACCATAGGTCTCGGGCCTTCTCTTAGAAAGGAAGCCCCAGCCCCTCCTGATGGCCGGCCCCTGCTCCAAGTCTATCTTGCCTGTGAAGACGCCCTCTTCCCTGTCAGCTCTGACTACAACTTTTCCGAAAGCATCTATGAGGAGTGACCTGCCCCAGAACTCTATCCTGCCCTCCACCCCTACGCGGTTGGTGACGGCCACGGGCAGTGCGTTGGCTATCGCATGCCCTCTCTGGACGGTTTCCCAAGCCTCAGCCCAGTCTCCCTCCTCCTGAGATATTCCCGAGACTGAGCCGATGGCTGAGGGGTAGAAGATAATCTCCGCACCCTTTAGAGCGAGTATCCGCGCTGGCTCAGGAAACCACTGGTCATAACAGATCAGCACACCAACCCTACAGAGAGATGTTTCAAATACATTGTATCCTAGGTCGCCTGCTGTGAAGTAGTGGGCCTCCCAGAAGCATTCATCGTCCGGGAGATGCATCTTTCTGTACTTGCCCACGTATCGTCCGGCCGAGTCAATGACAAAGGACGTGTTATACAGGGCGCCGCCGCTTGACTCTGGTACTGAGCCTGCCACGACTACAAGGTCATGCTTTCTCGCCAGCTCCGATATAGTCTCCGACAATCTGCCCGGAACCTCTTCGCAGTGGGGGGCCTCGACACCGAGTGTCTGAGGAAAATAAGTTGTGGTGAATAGCTCTGGTAGACAGGCAATATCCGCCCCATCCTTGGCGGCCTCCTCGAGGAAGAGCATAGCCCTCTCAATATTCTTTCCAACGTCCTCTGACATCCTCATCTGGATAAGCGCGACCCTAACATGCATCTGTCCACTACCCCTGTGGGTCTCCCTACTTAAATTAATCGTGGCAGAGAATCTTTTTAAGCCTCCCTAGTGTGCCATTATTGAAGTGGTTGGGGAGCATATAATTAAGGCAAAGGATGTAATGAATCCTTTCGTAGTCACCGTTCGGCCTGACGATACCGCTTGGACCGCCCTAGAACTCATGATGTCTAGGGGTATTGGTGCCTTAGTTGTCGTGGAAGGGAACAGGCCTGTGGGCATAGTAACCGAGAGGGACATTCTGAGAAGCCTGCTATGGGGGAAGGGGCCTGAAGACCTCCTCTCCACCCTAGTCAGGGACGTGATGAGTAAAGAACTCATTACTTGCACACCTGAAACACCACTCGTTGAAGTGCTAGCCAAGATGGTTGAGAAAAATATTAGACGAGTTCCAGTAATAAGTAATGGAATGCTTGAGGGTATAATAACTGAAAGAAACTGTATTAAGGCTCTGCTAGACATTATAGGCGCCCACAGGGTAGCGGTCTAATAAACTGTGGTGGGAGGAGCAGAGGCTAAAACTTCTCAGCGAACTTTACATTAACTAGGCCCTTACTGATGGTCTTGTCTTGGATCTCGAGTCCGTACTTTTCTAGCACGCCCTCTATGAAGTGGTAGACACAGTTTGTGGACTCGATCCTACCTCCGACGCCGACGGCGCTCAGCTCGTATGTTGTGTGGTTGAGCCGTCGCAGACTAACCCTCTTTAGGGGTAGGAGGGTTGAGAGTGTCTGGGCTAGAGTGACTAGCTTCTCAATATCCATCGCCTCTAGCTTGAAGTATTCGGCCAATTCCATTCCGAGCTGTTTGAAGGAGTTTAGAAGCTCCTTTTGATTATTCTTGTAAAGCTCGTAGATCAATTTGTCGAGAAAGTCTGATGGTATGACTACTGCATCAACATCCCTCAAAATCTTCAACACACTCACAAGGTTTCTTAACGCCTGAAAATCCACACCCATCTTCATAAGAAGTATCGCTGTCTCGAGGATCTGGTTGGTGAGGGCGAATAAAGTCATGTTCTTCTCCTTAGCCAGTGCAAGCAGCTCCTTAGCTATCTCACCATTAACGGAGAGTGTGGATCGGTACATCTGCATCCAACAATACGTATTCGCCTCATTATATATGTGTTTAAATGAGTAGATTGTTTAACGCTGCAGCCTGTCTATTAGGGGTCGGCCTTTATCCTCCCAGAATCCAGGTGTTGGGGCGATAGTCTTCGCCCTAGTTTCAATACGGTGGTGGGGGGTGAGGGGAGTGTTGCAGGATGCTCAGAGAAGAGGCTGACCAGAGACCTGAAGGGGGATATGAATACATCAGAGACGGTGGGGGATGCGTAGGGCGAGACTAGTACAGGGACTACATAGTGTGTAACTGGCCCCGTGCCGTGGAGTTTTAAGAGGGCTTGGCAGAAGATCTCAGCCCTCTCCCTCAGTTTTTTAGCCTCAGTCTGGGCTAGGCTTCCCGACACGCTCCTCATCCACCTCTTACACTCGAGCAGATACACGGTATAATCTCTCAAGGCAATCACGTCCAGCTGAGCCCTCCTTCTACCGACGGTTACCGTGATATTTCTCTTAGCGTACAGGCCTGCCGCCTCCAATATCCTGGCTATGAGGGTCTCGAAAAGGTCCCACGTAAGGCTTTTGGAAACCTCTTCGAAGGACCGGTTCTTCTCCAGCCACTCTACTGCCACCTCCACCATTCTATCCCTATTTAGTCCACCCTCCCCCGTTAAGCCCAAGCGTTGTAGAGCTTCTCTAACTATCCCCTCAGCTAGTTGAGTCTCAAGGGATATTGTTGACGGATTGATGGTGTTGTGTTTCAGGACCGCTCTTAAGACTCTCAAGTCTATGGTGGTTAGCGCGGGCATGTTGTCTCGCCTCATCTAGCCTCGGTCAAAAGGCCTAGAATAGGCTCTCCTCCTTGGGCCTAATTATTTGAGAGGCTCCCGTCTCACCTGTCTTATACTTGTATCCGCGTATGAGTACGGCAGGTATTCCCTCACCCGCCTGCCCCATGGCCAGCTCAGCTGCAGAAGCCAGCTCATCCGCTACGCAGATCTGCTTACTCCTGAGTATGCGGCCGAAGAGGTCGGGCTCTCCGCGCCTATCCCATATCGGCTCGATGCCGCTGCAACCTATCGCGATGTTCACTGCTCCGCGTCTAAACGGTCTGCCATGCGAGTCACAAATTATCACCGCAACCTTCGCGCCAGTAGCTTCCTCGATTTCTTTCCTGATTCTTCTTGCAGAGGCGTCAGGGTCCTCGGGTAGTGTAGCCGCCCACCCCTCGCCTACATTTGAGAGGTCTACTCCGCTGTTCGCGCATATCAAGCCGTGTCTAGTCTCGGTGATCAAGACCTCGCCCCTGACCCTGACTATTCTTTTCGCCTCTCTCAGAATGACCTCTATGTGTGCTGGGTCCTTGTTAGTGATGCGGGCCAGCTCTATTGCTTGGGGGCTGGGCGTTATCTCTGAGAGCCGGTATATTCTGCCCTCCGCCTTTGCAACCACCACATGACTAACCACGACTATGTCTCCATCAACCGGCCGAATCCCGCGCCCCGCTAAAGCATTTACAATCTCAACCCCCAGCCTATCCCCCGGCGCTATAATTTTCATCCCCTCAACAGGGATGATCTGGATCAAGCCATCGACCCAGATATCGCTAACATCTCCCCGAACTAAAAACAATATCGCCTCTGGAGGATGGCGGCGGGGCTAAAGCCCCAAGTCCTCCAATCTCTTTCTGCTCTTGTCCGTCAGCCCTAGCCGGGGTACAACCTCTTCAGGCATCTTCTCCTCCGTCTTCCTCTTCACGAATATTCCACACCTGCCGTCTGGGAGTAGCTTTACTTGGACGCAGCTTGCGTAGGGGCATTTATAGCCGATGCAGGGGGCGTTGACCCAGTGGCACCAGGGCGGGTCTCTATGTATGTCTAGGGCAAATCTCCCGGCTGAGAGCATCTTCTTGCAGCGGAAAAACCTGCAGAGTGGGTTGCAGATAGGGGTTGGCTCACGGCTCAGAGTCCAGCCCAACTCTCGCACCCTCTAGGCCTACGCCTTCATAAACCCTCTCACGATATATATTCTTGACTCATCGACCAAAGATGGCATCATACCTATGCTGAGGCTGAAAACCAGTACAAACACCCGGTCTGGCGCCCCAGAGCCTATAAATACGATGCCCCACACCATCTAGACGTGCCGAGATACATCCTACTCTCAAATGTGACGTGTGAAGGATTGGAGACGATCAGCAAAAACCCTGCAAGAATTCTCGAGGTTAACAGAGAGGTCGAAGCAATGGGCATAAAGATAATCGACCAATACGCCGTCTTGGGACCGTATGATTTTGTAACAATTATTGAGGCTCCTGACGATGCGACAGTGGCTAAACTCTCCGTTAGGCTCGGAAGCCGTGGAACCGTGAAAATCACAAGCCTCCCCGCAATACAGACTAGAGAATTTGTCGAAAAGCTGTCTGAGAAAAAGACCTAGCGCATAAAGGCGGCCACACGATCAGGAACGCCTCCCGACAGAACTGTTGAGATTGATGACAAACTAATTAGAAAGGAACCCCACAATAGCTGGCCAACATTTTTTAATGATGCTCACTTAAATGTTAAACAGGGGAGCCTTTTGTCGATAAGCTGCGCTCTCTGCTCAGGCGGGCTCCCGGTCTCGAGGGGGTTGAAGGTCTGCGTCAGATGTTTGAGGGAGAGGCCTGAGGAGGCCCTTGAGATAGCGATGCAGGGGCATCTTCTGAGTAGGAGACGGTTCGGGCTACCCCCCACTCCTCCGAAGACTCGAGGAGGCATACCCTGCAGCCTCTGCGCAGCGGGATGCATCATTGGTGAGGGCGAGGTCGGCTACTGCGGAATACGTGGAAACCGCGGAGGCAAGATGTATACGCTGGCCCCGCATGGAAAGGCCCTCCTCCACTACTATCTCGACCCACACGTAACCAATTGTTGCAACGCATACTTCTGCCCAGCCGGGACAGGGGCTGGCTATCCAAAATACGCGTGTAGGATCGGCCCAGAGCTTGGATACTACAACCTCGCCCTATTCTTCTATGGCTGCGGCCTGAACTGTCTCTTCTGCCAGAACTGGTCACATAAAAACGTGCAGGAGGCGCCACACGTGTCCGTGGAAGAGATTGTCAACCTAACGCTATCGAACGATAGAATCTCCTGCTGGTGCTGGTTCGGCGGCTCGCCCGAGCCTCAACTCCCCTTCGCAATAGAGGCCTCTAGGAGGGTTCATGAGGAGAAACCAGCTGGAAGAGTGTTGAGGATTTGCTATGAGTGGAATGGAGACGGCAACCCATCCCTAGTTAGGAGGGCTGTCGAGACAGTCTTGGAGAGCGGCGGGAATGTCAAATTCGACCTCAAAGCCTTCAACCCCAACATCCACAAAGCACTAACAGGCCTCGACAACAAGAGGATACTGGAAAACTTTGAAATGGTCCACCGATCCTTCTACGATAAGAGGCCTGACCTACCGGTCTTGGCTGCAACAACGTTGCTTGTCCCAGGCTATGTTGACGCCGCAGAGGTCTCGGCCATTGCCGAGTTCATAGCCTCCCTCGACGAGACCATACCCTACAGCCTCCTAGTCTTCTACCCCCACTTCATGATGGACGACCTACCGATAACCCCTTGGAAGCAGGTCATAGAGTGCTATAGAGCGGCGACAAGACATCTAAAAAGGGTTGAGATTGGCAACATACATCTCCTAACAATATAGCCAGCTGCCCCGCCAAAAACGCATATATCAGCCCTAATTCATCATTCACCCCCGCGAAAGTTGAAAAGCTACTACGAGATATCAACAAGCAGGTTTCCCAGCAAATATTGGCACAGAAGAATTGTCAAAGCAACTAAAAGCATGATTAATGGGTATAAAATCTCTGAGCCGGCTCTTGATTTAGGGTGCGGAGACGGTGTCAGAGTACGGATGATACTCGGAGACTCGGTGGAAATACATGGCGTGGACATTGACCCCGAGATGGTTGAGTTCGCTAAAAAGAGGTTAGACAAAGTATATCTAGGTAGCATCGAGGACCCGCCCACAGAGATTCTCAACAGGCAGTATGGAACAATTGTATTAATGGAGAGTCTCGAACATGTAAACAACCCTGAAAGAGTCCTGGACATTGCAGAGAAATTACTGACAGAGAATGGGTTATTGATAGTCATAGTGCCCCTAGAGACGCTGCTATTCAGAGTTATCTGGTGGTTGTGGACGCGCTCGTGGGGGAGGAGGTGGAAGAATACCCATCTATTCAAGTTTAAGTCTGAACGGCAGCTATTCTCAATCTTGGAGAAAAGGTTCAAGGTAGTCGAGCATAAAAAGACGAACCTTGGCTGCATAATCATAACAATCTGTAGTAAGAAAGACGTTGTGGAAACACGGCCCCCTCTTTGAATGCAACCTAAATAAAATTCAGTATATGCGTGTTGTGGTCAATTTTATGCAAATAAGCGCGCCCTTCTTTTCGTAGATTTTTCATAATCCATTTAATGCCTCTTCAAAACGCATTGGCAGCTCTAAAAATGGTTGCTCTATACTTCAGACATATGTGTGGGGGTAAGAGCTTGAATTGTAGCGGGGGGTGGATTTGAACCACCGATCTCCGGGTTATGAGCCCGGCGGGATTCCTGGCTACCCTACCCCGCTTCGCTGTGAAGATGTATGTCCGATAATTTAAGTTTCAGAGGGGGTTGGGGGGTGGGCTGGAGGCTTATCGGGCCTTCCTTGAAGCCATCTAAGCTCTTTTTCAGTCCAAGCCTCAAGCCCTTCTTCGAGTCCTAGCGGGACTATGTATTTTTGCACGAATCCTATGTGTTGTTTGACGTGCTCTTCTACTTCGCTCGCTGGTAGGGGTTTTTGTTGGTAGAGTCTTAGTAGGGTTTGTAGGGGGGTGAACCTGTAGGGGAGGACGGTGTATAGTATCCTCGTGAGCGTCTTTTTCTGGAGGTGTTTCTTGAGGCTGACAGCGGCTCCTGGGTCGCAGATGCATGCGGAAGACTTGAACCTGCCCGCCTCCCTCAGAATGAACTCAACCTCCTCTTCGAGCTTGCTTTTACCGAATTCAACCATCTCCTCTACTATGCTCAGCCACTGCTCTAGGCTCACCGTCTTAGTAACCGAGTCTCGCAGTATGAGCGAAGGCAGCTCTAGGGTAGCCCGTATCTCTTCATCGGTGGGGTTAGGTGAATAGCAAATAATCTCCCTCCCCGCCGAGACCCTGGGCAGGAGTCTGAGAAAGGTCTCATGACCCCTAATAAGCGATGTGAGGTAGCTCTCAGACAGCCCCGAGCCTGTTTTTGCCCCCTCAATAAAGCCTTCGACGTCTCCGGTCTCGGCTAGCTTGGTGACGTGTCGTTGGAGGCATCGGGGCAGGTTGAGGAATATCGCCTCATACTCGCCCGCACCGATCAACGTGATTGCTTCGAAGTCGGCTCGTCTGAGGGGCGGTTTTACGACGAGGTCTATGCCTCCCCACACGCCCACATAATCTTGTCTCTCCGAATTTTTAAAGGGTGTTGTCAACGGGCCATTCAGACCAATAGTGCGAGGTATGGTATCATAAAGAGGGAGAGGACTAGCCCAACCAGAGCGAGGCTAACTGCTAGGGTGGCAGCCCTAACGCCCTTCTCTCCTATCGACGCGCCGAGTAATGTGGACAGTGTCCTTCTAAATATCTGTCCTCCGTCCAGTGGGTAGATGGGTAGTGCGTTGAAGATACCTACGTTGAAGTTTACGAACCATATCCAGTAGAGCATGTTCGCTATGACCGGATATGAGCTGCCTAGTATCGGGTGTGTGTATAGGCCCGATACTGTGAAGCAGCGTGGTGAGGGTGCTGTGGAGTCAATGCATATCTGGGCCTCGGAGAAGGGGTGGAGAGAGTTTGGAAATGTTGGTGGGAGGAGGTAGATGAGGGGGTTCGCGATGCTGGCTGATTTGTATCTCTCCAAGTAGTCAGAGGCCCACTCCTGCATCTCTGCATTCGCTAATCTCACACCAATCATCGGCCTCCCAGCCCCCAGTTCAGCAACACCAACAGTGAGTCTAAGAACCCCTACATCTTTCCTTATAACCTCGAGGCTTATCGAACCACCGTAGCCCGCTGAGTTAATGGCCTCTGATAGGACCGAGAGGCTGGTTACTGGACGGCCGTTGACGCTGGCTATGATGTCGCCTTGCTGGAGTCCCGCCGCCTCTGCGGGAGAATTTCTGATGACCTCCTCAACAGTTATCATGGTTATAGGGTGTAACCCGTTGGTTGCTGCAATAAGCAGCCCAAGCGAGAGTATAGCTATCAGGATGTTTGACGCGGGTCCACCCGCAAGTATTCTTACGACATCCCTTCCCCTACCCTTTTTCATCTCCTCCTCATCCGTCTCAACAAATGCACCTATAGGCAGGACAGCCAAGAATATGAGACCGCTCGACTTCACATTATACCCGAGCTTGCGCGCCAAGACTCCATGGGCGCCTTCATGAATTATTAGAGCCACCACGAGCCCAAGCCAGCCGTAAATGATGGGGAGGTAGGGGTTGAGTCCCGGTATGAGTAGGAGGCTCTGGGGTCCGGCCTCCCGCTGAGCCTCCTGAACCTCGGGCCTGCTCAGGAGGGCTTGGAGTGACAATAGAAGCAGGAACAGGCCGGCCCCCGCTATCGCGGGGATTAGAGCAATCGATGACCAGCTGAAAAAGCCTACAACTCTGTACTTGGCGAGCCTATCGAAGAGGGCTGAAAATGATTGAGACTTGACGAGTATGAACGGTGGCTTAAACTCGACCTCCACTCGCCTGCCCAACTTCTCTTTTCCTCTCTTTCCTGCCGCCTTAATTTCAGTGGGTCGTATTTATAGGAATGCCATAGTCTCAGGCTAAGCGCCTAAAACCATCGGAGGGATTCACACATCTCTTGGGCTGGAAAGATTCTAATTGGACTTTCTTGGGGATGGTGTTAGATGGCGCTGGTGGCTGTTGTTATCCCGACTTATAATGAGGCTGCGAACATAGGGAGGGTGCTCGAATCACTGGAGTCCATGTCCAGTTTTGTGGACTTTGACATTCATGTGTTGGTTGTTGATGATGGCAGTGTGGATGGCACGGTTGAGATCGTGGAGGATTTTGGGAGAAGGTTTGGGAATGTCTCCGTCATGAGGCGGCCTGGCAAACTGGGTCTGGGCTCCGCATATGTGGATGGCTTTAGATGGTGCCTGAAGAATCTAGGCGACTTCGTGGCAGCTGTCGAGATGGATGCTGATGGGAGCCATGATCCGGGCCAGCTTCCCAGGCTAGTTGAGCCGATACTTGAGGGTAGGGCCCAAGTTGTGGTGGGTTCAAGATATATTCGTGGTGGAGGGTGGAGGGGTGGAAGTGTTTGGAGAAAGCTGATCAGCCGGGGTGCAAACCTGCTAGTCAGGCTTACTGTAGGGTTAAAGGTGAAGGACGCCACGAGCGGCTACAGAGCCATCTCCAGAAAAGTGTTGGAAGAGGCCTTCACAGAGGATAGGAAATACGAGTCAGGGTACATCTTTCAGGTGGAGACCCTCCACCAATACCACCTCTTGGGCTACAAGATCATCGAGGCTCCAATAGACTTCTACGAGAGGGCTGGGGGGAAGAGCAAGCTGGGGGTAGGGGAGCTTGCAAGCTTCGCTTGGTGGTGTTTTAGGCAGCTGGGGAAAAGAATCTTGAGAAGAACTACCTGATAGCTCCTATAATTAGGCCTAAGAGCAATCCCACTGCTATAGCGGGATACCTTGCGAGTAGTGATAGAAACTCCAATATCAGGCTCGCCAAGGGGCCAAAGAGTGATGCAACTGCTGTGGGAGATATGAGGCCTGCGATTGTGAATCCGAAAAAGAACAGTATTATTAACGCGAATATGATGAGTAGCAGGCCCTTAACTGCCCTAGCAACGCCGAGCCCTATGAGCGCCCCGGCCAGCAGCAGAACTACGTTAACCAGCAGCCCCTCTACACTAATGTCCATGGCTACATATCGTCTATGCGAGAGATACTTATGCTTTACACATGACTTCGAGGCTGATACACTTCTAAAGCAGTGGGAATAGGGTTTTTTACCAGCCTAAGCATCTAGAGTGTCAATAAACGACTTGATACTCGGCCCTGAATCCTACGGAGATAGGCTCGAAGCAATTAACAACATAGTTAGAGCACACCTTCCTGTCCGCGAGGCAGTCTATGTTGAAGGTGTCTTGACATTCAAGATAATGACGAGGGAAATTAAGGAAAGCTTCAAGAAAATATACTCGGAGCTTTCCCGCATAGGCTTTGTCCCCGTCGCCCAAGATATCGAGGGTGAAGTATTGTTAAAGGTCTATCCCTACACCGCACCGGAGAGGCGTAGGAGCAGGTGGCCGCTAGTCCTATTTATCATCACTGTCTTCACGGTATTCATAGATGGTGTGATAAGGTCGGGTGGGATTGGTGCCTTCCCAGCCGGGCCCAGATTTTGGGAGGCGGTCGCCTACACTGTCGGCGTCCTCTCAATAATAGGAATACACGAGCTTGGGCACAAGATCTCTGCGTGGCAAGATAGGATCGATTCCAGCTTGCCCTATTTTATACCGGGCATTCCCGGTGTCATGCCGACGTTCGGGGCTATAATATTCCAGCGTGGGCCGATACGGAATAGGGACGACTTGTTTGACTTGGGTGTAAGTGGGCCCATAGCCGGTTTTCTTGCGAGCCTGGTCGTTATGGTGTTTGCATTCCAGCAGGCTGAGTGGGTTGAGAGGAGGGTTGTCGAGGAGCTGGTCCGGCGGGGCGAGGTCTCCCTCCTACCCTCCCCCCTCATCTTCAACCTAGCCAACAACATTTTCTCACCAGGCAATCTCGTCCCCATATTCCCCGCTGTGGGATTCGCCGCATGGCTAGGAATGGTGGTGACCAGCCTGAACCTCCTGCCCGTTTGGCAGCTGGACGGAGGTAGGATATTCAGAAGCCTCACAAGCTTCAAGCGTTACAGGCTACTCTCCTTCATCTCGGTCGGAATATTATTCTTGACAGGCTACTACTATCTATCACTCCTACTACTCTTCTTCCTGATGACGCCGATAGATTTTGCGCCGCTGGACATGGTTTCACCCCTCTCAAAGTTCAGAAAAATTTCATTCATAGGTGTAGTTCTGATGCTGGTTGTTACGTTTGTTATCCTTCCTGGGCCTCTCCTAGGACTCCTCTCTCCACTGCTACGCTTCTAGCCCGTTGCCACCATCCCTGGGTCGATGTGTAGGCCTTCTCTGACTAGCAGCATTCTGTGCCCCCGTCCATGAAGCCTTAGTATCTGGGCAAACCCCTCCTGCACTGTCTCGAACGTCTTGATGCCTATAAGTAGCTTGGCAAGGCTGCGGGGAAGGGAGGTTACCATGTAGGTTCTGTAGCTTCGAAGAGCGGTCGCTAGCCCCGCAGCTATGAGTTTGTATGGATCGGCATCAGGGCTTAGCTCGCCTTCTAGATCAGGCTTTAGGCTCTCATAGAGTTGACGTACAAACTCAGGTGGCCCCAGCCCCTCTTTACACTCTGAGACCGCGAGTATTGTCGTCTCATCCCCGCAGGCCGATGATGAGAGGATGATGGACTGGGCTGCTAGGTAGAGGGTGGAGTCTAGGGGTGCCTTACCGGGCGAGACTATGACCGAGTCGAACACGGGGGGCTTATGGTCTGGCCTGGGGTTTTGTGTCCAGATTCCGTGAATCGAGCCGTCGATGCTGTAAGAAATCTCCACAGGAAAGAGATTGATTCGAAAAGGATCGAGGCCGCTGATTCCGTGGATTTTGAATAGCCATGCGAGATATTCATTCGTGCTTGTGGCGACTCGGCTTAGGAGCAGCCTCGAAGTGAGAGGATAAATGAAGGTGGCTGATTCTAGGTTTGAAGTTTCATCTGCGAACTCCTTCAACGGCGCGAGTGGAGGCTTCTTCTCCAAGCTCTCAAGCTCTGCGACAGCCTCGCCTACTCTCTCAATCCCAAGTCGCCAAGATGAGACGTAGGCGATCTTACAAGTCTCAGCCAACCTCGCGAGCAGTGTTTTATAAGCGGTGGGTGTAGGAAGGTAGTCGATGAATACACAGGGCGTGTCAGGTATGGCTGAGACTCTAGATAATACTTCTTCGTAGGTTAGAGGGGTTGGACTGGGGGTTGTGACTGATAGTTCGGGTGGGGCTTCGAAGAAGACCTCGGTGCTGCCCCACGGGATCCAATACTCCATCCCTTATCACTCACTGCTGCGTCCCCAGTCTGAGTGGAAGTAGCCCTCCCTGTCCACTCTTTTGAACATGTGTCCGCCGAAATAGTCTCTGATTCCCTGTATCAGGTTTGCGGGCAGCCTATCTGACCTTAGGGAGAGGTAGTATGAGAGGGCGCTCATGGAGGCTGGGGTGGGGATTCTCATCCTAGATGCGTTTGTGATGAATTGGAGCCATTGGGGCATCAGCTCCTCAAGCTGGGGTATGATTTTATCGAAAGCAACAGCCGTAGGCTCGCCAGGGGTCCATGAAAGCTCCTTGTAGAGCTCCTCAACGATTCTGGACCTTATTATGCAGCCTGCCCGCCATACTCTGAGGGCCTCTGAAACCCTGAAGCCATAGTTCCGCGCCCCAGCCTGGAGGAGTGATATGCCTTGGATATAGGAGAGGAGTGTGGTGGCGAGTAGCGAGTTCTTAGCCGCTTCCACGGCCTCTCCCACATTCCTATCCCCGTTAAATCCAGCTTCCTGCGCGGGCCTCCTGAGTGTACGGAGGGTCGTGAGGGTCCTCTCATCCACTGCGGCGGCTATGGTGGGGGCTGAGACTCCCAGCTCCATGGCGGCCTCGACCGCCCACCTGCCTGTACCCTTCTGCTCAGCCTCATCTAGGATTAGCTCGACCAGTGGCTTGCCAGTTTCAGGGTCGATGTATCTGAGAACCCTGGCCGCCGCCTCAAGTAGAAATGAGCGGAGCACGCCCTTCCCCCACTCCTCAAAGACCGAGCCCACCTCCCCGCTCGATAGGCCTACACCCCTCAAGAGATAGTCGTAGACCTCGGCTATCGCCTGCATTATAGCATATTCAATCCCGTTGTGTACAATCTTGACGAAGTGTCCGGCCCCGCCCTCGCCGAAGTAGCTGACGCACTTGGAGTTCTCGAAGACAGCTGCGGCGCGCCCTATCTTATTCTCGGCCTCGATGTAGGCGGAGAAATCTCCTCCGAACATCATGGAGGGGCCCTTTAACGCTCCCTCCTCGCCACCACTCACACCCACTCCCAGAAATCTTATACCCCTGCCGCTAAGCTCGGCGAATCTCCTGTCAGAGTCCCTGTAATGAGAGTTGCCACAGTCAATGATGATGTCGCCCTTCTCAAGCATGTGTGTTAAGGTCTCGACCACCTCGTCAACCGGCTTCCCAGCCTTCACGAATAAAACGATCATCCTAGGCCTTGAGAGGGAATCTACAAACTCCTTGAGATCGGTGAAGCCCTGTATCCTCTTTCCCTTGGCTTTGCCTTGGAGAAACTGTGTTGTTTTCTCGGCAGTCCTGTTGTAGACGGCTACGGTGAGGCCTCTGCTCTCGAGGTTGAGGGCGAACGCCTCACCCATCACGCCCAGGCCGTAAACTCCTACATCGAGTCCATTCATTCCCTAATGAGCCACCCTCCTTTCTCGGGGATGGCCTACTATCTTTAAGGCATCCCTACCAGCGTAGACCTCATCTCCCGCGATGACGACGGGGCGTATAAGCCTCTTAGGCTCGAGCCTCAGCTTTTCCAGAAACCTCTCTAGACCCTCCTTCTCTAGGGCTTTCCTCGCCTCAGACTTACCGACCCTAACAACACCCTCAACACCATACTTCTCCACAAGCTCTTTCAGAACTTTCTTATCAGGAGGATTCTTGACTATGTCTATAAAATTAAGGCTCAGCCCCTGCGAGGTTAGGGCCCTTTCAACCTCCCGGCTCGTCTTACACCGCTTGTAGCCATAGAAGATTATACTCATGAGGGCTCACTCTGATGTGATTCTTATGGGTATCCGGAGGCTCTCGTAGTACTCTCTCACCCAGGGCAGTATCTCCCTGCCCAGCAGGTTTAGGAACTTCTCCTCATCGGGTGAGGAGCTGTGGATGAATACCCTGTCGAAGCCAAGCTTGAGGAATTCTCCGAGTGCCTTGTAGATGTCGTCTGGATCACTTGTTATTAGCCAAGTCTTCTTAATCTTCTCAACCTCGCTCTCGCCTACCATCGCCTCAAGTTCCCGCGGGTCTGCAACCCTCTCCCTCTTCTCCCTAGGAATAGCTGTGGGGGCCCAGAACAGGGCGCCTTCCAGCGCCTTTCCATAGTCTGGGTCGTAAGAGACTTTAAACTCCATACACTTGCTGAGAGTTGAGATGTCTTTTCCCGCCTTCTTAGCCCCCTCTTCAAGTGCTTTCACTATCAAATCATAGTTCTCAAGCCCCCGGGGATTCGTGAGTATCCCGTCGGCGTATTGCCCGGCTATCTCAGCCACCTTTCTATCCGCTGTGGCGATGTATAGTTTGATATTCTTCTTCGGCTTGGTGTATAGCTTAGCCTTTACTAGGCGGTAGTATTTCCCCTCGTAGTCAACAAAGTCTCCGCGCCAGAGGAGCTGAATTATCTCAACCGCCTCCTTCAGCCTCTCAACCTTCTCCTTATAGCTCGGCCACTGAAACCCTAGGGGTACTTCATTCATGGCGTGCCCGGTGCCCACTGTTAGAAAGATGCGGCCAGGATACATGTAGTCAAGAGTTGCGAAGGCCTGGGCCACGATGGCGGGATGATACCTGAAAAGAGGGGTGGTGACGGCGGTCCCAACCTCAACACCCTTCAACCTCTCCGCAACCGCCGTCATCCATATCCAGGGGTGTGCTGAGTGGCCTCCTTTGTCCCTCCAGGGGTGGAAGTGGTCGCTGGTTACTATGGTGTCAAAGCCCACGATTGAGGCGTGTATTGCGAACTCCATCAGCCTGTCGGGCGGATATTGCTCCTGTGCTACCCAGTAGCCGAGGCTTATACCCCTCATCCGGGGATACACTCTCCCATGCCCAATATATCTATAATCCGCTTGGAGCGGCAGAGTAATTAAACAAAATACATGAGGGTAGAGGTGGGCAGGTGGAAAGTCTTTGAGGCTCGTCCTACTCTCACACAGGGTGGGGAGAAGTACCCCACTCTACCCCGGAACACCCCCTATACAGCTCACACATTATAGAAGCATAGAGCGTGGAGACTCGAGCAACCTCTGGGTCATCAGCATGGCCAATCACACCGGCACACACGTCGATGCGCCAAACCACTTCTACAAGAATGGCCGAAAAATATCCGAGTACGCGGCGGAGGAGCTCCTCTTTGAGAACGTCCGGCTGATTGATGTCCCGAAGCAGCCCGGTGGAGAAGTCTTGGCCGAGGACTTGAAGCCATACAGTCACATCATCGAGTCCTGTAGCCTGCTCCTAATACGGACCGGCCTCCAATCCTATAGGGACACGGACCCGGATGCATATTCCTCCAAGGGCCTCCTATTCTCGCCGTCAGCAGCCAAGTTCCTCAAAGACTCGTTCCCAAACCTCAGGGGTATCGGAATAGACGCAATCAGCGTCTCCACGCCTTTACGGAGAAGCGAGGGGCGAGAAAGCCACAGAATACTTCTCTCAGACAACCGGTTCCTAATAGTTGAGGATATGGACCTAGCAGGCAAACCGGCTGCCTACAGGTACGTCATCTTGGCCCCACTGCTTTTAGAAGAGGTCGACAGCGCACCCTGCACCGTCCTCGGAATCACCGATTAAGGTCTTGAAGACCCCTAAGCCTCCTGGAAAGCCTCTTGACCTCTCCCCTAAAGTCTAGTCTGCCATGGCTGATCAACCCGCCCCCCATCGTCCTCGGGATGTGAAGTAGCTCGTGAAGTATGACCTCCACCTTCTCTTCACTCGACAGTCTGTCAAAAATCTCTGAGACGAACTCGATCACGTAGTGGGGGCTGAGTCCGAGGCCTGTCCAGAGCGCCCTACTCCCTGAGTGGACGCGAGCGGCTATACTCCTAGACCTTGTCTCATAGCTCCTCACACATTTAATCCTCGTGTAGTCGAGATAGACGAGCCCAGCACGAGACCCAATCTCCTTAACATACTCCTCAAGCGACCTATCCCTCACATACCTAGCCATCGCCAAGGCCCAGCCCACGTCGCCTCATTTAACTGTATAACGGTGAGTGCGACAAAAGATATAATCAACGGTCCAGAGCCTCATTATTGGGATGATGACCAACGTCCACGCCGAGAAGTGAGGCGTCGATGGGCAGTCTGACCCTCTTATCCCACTTCTACTATGTTGTGCATTGCAACAAGGTCTTCCTTGAAGGGCGCGAGTTCTTCGGGCACGCTAATCCTTATTGGGTCCCTCAAAGATAGGTTCATCTCCTTCTTCCGACGCCAGACATCACTGTTAAAGGAAACCAGCGGCTCGGTATACTTTGTGTAAGATTTGTCCCACCTAGGCTTCGGGAACCTTTCCAAGTGTATGGACCTCTCGGAGTATAGGGTCCGCCAGATATAGTCTGTCACGAACGGCGTTATAGGCGCAAGGAGCAGTAGGCAGGACTTTAGCACGGTGTGTAGAGTGTACCATGCAGCCCTTGCGCCCTGCTTGTCCGACGACCTGCCGAGAGCCCTCATCTTCGTCATCTCCACATAGTGGCTGGCGAAGAGGTTCCAGAGAAAGTTTCTAACCTTCGTGGCAGGGATGAAAAAGTTGTACTCCCTGTAGCCCTCCAATGCCTCTTCAATTAGAGCCGATAGCTCTGAGAGGATCCACCTGTCGGAGGGCAGCAGCTTCGCTCCCCGAGGCTGGGGAAACTGTGAGACATACCTAGCAACGTTCCAGAGCTTAGTTAAGAATTTGCCTGCGGACTGTATCCGCGCCTCTGAGATCCTGAAGTCGTAACCGAGGCTCGCCTCCTGCGCACACCAGAACCTGAAGATGTCGGCTCCATACTTCTCGAGTATTGGACGGGGGTCAATCACGTTTCCCTTACTCTTACTCATCTTCTCACCTTTCTCGTCAAGCCCCATTCCGCTGACCCAGACACCCTTGAAGGGCGGCTTCCCTGTCAGCTGATAGCATCTGAGGAGGGTGTAGTACAGCCAAGTCCTCACAATGTCCTTCCCCTGAGGCCTGATAGCTACTGGGTATGCGCGGCGGAAGAGCCTCTCATCCCTCATGTATCCCGAGATGAATAGGGGAGAAATGCTAGAGTCGACCCACGTGTCGAGGGTTCTCTCCTCTCCTACGAACTCTCCGGCACCACACTTCTCGCACTTGCTGAAGGGTGGGCTCTCCTTCCAGGGGCGGTAGTATTTGCCTGGCGGTGGGAGGTTTGGCCAGCCGCAAGACTTACAATACCAGATAGGTATCTCGGTCGCGTAGTACCTCCGCCTAGAGATTGGCCAGTCAAATTTCAGGGAGTTTATCCAGTCGACGAGTAGCTGTCTATGGAACTCTGGATAAAAGGTCATCCTCGAACCGGCCTCGAGTAGCTCTTCCCTCAAGCTCAACTGTGTCAGATAATACTCCTCCATGGGGATGATCTCTATGGGTGTGTTCGACCGCTCACATATCGGTACTTGGTGCATTATCTTCTCAATTTTTACGACTCTGCCTTCACTAGACAACAGCTCGACAATCCTACGTCTTGCTTCCTCGACAGTCAGCCCTCTAAGCGGCCCTGCAGTCTCAAGCATGCGGCCATCCAATCCTATTAATATGACCTCTTCAAGGCCCAGTTCTCGGAAGAGCATGACATCCGTCCTGTCCCCATAGCTGCAGACCATTACAAGTCCTGTACCGAACTCGGGTCTCGCAGCGCTGTGAGCAATTATTGGAACCTCCCTGCCATAGATGGGGACAACCGCGCTTCGACCCTCTAGGTGCTGGTACCTCTCGTCTGAGGGGTTGTAGATGACTGCCCTGCACGCTCCCAGGAGTTCTGGCCGGGTGCTGGCCACGACAATCTCTCCACCATCTTTTAGGTCGAAGCGCATGTAGACGAGGTCTGTCGGCATCTCGGCATAGTCCACCTCCGCGTCTGCTATAGTTGTCCCACAGTCAGGGCAGAAGTTGTTCGGCCTAGACGCCCTGTAAATCAGCCCCTTTCTAAATAGCTCGATGAAAGTGGCCTGTGTGAGGGACCTATACTCCTCAGAGTCTGTCCTATACCTGTTTTTGAAGTCCCCCGAGAGGCCTGCCCTCCACATGATCCAGAGCATCTCTGCCTCAAGCTCGTCCAGAGTCTGGGAGCAGATGCGTAAGAACTCCTCCCTAGGAAGGCTAGTCAGCCTAATCTTCATCTCGCGCTCCACAAACCTCTCCACCGGTATCCCGTTCCTATCGATACCGATTGGGAAGTAGACTTCATACCCCATCATCCGGGCCGTCCTCGCTATCATGTCGATCTGGGTATAGTGAGCTGCAGCTCCTATGTGCCAAGGCCTCCCTGAAGGATATGGTGGAGGAGTATCGATCAGGAATAACCTCCTCCTCGAATCCTTCCTGAAGGCGTAGAGTTTCTCAGAATCCCATTTCGCGAGAAGCTCCTCCTCCAGCTTGGGCTCCCACCGCGTCTCCCTCAACTTCGGCTCAAGCTTAATAGTCTCCGACACCAGAGCCGAGTTATCTACGGGGACATAAATATCTGATGTATGGTTCTCAGTCCTCTCTTGTATTTCAGCGTCTTCCTCAACCTCAACCTCGCACTATGGTCCAGTCTTAGAAGATTAGAGAACCTCTCCTCCAGCCGTCTTAAAATACTTTCACCCTCCCTATCCAAGTCCAGCAAAGTTATCAGCCTCAAACCACCCAAATCATTTTTCACAGCCCTATAGAGTTCGTGAAGGGTGAAAATCCTACCCTTAACACCCCTCATAAGAAGAGCCTCCCGATCGCTTACACCCTCAACCAGTATGCCAGCACCCCTATCACACTCTTCATTGATGTACCTGACAATCTCATCGATTTCCTCGTCTTCGCGCCCCCTCAAAATCTTCATTATCCGACAAAATGTATCCGCCTCACCTATTTAATATTATCATTTTCTGCAACAGAAATCCCCTTTTTTCGGTGGAGGGTCATCACGCGATATTAATCACCGTATTACGAAGCTTTATTTGAGATTCACTTTCAGATGCCTCTCCGAGGTGTGGTGGAGTGAAGGTTGTGACTGTTCACCTTCCTGAAGCATACCTTGAAGCTATAGATGAGCTGGTTAAGAGACGGCTATACCCGAACAGGGCTGAGGCTATCCGCATGGCGGTCCGCGACTTCATAAAGGAGGAGGCTAGGTCGAGTGAGTAGCCAAGAGGCTTCGGCAGGATATGAGGATGGTTTCGGCGTCAAGATCAAGCTAATAGGCTTAGGCGGTGCTGGAAGCAACACTGTCCACAGGCTCGTCTCCTCCGGGCTCTATGGGGCGACGGCGATAGCCGCAAACACTGATAGGCAGCACTTAGACACAGTAAACGCGCATCACAAAATCCTCCTAGGCCCGAAGACGACTAGAGACCACGGCGCAGGTGGAAACCCGGAGGTAGGGAGGCTAGCGGCCGAAGAAAGCATAGAAGAGATTAGAAAAGCCTTGGAGGGTTCTGACCTAGTATTTATTGCCGCCGGACTTGGCGGGGGAACTGGAACCGGCGCAGCACCCGTCTGTGCTAGGGTCGCGAGAGAGCTTGGAGCCATAGTCGTTGGCGTCGTCACAATGCCCTTCAGGTTTGAGGGAGGAGTTAGAAAGAGGATCGCCCTAAGAGGCCTCTCAGAGCTTCAGCAGTACGTGAACACGGTCGTCGTGGTAGACAACAACAGGCTGCTAGAACTTTACCCCCAGTACAACTTGAAGACCGCCTTCGCCCTCGCAGACGAAGTAATCAACAACATGATACTGAGCATAACGGAGTCAATAGTGAAGCCAAGCCTCATAAACATCGACTTCGAGGACTTCAAAACTGTAGTATCGAGGGGCCGCCTCGCGACACTCGGTATAGGCAGGAGCAGCTCGCCCAACAGGGCTGAAGAAGCCACATTCAACGCCCTCCAATCACCACTCTTTGAGGGCAGCGTAGGTTTAGAGGGGGTATCCGCCGCAATAGTCCATGTTACGGGCGGAGAAGACATGAAGCTGAAAGAAGCCTCTAGGCCCCCTGAAATAATATACGAGCTAATGGGAGACGACGGCCTAATAGTCTGGGGGGCAAGGGTCGACAACTACTACAACTCGACTATCCAGGTATCCCTCATACTCGCAGGGCTGGAGACCGAGAGCTACATCAGAGAGATGGAGGCATCCGTACAAACCATAGACGAACGCTTCTTCAAACGCGAGCCAGCGCAAGACCTACCACCAAAGAAGGAGGCCACCGAGCCTCTCCAAGCCACCACGAGAGAAGAGGACGAGCTCGACAAAATAATATCCGAACTCGGCATAAAGAGGCTCAAAACAGAGAAAGCAACACTATAAAAATCCAAAAGAGACACAGTTTATAGACAACTCGTAGTGGACGGATCTCCCCCTTTTATCTATGATTTGAGAGCAGCGCCAAGTCAGAATGCAGGGGGAGGCACAAAACTATAAGTCTCAGCCGTTTTACCCATGCGGTGTGCAAAGTTTAAGTAAAAAATTATATACGTAATATGCTTTATTGAAAGCATCATGCTTGTCAGCGTCATAAAAAATTTTATTTCGTTGCAACGGTCTCAATGGTTTGATGGGCAGAAGATTTCTAAAATTCAATCTAAGAAACTGCGCGAAGTAATTCTACATGCCTACAGAAATGTGGCTTTTTATAAGGAACTATATTCTAGGGCTGGCGTGGAATTAAATAAGCCTATAGTTCTTGAGAAGTTGCCATTTGTGACAAAAGAGGATTTAAGAAATGTCCCACTTGAAAGCCGAGTTTTGCGAGGGATCATATCTAAAAAACACCATGTAATATACACATCAGGCTCAAGCGGTATGCCATTCAAAATAGTACAAGATTCGAGAGAGGTAGCGATTTTCGAGGCGCTCCGAATAAGATCCATCCTGGCGCAGGGTGCTAGGTTCACTGATAAGGTTTGTCAGTTGAGGCCCGTTTCAGTAGGTGGAGAGCAACAATTTTATCTGCTTGCTGAAAGGAAGAGGTTCTACGGATTTATCAGAAAGGGAAGGGCACGTCCAATCCCACTTACATCACAAATCGACGCTCATTTGGAGGTTATTGAAAAATGGAAGCCTCAAATTTTATTCGCCCCTCCATCGTATCTAGTAGCGCTGATGGATTACTGTGAAAAAATTGACCGGCGACCTGCATTCAGGATAGTTAGATCATCAGGAGAAGTTCTCACTGCTCGCGTTAGGAAAGCTGTTAGCGATTTCTTTCAGGCTGAAGTCTATGATAACTATGGAGCTGCTGAAGTTGGGAGCATTGCTTGGGAGTGTCCGGCTCGTGAAGGCTATCACATAAACGCGGAGACGGTGTTTGTGGAGGTGCTCAGAGACGGTCATCCCGTATCTCCGGGTGAAGAGGGTGAGATATGTGTCACTTCGCTGTATAGATATACTACTCCGTTTATACGATATCTCTTAGGAGATATTGTAACTTTGCTCGATGATGAATGTTCATGTGGTAGGGGTCTTCCCCTTTTAGGCAAGATACATGGGAGGATGGTTGACGTAATAGTACGTAGGGATGGTCTTCCGGTTTTTCCGTTGACCATCCTTCACTCTTTTCACGATATTGAGGGTCTTGATCGCTTCAAGGTGGTTCAGAGGAGCGATTATGTCATAGAGGTGTACATAAAGCCTCGCGTGGGGTGGTCTGAAGAAGCAGTTAAAAGTGAAGTTGAAAAAAGATGTAATATTTTGTTTCCCGACACGCCGTATACCTTGAAGATTGTAGAGGAGTTCGAGAATAACGCAGCGAAGTTCAGACCTGTTATATAGTTTGTTAATGATGATAAGAGGAAGTCTCTATCTCAGCTATACACTTCATAAGTCGATACATTGCAGCTCGGATCTATCTTAATGTACAACTATTGTCAAGCTAGCCCGAGCGGTTGGACAAGTATGCTGAGCTTTTCCCGAGATAAGTGGTGAAAAGGGGCGGGTTTAACCGGTATGAGTCCCTTCACTCTTCTGCAGTACCTCTTTTTCACTTACTTTTCTGAATAGCGGTTCTGGGCGTGCAATCTTCGTGTTAGGCTTGATTATGATGTCCCCGAGTTGTCTCCAGCTACCGCTCAAGTCGAAGTCGATGCCGATCATGTTTCTGAGATGGCGTGCGGTATCTGGTGTGAAGATCTCGAGGAATATAGCTAGGGAGGCCACTATCTGTGAGGCCGTGTAGAGTGTTGTGGCGGCCTTTTCGGGGGCTGTTTTCTGAAGCTTCCAAGGCTCTTTAAGGTTGAGGTAGCTGTTTGCCTCCTTAACTAATGTGAGCACCTCTATCAGTGATTGTCTCTCCCGCACTTCGCCCATCAGCTCGTCGATCCTGTCTCTTGTCTCGGTGATTTTCGCAAGGATTCTCTTGTCATCGTCGTCTAGTTCGTGTGGTTCTGGGACTCTGCCGCCGAAGTATTGGTAGATGAATGTCAGAACTCGGTGTATGTAGTTTCCTATATCGTCGTTTAGGTCGCTGTTTACTGTGGAGATAAAGTCCTGCCACTTAAAGTTGGTGTCACTGGTCTCGGGCCTTATCTTGACTAGGTAGTATCTCCAGTAGTCGCTTGGCAGTATCTCTAGCGCCTCATCAAGCCACACTCCAATCCTCTTACTCTTCGAGAACTTCTGGCCCTCGAAGGTGAGGTACTCTGTCGCCGAGACATTCCATGGTAGAACATAGCCGTCCCCGTGCGCCAGGAGTAGGGCGGGGAGGATTATTGTGTGGAAAGGTATGTTATCCTTTCCTATGAAAAAGACGGTGCGGGTCTGCTTGTCAAGCCAGTATCTCTCCCATAGGCTCGGGTCTCCCCGAGATATTCCAAGCTCTACTGTTGCGGAGATGTAGCCTAGAACGGCCTCGAACCATACGTAGATTGTTTTTCCCTCCGCGCCTGGGAAGGGTGCCGGGATTCCCCACTTATTGTCGCGAGTTACGGCCCTTGGTCGCAGTCCTTCCTCTATCCAGCTTAAGCTGAAGGCCTTGACACGCTCATGCATGTGTTGGTTTTGGGCGAGCCAGTTTCTTATGGGCTCGGCTAGTCGAGGTAGGTCGAGGAACCAGTGTCTGGTGGTTTTGACTACTGGTGTTGAGCCGCAGATTGCGCATACAGGGTTTTTTAGGTCTAGCGGGTCTAGGACTCTTCCGCAGGCCTCGCACTGGTCTCCCCTGGCATAGTTGTATCCGCAGTGGGGGCAGGTCCCTAGTACGAACCTGTCCGGCAGAAATCTTCTACAGTTCTCGCAGTAGAGCTGGTCGATTTCCCTCTCGAAGATGTATCCGTTCTCATATATCCGCTTGAAGAAGTCTTGGCAGAAGGATATGTGTATCGGGTTATGCGTCCTTGTGTAGTTGTCGAAC
This sequence comes from Nitrososphaerota archaeon, assembly GCA_009889515.1. GTDB lineage: Archaea > Thermoproteota > Nitrososphaeria_A > Caldarchaeales > Calditenuaceae > HRBIN02. The sequence goes on from WUQR01000139.1 coordinate 602,789, forward strand.
GATAGGCTGAATCTCCTAAAAATCTCCACGACCTTTGCGTGGAACTTGTCGGTCAGGGTCTTAGGGTCTACACCCTGCCTAGCGGCCTCAACCTCAATCGGCGTACCATGCTCGTCTGAGCCACTGACAAAGACAATGTCTTCACCCCTTAGCCTCAGATACCTAGCATAGACGTCGGCTGATAGCTCAGACCCTATGAGATTACCTATGTGTGGGATCCCGTGGATATATGGCCACGCGCCCCCGACAACCCACCTGCCGAGCTCTACTCACCTACCCTATGATGCACACCTGCCCTCCCTCTATTAAATCTAATCCACAGCCTAGTAAAGTGGCATGAACTCGTCCCGCCGCCTACTTAAACTTGAGGACTACCAAGAGGGCGACGGCTAGGGCGACTTGCCATATAACGAGGTCGATTGCGAGAAGGAATAGGTCTACGTTCCAGAAGTCAGCCGGTCCAGCGAATGTGGACAAGGTGTGTGTAGCCCAGCTCAGGGGGAGGCCGTGGACATCGTGGACGAAGTCGGGCCAGTCTCGCCTAAACCCCCACGTCAAACCGAGGGTAGAGCCTAAAGACCAGGCCGTCAACACTGCTAAAACACGCCCCCATACAGACATACACATAGGCCTGGCCGCGGCATATATTAACAAATACCAGGGCGAGGAGTCCTGTCCGGCTATGCGGGATTGAATCGCTTAGCAAGGGTTGTTACGTTTAAATTAATCGTGAGGGCCCATCTGGTTGGGCCCGTAGCTCAGGCAGGTAGAGCGGCCGGCTCTTAACCGGTAGGTCGAGGGTTCAAATCCCTCCGGGCCCGGGGCTTAGCTACATTCTATTGTGTCTTTGCTGAGCAACTTAATATTTATGGAGTTTTCAGATATTTGCTGGAGTTGGTGCCGATTTATGACTAGGAGGATTGTTGAGGAGGTTGTGAAGCTGATAAGCAGCCCCAGCACGACAGGCCTAGCCACCCTCAGGCACTATCCTATGGAGAGGAGGATCTATCAGAAGTTCGGGTCCTGTGGGTTTAGCCTAGAGATAGTACAGTCGGAGGGTGGGAAGAGGCGGAGGGTCTATGTGCTTGTGGAGGCTCAGGCCCGAGGAGCTGGGCGTGGCAGGAAGACGGGCTACGAGAAGGTGGGTGGTGTGGTTAGATGTGTGATAGCGGAGGATGTGGATGGTAAACTCAAGTACAGGGTCCTGAGGGGGCGTTACAGAAACATGGCAGAACTCTTCAAGAGTGTTGAGGAGGTGAGGAGTGCATTCTACGAGAAATATAGGGCCCTTAAACCTGGAGTGGCTGAGAAGGAGATATTCCACGCTGCTGGAATTCCTGATGATGAGCTACTACTCGGGGTATAGAGTAAGGAAAATATCGGGAGATAAATAATTTCAGGTTTTTTCTCTGGATAGTCGGTCCTCTATCCTGCTATCGGAGTGAGCTGTCCTCTAATCTCTCCTGTCGGGAACCTTGCTGTATGTACATTCACGTAGGCGGCCCCAGCCCTTATAGCCTCTATCACCGAGTCGAGGTCTCCTGCGCTAAGCCCCTGCCCAGCTATAGCTTGAACATCAGAGGCCGATAGTGTCCCAGTGACTCTGCCGTGTGAGCTTGGACATGCAGGTTTGGGGCCTCCACAGAGCCATACGGCTACACCTCCAACATGCCCGTCCTTACCTATGTGTATGTGTGCCATAGATACGTCGGCGAGGCCGTAGTAGACAAGCTCATAGGATATGCTTTTCCCATCCTCAGATATCCTCACAGTTGCCCAGCCGATGCCCCCCGAGACAATAGATGGAACCTCGTTAAAGCCTGAAAGTGTGGCTGTGAAGAGCCTCGCACCGGGGGAAGCCGGCACGATTACTGTGAAGACTAAGAGCGTCGCGACGGCTATGGCGGAGATCGATAAAACCACTATAGCAGCTATATTGTTGGTTATTTTTGCCATGCTATAGTGGGGCACTGGCAATTATATATTATTTCACCTTCTACTAAATATTGGCTTCGTAATACCGTGAAATCCTTGGCTATCTGGTCGGGCGAAACCCTTTATTTTCGGATGCGGCTCGATGGGTCTTCGGGATGGATAGAGTAGCTCGAGGGCTTTTAGAGGTTGGGGTCGGTCTGGGGCTGGGAGTGGCGCCTACACTCGCTGCGCTGGCCCTAGTCGCCTTTGGATTGACGTCTTCACCCCTTGTCCAGGGTCTGATGGCTGAGTTGGCGGGCTTATTCTCGGTTAACCTTGTTCTAAGCATCTTGGCATGCCCTGTTGTCATATTGGGTCTAAGGGACTTTAGGGGTGGTCTGAGGGCTAGGGCTGAGCAGTTGAATGCTGAGAGCGAGGCGGGCCGAGAGATCCCTGCTTCTCCCTAGGTGCGTTTAGGCCGCCTCTTTAACCGCCGCCTCAGCGGCCTCAAGCATTCTAGTGAAATACCCGATATTTCTAGACTCTAGGATTCTCTTCCCCTCCTCCTCTCTAGTCCCCACCAGCCTCACAACAATTTTCTTGGAGCCTCCGAACTCGTCAAATGCCTTCACTATCCCCTCCGCTACCTCGTCGCATCTTGTAATGCCGCCCAGAACGTTTAGGAAAACCAGCTTGATGTGGGGCCTGTTTAGGAGGAATTTGAGGGCCGTGTACACCCTCTCTGAGGATGCGCCTCCGCCAAGGTCTAGGAAGCATCCGGGCCTACCGCCCAATGTATGTATTAGGTCCATGGTAGCCATGGTGAGTCCTGCGCCGTTGCAGACAACGCCAATATCCCCGTCCAGCTCAACATAGTTGAGTCCCAGCTTCTCTGCCTCGCTCTCAGCGCCAGCCTCAGCCGCGAATCTAAACCCTTTTATCCTAGCGGCATTATCGTCGACAATAATCTTAGCGTCCAAGGCGATCAGCCTCCCATCCTCCGTCAATGCTAGAGGATTTATTTCTGCTAGGTCGCAATGATACTGTGTGTAGAGATTGTATAGTTTCTTTACAATGTCTTGGAGCTGTGTTGCGGTGTTTGTAGATAGGTTGAGCTTTGCTGCCAGTTTCCTCGTATGCCATTCGCGCAGCCCGGTTAGTGGGTCTACGGGCACCCTGATGAGGGCTTCTGGATGGCTCTTTGAGAGCTCCTCCACATCGACACCTCCCATCCGGGAGGCGAGTATCAGGTGCCTGTTTGAGGCCCTGTCTACAATTATGGATAGGTAGAGCTCCTCAGAGTGTTTAACAGCTTCAGCGACGATCAGCTTCCGAACCCTCTCACCCCTAATCTCAGAGCCTAGGAGCCTGCTTGCAACGCTTCTCGCATCTTCGAGAGTCTCAACAACCTTCACCCCACCGGCCCTACCTCTCCCCCCAACTAGAACCTGGGCCTTCAAGACGGCGGGGAGCCCAATCTGTTTTGCAGCTTCGACAGCGCCTTCCGGCTCGTCCACTACGCTGAACCGTGGGATGGGTATGCCGGCCTCTGAGAGAAGCCTGAAACCCTCATACTCGATAATCCTCATAAATAGACAACACCGGTAGGTGGACTGAGGCTCTACTTTCTAAACCTTAACCTTGCTGAACCTCTTCTCCACATCGTCCCAGTTTACAACCTGCCACCATGCATCCACATAGCTGGCGCGGTCATTCTTGTATTGCAGGTAATATGCATGCTCCCATACGTCGAGCGATAGTAGAATTGGTAGCTGGGCGAGGTGCATTAGATTCTGCTTCTCTATCTGCGTTAAGACCAGTCTGTCCGTCTCAGGGTCGTAGAGGAGGAGGGCCCACCCCACACCCTCAACCGTCTTAGCCGCGTCGCTAAACAGTTTTTTGAACCGGTCAAACCCTCCAAATTCCTTCTCGATACGATCTGCAATCCCGCCGCCAGGCTTTCCACCCCCCTTGCCAGGTGGTGCCATGTTTGGCCAGAAGATGGAGTGAAGCTTATGCCCATCGAGGTTAAAGCTCAAATCCCTCAGCACTGCTCGGACATCGATCTCCAACTCACCGCGCGAAGCCTTCTCAATCTTCTCCAAGGCAGCGTTGGCGCCATTCACGTATGCTTGGTGGTGTTTCGTGTGGTGTAGCGTCATAATCTGCTCAGAGATTACTGGCTCGAGAGCATTGTATGCGTAAGGTAGTTGGGGAAGAGTATACCTCTGCACGGATTAGATAGTTTCTGTCGGATATATGAGCCTTTCCAACCAACAATCCATTGGATCAATAATACGGACTATGCCTGAACTCTACCGCCTCAATCATACCGAGAGACAGTCTGGGTTGAGAATGTGCCGTACCTCTAGACCAAGACTTCTGCCGTATAACTGCTGACTACCACATGGGATAGACCATAGCTTCTATTGTGTAACCTCTATCACTCCCCACATCCCCCTGTCGATGTGGCTGTGGGGGAACACTCCAACTACCTCAGCGCAAACATAGTAATACGTTCCAGGCTCAGTAAGGGTTAGGAAGAACTCCTTTCTCTCCCCGGGCTCAACCTCAACCTCGCTCTCTTTCACCCCATTTACTGTAAGAACATCCATGACAACATACTTGTGGTGAAGCATTTCTAACTCCTCAGACTCCATTATCTCCTCCATACTCATCCCCATGCCCTGAAGCTCCATCACCTTCTTATCCAGCTCGCTGTGGAAACTTTCCACATTCTTAACGATCATAAACTCGTGATCCATCCCTCCCCTATTCACTAGGACTATCTTTACCTGTTCTCCACTCTTGATTCGAATGGTTGGACCCCCTGATGGTTGGTTAAACCCAAACTCCTGAGCCGTCAGCGAAATCTCTGTGGGGCCTCTCGGAATCAAATAGAGGAACGAGACTGCTGCAACGACCACTATTACTGCTGCAACAACGATCGCGACCGCTAGCCTAGATGCTGCTACCCTTGAGGATTTAATTGATCTCCTCATACCTTAGGTGGATGAGCACTGTGTTTCGTATATATAAATATCGGAGGTACGCAGATTTGCAGTACCGCGCGCTATAGTGGATGGTCTGGAGCTTCACCGCTCGTCCTTCTCTGCAACCACTGAGGGGCTTGGAGTGGAGTAGAAGTGCTTGTATATTCTGTCCAGATCATATCGTGTGCTTAGGATTCTTTTAACCTTGCTTACATTCTCAGCTGCCTTAGTCCTCTCTAATACCTCAACCAATTCTGTAACTGAATCCCTGTATTTCTTGAATAGTTTTATCGCTTCAGGATTTGTCATAGGATACTCGGTGTAAAACTCAGTGGGCTCTAGGAGGCTGATGGAGACTAGTGTCAGAAGGGCCTCTAAGCTCTTTGTCATCACACCCATAGTTGCCGTCCTTGATAATAGCTGAGCGGATGAGATCCCTATAAAATGTGTGAGGGAGAGGGCAACAAGCATGACCTTGTCATGTTCTGACCACGTCATCTTATGGATCGTAGTTCTCGGAAGCAGCCTCCGCACAATTATATCCTCTGCCCTATTCTCCCTCCCCACGTGGATCGTAACGGTTCCCCTATCGTCCCTCTGTCCGGGCCCGAAAAGGGGGTGTATCGAGGCCACTACGTGCCCTCTCCTCCTCGCATAGACTATCTGTCTCAGCAAAGGCTTCTTGAAGGAAGATATCTCAACTATTCTGAACCGGCGGCTTTTAATCTTGGCAAGCTGGCCTAGAACTTCGAAGGTCGCTTTAATGGGCAGGGCGAGTAGAATCGGCGACTGTGGGGGAATATCGTCTAGAGATGTTACGACCCTTCCACCAACTTTCCCAGCAATATCGGCAGCCCTTCTCCTCTCCCGGTCGATGAGCAGGAGATCCGCACCTCTTTTAGCGAGTCTCTCTGCGAACCATGAACCCATTCGTCCGCATCCAATTATTGTAAATCTCACTTCTAGGTGGAGTTAATACCATGTTATTGAATTTTTCCCAGAGTTACCTAGTGGTGAGGAGGAGGTTCCGAGGGTTCACATGTGTCGATGAGTCGGTAAAAGCCTTCCCGACTTTATTTTGGCGCCTAAAAATACTGTATTACTTCACCAGAGACCCTCCGTCAGTCTAAGCTCTATTGCAGCATAGTTCACATCGTTCCAGTAGGGAGCGACTTTCGGATGACGGAGGTGATTTATGTATAATGCTAAACTATGTAGCCCGGGGGTCTTGATTCCTCGTCATACTCCCTCTCTAAACTTTCGACTATCCGTCTAAGGTCGCTGTCATTCTCTACTAGACTTGATACTTTGCCCTCAAACACCGAGGCCTCAACGTAAAGTCTGTCGAGGTTGAGCTGCATGTCAAGGACTGCTCCCACCTTCTCGAGCACGCTAGCGACTACGCGTGGGTTTGCTATGTTGAGGTAGTGGGGGACATGGCCCCATATGGATACTGCCTTCAAGCCCAGCTTCCCACACTCGTACATTAGGTAGCTGTGGATGCTTGCTGGGCCCTGATAGTTAGAGGGCCTCAACCCAAGTGAGAGGGCCTTATAGTAGAGCTCCTTGTCTGTTGTTAAGAATGATATTCTGACAGGCCTGGTGTGTGGCACTCTGTCGAGTAGTCCGCCGATAGAGACTAGTCTCTCCACGCCAAACCTATCTGCGAGAGCGAATATGGCTTTGACCAGCTTGTCCCAACCACTCATCGGCTCATATCCTCGTATCATTATCACGTCCCTCTCGGCGGCAATCCCCCAATAAATCTCGAAGCCCGGCATCCCTATAGACTTCAGAATCCCATCCTCGATAACCACCACCGGCCTATGCTGTGTGTGGTCGATGAATTGGGACATGTCGATGTGCCCGATCTGGCTAGCATTCAGGAGCTCCCTGAGATAAGAGATTGAGAGGGAAGAGACTCCGCCTGCGTCCGGCCAGCCAGAGAATCCTATGACTATTGCTGGACTCCTCATCTCGGGGGTGAATCTTAAATGAAGTAGCGACTCGCTCATCTGCTCCGCCACAACATATTGATCAAGAGATGGTTAAAAAGATGCGCATCCGCGGCAATAAGAATAAAATACCAGCCACCGTAACATTATCTCGAGAATAGCCCGGTCGTCTAGCGGCCAAACCCCCCAAATGGCCAGACGTGAGGGGCCAAGGATCCCGGGCTCTGGATCCCTCATGCGGAGGGGATCCCCGGGGACGCCGGTTCGAATCCGGCCCGGGCTACTTTTCTTAGGCTTACGATTTATTACTTGGATGGGCTTACAGCGAGCATAGAAATGTCAGCGCTAGAGGAGTTCCTGTACCCCGCTCTGGTTTTTTCAATAATTTTAGCCATTGGTTTTGCTGTTAGAAAACTTCTGACGAGGATTATCCGGCATTGGGCAGAGAGGACTGAGACTAAGCTTGACGACGTCATACTCGGGGCTATCCGCTCTCCGATAATTCTCTGGTTCTTCGTAGGAGGGATCTATGCGGCGGTTGGTTTAATCCGTCTTCCCGCCCAGTTTGCCGTGGTTATTGACAGGGGTCTCCTAGCCCTTCTTATACTCTCCATCGCATGGACTGTAGCCAACATAGCTTCGGGGGTGATAAAATACTACGGATCCAAGATTGGGGCGGCCATCCAAGTGACTAGTCTGGGGCAGGTCATCACGAAGTTCGCTATCTTATCGCTGGGTATTGTGATAGTCCTGTCGGAGCTGGGAATAGAGATTACACCACTCGTAGCTTCGCTGGGTATTGGTGCCCTCGCCATAGCCCTGGCTCTCCAAGACACGCTGGCGAACTTCTTCTCCGGCTTCTACATCTTGGCCGAGAAGTCGATAAGGGTTGGAGACTACATAAGCATCGAGGGTGTGGGCGAGGGAACGGTGGTCGACATAAGCTGGAGAACAACTAAGATCCAAACGCTTCAAAATAACCTAATAATAATCCCGAACAAGAAGCTTGCCGAGTCGATAGCGACTAACTATGATCTGCCCGAACAGGAGCTCTCACTCTCCACAACTATAGGTGTTAGCTATGATGAGGATCCCGACAGGGTCGAACAGATACTACTCGACGAGGCGAGCAAAGCGGTCAAGGAGATGGGCGGGGCAAACCCCGACTTCACTCCACTGATAAGATTCGCGCCTGCAGACTACTCGCTCAATTTTACAGTCATCTGGAGAGCGACTAACGTTAGAGAGCGTGGTCGACAGATACATGAGATGAATAAGAGGCTTGTCAAAAGACTGAGGGCTGAGGGGATCGAGATACCCTTCCCCGTCAGAACGGTATACATTAGGCAGGAAAGGGGGCAGAGGCTTAGGGCTGCCTCTAAAAGACCGGCGACTAGAAAGGCGGGGGAAGACTCGAAGGGGGTTTAATCGGGCTATACGGTATAGTTGAAGGGTTTATATAGGGGTGTCCAAGGATTTACGCGAAATGTTGAAAAAAGTTGATGAAGTCGACCTTAAACTCATAAACATACTCAGTCGAAATGGGCGTGCCTCCTATAGGGAGCTGGCGAAGGCGCTGGGCGTCTCGGTGGCAACGGTTGCATACCGTGTTTCACGGCTGCAGAGGAACGGTCTGATCAAGGGGTTCGCCGCCCTGATAGACTACGAGAAATTCGGCTACGATATCACTGCTGTAATAGAGCTTGTGATTAGGGAGGGGAGGCTTCTCGAGGTCCAGAGGGAGCTGGCTAAGGAGCCGAACGTTGTCGCGGTCTATGATGTTACAGGCGAGGTAGACTCGATAATCATAGCTAGGTTTAGAGATCGGCAGGAGCTTAGCCAGTTTGTGAAGAAGGTCTTAAGGATGCCCTACGTTGAGAGAACGTCAACGCATATTGTCTTGGAGGTTGTGAAGGAGGACTTCTTCTCCCCCCAACTAGTGGAAAGCGTTTAGCCCTCTTCAGGTTCTTCTACTCTTGTGCGAGTATCCGGCTTCGGGTATATTATAGTAAAATAGTTTTCCTCGACAACTCTGTTAACCTCTTCTCTAAGGTTGAAGATTTTGCCGAACTCTTCGAAATGGGGTTGGAGAACTGCTAGATCGCTGCTACTTAGTCTTCGATACTCTACCACAAGCTCTTTCCAGTATTTGTTTACGTATAGTTTGGAGACGTGCTTAACAGCCTCTGGCGACAGTATTTCTCTGAGCGTGATGAGTGAGAAGTCTTTGAGCGACTCTATTGCCTCGTATTCTTTTAGGGATATCATCTCTTCTAATAATAGCCCGCGTAAATACTGCATAACGTCGGCTCTGGGAGGGTTGAGACCTATCTTTCTTGGACTGACCTTACCCCTAATGTATATTGTCCCACCAACCATGCCGCTCGCCACGCAGTCTCCAACAATCTCCACATCGGTATCAAGGTAGTTTAGGCCCAAGACAACAATCACTCCTCCGGCCATATACTCGCCGAGATAGTCGTCGACCCTGCCGCCGATCATCAATACGGGACGCCTATCCCTATACTCTCTCATCTGTATACCACACCTGTTGCCCGCGTTGCCCTTGACATAGATGGCTCCTCCTTGAAAGGCTTGGGCAAGAACATCCCTAGCATCGCCGTGAACTATTACGCGCCCTCCCGTCATGACATCCCCAACATCGTCTTGGACGTTTCCGAAAACCTCGATCTCGAGGCTCTTGTTCAGGTTCGCGAGGCAGTTCCCGGGTGTGCCGAAGATTCTGAGCTTTACGGGATAGTCCAGCCCAACGCCGATATACCTCTGCCCTCTAACGTTGATGATGTCTACTTGCCTAGCCCCGGCCTTTATCCTCTCCAAAATGGCTTGGTTTAGCATCCTATAATTCATGTAAGATGCGTCAATGCAATCCCTAGTGGTGGGAGGGTGCTTGAGCTGTGTGGACAGGGTATAAAATCTTTCATGAAGAGTCCTCCCCGGATAAATTACCCCCTTCTTCAATGAGGCGAGGAAGTAGTCTCCAGGCTCTATGGTCCAGACGTTGGCTTCTGGGCTGATCGTCCTTATCTGTGCTTCTTCGCTGGCGGCGTAGATGTAGTTTTCATCCTCGCCGACTATGATTGGCCTAAATTTGAAGCGGTCAGCGAACGCCACCATGTATACGTCGTCTCCATCGCAGAACCCCGCTATGACGCTGAAAGGCCCATCCAGTCGCGCTCCACGCCACCTATAGAACAGCTTAATGCTTTCTTGGTCTGGTAAACCTCTGTTAAACCTGTTGCACAGTATCCTTACAGCTTCCTGCACGTTGAGGCGTTGGATGCTGGTTAGATAGTCGAGGAGGTAGGCGATTACTTCACTATCTGTGCCTACAAAGCTCTCATAGCCAAGCGACCAGAGAAGCTCCATGTTAGAGCCGAAAGAGCTTATGTCGCCATTATGGACAATAGCCCAGTCACCGCTGGAGAACGGGTGAGACCATACCGGCAGCCTTCCCGGAGAGTTCGTGGGCTGCCTCGTGTGGGCAATCCATAGATCAGCATCTAAACCCCGGTTCTCCATCTGGTAGAGGCTATAGACATCGGCCGGGTATCCAACACCCTTATACACGTCAACAAACCTGCCCCAGGAATATATTCGCCCCTTGAATCCATCCCTCCAGAGCACCTCATTAACCTCTTGGACCGCGCTCCAGAGGCTTTCGTAGCTGGCATCAACATACGCGGTATAGGATGTCAGGGCCCCATTCATGGGAGCGTACTCGGGTGAGGGCTGAGATAAGACCTCTACATGTCCATTTTCCTCGAGCATGTCGAATATCTGGTAAGCGACTGTATCGGATACCGCGAAGGCCTTTACTCTCCAACCCCGCGCTGAGTCCAGCCTAATCCTTGCGAATCCAGCCCCCATTTTGCTGCCCCTATACCTTACACATTCGATGGCGTTGAGGGCATAGGCAGACGGTATAGTCCTTGAGTGAGCCTTCCGCAGTACACCGAAGATACCGCACCCAGATTTAACTTGGGAGACGTGGTGGCTACTCTCCAGCCGGCTTCACCCCCAGTCTCTCACACATGTGGTAGGGCAGATCGATGGCTCTAAACAATTCCCGGTTTCCAACAATCGAGCTCTGAAACGAGCTGACTCCTGCAGCGCCCATTAAGAGCTTTATCTCCCTCTGCATGCCTATGAGAAGGTTTTCAATCCTCTCCGACAATTGGTGAGCTGGGATGTCCGGCTTATAATCAACCCCAATGAGCCATGCATCTCTAATTATGCAGGCGTCCGCGCCAAGTCCGCCGAGCTTGAAAATGTCGGAGCTGGAACGAATCCTCTTCGACGCCGCTATTAGTCCCACATAGTACCGGGCAGGGAAGCCATTGATCGGCAACTTCTTTAACGTGTGGTCGGCCTCAGAGAGGGACACCTCAAGCGGCTCCTCACCACCTAAGTCCTCATCGATTATTACTGTCTGAAACCCGGCAAATAGAACCTCTCGATATAATGAGCGGTTAGCTGAGGAAGGGACCCTGGCAATCAGTTGTGTGTCAAGCCCTAAACTTTTCACGGCACGCCTAACCTTAGCCAGCTCCTCTACACTCTCTATGCTAAAGACCACTGGGCCGCTTTGCAGGCCTTGAAGATCACCCTCGGAGGCCTCGAGAAAAACATGCCTTCTGACGTCCACGTGGAACTGTAGGCTGGGTGGGTTCTCTAAATGGATACCCACACCCATTCTAAAGCCCGCCAGCATCACAACGTCCAAGTGCTTGGCATCTACACTTGTTAAGCCACCTATTATGATGGGCATTGTAAGCCTGAGGTCGCCGCCGAGAAGGTAGACCTCTGTCTCAGTGGGTTCACGGTACGGGTCGATACTCGGCCTCGTGACTTGGGCGCCATCCGAAACTATATGGTCGAGTATAAACAGGGGCCTCTCTATGAGAGGAGGGTTTGTCGCCCCCATGCTAGCTATTGGCGGCTCGCCGGCCGTCTTACCCTCAACGCCAGCGAGTAGGCGCAGATTCGATACAATGTCTCGCCTCCAGACACTCAATTTTTACCGCTCACACCCCTGACTCCTAGAACTCTGAGTGTGGAGTCGCTTAACCCGGTCCCCACCAGCAGATCCCTACGCCCTCTCAACTCTTCAACACTCTTCAGTCCAAGTCTCTCTAGAATCAGCTTAAGCTCCGCGGACCATCCCTCTATCAGGTTCACAACCCACCTCGTTGCGGTATCGAGTGAGAGGACCTTTTTGGGATTATCGGTTATCTTGTTTGTAATTACTGCGGGACAGAAACCTAGGTGGCATTTGTGAATCATTATGCAGCCCATGGCTATGAGGGCTGCGGTCCCTATCGAGGCTACATCCGCGCCCAGTGCCGTTAGCTTTGCAGCGTCCTCAGCACTGCTCACCCTCCCCGCGGCTATGATTGTGAAGCCGTCCCGCAGCCCCTCACGTCTCAGCATCTCGTCGGCAGCAGCCACCGCAAGCTCAATGGGAATCCCCACATTGTCCCTGACAACTGAGGGTGCTGCTCCGGTCCCCGCACCTTGACCATCAATTATAATTCCGTCCGCACCCATCCTCGCCACACCCGAAGCAATGTAGGGAATGTAATTGGTGGCGGCGACTTTAACCAGCACGGGCCGACCGGTCGCCTCCTTGAGGGCGAGTATCCTCTGCTCCAAATCCTCGATCGAGTATATGTCATGGTGAGGGGCTGGCGAGATCGCATCTACGCCAACAGGAATACGCCTGGTCTGAGAGATTATCTCCACGACCTTTACACCCGGAAGATGACCACCTATCCCAGGCTTGGCTCCTTGACCGATCTTTATGACAACGGCCATTCCCTTCCTCAATACATCGAGGTCCAGTCCGAACCTTGCTGACGCCCACTGGACCGCAATCCTACTACACTTCCCCACTTCCGGGTGAAGCCCACCCTCACCGATACCCGCAAGCGTCCCGGTCAGGTCGGCGGCTCGGGCGATGGCGATGTTAGGAACCCCGCTTAGGGCGCCGAAGGACATATCGCCGAGATACAGCGGGTGGGCGAGCTCTATACTTCCATAACAGATGCGGGTTGAAACCGATATCCCGTCCGGCACCTCGTAATCACCTTCCTCGACACCGGCATCTTCCAACTCTTTCCAGAAGAAGACGCGGTCGAGAATCCTGGAGGTCTCGGACTTGCACCTATCCCAGACCATCTTAGGTTTCCCGGTAGAGGCGAGGTATCTAATGTGCTGGATTCTGCTCTCAGTCCAGAACTCCTTAGACTCCCGCTTAGGTATTGGGAGATATTTCGTGATAAGTATTGGTGTTGACTTCGTGTTTATCATTGGATTCGTCAAACTAGCGCCCACTCACGCTGCACCCTGTCTGGTTGCCATTTACAAATCTGGTTAGAATTTAAACCTTTTGATTAGAGACGCTTATAAGTATTAACCTTTAAAATCCAGCGAGCTCTCGATATTTAGACTCAATCTATCCGGCCCTCTGCCTCGCACTCTTTTGGCTCCTGCGGCCCTCTGCTTCTTCAGGCGCTGTCCAGAGCGGCATATGTGCAAGCTTCACAATCCTCACATAAAAGTATCTCATCTCGCCTATTGAGTCCACGAATGACGTCACTTCACGACCGTTCTCCGTGACGTAGCGTAGGAATCCGGCTTTAGGATCCTCCTTAGTCTCCACGTAGAGGAAGACGGGGAGGGCGTTAGCGTCATAGTAGTCAAAGACCGGTGCTATAACTCCGAATATCGAGTGGCCGTTGTGCCTGAAGCTCCAGATTGGCGGGGATGAAGAGTCCTCGGAGAGTATCAGCAGTGTTCTGACTAGGACCGTCATATCTTTAGCCTTTGTTAGCACGGGCCTGAAGTCTCGCTGTATGGTCTTGTTCTTGAGTGATCTGAGGAGGAAGTCAGGAGGTGACTCAATCTCCATTATTGCGCCGTATACGTATCTGGGGTCGTCTCCCGAGTTGGTGAAGATGCACTCCTCTTGGCCTATGCTTCGGTAGGCTAGGAAGGCTTTCGGCTCGACATCGGGGGGCAGTCTTGTATAGCAGAAGAGTGGAAGGTTACCCCTCCAGTACGGTATCAGGAAAAGGCTGCCTAGGATCTTCTCCCCGCCTACTGGGAAGTACCAGAACAGCCCGTCAGGCTCTCCCCGGTTTAGGACGAGCCTTGCTAGGTTCTGGAGGTCTACAACCTCTACGGCTACAGGGGGGCGAACCCTCTTCGGACCCACCCTCATCGTCAAAACCCAATTACCCACCTCACTATTTAAGCGGTTATTCTCCAATTACAGGCTGAGCGGAGGCCTCCGCTCAAAATATAAGGCCGACCCTCCACAAGAAGAGACACTACATAGATATTCATTTAGACTGCTCCAGATGATTCATACAAAACCTTGATTAAACGCTCAAGACAACGCTAGTCTGGGTAGGTGGATTTAGATCTGAGCATCAAGAATGTCCGTAGAGCAGTCCTAATAGGGAGATTCCAGCCCTTCCACCTAGGCCACCTATCAGCTGTCAAAGAGATACTGGGAGGGTTTGATGAAGCCATAATTGCGATAGGAAGCAGCCAGTTCAGCCACACTTTTGACAACCCCTTCACCGCGGGTGAGAGGATAGAGATGATTAGGCTGGCACTGGCCGAGGATGGCCAAGACCTCTCAAGAATCATCACGGTAACCATCCCTGATATTGGGGAACACCCCCTCTGGGTTGCGAGGCTAAAGTCCATGTGCCCAAGGTTCGACGTCGTCTACACCAACAACCCCTTCGTGAGGCTCCTACTGGAGGAGCAGAACATCAAGACTAGGGAGGCGCAACTATACGCGAGAGAGGAGCTAAACGCCACCAAGATCCGGACCCTCATGGCGGAGGGTGGCGACTGGAAGAAGTACGTCCCCAAGAGTGTAGGAGACTACATCGAGATGATAGGCGGGGTTAACAGGGTTAGGGTCGCGAAGGGGTCGGCAACCAGCGCCCTCCTAAGGTGACCTGGTTGGATGTGGTTAAAGTGAAGCTTGTAGGCCTTGAGCCCCTATCCAGCATCATAGCATTCGAGCTCTCCGAGTTCCTATCAGGCGTTGGAGGGTTCGCTTTGCCGAGAGAGAGGGACGTGGTGATAGACCTGTCAGGCTCAAGCAACTACTCCCTAAACATTGCAACACTTGTAAGCGAGTTGAAGGTGATTTTGGACCGGCTTGGAATGGCCGGAGACTACGTCATTGAAGTGGACAGGGACGCGGTAACGGTAAGGGCGCTTTCAAGTGAAAAGGTTGCAGAAATCCTCGAACAAGTCAAGAAGAACGCGCTGAGGCCTGAGATATGCCCCCACTGCGGTTTCACAACACCATACCCCGAGGTCATGCGCGAACATATAAAAATCCACTATCTGCTCTAACTATATTGGTTGAAGGTGGTGCCTTCTGGAGAAAATAACGTGTGATGTGGTTGTTATGGGCTCGGGGCTGGCTGGGCTAAGAGCTGCCATCGAAGCTGCTAGGACTGGTAAAGGCCGCCTCTCGATTGCTGTGGTAACGAAGACGCAGCCAATGAGGTCCCACAGCGTCTCGGCTGAGGGTGGAACTGCAGCCGTGCTTTACCCCGAGGAGGGCGACTCTCTTGAGTCGCATATGTGGGATACTGTGAAGGGGAGTGATTTCCTTGCTGACCAGGACGTGGTTGAGAGGTTTGTAAGCCTTGCACCTCGCGAGATCATCCAGCTTGAGCACTGGGGAATGCCTTGGGCTAGGAGGAAGGATGGGAAGATAGCCCAGAGGTATTTCGGTGGACAGAGCTATCCGCGGGCATGCTACGCCGAGGATAAGGTTGGCTTCTACGAGATGAGCACACTTTACGACACATGTCTAAGATACGACGAGATAGTCTTCTACGACGAGTGGGTCGTCACCAAGATACTCCGGAATAATGGCCGCTTCGCTGGAGTCGTGGCTCTGAGTCTGAGAAATGGCGAACTCGCAGTCTTCAACGCGAAAGCCGGAATCCTCGCAACTGGGGGCGCTGGACGGATCTACAGCTTCGCGACCTTCGGGCACAGCTCCACACCCGACGGTTACGCGATAGCCTATCGCGCCGGAATCCCGTTGAGGGATATGGAGTTCGTACAGTTTCACCCGACTGGACTTGTACCTAGTGGGATTCTCATAACTGAGGCGGCCCGCGGCGAGGGTGGGATACTCAGAAACAAGGACGGGGAGAGGTTTATGGAGAGATACGCACCCAAGGCCAAAGATTTAGCGCCGAGGGACATCGTGTCTCGGGCCATGATAACCGAGATACGCGAGGGGAGGGGGCTCAAGACCGAGGATGGCGAGGACTACCTCCTCCTAGACCTTACAGTCATAGACCCCGAAGTGATAAAGAAAAGACTTACAAGCATACGTGAAATATGCCTACGGAACGCTGGAATCGACCCAATAAACGAGCCCATACCTGTCAGGCCAGTGGCACATTACTACATGGGCGGAGTAGACGCCAACATTGACGGCGCAACCGAGTTGCCTGGCCTCTGGGCTGCTGGAGAGGTCGCATGCACCTCGATGAACGGAGCTAACAGGCTGGGCTCAAACTCTACAAGCGAGTGCCTGGTCTGGGGGAGAATAACTGGCGAACAGGCAGCCATGTTTGCCCTAGCCCATCAAGCAGTAGAGCCACCAAAGAGCGAGGTAGACCAAGAAGAGAAGAGGATCTACGACAAGCTACTCGGCCCCGCACCGCGCGTCAACCCGTACAATATCAAGAAGGAGATCCAAGCCCTGATGGAGAAACATTTTCACGTCTATAGAGAGGCGAGTAGTATGGAGGAGGGTCTTAGAAAGCTTAGGGCCTTGAAGCAGCAGGCGGAGCTTGGTGTAGAGGATAAGAGCAGATACTATAACACAAACCTCGTGAACGTGCTCGAGATAGACTACATGTTTGACGTCTGTGAGGTTATTGGTGCGGCGGCTATTCATAGGAGGGAGAGCAGAGGTGCCCACGCGAGGGTCGACTATCCAACGAGGGACGACCAGAACTGGCTCAACCACATACTAGTATACAAGAGAGCTGATGGATTCGAGTTCGCCTACAAGGAAGTGGTAATCACGAAGTATAAGCCAGTCGAAAGGACCTACTAGTGAGGGGGGAATTATTCAAGACCCTTCCTTCTTGCGGGATTCAAGATATTCCTTCAGCACCACGGCGTTGTTATGCGTGTTGTCTCTCGCCCCGTAAACTAGCGTTACAACCCCATGAACTTTTTCCAGCTTGAGTAACTCGCCGATCAGCGCTGACTTGGAGTCAAGCTCTTTCGCGTACCGAGCCTTAAAGACGGGCCATCTGGCGGGGTCGTGTCCAAACCATTTCCTAAGCCCAGTACTAGGAGCTATTTCCCGCAACCAGAGGTCAATATGAGCTGACTCCCTACTCAAACCCCTGGGCCAGATCCTGTCTACCAGGACTCTAAACCCATCATCCTTAGCAGGCGGGTCATACACCCTTTTAATCTTAAACACTACCGCGTGGCCTGCAGGCCCCTATAAAACATTTCAAGATTTACAAGGGGACGTGTCTTTGGGTGTTGTTAATGGGTGTCCTGCTGGGTGACATAGTCACTGCCCCAAGGTTTGGGCTGATGTACATCGAGTTCGCAGACTATCTTTTCAGTCTCTGGTCATTCACCGGGCTAGTGCTAAGCCAGCTTGGGATAGCATCCTCTGTGATAATGTGCCTGTATAGAGGGAGGAGGGGTTCAAAGACCAGAGGTTAAGACCGATTTCAGTGCCCCTTCTCCTCTCTACGCCTCGCCCCAGATAAGACCTTCTCCAACACGCTCCAAGTGTCCTTCTCAACTTCGGCTGCTAGCTGGGCTGTTCGACCCCTAATTTTCGCCTCGCACTCTTTGAGGACCTCCTTTACCCTCTCCTCGATGCTCAACTCTGCCTCACCTCTGAGGCCTGCCCCTATTAAGCTTTAACCCGCCGCCTTTCTCTCTAGAACTTTCTTGATGTGCTTAAGCTTTACGAAATAGTCCCTGTCCGCCTCCTCAAGCGCCATTGAGATGGTCTTGATAGCCTCCTCGTACCTCGGTATGATTATGTATTCGAGGGCGTTTAGGAGTCTTTGGGTCTTTCGAAGCTCATTCGCTACCCTGAAGATGTTGTTCTCGGTTGCAGCCGCCTTGCAGATGTCCGTTATCACCCTCCTAATCTTCCTAGCCGCCTCGTCTAAGCTTATCGATGTGTCTCCGAAACCGTATAGTAGGCCCGCCTCTTGGCTCTGGGCGTTTAGCGTTACGAGGGAGATGCCCATCATCGTGAAGGTGTCCATGCTTATGGTCACTGTCTCGGGGGCTGTGCGCGCTATAGACTCGATTTTCTGAGGGCCAAGCTCCATGTATGCTGAGAGCAGGTGTCTGTAGGACTCGGAAAGGTTTGAGAGTGCCCTGTTCCTCAGCTCTTGGGCCTCCTCCACAAGCTCGTTCAGCCGCGATATCAGAACATCCCGCTTATCCTCCAAGATCCTGTAGACCCTTTGGGCCGTCCTTACAGCCCTCCTCAACCTTATCAGCTCTAGGCGGGTCCTAAGATAGCCCCGCCCGAACGAGACCGACATCCAAGTCATAGCGAAAGCCGCTTCAATAAGTATTTTGCAAACCTCCATGAACCACTGAGGGTTTTTTAACAGGCAGTGTGTCTCAAGCATGGATGAGAAGAAGTCGGGCAGGGGGAGGCGTGGAATATACAACCGTTAGGGAGATTCGCGGGCCTCTGCTAGTCGTGGACCGTGTGGTGGGCGTATCCTATGACGAATTAGTCGAGGTTGAGACGCCGAGCGGTGAGACTAGGCTGGGACGCGTGTTGGAGGTGGGCGAGGGCAAGGCCATAGTGCAGGTGTTCGAGGGTACCAGCGGTCTCTCAATCGAGGGTGTAAAGGCAAGGTTCCTAGGCGAAACAATGAAGCTCGGAGTATCCGAAGAGCTACTTGGCAGGGTCTTTGACGGATTGGGCAGGCCTATAGACGGTCTCCCACCACCACCCGCCGAGGACTACAGAGACATTAGCGGCGAACCAATAAATCCAGAGCAGAGAGAGTATCCGAGCGACTTCATCCAGACCGGCATCTCCGCAATCGATGTGATGAACAGTCTCGTCAGAGGTCAGAAGCTACCAGTATTCAGCGGACCCGGCCTGACCCACAACATACTCGCAGCCCAGATTGCGCGGCAGGCGGTAGTGCCGGGTAAGGAGGAGGAGTTCGCCGTCATCTTCGCGGCCCTCGGTGTCCAGAACGATGAAGCCCGCTTCTTCAGGCGAAGCCTAGAAGAGAGCGGGGCCATGGGGAGGTCCGCCCTCTTCCTAAACCTGGCCGACGACCCTGCCGTCGAGAGGATTATAACACCGCGCGTAGCCCTCACACTGGCCGAATTCCTAGCCTTCGAGAGAGACTACAACATCCTAGTAATCATCACAGACATGACGAACTACTGTGAGGCGCTCAGAGAGATTAGCGCCGCGCGTGAGGAGGTTCCTGGGAGGAAGGGCTACCCCGGCTACATGTACAGTGACTTGGCCTCCATCTACGAGCGGGCTGGCAGGATAAAGGGGAAGAAAGGGACGATAACTCAGATGCCAATACTCACCATGCCCAGTGACGACATAACACACCCCGTACCTGACTTGACGGGCTACATCACTGAGGGGCAAATAGTTCTGAGCAGGGACCTGCATAGGAAGGGTATATACCCGCCGATCAACGTTTTGATGAGTCTCTCAAGGCTCATGGGGCCCGGAGTCATAGCCCCCAAGAAGACGAGGCCAGACCACGGCGATGTCTCGAACCAGCTGTACGCCTCATACTCTAGAGCCGTCCAGCTGAGATCACTGGCGGAGATAGTGGGAAAGTCCAGCCTCTCACCCCAAGACATAAAGCTTATCGAGTTCGGTGACCTATTCGAGAACCGCTTCCTAAGGCAGGGAGTGGATGAGAACAGGTCTCTCGACGAGTCACTGTCTATTGCTTGGGAGATATTGAGCACACTCCCCGAAGACAGCCTAACAAAGATTAAGCCAGAGTTCATTAAACAGTACTATAGAAAAGCAGGGTGATAGCCGCTCCCACAACCGCGCCGCTTAAACTGCATACAATATTTACGGCGTGGTTATCCATAAGCCTGTAGCCCTTAACCAATTTAGCCACTCTCCCACAATGCGTGCTGAACTCAATAATTTTTCCACACGATTCGCATCTGTATCGACCCTGTAGAAGTTGACCCACTATACTATCCACCGTCGTC
Source organism: Nitrososphaerota archaeon (assembly GCA_009889515.1). GTDB lineage: Archaea > Thermoproteota > Nitrososphaeria_A > Caldarchaeales > Calditenuaceae > HRBIN02. Next base: position 622,950 of record WUQR01000139.1, read on the forward strand.
CCCACTAAGCTCGCCGCTACAACTGAAGACCCTACTATGTGTGGGGCGAGGGGGTTGGATCCTCCTAGTGTCAAATAGGCTGTAATCAAGATAAGTGCTGAGAACAGAGCACCCATGTATCCTAGCAGGGAGACTCCTCCAGGTGTCCCTGGCTCGACCCTCCTGAAGCCTATGATTAGTATCGGTTCTTTCTTCTGGAGTAGGCCGACCTCAGTTGCCATTGTGTCAGCGAATACTGCGGCTATTGCTCCGATGTAACCGCTTAGAATGACCTCTGAGTATTGGGGGGCCAGTGCGTAGGCTATAGCGGCAGCAGCCGCGACGAGACCATTCCCCACCACATTTCTCCAGCCCCTCAACCCCTTTCTTGGCTCAGCCGCGCCCACTAGGCTCTTCCTATCATATCCGAGCTTCGTGAATAGGCCTGCGACGACTACAAAGACTGTCAACAGGAATATACCAATCCTACCCACCGTTAGGTAGACTATTCCTCCAATAGTTGCTGCAAGCAGCGTGCCATAGAGGTCGAGGATTTTTAACTTGTATGAGAGTAGAGAGAGTGTGGTGAGGACTATAACTATTTCGAGGGCAGGGATGGAGTTCATGACCCCACCCTTGTCCTGCCTAGAAGCGACTCCGCCCGCTCATATATTTCTTCAACTCGCCATTCCTCCTGAAACCTCCCCTCCAAATCCCTCACACTCACAGTCTTGCTCTCAACCTCACGCCTCCCAATCAATACGAGGAATCTCGCACCACGCCTCTCGGCCCTGCGTATCGCCTCCGAGGGACTGTAGGCCGCCATCTCAAGCTCTGTCGGCACACCAGCCCTCCTGAACTCGTGGGCCGCCCTGAATGCAAACTCTATAGACTCCTCGGCAAGAGGCGCGACTAAGGCTAGTGGAGAGTCGGGCTGTGGCTTAACCATCAATCTGTCCGTGAGATACTGCATGATCCTTGTTAAACCTATTGCGAAGCCAACTCCAGGGGTCTCAGGGCCACCGATCAGCGATACTAGGCCGTCGTAGCGTCCCCCACCGCCCAGCGCTATCTCGGCACCTTGCCCAAATACCTCGAAGATGAAGCCGGTGTAGTATGAAAGCCCCCGCGCAAACCCGGGATAGTATATGATTCTAGCGGGCTCGACGACCTGTGACGCTAATTTTACAATCTTTCTCAGGTTCTCCAACTCCTTACACGCCCGCTCAGCTTTAGATAACTTCGCCATCAACTCGTCTATAGTTTCTATTGCAGGGCCTGCTGGATGCGCGGCTACTTCTTTAAAGAGGGTTGCCGCCTCTCTGTCCTTTGCCAGTTTGCGGACGCTTTCCTCCGCCTCCTCCACCCTACCCCTGTCTAAGAGGCCTAGAATCGTATCCTGGTCATCGTCCTCGATGCCCGCCGCGGACATGATTGCCCTATGGACGCCCACATGGCCCACCTTGAAGTAGTAGTCCCTGATTCCAACCCGTCTCAGGAAGTCGTCAAAGATGACCATGCACTCGGCGTCAGCTGCTGGCTCCTTTGAGCCGAAGATCTCGAAGCCCCCGTGATAGAACCTCCGCCTCCTCCCCCACTGGGGTTCATCTAGCCTGTAGCAGTCTGCAACATAGCCCAGCCTGATGGGCCGCGGGCTCCTACTAAGCTTACCAGCCACCAAACGCGCGATCGGTGCAGTCATCTCGGGTCTAAGGACGAGTCTGCGGCCGTGCACATCCTCGAAGACATACATGTGGCTGAGGATCTCTTGGCCAGACTTCACCGCGAAGAGCTCATAGTACTCGACCGGCGGAGTCTCAACTTCCCTGTACCCGTAGAGCCTGAATAGGAGTCTGACTGTCTCCACCAGACTCCGGTGCAGGGGAATCTCCTCTGGCAGGATGTCGTCCATTCCCCGTGGAGGAGCTAGCGGTACCTTCACCAACCGTCTATGCAGAAGACAAACGCCACCATATAAAAGACCACCTCGGAACCCCATCGATAAGGCAGGGAGAAGACACGCCCATAACATAACCATCCAGAACACCCACATAACGTTAAATCCACGAGACACCAAACCGAATATGTGGGCCCGTAGCTCAGGCAGGAAGAGCGACGGGCTTTTAACCCGGAGGTCGCGGGTTCAAATCCCGCCGGGCCCGTATTTCTAATACGCGTCCTTACACAGCAACAACAATGACACAGGATAGTCTTCCACGTTTGTAAACAGCTTACCCTACTGTGTTACTCATATGGTTAAAAGGAGAAAATCTATCTCCTACTGCTCCGCAGTTGCGTGTAGAGCCCCAGTGCCGCAAGTAGGACTGTCAAGGTGAGGGTGATGAGTAGCGGCACGCCCAATATGTTAAGTGATTGGATGAGGAGGAGGCTCCCCAACAAGACGGTTGTTACAGCTAGGATTTTGTCGGAGAGTAACACGCCTATAACGAATAGTATAATGCTAACCACTATGCCGATGACCATGTTTGCACCAAGCCCTGATGCTAGGTTGTACCCCAGTATGCCGAGGGCTATCCCGATACCGAGCCTAAGTATGAAGATGGCTATGAGGCCGCCCAAGACAAAGCCCACTATCGCCGCGACTAGGGTCAGTAGGCCGCCTAGGTAAGGGTATAGAAATGCTGCAGTTATGAGGGCGACCGCTACACCACCCGTAATGAAGACGAGGGCTTTCGCTATCTTCCTACCTATGAAGATCAGCGCCAGCGCCACCACGACCAATACAGCAACCGGTACAAAGGATACGGGTGAGGGTAAAAACGAGTACAACAGATCAAGACCCGCGTACAAGGATTCTCCTACTACCCTATTCTAAAGACCCGGGACTTAAACATGATTATGGTGATGCTTACCTGTGTATAGAGGGTTTTTCGGTAATATCTGCCTGACATCGCTCTCTTGCATGCTTTTGTTTGGGACGGTTTGTATTAGTGGGTAGAATATCTATTTTATGGTTAAAGCTTATATTTGGATCACCTCTACCCTAATTGTGTGAGTGGCCGATACGTTTTCGGTTCCAAGGAGTGGATTGAGGCTTTTGTGAACATTTTGAACAGTGATAAGGAGTATGAGTCAGCTGCGCGGAATTGGGAGGACCCTATCATATTGGCCATAACTAGTCTGCCGCCGCCGGTTAAAGAACACTTTAAGGCGGAGCAGGTTGCCGTCTGGCTTGACCTCTATCATGGGAAGTGTCGCGGTTTTGAGATGTTGTCGAGGGCTGAGGAGAAGGAGGCTCCCATAGTGATAATGGGCTCGTATGAGGTGATGAAGAAGGTGGCGCAGGGCAAGCTCAGCCCAACTGTGGCTGTGATGACTGGGCAGCTGAAGGTAAAGGGTAATGTAGCCAAGCTCCTCTCTAATGCGGCGGCTTCCTCCGCCTTCGTCAATGCTATCAAGAAGGTTCCTACCGAGTTCTTGGCATGAGGTGTCTCTATGCGGGCGGTTAAGTGGTATGGTCCTTTTGACGTGAGGGTCGAGGAAGCTCCGGAGCCCACCATCAAGCTGGATGAAGACGCGTTAGTCAGGCCTACCGCTGCAGCTATCTGCGGGACAGACTTACACGTCTACACTGGTGCGCTGACAGTTGTGCCTGGAGGGATTTTAGGGCATGAGTTCATGGGTGTGGTGGAGAAGGTGGGTCGTGGTGTCAGACGCTTCAGGGAGGGGGACAGGGTTATAGTATCTGCTTGGATTGCTGATGGAAGTTGCTGGTTCTGTCGAAGACAGCTGCATACCCAGTGTGAGAATACGAATATATTCGGTATGGGTCCTGCCTATGGTGAGAGCCTCGACGGTGCCTTCGCAGAGCTTGTAAGGGTTCCATATGCGGACACTGTGATGATAAAGGCTCCGGAGAATATTCCTGATGAGAAACTGGTCATGGTTAGTGATGCGCTTCCCACAGGCCATGACGCAGTTGTTAACGCCGGTATGGAGCCTGGCGACGTAGTAGCTGTTTTAGGATGTGGGCCGATCGGATTGTTGAGTGGCATGTGTGCCGCCGCCTTCGGCGCCTCTCAAGTGATAGCTATCGACGTGGTGAAAGAGAGGCTAGAGGTGGCTAAGTCTCTCGGCTTCACCACTATTAACGCGTCGGAGGTGGACCCGGCTGAAGAGGTTCGGAATTTGACTGATGGGCGTGGAGCTGACATCGTAGTTGAGGCTGTGGGAAAGACTGTAGAGCCGTTGCGCACTGCCATTGACATGGTGAGGAAGAAGGGCACTGTCTCGGTTGTCGGCTTCCACCTCCAAGAATACAGTGTTCCGGTTGGTGGGCTGTGGCTGACAGAGAAGAGGGTCATCTTCTCAATAGGCAACCCTATAAGGAGCGGTGAGAGGCTAACTAGACTAGTCGCCAGCGGAAGGATCGATCCAAGCAAGATAATATCACATAGAGTCGACTTGGAAAATGTTCCCAAGGGGTTTGAACTCTTCGAGAAGAAGAAGGCCTTGAAGGTCCTCGTGAAGTATTAGCGCGACGCCTGCGCCCTAGCCTCTACCTCTTCTTCTTTATACTCCCTCTCAGGCGGCTCGCAGCCCTCCAGCCAGATGGCAGCAAGCGTCTCTAGGTCCGGAGGGGTTAGATTAGCCTCGCTGTCAACCCTGACATCCACGACGGCGGGCTTCCCGGCAGTAGCCGCCTCTTCAAGCGCACCCCTCAGCTCCTCCGCCCTCTCAACGCGTATACCCACACAGCCCATCGCCTCGGCGATAAGGTCATGTCGCACGTCCGAAAAGTCTACACCGATGTATCTAGAGCCGAAGTATAATTTCTGTGCACCTTTTATCATGCCCCACTGGGTATCGTTGAAGACTATTGCGACTATCTCGGCCTTGAGCCTCGCAGCCGTCTCGAGCTCCTGTACATTGAGCATGAAGGCGCCGTCGCCGGTTAGAAGGTAGACGGGCTTTTCGGGCTTAGCGATCTTCGCTGCTATCGCGTATGGGAGGCCTGAGCCGAGGTGGCCCGAGTCTGCTGCCCATAGGAAGGTGTTAGGCTCGTAGATCCTGTTGAGGTAGTGGGCCCAGACTGCTGTGTTTCCACCGTCTACTACGCTGATTGCGTCGCGGGGGAAGAATCTCCTAGCTTCGTAGACTACTCTTAGTGGATGTATTGGGTGGGAACTCTTAAGCGCTATCTCGAGGAATCCCTTCTCCCACTCCTCAGTCAGTCTCCTAAACTCTGCCAGGTCTCTCACAGGCTCGATGCGCATAGCCCGCAGCTCCTCAATCAACTGTTGGAGAACAGCCTTGGCGTCTCCGACGAGCGCGAGGTCAACAGGCCTATTCAATCCTATCATCTCGGGGTCGATATCTATCTGTATCCACCTCTGCACCCCTACCTCCCCCCACGGGGGAGACCGCCCCCACATATCGGTGTCGCCCAGCTTACCTCCCACATGCAGCACCACGTCAGCCATGGACTGTGCAGCAAGCGCCCCCGGACTACCGGGTATCAAGCAATATTCAGAGTCCTCAGGGACCACACCCCTACCCGAGAGGCTTGTCACGACAGGCGCTTTCAAAAGCTCAGCCAGAGCTTTGACCTCTTCAGATGCCCCGCTTCTAAGAACACCGGCACCTGCATGTATCAGTGGAAGCTTGGCATGGGCTAACATTATGGCGGCCTCCCTAACGAGGGCCTTATCCGTATGGATCGGATGTGTGGGTCTATACATGTGTGGTGGATGGATGGTTTTCTCCGGCTCAATATCCATCTCGCCAAATACTACGTCAGATGGGACGTCCAGGTGGACGGGGCCCGGCCTTCCAGTCAATGCGACTCTAAAGGCTCTCTGGACCAGCTCTGGAATCCTTGATATGTGGTTTATCACGGCGGTCCACTTTGTAATTGGCTTGAACAGCCCATGCTGGTCGAGAGATTGCATACTCCCGTGCTCGGGGTAGATTCTAAAACTCTGGTTCTGGGCAGTTATTATTACCATCGGTATACTGTCGGCAAATGCAGCGTAGACACCTGGCACTAAATCAGCCGCACCGGGACCGACTGTCCCGGTACATACTGCAACCTTCCCCGTAACACGGTAGTAGGCATCCGCCATGTGAGCGGCTGCTTGCTCATGCCTCGTCATCACAAACCTCAATCCGCGCTTGGAGCCTATCCTGTAGATCGCGTCATAGAATGGAATACACCGGTCTCCCGGAATTCCAAAGACATACTCTACACCCTCCTTCAGGAGGCACTCGACCAGTATCTCTCCACCGGAGAGTTTTACCAAACCGCCCACCCGCCCGTATTTAACATTTAGCAGGTATATTAATAATGTCCTTAACAAAGACTTATTAGAGCTAGAGAGAGTCAAGCCTCGGTGGCTATAGAATGCCCACTGGCTCAGTACTGGTTCTGGGTGGTGCGGGTGATATGGGTAGTGGGGTGGTGGAGGAGCTGGTGAAACTGGGGGTTCGCGTCGATATCGGGGATATCAACGTGGCAAAGGCTCAGAATATTGCGCAATCTCTCAGGGATATGGGCGAGATTGGCGTGGTCAGGGTGGATGCGTCATCTAGGGAGGGGTTGATCGCTGTTGTTAAGGATTATGACGTGGTAGTCAACGCAGTCGGCCCCTTCTACAAACATGGCTATGCGATTGCGGAGGCGGTAATAGCTGCTGGCAAAAACGGGATAGACCTATGCGACGACCATGACGCGGCTGAGCAGATCCTCAAGCTTTCAGATCAGGCCTCGAAGAATGGTGTGACGTACATAACTGGGCTTGGGTGGACGCCGGGCCTCTCCAACATACTGGCAAAGAGAGGGGTTGAGGAGCTCGGAGGCGAGGCTGAATCCGTCGATATAGGCTGGTTCGGCTCAGCCGCCGACTCAAGGGGGCTGGCGGTAATCATGCACCTTTTCCACGCCATGACGGGAGAGGTGCCAATGTTTCTTGACGGACACATGACGATGGTCAAGGCTGGCTCTTCTGGGATGGCTTTTGAGTTCCCAGTTGTCGGTAAGCTGAAGCTATACTATGTAGGGCATCCTGAACCAATAACAATACCCCGCCACCTTAGGGTCTCGGAGCGGGTTACCATTCGCGGATGTCTGATACCTGAGTGGCAGACCGGTCTCGCGAAGCTGTTCGTCAAACTAGGATTAACGTCTACCACGGAAAGGGTTGAAAGGCTCTCGAATTTCATCAACAAGATAGAAGACGTGTTCAGGACCGGTGGCGTTGCTCTGAGCGGAGTAAAAGTGGTTGTCGGAAGAGGTGGAAGGAAAGTCAGCTACGCAGCCGTCAACAGGATGAGAAAACTCACTACAGCCCCCGCAGCACTAGGCGCACACCTAATCCTAAAAGACCAGATAGGGGAGAGGGGCGTATTTCCCCCTGAGGCCATCATAGACCCCAACCCATTCCTCGAGAAGCTCGAAGCCATGGGAGTCACGGTTTCGACGGAATAGCATCTAAAGTTTATATCGGTTGGAAATGTATGGGTCTGTCGGCACGGATAGTGGCCGTGCCGGGGTTGTGGCTCGCTTTGGATATTATAGTGTGTGTGAAGTACGTTCCCGACGTGTCCTCTACGGAGCTGAAGGTCGATAGCAGTGGGAGAGACATAGAGAGGCGGGGCCTCAACTATGACATAAACGAGTGGGATGACTATGCTTTGGAGGCTGCACTCATGTTGAGAGATAAGCACGGTGGAAGTGTGACGGCAGTGTCTATCGGCGGCGAGGAAGCTGACAGGGTCTTGAGAAGGTGCCTCGCCAAGGGGGCCGACAAGGCAGTCAGGATAGGAGACACCAGACTAAACGTCAATGATCCATTCACGGTTGCTAAAGTCCTCTCAGCAGCCGCAAGGAAGATGTCCTTCGACCTGATACTTACGGGGGTCCAGGCAAACGACGATGGCTACGCAATAACAGGGCCAGCCATTGCGCAGCACCTCAACCTTCCACACGCCACCCTAGCGAAGAAGATCGAGATAGTGGATGGCCGTGTCATAGTCAATAGAGAGTTGGAGGGTGGGGTTGAGGAGATTGTGGAGCTTGACATGCCGGCGGTGATCACGGTTCAGTCAGGCATCGTCGAGCTGAGGTATGTCTCGGTGCTCGGGATTAGAATGGCTATGAGGAGGGAGATCAAGGTCATGTCTCTCGACGATCTTGGCCTGAGTTCAGAGGAGGTGGGAGAGCCTTGGATAAGGGTTGAAGAGCTATATGCTCCGCGGGTTGAGAGGCGGGTCGAGTTTGTTGGGGGGAGCCCAGAGGAGGTCGCCACAAAGATCGTCGAGCTTTTGAAGAGGAGGGGGTTGCTTTAATTGGGAGAGGTTGTAGTTCTGGCGGAGCAGAGGGGTGGTGAGGTCCGCGAGATAACGCTGGAGGCGCTTGCAGCGGGGAGAAAGCTTGCCGATAAGATGGGATTGAACTTAGCGGCGCTTGTCTTAGGCTCAGTGGTTGAAAAGCTCGCCGAACAGCTATCTGAGTACTGCGACACGGTGCTACTGACAGAGGATGAGAGGCTCGCACAATACAACTCCGAGAACTATCAACGGGTTATATCCCACATAGTCAGGGAGAGGAGTCCTAGGGTCTTAGTAATGGGGCACACCTCTTTGGGAATAGACCTCGCCCCTAGGCTAGCTGTAGAGCTGGGATTCCCACTGATAACAGACTGTATCGACGTGGAGTTCTTGGATGGGCGACTCTATGCAACACGCCAGATGTATGGAGGAAAGCTTAACGCCAGGGTCAGTGCCAGAGAGGCCGACGGCTACATCCTGACCGTGAGGCCGGGCTCCTTCCATCCAAGCAAGGCTGCTGGCAAAGGTGTTGTCGTGAGGTTGGCTCCGCCGGAGCTGGGTGGCGAGGCGAGGAAGAGGGTTAAGGGGCTTGTCGCACCCACCGAGTCTGGAGTCTCTATAGAGTCTGCAGACATCATAGTGGCCATAGGACGTGGGATAGGCGAGAAGACAAACATTCCGCTCGCGGAGGAACTGGCCAAGCTGCTCGGTGGCGTTGTCGCATGCTCTAGGCCGATCGTGGATAAGGGCTGGCTCCCACCTGACAGGCAGGTAGGCTCCTCGGGAAAGACCGTCAAGCCCAAGCTCTACATGGCACTCGGCATAAGCGGAGCATTCCAACACATTATGGGCATGATGAATTCCCAGCTAATAATCGCAGTAAACAAGGACCCCAACGCGCCCATTTTCAACATAGCCCACTACGGCGTGGTCGACGACCTCTTTAAGATAATACCCGCTCTAATAAAAAAGATTAAGGAAATAAAGGGCATGAAATAATGGGCTGTCCTAGCTGCTCAGTACTGGTAGAATCCTCTACCTGTTTTCTTTCCCAGCCACCCTTTGGATAGATATTCCTTTAGGAGGGGGCAGGGCGAATACATTTCCATTCCAAATTTCTTGTAGAGCTCCTCCAGTTTCTGAACCACCAAATCTATACCCTTTTTGTCAGCATACTCGCAAGGCCCCATAGGCCACCCTGTCCCCAGCTTCATTCCCGTGTCGATGCTCTCGGGATCGGCTACATCTTCGTGGACAAGCCAGGCCGCCTCATTAATAGCAACAGCCCAAGACCTCTCCACGTCATATTCGTCAGAGAACTCAAAGCGGATGCGGGGTCTACCCTTCGACCAGTCGTAAAACCCTCCACCTGTCTTCTGGCCTAGTTTCCCCTGCTTGATGAGGGGCTCAATAACCTCTGGGCAGGGTTTAAACCTCTCACCGTATGCTTGGTAAAGCACATTTCCAACCTCGTATGCGATGTCCAGCCCCACGAAGTCGCAGAGCTCAAACCAGCCCATAGGGAACCCGCCAGTATACTTTATCGAGGCGTCTATCCCTTCAATGCTTGCCTCGCCTCTGTGATAGGCCCAGAAAGCCTCATTGAAGACTTGGCCTAGGACCCTGTTTACAATGAACCCACGCGCATCCTTCTTACACAGGATGGGCGTCTTACCCAGCGCCCTACTCAGGGCAATTATCTTATCGACGGTTTCTTGGCTAGTCTTGTCGCCCTTAATCACCTCGATGAGGTTCATGAGCTGTGGCGGGTTAAACCAATGCATTCCAGCGACCTTGTCAGGCCTGCCAGTAGCCTCACCCATCTCACTGATACTGAGGGTGGAGGTGTTGGATACTAGAATCGCATGCGAGGGCGCAATCTTGTCCACTGTACTGAATATCTTCTTCTTCAAATCCATCTTCTCAGGAACAGCCTCGATGACTAGGTCAACATCACCTACACCCGTCTCATAAGAGACGGTGGGCCTGATCCTCGACAGTGCGGCATCTGCATCTTCCTTCCTAATCCTCTTTTTCTCGACAAACTTCCCAAGGCTCCACTCTATGCTCTGCATCGCCTTCTTCAAAATATCCTCGCTAATGTCGAGCAGATTCACTTCATATCCTCTCATAGCGAAAACCTGTGCGATGCCGTGCCCCATCATCCCGGCGCCAACAACTGCTACTTTCCTAATCTCATGCGACAATAATGTTCACCACAATAAAAAGAAATGCGTACAGATATATACGTATTAGTCTGAAAGCCCCCACTACGCGCTTGTCGTCAATGGCTTAAAGACGTAAGCTATTCTTCCGTCTGATAGTTGTTTCGGGACCATTTTTAACTCCATACCAATCTTGATGTCCTTCCTCTTCACATCGGTGAGCCAAGCAAGCACCTTTACCCCCTCTTTGAGCTCGGCTATAGCGACCGTGTAGGGCTGCTCTTCTTGGAAACTCTTTGGCCTAACTATAACGTGGGTATAGGTGATAAGCTTTCCTTCACCGCTCAGCTCGACCCACTCCATATCAGAGGAAAGACACTGGCCGCAGTCCGCAGCGGGTGGGAAGTGTAGCTTACCACAATTCCTACACTTCGTCGCCAAGATCTTACCCTCCTTCAAACCCTCCCAAAATCGGACGGTCTTGCTTATGGGAATGTTGTATGTTATCTCGAGTTTGCGAGATTTTATTACAGGAAGCCCAGACATGTCCCACTCACCTCTTAAGGATGGTTACATAGCAGTAGTGGCCGGTCCCGCCTACGTTGTGTGTGAGGGCTATGTAGTTCTTCATCGGCGCTTGGCGTGCAGACGGTTTGACCTCCTCCCGCAGCTGCTTAGTCTGCTCCACTATCATCGAGACGCCCGTAGCACCTATCGGATGCCCCTTTGCTTTCAGTCCTCCGTCCACGTTGACAGGGATCTTTCCACCTATCTCGGTCTCACCCTCCCTGATCATCTTGACTCCCTCGCCCCTTCTGCAGAATCCAAGGTCCTCATAGGCTAAGAGTTCGGCTATGGTGAAACAGTCATGCACGTTGGCTGAGTCTATCTGGTCAGGCCTGACGCCGGCTATCTTATACGCCATCTGAGAGGCCTTCACGGCTGCGTCCAAGCCTAGAAAGTCGGTCCGCTGCGAGAGGGTGCTGGACCCTGAGGAATATCCTATACCCGCTATCCATACCGGCGTATCCACCCTGAGCTCCTTAACCTTCTCCTCGGATGCGAGGACTAGTGCAGCGCTTCCATCTGTTATTGGGGAGCAGTCGTAGAGCTTCAGCGGCCAAGAAATCATGTAGGACGACAAGACATCCTCGATGCTTATTTCTTTTTGGAAGTGTGCAAGTGGATTCAGGGCAGCGTATTTGTGATTCTTAACAGCGACCAGTGCTAGGTCCTCCTCGGTCGCGCCGTACTTGTTCATGTAGGCTGTGGCGTATAGTGCGTAGTAGCTCGGGAATGTCATGCCGAAGTATTCGAACTCCCATAGATAGGAGCCTGCGCGACCAATCAACTCGACAGCCAATGGAGTCTCCACCTCCCTCATCTTCTCAACCCCGATAACCAGCGCTAAATCCACGGCACCACTGGCTATTGCAGTGTATGCGGAGTACACAGCAGCGCTACCAGTCGCGCATGCCGCTTCAACCCTCACAAGACCCGCTCCAGTCAGTCCACAATACTCGGCAATAGCAACGGCCGGAAGGGGCTCCTCGTACCAGACACCGATGGAGCCGACAGTAACATACGGTATGTCTTTGGGTGTTAGTCCCGCATCCTCGAGGGCGGGCTTGACCGACTCGAACGCAAGCTCCTTAACATTGACATCCTGCCTATCGCCAAACTTGCTGTGCCCCACACCAATAACTGCGACGCGTCTCATGCCCCTGACCCGCACCTAGTCACCCTTAAACTCTGGCTTAGATCTCGACATGAAGGCCTCTATCCCCCTCTTCACGTCGTTAGTGGAGAAGAGTAGCCCCATCAACGCAGACTCTAGCCTCAGCCCCACTTCTAGTGGGACTTGGCTGCCGAAGTTTAGGGCATATTTAGCATACCTCAATGCTATAGGCGGGCCCTCGGCCAATCTATTCGCAAGAGACATCGTCTCGTCCCGGAGGTTCTCGAAAGGCACCACTTTGTCCACCAGGCCTATCCGGAGAGCCTCGTCAGCCTTTATCCTCTCGCCAAGCAGCACAAGCCTCTTGGCATTTCTCAGACCCACAAGCCTCACTAGCTTCTGAGTCCCTCCCCAGCCCGGTATTATACCCAGGTTAATCTCTGGGGAGCCCAGCTCTGCATGCTCGGAGGCTATCCTGAAGTCGCATGAGATTGCCAGCTCGAGCCCTCCTCCTAGGGCGTATCCGTTAATGGCCGCTATGACTGGCTTAGACATCTCCTCTATAGTCGAGAAGACCTTCTGCCCCTTCCGGGACAGCTCCTCCGCCAGTGTGGGCGTGGCCTTTGGGAAGGCAGTGATGTCGGCGCCTGCACTGAAGGCCCTATCGCCCTCCCCCGTAATCACCACACACCTAACCCCCGGGTCATTCTCAACAGTGTTCAAGGCGTCAAGTAGCTCCAAAATCATATCCTCGTTAAACGCGTTCAACCTGTGCGGCCTGTTCAGCACTATCCAGGCAACGCGGTCTTCCCGCTCGAGTTTAATAGTCTCATAAGAAGTTCGAGACAACTTTCATCACACTCCTAGTATTTCTGTAGCAGGTATTTCAATATTGTGAGCTTCTGTATCTCGGAAGTCCCCTCATATATCTCTGTTATCTTCGCATCCCTGAAATACTTCTCGACCCTATACTCGCCCATGTATCCGTAGCCTCCTAGCGTCTGGATCGCAGCGTCGGTAGCCTCTACAGCAACCCTGCTCGCGTAGAGCTTTGCCATCGATGTCAGCATGGGGTCCATCTGCCCTTTATCGATCAGTGAGGCGGCCTTGTATGTGAGGAGTCTAGCCGCCTCTATCTTGGTCGCAATCTCGGCAAGCCTACACCCAATCTCTTCGAACTGTATAATGGGCTGGCCGAAGGCCTCCCTAGTCTTTGCGTATCTAAGAGCTATCTCGAAGGCCCCCTGGGCCGTACCCACGGCTTGGGCCGCCACAATAGTCCTGCTCCGGTCGAAAAACTCTAGTGAGTGGTAGAATCCCCTGTTAAGCTGGCCTACAATATTTGCATCAGAGACCCTAACATCTCTAAGGGCGACCTCGCCCGTAGCTGTACACCTTATACCGAGCTTATTCTTCTGTTTAGTCACCTCGAGGCCCGGGGTTCCCTTGTCGATTACGAAGAGGGTTTGTCCGCGGTATGTTGGTCTGACGCGGGTGTCTGTCTGGCAAAGGACTATGATAAAATCCGCTATAGGCGCGTTTGTTATGAAGGTTTTGGTCCCATTTATCCTCCACTCATCTCCATATTTGACGGCTGTCGTGTCCATTTTGGTGAGGTCGCTACCCCTTGAAGGCTCTGTAAAGGCAGCGGCCGAGATGTATTCCCCTCTTGCTACCTTTGGGATGTATTTCTCTTTCTGCTCTTCAGTGCCATGGACGAGTATGAGTTCGCTTCCAAAGGACCCAATCATTGTCGCGAGGCCTAGGGAGGAGTCAGCCCTACACATCTCCTCAATTACTAGGCAGGCCTCTAGGTATCCGTAGCCTTGTCCACCATATTGTTCGGGGATTGCGATGCCGACAAAACCGAGGCTCGCAGCCTTCCTATACAGCTCCATGGGAAACTCTTCCTTCTGGTCCAGCTCTAAAGCCAGTTCGGGTTTAAACTCCTTCTCGCAAAATTCCCTGACTGCCCTCTTAATCTCTAACTGCTCTTCACTAAGACTAAAATCCATATGGGCTCGATATAGTATATTGTGTTTAGAGTTATATAAGCGTTCAAGGAAAACGGTTCGTTAATCTGTCTCGATTTAAGATCTTCCTTGAACCGTTCTAGGTCACCTTGGACTGGATAAAAAGTTTTTATACAAAGGATGATATATTGGGGGGTGTATGGAGGAAAGAAGTAGTTTTCTGGAAAGGCCCTGGTTTAAGTTTTGGCCTGAGGGTGTTCCAAAGACACTTGATTATCCAAACGTTCCATTACACACTTTTCTCGAGAGGAGTGCGAAAGAGTTTCCATCAAAGACCTGTATCATCTTTTTCGGGAAGAGGATCACTTATGGCGAGCTGAATAACCTTGTAGACCGCTTCGCAACTGCTCTTCACCGGCTGGGAATTAGGAAGGGTGATGTAGTCGCCCTCTACCTTCCAAACATGCCCCAGTTCGTAATTGCCTATTACGCAATCTTAAAGCTCGGGGGCATCGTCTCAGGTATCAGCCCACTTGTCGTCGAGAGAGAGCTTGAGTTCCAGCTTACTGACTCCGAGGCGAAGGCCATAATTTTGCTCGATGCGCTATATCCGAGGTTTGAGAAGGTTTGGGAGAAGACTCAGGTTAAGTTTGCAGTGGTGGCGAGGCTGGGTGAATACATGCCCGGTGTTAAGGCGTTTCTCGGAACCCTGCTAAAGAAGATACCGACTGCTAAGATTCCGCCTAGGCCAAACATATACTTCTTCAAAGAGCTGGTTGAGAAGACTCCCCCAGAGCCGCCTACAGTGGAGATTAACCCCAAGGAGGACCTCGCCGTGCTCCAATACACAGGCGGTACGACAGGTCTGCCAAAAGGCGCCATGCTGACTCATGAAAACCTTGTGGCGAATGTTGTCGGATGCGCGGCTTGGCTTAGGGCTGAGAGGGGTGCCGATGTGGGTCTTGCCGTCCTCCCCTTCTTCCACATATACGGCATGACAGTCAGCATGAACTTCACAATCTATGCGGGGGGAACGATGGTTGTGCTGCCACGCTTCGACGTCCTCGAAGTGTTAAAGTCGATTCAAAAGTACAAAGTCACACTATTCCCAGGCGTCCCCACGTTATACGCGATGATAGTCAACCACCCCCAGGTCACCAAATACAATTTGCGGTCGGTGAAGTTCTGCATTTCAGGCGCGGCGCCGCTTCCACCCGAGGTTCAGAAGAGGTTTATGGAGTTGACGGGAGCGGTTTTGGTGGAGGGGTATGGTTTAACCGAGGCTGCCCCAGTCACACACTGTAATCCGCTTGACCCCACGATGAAGACGGTAAAGGTAGGGTCTATAGGGATACCTTGGCCGAGCACTGATGCAAAGATAGTAGATGCTGAGACGGGGACTAGGGAGCTGCCGGTCGGTGAGGTTGGGGAGCTTGTGGTGAAGGGTCCACAGGTGATGAAGGGGTATTGGAAGAGGCCTGAGGAGACCCGCATGGTTCTCCGCGACGGATGGCTCTACACCGGCGACCTCGCCAAGATGGATGAGGATGGCTACTTCTACATCACCGATCGGAAGAAGGACCTGATCAAGTATAAGGGGTACAGCGTCTACCCACGCGAGCTTGAGGATATACTCTACGAGCACCCAGCGGTGAAGCTTGCCGCAGTAGTGGGGAAGCCAGACCCTGTCGCAGGCGAGATCCCCAAGGCATTCGTCGTCTTGAAGGAGGGGGCGACCGCAACCGAGGAGGAGATTATGAAGTTTGTGAATGAGCGTGTCGCGCCATACAAGGCGATTAGGGAGGTTGAGTTTAGAAAAGAGCTGCCGACGACTATGGTTGGAAAAGTCTTGAGGAGGGTGCTCAGGGAGGAGGAGAAGGCCCGCTCGGCTGGCGGGCAATAGCATATGGTCTCAAACGCTTAGCAGATACGTGGAACCAGCTCTCCACTGGGTGGCTCAAGTATTCTCGCACCTCCAATCAATGTCTTTAGGACAACCAGCCCAACGCTAGAGGCTCTCTCCCTAGCCTCGCCTATTATACGCGCCTCCCTATACCCCAGCTCATGCATCCGGGACAGAACTTCCTCCGCCTTCTCGGGTGATACGGCTAGTAGTGCTGTACCTTCAGAGGCGAGGTTCAAAGGGTCCACTCCCATCATCTCGCAGAGGTTTACCACCGGCTCTCTTATTGGTAGCTCCGACTCATACATCACAATCATGGTCTGGGAGCCCCTAGCCCAGTCGTTCAACGCCATGGCGACTCCACCCCGTGTAGGGTCCCTAGCCGCGTGAATGTCTTCGGCATAGTCCTCGATTAGGGGGAGCATCAGCTTGGTCAGTGGGGACACATCGCTCTTAAACTCATCAGACTTTATCCCCTGTTGGGCAGCTAGGATTGCCGCCCCATGCTCACCGATGGTGCCCGAGATGATTATCTTGTCGCCCGGCCTGATGTTCTTATCGGCTATTATTTTTGACGCGACTCCTATTCCGGCTGTGGTTATTAAAATGCCGTCGAGCTGTCCCCTCGGCATTACCTTAATGTCTCCCCCGACGAGACATACCTTCTCCTCCTGCAAAAGACTGATCATAGACCCCACGAGCCTGGAGAGGTCGTCCATGCTTGTGCCTTCCTCGATAACTATTGCGTCGAGAACGGCGACGGGCTTGCCTCCAAGCATGAGTATATCGTTTATAGTGCCGGCCGCAGCCAGCTTGCCGAGGTCTCCCCCGGGGAAAAAGATGGGACTAACAGTGTATGCGTCAATTGTTGTTACAACGTAGCCACTGCCTACTGGGATTGCCGCCGAGTCGTCTGGGAAGTCTAGGCCTAAGCCTCCATCGGGGCTTTTCATCCACTCTGGGAGCCTGTTAAGTATCAGCCTAGCTAGTAGCTGGGAGGTTTCTATCCCCCCAGAACCATGTGCGAGGGAGATCTTACTCACAGTGCCATCACTTTTGTCCTGAGAGATTTTCCTGCAACCTCACCCTCATACTCTCCAAGTATTCGGCAACCCTGCTCTCGGTCTGGGCTAACTGTCTAGCAGCTTCCTCGACATATCGAAAAACTTCCGTAAATTCTTCCTCACTGAGTCGCGAAACTATAATGCCCGCGTGAACCACTACGTAGTCTCCTTCTCTAACCTCCTCCACACCCACAAGAGCATCCTTAATCAGCCCGCCTCCAAAGTCTACGACTGCCAACTCTCCCTCAACCCTCACCACCTTACCGTAAACTCCCAGACACAAGTCACACCACCTCTACGAGGGCCTCTCGGCCACCCATCCTAGCCCAGATTGAGCATGACCCCTCAACAGAGACCATGCAAGGCCCATATGGTGTGCCTGGTGTACATCTCTTCATGAAGAGTCTGCAGTCGGTGGGCTTAGCGGCTCCCAGTATCACTTGCCCACAGATGCAGCCCGGGAGGAGGTCGTGTCGCCACTCCTCCCTGCTCGGCTCCCTAATACCGTACAGTCTAAATGCGTCGTACCTGCTGAAGTTTTCGTTAAGAGCATAGCCGCTCTTCTCGATGAACCCAATTCCCCGCCAAGCAGCATCAACCGTGTCGAAGACTTCAGCGAGGAGTCTCTTCGCGTGCCTGTTCCCCTCCATAGTCACTGTCCGAGAATACTCTATCACGAGTTTAGGCTCATCCTCCAATAGCTGTTTGAGAATAAGGGTGATGGCTATCAGCACGTCGAGAGGCTCAAACCCAGAGACCACGGTGGGAATATCGAACTCCTCTGGCAGGAACCTCCAGACACCAGCGCCAGTTATTGTCGATACATGACCAGGGGCTATCACGCCCGAGACAGCTCCAACCCTCTCCACCGCAAACCTTGCCGCCGGCGGTGTCAGCCTACCAGCCATAATGAGCGCTAGATTCTCTGGGACCAACCTGTTGACAATGCCCGAGGCGTAGGCAGGGCATGTAGTCTCGAAGCCGACGGCTAAAAACACAGAAGGCTTATCGTGCTTGGCTGCGTCCCTTATCGCATCCAAAAAGCTGTACACTACCCGCACATCAGCCCCCATCATCCTGGCATCCGAGAGGCTCCTACACCCATCAATCTCCTTTACAGCCGGGAGCTTATACGCATCACCATACGTGTAGAGGGTTAAACCCTCCAAAGCAAGCTTCACAGCAGCCTCCACATAAAAAGAAGGAGTGATGCAGACAGGACATCCGGGCCCCGCCACAAGGTTAACACCAGGGGGGAGTACGCTCCTAATCCCATAGTGGGTAGTAGTGTATTCGTGGGTTCCACAGAAGTTCATTATCTTAACCTCTTCGACACCTTTTCTTGCGCGTAGCAGCTCCCAATACTCCTTAATTATCCTGATGATCTGGGATGCCAGTACTTTGTCTCGGAACAGCTTTTTCGTAAGATATCGTAAATCGCCTTGCTGACCCACAAATATAATAACATCTCAAACATTTAATAAGGTTATCATCTTAATATATCGCAACACCTGCTTGGTATGGGTAGACAGTCTCCAGGCTTGTCTTATCGGTGGACCTCTTGAAGGCCGTCAGGCTGAGGCTCTCAGGAATTGTACAGGGCGTCGCCTTCAGGCCATTCGTTTTTAGAGTTGCTAGGCGGGCCGGTGTAAATGGCTATGTGAAGAATGTGGGAGGAAGCGGTGTGGAGATTCATGTGGAAGGCGAGTCTGAGAGGGTGGAGGAGTTCATCAAACTATTGTGGGAGTTGAAGCCAGAGAAGGCTAGGATAGACGAGTACTCGATCGTAGAGACAGCCCCTAAGGGCTACCTAGATTTTAAGATCGAGCAAAGCGACCCGTCAGCGCACTTCAGATCAATTATTCCACCCGACTTCTCGATATGTAGGGATTGTCTAGAAGAGATACTCTCAAGGACGCGTTGGCACCTATATCCTTTCAATTCATGTGCCTTCTGTGGGCCGCGCTACTCCATGATATACAGTATCCCATACGACAGGGAGAACACGGCTATGAGGGATTTCCCCCTTTGCCAAGACTGCCTCAGAGACTACTCTGACCCCGAGAATGAGAGGAGGTTTCATGCTCAGGGGATCAGCTGTCCAGTCTGCGGACCGAGTGTCCGGCTCCAGAGTGGTAGGGGGGAGGTGTTGGCGGATGGTGTGGATGCTATCGATGAAGCTGCTAGGCTGATCGACTCTGGGCACATCGTGGCCGTAAAGGGGCTGGGCGGGTTTCATATCGCCGCCTCGGCCACCGATGATGATGTTGTAGCGGAGCTCCGCTCAAGGAAGAGGAGACCAACTAAGCCTTTCGCCGTCATGTGCTTGGACATAGACACTGTATCGCGCCTTGTAGAACTCGGACCTGACGCTATTAGAATACTCGACTCGCCCGAGAAGCCTATACTGCTTCTACCCACTCTTGAGAACGCGCCTATATCACGCCTCGTAGCCCCCAACCTGAGGAAGCTCGGCGTCTTCCTCCCCTACACCGGCCTACACTACCTCCTCCTCTCAAGGACAAGGGATAAGTACGCAATAATGACGAGCGGCAACCCCCACAACGAGCCCATGTGCACTAGAGACGACGAGGCCTTTGAGAGGCTGCGCGGAATAGTCGACTACTTCCTCACACACAATAGAGTGATTGTAAATCGAGTGGATGACAGTGTGGCCCGGTTCACGGCAGGACGGTTCACACTACTGAGGAGGGGTAGAGGATATGCACCAAAGTGGCTCCAGCTCCCATTCCGCGCCTCGAGGGAGGTTGTGGCGTTTGGCGCTATGCTGCAGAGCGCTGGTGCTGTGGCGTTTGACGATAAGGTAGTCCTGACACAGTTTATAGGTGATGTCGACGAGTATGGATCCTTCCTCGACTTGGAGAAGTACTTGGGACTGCTGATTAGGACGTACCAGATACCTGTAGAGTCATCAGTCATGGTGGCCGACCTACATCCCCTCTACCCCTCAACGCTCCTCGCCGAAGAATGGTCAAGAAAGTTTGGCGCCGAGCTAGTTAAGGTCCAGCACCACTGGGCCCACATAGCGGCCGTCATGGCGGAGCATGGCGTCATTGAAGAGGAGGTAGTGGGTATTGCGGTTGACGGTGTGGGGCTTGGAGACGACGGTACAGCTTGGGGCGGGGAGGTGATTATCGCCAGCCTGAACGGATTCAAGAGGGTGGGGTGCCTCAAGCCCCAGAAAATGCCGGGAGGGGACGTCGCAGTCGAATATCCCGCGAGGATGTTGGCTGGAATACTCTCGGACAAGCTGTCTAGGGAGGAGCTTGCAGAGGTCTTTCGCGAGTTGGGAATTGTGGAGAGGGGGTTAAGGAGGGGGTGGGAGGAGTTCAACATCATGTTGAACCAGCTCGAAGGAGACCTACCACTCACTTCGAGCACTGGAAGGGTGTTAGACGCCGCATCCGTAATGCTTGGATTCTGCGATCGGAGGACCTATGAGGGTGAGCCTGCAATCGTCCTCGAGGACAACTCAAAGCCAACTACAGAGAGGCTTAAGGTGCACGTCAGAGACGACGGTCTATACGTCGTGGATACAGCCGAGATCCTCTTGCAGGCCCTCGACCTCCTGAGATGTGGCACTGATAGGAGAGAGATAGGCTACATGGTGCAGCACGCGGTGGGGTATGGTCTGGGATTGGTGGCAAGCCGCTTCATAGGGAGGCGCAGGCTTGTAGCCCTGTCGGGTGGTGCCGCTGTAAACGACTACCTAGTTCGGGGAGTGTTGGAGGCTCTTGAGGGAAAGGGGGTGGATGTTCTTATGCCTAAAACGGTGCCAGCGGGGGATGGAGGGATAGCAGTGGGGCAGGCGGCAATAGCGGCGCTAAAGTCTTCCCAGCTCAGAAGGTGAACGTCTAATCAGGCATGAGTTATCAGAAGGGAAGAGAATGCAGCAACACTGTTTATAAAAGGCGCCGGGGGAGGGATTCGAACCCTCGCGGCCCGAAACGGGCCACAGGCTCTCAAGGCCTGCGCATTATCCACTCTGCCACCCCGGCCCATCGATACTTTATGGCCTAGCTTGCTTTAGATTTTCCCTCCCCTCACAGCTCAATTTACCAGCCACTACCCTGACAAAGCGTTACCGGAAGGAGAGGCAGAAGATTTTAAAGCCCAGCACAACATTGGCCGTCACTATTCCTCCTTTAGTTACTAAGATAAATAGGGGGTTCTCTCGCTCTCCACAGGGTTGGAGAGACTTATTCCGAGGACTATGGCGTCTCAGCACCCTGATAACGCTGTTCTCCCCTCCTGGTGTAGTGGTGAGGTGATAGCGGGTGAGGACGAGGTTAGGGAGGCCTACCTCGCCTATTCCGAGTATGGTTGCCAAGAGGTCATGTGGGATGCCGAGGGGAAGGACATAGATCCATACGTTGTAAGGAAACTTCTAATCACCTATCCGGAATACTTCCGCGAGAAGGTTCTCGGACGCGACGTGTTCCTCACGTTCAGGGTCCCCAATCCTCTGATAGAGGTGGCTGAGAGGAAGGTCTTCTTAGAGTCTCTCCAAGCGATCCCTCGCCACAACGATGTGGCCCGAATCTTCTACAACGGCGACAGGGCTGCAGTTTTTGAGGTTATACTCCCATTCACATCCAGTCACACAGACATGGTTAGAGTGAGAGAGGTTTACAGGCGGAGCGTCGTAGAGCCTTTTAGCTCTTCTATAGACTTTAGAGGGTTCACGCTTAGAGACCTCTTAGGAGACGTTACGCCGGAGGACTTGGAGATAATTCCCCTCTTCGAGGACGCAGACACTATTATAAAAATCGATGACATTATTACCAAATACGTCGAGCTCTTCGCCCCACCCTATCTCAGGGTCTTCATAGCGCGGTCAGACCCCGCTCTAACCTACGGGTTCATAACCGCAACACTATTGGCGAAAATAGCCCTCTCAAAGTGCAAGGCCCTAAACGAGAGGCTCGGTATACCAATATACCCAATCATCGGCGCCGGATGCCTACCCTTCAGGGGCCACAACTCACCCACGAATGTGGAGAAGTTTGCCGAGGAATACGCGGGAGTGTGGACAGTTACTATTCAATCCGCGTTCAGATACGACCATCCCAAGGAGCTTGCTGTCAGGGCAATTGAGAGACTTAATACAAGCCTGCCGGGCGGCAGCCCGATCCTCCTTGAGAAGGAGCATGAAGAGACAGTATTGAAAAGCATCTCGACACTAATGAAGAGCTACGGAGACTCACTCGAAAATGCCGCTGAAGAAGTAAATTCAAAGTCTCGCTTCATACCGCAGAGGCGTGCTAGAAAACTCCACATAGGCCTATTCAGCTACTCTAGGTCCTTCAGAGGGACAACCCTACCTAGAGCCATACCCTTCACAGCCTTCTTCTACTCACTCGGCCTACCCCCCGAGCTAATCGGGCTAAGAGCCCTCAGAGAACTGGGAGAGGAGGAATACGACGCTGTCCGAGAGCTTCATGTCAACTTGGTTCATGATCTTAGCTTCGCCGCAAGACACCTCAGCTGGGAGAACCTCTCAATCCTCGCAGAGCGGGAACAGCATGTCCAGAAGGTGTTTGGACTAAACTTTCTGGAACGCTTCATACCCAGCTACATGGAAGATATAGCTACAGCAGAGGAGTTGCTCGGAATTAAATGCGGGCCACGGACTCTCTCAGACCGGAAATATGTCAACACTGTGGAGAACTTCCTAATCTCCCTGCTTGAGGGGAAGGAGGAGGAAGCAAGAGAAGAACTCCTAAGATCCGCCGCTATGAGAAGGAGTCTAGGCTAGAACTCTCTCTATTAAGAACTCTTTTTGGAACGGTATCAGGTCGTCAAGACCTTGACCAACTCCGATAAACAGTATCGGCCTCTTTATCTCGTGGCAGACGGTTAGGGCCAGACCACCCCTAGAATCGCTATCCATCTTAGTGAGTATAACATAGTCTACTCCCACATCGTTATGAAATATCCGCGCCTGCTCGCGGGCTGTGGAGCCGGTCAGCGAGTCAAGCACAAGTATGACACAGTCAGGGTTTGAGGTCCTCTTTATCTTCTTCATCTCCTCTAGCAGGTTCTTTTTCGCCTCACTCCTACCGGCCGTATCTATCAGCACCACTGGCTCCCGTCCAGCCTTAGCCGATAATATGGTGTCCACAGCCACAGCAGCTGGGTCGGCCCCGTACCTTTGGCTAACGGCTCTAATACCTACCTGTGCAGCCAAGTTCTTCGCCTGCTCTATGGCGGCGGCCCTGAAGGTGTCGGCGCACGCTAGAACCGAAATTAAACGATTCTTCTTTAGCCACCACGCAATCTTTGCTATTGTTGTGGTTTTCCCTCCGCCGTTCGGTCCGACGAAGAGTATGACGTAAGGCTCCCCACTCTTATCCTTCTTCAATCTGATTTCTTCAAGTAGCTTTTCAGGAGAGGCGTCCAGTAGAATCTCAGAGAGTACGTCTCGATAGACCTTCATTACTACCTCCTCGCCGTCGCCGAATCTCGGAACCTGAACCTCTGCAAGCCTGGGCCTCAAGAGTTCAGCAATATGCTCCGCTGTCTCGATCGAGACGTCACTGCTTACAAGCTGGAGTTTGAAGTCTTCAAGTGCATTTCTAAGCTCCTTTTCAGAGAGCCTTGTCTTGGAAACCTTTTCAGTAAGTGTTTGGAAGGCCTTCTTAAGGCCCTCCAGCATCTAGGTTCCACCCTCACCAGCCTGACCCGCGCCCGCCACCCTCTCTATAGAGGCGAGAAACCTTCTAATCGCCTCTATCCTCTCGGAATATGACTGTAAAGCCCGGCCAGCCTCTGCCCTCGCCTGCTCGAGCCTCTGCTTCCGTGCAAGCAGCCAGCCTCTACACTTATCCAAAGACATATCGATGAACACGTTATCGCCGATGTTTACCTTGAAGATGTCTGGATTCGTGATAACGCCCTCTACAAGGACGCCCCCACCAATCGGCAACAACCCTCTAATCTCGCCCTGTGACTTCGCAATCTCGTCTAGAAGTTCTAGACATCTATTGTGCTCACCTATGGAGTTCTCTAGAGCTAGGAGCCGGGCCTGAAGCTCGCGGGCTATCCTCTCTAGGATGGTCAGCTCCGATATGGCTCTTTCAACGTCCTCGCGGGTTATCTTGACACTCATTTCCTCAGGACAAATAGCGTGTGTCGATAATATAAATACAGTTTCAGTGGCGCCTAGTATTACAAGGAAGCCGTTTAAGGATCTGTTAAAGGCCCAGTGCAGTCGATATCGTCATTAATTCTGGCCCAACCGTCCTAGCTCCAATCAAGGCCCCCTTAGTGTTAGCCAGCACACCGCTCTTTACGAAGACATTTCCATTATTCACGGTAGCCCTCAGGACCCTAACCCTCGAGTACTCCTCAATGACTCTAACCTCCTCGTCAGTAGCCTCGACATGAACTAACCCTCCCCGGTTGGTGAGTAGACAGATTGAGCCCACATGCTTTCTACCTGCTATGGTCATGGATATGGCCTCGACCCCCAGTGTATCGGCTATGGCCCTAACCTCGCCTGACTGAACCTCGGGAGATATTACGGCACAGTGGTCGTTGGCGCTCACCAGGTTACCCATTGCCGTCTCCCTTCCCCTGTAGATATAGACGTTGAGGTCAGGTGCCACAGACTTTATCAGTGATATTTCCTCTTCTAGGACTGTTTTTGGCAGTATCACGCCTGTGCTGTTAATGCAGATGAGCGGACCTATCAGGATGGATCCCGCAATATATGTTTGGACGGGCTTGGAGCCCAGAATGCCAGCCATAAGCCCAACCTTCTTAGAGGGGAGACCCGGTGGAACTATTAAGAGGTCTTCACTGTTGGCTGCGAAGAGACCTACATGGGGGGTGCCAAAGACGTCGACGAAGAGTACACTATTGGTCTGAGCCCTGCTCGGCAGCCACCTCACCCCCAAGCTTCACGATTGCTTCTCCCTCCTCGTCCTTCTCCACAACTATAGTCACCTTTCTTGGAGGACGTTCAATGCTTCTGGAAAAGATGAACCGAGCCAAGTCCTCTGAGATCTTCACCCTCTCAGCCTTCGCAATCCGAGCCGCCTTCTCGCGTATAATGTTGAGGGCTCGCTTCGCTCGGCGGAGCTTAGGGGCCTCGTAAGCCTCCCTCAAGTTTAATGTTACTTCCTTACGGAGCTGGGACATGTAGTCATCACCTAGGGCTTAATAGATCTTGAGTGGCGCCAGTTTCTCCGTCTACGGCTTGCCCTGATCTCACCGCCGGTCCTCAGTATAATCCAAGCAGGGACACTCTCTGCCCTCTTGAGGGCTGAGGCGAGCCGCTTCTTAACCGGGAGAGTCTTAGCCATCCCTACTCACCAACTAATCTCTAAACCAGCTCTATATGAGTGTTAGAGACTATAACTCGTCCTTGCTCATTCTCACTATCTTGGTCTCCCTTTTAGGGGGCATTACCTTCTCTAGAATCTGTCTAAGAAGGTCGTCGGTGATCTGGGACTTGAGACTACCTGAGCGGGCTAGGTTTACTAGGTAGTTTTCCACCGCCTCGGCCACGTCTGGCCGCGCCATCTTTATGTTTGCAAGCCTCTGCCGGGCCTCTTGCGTCAAGACTACGCGGAGTATGGCTGCCTTCTCCGCCTCAGCCCTTCTCCTGGCCTCCTCCTGTGCGGCCCGAGCCTGTAGCTCAGCCATCTTCCTTCTCCGAATCTCCTCAAGCTCCTCGTCCTCCGGCTCAGGCATTGCCAACTAAGGTCACCTGACGTATGAAAAATGGCGACTACTTAAATACATATCCAGTGAATACATGTTTGCGGCCCCTATGCCGCTGCCTTCCCTTTTCCTTTCTCGGCCTGAATCACACCCATCCTGACAAGCCTGTAGCGAGGTTCAACGAACATTAACGTCTGGGGCGAGTCGTATACCCTAACATGTATGAGGGATTTTGGGGAGCCAAAGCTCGGCTCTATCTTCACTATGGATATCCTGTTAGCATCGATTTTCAGCCAATCGGAGACAGCTTTAAGGACTTCGCCCCTACTCGGGGTGCCGCCCTCAACTGTTGCCGAGAGCCTAAGCTCGCTTCTACCAATCACGTCGTTCCTCTTCTCTGAGAGCTTCTCAAGCATCTTTATCCCCAACTCCTCTAAAGACTTCTCCCCCTCCTCTTATTTTACCATGATGCGGTCATCGAGACCTGTATACTGTTGCGAGCCTTATCAGCTCCTCGTGAAATGCTGTGCTCCCGGATAACTCAGGATGGAATGTGGTCCCCATTATGTTGCCCTGTCTCACAGCAACGGGCTTGTTCGCCAAGCTGGCTAGAACCTCTACACCCGGGCTTGTCTCGAGTATTGCCGGAGCCCTTATGAAGACGGCTCTGAACGACTTCAACCCCAGGGCAGGTATATCGATCTGGGCTTCGAACGAGTCTTTCTGCCTGCCATACGTGTTTCGCTCAACAAGTATGTCTAGAACTCCTAGGACCGGTTGTCCAGTCTCCCCAACTACGCGGTCGTAAACCCGCCTAGCCAGCATTATCAGGCCTGCGCATGTACCGAGCACGGGTAGCCCCTCATTAATCCTCGTCTTGAGCACATCCAGAGATTTTTTGTAGCTGGAGAGCTTCGCTATAACCGTGCTCTCTCCGCCCGGAATTACCACAGCGTCAACAGACTCGATCTCCTCCGGCAGCCTAGTGGTGGAGACGGTGCCTTTGACCCCTGTTTTCTTCAGAGCCTCTCTCAATGCTGCTAGGTGCTCCTCAACATCTCCCTGAAAGGACGCCACACCCACTGTTATCTCCATAACCATACCCTATAGCACCGCCCCCTCTATTTATCTGAGATTAGGCCTATATCTCGATTTATCCTCGCCTGATAGCCCTCAACCTTGAGTTCCAGCACATCCTCGAGCCTAACGCTTCTTCCTGCATAGGATGACTCGAGGGCCGCAACAACCATCGCTACGGAGAGCATCCCCTCCCTACCGCCAGTCTCAGGGACTCCGCCCTCCTCCACGCAGCGGAAGAAGTCGGCGAGCTCAAGTGCTATGAGCTTACTGTCCGCCTCCCAGAAATCCATTTTATATCCGTTGAGTATTCCGGGAAAGAGGGCTCTGGTCTCCCTGTCATATATTTCCTCCGCTGCGGTTTGTGAGACGCTATATGGCTCTCCCGGCTTCTGGCCTAGGAAGGCTGTGTGAGGCATCAACTCTAGGTAGTCTTGGTCAAGAGGCTTGGAAACCCTCAGCGGCTCCCCTGTCCTCTCCATCGGTATCTCCATTGAGCCACCCTCAAAGAAGACGAGCCTGCGCCAAACACCCTCTCCAGTGACAGCAAGGTTTGCTACAAATTTAGCGACGATGTTATCTCGGTAGTGGAGAGTCGTGTCAAGGAAGTCTTCGGCCTCCGCCTCGACTGGAGTCTTCTTCACCGCATTCCCTCCAGCTTCTCTGAGGTATCTCACCTTTCTGAGGAGTGCCGCGAACCCAGATACTCTCTCCGGCGCGCCGAAAAAATAGTTGAAGATATCCATGTAGTGGCAGCAAAGGTCGATCAATATTCCTCCAGACAGTTTATGCCGCCACGGCGATAGTAGAACAGCATCTCCTCCACCTGCGATTATATGGAGAGCCCCAATCCAGCCGCCCAGTTCACCACCATCTATGATGGCCTTGGCTAGCCTGTTTACGGGGTCTCTTCTATAGTTCTCCGCAACAGCCAGCACTGCTCCACCCTTGATCGAGGCGTCCAATATTCGCCGACAGCCCCTAACAGTTATTGAGAGTGGTTTTTCCACGAGGCAGCTGACACCAGCCTCTAAGAGTGGCTCAGCGACCAGATGGTGCGAGGCAGGTTCTGTGCATACGTCGGCGGCCTCGAACTCGACACCTTCCACGGCATCCTCCAGCGATGTGAAAACCGCCGGCCTTTCACCGAGAAGCCTCTCAGCAAGCTCTGCAGCCTCGGAGGCCCTATCGGAAACCTTATCGATAACACCTACAAGCCTCGCCCCGCATAGCCCGTGCCGTCTAGCCTCTGCGAGCCCCCGGATGTGCCTTTTACCCATTAGGCCGCATCCGACCAGTATAAAGCGTGTCCCGCCGCTCAAGGATGGTCGCTTCTGTGCCCCAGATGGCCCTGCCTTTCAGGCCTGGTGAGCTCGTAGAGATGTCTTATAAGCTCGAGGTAGTTTTCACTTGGCTTCAAGCCTCTTCTCCTCATCATCCTCTCCACTACCCTAAGCTCGGCCCCCAGCTCGAGCTCATACATCTCCCTTGTGAAATTAATCCCAGTGAATGGTGGGATATTCTTGGCTACAACACCGCTGAGAACGTTGAAGGGCCCAACGAGCTTCCCAGTCATTATAGAGGTGTCGATCATCGTGCGTACGTGATCACCTATTACTGCTCCGAGGAATTGTCTCCCAGTGTGTATGGCCTCTCCGTCGAGTACCACTTTTATCTCGCCATAAGTCGTCTTAAGGTTAGACGTAGTTGTTCCCGCAGCTATGTTAACCCACTCCCCTATGATTGAGTGTCCAATGTATCCGTAGTGGTGTTTGTTGCTGTAGCCAAACATTATGGTGTATTCTATCTCTGCCGATATGCGGCAGACCGGGCCGGTGTATAGATGTGGCCCCACCCTGCCGCCATAGACTATCGAGTCGTCGCCGATCACGCACGGCCCTATCAATTTTGTCCCCGACTCAACCTTCACACCCTCGCCTAGGATTACTGGCCCCCTCCGCGTATCGATTACTGTGAATGGCTCAATCTCGCAGGTTGCCGGAATAGACATGTTTGCCGGGTCCCCGAGGACTGCAACCCGATTGTCAAGCTGGAGTTCTTCACCCATACGGGGAACCGATACCGGCTGGCCGTCCAAAACCTCCCAAGGATACTGGTATATGCTCTCGGGAGGGGCTTCGAGGGTCTCAATGGCACCCACAAGCGAGGCCAGCCTCTCAATTATCTCTGTGGGCCTCTCAACCCCTGCAATCCTCTCACCCCTAAGCCTAGCTGCTAGAAACCTACCCTTAGCTAAGAGGATAAACTCGCGCCCCACCGTCTTCTCCGCGAGCGAGGCCACTAGTTCAGGCCGCCTTGCCAGCCCGTTAATCAGTAGGGCTTCATCATCTTGGTCTGGGCTTGAATTGAACTTCATGTGGGGGTCGCGCTCACTCTCCACCCGACTCAGGTATTCTCGGGCATAGGCGTATACTTGGACATCCCTGAAGTTTTTCAAAATGTTTCTAATTAGGGGGCCGCTGGGGGTAAGTATCCTATAGACAGGCCTCATGTATGTGAGCTGTTTAAAGTTACGCCAAGCCTCATCCTCAAAGACCAGAAGGTTCACGCCAAATCACCCGCATGCTGCTCAATCTTCTTTAAGGCTCTGTATACATCCTCAACCTCTCTACTATCACCTAGCAGCACTCTGTGGTGCACGAAGAGGTACTCGGCAGCCGCCCTCTCCGCGTTGGGGAACTCGCCCGGACTTATCCTGATGCCGTGATGCTCGAGGTATCTCTTGATTGGTGGAAAGCGGTATAGAGGTACAGGCCAACCGACAGAGGCCGGTATCCCCTCGGCGCGAAGTGCCTCCACAATCTTCTGCTTTGAGACATTCCTAAAGTATCCGCCATCAGCCTGAATGATAACGAGGTAGTGGGGAGTCCTATCAGTTCCCTCGGGAGGCCTTATCAGCCTGAAGCCCTCTAGGTCTCGGCAGAGTCTAGCAAGCTCCTCAAAGTTTCTCTGACGCCTCTCAATCTGCTCGTCCAGCCTCCTCAGCTGGGATAAGAGTATAGCCGCTTGGAACTCTGTCATCCTGTAATTGTAGCCTAGAAGGTCGCCCTCGTACCAGTCCCTGTTAGGCCTTCGCCCACAGTTCACCAAGGCGCTACACGTATCCGCAAGCTCCGGGTCGTTCAGCGTGATTATCCCTCCCTCACCACTCGTCATGACTTTGCTGGACTGGAAGCTAAAACACCCCATAACGCCTATGCTCCCTATCCTCCTACCCCTCCACTCAGCCCCATGAGCCTCGGCAGCATCCTCAACCACAGGCACGCCAAAACTCTTTGAAGCCTTTTCTACGAGATCCATCTCTACTGGATGCCCACCGATATGGACGGGTAGGATAGCTTTGACACCGCCATCAACCGACTCCCACACCAGCCTAGAGTCGATATTAACCCCGCCCTCAACAACGTCAACATAAAGCGGTATTGCCCCCAGCTCTAATATTACTGAGGATGTTGCGAGGAACGTGTAAGGCGTAGTCACAACTCTATCTCCGGGACCTATGCCAAGTGCTCTCAGAGCTATTTTCAGGGCTGTGGTCCCGTTCATGCATGGGACGCCGTATCTGCACCGTACATAGCCTGCAAATTCCTCGCCGAACCGCCTCACCATCTGGCCGCCCAGACCCCAAACCCCAGACCTCAGCACCGATAGGAGCATCTCCTCTTCCTCCCTACCCCATACCGGCCAGCTGGGAAACGGCTCTGAGCGGACCGGTTTCCCACCCTTAATCGCCAGCAAGGCACCCACTACAATCCCTGCCCAGGAGTATATTTGCGTGCCTCATTTCCAAGAGTAGAAGAACGCCTGTCTAGAGATTAAACAGGGGACTGCGTCGTCCTAATCCCTGAAAACCACCCTTATCCTCTCAGAGTTGAGTGAGAGAGGTTTGAAGAGTATACCCTCACCCGTGAAGAATTTGGTGAAGAACTCGTAGAGGTGGAGCCTCAGAGCCTGTATGAAGACGAGCAGCCCCTCAAGCCCCATGACACCTATGTTACCGATCAAGAGGATTCCTATAGAGGCCAGGCCGAGCGCCTCCCAAGCCGCATTAATCAAGAGCATCAGAGCCACGTGAATAATCATCAGAATAGAGATCCTGAGGTAGCTGAGGGTGTTCGACATGAAGTGGATAATGTTCTCAAGTATTTCGAGAAGCCCTGTTCCGAAGTGCCCGAGAATACTTCCACGTGGAAAGAGGCCAATGAACGATCCAACAATTCTTCCTCCAACGATTAGGGCCATGGCGGTCAATAGGCCGTAAACACCTATGGCTCCTACGAGGCTGGCGGGGAGTCCTAGGAGTGGGACTGGCTGGCTGCTCGTGAGTAGGGTCTCGAATCCTCTTGTAGTGATGAATGCTAGTGCGAATAGAAGCCCGCTGACATACATTCCAAGTGATGCTGCCTTAGAGAATATAGCCTCCCCCACCTCGCCGTGCTTGATTAGAATGTAAGCTGAGATGGCCAGGCCGATTGAGACATGTATGAAGCCCAAGAGTGGGGCGAATGTGAAGAGCTTGATGACTGCTTCCGAGCTAATAGCTGCCGACTCGCCATGGTGCTCAATCAACTCAAGGATAGGCTTCATTCCGGTTACTGGTGAGAGCTTGAACCCGAAGGCTTCCTGTATGAAGAAGCCGGCAATCGATGAGGAGATTCCCAGCATCATTATGAGCCGCCCCCACAGCTTCAAACCGCTCCTAGCCCTAATGGATAGAATGAGGCCTAGGATGGCTAGGACGAGGCCCTGCCCCAGGTCCGCGAACATGACTCCATAGAATACTGATAGGAAGACTGAGACGAAGGGTGTTGGGTCCACCTCGTAGTAGGAGGGTGGGCCTTGGATGAGAGTAACGGGTTTGAAAGACTCTGTAATCCAGTTATTCTTGAGGCGGGTTGGGGGCTTTTCCTCCGAGCCGTGGTGGTGGGTAGTTGGGTATAATTGGACGTAAGCCATGCCGCCCACCTCTCGGATGAAGTCTCCACTCAGCCTTTCAGGTAGATAGCCTTCAAGGACTAGCAGCCTGCCTCTCTCCCCCCTTAACCTCTGGACAGAGTCGATTATGCCCTGAGCAAGCGTTCTCAGTGTAGCAATCTCCCGTCCCCTCTCCTCACGAATCCACCTCTTCCTCCCCTCTACACTCTCGACCTCAGCCCTCAACGTGGAAAGCCGCTCCTCAACCTCCCTAAGCTTCTCAGAGAGCTTCTCAAGAGGCTCATCAACCCGCACATCGACCTGCGTCAGGTTAAACGTCCTCAAGACCCTCTCAATCTTCTCCCGATGCACGGGTTTTGACACAATAATTATGAGGACCGTGTCCTTCTGTATCGGCTTGAAGGCGACCGAGGCCTCCTCGAGCGACTTGGTTATCTCGTCTAGGTCGCGGGCCGAGGCTATGAATGCTCCAGCGTATACGTGTCTGAGCCGTGATATTCTTGAAAGATCTAGGCCTAGCTGGACATATATGGAGAGCCTAGCCCTCTCCCTCTCCAGCCTCTCAATCTCCGGCCTAATCTCCTCCATCCTCTTGTTCAGCTCTCTCAGCTCCGATAGGATGGGCTGGGCTCGGCTCGTTAGAGAGTCCAAAAGATCCTCCAGATCCTTGACGCTTATACTCTCGGGCTCAGGCTCTCCCTTCAGGAGGACTTCTATTACACCACCTCCAGCCTCCACCTCCAGCTCTCTAGCCGCGGCCTCAAGCTCAAGGAATAGCCTTCTCGCCCGCTCATAGAGCGGTTCAAGCCTCTTTGCGAGTTTTTGGTCTTCATGTGACGTGGGGTGAAACTCTCCGAAACGGACCAGTGCCTTTAAAAGGTCTTGCGCCCTGCTCGAAGGTGCCACCACTGTCGCCTTCAGCAGCCGTTCTACTACCATTCGAGATTGGATATTCTCGTCATAATTTAATCCTTGGCTCCTGAGTTGGGGGCTTAGATAATAGTTATAGGCTCGTAGTCGAGTGTCTATTCTGTGAGCTCGATTCTAAAGCCGCGCGACAGGGAATTTGTGAAGAAGAAGCTAAGTGAGGAGGTGTCCTCCACTGTCCGAATACTATACTTCACGCAGGAGTTTGAGTGCGAGTATTGCGAGGTCACTAGGCGGCTCCTGAGCGAGCTGGCAGAGCTGAACGGGAACCTTAGACTGGAGATATACGACCTAGAGCGTGACAGAGACTTGGCTGAGAAGTGGCGCATAGACAAGATACCTGCGACAATCCTCCTCGGTGAGAGGGAGTCGTGGATACGCTTCTTTGGGGTCCCCAGTGGATACGAGTTTACAACCTTGCTAGAAGACATTGTGGACGTCTCAAGGGGGAGGTCTAGGCTCTCGCCCCGCGCCCTTGAGATGGTCAAGTCCGTGGATAAGCCCCTCCATATACAGGTCTTCGTAACGCCTACCTGCCCCTACTGCCCCCGAGCCGTCAGAATCGCACACCAAATGGCTCTCGAGAATCCGAAAATAGTAGCCGACATGGTAGAGGTCATAGAGTTTCCGCACTTGGCTCAGAAGTATCATGTGATGGCTGTCCCTAAAACGGTCGTCAACGATAAGATAGAGTTTGAAGGCGCTCTCCCCGAGATACACTACATCGAACATGTTCTCCAAGCCCTCTCCTAAATCTTGATAAAAACGACTCCACCCTGAATTATCAGTGCTAGAGAAGCCCCGACTCGAGTTAAACAGCCTAGACTTGGGCGTGCTAGTTAGGGAGATTAGCGCGTCCCATCCAAGATACGTCTCCCAAATTTACAGGGGTGTGGACTCATCATACATCCTCAGGCTTAGGGGTGAGGAGGATGTAAGAGACCTAAAAATGGTCCCGGGCAAGGCCATCTTTCTCGCACCAGGCATATACCCGGTCCACGGCCAACTAGACGATTTCGCATCCATGCTTAGGAAGTATCTCAGGGGATGTATGCTGAGGTCTGTCGAGCATGTCGCAGGTGAAAGGATAGCTAGACTCCGTTTTGAAGGGCGAGGGGCAGTGTACGACCTTATCGTAGAGGTCTTCCCCGGGGGAGGGTTAAGTCTCCTTGATGAGAGGGGTGTAGTAATTTTATCAACCAGCCTGAGGAGGGGTGAGCCCTACTCCTGGCCCGAAAGGAGGGCGACAGTATCCGGACGTGATGACGCCCTTAGGCTGCTTTCTAGTGTGGAGGGGAGGCTCAAAATTGGGGTGGCCCTTGCAAGAGAGTTCGGACTGGGCACTAAATACTCAAACGAGGTATTGGCGAGGGCTGGTATCCCTCCATCCAAAAAGGTTGCCGAACTAGATGCTGGCGATAAAGAGAAGATTGCTGATACTGTAGAGTGCCTTCTTAAACTGCTTGAAAACCCGAAACCCACAGCATACAAGACCGGCGACGAGTATGTAGCGTTCGCCCCATTCCCACTCATTCACATATCCATGCAAGGCCTTGAAGAAGTCCACACAGCCAGTCTGAATGAGGCTGTTAGCCTAGCCTACGAGTCCTATGCTAGGGCGGTTGAGGCCTCCGAGCATAAACAGAGAATAGAGGAAGAGATTAGGAAGATTGAAAAGGAAATTGCCGAGAAGAGAGCCCTAGCTGACCAGCTAAGGCTTAAGGCCCAAGAACTCAGGGAACTAGCATCCATCCTTCATATGAGATTGGCTGAGCTAAAGGACTTGTGGGCCGAGCTCAAGGCAGGCGGCTCGCCAAGCGGGATCTTGAAGTCTCTGGACAGAAGCACTGGTGTAGCTACAATCGAGCTAGATGGAAGGACCGTGCAGCTAAGCATCAGGGAACCGGTCACAGACCAGATCGACAGGCTCTTCAACAACGCTAAAACGACGATGAAGGGTGCAGAGAACATACTCAGAGAGATCTCAGAGCTCGAAGAGAAGGTCATGCGCCTTAAGTCTAAAGTCCCAGCCCCTCAGGCAGCCGCGGTTGTCGAGGTTAGGAGGCGGGGTACAGAATGGTTCCACAGGTATAGGTGGTCAATGACGAGCGGGGGTAGACTCATCGTCCTCGGGAGAGACGCCAGCTCAAACATCCGGCTACTGAAGAAACATCTAGACAAGAGCGACATCGTTTTGCATGCGGAGGTTAGGGGCTCGCCTGTCGCAATTCTGAAAGATGGGGCGGGGTCTGGAGAAGAAGAGCTACGCGAGGCTGCCATACTCTGTGCTTCTTTCAGCCGAGCTTGGCGGGAAGGACTCTCCACAATGTCCGTATACTGGGTAGGGCCTGATCAGATAAGCTTCACACCACCCCAGGGGACATATCTTCCCCGAGGCTCGTTTATCGTTAAGCCTCCCAAAAACTACATCCACGTGCCACTCCAAATCTGTATAGGGTATTCTGAGAGGCTTGGCCCGATTGTGGGTGTCGAGTCTTGGGTCAAGTCGGAGGCAGTTGTCTACGCCGTAATCACGCCTGGCCAAGAAGACGCCTCCACGGTTGCTAAAGCCCTCGCAGCTAAGGTTGCCGAATCACTAGGGCTTCGAGAAGACAGTTTCAGGCTGAGCGATTTCGAAGCCCTCATCCCCTATGGCAGATGCCGCGTGCTCAGATGGTCGCGCTGAGGAGGGAGTAGTGTCTCTTCATCGACGGTGAATTAGGTTAGGATACGTTTTTATCAGGCTACATCAAGTATTCTTTGGATGGGCCCATTCCTGAGCGAGGAGATAACGGTCAGGGAAGTAATGACAAGCCCTGTCATAGAGTTGGGTGCTGAGAGCACAGCAAACGTCGCTGCCGAGATGATGGCCAAGTACAAGATAAGCAGCATATTAGTGAGAAAAGATGGACGGCCTGTGGGCATAGTGACTAAGAGGGATCTCGTAGAGAAAGTTGTGGCTCAGGATAGGAGGCCCAGCGAGGTGAAGCTTGAGGAGATAATGTCCTCTCCCCTCGTAACAGTAGACCCATCCGCGACAATCGAAGACGCCGTCCGGCTGATGACTAGGCTTGGCATCAGCAGGCTGATAGTAAGCTACAAGGGGAATGTCCAGGGAATCATAAGCCTGAAGGACGTTCTCAAGATCACTCCGGATATAATATCAGTCATAAAGGAGCAGTTCAAGCTCAGTGGTGGGCCTATCTTGAAGAGGGAATCTTACCTCGAGGGATACTGCGACTCCTGTGGTGAGTGGAGCGACATGCTTGTGAGGATTGATGACCAGTACCTCTGCGAGGAGTGCCGACTGGAACTTGAGAAGGGAAGCATCGCGGGAACCTAAATTCCTCACAGACTCGATGCATGGTAAACTCACGCGCTGGCTAAGAATGCTCGGATACGACACAGTCTACTACCCCCGAGGAGATGACGAGATTATTCAAAAAGGGTCAGAAGAGGGGCGTATAGTCCTCACCTCAGACACCGAACTCTATAGACGAATATTGTCTAAAGGTGGTCGCTCCATTCTCCTGCCGCTTAGCGGTACCGAGAGCCAGCTCTCCCAAATCGCCATCCACTTGATGAGCGAGTACGGAATACCTTTTGAGGAGTTCTTAGCCTTGAAGTTTAGGCTCTGCTCCCTCTGTAACGGACAGCTCCAGCCATCCTCTGACAACAGGTGGAGGTGCGGGTCGTGCGGTCAGGAATACTGGGTTGGGAGCCACTGGAAGAACATTTCACAGACCTTGGAGAGAGTGAGAAGGCTGCTAAAGGGTTTGAGCAAGGAATAAAAGAATGGTTTCACATGTGTTGCTGGAATGATAAGTGAAGAGGTGGGGGTGGGGCTGGTAAGGCTGGCTAGGTCTGCTATTATGAGAGACCTCGGACTCAAGAAAGAGTTGGATTTGACAGACTCTCTCAAGAACCTATCTATCCGTAGAGGAGTCTTCGTAACACTCTATCAACACGAATCAAAGGAGTTGAGGGGTTGCATGGGCCTGCCACTCCCGCGCTCCAATATCGTGGACGATACGATAACTGCTGCCAGGCTTGCAGCCTTCTACGACCCGCGTTTCCCACCCCTGACACAGTCCGAGGCAGATGAAGTGGTTGTAGAGCTGACGCTCCTCACAGAGCCCGAAGAAATCAAAGCTGAGCCGCGGTCCTCGCTCCCTGAGCACATCAGGATAGGCCTCGACGGCCTAATCATTGAAGCCGATGAGGGCGCAGGCCTTCTACTCCCCCAAGTCCCTGTGGAGTATGGCTGGGATGCGGAGGAGTTCCTTATGCACCTATGCTTAAAGGCCGGGTTAAGGCCCACTGACTGGCTGAGAGGGGATGTGAAGATCTACAGGTTTAACGCGGATATTTTTGCGGAAGAGACTCCGCGGGGCGTCATCAAGAGAATAACGCTCAGGG
Organism: Nitrososphaerota archaeon; assembly: GCA_009889515.1. Classification (GTDB taxonomy): domain Archaea; phylum Thermoproteota; class Nitrososphaeria_A; order Caldarchaeales; family Calditenuaceae; genus HRBIN02. The sequence goes on from WUQR01000139.1 coordinate 660,071, forward strand.
CACATCATACCTAAAACATCATAGAGGGAAGGCCGACTCTATGGCGCGCATCCACTTCAGCGTATGCGGAATAGGGCTAGGACATGCGTCTAGGTGCCGGCCGATAATCTTGGAGGCCATCAAGAGGGGGCATGACGTTTCGATATCCACCTACGGTGATGCAGTCAGCTATTTTGAGAGGCTGGGTCTAAACGTCTTGGAGGTACCCGCTGTCGACTATGGGCGGGATGCGCGGGGCGCGGTGAGCATAAAGGCAACACTGCTTCAAAACATCTTCCTACCATTGAAGGTTACTGCCCAGACACTCATCGAGGCTAGAATCATTGAGGAGTTTGGAGCTGATGCAGTAGTTTCGGACACTAGGGCTTCCGCCATCCTAGCCGCACGCCTAACCGGCATACGAAGCACCCTCATCCTCAACCAATACAATGTCCTGTTGCAGAAGGACCGCCTACCCAGACTAGCCGCATTCTTCGAAGACATCATAAACTCGTTCACAGTTGCTTGGAGCCTCTCCCACAGGCTCCTAATAGCAGACTACCCGCCACCTCTCACAATCTCCAGAGAGAACCTGAGGATGCGTAGGGTGGATGAACTGCGTGCAGAGTATGTGGGCCCGATACTGGAGAGACTACCGGGCGACTACCCCCCTCGCGATAAGCTCAAAGAGAAGCTCGGATTCGACCCATCAAAACCACTAGTAGCGGTAGTACCCACAGGCCCCCACCCAGATCGTACACGCTTCAGAGACCTCCTAGTACCTCTCCTCCATCGCCAGAAAGGGTTTCAAGCCATAATGACAGGGGCTGTAGGTGGCCAGGTAAACGAAGGCGTGAGGCTTGTGGAGTGGTATGAGGACGAGTATGAACTGCTCGCGGCCTCAGATGTTGTCGTGACGCGGGCAGGCCAGACGCTCGCAGCCAAGGCCCTAGCCTTCAACTGCAGGCTCGTCGTGATCCCAATACCAAGGCAGACAGAGCAGGAATCAAACGCAAAATCGCTGGCCGAAAATGGGGTGGCCGTTATCCTCAGAGAGGGGGATTTAAGTGTTGAGAGCCTCTCAGCATCTGTCAAGAAGGCTTTAGACGAGATAGACACCGCGGCTTTGCAGAAGTACTCTCGTCATGCAGCCAATGCCAGGCCAGTTGAGAGAATACTGGACATGGCGCTGAGCCCCTGATTGAAAGATTACATATCGCTCTTTTTCAGGTGAATCTTCCAAATATAAATCCGCATGGTTATATATGAGAAATTAGAGTAATTCAGTGATAGGGTGTTGGACCAACAGGGGCCTAGATGCCCCCTCCGCGTTACGCCTGCAATGGTTTCGGGGTTGGTTGAGATCCTAGAGCTGCTGAATGGTAGGGCAGACGTAGCTACGCTTGTAAGTGAGGCTGGGATGGAGTCGGGGCTTGTGCTGGAAATCCTCGAGGCATGCGAGGCCCTAGGCCTAGTGAAGGTTGATGAAGGTGACGCAATACTAACCGATCTGGGCAGATCCTTCTCGAGGCGCAGGCACTCCGGGAAGATACGGATGCTCCGAGAGCTGACCAGAAACGCCGAGCCCTTCAAATCAATAATCCGCTATGTGGCTGAAAAGAAGGGCCCCATTCCCGTTGACCAGATCTGCAGAGACCTAAACCTCTGCGACAATAGTCCTGAGAGCGTCACTATGGCTAAGTCTTTCCTCCTCGACTGGCTAGTTACGACTGGCTATCTAGAGTATGATGGTGAGGAAGGATTATTCAAGGCTAGGCGGGGGGTAAAGGCTAGCTAATAAGAGAGAATATCTCATCGACCAGTCTGTAGAACTCCTCTGACTTCTTGTTCCTAGGTCGCGAGAGTTCTATGGGGACCTCAGCCAGAATCCTTGCGGGACGCCCACCAAGCACAATCACCCTGTCAGCAAGCATGACAACCTCCTCGATGTTGTGAGAAACCATCACTACAGAGATGGGTGGGAGGGTCGTGTCAAACCACATGCCCTCCAGCTCGCGAATTAAGCTGAGCGAAGTGAGGGGGTCAAGGTTGCTGAACGGCTCGTCCAAGAGGAGGAGGTCTGGGTCTGTGACGAGTGCTCTGGCGAGCGCGACTCTCTGTCTCATTCCCCCACTCAGCTCGTAGGGGTATGCGGACTCGTAGCCGCTGAGTTCAACCAGCTCAAGTAGTTCAGACACTTTCAACTGCTTCTCGCGCTCGGTCAGATCCTTCCTAGCCATGAGGGCGAGGTAAATGTTCTCTTTGACCGTTAGCCAGGGGAGCAGTGTTGGCGTCTGATGCATCAGGGATATGCGCGGCGTAGTGCCATTCAACACTTCACCGCGAAATATCACTGTTCCAGACAGAGGCTTGATGAGCCCGGCCATAATCCGGAGTATGGTGCTCTTTCCGCACCCACTCGGCCCCACTATCCCTAGAAACTCGCCGTACCTGACCTGTATGTTCAGGTTCTCGATAACTTTGAGAGTCGACCCCGCCCTCAGGCTATAACCATGTGTAACGTTTCTAAGCTCTAATAGTATTTCAGAGTTGCTCATGAATCCTCAGCGCTCTTATGGAATAGTCATAGAGTTTTCGCCATAATAGTCTGTTGACGAGTATCACGAAGACCGTCATGACTATGACTGTGAACACTAGGCCCGGTGTGTCAGCCATTTCCGCCAGCACGGACATTAGCTTACCTAGACCCGGCGTCTGGACCTCGAATATTCTCCCACCCTCACCAAGCCTCTCCGCCACTATAACAGTATTCCACGCACCGCCTGTCGCGGTTATCAACCCCGTCACTATCGATGGTGTCGCGAATGGGAGGTAAATATACCTAAACTTGCTGAAACCCGAGAGTCTATACAGCCTGGCAAGCTCTCGATATTCCCCGTGAACCTTGTTGAACCCGCTTAGTGTCGAGTAGAATACATACCACACAGAACCCAGCGACATAAGCAGTATCGCCCCAAGCTCTCGGGAGTAGATACCGCCCTCAAAGAAGCCCGAGATGATCGGGAAAATTAGCGGCGATGGGAGAGAAGCAATGATTTGAAGGATGGGTAGGAGGGTATTCCTGACATCCGGCTTCTCGGAAATGATGTAAGCGATGGGCAGGCTGATTGACAGCATTAGTGCCAAGCATATTAATACACGAGAGAAGGAATAGGCGAGTGCCTCTCCGATGCTCAGTATCCCCAGCCTAACACCGGCAGCCGCCACACTGGCAACAGCCGCCCACACATCATCTATGTTTGCGTATATCCTCGGCCCAGCGAAGACAAGCAGAACAACGATAAAGACTATGAATATTAGACGCTTAACATCACTCCCCACATACTTTATGTTGACTAGCTGGATTGGGAAAACTCGGTGGGTAAGCCCTGCTATGCGCCTCTGCTCCATCCTCAATGGGGATTGGATGGACTTGATGCGGGTGTAGAGTCCCATGATCATCGGTGTCCTCTGAACAGCGGGGGGCTGGGCTATGTCGAACCTATACCTGTCCGAGTATGAGATGAGGGGCATCAGAACTAGGAGGTATGCGGCGATAATGCTGAGGGCCGTAGCAACCAGACCTATCGCGATGCCAGTATAGTTTCCCATCCCCAAGTATCTCAGGATGAGCGTCCCTATACCCGCCACCCTCACCTCAGCCTCTCCGAGAGCTATCACCTCGCTGGCTGCTAGGAAGTAGAAGGCGTTGGATAAGCTCGCGGGCAACTGGTCCACAATCTTGGGGAAAACGGCCGGGACGTAGATCTTCCCAAACCTATCTTTCAGTGACAACTTGCTGAGCTCCGCAACCTCGATCATGGACTGCGGTATAGATCGGGCCCCCTCATAGACTGCGAATGCCAGGTTCCAGAACGTGCAGGTAAATATGAGGAAGATTGATGCGATCTCATAGCCTAGTACGGGTACGGCACTCGCCAGCACAAAGACTGCCAGGGGGAAGAAACCCAATATCGGCACACTCTGGAGAACATCTAGGATGGGGATAACAATCCTATCAACCCGCCTACTTATCCCAGAATATATGCCGACAATTACAGCCGCGAAGACGGATATGGCTAGGGCTGCAGCAATCCTAGCCCAAGATAGTGCTACAGCCACTAATACCTCCCACAGCAAGAGTCCCGTCTCACGTAGATGCTGTCTACGGTAAATATCTTCTACTTACCCGACCCGCGAACGGTTTCGAGAATACCTCTTCGCCCCAGCCTGACCCTAAGTGATATCAGCCTCTCCCCGCTAAAGATCCATGCCGCAACGCCCAGCAACAACACAAGATAGGCAAGAGTGACTAGGATGTGGGTGAGGGCTGCGGGTATATCCGAAGCTGTTGCAGACTCTAGCGCTAGGAACACGTGTGTCACGGGGTTTAACATCATTATGGTTAGGAGAGTTGGGTCAAGTGTACTAAGCCCGCCGAGCAGCTGTAGCATGAATGGGGGGAGAAAGAGTAGTGATAGAAGGAGGGATGCGAGTTGCTGACCACCGCGAACATCCCCCGCGACTACTCCCGCCAAAATACCGATTGACAGTGTCAGAGCAAGCGAGATTATAACAATCAATCCCAGGAGAAGCAGGACCGGTCCGGACAAGCTGTAAAAAGTGGACAACATTTCGGCACCTGTTTGGACACCCTCTACCGGGGGCTGACGAATCATCGACATTATCCCTTGGAAGTAAATGAGGAATCCTATCATGAAGGAGGCTCCGCCCAGCGCCGCCAAGACGATCGAGCTTAGAAGCTTAGATGCGAGGAGCTTCAGCCTGTGTATGGGTAGGGTTAGAAGTATCTCAAGGGTTTTCGCCTCTTTCTCCAAGGCTACGCTGGTTGCTGAGACGCTGCCGGCTGTAACGGCTATTATGAATATTCCGATCGGAATTGTCAGGGAGAGGTATAGCACGGGTTGGAAAACAGTAGTTGAAACCCCGCCCAATACTTGACCCTGATAGACGATAAACTCTGAGGCCGTGAATGGCGACTTATAGAACCTCACATCTATTCCCTCACCGCTGGCAAGCCTCTCGCCAAAAATAGTCGAAGAATAGCTGACGAGGGCCTGGAAGTTTGAGAGGCCCTGTAGCTCACTAATCGATAGTCTCTCGAGACGGTAGTATAATTGTATTGAGGCTTGCCTATAGTTGGTGATGTTCTGGGAGAAGCCTTCGGGGATGATTATGAGAAGCCTCGAATCCAGCCCCTCCAGAATCTCGTTTAGATCACCACCACTTGGAGTGGGCTTTAGTCTGACACCGGCTCTCTTCAGCGTCTCTAGCAATTCGCGCGACGCCCACCCGTCGTCTCTGTCCAGAACTGCTGCCTCGAAAACCTGCTGAGCCCTCCCTGCTGAGGAGAATCCCGCAACCATCGTGAGCCCGAGGAGAGGGAAGAGAATGAGTGGCATTAGTAGAATGCCTATTAGGATTGTTTTCTCGGCGAGCAGCTCGCGTAGCTCCTTCCAAACAAGAACACTAAAACTCATTGAGCCCCCCTCTTCAGCGAGAGGAAAAGTTCTTCAAGATTCTCTGCACCCGCGCTCTCCTTCAGATATTTTGGCTGACCCTCCGCGATTATCACTCCCTCATCTATGATGGCGATTCTATCACAGAGATACTCCACCTCCAGCATGTTATGGCTCGAGATGAGAAAAGTCATGCCTTGGCGCGAATACTTCTTTATCACGTCTCTCACATATACTGCGTGCATAACATCTAGGCCGGATGTAGGCTCGTCTAGGATGGCTACCTTTGGGCGGGCGATCAGCGCGCCTGCCAGCAGAATACGCCTTCTCATCCCCAGGCTGTAGGAGCCCATCCTAGACCGAAGCGCATCACCAAGACCTGAGACTTCCTCAGCCTCATGCAGCGCCTCCACCTCATCCCTGTTATAGATCCTTGCCAGAAATCGGATGTAGTCCACACCACTCAGGCTCCTGTAAACCCCGGCCTCCTCTGGAAGATACGAGATTAAACTCCTGACCTCCTGCGCATCTCTCACCACATCAAACCCGAATATCTTTGCACCACCCCTACTGGGCCTCAAAATTGTGGCGAGTATCCGGAAACATGTCGTCTTCCCTGCGCCGTTTGGTCCAATCAGGCCGAAAACCTCACCTGGACTGACCCTGAAGCTGACTCCCTTCAAAGCCGCGCGCTCCCCGAAAAACTTCCAGACACCATCCACCTCAACAGCCGCGGCCAAACCTACAGAAGAAACGCCCGCCCAACTAGATATAGGTGATGAGGGGCAGCGGAGTGATTCCCGCCTCTAGAATTTTTATACAGGCTTCATACCTGAACCCTTGAAGCGGCGGTAGTCTAGCCTGGTAGGACACCAAGCACATAGATGCGTGGAAGCCTGCCACGCTGGGGGTCGCGGGTTCAAATCCCGCCCGCCGCACAGCTGATTTATCGCTTGTAAGATGGGCTAAGCGCTGGATATTGTTTGAGCCGGAATTGACGGATTAGTAAATGCCTTTCTTCCAGCCTGACGTTATCTATAACCCGCATTTGGTACGCCGGGGGAGGGATTCGAACCCTCGCGGCCCGAAACGGGCCACAGGCTCTCCAGGCCTGCGCATTGACCTCTCTGCCACCCCGGCCCTCTGTTATGTTGTGGGCTGGCTTGTTTTAGATTTTCCTTTCCCCCATCTTGGGGGGTAGGTGCCTCGCGCCATGAAGACCCTGTCGGTCTTGGCTATGATTCCCCCTTCTCTCAGGATTTCTTCAGTGGATTTTAATGCTTTGGCTATTGCGACTATCTCGCCCTTAAGTGTGTAGATTCCGATTGTTGCTCCTCGGGTGATTCTTGTCTCTGCTTGGGCGACTCCGGGCTTGGCTAGGGGTGCGCCGTGGCAGATGGCGTCGACTGCAGAGTCGAGGACGACTATTCTGGGTATGTATTCTAGGAGCTCCTCTATGGGTCTGACGATGCTGCGCAGCATCTTCTCATCCCCGCCCTCACGGTACTGCCAGGCTGCGCGCTGTAGCTGCTGGACTGTTACCGCTTCCTTCTCAGACTTGGGGCCTATCCGTATGCGCCTCAGCTCGACCATGTGGGCCCCAACACCAAGGACCAGTCCTAAGTCGTGGCAGAGCTTTCGGACGTATGTGCCGCCGCTTACGATCATTCTTAGGAGGACGTCGCGCCCATCCCTCTCCAAGACCTCGGCCTCGAACAATTCCTTCTTCCTGACCTGTCTCGCGACGTTGGACCTCACGGGCGGTGTCTGGTAGAACTCTCCGATGAACTGTGAGAGCCCCCACTCGAGGTCGTTGTCGTCGACGTCTCCGTGGAGCCTAAGCAGGCAGACGTACTCCTTCGGGTAAGTGTGGATCTCCGCAGAGGCCTTTGTTGCGTTTCCTAGGAGGATTGGGAGTAGCCCGGAGACTGCGGGATCTCCCCCACCCGTTAGGGTCTAGGGTCCCGCCGTGCCCAGCCCTCTCAACTCCCAGCAGTCTTCTGACCCGCTCGGTTATCTCGCCGCTTGTGGGGCCGCGGGGCTTGTCCAAGGGGATGTAGCCATAGTTGAGCATGTCTTGGATTGGGCGTTCCTCAGGTCTAGAGCCGTATCGCGGGTCTGTTTCGGCCTCCTTGATGGTTACGTATTCGCGTTCAGCAGGCCAGGGGCTTACGCTGTGCCGTAGGAAAATGCCTACCACCTAGATATCTCAGCCCTCCTCTTCATGTAGTCGATAAGCCCACTCTCCTCCAGTGCCTTTACCACCTCCTCATCACTCGCGTCCCTCTTCACCTCGATCTTATACTGTGTTGGCAGGATGTGGAGGATGTTTACGGCGCGCCTCCTAAGACCAGTTAAGCCGGGCGGACCAGTAACGAGTACCCTATTGCCTCCTACAACATTCACTACAACTCCTTTTAGACCGGCGTCGCGCCCTGCAACCTTCACCACTATTCTTCCAATCTCGGCCACCATACCTGAATCCACCTATCACTAATGCCCTGTAATAAATCTCAGCCGCGCAGTGATCTCTACCCTTTTTAACTCGCTATGCGAATCAATATCTGTGCCTAAGACGGACATCGTGGTTATAGTGAGTGGTCTAGCGGCTTCGGGGAAGAGTACCTTATCGCGCCTTCTCGCCGAGAGGCTGGGTGTTGAACGCTACTCTGGGGGAGAGGCTTTGAAATCGATCGCCAAGCAGAGGGGCTTCGACACATCTGGGAACAGGTGGTGGGAGAGTGAGGCAGGTATGCAGTTTCTAGCACTGAGGGAGAGGGATGGGAGCCTGGACAGGATGGTTGATGAGGAGCTTCTCAGGTTGGCTCGGCGTGGCGGGGTCGTTATTGATAGCTGGGTCTTACCATGGCTCTTCGACGGCGGGTTCAAGGTCTGGCTCAAGGCGGATAAAGAGGTGAGGGCGGAGAGGCTGGCCAAGAGGGCTGGGCTCAGACTCGAGGAGGCGCGAAGGATACTGGATGAGCGAGATGCAAGAAACGTGGAACTCTACCATCGTCTGTATGGCATGAAGCTGGGCGAGGATTATACCCCATTCCACCTCATATTGGACACTTCGCGCCTTAGTGGTGAGGAGGTTTTTGAGATAGTGTACTTGGCCGTCAGGCACTACTTTGACTTGTAGGGCTGCTCGCTGCAGCCTCCTTCACAACCCATCTGAGAATCGCATCTCTTAGACAGGCGTGGCAGAGATATCCCCCATATAGCCTCTCCACCCGCTTCTCACTAGCTGGCAGCTTCCGCCCATCAGAGACGCCCCCCAGCGGCCGGCCACACCACGCGCATCTCCGAGTCAACTTCTGAAACACCTCCTCCTACTTCTTTGCGGTGTCTGAAGTAGTAATCTTCATACCTAAAAACTTGTTTATCGGCAGGCTGATAGCGAAGAATGTCAATAGATACCAGCCGAAAAACTGTATTTTCCCCGCCACCGAGATGAATGGCAGCTCGAGCCCGGGCGGCATGGTTAGGAGCGGTGTGTGGCCATACCTCGCATTTGCGAAGAAGAAAAAGGTGAAGAAGATTACCATGGAGATTAACATGAGTATCATGTTTTTTCCGAATATCTTGGCTTGGACCTTCTGCATGTATTCCTTCTTCTTCTCCAGCCTCTCCACGGCTTTCATGTCCTTCTCCCTCAATGCCTTCATGAGCTCCCGATTATATTTGGTAACCTCTTGCATTGCGAGCATGTCCTCCTTGCTTAAGATTACGCGTCGAAGGCCGGCTGAGACTACTGCCAGCATAGCGGAGAAGCCTAATATCTCGAAGACAGCAGCCTCAACCATCCCTACTCCTCACCCACGAGCCGCGCGAGGGCCGGGTAGGTCTCGGCTACGCGCTCCCTCACCAGTATCTGGTAATACTGGTAGAGGATTCCAATCATTAGTAGTAGTCCAGTCCCTGTCCCGAAGGCGTTGACATAGTTTGCTGTACTTGCCAAGAGGCCTACTATAATTGAACCTATGATGGCTACTGTATAGATGTATCGGCGGAGGATTGAAGAGATAATGACAGGCGACCTTCTGAAGCCGGGAACCTGCATGCCTGCAGCTATTAGCTGGTCTGCAACCCTCTCAGGCGATAGCCCACCGACAGTAATCCAGAACCGCCCCAGCATGAGGCAGAACCCTACCATAAGCCCCACAAAGGCGAGAGACCTTATTGGGTCGGCAACAGCCTCTGTAAAGTTTGATGGGCCTAGCGCGTAGTAGGCTAGGCCGCCGGTGGGGATGGGCTGGTTTCTCCCCTCGGCGACTGTGAATGTGCCTAGGAGGTTTAGGATCGGGTTTGAGTTGTCCGAGTTGTATCTTGACCACACGATTGAGGAGAGGTAGTAGATGTTTGTGAAGATTGTTGAGGCGAAGATGACTGGGACGTTGGAGACGTAGAGCAGCTTGATCGGGTATGTTCCTCTAAACCCGCTATACCTCGAGTGGCTGATTGGAATATTGACTCTAACACCCTCCAAGTAGATTAGAGCCAGGATTATTGAGATGGTTGATATGAGCCCAAGGATGTCGCCGCGTTGAGCCACGTGTCTTATGAAGAGCGGCCCAATACCATCGGGCGTGAATAAGCCCTGGACAACTGCGAGGATGACTCCGTGGAAGTACCCGTCTTGGAGGATGAGGGGTGAGAAGAGGTCGGAGAATATCTGTCCAGCCACACCCGCGGCGATGAAGAGGCTTATCCCGCTTCCAAGACCCCACCCCTTCTGAACCAGCTCGTCCATCAGCATTATCACGACTGTTGCGAAGAAGAGCTGTGCGAATACGAGGAGTTGTGCGGTGGGTGTAAGCGTCCCGAAGTATCCCGCGAATATGTAGGCCGCCCCTTGAAATATCGCTATCACCAGTGTGAAGACTTTGCTGAGTGCTGTGAATAGCGCTCTATCCTCACTCTTTTTTAGGTCTAGGCGCAGTATCTCAGCCCCCACGAGGAGCTGGAGGATCAGGCCACCGGTGACTATTGGGCCTATCCCCAGGGTAGTTAGTGTACCGATGTTGGATGCGAAGATTATGTTGAGGAGTAGGGGGCTGGCCTGCTGGGGTGAGACTGATACTCCGTAGAGTGCGGTGCTGCTCATGGCCTCGTATATCACAAGGACTAGTGCTGTCCAGATGAGTCGTTCTGAAAGCGTAAGCCTCTTGATTGGCTTAGCGGCCTCTGGCAGAAGTCTTGTAAGAACCTCGCCGAGCCTTCTCCTCTCCTCACTCATCTCCCTATTCAGCCGCCACTATTACTGAGTTTGAGGCTAAAATCTTCTCTTCAGCCCTAGGTGTCCAGGCCTTCGCCACTATCTTTACTGGAATGGTAAGACGGCCTTTACCGAGAACCTTGTCATACCCAAGTGATGGGAGGTCGACTACTATCTTTCCATCTTCACTTTTTGCCGTTCCCCTAGTTTTAAGCTTCTCGGCAATCACTGAGACTTGGTCCAAGTTTATCGCTTTAACTTCCCTTGACGTGGGTGGGTGGAACCCCTTCTCCCCAAAATGGTCTGGCGCGTATTTTATAATCCATGTCCACTTGTGCTTATGTCCTCCCGCCATTCCTCGACCTCCTTTGGCTCCATGCTTTCTATGCTGGCCTATCTGCCCCCAACCATGCGTACGGGATCCACGCCTCTTCCGCACCTTCCGAAGCCTCGTGGGCATCAGAGACACCCTAACTTCTCACACCAACCCCTGATATATATCCTCCCGACCACCCGCTAGCACATAGCCTCTATAAGCCTTCCAATCCTCTCGCCCGCATACCCTATGACCCCCTTCTGACTTACAGGGCGCTTTATACTCCCCTTGAAGCCTCCTCGGGGCGGATGGAGCCTAAAAGCGGGCTTGAAAATCCTTCTTAACACTCTAACATCCAGCTCACCTTTGCAGATCTTCTCAGCCAGCTCTTCATAGCTTGAGACGCCGAGCCTGCTGAGCTCCTCCTCAACCTTTACACCGGGCTGGAGATCAGCCCTCCTGAACAGCTTAACCAGCATCTCAGGCGTGGCCTCCCCCCAAGTCACATAGGGTTCAACCTTCCTTAGGATACCTCTAACACTCGGGTTCAGGGGGAGTATGGCTGCGTGGTTCGCTCTCTTCAGGTTCAAAAGCCTCAGTGAATACTCTGTCTCAGAGTCCATCCCGGAAGGACCTCTGATCCTAATGACGATCACGGGTGGGGCTTTATCCAAAGCCTCTTCACCACATGCTTGGCAGAACTATGTAGTTTGTTCTCTTTAACGCGTCGTATACAGCCCCGGCCATGCTTAATGGCGTTCGCGTCTCGCCGAAGCTCCTTAGCCAGCAATCGCTTACGCCGGCCAGCCTCAGCATGATCTTGGCGATATCGCCGGCCACAAGCCCCAGCCCGCGGGGAGCAGGGAGTAGATGGACCTCGACACTACCGCACTTACCCTTCACTGTTACTCGGAGGCTGTGGGGCTCCCCGCAGGCGCACTCCCAGCTGCCACACCCCCTCTGGACATATATCAGGTTCATCTTAGCCCTGTTAACAGCCCTTTCAATAGCCATAACCACCTGGGTTGACTTGGCGGTTCCGAGCCCGATAAGACCATCTCCGTTGCCCACCGCGACTATCGCCTTATACCGCGACTTCTCGCCTGCGTCTGTCTGCCTCTGCACGAGCTTGATGTCGATTACCTCCTGCTGGAGGTTGGGGACAAGTAGATCGACTATTTCGGGCTCGGTTATCCTGTAGTTATTGGCGAATAACTCTTCTATGGAGGTTATTTTCCCCTCCTTGACAAGCCTCCCAACCAGTGTCTTCGGCTCCCACCCTGTACTCATCTATCCATCCGAGTTGCCACACCCGCCTTAAGAACCTTAGCCCTACGAACCAGCCCTCAAAGCTGTTGTGCCAAGAGTTAGACGGTAGGGGATGTATCTCGAGGCGAAGTAAATCACAAACCCTCTATTAATCAGGGAGGAGAATGTGTCAACTTGGAGCTGGACCTGTACTGCTGGTATGAGCCAGCCGCTGGAGAAATCCATCACATTAACAGAGTAAAGTATGTGCGACTTTCTCTGTTCATCAATCTGGTCTAGCACAGCCCTAAGCTGCTCAGTATATTCGGGGCCGAGCCGCGGCTCTTCCGAGGCTATCTCGCGGATCCAAATAGGCGATCTTATGACTATGTAGTCGGCGTAGCTCATCAATCTCTCCATAGCATCGCCGCCGAGTAAGGGGTCTACACCATCGACGAAAACTTCTTTCGAGCTGTCGAGATTGGCTCGCAGCTCAACCAGCAGAGGTTCAATCCACTCCACATCCCCAATTGAGACCAGACCTTCTTGTGGAGACAACACGTATACGCCGTCGAAGCCTAAAGAGTAGACTGCCGCTGAGACTCGCCGTGCATAAAACTCGGCCAGACTAGTGTTCATGGGGAGCATCACTCCAAAAGCCATCCTATCATTCTTAACAACGAGGTGCTGATTTGCACTGAACCAGCTTGACTCATATCCCTGCATCCCATAGGACACAAGTAGATCCTTGCTCTTCGTAAACACTCCTGCTAAAACCTTAAGCCCAGAAGCCCTCAGCCCTCCCACAAGTTTGGAAAGATCGAGAAGCGTCCATCCACCCGAATCCAATCTAAACCTAAAGTACTTGGAGACTTCGCTGCGGAGGCTCAGCTGCGGGTAGTCTATGAAGAAGTCTGGAGAAAGAGGGATTACTATGTGTGTAGGCTCTCCTATGTTCCGGTATAGGTCTGGAGGTATGGTCGTGGAGCCTACTTGAAATATAGAGTCGGGGCTCTCTAGGATTGCGACTCTTAGTGGATGTGCAGGTAGCCTAACACCTGCTGGGCTGGGTAGGACAGTAACGACTATTAATGCAACCACTATAATCGATGCAATCCCTGCCCTCTCATCCAACCTTCTCTTAAGAACTGTAAGCTTGTTCAGTGCGAGTGTGAGCTTTACAGACTCCCAGCCAGCAACTCCAGCCGCCACGAGGATTAGAGACCCTGCAAGCCCAGATTCTACTAGGCTTAGGTTGGAAACCTTCCCCATGTTTGCGGGGTCATAGCCGATAATGAAAATGCTGCCAACGATGAAAACTAGGGCAGCCATGTGAAGTAGTGTGAGTCTCCTCCTAATCTCCTTCCGCGACTCAGGGTCGTCGTGGATCCAAGCCGCCAGCAAGAGGAGCGGAAGCCCAAGCACTAGGTATTGAACGTTTATCTTTGGAGAAGTTGCTAGAAAGAGTGTGAAGATGCCCGCAAACATTATGGTCAAATTTCTACTGCGGTTGGGGTCAGTATACTGTTTGTAGAGTGTTATGGCGAGGGTTGCCGTGAATAGTGTCCATCCGATAGCGCCAGCAACCTCGCCTCCGATGAAAATTCCTAGTAGTGTCCAGTAGGTGAATTGCCCAACATTTGATCTGTGGTAGAGGAGCTTGCCTAGGTAGCTGGTCAGGTCGCCTAGGAATGGGAGTGAGACAACGAGGAGTATGGATGCGAATGGGATGATAAGGTTTGTGATGACACGTCTGAGACCCTGCTTTCTGATCTGGGCTAGGATTATTGATGGCAGAAGGATGACTGGATATATTTTGAACGCAGTTGCAAGGCCTAGTGAAGCTGACGCTGCCGCCATTCTCCCCGACAATAGGAGATAGAGGGCTAGCAGTGTGAAAAGGGCGGGTATTGCGTCAAACATTCCCCAGATGCTTGAGATGAAGACGGTCAGGGGGTTTAGGAGGTATATTGTGGCCAATTTGTAGGCATCTTCCTCGCCTAGGCCCAGCTGCTTGGCCGTGAGCCACAAAACGAGCCCGCAGAGAACATCGGCCACGATGATCGGTAGCTTCAAAAAAAGGATGGATACCTCTCTACCTCCACCCAGCAGTGATGCAATATAGGTCGAACCGGCCAGCAGATATAACCAAGGGGGTGGATAGGCGTAAAAGCCCCATGGAAACCCCTCAAACTGTGGATAGCTGTATATGTTGATCTGCTCGCTGAGAAAAAGCTCTGAGGTTCTTAGCCACACAAATAGGTCCCAGCCATGCCCAGTATAAGCTGAGGGGGCTAGCCTAACTGCGAGGGCTAGGGCTACTATGCCGGCTAGCCTTCTCCCTCCAACCAAAACTTTTCAGGATATCACGGGTTAGACTTATTTAAGTTGATTTTCTCTGGATAGAAAAACGCTTATACAGCTAATGAGCCAACAACAATTTAGATGCAGTCAAGACAAGATCAAGGGAATAAGCTTCTCCTCCTGTCTGCCGGATACGACGGCGAGAAAGGACTCGCATATCTCAAGCTTCTCAGACAGGACACTGGTAGAGTAGAGGTTAGGTATGACGACTCGGGGCATCTCCCCTACTGCTATACCGACCTCTCGCCGCAAGAGGTTCTAGAAGCTCTCAAGGACATAAGGGACAACATCGTCGAGGTGAAAGAGGAGGAGAAATTTGACGCCCTCAGACTGCGAAAGGTCAAGTTAACAAAGATAGTTGTGAAGGATCCGCTCACCATAGGCGGTAGGAAGAACTCGGTCAGAGAGCGGATAAAGACGTGGGAATCCGACATCCCCTACCACATCAACTACCTCTACGACAAGGGCCTAATCTGCGGGATGCCCTACTATGCTTCAGGGAACAGCCTAATACCGGCGACACTGGGCTTAGACGAAGCTAGGAAACTGGCATCACAGATCAAAAAGCTAAGTGAGGAAGACCTGCACGAGGTTTCCAGCTGGATAACAGTTATGGAGGCTGAACAGCTCGAACCTCCCTACTGTGCCCTCGACATCGAGGTTTTTAGCCCAGTAGCGACTCGCCTCCCAGACCCCTCAAAGGCCGAAGACCCTGTAATCGCCGTCTCTATCTGCGGATCTGACGGCCGGCGAGAGGTGTTCATGCTGAGAAGAGGGGACTTCTCGCTCGACACCACTGGACTGGATTTCAAGGTCTCGGTGTATGACTCTGAGGAAAAGATGCTTGGAGACGTCTTCGACGCTCTCTCCAACTACGCGATAATCGCCACCTTCAATGGCGACCAGTTCGACCTGCCCTACCTTCACAACAGGGCCAAGAGGCTTGGAGTTAACCGGGGCAGGAATATGATCGTGATAGGGAGGGAGGGGGCGACATTCCAGAATGCCGCCCACATTGATCTCTACAGCTTTTTCCTAAACAAGTCTATCCAAGTCTACGCATTTGACAACAAGTACCGTGAATACACTCTAGAAGCGATCTCGCAGGCGCTTCTGGGGAAGGGGAAGATCCAGATTGAGAGGCCGATCTCGGAGCTCTCACCCCGTGAACTAGCCACATACAGTTTCGGAGACGCCCTGCTAGTCTATGAACTCCTCTCAAACAATGAGAGGCTCATCATCAGGCTGATCCTCGTTCTATGCCGGATCAGCCGGCTCCCAATTGAAGATCTCTGCAGACACGGCGTCTCGGGCTGGATAAAGAATCTCATCTACTTTGAGCATAGGCGAAGGGGGTGGCTGATACCTAGGCCTGAGGAGATCCTGCAGGAGAAGGGCATGACCACCACCAAGGCGATTATAGAGGGGAAGAAGTATAGGGGTGCTATAGTTGTTGAGCCAATACCTGGGATACATTTCGGAGTTAAGGTGCTCGACTTCGCCTCCCTCTACCCCTCAGCGCTGAAGAGGTGGAACTTAAGCTACGAAACTATACGCTGCCCGCACGAGGAGTGCAGGTCTAACGTCGTGCCTGAGACTGGCCACTGGGTCTGCACGAAGAGGCGCGGCCTCCAGAGCCAGATCATAGGGTCTCTCAGAGACATCAGGGTGGGGATATACAAGCCGAGAAGCTCAGACCCGTCGATACCGAGAGAAAAGAGGATATGGTACGACGTTATACAGAAGGCTCTCAAAGTTTTCCTCAACGCCAGCTACGGCGTCTTCGGATTCGAGGAGTTCCCACTATACTGCCCGCCGCTCGCAGAGAGCACCGCGGCTATCGGCAGATACGTCTTCTCAGAGGCGATTGAAAAGGTGAGAGGGCTTGGCGGAACGATAATCTATGGTGACACTGACTCACTGTTCCTGAAAGGCTATGACGAGGAAATGCTCAAAACGCTCATCAGGTGGGCAGACGAAAGCCTAGGCCTAGACCTTGAAGTAGATAAGGAATACGTCTACGTCGTCTTATCACAGAGGAAGAAGAACTACTTAGGGCTAACCGTCAAGGGAGTGGTAGATGTAAAGGGGCTTACGGGTAAAAAGAGACACATCTTCAACCTCGCCCACCAGCTCTTCGAGCAGATGATAGAGGGTTTGAAACAGATCAGGCGGCCTGAAGACTTCGAGAAGTTCAAGGCAGACCTGGTAAAGCTGATAAGGGAAAGTTACAACAAGTTGATAAACAGAGAGTTCGAGGTCTCAGACCTCGCCTTCAGCGTCATGCTATCCAAATCCCCCGAGCAATACACCAAGACAACCCCGCCCCACGTCAAGGCCGCTCAAAAACTGGCCGCAATAGGCGTCAAAGTAGGCTCAGGCGACATAATCCAATACGTCAAGACAAAGGACAGATTGGGAGTTACACCACTACACCCCAGAATAGAGATCAACAAGAACCAAGTGGACGTGGAGGCTTATGTCGAATACCTTAAGGGCGTTTTCCAGCAAGTGCTGGATAGCTTGGACATGGACTTCGACGAGATAGTCAGCGGCGGCAAGACTGTTAAGCGGACACTAGACGAGTTCCTTTAGGCCCCCCTCTTAGCAGCTGAGACGATGGAGATCACGTCTCCGGGTCTCAGCTTGTAATCGGATGAGAGCTTAAGCTTTCTTCGCGCGTCTATGGCGTAGAGGTAGGCCTCACCTAGTTCGGAATGGATCTTGTATGCTAAGTCTCTGGGGCCTGATCCTGGCTTGAGAAGGTACACGTCTGGGAGGACATTTCCGTTCCTGTCTGTTAGCCTCGCAGGGTCTTCGACGGGAAATACCGGGATATAGCCCAAAACCCCTAGATATACCCTGTCTATGAGGTCTTGGACGCCTGTTCCCCCGTTCTTCTCCATGAAGCCTGCAAGCCTGTCAAGGGCTTTTTTCTGGGCTGGGCTGAGCTTGGATTCGTCAATTATCTTGAACGACTTGTCCCCAGGCCTATAGCTTATCAGCCCTCGCTCAGCCGCTATTCTCAGGGCCCGTTCAGCTTCCGCGCTGCAGGGGATAGTCTCATACCCGGCCTCGACGAGCCTTTTGACTCCCTTCTGTGCTCCTGGCACATCGGCCTTGTTCGCAGCAACTATTATTGGCTTTGACAACTTTCTCAGCTCGTTCACGAAAGAGCGGAGCTCCTCTTGTTTCCAGCCCGTCGGATGAGCCGGGTTTAACTCCGCCCTGCTTATAGCGGCCTCGACATCTTCCCTGCTAATCCCGAGGCCAGAGAATACGCGCGCAATCTCGTCCGAAAGAGAGGCTTGTTTCGCCTCTACGGCCCGCGCAATCCTCGGCCAGTCTCTAGAGATGATGCTTAGAAACCACTCAGCCAGCTCCCGCTCAACCAGCCTCACGTCCTCTACAGGGTCCTGAGTCCCAGGCTCAACAATGTTTCCCTCAAGATCTGTCCCACCAGAAGCATCAGCAACAACAATCAAGGCACTGGCCTGCCTAATCTCGTCAAGGAACTGGAGACCCAGCCCTCTCCCCATATGGGCTTGAGGAACGATGCCAGGGCAGTCAATAATCTGGATGGGAATAAGCCTTACACCATCCACACAGAGCGAGTTTCTGGGATTATCCTTCACGCCCAGCTCTCTGCAAACACAGTTAAACCGGAGATAGGTCACCCCCCTGTTAGGGCTTTTAGTAGTGAATGGATAATTCGCGATTGGAACATCTACCATAGTCAAGGCGGAGAAGAGCGTACTCTTACCCACGTTCGGCTTCCCCACCAACCCCGCAAGCTCCATCCAACTACAAGACTACAAACTGAGCTATAACCCCAGCGTCCCGCTAGGGCTCGATGAAGAATCATGGCCCGTGGACACTTCAAAGCATCTACTAACAGTCAATCATTTACAATTCAACTCAGTTCCTAAAAAGTAGGCCAGTCAGCATTTGTGTCGCCAGATGAGATGGTGCATTACTTTATGCATTCAACTGCATACTAATAACAGTTAGTTTTATATTAATGAGAGTTCCGCCTAAAGGTTGATGACAGGTGATAATATTTGGTGTATAGGATAGGGATTGATATCGGTGGAGCCTTCACCGACCTAGTAGGTTACGACGATGAAACTGGCGAGCTCATCTGGGTCAAAGATGAGACAACTCCCCACGACCCCTCAATCGGCGTATTAAGAACAATTTCCAAGAGTGGAATAGACTTTTCTAAGGTACTCTCCATTATACACGGACAGACCCTAGTCATCAACACAATCATCGAGAGGAAAGGCGCTAAGGTCGGCCTAATAACAACAAAGGGATTTAGAGACGTCTTAGAACTTCAAAGGTCTAACAGAAGGGACATGTATAATTTCAGGTATCAAAAACCTGACCCAATAGTTCCGAGATATCTGCGCTTGGAGGTTGAGGAGCGAGTCACTGCCGATGGAGAGATTCTTAAACCTATGAAGGAGGAGGACGTAGAGAGTGCGCTTGAAAAATTTAAGAAAGAGGGTGTTGAGAGCGTTTGTATAAGTTTTATAAACTCTTATGCAAACCCCGCCCACGAGCTTAGAGCAGGCGAGATAGTTCAGGAGCGTTTGGATGTCCCTGTAACTCTAGGGCATGAAATAACCAGGGAGTGGAGGGAGTATGAACGCACTATGACGGCTGTTCTCAACGCCTACGTCAAACCTAAACTCATAAGATACTTGACAAAGCTGGAGGAGGCTTTCAAGGAGAGAGGCTTCAAAAGAAACCCATTCGTTATGCTCTCCAACGGCGGTGTAGCAACCTTCGACATAGCTAAGAAGTTCCCCATATACACGATAGAGTCAGGCCCGGTAGCAGGCGTAATAGGAGGGGTATACATTGCTAAACTGGTGGGGGACACTAACGTAATCGTCCTAGACGGTGGGAGCACCACGACAAAAGCCAGCCTTGTAGAAGGCCTAACCCCCCGAGTCCACACAGAGTACTATGTTGAGAGAACCAAGACTTCTGCTGGATATCCGGTGAGGGTGCCGGTCGTAGACACATTTGAGATAGGAAATGGGGGAACAAGTATTGCTTGGATCGACTCGATAGGAAACCTGAGGGTCGGGCCGAAGGCGGCCGGAGCCTATCCTGGGCCTGCATGCTATGGGAAAGGAGGAACAGAGCCCACCGTAACCGACGCCTATGTTGTGAACGGTTTAATCAATCCTGAATACCTCCTTGGCGGGGCCATGAGAATACATAAAAAACTCGCCCACGACGCAATTGAACAAAAAGTTGCGGACCACTATAACATCTCTGTCCAAGAAGCGGCTGAGGGCATCATTAAACTCGCAAATGAGAATGCAGCCTTCGCTATAAGAGTGGTTTCGGTCCAGCGCGGCTATGATCCAAGAGACTTCACCTTAATAGTGCATGGTGGATCAGGGCCGATGTTCGCCCCCTTCATAGCTCAAGAACTTGAAATAAAGAAGATAATAGTTCCAGTAATCCCGCCAGGGGTTTTCAGTGCGTGGGGAATGCTCACCACAGATATACGGCACGACCTCGTTTACACAGAGATTGTCCGGCTGGATAAGGAGCAGGCGATAAAGCGGATAAATGACATATATTCACAGCTTGAGACGAAAATCCTCGAAATTTTCAAGGAGGAGCTAGGCGTAGGTGAGGTTGTGATCCAGAGGTACGCTGACATGCGATACTATGGCCAAGAGCATACGGTGAAAGTCCCGATTCCAATAGTAAATATCAGCGCCGAAGAAATCGACTTGATAGTAAACAGGTTTCACGAGTATCATGAACGAGAATACGCATTTAGACTAGAAGGCCCGGTTGAAATTGTGAACTTCCACGTCGTCGGCGAGTATAAGATAAGAAAGTTTGAGCTCAAGGAGATTGAGAATCCAGCAGGGTCGTCCGATGACGCTCTAATTGGGGAGAGGCGGGTCTATTTGAATGGTGATGATTTAACGTTGCCTGTCTATAATAAGCAGAAGCTATCTCCCCGATTCAAGATTGACGGGCCGGCGATTATAGAGGATCCGACGTCAACAGTTCTTGTTTTGGATACGCAGAAGGTATCGGTAGATAAATATGGTAACGTAATCATCTCTGAGAGGGGAGGAGTATGAGCAAATCCGACCTCTTCACTCTGGAGATAATTAAGAGCGGCCTCATCACGGCTAATGAAGAGATGTTTTACGCCTTCGGGAGGACGGCAAAGAGCCCTGTAATCTATGAAGTTCTAGACTACGCGGTCGCCATGACCAACTCCGAAGGCGATTTAATAGCCCAAGCGCCCGGTGTCCCAGGTTTCTCAGGCGTCCTCGACTTCGCTGCGAGAGAAGTGCTCGATAAGTGGAATGGTGAGCTATATCCGGGCGATGTAGTTGGGCTCAATGTTCCATACAAATCGGGTACACATTTAAACGATGTTACATTAGCGATGCCTGTCTTTTATAAGGATGAGCTCCTCTCCATAATTTTGAACAAGGGGCACTGGAGCGAGGTTGGTGGAATGCACTTCGGCAGCTGGACATCTGATTCGACTGAGATTTATCAAGAAGGACTGCTTTTGCCCTGTATTAAAATATACAAAGAGGGAAAACCGAACAAAGATGTTATAGATATTATCTTGGAGAATTCGAGGCTTCCTCAACATACTCTCGGCGACATGGAGGCACAAGTGGCCTCTATGAAGGTTGCATCACGTCGAGTTGAAAGACTTGTGGAGAAGTATGGCATTGACATGGTGAAGAAAGCAATGGAAAAAATCATAGATGATGGATACAAACTTGCTTTATTGAATATTGGGAAGTTGCCGAAGGGCGTTTTTGAAGCGGAGGATTACATTGATGACGATGGTTTAACAGATAACCCGGTATACGTAAGGGTAAAAGTTACTATAAGCGAGAACGAGATTGTGGCAGACTTCACTGGGAGTGGCTCAGCGAAGGGCTCGATCGCCTCACCCTATGCCGCAACGGTCTCGGGCGTGAGAGAAACGTATATGGCCGTTACTGACCCACATGTTCATTTCAACAGTGGTTACTTCAGGCCGTTGAAAGTAATTGCGCCGCCGGGCTCCGTTTTTCACCCGGTTAAACCTACCCCAACTTCCACATACTGGGAGTCGATGGCATACGCAACCGATTTGGTCTGGAAAGCTCTTGCACCCCACGTACCCGACAAGCTGACTGCAGGTCACTTTTTGTCGATTCTCGCAACGATACTTGGAGGAGTAGATAATAGGACAGGAGAGCCCTTCGCAATCGTAGAGCCTCAGCCAGGTGGATGGGGTGCAGGATACGACAAAGATGGTGAGAGTGGACTAGTAGCCTGTGGAGACGGTGAGACTTTCATAGCATCCAACGAGGTTTACGAGAAACGTATGCCCATAATGGTGGACAGGTATTGTCTAAACGTAGAAGGAGGGACAGGTCATGGAAAATTTAGAGGAGGTTTTGGAGTGATAAAAGACTACCGCGTCCTATGCGACGAGGCCTACTTTACCGTCTCGATAGGTCGGAGCAAATTCCCGCCATGGGGGGTTGATGGGGGAATGAATGGCACACCCAACTATTGCGTAATCTTCAAGCACGGCGAGGAGCCCAAGGTTACCAGAAAGATTGCCGCCCTCAGATTGAGAAAAGGCGAAGTAGTGAGTCTAAGGTCCGGTGGCGGTGGAGGATGGGGTGATCCGCTGGAAAGGGATCCAGAGAGGGTCAGGATGGATGTGAAGAACGAATACATAACAATCGAAGTGGCGAGAGAAATATATGGTGTAGTGCTGGATCCAAACACCTTGGAGATTAATTGGGACGCTACGAACGAGTTGAGGCAGAAAAAGAAGAAGGAGAGGCAGAAGAAAACTGCATGATAGATGATTGACAGGCGGCCCTCCGGAGAATTATTTTTCTGAAGATCCTACCACTTCTTAACCAACAATTTTATAGCTTACCACCACGCTTTGATGATTCGCCATGTACTTAGATAGGTTAAAGAGATTGAGGGAGAATATGGATCGCTTAAGCCTCGACGCTGTCATGCTGACTTTCGAGCCTAACATGTATTATTTATCAGGCTATAGCGCAATTTCTCTAGAGCGTTTAGTCGCGCTATTGATATTCAGAGAACAAGAGACGGCGTGTCTAATAGTTCCTAAGCTTGAGAAGGATCGGGCGGAGGAGAATTGTAAGTTAAAAAACGCTGAGATTCTAGCTTATAGTGACGTGGAAGACCCGATAAATGTAATGAGGGGACTTTTTTCAAAATACCATGTTGAAAACTTAGGCTTGGATGGAAGCACCCCATACAGATTTGTTTACCCAATAATTTCTAGAGGCCTCGCTTCGAGTCTTTCGCTCGTTGATGATGTAATGTACTCTTTAAGGGTCGTTAAAGATGGTGAGGAGGTTAGATGTCTTGAAAGGGCTGCAGAGATCAACAATAAACTAATGGTAGAAAGTATCGGTCAGGTCAAGCAGGGCTTATCGGAGAAGCAGCTCGCCGCCTACGTAAGGACGAAGGCATTAGAGTTAGGTGCTGACGAGGTCGCATTCACTCTGATCCAGTCAGGAAGTAATTCAGCTCTCCCTCATCAGGAGCCAACTGATAGGAAAATTGGTGACGGAGAAATAGTGCTTCTCGATATTGGCATCAGGTATATGGGGTATTACTCGGACATTACTCGGACTATCACTTGCGGGAAGCCTTCGCAGCAGCAACAACAAATCTTTGACATTGTGTATAAAGCCCAGTCAGCCGCCCTAGCGATGGCTAGGGAGGGCTCGAAGGCTGGCGACCTAGACAGGGAGGCTAGACAGACCATATCTAAAGCCGGGTATGGGGAATACTTCATTCACAGGACTGGGCATGGACTAGGATTAGAGGTTCATGAACCCCCCTACATTAAAGGTGATAACAGCCAAGAGTTGAGAAAAGGGATGACGTTCACAGTAGAGCCCGGAATATATTTACCGGGGAGGTTTGGAGTTAGGCTGGAAGACAACGTTATAATTACTGAAGACGGGCACACAAACCTAACTAAATTGCCAAAGTCCCTCTCAATTGACGAATACCTATAGCCAAACTCTATTCATAAAGCCAGCATCTGACGACGTGTCCGCTATCTGCTACAACATCTGGTGGATCGCGCTCGCTACAAATAGGCTTTGCAAACGGGCATCTCGTGTGGAATCTACACCCCTTTGGCGGGCTTAGTGCACTCGGGATTTCACCCACAGCCTCAACCCCCTTCGGTTTAATTTCTTCGTCCTGCCTAGTCAGTGTTGGGATTGAGGAGAGTAGCATCTGAGTGTATGGGTGTAGTGGTCCTCTGAAGAATTCGTCCGTAGGGGCCTCCTCGTATATTTTCCCTAAATACATTATCATCACTCGGTGCGATATATTTCGCACAACACCCAGATCATGGGTGATCAGGAGATAGCTAATGTCCCGTTCCTTCTGTATTCTGCTTAAGGTGTTAAGGACCTTCGCCTGTGATGAAACGTCTAGTGCGGAGGTAGGCTCGTCCAAGATTATAAAAGACGGGTTTGGGGCGAGGGCTCTAGCTATTGCGACGAGCTGCTTCTCTCCTCCACCGAGCTCATGAGGATACTTGAACATAAAATCTTCACCCAAACCCACAAACTCTAACAACTCCGCCACTTTACCATAAACACTCGACGAATCAGCTAGTCCGTGGATGCGTAATGGCAACCCTACGATATCCTTAACAATGTGCTTAGGATTAAGCGATGTGCCTGGGTCTTGGAAGACTATCTGAATCTCCCTCTTTAACTCAAGACTACGCCTCTTGATTGGTATTGAGAGGTCGTGTTTTCCCTTATAGAGTATTTTTCCGCTATCTGGTGGATAGAAGCCCATTATTAGATGCCCGGTGGTTGTCTTCCCTGAACCTGACTCTCCTACAAGTGCTAGAGTTTCACCATATTTTACCGAGAAGCTTACACCGTCTACAGCCTTTACGATTCCCTCTTTTATCTTAAAGTATTTTCTGACATCAGAAACTGTTAGGATAGAGTCCTTCTCCATATTAACTCCCCTCACTCATAGAGGTGACACGCCACGGCGTGGTCTGCATTGATGACAGTTCTCTTGGGCTTGACTGTATGGCACTTGTCCATTGCATAAGGGCATCTCGGAGCGAATCGACAACCAGTAGGCGGGGATCTATAGTCTGGCAGCTTCCCTCTAATTCCTTCACCTATTTCCCGGGTACTTATCTTCGGGGCGCTGGAAATAAGCAAACTTGTATACGGGTGAGCCGGGTGGTCGAACAGTTCGCCCGTCCTAGCCTCTTCCATAATGTCTCCAGCATACAATACATAGGCTCTATCAGTCATTTGGCGCACCATACCTAAGGCGTGCGACACTAGTATCGTACTTAGTCCTCTCTGCTTCACCAACCTGTCGATCAGCTTCAATATCTGGTCTTGGATAGTAACGTCGATATTAGTGGTTGGCTCGTCTGCGAGCAAAAGTTTGCCTGCAGAAATTAAAGCCATGGCAATCATCACCCTCTGCCTCATCCCACCGCTTAACTGGAAGGGAAAGGACTCCAAAACCCTCTCGTAGTCGGGGAGCTTCACATCATTTAACACCCTTACCGCATGGTCGTGTAACTCTTCTTTAGTGGGGTTATGCCCCTCGGCCAGCAGCTTATACTTGATTATGTCGTATAACTGGTCCTTAATCTTAAACACCGGATTCAACGCAGCCATAGGGTCCTGGAATATCATTCCTATTTCTCGCCGTCTCACAATCGAAAGCTCTGCCTCGCCGGCCTTCAACACATCTATGTCCTTGAACTTTATCTCGCCACGGGGAATAATTGCGTTCTGAGGGAGTATCCTCAATATGGATTTGAGGAGGGTTGTTTTCCCGCTGCCCGTCTCGCCAATTATTCCTACCCTCTCTCCCTCAGCCATTCTCAACCAAACCCCGTTTAATACTTTATGAACATACCAGTAGCTCTTATAATGAACATGAAGATCATGTATGTCAAGCAGCATGCTTAATCACCCGCGAAGACGTCTCTAATACCGTCGCCGAGCAAATTAAATGAGAGTATTATCAGTACAATGCCGAGTGCAGGGCCCATGCTCATCCACCAGTAACTCGGGAGGTACTTACTGTACTCGGATACCATTGTTCCAAGGTCTGGGGTCGGCGGCTGTGCCCCGAGGCCGACGAAACTAATAGCGGCCCCTATCAGTACAACCCATCCAGCGTCCAGCGTAACTTTGGTAAGTATTATGCCTAGCTGGTTGGGCAGTAATTCGCGGAAGAGAATATGTAGGGTTGAGGCGCCTTGAGCCTCGGCGGCTAGGATGAATGGCTCATTCCTGAGAGAGGTAGTTACAGAGTGGGTTAGTTTAACATACCAGGGCCACCACATCAATGACACCGCCAGCATGGCGTTGTATATGTTGGGCTCCAGTATGGAGGCAATTGCTAGGGCTAAGACCAGATAGGGTATAGAGATGAATATGTCCGATAGCCTTATTATTATTGTCTCTATTATGGTTCCTCTATAATACCCGGCAATGAGGCCCAAGACCACACCAGTAGGCACTACTAGAGACAAAACTATACCAATTAAGAGAAATGCGTATCTAAACCCGAAAATAACGCGACTTAACACATCCCGCCCATACATGTCAGTGCCAAACAGGTGCTCCATGCTTGGCGGCTTGTAGGCATCCTTAAAATTGATGTATAGTCCAGCGTGCTCAGGATAGGGGGCGATAAACTCTGCTAGGCCAACAAAGAGAATTAGAAGACCGACAAGCGACAGGCCAATGAGAGAAAGTTTGCTCCTCTTAAATCTAAACCACACTCGCCTCAGATTCTCTCTCTTAACACTTCGCTCAAGCCCGAGATACCGCTTCTGTTCTTCGACTGTCCTACCCACTCGTCTCACCTCTTGTGTTTAATGCGTGGGTCCAAGTTCGAGATGAGCAAGTCTATGACGATAGACGCTAGAGTGTAGGCAAGGCCAATTATAAGAACTACGCCAACGATCGCGTTTAGGTCCTTTCTCAACATAGCGGTTATGCCATATCTTGACAGGCCGGGCCAATTAAATATAAACTCGACTAGAAATGCGTTTCCTATTAGCGACGCCATGTCTAGGGTCATTATGGTTACGGTTGGGATCATGGAGGGTTTTAGTGCGTATTTAAAGAAGACGACAGAACTTGGAAGCCCGTGCGAGTACATGTTCAGAATATAGTCTTTATTCACATTCTCTATTAGGTTTGCCCTCAGGATTCTTGCCTCTTGGGCTATTGTTCCAATGGCGAGTGCTAGGGAGGGTATGATGAGGTGGCTCAAGGCGTCAAAGAATGCAGGTATATTCCCCTGCAGGAGGGAATCCAGTGTAACAAGCCCCGTTATCCTCTTTACTTCGAACCCTAGGCTCAGACGGCCATAGGCAGGTAGTAAGCCAAGCCAGCTCGCCAAGATTAGCTGTAGAATTATGGCCCAGACAAAGGAAGGAATCGCTATTCCTGCATAAGCGAATACTCTCACAAAATTGTCTATGGCCGAGTTGGGTCTCCTGCCACTTAATACTCCTAGGCCAAACGCGCCGAATACGTCGATAACGAGCGCAAAAATTATGAGTTCGACTGTGGCTGGCAGGAATTCTATAATGTCCGTGGTTACATCCCTGAATGTGACTAAAGATATTCCCAGTCTGCCGTGGAATACGTCTGTAAGCCATACGAAATATTGGACGTAAAGTGGTTCCTTTAGATGGAGCATCTGCCTATACTGTTCTACAACATCTTCAGGCGCGCGGGGGCCTAATGCGAGTCTAGCGGGATCACCTGGCAAGACGCGCGCTATGACAAAGATGAGTATAGAAATGCCTAGAAGAGTAACTATGCTATAGGCTATCTTTCTTATGTAGTAGTTGTCGAACAAGTTAGACACTCTTGCAGCCATACTGGACCTAGGTGTATTCAGATTAGGCTCTTGGCTCGCCATGGCCCCTCATTATCCATGGATTCTCCCGCAAAGGCGGGTCATAACAGCTCCGTTAGGCCCCATTTCTGGAGCTCGGAAACCGGCGGGGGCTCATAGGTATATTTTCTGCTATGCGCCCAGCCGCATAATTCTTTGAGCCTTACACATTGTTCGGCGTGCTTAAGGGAAGCAATGATTGGGTCTATTACAGGTATTCCGAACCTTTTTTGCACCTCACGGTAGAAGCCGAAAAAGACTGTGCACCCCAATATCACTACCTCAGCTCCTTCATCGACGCTCTCCTTGACAACTTCCATGAGTCTTCTCTCCGTTTCACTCTCATCCTTATGAAGGTCGTGGACTCCCATCTCTATGTCCTTAAAAGATACGAGCCTATCCTCTAAACCATATTCCTTAATTCTACTCATCATCAGCGGAATCCACTTCTTACGACCCACTATAATTGAGAATTTGTCTCCCAGTGATAACGCCGTCGTTGTTGACGATTCGAGTGGTGCAGTTACGACGATATTGCTTATTTCACGTGCCTCTCTTAGTCCAGGGTCGTAGAAGCAGCCTATTATGCAGGCATCGTACCCCTCTCTTTCAGCTTTTTTAACTTCACTCAATATGTGAGGCACCATTAATGCGTCGTAGGCATAGTATTCGAGATGGTGTGGACCCGATTTGAAGGAGACTACGTCTAACTTTGTTGACGGTTCTATGTATTCTTCTAAGTATTCTTTCATAGGTTTATCGAAGATTGAGGTCCCGACAGGGTTGATAAACAATACTCTAGCCATTTAATGACCACCCACAAAAATATCTGAGGTAAACGTCTGCATGAAGTGTCGCATCACTTAGGGATTTTTTCGGGGAAGACTTGGAACCATCTGAAGTCCAGCTCGTATTCCGCTATTGGTAGAACCTCGCCCCTAGCAGCCGGGTAGTCAATATAGTCTGCCTGATAGGCTCTGAGGACTACGTGCTCGTAAACGAACACTGAGGGAGCCAGCTCATCAAGCTTTCTCTGTATCTCATAGTACTTCTGCATCCTCTGATTAAAGTCTATGGTAGCTAGGGCCTCCTCTATCATTTTATCAATTTCTGGGTTCATTAACCATTCACCCTGCTCCCATGTTCCAGTAGCTGCCGAGTGGTATCGCGACATGAGTATGGATCCTGCCTCAGCATAATGTGCGATCACAAATATCGATACTGCGTTCGGCGTTGTCTCCATCTTTGTCATACCCTCTACTACTGAGAGCCAGGGTACCTTCACTACGTTGACTTTAAGCCCTATCTCCTCCATGTTAAGCTTGAAGAGCAACGCCACCCTCTCCTCCCACGGGACTTCAGCAATCCACCAGAACTCGATTGGGTACTGGTCAAGCTGCCCCCAATACTTCGATTTCTTAAGCTCCTCCTTCGCAGCCTCTATATTCCTCTCCACTGGTTTTCTAGCCGGATCCGCACCTGGAAGCATGCTTGGTACAGGGCCTGAAGGACGCTTCTCGAAAGGCATTATGTCATTTATGGCCGTCTCATAGTCAAATGCTAGTGTAATTGCCCTCCTGACATGCACGTCATCAGTTGGTGGTTTCTTTGTATGGAGCATAATGTAGAAGACCATCGCTGAAGGCACTTTCGCGATCTTAACCCCAGGTATCTTTGCCATTGCGTCGTAGTTTTCCAATGGCTGCCACTGGTCAGTCACCTCCAGCTGCCTCTTCTCCATCATTGTCCGTATTGTGGTGGGCTCTGTAAAGCCATACATTATGACTTTGGTCGGGGAATTTTGTGCGGTTTCTCCCCAGTACCCGTCAAACTTTACGAGTGTGACCGACTCGCCTCTCTTATGCTCGGCTAGCTTGTAGGGGCCTGACCCGGCATCTTGCTCGCCTGCCATCAGCCAGTTCTTCCCGTAATCTCCCATCTCGCCGTATGGGCCATCTGCTATGTGTTGTTTAACTAGCTCACTATCGACAATGTATAGCCGGACTAGAGTGATAAGGAATGGGCCGAATGGCTTTGTTAGGGCTATCCGAACAGTGTAGTCGTCCAGCGCCACTGTTTTTTCAAGGTCTACATAGGGTTTAAACAAGTAACCATAGCCTTCCCCTATCGTTATCATACGTTTCAGTGAGAAGACTACATCTTGTGCCTTGAGTTCTCGCCCACTGTGGAACTTAACTCCCTTCCTTAGGTGGAACGTCCAGACCATCCCATCTCCGGATACCTCCCACTTCTCCGCAACATGTGGCTTGACGGTCCCATCTTTGTTTGGATAAACCAAGGTGTCATATACGTTTAGGAAGTAGACCGAGCTCGCCTCATCCGAGCCTACGGCCGGATCCATGTATGGAACATTGGCAAACGAGACCCTCAACAGCCTCTCTCTAGGCGGCGCCGTCTGACCCGGCAGAGTAGTACTCGTGAGAATGAACCCCACAGCAGCGACAACTGCTATCACAACAACGATGGCAGCAATAACAAGTTTCCTCCCACCTCTCATACTTGTTGTGCCCGTTGTCATGTGGTCTAGACAACGTTCTTGCTCTATATATCTCTTTTCAGTCAAAGTGATTTACAAAAGAATTATAGATTTTGCAATTACGCGTCTTAGGACTTTTAGTAGAGTGGATTACCATTGAGTAAATCATCGGTGGGGTAGAAGCGGATAAGAGGTTTGGATGAAGGTTTAAAAACATATTTTAGTGCATGTCATTATTTTTGAGAACGGTTGGTGTTTGTGATTGGTGTATGACCTAGTGGTTGTTGGCGCGGGGATAGTTGGTTTGACCTCTGCCTATCATTTCGTCGAGAACAAGGGTGGCAGGGTGTTAATCATTGACGCCAATTCTGGCCCTGCTCAGGGGAATACAGCGAGGAGCGTGGGTGGGTTCCGTATGGGGCTGTTCACATCTCGGCTTAACAGGCTTATCTCAGAGACCACCGTCAAGTTCTACTTGGATGTCCAGAAAGGCGGCTATGACTTGGGGATTCACCAGCTGGGCTATCTAATCCTGCTAGACGTAGCCAAGTATGATCAATATGTTCAGCACGTCCAAGAGCTGCTCCAGGCCGGCTCCGCCATGCTTCTCTCCAAGGAAGATCTCAAGAAGAGAATAGGCTTTATCGAGCTCGACTTGGATGACGAGGAGTCTAAGCTCCTAGAGCTGAAGCCTATCAAGGGCGCCATATTCTCTCCCCAAAGCGGATACTTGGATGTGGAGAAGCTGGCTCAGTTCTATTATGAAAAGCTCGTGGAGGCTGGTGTAGAGTTCCTCTTTAACACGAGGGTTGAGAGGCTTAGGCTGGCGCCGGTGAACAGGATTGGACACCCGAGGGAGCCTTTTGCCTGGCAGGAGAAGCAGGTAGAGTCGGTCGAGACATCGAAGGGCACTTTTGAGGCTGAGAGGTTCATTCTCGCAGCCGGGGCTTGGAGCCAAGAGCTGTTAGACCCGCTGGGGATTGACTCTTACATCAAGCCTAAAAAGAGGCAGATCTTCGCCTCTCCTGCCCGCGGAAGCCTTGAATCCTTCTTTAACGTGGATGGGTTCAATGATTTCAACACACTCCCCATGACCTTTATTCCCAGGGGGCCATTTGTAGCCCCGCGTGTGAGGGATAGGAGCCTCTGGATGGGGCTGAGTGACGATATTGGGCGGAGGTGGGGTCTAGACTTCGAGGCCGAGGACCTCTTCTTCTACGACAATGTATACCCGCTCTTGAGGAAGATTTTCCCAGTAATTGAGGGTGTAAGGCCGCAGTCGAAGTGGGCTGGCTGCTACTCTATTAACACGATCGACGAGAACCCTGTGGCTTTCCGTGTGATGAACCTAGTTGTGGCGACTGGGGGTAGTGGCAGCGGGGTCATGAAGGCGGACTCTCTGGGAAGGATTGCAGCCGCACTGGCTCTAGACCGGGGCGAAGTGGAGCTCTACGGAGGCGTAAAGGTGCCTTCGACGCTCCTAGGAATTAAGGAGAGGAGGATTGAGCCGGAGATGCTGGTCTTTTAAATGAGCGGCCTATACCTGATAATCTATAGCTTGTTTTGAAGGACAACTTAAATAAACCCCTCTACATTTTGGGGTTGAGTCAATGAGTAGTTCGATCCAACCAGTCCATGAGTTGAGGCTTAGGGTGGCAGAAGCGAGACAAAGGGATGTCGGATACGGGATAGCTAGGATTGACAGAGAGGTTGGGGCTTCCGCCGGCCTTGCTACAGGAGACGTGATTGAGATTCGCGGAAAAAAGCTGGCGGTTGCCACGCTCTGGCTGGGCTATCTTGAGGAGGAGAAGGACATTATCAGGATTGACGGCTACATAAGAAATAATGCTGGCGTATCGCTTAATGACTATGTTCTGGTTAGGAAGGCACAGGTTAGGGAGGCGAAGCTTGTCACACTAGCACCTGTTAACAGCACCATTAAGCCTGATGAAAACTTCACGAAGCTTGTCAAGAGCCGCCTGATAGAGTATCCAGTCGTACAGAAGAACATTGTACCCGTACTCTTCTTTGGAAACCTCTTCAACTTCGCAGTAATCCAGACAAGGCCTACCGGGGTTGTTAAGATTACCCCCAACACTAGAATCGTGATTCAGAGCAGGGCTGTGCAGGAGAAGTCCCTCAGCACTCATGTGACATATGAGGACATCGGAGGGCTTGATGAGGAGATACAGAGGATTAGAGAGATGATTGAGCTCCCACTCAGGTTCCCCGAGCTCTTCCAGCGCCTCGGTATTGAGCCACCTAAGGGAGTGCTGCTCTATGGTCCGCCTGGCTGCGGTAAGACACTCCTAGCCAAGGCGGTGGCCACCGAGGCTGAGGCTAACTTCATCCTGATTAACGGCCCTGAGATCATGAACAAGTACTATGGTGAGACTGAGGCTAAGTTGAGGGAGATTTTCAGGAGGGCTGAGGAGGAGGCCCCCAGCATAATATTCATTGACGAGATAGACGCGATCGCGCCTAAGAGGAGTGAGGTTACAGGAGAAGTGGAGAAGAGGGTTGTTGCCCAGCTCCTAGCACTGATGGATGGTCTTGAAAGCAGGGGGCAGGTGATAGTTATCGGCGCGACTAACCGTCCTAACGCGCTGGACCCGGCTCTGAGGAGGCCTGGACGCTTTGATAGGGAGATCGAGATTGGTATACCTGATAAACGGGGTAGGAGAGAGATACTCCAGATCCACACGAGGGGTATGCCTCTTGCCTCTGATGTTGACCTTGACAAGCTCGCCGAGATGACTAAGGGATATACTGGCGCGGACATCGCCGCCCTATGCAGGGAGGCAGCGATGAAGTGTATCAGGAGAATACTCCCGAGCATCGACTTCAATGAGGAGAGGATATCGCCGGAGATACTTAACTCGCTGGAAGTGACCATGAAAGATTTCCACGAGGCTTACAGGGAGATTACTCCGACAGCCTTGAGGGAGGTTGAGATTGAGACGCCTACAGTCCGCTGGGAGGATGTGGGTGGACTCTCGGAGGTGAAGCAGAGGCTGGTCGAGGCCATTGAATGGCCGCTAAAGTATCCTGACAGATTCGAGAGGCTCGGCATCAGGCCTCCCAAGGGGATACTTCTCTACGGCCCACCCGGATGTGGCAAGACACTCCTAGCGAAGGCCATAGCTACCGAGGCTGAGGCGAACTTCGTAACCATTAAGGGACCAGAGATTTATTCAAAGTGGGTGGGTGAGTCAGAGAAGGCGATTAGGGAGGTCTTCAGGAAGGCTAGGCAAGCCGCACCCTGCATAGTGTTCCTGGACGAGATAGAGACCATCGCGCCGAGGAAGGATATCTTGGATGACAGCTCGGGCGTGACTCACAGAGTAGCCAGCCAGCTGCTGGCGGAGATGGACGGTATAGAGGAGCTGCGCGAAGTTGTGGTGATTGGGGCCACGAACAGGCCAGACCTAATGGACCCCTCAATCCTGCGTCCTGGAAGGTTTGACAGGCTGATCTATGTTCCACCGCCCGATGATAAGGGAAGGTACGAGATACTGAGGATATATACTCGGTCCATGCCCCTGGCGGCGGATGTCGACCTCAAGAAGCTCGCGGCTATGACTGAGGGATACTCGGGGGCTGATTTAGAGTCTCTCTGCAGAGAGGCTGCCATGTCCGCATTGAGGAGGGATAAGGATGTCCAGCAAGTGTCGTGGAGCGACTTCCAAGAGGCTCTGAAGACGGTGAAGCCGAGTATAACTCCAAACATGCTCAAAGAGTATGAGAAGGTCGCGGAGCACCTGCGCGGCACAGAGAAGGCACTCCCAATGTTTGGATAATCACCATTATGGATCCACAAGACGTAGTCGAGGTTTTGAGGCGTAACAATAAGAAGATGATGGAGTCAGCCCTCTTGGAGGCTTTGAATACGAGGGGGAGGGTGACTAGCGCTAAGGAGCTTCGAGAGGCGCTAATCGTTCTCGAGGTGCGGGGGCTCGTAAGGGTTCATAGCCTCGATGAGGAGAGGAGGCTTATCATACTTCTAGAGTAGCCATCGGTCGAGAGAGGTTACCTTCTTTTTCTCGGACACAGCTGCCTCGATCTCATTGAGCTCCTTCTCAACCCGCTCGGGGGAAAAGTCGTGCTCATCACACAGCATCTTTAGTACAGCTTCCTTGTCGATGTCACGCCAATCCAGCTGGTAGTCCTTTTTTACTTCGGGCTCGAGGAAGAGTTGTCTGACAGCGTCTATGTCGATCTCGATAGATTTGTTGAGTGCAGCTAAGGCTTTTTCTACCGAGCCATGCTCCTTTATGAGTTCGTAGGCCTTTTTCGGCCCGATTCCCTTGACTCCCTCAAAGTAGTCTGTGCCTATCAGTATGGCCATTTCGATTAGCTCCCTCCTACCTATGCCCAGCGAGTTGAAGAGCTTGTCAGAGTAAACAACCTCGGGCTCTACGGTTATGTACTCGTCTTTCCGTGGGAGTTTTCTTTTCCCAACGATGGAGAGGTTTCGCACAAGCCTTGGCGTCCCGAAGAGTATTGAGTCGTAGTCCTGCGAGGCTGAAGCCCAAGCATCTCCGCGCATGGCCATGTATGCTGCTTGGGCTTCTCCCTCCGACGGCGCTATCACTGAGGGTATACCCATCGCCTCTAGGAGTTGTATGGAGGTCTCGACCATGTATTTCTCCAGTGTTGCTGACTGTGTAGCGTATTTTCGCGCCTCCTCCACCTCGCCCGCCGCTAAGGCCGCCTCATACATCTTTTTAGCCCTCTCCCTCAGCTCTATCCTCTTCCTTATCGTCTCCCTCTTGAGCTGGGGAGGCTGGCCGTCAAAGACATAGACGACTTTAATCCCATTCTTGATGAAGTTTGCTGTCCTGAAGAATAGGCCGCTGAGGTGGCTGGTCACACGCCCCTTTCTGTCTTGGAGCGGTCTCCCATCAGGCCCCCTGATTATCGAGAGGAACTGGTAGAGGATGTTGTACCCGTCTATGGCTATTACTTTCCCGGATAAATCGCTGAGCTGGATTGTCTGGACGGCCTCCTGCGGTATTAGGTCTCCAAGCTTTACACCCAAGCCCCTTCTAAGTATTAACTGCCCTCCCTAGATGGATAAACCTTTCTCCACCTCATGGGTCAACTGGTCCTAGCCGGCCTAGAGGAGCGAACCTCAATATCAGCTACCATGAGGCTTCTGCTGGGCGAGACCGGTTTGAGCCTTTTTACCATTATGTCGCAGGAAGCCCCCAATTCGGTCAGCCTCTCCAGTATTTTCGAGCGCCACTCCTCAGTGTCTTCTGCGAAGCCGTATAGGTGGATTACTCCGCGTCCACGTAGGATTTTGAGGGCTGTGTCGAGGAAGCTGAATGGGTCTGATGGATAGTTCATGACGACCCTGTCCGCGGTAACCTGGTTATTAGAGAATGTCGTTCTGCAGTCGCCGAATAGTGGCACTACACGCCCAGTCAGCCTGTTGACCTGGATGTTTTTAACCAGCAAATCATAGGCTTCCGGGTTTATCTCCGAGGCGTAGACCCTGGCTCCCGCATGTTTAGCAATAGCCACCGCGAAGGGGCCGACACCGGCGAACATGTCGGCAACAACCTCATCACTCCTCGTCAACCCCGCTATCCTCATCCTCTCGCCTGCGAGCCGCGGATTGAAATAGACCTTCTCAAGGTCCACATGGAAGACGCAGCCATGCTCCTTGTGGGCAGTAAATGTACGCGCCTCTCCGGCGAGGTGTACGAGTCTCCTAGTCCTGTAGACCCCTTCCACAGGCCCTGCTTCTCCGAGGACAACTTTTACCGAAGGGTTGACCCGAATTATAGCCTCACCTATCTGCTCTCCAAGCTGTTCAAGACCCTCGGGTATATGCACTACCGCTATATCACCCACAATGTCGTAGGATGAGGGGAGTTTTTCGAGTAGTTCATCGCGTACTAGGCCTGCTAGCGCCTCTCTAATGCTACGTGGGGTTGTGCGCCTCTCCTGAAACTCCTCCCACACCAGCTGGCACCCCAGATCTGGTGGTACGATCTCCTCCGCTTGGAGGATATCTGGCTTGAGGGGGAAGACAACTTTGTCCCCTGTCCTCAGGGGCTTAAGGGAGGGCTCTATCGCGGACCTTTTCACCAAAATTTCTCTTATCCTCTCGGCGTAAATCGTTGGAACTGAAACTCCCAGCCTCTTTACCTTCCGCGTGTCAAGCATATCGGAGTATTTTCTTTATTACCCCTATTCCCTTAGTCCGTCCCTCCCTCAAGACAAACCTGTCTTGCGGATAGACCAGCATCGGGCTGTATTTGAACTCGAGGACGGCGTTTCCCTGCTCTCCGGGCTTCACATACTCCCTATCCAGCTCCACAATTCTAACGCTCTGTGATATGGTGTGGCACTGCATGACAGGCTCATATCCGGGGGCGAACCTGCTAGGATTATTGAGTACTAGGACCTCAGCGGAAAAGCTCCAGACCGCGTGGGGCGAGAGCTCCTCATCGCAAAGGACCATCCCCCTGCGAATTTCGTCATGAGCGACGCCCCTAATCGCGACTCCGACGACATAGCCTGCGACGGCCTCCTCTACTCTGGTGTTGTGGATCTCTATGCTCCGCGCCTTGACCCGCTTGAACCCGCCGTCGGGGTAGGGGCCGAGTAGTAGTTCTGCGCCTGCCCTCAGCCTTCCCTGCCTAACGGTGCCAGAGACCACGCTCCCAACACCCTCGATGTCGTAGATTCTATCGATGTAGAGTAGGAATGGTTTGTCAAGTGGCTTTTCTCGCTGCGGCAGTAGGGCCAAAAGTCTGTACAGGTTCTCAAACCCCTCCAGAGTCCTCGCAGAGACCTCTAATATAGGCACAACAAGACCTGTCTTGTCGTATACTACGTCTATGTCTGACGGCTCCCGTATGAGGAAGGGGATTCGGCCAACCCTCTTCAGGAGCTGGGCAACCCCCTCCCTAACCTCCACAACTCTACTCTGAGCTACTTTGTCTTTCTTCGTGATGCACACTATCACCGGAATTCCTAGGCCTAGCATGATACCCAGATGCTCGCGTGTAAGATGTGTAACCCCGTCATCCGCAGCAACGACGAGTACTCCATAGTCCACTTCCTGCCCCACAAGGCCCCTGATTGTCGTCCTTAGCCAAGGCTCATGCCCCACAGTGTCCACGAAGCTGATAAGCTTCTCACCCTCCTCCACAATCCTCACACGCTCCATCTTGTCTAGGGGGTTGCTCATCGTCAAGGGCTTACCTCCTTTAAACCCTAGGACTGCGAGGTGGATATCGGCGGAGAGGTTCCTCTCAACCTCGTGGGGTAGTGTGTCGAGGTATAACCACTTTTTACCGTCGTCCGGCTGGTTTGTGAGGAGGCAGGCGATGAGTGTCGACTTGCCGTGGTTAACATGGCCCGCCACGGCCACAGTGATGTGCGGCTTAGCAGCCGTGGGGAGTGACTCTATCACAACCCTTGCTATCAAGCCCTTCTCCGTCTCAAACCTCTCCACCCTCCTAATCCTAGCACCGCTCTCCGCCACCACTGCGGAGAGAACCGAGAGGCTCATCTCCAAATCATACTCACTCAGCCCCACCACCACACCGTCATCATTTACCCCCAATAGATAGACCGCCACCCCGCCCCCCTCCAGCAGATGCGACTTAAGCTGAGTGCTTAGCTGCTGCCTCCTCTCGGGCTTCAAATGCACGAGCGGGATGAGCCTCTCCTTAAACTCGATATGCTGTCCCTCGTTGGGCGGGAGCTTAATGTGTCTCGACACTCTAACCTTCAGTGTATCGAGGCGGATTTAGTTTTATCGCAGCTCCTCCCCCGCATGCCTCCTCTCATGCTGTATGAGCCTCCTCTTCAAGTCCAGACCTGCTGAGAACCCTCCAAGCCCTCCCTGAGCCTCAATAACCCTGTGACAGGGCACGACAAGCATGAGGTGGTTCGCTGACAGAGCCCTGCCCACAGGCCTAGGCGAAGAACAGCCAATCTCTTTCGCAACCCAAGAGTAGCTTCGCGTTGATCCGAAGGGGATCTCCATAGTCTTCTTCCAGACCCTGACTTGAAAATCGGTTCCAAAGAAGCTGACGGGCAGACTAAACGAGCTCCGCCTACCCTCAAAATACTCGATGAGCTGCGCCTCCGCCTCTTCAATCAACCCGCTCCCCCTTCCCGCTGGAGGTGGAAGCCCCCAGGCCCGCAAAAACTCAACCGCCTCCCCATCACCCACACCCACAAAGAGCAGGTGATCCTCACTTGCTGCAACCTCTACGCGGCCGAGCCAAGACCTGATCGAGCGGACAAAAGTCTTTACAACCAACCTCACTGAACACGTTCCCGCCCGACGATATATTAATAGTCTTGGCTACACCTCGATGCCCGTGGCCAGGATAGGTTTCATCGGCCTCGGCTTGATGGGGAAGCCGATGGCTAAGAGGCTGCTGTCCGCGGGGCACGAGCTGAAGGTGTTTAACAGGAGTAGGGGGCCGGTCGAGGAGCTTGTAAGACTGGGAGCGGAGGCGGCGGGCTCTCCCGCGGAGACTGCTAGTGAGTCCGACTACACGATCCTGATGCTCCCGGACTCCAAGGACGTGAGGCTTGTGGTGCTGGGTGAAAGGGGAGTCATTCAGGCAGCCAAGCCCGGCTCGACCGTCATAGACATGTCGACCATCTCGCCGGTGGTTGAGAGGGAGATATATGCGACTTTGAAAGAGAGGGGGGTAGGGTATCTTGACGCACCCGTGACAGGAGGGACAATAGGCGCTGAGCAGGGAACACTCGCAATCATGGTCGGAGGAGACTACGCTGTCTTCAAGAAGGCCGAGCCGATACTACGAGTCCTCGGCCAGAGGATTGTCTACATGGGTCCAAGCGGCTCGGGTCAGATGACGAAGATATGCAACCAGATATCGGTAGCCCTCTCCCTACTCGGAGCTTGTGAAGCCCTCCTACTTGCCTCAAAATCGGGCCTAGACCTCGACAAGGTAATAGAGATCATATCGTCTGGGGCGGGGGCCTCGTGGCAGCTAGCCAACCTCGGACCCGCAATTGTCAATAGAGATTTTAGACCTGGTTTCAAGGCAGAGCATCTGATGAAAGACCTCCGCATAGCTCTCGAAATAGGTCAGGAGCTCAACCTACCACTCCTTGGCACAGCGCTTGTACATCAGCTCTTCAAATCATTGGTTGCCAGAGGAGAAGGAGCGCTAGGCACGCAGGCGGTTGTCAAAGTATTGGAGGACTTGGCTCACCATATCGTATCAAGGTCACTTGGAGGCGCCGAGGAATCTTAGATAGTTTTCATAAATCTGGCTGGACACCTCCGCCACTGTCAGCCCCTTGACAGACGCTATTGTGTTGATGAGCCCAGGCAAGCTTTTCGGGGTCAGCTCTATTCCCCTATAGTTGTAGGGCCCGTCGCTCTCAGTAAGGATGATGTCCATATCGGCTTCCCGGAGAATCTGCATGTGCCTCGGCTGGATTGTCACGGCTGGATTGATCGAGATAAAGTAGCTCGCATCCTTGATCTCTTTGAGCAGCTCAGGCGGTCCTGTGTACCAATGTAGTAGGAGGGACTTCACGCCTAGCTTTATGCAAGTCTTTACTACCGAGTCCCATCCTCCGAGGGCGTGGACATTTAGTGGGAGCCCGTTTTCAGCGGCTAGCTCACATATTTCAGTGAAAACCTTTAACTGCTCCTTGAAAGATGCCTTGGCGAATCGCAAGTCGACGCCCACCTCGCCTAGACCCGACGCCCCGCCAGAAACCGCAAGCCTCTTTATGTTTTCCAGCTCATCAAAGTTCTTGTGAAGATTCCAAGGGTGCAGTCCAACGAAGGGGTCAATATTCCTAAACCTCTTCGCCAACTCGAGGGTAGCTCCAGAAGACTCTAAGTCCATTGCAACACCGGCGATCCTAATCTTCCCGAAACTCTTGATCTCCTCATCACTATACTCGTGGACGTGGCAGTGTGCGTCGACGAGGACTGTCTCGCTCATTGAACCTTAACTTGCATGTCTCTAATTTTAACTTCAGCCAGCGCCGCTGCAATCAGTCCACGGAAAACAGGTTCTGGTTTTCCTGGCCGCGACTTGAACTCCGGATGGTACTGTGTCGCTATGAAATATTTCTTACTGGGTAGCTCAATTATCTCAACCCTGTTACCGTCCGGGGAGAGGCCTGAGAACACCAGCCCAGCACCTGTTAATTTCTGGTGGTACGCGGGGTTTACCTCGTATCTATGCCGATGCCTCTGATGTATTAGCTCCGACTCGTATAGCCTGTATGCTAGCGTCCCCTTCTTGATAACTACTGGGAGCGAGCCGAGGCGCATGGTCCCGCCCTTCTGCTCCGTCTGGCGCTGCTCGGGCATAAGATCAATCACTGGGTGCGGAGTATCTTGATCATGTTCTGTCGAGTTGGCACCCTTCAGACCTAGCACGTTTCTCGCGAACTCGACAACGGCCATCTGTAGGCCAAAACATATCCCTAGGAACGGTTTATCCTGAGTCCTAGCGAGGTTTATTGCAATTATCTTTCCCTCAGACCCGCGCTTACCGAAGCCTCCGGGCACGAGTATCCCATGCGCTTCCTCGAGCTTGGAGATTTCCTCAATGCTGTCGCGCTCAACCTTCTCAGCATCAACCCATAGGATCTCAAGCCTCGCGTTATGGTATGCGGAGGCATGCTTGAGGGCCTCCTTGATGCTGATGTATGAGTCAGTCAGCGCCGTGTATTTACCGCATACTGCTATCTTCACTAATGGGCCGTTCGACTTGAAGGTCTCAACTATCCTGCGCCACTCAGACAAATCAGGCTGGGTATTACTCAGGGATAGGTGCTTCACAATAAAATCTCCTAGTCCTTGCTGGTCTAATATGAGGGGCACCTCATAGATTACGTCTGTGTCGTATGAGCAGAATACTGCCTCCTTTGGGAGCGTGCCGAAGAGTGCGATTTTCCTCCTGGTGGCCTCGTCGATGATTCTCTGGCTCCTAGCCACAATAATGTCGGGCTGTATACCAGCCCTCCTTAGCTCATTTACGCTGTGCTGGAGTGCCTTGGTCTTAAACTCGCCCGTGGTCTCGAGATATATGACGAGCGATACATGAACAAATAGCGTCTCCTCCTCCAGTTTCATCTGCCTGGCGGCCTCGTAAAAAGGCTGAGCCTCGATGTCGCCAACAGTCCCTCCGATCTCTACTATGATTATATCTGCCCCCCTCCTCTCGGCGACCAGCCTTATTCTACGCTTTATCTCATCAGTTACGTGAGTAACAATCTGGACACATTGGCCAAGATACTCCCCAGCACGCTCTCTACGGATTACCTCTTGGAAGACCTGCCCGGTTGTGAGGTTGTTTAGCCTGCTCATGGGTATGTCGAGGAACCTCTCATACCATCCAAGGTCTAGGTCTGTCTCGCCGCCATCATCTGTGACGAATACTTCGCCGTGGCTGTACGGGTTCAGCGTCCCAGCGTCTACATTGACGTACGGGTCTATCTTCAGAAAATCCACGTTGTATCCTCGGGATTGGAGTATCTTTCCAATGGAGGCTGCGACAGTCCCCTTCCCGACGGAGGATATTACGCCCCCCGTGACGAAGATGTATTTCGGCACATTAAAAATAGAGTTTGCTGTTATTATAGCTTTTCCTTGGCCATCTCTTCTTTATATCTGGCGGGAGATACGAGCCTCACAATTCTTCAATATAGATATCGCCTTCCTGAATCTTCACCTTGTAGGTTTTGAGGCTAGGTATTGATTCAGGCGGCTCCCCCTCCGGCCCTTCGACCACCGAGCCGTCGGCCAGTCGGAACATGGCTCCGTGAAGTGGGCACCTGACAATATCACCCTCTAGGAGTCCTAGGCTGAGGTCGCCCTCCTCATGCGTGCACCAGACGTCAGCAACGTAGACCCTCCCACCAACCTTTGCCACTAAAAGTCCCTTATCATTCAGGTCTACCCTTATCATCCCGCCCTCCGGGACCTCCCTCAAGCTACAGACCCGAACTAGCACGTGGGAGAATAGCTCCTCGAGTATTACTAAAACTTATCAATCCATCAAAGGTCTGTTATGGTGGTCCGGGGAGGAATTCTAGCTCTGGCCTGTGCTCTTCCTCCCTCTTGAGCTGCATCATAAGCTCCTTAGCCCTCCTCATGATCTGGAGGTTTTTGACCGGTATGATGGCTATTACGCGGTCGGCACCAGTTTGTAGCGTTTTTAGGGCAACGGCCCTGCACGGGAGGCTTGCAGTATCTATGACGGCGTTTTCGGGCTTCAACAGGTAGCTGAAGAAGCCTCCACCCTCTCTTCTCCCCTCCACCACCAGGCTGCCGTCTGGCGTCTCTCTGACAGACTCCACGGAGAGCTCGACCTGAGTTATATCAGGCAGGGTAAGGGAGAGCTTCAGCTCAGAGATTACGGAAGTTACTCCCTGCCTGCCAGGTATCTGCTCAATCTTACACGTGATTTTAGAGCCTATCTCAAGCCAGTCGGGCGGGTCGTGGAGCACTGCCTCATAGCTTTCACCGGAGAGCGTAGAGATGGAGACTTCGACTACGATTGTTTTTCCCGCCCGCCGCGGCCTTATGCCGGACACGTAGCCGTTTATCTCCATCAATCGAGACTACCTGAGAGTATTTAGTTCTGGAGAGTTTAATAAGTTATGATGGATTTGCAAGAGGTAGATTGTCTGGAGATGCTGCTCGGCGTAGGGTAAACAGGCTGGCAGACAGTAAGAGCCCGTATCTACAGCTCCACGCTGACGACCCGGTTGACTGGTACCCGTGGGGAGAGGAGGCCTTCAGGAAGGCGAGAGAGGAGGATAAACCCATCTTCCTAAGCATCGGATACCTCTCCTGCCATTGGTGCCACGTGATGCAGAGAGAGTCATTTAAGAACCGCACCATCAGCGACATCCTCAACAAGTATTTTGTACCTGTCAAGGTGGATAGGGAGGAGAGGCCGGACATCGACGCCATCTATATGAGGGCTGTGATATTGATGACGGGTCAGGGTGGCTGGCCGCTCACCGTCTTTCTAACACCCGATCTGAAGCCCTTCTTCGGCGGCACCTACTTTCCACCCGAGCCGCGATATAACTTACCGAGCTTCAAAGATGTGCTCTTAGCAGTCAAGGAGGCCTGGGAAAAGAGGAGGGCTGAGGTTCTGAACAGCGGTAGCAACCTCTTCGAGCTTGTCTCCAGCTCACTCTCCATCAGGGCGGGTGGAGAGGTGGAGGTGAATATGGATGCTTTGGACATGGCGTACGACCAGCTTGTCCTCATATTTGATGACGAGAACGGTGGGATAAGAGGGGCTCCAAAATTCCCGACGCCCACAAACTACCTGTTCTTACTCCGCTACTGGAGGCTGAAGGGCGAGTCCATGGCTCTCAGGATAGTAGAGAGGACGCTTGACGCTATTTTCCTCGGCGGAATATACGACCACGTGGGGGGAGGATTCCACAGGTACGCGGTTGACAGTGCATGGACAATACCCCACTTCGAAAAGATGCTCTACGACAATGGAATGCTCCTCAGACTCTATGCTGAGGCTTGGGCCGCAACTAAGAGACCCCTGTACCGCTACGTTGTTAGGGATACCTCGCGCTGGCTCATCTCAGAACTAAGGTCGGAGGGGGGCGGCTTCTACTCCGCCCTGAGCGCC
Source organism: Nitrososphaerota archaeon (assembly GCA_009889515.1). Lineage (GTDB taxonomy): Archaea > Thermoproteota > Nitrososphaeria_A > Caldarchaeales > Calditenuaceae > HRBIN02. Next base: position 703,800 of record WUQR01000139.1, read on the forward strand.
GAGAGCGGAGGAGTTGAAGGCGGATACTACCTGTATAGTTGGGATGAGGTTGCAGGGGCTCTGGGCGACGAGGTCGCGAGAATGCTTGGCTGCACCCCCGTTGGAAACTTTGGGCATGGACTGAATGTCATCAGGCTCCCCTCCAACCTTGAAAAACTCTCAGATACCCTAGGCATGGACCTTTTCAGCGCCCTAAACTACATCAGCAGAAAGCTGGGGGAGCTTAGGAGGGCGAAGCAAAGACCTGCGGTGGACGACAAGGTTATCGCATCATGGAATGGCATCCTCTTGAGCGGGCTCTCTTACGCCGCGGCAGCCACAGCAGACCAAGACCTGTCTAAAGCAGCAACGGATGCGGCGAACTTCATACTGAAGGAACTCTACTCTGACGGAGAGCTGAAGAGGTATTGGAGAGATGGGCCTTCAGAGGCTCGAGGGCTACTTGAGGACTATGCCCTGATGGGGTGGGGTCTTCTAGACCTCTATCAGTGGACCGGGAGAAACAGGTACCTCGACGCAGCCCTTAGCCTCGCGGACGACATCCTTGAAAAATTCGCCTCTCAGTCGGGAGGATTCTATGACACGCAGCCAGACCCTGACACACCCATAAGACCCGTATCCATAGAGGACCACGCATACCCTAGCGGATACGCGGCTGCAGTCCACCTACTCGCCCAGCTCCATCTTCTGACAGGTGAGGAGAGGTTTTTCCAGCCCGCGCGTGAAGCATTGAAGGCGGCGTGGCAGAGGCTTCAAGACGACCCCCTAAGTCATATCTCACTCATATCCGCCATCCCCTACATATTAGATTCAGGAGGCCAGCTCGTGATAGCCACAACAGGTGATCCCTGGCAACACCTCTGCCAGCTCGCTTCAAAAATGTTTGAGCCATACGTCGTCATCTCCGCTTCCAGGTCAGAGGCATTGAAGAGCTTATGGGAGGGGAAAGATGCAGTGGGGGAGGGCGCCACCTACTACTTCTGCCGTGGCTTCAAATGCCTGCTGCCCACCAGCAGTCTCGATGAGTTGGGGAAGAGTATGAGGCAAGTGTCTAGCTGATGATTTTGTCGAAATTCTTCATCACCTTTGGAATCTTGTCTATCAGGTCTGTGGGTAGAATGTGAAGCCCAAGCTCCGACGCAGCCATTTCACCGCATACCCCATTGATATATGCTGCAGCTGAGGCAGCCTCAAAGCCAGGAACCCCCTTGGCAACTAGCCCAGCCACCAGCCCAGTCAAGACGTCCCCCGTCCCCCCGACAGTCATTGCGCAGGTTCCAGTCCTATTCACCATCAACCTCTCGCCATCCGTAATGACATCGACCATCCCCTTCAACAGTATAACTACGCCATGCTTCTTAGCAGCCTCCTTTGAGGCCCTGCACCTCTCCTCTAGCGAGTTTCCCGGCTGGGTCCCGAAGAGCCTAGCGAACTCTCCCGCGTGTGGGGTGAGGACAACCTCGCGTCCGCCTATAATGTTGAGGATGTAGGGCTGCAGGGCTGAGGCATCCAGCACGAGCTTAACGCCTTTCTCCAAGAGCCCGCTCAGAAGTTTCGTAAGGGCAGACTCCTTAGCCACAGAGAGGCCCGGCCCTATCGCCGCGGCATGGGCTTGGGGAGAGTTTTTAACTATCTGCTCGCTGACCCTCGCGGTCAGTTTGACGTCTGTGAGCGGATTTACAATCAGGCTCGGCGATAAGGCTCTTATAGGCGCAGAAATCTTCTCCGGCACAAAGAGATAGACCAAGTCAACACCAGACCTCATCGCGGCCATAGCTGTCAAGAATGGTGCACCATGGTACAGCCGGCTCCCACCCACTACTATGACTACTCCATTCTCTCCTTTACGCGAGCCTGACCTCCTCGGCGGGATGACTGAAGCAACCCAATCTGCACTCGTCTCCTCAATCTGAGGGGCCATACACCATTTTCTCTCATGCCCTCGAGTAGATAATGATGACCCCGCTGACCCGGTATCATTTAAATACCAACCACCCAAACATAGATGGAGAGAGAAAGACGGGTGTATAAACATGGCTACTCCAACTGTTGCCACTAAATATGTGATTGAGGTTAAGATTGAGGTTGACGGAATAGTAGATAGAAACGACGTTATCGGCGCAACCTTCGGGCAGACTGAAGGGATATTCAGCTCAGAACTGGATCTGAGAGAGTTGCAGAGGGCTGGCCGGATAGGGCGTATCGATGTCTCTCTACAGGTGCAGGGCGGCAAGACTATTGGTAAGATAACCATACCCAGTGGTCTAGACAGGTTCTACACAGCTCTCATAGCCGCGATGATAGAGTCTCTGGACAGGGTTGGACCATACCCCGCCAAGGTAACTATCGAGAAGATCGAGGACCTCCGAGCAGAGAAGAGGAGAAGGATAGTTGAGAGGGCGAGGGCTATTCTCTACGAGTGGGAGAGGAAGAAGATTCCGGAGGATGACGAGATATTGAAGGAGCTGGAGGAGTCGGTGCTTAAGGCGAAGGTCGTTGAAATTGGGCCGGAAAAGATTGAGGCGGGCCCAGAAGCGCTCAGCTCTGAAGAAGTTATAGTAGTTGAGGGCCGGGCCGACATAATCAACCTCATGCGCTATGGCTACAGAAACGTAATAGCTGTTGGAGGTGTTAAGATACCTCCAACCCTACAAGACCTACTAGCAAAGAAGAAGAAAGTCATTGCCTTCCTCGACGGAGACCGCGGAGGGGACATGGTGCTCAGAGAACTAGCACAGTCAATAAAGATAGACCTTGTGGCTCGAGCACCCTACGGGAAAGAGGTTGAAGAACTCAACGCAAAGGAGGTTGAAGACGCGTTGAGGGACGCCCAGCCTCTAGGAGAAGCGCTAAGGAAGATCAAGGCAGAGCCAGTGCAGGCGGCTGAGCCTATCCCCCCAGAGTTCACAGACAAGCTGACAAAGTATATAGGAGAGATTGAGGGGACATTGATGTCAGTAGCCTTTGATAGTGGGTTCAACGAGCTGTGGCGCAAACCTGTGAGCGAGCTGGCCCAGCAGCTTTCAGAATCGAGAGACTACAAGTACGTCCTATTCGACGGAGTCGTCACACAGAGGCTTATCGACATAGCATCCTCGAGCGGTGGAGAGGTCTACCTAATCGGCGCTAGGCTTGGAGATAATTTATCATTCAAGCCAGGTGTAAAAGTGCTCACAATGGATAAGCTGAAACAACACTAATTCAACACCCCAGTCACCCTTCCAATATTTTCTTTTCAAGACATATTATGCCGCCCAGAGAATTTATCTTATCCGATGCTTCAGTGTCCGAGAGTATGGCCCTAAACTTGATTATTCCCCTTTCCGCCCTTGATAAAATCTCATCCAGGAGAGTGTTATCCATGTTCTCCCAGATAAAGTCCTCGGTCGCGAGGACAAGGGCTCCGCGTGAAGCCCTACAAGCCCTCGCAACTTCTTCTAAACCCATGTGTATGTGTTCAGGGTGCTTTAGGATTGCACTCATAGCCTTCTCAACTTGAATAGCGTCGGCCAGAGGCTTAAGCTCCTCCCCTAGGACTCCTCGTCTGAGGGCTTCTCGGATTCCGTCAACGCCCCCGACGTTTACCTGAATCCTCCTTGAAATTAGGTTGGAGAGCCTGACATCTCGGCTCTTTATCTCATTCGCGATTATGTCGGCGTGAACGGTAGTTCCCATGAGCACTAGCTTCGGCTTGGATTTCGAGGTTAGCTCCTTGAGCTGCTGTACCAGTTCATCAAACACTTTCTCGCGCTGCTCCTCCACGTTGTAGCCGATACGCTTCGACCCTCCGTCGACCTTCCAAGTCTTCAACACTTTAATACCGTCTACATCTATTTTCACCAATGCCAGCTCCTCGTCATCGCCTGAGATAACAACCATCTCCCTAACCCTCTCCTCCCCCTCCTCCCCAAGCCTTAGAAGATAGGGGAGCCTCTCACGGCTTTCAATTTCAATAACGTCTCCTCTACTGACCTGAATTGTATGATATTTCTTCAGGATATCTAGGTCCCTGTCTGTGAAGACTATTTTCCCCTGAAACCTTATCCTTTTCATTAGAGGGTCTACTGACTTCTTCTCGACGGCTATGCCGATCTTTAGGCTTACGCGTTCGCTATCAACCTCTCCCGACGCCCTCTCCTTCTTAACCTCTCTGCTCGTCTCTTGGTAGACCACGTCGCCGGGTCTTATGAGGCGATGTAGGTTCACGAGATCCATATTGTTTGTGATGGCGAGCCTGGCCCAGCCTCTAAGCTTGTCCACTGCGAGGAGCTTCAACCACGTATCCGCCTCCTAATGCGTGGGTTCCTGTCTAAGAGCTGGTTAAGGACGCTCGAGAAGCTCTCGCCCTCCCCTAACACGATTTTACTATAGACGCCTGTCTTACCATGCTCCCTCCTCCTCATCAATACGCTAATCCTCTTTCTGAGGTCGAGTGGGTCTACACCTATCAGATTTGCTGCGAGTTCTGGGTCCTTTTCAGCGGGGAATTCTGAGTGGCCATAGCTTGTGGGGATTATTACTTTTAGCGCCTTGTTCATTCCTGCAACCCTATCCCTCCTCCTGACACCTTCGAGGTCTAGCCTCCCCGCTATATCGTAGAAAACCGCCTCTGTCTTCAACGTCTCCACCAGCGGAAACGAGACTATCGACAGCTCGTCTATGTAAATGTAGCCTTTAGGCACGTAGCTGGGGGTTGCTTGGACGACCTCGCGCCTAACCCACCCCCCAAACTCCCGCTCAATAATGGTCTCGGCGAGGACCGGGTTGACCGGCCGAGGTATGTAGACCTCAACATCACTCAACCTGTGAACGTCGCCCCGAGCCACGCTGCCATAAACTATCGAGTCGATACCAACCCTCAGGAGAGCCTCCATGATCCTTTGCGCTATAGCCCTCTTCTCCCAAAGAATAGCCCACCTATCCTCGTCATAGATAACCTCTGTGTAAAGCCCTTCACCGCCGCCCCCTGAAACACCCACGCTATCGTAATATAGATTCAACCATTATATAGTCATACCCGCGGAGACGAGATCGGCATGGCGAATGTCAGGGTTCATGTTTTCGTCTCTGGACTTGTTCAGGGCGTATTTTTCAGGCAGAATGCTAAGCGGGTTGCAGACTCGCTGGGTCTTCGCGGCTGGGTTAGAAACCTCAGCGATGGCAGAGTTGAGGCCGTGATTGAGGGCCCGGAAGAAAAGGTTGCTGAGATGATTGAATGGTTAAAGAGGGGGCCTCCACTAGCCCGCGTGGAGAGAGTAGAGGTGATTCGTGAGGAGTATAAGGGCGAGTATCGGGACTTTAAGATCACCTATTGACTGTGAAGCTAAGTTGTTATTGATGCCAAGCTGTCTAAGAGTGCCGCAGGGGCGATGCCCTGTTCTATCCCAGCGGCAAGAGCAACCAGCTGGGCCACTTCCTCCTCGACGAGAAGCACGGTGGCTAGGGCGAGTGAGGGCTCGTCAAATGGTTTGAGAAAACATTTGTGTGCCCGTGTGAGGAGCATGCCCCTGTAACCCCTCTCGAGTAATTGGATTATACCTGTTAGCGTGTCGGATTCACCAATGGAGGGTACGGAACCCTTAGGCATGACCGAAAATGCTTTTTTTACCTCCTCAACAATATTGGACTCAATCACAACCGACACAACAGGCCTGAGGCGTTCATCTAAGACGCCCTCAATCATTCCGCCGATCTCCTTAGGCCCCAGCCCCCACACCTTCCCCCGCAGAATCGAGGTGAATATGAATCTGAGATATATCGGAGTTACTAAATAAGATAGGCTGCTCCTCCAACTCCTTGGAGTCTTTTTCAGGGCCTGCCTCACTCTATTCACCTGCCACCTATCTATCTCAACCTCGATTGCCACTGGGTCCAACACCTTCTCGAATATGGGGACGAAGGCCTCGTCGCCCATGTAGTTCCTGATTATTTTCAAGGCATCCTCAACACTCTCTGCCCCCAACACCCTCGCAATTACGTCCCTAGCCCCTATCAACTCCTCAGCGTAAGTGTCTATTAGTCTCCTGAGCTCCTCACCCTTGATCCCTGCTTGGAGCGCGCGTATTATTGTTTTGAAGTTTCTAGCAGTATGACGGGTATAGAGGGCGCTAAGGACGTAATTCTTCCTATTGAGAGTCATCAGCGTGTGGTGAATCTTTATTAGCCGTCTTCTGAGGGCGTGCTCAACCTTTAACGCGCTGTATGGGGGTGTAATCTGCTGTGCCTCCTGGGAATATGGCGTTGCTTTTATGGCGTCGATAAACTCTGAGAGGCTCCGTGAGGCGGCCAATTCCTGAATAAAGGATCTTGGAAGTAGCATTCCTCGCCATGCGTAGGTCTTTGCGAGTAGGTAGGGCTGCAAGCTGGAGGCTCACCCAGTTGGCAAAAGGGTCTGAAGAACGAACCTGACCAGCTCCTCCTTCTTGGAGTTGAGTTGGCTCATCACTTTTTCTGCCCGCTTCCTGTATTCTTCCCGGATTCTGGCCCCCTCTTCCTGCGCGGCTTTAGCCGCATCCTCTAGCATATTCTTCTTCTCCTCTTCGACGATTTTTGAGAAAAGTGCCCGCGCCTCCTCCAGGTACGCATCAACCTCTCTGACTAGCTCTGTCCTCGCCCTTGCCACCTTCTCCTCGACTGATCTTAGCCCCTCCTCGAACTCTTCAACAACTTTTAGGACGTCCTCCACCCTCTCCATCTCCACCACCCTATGTCCACCCCTGATTTAACCCTTGAGGGGCTTAGGGGTTATCGGCCGCCGGTCTGAGAAGACAAGTTTAATATTTGGACCCGACTTCTCTCTCCGAGAGATTCATGGAGTACATCTACGCGGCACTCCTGCTTCACAGGCTTGGAAAGGAGGTTAACGAGGAGAACATAGCAAATGTCATAAAGGCTGCTGGAGGTACTGTCGACGAGGTCAGGGTGAAATCTCTAGTCGCAGCACTACAGGGCGTCAATATTGATGAGGCTATCAAGTCTGCCAGCTACGCCGCCCCAGTAGCAGCCCCCTCCCAGCCCGCGGCCGAGGCACCTAAGCAGAAGCCGGCTGCAGAGGCTAAGAAGGAGGAGGCCGAGGAGAAGAAGGAAGAGGAGGCGCTTGCAGGGCTCAGCGCGCTGTTTGGCTAACAGTTGCTGATGACTATATAGGGCAGGCTTAGGGAATAATTTCTCGGGAAAGGGTTGGAGTTCGGCGAAGAACACTACGCGATCGAGTATTTCGCTAGTCGTGGGTATAGGAGGCGGCGGTGCAAAACTTGTGGCAAATATTTTTGGGCTCTTGTTGACAGGGAGACGTGTGGGGAGGCGCCCTGTGAGCCCTACACTTTTATAGGATCGCCACCAGTCGATAAGCCCTACAACGTTCCAGAGATGAGGAGGGCTTTCCTAGGATTTTTTGAGAGTAAAGGGCATAGGGTCATAGCGCCCTACCCTGTTGTCCCTAGGTGGAGGAAGGACCTCTACCTCGTCTCGGCAAGCATAGTGGACTTCCAACCCCACGTGACTTCCGGATCTACGGAGCCTCCCGCAAACCCTCTCGTAATCAGCCAGCCCTGCATTAGGATGGTTGACATAGATAAGGTGGGGCCAACGCTGGGTCGGCATCTGACAATCTTCGAGATGGGCGGGGCCCATGCTTTCAACTTCCCCGAAAAGGAGGTGTACTGGAAGGATAGGACCGTTGAGCTCTGTGTAGAGTTTATGGAGGGTCTAGGGCTGAGGGAGGAGGATACCGTATTCAAGGAGGGTATATGGTCTGGGGGCGGGAACGCAGGCCCCTGCTACGAGGTAATTCACAGCGGCTTGGAGGTAGCCACCCTAGTCTTCATGAATTATAGGACTATAAACGGTGTGCTGGAGGAGCTCCCTGTAAGGACTGTGGACACTGGCTATGGGATAGAGCGGTTTAGCTGGCTCTCGCAGGGAACACCATCAGCCTTCCAGGTAATCTACTCGGGTATACTCGACAAAGTATCAGAACTGATCGAAATACCCACCCTCGAGGATGAGCCCTTCATAAGATATGCCAGGTACTCGGCCTGGATTCAGCCTACATCAAGTCTAAGCCTCGCAGAGGCCAGGCGTAAGGCGGCCACACTAGCAGGTGTAGATCTGGAGCGGCTTCAACCGGTCTTAGAGAGGCTTGAACAGATTTACAAGATACTGGACCACACCAAGTCGATTGTATTTATTCTTGCGGACGGGGTAGTGCCCTCTAACTCGAAGGTGGGATACCTCGCCCGTCTATTGTTGAGGAAGTCCCAGAGAATCCTTGAACTGCTCGGAAAGAAAGACATACTTCCAGAGCTTGCAGCCCTCCAGATCGACTATTGGGGCAGAGACTTTCCAAGGCTCTTAGAGATGAGGGACGAAATACTCGAGCTCATCACCTATGAGGTCAAAAAGTTTAATGAGTCTATCCTGCGCGGATTGGCGCAGCTGGAAAAGGAGCTGGCAGTCATCAGCAAGAGCAGGCGTGAGATAGATGCCGAATACATCGCAAAAATCTACGAGGAGAGGGGTCTGACGCCTGACTTGGTAGTATCTGCCGCCAAGAGGTTGGGGATCAAGGCTCCCCCCATGGAGGAGGTCGAGGAGCGGATGATCAGTAGACACATAGAATCTCCCCAACGAGAGAAGGAAGATGAGCGGCTAATTGAGGCTGCCCAGCTCACAAAAGACCTTCCTAAAACCGAGAAGCTATACTACGCCGACCCGTACGCCGCCAAATTCACCGCAACTGTCTTGGCATCCACCCCCAAAATTGTCGTCCTCGACCGTACACTATTCTATCCAGAGGGCGGGGGCCAGGTGGGCGATACGGGAGTATTAAGATGGCGTGGACTTGAGGCAAGAGTTATCGACACACAGATCGTGGACGGTGTGATCGTCCACTACATCGAGGGCGACCAGCCCCCAGTTGGGGAGGTGGTATGGGGGGAGATAGACTATGAGCGCCGCCTAAGCATCATGAGACACCACACAGCTACTCACATCCTCATCGGCGCTGCGAGAAGGGTCTTGGGGAAGCATGCCTGGCAGATGGGTGCGAAGAAGGAGGCCGAGTCAGCCCGCCTCGACATCAGCCACCACGCGCCACTGTCGAGAGACGATGTACTAAAGATTGAGAGACTTGCAAATGAAGTCGTCTCAAAGAGGCTGCCAGTCAAGATATCTTGGCTTCCCAGAAGCGTGGCGGAGGAGAGATACGGATTCACCCTCTACCAGGGTGGTGAAGCCCCCCTCGGAGAGATACGCGTCGTAGAGATAGAGGGGTGGGATGCTGAGGCGTGTGGCGGTACTCACTGCGCTAACACTGCTGAGGTGGGTTTCGTAAAGATCCTGAAGGTTGAGAGGATACAGGATGGTGTGGTCCGGCTGGTCTACGCAGCGGGCCCCGCAGCCCACCGATACGTGAGCGAGTCGATGAGAGAGCTTGAGAGTAGATTGGAGAAGGTTGAGGAAGAGCTTAGACAGCTAAAACTCGGATACAGCAGGCTCATCGAAAACTACCAAGAAACAGTACTGAGGGAATTTGAGCATGCAGCCCCTGCCTCCACCCAAAAGCTCGAGAAGGTTGAGCGCGTAGTAGCCGACCTAGCAGCGAGGATATGGAGCTACTCTAAAAGCTACCAAAAAGAGGAGGTGGTTAAGAACACGCGGATAATATTCGACTTCAGACCAGTTACAAATGTTGTATACTTCGCCTCTATGGCTAGGGAGGCCATCAAGCATAACTCACCTGCCGCAGGGCTTATCAGCGGGAGGTCGAAGACTGGCATGTTGATAGCCGCTGGAGTTAACCGTCATCTCTCCAGACAGGGTCTCTCGCCCAAGGGTGTAGCGGAAAGGCTTGGCGCCGCGAAGATTCAGTACATCGATGACGAGGTGGTGGTCTTCGAGGTTGAGGGAAAAGATGTCAGAACGATATACAACGATTTCAAGAGGCTGATCGAGAATCTACAATCTTCTGAAGGGTAGCTGCCTCTGAGGCGGCCTTCGCAAGTAGGACACCTATAGTTTCCTTGGTTGTGTAACCCGCTGCAAGAGAGACGCTAACCGCTGCGCGGTGTGCCTTCACCAGCATAGGAACAATTGTCTCTGGAGTAGCATACCCAATCTCTATTGCGAGTGCTAGAGACGTTGAGTGGGCCTCTGAGAGCATCTTTCTTGTTCCTTCGACATCGATGGCTAAAAGCTCGGAGGGGATGAGCAGGTCGCCGTCAAAGGCTACTGTGAGGTTTATGCTCCGATAAACAGCGCCTATCTCCAGCTTTGTGAGGAGTGATGCCAGGGTTGGCTGGATCACATCGCCCTTCTTGGCGACTGTGGTTTCCTTAGCAATCCATATTGTCCCACCCTCAATCCTTGTGGGGATCTTGAGTTTCCCGAACTCAGAGAGTATGGGGCCTGGCTGTAGCCCTGTGTTGATTGGCGGAACAACCACGTCTATATCGGCTGTCTCGCCGGGTCTTGGTGGTGTGAGAACCCTTCCCCTATCGAGCTCAAGTTTCAGGAGGAAGGGGTTAATGTTAGTGAATATGAGTGCTATGGGCCTTTTCTCCTTCTCCAAGTATTCCGCTATTTTTTCTCTCCCAGCCTCCCTAGCCGCCCTTATCACCAGCGTCTTTCTAGCCACCTTGATGACGGCTTGGCCCCTAAACTTGCTCCGGAATAGGTGGATAAGATCTGCCGAGGACCTGAAGAGGTCTATGAGACCTATCACGCGATAGGTCTGGAACAGGTTCTTCAGCTCCTCTATCCGCTTAGCCTTTAACTCCCTCGGCCTCAGCAACAGGGCAGCCCTGACCATGGCTTTGAATAATGCAATCTTAGCCAACTATTTAAATGCCATCCAGCCCTACTATCAAGGCATGGATTGGGAAGCCTAGACCTGCTGAGAGAGAGGATTCTTAGGATCATGTCTTCCCTCCCCTACCTCAAGCTGGCCTGTGATAGGTGTCTGAGGACAGAGCGGTGGGGTGGGAGCGTAGTTCTCATGGTCGTTGACGCGGCGCTTACCTCCAGCGGCCTAAGCTATTTCGATGTCGTGGTTCCTCGAGTGAAGCTCTTCGCGGATAGGTTCGTGGAAAATGGACACGTAGTGGGGCTCCGGCAGCTCTCGCGTCTGGACATCAGACGGGTTAAAAATATCTGGAGAAATACCCGCCTTTGGAGGGTCGCAAAGAACATCGCAGCCAACCTAACCTACTATGGGGATGATGATAGAGAGGCCTTAAGAAACTGGGCTTCTCGGTCAAGTCTTCATAATTGGAGACGCGACCCTATAGGCTCCATAAAGGGGGTTGGGCTCGTTACCTATCAGTACCTCAGGATGATGGGCGGGGTCGACACCATAATGCCCGATAGAGTGGTGAAGAAAGTGGTAAACAGGCTTCTAGCAGACTCAGGCTTCAAGCCATTTGAGAAGGACATGGATTTCATTGAGAATGTCACCGAGATTTGCGAGAAGATCGGTGTACGGCCCACGGAGCTCTGCTGGATGACTTGGCTGATTGAGGGCGAGGAGGAGAAGATGAGGACGCTAAAGGATCCCGAGCTACTGCTGAAGATATAGGGGTGTCCGACACACGATTATAAACCTATTAAACAGCCAATAGGTCGTTTACTAAGGATGTCTACTGTCATAGACTTGGAAAGGGGAGTTCGTGAGGCGCTGGAGAAGAGGCAGAAGCGGAACTGTACTCAATCGGTAGAGCTTGTGATAAACTTGAAGGATGTCGATGTGAGCAAGCCGGAGAAGCGTTTCAGCGAAATGATAGAGCTGCCCCATGGCCTTGGGTCTGCATCCAAGCGCATAGCAGTTGTAGCCACCGGCGAGTTAGCTCTGAGGGCGTCTAGGTCTCAACACGTTGACAGGGTCTTTGAGAGACAGGAGATAGAGGGGTTGGTGGGGAATAAGAAGGCTGCCAAGAGGCTTGTACGAGAGTTTGACCATTTCCTTATCGAGCCTCAGCTCGTCCCCGTTGCTGCGCGAGCACTCGGCGCCGCTCTAGGAGGGGTGGGGAAGACGCCTATCCCCATACCGGCTAACGTAGATATCGACGAGTTTGCAGCGAGATACAAGAGAACAGTAGTAGCTAGAGTGCGTAAGGTCCCTCAGGTCATGTGCATCATCGGGACAGAGGAGATGAGTGTAGATCAGATCTTGGATAATGCCAGGGCTGTGGTGGAGAGGGTTGTTTCGAGACTTGAAAACGGGTGGGCTAACATCAAGTCCATTGTCTTGAAGTTAAGCATGAGCCCACCAGTTAAGATTAAGCCTGAGAAGAAGAGATAGTCGCGGAGAGCAATTCATCGTATTTACCCATCCTAACCTCCTCTATGAACTCCTTCGGGTTCTTCCCATCAATTGTTACACCCATGCTCACACACGTCCCTGCCACAGAGAGCACGGCAGCCTTTAGAGAGGTAGACCTCAACTGCTCCATCTTCAGTTTAGCGATCTTAATTAGACTGTCCAGCGAGAGGTTTCCCACAGGCTGTTTATGAGCTGTGCTCGATCCCTTCTCAATACCTGCCTCCTTCGCGATAAGGGCTATGGTGCTTGGTACACCCACCTCGACGCTGAAAGACTTAGTATCCGAGTCTACTTTCACAATCACTGTAACGTGCATTCCTTTGAACTCCGCGGTCTTCCGATTTATCTCCTCTATAAGCTGTAGTACATTGATTCCTAGGGGTGTAAGTGTAGGCCCTATCGGAGGCCCTGCAGTCGCTTTGCCGCCCTCTACCAAGAACTTGTATGTCCTTTCAGCCACGCTTAATCCCTATTCGGAATCCACAATAAATACTTGTAAAATCTAGAGGGAGGGTTAGCGGGTCTCCTGCTGCTGTCGAATCGGCCTGAGCTGTCGAGCCGGGACAGAGATTGGGAGAGGATATATACTCTCGGTTAACTCTATCGTGACCGAGTTCTTCTGCCTGTCGATGCGTAGAACCTTGCCAGTCACACCCCTGAGTGGCCCGGCAATAACCTCGACCATCTCACCCTCGTTGATAGTGTCTATCACGGGCCTCTCGACGATGTGTTGCTTCAGCTCTTCTATAGAGACTGATGTGATCGGCCTCGATTTAACATGCATCATTCCTTGGGTGAGGAGGGCTATTCGGTCCTTGTCCACCCCCTCTATAAACACGTAACCCTTAAGCATCGGGAGAATGAATATTGACGCTATGTCCCCAGCCTCAGTGTCTATCCTGTTTGAGAGGAGCCTTGCCACGTTCTTCTCCTGTCCCACTGTGGTTCTTATCGCGAAGATCTGAAACTTCTTCTCAGTCTGGCTCATCACACCCCACCTTGGAGAGCTATCATCAGGAATCTAACAAGAAAGGAGATGACGCCAAGTAATAGCACTCCTATTAGGGCTATTCGGGCAAAGGTGAGGTATGTCTCTTTGGTGGGCTTCTGAGCGACCCTAAACACTGTGATGACCGATCTGGCGAACTCTCTAATCCCCATCTAACTCTTATCAGCCTAAAGAACCCTATATATGTTTAGACGCGCTTATAGGATGCCCGCAAGCCCCACTAAGAGAAGAAGTAGCAAGATTACTAGGCCTATAGCTACGCCGCTAATGTTGAGGTTGCTGCTCCCCGTCTGTATGTATCGGATCACGTCTACTATCTTCTGGAACCCCCTTGCCGCTGCATAGTTTATGCCATCTATCACCTTCTCCTCCAACCCCCTTCTTATCAGTGCTGATAGCCTTGTAAACCCGTCCACAAAGACCATCTTGTACGCCGCGTCAATGTAGTATCTGTTCACTAGGAGCGAGTGGATTGCAGACATGAGGGGGGCTTGGCGTACAGCCTCTGGACTCCATGCCCGCCTAATATAGAATAGATAGGCAATGGTGAAGCCGGTAACGACGATTCCCGCCGAGATGGCGTACGTTGCTGGGGGTATTTTGATTTCCTCGTGGATTCCTATAAAGTCGTGTAGAACTTCTTCGAATGGTGGTAAACCCGTCAGGGTGAGCGCCGCAAGGATTACCAATGGTGTTGTCATGGTTTTATACGACTCGGCGTGGCCGTGCTCCCCTCCATGATGCCTCATCTCCCCTAGGAAAACCTTGGCCAGCCAACGGAAGCTATAGATCACCGTTAGGATTGAAGCCGAGGCCACAAACAGGAGTGGGATCCAAGCACCACTCTCCAAGAGCGCTCCCAACACAATGTCCTTGCTGAAAAAGCCGTTGAAGGGTGGAATTCCTGAAAGAGCTAAAACGCCAACCGTAGCAGTGTAGAATGTAATGGGCATAACCCTTCTCAATCCGCCCATCTCATCGATGTTGTTCGTGCCAAGGTAGTGTATTACTACCCCCGATGCGAGGAAGAGTAGCGCCTTGAATATCGAGTGGCTGACCAGGTGGAAAACACCTCCGAACCATCCCGCAGCAGTCCCGACCCCAAGTGCGGTGAACATGAGGGCCAGCTGGCTGATCGTCGAGTAGGCGATAACGCGCTTAATATCGTTGGTGACGAGTCCCATGCTCGCTGCGAAGAGAGCTGTGAAACCTCCTATCGTCGCTATCATAGTATACCAGCTTGAGAGCTGTGCGGGGGTGAAATGCTCGAAGGGAACCATTGTGAAGCTGTATCTGGCCACCAAGTAGACACCCGCCTTCACCATAGTGGCTGCATGTATTAGAGCGGAGACGGGTGTGGGGCCCTCCATGGCGTCTGGAAGCCATACGTGGAGTGGGAACTGGGCAGACTTCCCCATGGCCCCCCCGAAGGCGAGTAGGAGGATCAGCGTCAAGAGTCCCATGTCAAGATGTCCGGCCGCCGCCCTCTCCTCAATAGCCAGTCTTAGCTCGGTAAATTCCAACGTATTAAATACGGCAAATGTGATGAGAATGGAGGCGAAAAGAAGAACATCACCAATCCTAGTAGTTATGAAGGCTTTGATAGCGGCCTCTCTAGCCTCCCTCCTGTGGACATAGTATCCGATCAGGGCATAGCTACAGATTCCAACAATCTCCCAGCCAATATACATGCCAAGCAGGTTTGACGAGGTGACTAGAAGAACCATACCACCTATGAAGAGTGTCATGAAGAAGAAGTATCGGCCAACCCCCTCCTCATGGTTCATGTAGCCGATCGAGTAAAGCATGATGAGGGTCCCTATACCCGTGGCAATAAGTGCCATGACGACTGATAGCGGGTCAAGGAGAACCCCTAGTCGGACTGAGCCGCCCCCAGGTAGGCCTATCCATGCTATGTCAGTCTGGATACTCTTTCCTCCCCAGACGCGAGGGAGTAGTGTGATTGTTAGAATAGCTGAGGTAGCTACCACAAGAACGGAGAAAACCTCCCCAGCCCTCCTCGATATCTTAACGAGGCCTGGGACAAGGAAGGCAGCTGTCATCGGTAACAACCAGATTAGCCACGCCTCAAGCATCATTAGAGAACACGAAATGTCAGTATTTTAACCCGCTTATTCTGGCCTATCGAGTCGCGGCTAAGACCGGTGGATCTCTTCAAGGACCTGCCTGAAAGCCTCCGTATCCATCTCCGGGGTTAGGATATATCGAAGCACGTGGTTGCGGTCCGCCACATATATGACTGCGCTATGGCTGATGTAGTATGTGTCGCCACTCTTAGCAGCCGACCCATAGTCATCGGGGTTGGCAGCTCCATAAGCCCTCCATACCCTACCCAACTCCTCCAGATCACCTGTAAGGGCTATCGTCCCGGGATAGTATTGTGAGACCCACTTGGCTAGGATGGAGGGGGTGTCGCGCACCGGATCCACGGTTATGAAAATGACCGCGAAGTCCCCCCTCTCGGGGCCTAGAGCTTTTAGCGACGCCGCGATTTTTCTCATGGCTAGGGGGCAGACGTCGGGGCAGCTTGTGTATCCGAAGAAGAGGATAACTGGTCTTCCCGCAACTTTTTGTAGGCTGAAGCTCTGATTGTCTTGGCTAACTAGTGAGAAATCTGGTAGTGGTTTACCGCTTACAACAACACCTGTCTGCGGCTCTGTTGGTGATCTGAATGATGACAATGCGGTATAAAACATAAAAGCGGAGGTTAAGAAGAGTATTATTGTTGCGTAGAAGTATTTTCTGGTCATTTGGTCTCTTGTCTTGTCCGGCTCCTCCGGCCGAGGTCAATCGCCATAATGATAATCCCTATTCCTATAATAAATGCGAGGATGGATGTCAGGTCTATCGTCGGACCAACTCCGCCTAACGCCGCTGCCTTGTAGACAATTATCTCGCCCTTCATGTAGGGGTGTATTCCGCAGATATAGCTGTAGGTACCCTCTTTCGTGGGTGTGAAAGCAAACTTCTCAGCATTCTTAAGTATCTCTGAAGTGAAAGTCTCGGGTCCTGAGACAGTCGCCACGTTGTGTTGGCCAGTAACCTCGCCTGAGCCTATGCTCAAGACATCCTCATTCACCCAGACAATCTTTGAGCCTGTAGGAACTCGCGCAACCTTGGGGTAGAAACTGTTACCCACTATCCGCACCACAACTGTGTCGCCGGGATAGAAGGTGGTGGGTGCTTCACGCTCCTCGGGGGTTGGCTCGAAGGGGGCTATTACCCTCTTTGCGGATTGGATTTGTGGAGGCGGTAACGGGCCGTTCGGCAAAACCATACTAACCCTCTCGTTGCCCACCTTCGAGGAAAGGAAGCCCGCCGCTCCTTTAAGCGTCTGTGTTCCAAAGGCATGTGTCACTAGCAGGAAGTTCCCTTCAGAGGGCACTCTCCACTCTATGACATAGGAGTCTGTTGGCCCTACTGTGACTGTCTGCAGCCCCTCCTCAACATTGTTTGGGTTTCCGCCGTGGTACACGTATTCCCAGATCCCACCCACGGCGTGGAAACTGGACACTAGGTTCGGTCCTACGTTCAAGAAGTAGAATCTCACGTAGTCTCCGGGTCGCGCCTTGATCGGCTCAGTCAAATATCTGAACATTCTCCCGTTGAACATTACGTATACTGGGCTACCATCGGTGAAGTCCTTACCATTAGCGTAGACCTCGTGTTGGACTAGAAAGACCTTTATGTCTGGCTCTTTTCCTAACTGCTCCTCCAACTTGTACTTCACCTTCTTAGGTTCAACGACAATCATTCCATACATCCCCGCTAGTGTGTGGGTTAGGATTCCATGGCCACCCGGCGCGCAGTGGTACATGTATACGCCGGGGAAGTCTGCCTTGAAGACTAGCTTACGCGACTCACCTGGCGGGATGCTGCCGACGAAGAGGGATGTCTGAGTATTTGCAGCGTGAATGGAGGCGCCATGCGTATACTTGCCCTCATTCTTCACGGTTATCTCGACAACATCACCCTCCTCCACCAAGATCAGCGGCCCTGGGACAGTGCCGTTGAAGGTCCAAGCCTTGAAGACTACACCATCATCTATCAGGACATCATTTTCAGACGTGATTAGGAGGAATCGCTTATTGGGTGTGGCACCCGGTGGCGGATTCCCCGGAACATCTGCGTAAACAATTTGCTGCTGGGCATAGGCTGCAACGGTCAGAATGGCAGTGCAGAAGAAGATGGCGACGCAGACGCTGTAGATTCTAGTCTTGGGACTTCTCATCAAACAATAGTATAGCCGGGACAGCCTTAACCACGATATGCAACACTGATTCCCTTTATCACCGATTTTCTGCATATTTTTGCATACTTTTGCATACAATTTAATAGAGCGAGCGGGTCAAAAATCGTCGATTAGAGGGAGGAATTAAATATTCCACCCCTTATATAGGGTCCAGATGACCGGTTACCCCTTTCGGACCTTGATCCTAGTCCGTAATACCGACTGTAAAGTTTGCCGCCTTCTCGAGACGGGGTCGATTGAGGGGGTTTTTAAGCATCTGAGATGTGGTGAGACCTGCTCCACCCATCTTATCCAGCTAACCCGGAGCGACGGGGGTGTGAAGGGACGGAATCTTAAGGTCCCCGGCTCTTCTGTATATCGCCTCTCGAGCGGCCTCCTGCTTATCGAGTCACCCAGCTGCACGGCCTGTAAAGTAATCTCCAAGACACCCTGCATACCGAGGCAGGCCATTTACATACCGAAGACTGGGATAATCTTTAACCTGATAACGCCTAGCCCACGCGTTTCTAAAAGGATTTTGCAGAGTCTGGCCGCGGCCGGGAAAGATGTTGAAGTGGTGGAGGAGTCTAACCTCATTCTTCCGAGAGATCTTACACGAAAGCAGTATCTCGTGCTTGTCACAGCTATGAAGATGGGCTACTTCAACAGCCCGCGTGAGTGTACTCTCTCGGAAGTTGCATCTGAACTCGGTCTCTCAAAGTCCACAGTATACAGATACTTGAAGGCAGCCCTCAAGAAACTGGCACTAGAGGCACTGCTCCAGTATGAGACTATCCGTGAACGTGGTAGAGCATCATTAATATATTGAAGCCCGACAATTTCCCAATGTCATGATAATACTGCAGGTAAGCGATATTCACGGGTCTAGTAGAGGTGCGGCAATGGTGGGGAGGAAGGCAAAGCAAGTGGGGGCTGACGCTGTTCTTGCTGTAGGCGACATCACTAACTTCGGCTCAGTAGAAGAGGCTGAAAAGATCTTATCAGCGATCGCGGAAGACGCGGGCGCGCCTGTCCTCTTTGTGCCTGGCAACTGCGACCCCCCACAGTTGATCACCCACAGCCCTAGATCCCAAAACCTCTTCAACATACACGCCAAGAAAACCCAGCTTTCAGGCTACACATTCGTGGGGGTTGGTGGTAGTAAAACTACACCACACCGAGGTACGTGGATTGAGTTCAGTGAGGATGAGCTTGAGGAACTATTGAGGGGGTTGGTGGGTGAGGGGTTGACTGACTGGGTTCTCGTCTCACATAACCCTCCGACAGGTGTTGAGGTCTCAAGGGCAGGGTCAGGCGTGGACTTGGGGAGCGCGTCCATTAGAAGGTTCATTGAGCGTTATAAGCCGATCGTCGTATGCTGCGGACATGTCCACGAGGCGAGGGGGATATCATATCTGGGTGAAATACCCGTCGTAAATGCCGGCCCAGCCAAAGAGGGATACTGCGCCCTCGTAGAGCTACATGAAAGACACGCCCACGTTCATTTAGACACGCTCTAGGCAGACAGGTTTCTCGTCAAGGCCTTCTCAACTTGGCTTAGAAGGAATTGCGCGAAGTCTGTCGGGTCAATAGGCCAGACATAGATTATCGGCTTCTTACAGAATGTCTTGGCCTGCTCAATGGTGGAAGGTATTTCCTCCTCAGAGTGGTGTCCGCCCCGCGTCAACATGACAGTAGCCACAACTATTACGTCAACTTCCGATTCGCATGCCTCTCTGAGGGCCTCCAGCAGCGTAGGTCTACAGAATTCATTGAAGGCAACCCAAACTTGTTTGAATCTCTGCAACCTCTTCAGCTCTTCTGCTACCGCCACTAAGCCATAGAAGTAAGGGTCGTTCTCAGGCGTCCTCTGCCTATTGACTATCTCCTCCTCCAGACGTTGGAAAAGCTTATCCTCCTCTTCCGTTCGCCTCTTCTCTAACAGCTCGAAATACTTCCTAATAGTGTGTCGGGGGAGGTCTCTCGGCGGCTCGCCATGCCCCACTAGGATTAGCCCAACGCGGGGGACCATGTCTAGACCCAAGCCAACACCTTCAACGAGTCCTACTACCTAGCTTGGAGTAGACTCGTATAGCTGCTCTGCCTCTTCAGCCTCAAGCCTCGCAGCCTCCTTCAACATCTCGTCTGTCACTCCAATTTTCTTCAGAAGGTTCTTTATCTGAGGCGGCTCTTTATCTGCAAGCTCTGCAGAGAATTTCGCAATTTTGGGGAGGTATCTGGCGTAAATGTTCAGCCTCTTCTTCACAGCCTCCTTCTTCTCAAGTCTGCTTAGGTAGCCTCTAAGGAATCTGGCACACTCTCTTACCGCGAGTGTCAGTTCCCTCTCGATCTCAGGCCTGTCGGCTATCGCCTCCTTACCTACCGTCTTGTAGGGGACTTTGGGCGAGCATATACTAGTTATAACCGCGAGCGGGGCCTGTTTAGGCACCTTGTAGGCAGCCCAGTCGATTTTCTCAGATATCACCTTCCATGAGACATCTGCCCTCTCATCGTAGAGGAGTGGGATCTTATTGGCGAAGCGGTACAGGTGTATATCTTCCGTGGGCGGTATTGTGCCACCCCATGCCACTGCCACCTCTACGATAAAAGGTATCCCCGAATAGCTCGATGGTGGTCTCTGGACAATGTGGTAGAACTCGGGCTTAAACAGGGACTTTACACCAGCCTCAAGGAAAGACACTCCCACTGGAGATAGGGAGGACGTGTCAGGGGCCCTAAAGCCCTGATAGTTCCTCATCACGTTAACGAGCTGGGCAACCTGTTCATGCGTCAGATCCCGAGGTCTCGTATGAGGGTCTACGCCCGCAAGCTTCAGGACATCCATCGCGGTTTTCTCACCAACCCTCTGGAACTCCTCAACAAGCATCCTCAACACGCTCCTAGCCTTAGTCTCGGCCGCAATCCTGCTCACCGTCTCCGCGTCCACCCCCTGTGGATGTGGCTTAGCCTCCTTAGGCGGCTCTGGAACCTGTTCGGTGACGCGCCTAAAGAAGTAGAAGCGACCCTTAGGGTCTATGAAGGAGATGTTAGCGTGTGGATTAATGAGAGAAGTCATCTTTAGATACTCTACTATCTTGGGTTTACTCGTACTATAGTCCGCCTCCAGTGTGAAGTCTACAATAGTTCCATGCCAGCCATCATTGTTCTCGATGACTTTTTTATCGATTATACGGGGCTCGTTGGAAACGATGTCAATCATTAATTGGTACTCGTATATCTTCCCCTTCCCCCGGCTCGAGATTATCTTGAAGGGCCTGTTAGTAGTTATCTGCCCGTATAGTAGAGCCATTGTCCCGCCAACGCCGAATGTCCCCCTAGACTGCTTGAAGCCGTATTTACTTCCGTAGAGGATTGTGCCAAAGGCTTTGGGAATATTGTCTCCATCTACACCTATACCGTTGTCCCTGACAACCAGACGGTATATCTCGTTTCCACTCTCACCCTCGCCACCCTCTGAAGTTAGCTCGATCGAGATCTCGGGAAGTATTTTACCCACCTCACATGCATCTAGGGAGTTCTCTACAAGCTCCCTGATGCTCATGTACAGAGATCTGGCCGGACTGCTGAACCCCGCTATGTCTCGGTTACGGTAGAAGAAGTCTGCCGGCGAGATCTGCTCAAACTTTACTTCAACCATCTAACAATATTTTCTCCGACCTCCTAATAGATTCATGCCCATCGGGAAGCGGCGAAAATACCCTTTGAGCCAATAGGGCTGGTTCTGCCGTTTAGTGGGGCATAGACCGCTCAGTAGAACCGTGTGAACTTCCTCTTCTGGGCGTACCCATCTAGGAACTTGTATACCGAGCTGTGGGGTGCGCCGTTGATCAGCATCTCGACCGCCTCCTTAGCAGCCTCCACATCCCTCGTACTCCCTATGATGGCTACAGTGTCTTGACCAACCGAGACGTAGACATGCGCCGTCTCTTCAATTATTCTTCGAGTCTTCCCTCCGGAGCCTATTATCCGAGCCTTAATTCTTGTCATGTCTTCCTTATCTTTGCCCGTGTAGGTCGTTAAATCAATGACTGATAGGACCATGTCGTCCTGTGCCAGAGCCATCGCTCGGTCAGGGCTGAAGCCGAAGCCGATGGCCTCAACAATGTCTCTCGCCTTGAAGAGGTTTACCGGGTCCCAATTCCTGCCGGCCTCGGGCTTCGGTGCTATCTCAACTATGCCCTCCCTAGAGTCTATTTTGAGCGACACGCCCAGCCTCTCCTCGATCTCTTTCTTTACCCGTCCTCCAGTCCCAACTAATACTGCGACCCTCTCCAGCGGGATACGTGATATGAATCGTGTCTGAGGGCTTGACAACTCCTATCCTGCCGTGTTGAACTCGTGTATTTGGTGCCTGATAGATTTATTCCCCCAGCTCTAGGGATTATTTCCTTCACCGGTTGTTGGCTGGTCTGCTGGTTGAGGCATGGCCTCCTGTATCTTCCGCCTTATGGCGGCGGGGTTGTCCTCCACGCCTAAAAGCTCTGCGAAGAGCTTTGTCGTCCTTAGCAGGGATGTGCGACCCTTCTTCTCTATCTCGACTAACCCGCGCTCAACCAACTCTCTGATCTGGGCATAAGCCCGGCCGCCCCTAACCGCGGCCACGGTAGCCTTGTCCACGGGCTGGTGATAGGCAATGAATGAGAGCGTCCTGAGAACCCCAACACCCAGCACCGCCCTGCCCACATGCCTTTTCACCAGTGCAAGCCATTCGGGCTTAACATGCATCATAAACCTCTCCCCCCTAAACCTAGAGATTGTGAACGCCCTCCCAGACTCTTCATACTCCCTTCTCAGCTCCTCGAGGACCGCCTCCACGCTCTTCCTACTCTTTAAGCCAGAGAGCGATCGGAGCCTCTCCAGTGTAAGTGGCCTGTCACTCAGGAATAGAGCTGCCTCTATTATGGGCTTGGCGAGCGCCTCACTCCGCCCCTCGGCCTCATGCCTGGCTTTCTTGGACATTAGCCCCCCTCCACCTCAAGAATATACGGCCTGTCTGCTCATCCTCGTAAAGCTCCACCACACCCCGACCAGCTGCGATGAGTAGGAAGATAAACCTCCTAGCGGCCTCAAGCCTATCCACCCCTCGGAAGAGCTCGACTAACGGGAGGGTATCAGCCTCGGAGAGGAGGTTTTCGAGGAATTTTATGAAGTCTTCGATCTCCTCCTCAATCTTGACCAGATATCTGTCCAGGTTTATGTCGGTCTGTAGCATACTTGTGGTCGCCGGCGTGGGTGTAGCAGACTCCATGACCGCTCTCAGGGCGCTGACTATCTCTAGGATGGTCGTTGAGAGCATTCCGGGTTTAACCGGAATGTCTATTAAGGGCGGCACAATTAGGTTGGGCTTCGGCCTATCCTCAGACTCCCTCGCGGGCTGGAAAAGGTGCTCAGACCTCAGGCGGTGGATGTATGAAGCCCCCCAGAGCGCCACTCCCTCCTGCGGAAGGGTTAGCTGCTCGGAGGAAACCACCTCTCTAAACTGCGCGAGGATTGAAATCAGGTTAAGCCGGAGTATAATTGACTTACTGAGCAGATGAACTGCTAAAAGAATATGCCAGTCAATATCCTCAGGCTTGACTTTCCTCGAACCTCGTGACAACAATTCTAGACTCACCCCCCTGATTATAGACCCCTATAAGCTGATCCCCCTTCTCAGCGATAACATCCTTCAGACTGACCGCTATGACCTGCGCCCTCTTGGAGAACTCCTTCAAAAGGGAGGCCAAGTTCTTGCTATAGTTTGCATCCATGTGGGCGTCAACCTCATCCATTATTAAGAAGTCAGCCGGAGTTAGACCTTGGAACGCCATTAGGAGTGCTACTGCCGCGACCGATTTCTCCCCTCCGCTAATACTCTTGGAGGGCCTGGGGGATTTGCCGGGGAAAGCGACAACCATTTCAACCCCTGACTGGAGGGGGTTTTCTGGGTCTGAGAACTCGAGCCACGCCGTGCCACCAGTTAGGGCCGTGAAATACTTGCCAAACCCTTCAGAGACCTTGTTGAACGTCTTCATGAAGACCTCCAGCTTCTTCGCATCAAGCATCTCCAATATCTCGAGTATCTTCCTCCTCTCCTCCTCGAGCAGAGCCACGTTCCCCGAGCGGCTCCTATACTCTACTATTTGCTCTGAATACTGCATAGATGCGAGCTGATTCACCATACCTATTTCACTCAACTCGACCTCTAACTCCTTCTCAATGCTCTCTTTAAGCTCGCGGGGGAGAAGCGATAAATCCTCTAGAGGTGGCTCAGTCATAGAGGATAGCCGCTCAAATATAGAGTTCCTCCTCATGCTCAGCTCCACACGAGCTACTGCAAGGTTCCGTGCCCGCGTCTCGATCGATAGTAGCCTTGTCCTCCCCTCTTCAATCCTGTTCTCGAGGACGGCCAGCTCTTCGCTTAAAGCCCCCCGAACTTTAAGCAGCTCAGAAACCCTCCTTGACAATACGCTGAGCTCATCACCCTCTTCTGAGGACTTTCTCCAAGACTCCAAGTAGAGCCGCGCATAACTAGCCAATCTCCTCTTAGACTCCTCAGCCTCTCGCCACAACCTCTCAAGATCCCTCTCAGCTTGTCCTATCCTAACGACTATCTGGTTGCGACTATTCTCATTCCTTTCTAGCCGCTCTCTGAGAGACCTGATAGTAGAGCTCACTTCCCCAACCCTACGCTCGAGGGCGTTAATCTTGGAGTTTAGATCTTCTAGCTGGGCTTGGAGGGTTCCGGTCTCAACGGATTCGGGCTCTTTAATCTCGTCTAACCTCTTTCTAACCTTCTCAAGATTCTCGAAGAGATTGTTCCGTTGACCCTCTAGGTTTGACAGCTCGCTTCTCAGGCCCTTAACCCTCTCTGTCACCCTCTTTTCCTCTTCGCGTAGCTCCTCAAGCCTCTGGGACAGGCTTCTTATACGCGCCTCAGCCTCTCGTCTCTGAATGATGGTATTCGCTACCTCTTCCTCAGCCAGTCTATACTCCTCCCTCAACTTGCTGAGGGTGGCAGCACACTCCGCTCCCACCTCTTCAACAGCCTTTATGGTCTCCTCTAATTCTGCCCGGAGCTTATCTAACCTCTTCTTTAAGCCCACCTCTGCTAGAACCGTGAACACCCCAAACCCGTTATAGTGTATGCCATCCTGAGTTACGGTTGGCTGACCTTGCTCGGGCACACTATCAGCGCTTAGAACATGTCTTGGAAAGATTGAGTGGAGTATATCTCTCAGCCGGGTGTTTTGTCCCGCAAGCGTGCAGGCTAGGCAGTTGGTGCCGCCGCAGCCTCTTTTCCCGGCTCCTTCGAGGCTAATCACTGACAGCCTAACACCCTTTGCAGCCGCAGTTTTAGCGAGGGCTAAGGCGAGCCTATCTTCCTCAACGACCAACGCGTCCAGATAGTCTAGAATGTATGTTGAGAGTTCCAAGCGTTGAGGGTTGAGGCTCTGGATTAGGTCTCTGAGCCTTAAGGGTTTAGAGTGGATTGGAGATGATCCATCTTTAGAATTGTCTTCAAGCATTTCACCTAGGCCTACAGCCGCCAGAGCACCCTCAACCTCCGCTCTCATCTTCAACAGATCCTCAACGCGAGTCCTGATCTCGTTATCTAAGGCCTCATAGCCCTGTATCCTTCTTGAGAGCATCTGTAGGTTATTGTTTAACTGTGCTAAACGATTGCCAAGTTCCTCAAGAGTCTCACGACTACGGCTAAGCTCGGCTTCTATAACACTCCTATCAGACGAGATTCTCTCGAGTGTTTTTTCATATTCTGCAATTCTTTGAGAGACTTCGCTGATTCTCTGCTCGGTCAGAGATATTTTGGCCTCTATTTGGTTTAACTCTTTCATCAAGTTAGATCGCTGAGCCTCAACAGAGGTGATCGCATCCCGCCATTTCTTCAGCGAGTTAAGTAGCCCAGATCTCTGATCTTTAAGATCCTTCAAGAGACGTTCTAGTTCTTCAAGTTCGCTTAGGTTTTGGCGGTAGCTCTTTTCAACTTCTACATATTCCTGTTCAAGCACATTGATTTCCAGCTTCATTGCCTGGATTCTTTTCGAGTATTCGCGAATCTCTTGTTTCAACTTGGAGTATCTGGTGCCATCATTCCTGATGGATGACTTGATGGATTCAAGGGATGTTCCTTGACCTTGGTGTGTTAGCCTCATGCTGTTTATCCTGTTTTGAATCTCGGCTAGCTCGGCCTCCACGTTTTTAGCTTGCAGGAGCTTGTCCTGTCTCTCCCTTAGCAGGTTTTCAACGTCTCGTGAAACTCTTGCCCGCTCCTCTTCGAGTGCGCGCTCCTCGTCTTCTAGGGATAAAACCTTGCCGTCCAGTTCTTTGAGTTCTTCCAGAAGCTTCTGCCTTCTGAGCTGTGAGAGGTATCTCGAGATGAGCTGGTTTCTAGATAGCCTGCTCATCTCCAGCTCTAGCTGCTTAACCCTGCTCCGCAACTCGCTCAGGCCCGCCCGCGCAATGGCCACATTCTTCTCAGCGACCTCAAGCTCCTTCATAGCCTCTGCCTTGCGGCGATCAAACTCTGAGACGCCCGCGACCTCGTCTATAATTTTACGCAACTCTTCTGGGCTTTTTTCAGCGATGCTTAGAACCGCCCCTTGGGTTATGATGTTGAACCCGCTAGGCCTGATGTTTGCCGCGGCTAAGATGGATAGAAGCTCGTTCCTTGAAACAGTCTTTCCATTAACCCTGTAGACGCTCTCTCCGCTGCTGAGAATCGTTCTGGAGATGGTCACCTCATCGGTGTCTAGGGGAAGCGCCCTGTCTGTGTTGTCGAGCGCTAGGGTTACTGTGGCTTGGCCTAGGCGCCGGCCATTATTCTCGTGTATGAGGTCTGAGAGCTTTCCCACCCTCAGGGCGTTGTTGCTCAGCTCCCCGAGGCTAAACTTTATCGCGTCTAAAACGTTGCTTTTACCGCCGCCATTAGGTCCCGTGATGACAACGAACCCCTTCTCAGGCTTTATAACGACCCTCTTAGGACCAAAGGACTTAAAACCCTGAATCGTGATTCGCTTGATGTAAACCATTATCCGTTTTTCGTCATTGAATGGTGTGGGTTTATATAGACATTACTCGTATCCGCGGTGAGAATAATATCTGTCGCGTGAGGCAGGTCTAACCTTTACCATACACATACTTGTAGTGCGTTCCGAAGATGTCTTCGGGTTTCTTCCCTACATCTTCGGGCTCGACATATATGTCCATCAGCGTTTCCAAGTCTATTTCTTTCTCGCCACGCCTCTGCCATTTGTTCTCGAGCATGTGCCTCATGCTCCACCTGACCTCCGAGACGTCTATCTGGCTTATTACAGGCTCAAAGAAGCCCATTGCAATCAGTCTGACCGCCTCCTCTTGGCTTAAGCCCCGCGTCATCAGATACCAGACGTGGTCTGGGTCCACCTGACTCACGCTCGCCGAGTGTGTTGCTTTAACATTGTCGCTCTCTATCTCGAGTCCTGGTATCGCGTCTGCTCTAGCGCCGGGGCTGAGGAGCATTGCGTGCTCAGCCAGATAAGCGCTTGTGTTCTTAGCGCTCCTCTCAATCCTGATGATGCCTTTGAAGATTATTCGCGAAGTGTCAAGCCCCAATCCCTTCACCATCACCCTGCCGGTCGTCCCCTCTCCTTTATGAATCAAGTTCGCTGTTACATCGAACCTCTGAGACCCTGAAGCCATTGTAACCTCTAGAGTATCGGCACGAGCCCCATTACCCAACAATATGTTGTCGATGTGGGATTTGGTGACGCCGCCCCCAAGGTTTGCGCCAATCCACGTCTGGGAGGCATAGTTCATGATGTATGAGCGCCTGTATATTGCCACCTCTGTGTTGCTTGAGAGGTTGTTGAAGAGCGCGTGTTTAACTGAGGAGTTTTCTCCTCCGAAGATTGCGATGATATGGCCCACAAAGGACTTCTCACCACTCCCATACGAGTAATGCTCCTCCAACACAGATACTTGCGAGTCAGCCCCGGCATGGATTAGAGTAATAGCGGAGGTTACCCCCTTATCTTCTCCAGTTAACCAAATGAGCCTGACCTTCACCTCTTCGCTCAACTTATCGGGGATATGTACCACCATGCCAGAGTTTATCGCGCTGTAGATTAGTCCCACCAGCTTATCCTCCTCAGGCCTAATGCAATATTCTGACAACATCTTCTCAACCAGCTCGGGTCGACGTCTTAGAGCATCCCACAAAGTCTCCACCACAACACCTTTCTCGGCCAACTCCTCAGGAACATTCACTGTAACTGTCCTTCCTGTTAAGTGGATTGCAACCGGTTCGTCATGCTTCTCTAGAAGGGGTTTAAAACGTTCGGGAAGTTTGTCATCCCTCGAACCTCTTATGGACCTAATCCACTCATCATCTACTGACAACTTCTCGTGGTGTTTAACATATAGCGGGTTAGTCACATATTCAAGAGTCCTATAGCTCTTCAGCCCCCTGACTCTCAGATCCTCGAGCAGCATCTGATACTCCCTTGATTCACTAGCCTCGGACATTCTACCGGATAATTTTTCACCCAGCCCTATTTAAATTAAGAACAACTAACCACTCTGGGCTACTTTTCTATCCGAGCCCTAAGAAACTCCGGCAGAACACCTTTCTGCGCGAGGCTGAGGGCCTGATTCTTCGTGAACCTCCACCAGATGTCCCCTCGCGTGTCCCTCTGGAAGTCCCAGGGGCTGACAAGGACCAGGTCGCCCTCCTTAACCCATATCTTCCTCTTGAGCTGACCTCGAATCCTACAAAGCCTCTGCTTGCCATCCGAACAGTCGACGATTACTTTGTCATATCCCACCATCTTAGATATCACTCCGTATACATCGTCTGGCCCGGGCTCAGGCATATTCTCTAACTCCTTTGGCTCAGCGATTATCTTCCTTTTACCCACGGCCAATATATATGCAGCCCGCGATTTAAAGATGGATAAATCGAGCCATCTTCTCCAAAAGTTTAAAGGCAGTGAAGACATGGGTGGCACGTGGGTCTAAATACGTCTAAAGCCCTAGAGCGATCGGCTAGGGACAGGGTCTTGGCAGGGGTTTTCGGCGGACTGGGCGAGTACTTCAACGTAGACCCCAACATCCTGAGGCTGGTGGGCGTTGTTCTCGCCGTGTTGGCCCCCATACCCATGATTGCGCTTTATTGTGTAGCTGCCCTGATCATACCGCGGAAGGGCGGAGTGTCCCCTCTTTCACCACCTTCCGATATCGCTCAGCTCTTACCTCTTGCCGCCGGCCTCATCCTGCTTATAGTAGGCATTGGGATCATGGGTGTCAGGCCTTGGGAGTGGTTTGTGTGGAGATATCCGTCGTTTTCCTCTCTTTTTTCGAGTCTATTCGGCTTGCTTGTGGCTATTATAGGTCTGGGTATTCTGGTTGGCGAGCTGAGAAGGCTATAGCCGCACGCACCAATCATATTACCCGCTAGGTCTCTTATTAGACAGTAAACCTTATTTCACACAATTTTCGGTTTGAGTCTATGCCGCTCTCCACGCCCACACCGACGGAGTTTATCTACGTGACTGCCTTATTCGGGTGGGTGTTGTTTGTAAGCCATTACCTCTGCAAGAGAGTTTACAACGCACTCTTAAACAGGGGGTATGAGCACCATGTAGCTGTTTACTACAACAGGAAAATAATCCATATACTGGCTGGGGGATTAGTATCCGTCCTCGTTCCCTTACTGTTTAAGAGTTTCATATTAATCGCTGTACTCGTAGCGGTGCTTGCCATCGGAAACTATCTCCCCCACCGGAGTGGAAAGATTTGGTATTGGTATCAGGTGAAGGAAAACATGTACGAGGTCCACTTCATAATAATGTGGGGATTGATGATGGGTCTAGGATTTCTCTTAGGGAACTTAGCTATCGGCGTCTTACCCATCCTCTTCATGAGCGTTGGCGACGGCATTACTGGAATTGTTAGAAATATGATCTACCAGCGGCGAACAAAGTCTTGGTGGGGTAACTTGGCCATGGCCCTCTTCTGCATCCCCACCGGCTTTCTCTTGCTCGGAGTATCGGGCGCCGTGGCGGGGGCTGCCGCCTCGATTATAGAGAAACTTGAATTCCGGTGGGTTGACGATAATATTACTGTTCCCCTTGTCTCGTTCATAACTCTCATATCACTACCTATGGGCGTGGTACCGTTTTTCGTTTGAACCAGTTATTGTAGCCCGCCTCCGTGTGTGAAAAATTTATTTTGGCGCAGGTGGGTTATCACTTGGAGGCCCTGTATGTCCTACTGGCTGAAGATGCATAGGTCGTTGACGGGCGAGGTAGTTGTCGCGGTCTGTGACTCCGAGCTGTTAGGATCTAGGTTGAAGGTTCGTGATGGGTATGAAGTCTCTGTTAGCCCCGACTTCTACATGGGTAGAATGGTTGATTGGGAGGGGGTCAAAAAAGCCATAGAGGGTGCGACGATCATAAACTTGTTGGGGAATGACGTGGTCGGGAAGGCTATATCAGATGGGCTGGTGTGCGAGTCTGCCTGCATCGAGGTCGGCGGGATAAAGCATGTCCAGCTTTTCAGGTAGTTCCTCGCGTCAGATTAACGAATTCCTCGACTGTCCCTAGAATCTTCGGCCTCTCGCGCCCCCGTATAGCTAATATCTTCTCCTCGAGGGCGGTTATTTCTTCAACTCCCTCTAAAACGCTCAGCTCGATCTCAATTTCCCTGCTCTCGCGCGGAGCTAAGAATTGAAGTGTCCCGAAACGCCTCTCAACATCTCTCCCCAAAACTAGTGCATTCGCCGGCTCTATTCCAAGAACGTACGTCCCCTCGCCCATCATCTTCCACTCGATTAGCCTGTTTAGGCTCGACTTTCTGAACCGGAGAACCACGGCCAAGCCATTATAGAGCCTCTTATTAACGAGGGCTGCATAAGCGTATCCATCAGGATCCACGGCTAGGTCGTGGAAATAGACCTTCTCTCTATATCTTGGCTGGGGGTCCTCAAAACTGTCGAAATATTCGGCCCCTTCAGCTGCGTCCGCGTCTCTAGGGACGACGAGGCGAGAGGTTGACACTAGTCTCGAATCCTTGCTCAATAGTGGGTATCCGAAGTTGAAGTGGTAGAGTATCATGAAGGGCTGTGGATACCATCCATTATTGACTATCGTGTCCTTTATCAGTATTCGGCTCTCTCCGAGCCGGGTCTCTATTCTCCTGTGGAGTGAGATGTTGGGCTCAAAGACTTTCACCTCCCTCACCTCCCCCTCAATCTCAAGAATGTAGTCGTCTCCTTCCCATCTTCCCCTGCAGACCTTCAGCCTAGCTGGGATGTATGATACCCGTCCATGGAGACCCAGTTGTTCGCCCTCGTCAACGGTCGGCCTCCCGAAGTATGTTAGCCCACATGTCGTTAGGGCGCCTCCGAAAAACCCTCTCAGCCAGTTTAGGCCTTCAGGCTCGTAGAATGAGGGGGACTGTATGCCGGTTGGGCTTATCCATGCCAGTGGAATGCCCTTGTACTCGAGGTTGGCGATGTCGAGTGCCCGGTCCACCACTATGGTCGCGCTCAGAAGCCCCGTCCTGAGGTTAATGCATCTAACACCGCTCTCCGGCCCGTCTATTAGCTGGCTGAGAGATACTCCACCTACCTGTGAAATGTCTCCGACATACCTCTCAAGCCTATCCCGACTTATCCGCTCACCGAAAAGGGTGGCCACAAAAAAATCTATGCGTGCGATGGCTATATTTTTTACCCAGCCTGCGATTTTCCCAGGCCTTTGTAAAAAGCGTCTATTGCATCTCCTGTCGAGCATGTTTGATATCCCAGTGATCTTATAGTCTCAGATAGTGCGGCGAGTGTTGGGGTGAGAAAGCGTGGGCTAGCTGTGTAGCCCATATGGCCCACTCTTATGGCAGTTTCTTCTGTGGCTGCTATCCCTTTACTTATCATGATTCTGTGGTCGCGTAGCATCTTACCCACTATTTGGTCAATCTTGCCCCGCAGGTCGGGAGGCAGCTCTATCGCTGTGATGGTGGGCGAGGCATACTCCTCATTCCTGCTAACCAGCCCCAGCCCCATGGCCTTAACCGCGGCCCTGAAGGCCGCTGCCACCCTTCGATGTCGCTCGTACCTCTTTTCCAACCCCTCCTCCAACGCCACCTCCGCCGCCACCTTCAAGGCCAAATAAGCATACGTGTTGATTGTTGTCGGGTAAGGGTGGCCATGATCGGCCCAGTTCTTCCTATACCATCTCCAAACCCGGAGATTTGTCATCCAAGTTGCAGGATTTACAAGCCCCCTCTCCACCCTCTCCCATACCTCGTTGCTTATCGAGACTGGAAGGGCTCCCGGAATCCCGCTTAAACACTTGTTTGGATACCCAACGCACACGTCAATACCCCAGCCATCAACATCAAGCTCGGCTCCCCCAAAGGATGAGATGGAGTCGACGACGGTGAAAAGACCGCGCTTCTTAGCTATCTCAACATACTGCCGTATCGGGTTGAGTATACCTGTGGCAGACTCGTTCTGCACGACTATCAGTGCGACAGCATCGGGGTGTTTGTCCAGACACTCCTTGAGGGCCTCGGTGGAGACTACGTACCCGGGGGGTGAGCTGAGTGTCACAACCTCAGCCGCACAGTAACTAGCTATTTCTGCAAACCTATCCCCGAAGAATCCGTTAGTCAGTGCGACCACCTTCTCTCCACGGTTAGCCACGTTAACAATCCCCAGCTCCAGGCCGAGACACCCCGGTCCAGGCATCACTATAACCTCGTTTTTTGTCCTGAAGATCTTCCGGACAGCCTCCTCGACCCCCCAGTATATCTCACCCCACTCGGAGCCGTAGTGCGGATAGAACCTGCCCGTCAAGACCTGCCTAACCCTCGGATGCAGCTCAGACGGTCCCGGAATCATCAATACAGGATCGTCAGGCCAGTTCAGGCTCATCACCCCTACTATCAAAACATTATCATAAAAATCTCGCCCTTCTCAGGTGAGGTCGCTGAGATCAAGCTCGCCGCGCTTTAGGAGCCCGAGGAAAAACTCCGCTGTCTTCGCCACTCCTTCTCGGGCAGAAGTCTTCTTGAGGGGGCCTAGGTCTCTCTCTGTCTCAGAGTCGTCTAAGTAGGCGGGTATTGGTAGCGGTTTATCCTCAAACGTTATGAGTCCTTTTGCACCAGTGGCCTCCTCTATGAGTTTCACGAGCTCAGCTACGCTGATTACATCCCCTCTCACGTTATAGACTCGGGCTCCATCCAAGTCCTTAATTGCAGAGACAGCAAACAGGTGCGCAACATCCTCTACATACTGCATATCTATCAAGCCGCCAAACCTTATCTTGTAGGGCCTACGGGCTATGGCTGCCTTTATCGCGCGCGAGGCATCGGAGGTCACCCCCACATCACGTCCATAACCGTAGACCACCTGGGGCCTGAGACCGACACTAGGGATGCCGGACTCATGCCAGTAGGCGTTTGCGGTCAGCTCATTGCAGACTTTATAGGCGCCGTAATGGGTTGTCGGTTTTAGAGGGGCGTTTACCGCCACTGGCCCCTCACCATAGAGTTCTGGAGGCCCGAAAACGGCGGCCGAGCTCGCATAGACGACACGCCTAACTTTGTCTCGATTCTTTTTAGCCGCTTCAAAGACCCTCAAAGTACCTATCACATTCACGAGCGCGCCCTTCACAGGATCCGCCCTGCACTGCGGTATCTGGAAAGCGGCTAGGTGTATTATTGCATCGACACCATAGTTCCTAACTATGTTATCTATGAAGCCCTCCTCAACAATATCCCCCCTAACAAATGGAAGCCTATCAGCCCCATCAACAACATATCTGAGCCTCGATAAGTCGCCTGAAACATCGGTCAGAACCACCTTCTCCCCCAGCTCTAAAAGCCTCCTCACAGTCCACGCACCGATGAAGCCACATGCACCGGTAACAAGTATTGGCATCTAACCCTCAGTGTATCAAGCACATTTGAGAGGATTTAAACAGTAACGCGGGATAAGGGCAGTCCAGAAGTATGGAAAACTTGTGGAAGTTTAGCCCCGGGCGGGGTTTGAACCCGCGACCTGCCGCTTACAAGGCGGCCGCTCTACCGGGCTGAGCTACCGGGGCAGCAACTGTTACCCTCATACTCCTCTATTTAGCCATCAAATTAAGGGTTACATAGTAAGCCTGGCAATTGCTATGTCGTGATAGAAGAGGTTCTGAAGAGCACTATTGTCCTTTTCGTGGTCGTGGACCCAATCGGGAATATTCCGATACTCGTCAAGCTCACCCATGGTCTCAGCTCCGACGGTCGTAAAAAGGTCTCCAACCTTGCGACCCTTGTGGGTTCTGCCCTCTTACTCCTCTTCGCATTTGCGGGTCACCAGATTCTTTCACTCTTTAACGTCTCACTTTACAGCTTCAAGATTGCAGGAGGTATCCTTTTCCTCTTCTTATCTCTTCAAATCCTCGTCTATGGGGGTGAGAAACTTTTGGCAAAGACCGGGGATGTGGGTGTCTTCCCTATAGGCTTTCCACTACTGGTAGGGCCGGGCGCAATAACCACGACCATGATTACCATAAACACATCCGGCCAGCTCGTGGCAATAGTTTCTGTGCTAATAGTGATGCTATTCAGCTGGGTCATTCTCAGGAAACTTGAAACTCTTCATCGCCTTTTAGGTGAAGTGGGCGCTGATGTCGTTGCACGCGTAATGGCCATACTCTTGGCTGCCATCGCCATCGAGTATATCTTATCAGGCGCTAGGGAGGCTCTCGGATAACTTGTTTCAGAGAGGATTAGGCTTTAATACGGGGACTCCAGGGGATTTAGTGAGAACCCGGCGTAGCTCAGCCTGGTAGAGCATCCGGCTGTAGAGGCCGGCATCCTGCCGCGCCTTTGCCAGCCTACCGGGCTAACAGAAACCGGAGGGCCGCAGGTTCAAATCCTGCCGCCGGGACACGCTCCCCCTCTCACCCGGGACCTCTTTCGGTAAGAGGCTAGGCTATGTGACGTGTAGAGATGGAGGTTAAATAATTCAACCCTCAATAATCTATGGCAGAAATGGGGAATGGAGAGTTCGCTGCTAGGCAGCTGATTAAGGTTAGGAAGAGGTTTAGGTGGAGTCAGAGGAGGTACAAGATTAGGATGCTTAACCTCAAGGAGAAGTTCGACCCCCTTGAGGGCGCTCCTATGGCTAAGGGAATCGTAATAGAGAAGAAGGGAATAGAGTCGCGGCAGCCTAACAGCGCAGTTAGGAAGTGTGTCCGGGTGCAGCTGACGAAGAATGGTAAGGTTGTGACCGCCTTCCTGCCCGGCGACGGTGCCCTTAATGTAGTTGACGAGCATGACGAGGTTATTATCCAGGGGATAGGGGGGACTTTGGGAAAGAGCTACGGCGACTTGCCTGGTGTCAGATATGAGGTCGTTACTGTCAACGGCGTTCCTCTAAAACTACTTGTTCTGGGTAAGGCTAAGAAGCCGAGGCGCTAGAACCTCCTATAAGCCTGTATCGCAGACGTAGTGATCAGTATAGCAGATGCTAGGAGGAGGGTATAGAAGCTTATGGGGACCCTAACCTGTATTCTCTGCGAGCCCAGCTCTCCAGAGGCTTCAAAACCCATCCATCTAGCCTCCACCCTGCTAACCGATGGGCTGACAGCGTCCAGCCTAGCTAGCCCAGAAGAATCTGAAATGGCGCGGGATTCTATAATGGTGTCGGGGCGAAGGGCTTGGACCTCGTAGAAGGGTGCGGGCATGCCGAGCATGTCTAAAACCTCAACGTTCAAGCTCCTCACGGCGAGCCTAACCGGGTAGATGCCCGCCCCGTTTACATATACTTCTGAGGCATTCTTAACATCAAGGCCCTTCCAATACACCCCCCGAATTGCTAGGCTGCCCTCAGGCAGCCATATCGACTCGCCGCTCCACACCCTGTAGGGCCTGCCCGACCCTTCCTGAAACAGTAGCTCAACATCGAGAGGAGGTACGGTGTTGAAAATGACGCGATATACGCGCCTATACTCGGGTCTGAGTTCAATGCTTCCATTAACTATGAATGAGATGGTCCTCTCTCTGGACTCGAGGCTGCCGGTCCATTTAACGAACTCGAGCGCCTCATCGGGGCTGACGGGTATTATGGAGGGGGTATCCAGCTGGATAACCTGGTTTATGGGGGCCCAGATTACTTTATCCACCCCTCCCACCGGATTCTTGACAGTTATTCTCGCCTCTTCTCTCCAATACATCACTACGACCCTGGGCCCCTTGACCACAAACCTCAGAGTTCTCTCAGCACCTTCGGAGGTGCCAATGAATACTGCCCTCAATCCTTCATCCAGCTCCACAGAGTTGGGGGCCTCAAACTCTAAGACCTCCCCACGCCTATACCACTTTGTCGGCGTATCAACCTTCCAAGCGGAGACAAATTCCACGAGATAATACCTCTCGTAGAAAGGGGCTAAAACTCTAGGACCGGTAATAGTCAGACTCTGCGTGGGCTCTGGGGCCAGACCTGGATTTAGCCACCCCTCGAAGACAGCCTTTGATCCATTATCCCAGAATATCTCTCTAGGCACGGCGACTGTTATCTTGGATGCGTTGTCCGCCCACACGTGTTCCTGTATCTCTCCCCCAGGACTACTGACAGTCACGAGAAACTGCTGTTTCCATACTGCTGAGAGGTGTACTGGTTCGGTTAGGTTGATGAGGAGGTGGGGGGTTAGGGCGGGGTGGGAGCCGTTGAACCCACTGAGCACCATCCTCGCATCCTCTGAGAGGTATACGACACTGGGGTTGATGGTTATGTTGAGGAGCGACCCCTCAGGCCACCAGCCTGAGACTGAGGGCTCCCCGTAGTCCGATACAACATCTACGAGGAACTCCCTTCTATAAACCGCATAAAGGCGGATAGGCGACTCTACGACAAGCTCAAGCCTTACGCTGGTGCTGTTTATCGCGCCCCTCCAACCGACAAAGACCAGCCTCTCATCGGTAGATAGATATATCACCTCCGTTGCGTTAACTAACACCCTACCACCCCTTCTAATCCAGCCGTCGAGAATAGTGCTGTTGAGATATTCAACAACCACCCTGTACTCGACGTCGTACACCGCGATAAAGTCTGTGTGGCCTGTCGGCTTGAGTGTTAGCGAAGTGCTTGTAGAGAGTGTTTGTCCCGACCCTCTCGTCCTCCAACCGGTGAAGACGTATCTCTCCCAAGCGTCCTCTGCGTATTGAATCATGGTGTTGACGTTTATGGTGAAGCTCTGGCCTGCGGGTACGAATATTGTCCTGTAGAGGAGCTCGTTGTCTCCGAGCAGAAGGTATATCCTTACCCTGAATTTGACGGGTTCTCCGTTAGCGTCTAGTAGCTGAATATACTCTATGCCCTCTGGAAGGGATACACTATCTGGGGGACTTTTGAAAATTCCCCGCTCGAGCCATCTGTAAATCACCGCTAAGGCATAGAGGTTTAGGGTTGAGGGTCTGGAGCCGGGGACTAGGTAATCATACATCAAGTCCGCCGAGTTGTTAGTGTGCCCTAACCCTAGTGCATGACCGAACTCATGCATTCCAACTACCAACGCATACTCTTCCCGACCTCTGATACATTCCAGCGATAGCTGGATCGATGCTTGTCTAATCTCCCCATCAACTACGCTGACATATGTAATCCCACATACCCGCTCTCCCAAGCTTTCCACGTATTCTATAACGATGTCTCCCGATGTGCCATTTACGCCTCGAACCAGCTTCACAAACTCAAGCCTATTCAAAAATTCATAGCCGTGAAGTGCTGTAAAAGTCTCTTTGGCTCTCTTCCACCAGTCGACAGACCTGCCTACCCAACTCGTCAAACGTTCGTCCACACTAGGGACAATGAGGACTGTTAGGGTGGATTTACCCCACCCCCCAATTATCTCGATGCTTTCCTCAGCGGATAACTCGATTCTTTGCTGTGAGCTGTAACCTACCCCGTCGTACTGGAGCCGATGCGCCTCTATGTTGGGAAGAGGCAGCCCAGCCCATATTATGGTGCATAGAAAAAGGACCAGCAGGGTGCCGGCGGCCCAGTATCCCATGCGTCTGCTTTAGGCCACTATGCATCGCCGTATATATCAGTTGGCAAAAAGTCCAGATAAGAGACTACAAGCTAACCCCAGATACTCCGAGCGTATAAAGAATCCTTAGTCTATCTGAGTTCCAAACTCGTTTCTAACGAACTCTATACCTTCCTCCCGTGTAAGCCTGTGAGATTTGCCAATCCGCGACCGTTTAATCCGTCGCGTTGAAACCCTCAGCCCAGGCCTAGCCAGATGCACTATAACATCCATCCCGATTATCCCCAGTTCGGGATCGTACCTCGTACCTGGAAACTCGAGGTGCTCTTTTATGCCAAAAGCAAAGTTTCCGTATTCATCGAAATTGTCGCGGGATAGTCTATTACCTACTGCCGCGAGGGCCTTTCTGAGAAACTCTACTGCCCTCACACCCCGCAGCGTAACTACCGCGGCAATCGGCTCTCCCTTCCTAATACCAAATCCGCGGATTGTCTTCTTCGCCTTTCTGACTGAAGGCTTCTGGCCGGTCAACATCTCGAGTATCTTTACCGCACGCTCTAGCTTTACTCCACCCTCTCCTATGGAAGAGTTGACAACCACCTTGCTGACCCTGATTCTACGCATTGGGTTCTCTAGAATAGCGCTATCCATGGCTTATCCTCACCAACAGGCATGAAGTAGTCGAGTATAGTGGTTATCCTGCCCATGCTAGACTCTATGACCGCGTGCCTCTTAGCGGGATATCTTCTCTCAGCATCCATTGAGATAAGCCTCCCGTGAAGCCCCATCCTAGAACCCGAGGTAATCAGGCAGTATGCACCCTCAACCCTCTTGATAACTCCCTTCACAGCCTGACTCGGCAACTCTATCACAAATGTATCACCAGTCTTTATCGAGCTGACCTCTGGGCTGTTGGGCGGGAACTGAAGATTCCTACCATCGTGGAGAGTAAACTGGATATAGCCACCGTTTACATGCTGTTTACGCTTCACCTGGCAAGGCTTAATCGTCGCCTCATCCTCACCTATCTCCAAGAGTTCGAGCCCCCGTTTAAATCGGGGTAGGACACGAAATGTCTTCCCAAGTGAAGGAATTGATATTACGTCCATAAGGCCTACTCCAAACCTCGGCTCAGTTATAACCTCCCCATCAACTAGGACCTTGCCTAAGTGGACAATTTTCTTCGCCTCAGCATAAGTTGCCGCAACCCCCAGATAATCCCTAACTATAACCGCGAGCGGGATGGACGCCTCTAACGGATGCCTGCCAGGCTTTGGTCTCGGCGCAAACTTGTATCCCTTCCTAGGAATTTTGTAAACACTTGGTGCGGCAAGTCTCTTCAGATGCATGCCCCCCTACCCCTCACCCAACTTCTCCTTCCTAAGCTTATCGTCGAGATTCAACGCTATAATCATTAGATTTGATGCGTGGACAGGTATGTCGACAACCCTTCCATCGGCGCGCTTCCTCGTAAGCCCCTCAATATACACCACTTGCCTCTCTCTGTTGACTCTTTTAACCTTTCCCTGAACACCACTATACTCACCACGCATCACTTTCACCGTATCCCCCACCCTGAGTGGGAGAGACCGCCTCCCATACTTTTCCCTCAATTCCTTAGAGAGGTGAGCTGACATTAGCTTGGGGAGGATATGCTTGGGTGCATTATGTAGCATGAGCCTTTGCTTGGAAGGATCTTTTGGTTGGGATACCTGCTTCATCATCTCACCATCACACTATTATCGATGCAATATTTGCGATCTTTGACCATCTCTCAGCCGCCTCGCGGGCAACCGGCCCCTTAATCTCAGACCCCTTCACATCTCCCTCAGGCGTTACAAGGACAGCTGCAGTGTCCTCGAACGCTATCCAAGTCCCGTCTGGACGCCTGTAGGGCTTTTTCTGCCTAATGATGACGGCGTGCATCACCTTCTTCCTCAAGTCGATAGGCCCTTTCTTCACAGTTACTGCCACTAGGTCGCCTACCCCCGCGGCTGGCTGTCTTCGCAGCCTCTGTTTAAGCCCAATCACCTGAATTACCTTGAGAACCTGCGCCCCCGTGTTATCCGCACACAGCACGTAAGCTCCCTTATTGATGGTCCTAGGTATGTTTGGTCTCCGAAGCAGAACACCTACCTCAGCAACAGCCCTAGACCGCTTAGACACTTACCCCACCCCTCCCCAAGTTTTCAATAACAACAAAACTGATGGTCTTCGAGATAGGCCTAGTCTCCGCAATCCTCACAATATCGCCTACCTCTACATTAATGCAGGGTGGTAAGTGTGCCGAGATCCTTGACCGCCTCCTCATGTATCGCTTATACTTCTTGACGTAAATAGTTATGATCCTCTCCACGACTATAGCCTTGTGCATTAGCTTTTTATGAACCCTCCCGGTGAGAATTATGCCCCGTACCCTCAGTGAGCCGTGAAATGGGCAGTTCTCGTCATCACACTCTCCCTGTGGGGGCTTAACTTCGATGCCTATGTTCGCAACCTGTCTCCCCGACATTTCTGCTCAGCCAGCCTTTTACAAATCAGAACAATATCCGTTTTAATAAGGATAAACGCTCGGACTCTACCCCCGTTAGGAGCGTTTAAGCCAGTTATGCCTAATCCGTTTAAGATTCTGTGCAGGTCTTCCCACCAGATCCTCCCCATTAGCGATAAACTTCACACCCCCAACCACGACCTCGAAAAGATGCTCCCTCTTAGGGATCCGCTTCAGGCCCTTCCAAGTTTGTAATAAAACAGTGTTAGCGGTCTCCCCTACTATAAGGCCCTCGAAACGACTACTGCCAGACTTTTTAATCACTGTGCAGTGGTATCCGATAAGCGAAACTATTCTTTTACTTCTTTTCAAGCTGTTTTTCCTTGAGTATTGTCAGTATCCTCGCTATTCTCCTCTTGAGATTTCGGATGTTTGAAGTGTTTTCTCCTTGTCCCGCCATAGATAGCTTGACTTTGAGGTTACGGAGTTCTGTACGCGCAGCCTCAAGCTCCTCCCTCAGCTCATCAACACTCTTCTCCCTCAGCTCCCTAACCTCCCTCACCATACTCACCCACCACCGGATTCCTCTGCTTCCTTTTTCACAGATACAGATACTTGTTCAGGCAGGGGGGCGTCAGGCGGATATATTTTAACCTTCACGCCGTATATTCCTGTAGCAAGCTGGACATGAGCTACCCCCACCCGAACATATTTTGCAAACTCGCCGGACTTGGGCATAAGCCCGGCGGTGAATTTCTCCGACCTTGAACGGGCCGAGGTTAGCTTACCAGATATTATCGTCTCTGCGCCTATCGCCCCAGCGTCCATTATCCTCCTTAGAGCCCAGAAGGCAACTCTCCTCCACCGAACCCCGCTCGCAATGGCCTGAGCTATCCTCTGAGCCATAACCTCAGGGTTAAGCTCAGGGACCTCAATCTCAGAGACAGAAATCTGAACATTCTCGAGACCAAACCTCTTCTCAACCTCCTCTTGGAGAGACTTTATCGTTTTACCTCGTGTCCCTATAACGAGGCCGGGCTTCATGCAGTAGATTATAATGTTTGTCCCAATCGGTGAGGTTGTTATCGACACGTCGCCAATAAGGGCGTCCTTCAGACGATTCTTGATAAACTCTATTACCTCAGCACGCTTGATATTCTTCTGAAGGATCTTCGCCGTTGTAGTGACCAATCTACATCATTGTGCATTTCCTACTCTATTTAAGGATTGATCCCGGGGAAAAGGTTCAAGGCGCTTGGACCGCCGCAACCTCGATGTGAACAAATGTCCTGTTATGTGGTGTCGCCCTGCCGAAGGCCCTCGGGAAAAACTTCTTGATCACCCTGGCCTTATGAGCCTGAGCGTGCACCAGCACTAGCCTGTCAGTGTCTAGGCCTTTGAACTCGGCGTTAGCTTCTAGAGAGTCTAAGAGCTTTAGTAGATGCTTGGCAACCTTGACGGGATATCCGCCAGGCCCTTTTGTCTGGGAGTGATGCGCCCTCAGCTTCCTATATCGCCGGTATGGTATCATCCTCTTCCTCTTCACCACGTCCTCAAGAAGCCTCCTGGCTTCTTTGAGCTTCAGCCCCTTTATTGCGGCACAGACCTCCCGACTCCACTTAGGAGATAAATCAACCTCCCTAAGAGAGGCTTTGACCGACGTAGCTGGGTCAAGTCCTTTCACAGAGTACTCCCAGTGAGGCATCTTCTGAGCAGCTCATCTGTGGAAGCAATATAAAAATTATACCTCGCATCTTTTCAGAAATAGTTGAAGTCAGAGCTTAAGAAGTATGTTGTAGACGAATTCAAAGACTACGTCATATATAGGTCTCTCGCGGATGCAGAGAGGGATACTACCCGTAGAGAGATACTCTCAAACCTCTCCAAAAAAGAATACGAGCACTACATGTTCTGGCTTCAACTCACAAATTATCAGCCTAAGCCCCCTTCAAGGCTTAGGATCGGACTAATGATAACACTCAGAAGACTGCTGGGCCTAGTCTTCATAACAAGGCTCTTGGAAAGGCACGAGAGGTCGGTTGTAAGATGGTATCGCGAGCTCAGCGACGCCCTCCCCCCTAAGGAGAGGGAGACACTCTTCCACATAATGAGGGAAGAAGAGGAGCATGAAAAAATGCTCATCGGACAGATTGAAGAGAATATCATCAAATACTTGGGCTACGTGGTTTTAGGACTCGCAGACGCCATAATCGAGATCAGCGGGGTTCATGCAGGCTTTTTGGGCGCCACCAATGTGACCATTCTGGCGGGCATGGCCGGTCTTGTCGTCGGGTTTGCAGCCTCAATATCAATGGGGGTAGCTGTCTACCTTCAAGCAAAACAAACACCAGCTATAGTTCCTTTTAGGGCGGCATTACTAACTGGGATAACCTACATCTCAACCGTCATTCTCCAAGCCCTGCCATTCTTCTTGACATCCGACATATTCATCGCCTTTACAGCCTCTATAGCCGTTTCAATAACTCTAATAGCCGGCTTTACGTATTACGGGGCTGTTGTACGAGACGTAGATTCTCGTAAGGAAATCATAACGAATATCGCGCTAACACTCGGGACTGCCGCGGCAACATATCTATTCGGGGAACTATTATCGACTTGGTTGGGAATAAAAACACTTTACGGAAGACTTACAGCATGAGAAATACGCTCTAAGCCGTTTTAGTTGGTTCCATAGGAGTCGATCTCGATTCTACTCCTTTCAACACCACCTTTCTCAATCTTCTGCATCATCCCGTCCTGCCCCAGCTGTCTATCACCCGCGATAAACTTTGCTCCTCCGCATATCCCGTACCATGCATCCCTCCACTTATCAACCCTCGATGCGATATCGCTAAACTCTAGCCGCCTACCAAGCAGGAAATCAACCCTGTCCCTTATCTCATCCCTCACATTACAGACCGATTCGTAGAGCTCTGTTTTAGCGATCTCATGCTCCCTAGTGAAGTTTAATAGCAGCCTGAGTCTCGGGTACTGCTCCATTAGGGTAGGTAATAGGCGGCGGTAGATCAAGTCATTACGTGTGCGGTTTACGTAGAATAGCCAAATGTCTACGTCTAGCCCGGTATCGATTGCGTATTCTATGAAGCAGCGGAAGGGAACTATGCCGCTCGAGGACGCGAGGAACACTAGTGTGTCGAGCTCCTTGTTCTCAATCATTTTGAGTGGTTTGCTCAGAAAACGGCCGTATGGGCCCTCGATAACATACTGGTCGCCTACCTTCGCTTGGGATAGAAAGTAGGGTGCAAACTGTCCTTGCTCGCTCTTAATTGTCAGCTCCATGTATCCTTTCCTGGTGGGCGGGGACGCTATCGAGTAGAGTCTAAAGTCGTTCTTCTTGAGTGGGGTGTCGAAGTATAGTTTTACGTCTTGGCCTGGCAGGTAGGGGAAGATGTCTTGGTTGAGCGCGCTCACAAACTTGTAGGTTTTGCACACGTCTGTCTCATCCCTAATCTCTACGACGGCCATAACTAGCCTGGTTGTCTTTAAGGAAGACTCCAACTCCCCATTAAGAGTGTGAGGTAGTGTTATTTTAGCTATTCAGCGCTGCGTGTTGGAAAAATATTTTTGAAGCCTTAGATACGAACTAGGAATGTTGGCTCGGGGTGTGAGTAGATCCTCAGTCATCCAATCACTGAGGGTAATGCTGATCCCTGGAAGATACGGTCTTGAACGGTGGAGTTATGTATTGCAAAGGGTGAGCGGGGTGGTGGTCTCTCTGTATTTCATCGCCCATGTGTTAGAGACTGGTAATTTTATCGGCGGAATTACAGTCTGGAGTGTCCCTGAATATAGTTTTGCTGAGAGGGCTTATGAGGAGACCGTCAAACTACTGAAAAACCCGATATTTGATGTGGGCCTTGCCGTGATTGGATTTTTAGTGGGTTTCCACACGATAAACGGCATCCGCCTAATACTGGCCCATTTTGGTTTTTCGCTGGGCCGCCCAAAGAGGCCGGAGCCCTTCACACCTCCTCCTTCCTTCAGCTCCAAGCAGAGGGCCCTTTTCTGGCTAAGCATATCCCTGGCCGTCTTCGCTCTACTTTACACTCTGGACGCACTCACGAGGGTGTTTAGACCATGAAAGAGCGCGATCTGATGCTACTCCACTACATCACTGGGATAGGGATTCTCGTCTTCGGCTCGATACACATCGCCACGGTCTTCTTCA
The DNA here is from genome assembly GCA_009889515.1 of Nitrososphaerota archaeon. Lineage (GTDB taxonomy): Archaea > Thermoproteota > Nitrososphaeria_A > Caldarchaeales > Calditenuaceae > HRBIN02. Next base: position 748,102 of record WUQR01000139.1, read on the forward strand.
CATATCCCCTCCAAGACACTATTTGGGAGACAACCCTCAGGTTTGACTCAATCCCCTACGCAGTATTGCCCGTGTATAGGAATGCCTTATTGGCGGCCTCACTATTCGGCCTCCTACTCTGCACTACGGTCCACGCAATGAATGGTCTGAGAACGATCATCGCCGAGCTGATCGGCGCTAGGAAGAGGTGGGTAGAGGCCCTCTTAGTCGCGGTTGGCGTTTTCTTAATGGTATATGGTACAAGGACTATACTGATAGCACATGCGCTGGTGTGAGGGAGTTGGTGGAGAAGGTTAAGTTTAGGGTGTTTAGGTACCGGCCAGAGGACGGGGGAAGAGGCTTCTACAAGGAGTATGAAGTCCCGGTAAAGAAAGGCATGACAATTCTCGACGGCCTCATCTACATAAAAGAGAATATAGACCCCACGCTTTCGGTAAGATACTCTTGTAGGATGGCGATATGCGGTTCATGCGGCGTGAGGGTTAACGGAGTGGAGACACTGGCATGCCACACGCAGGTTCTAGAGCTTAGGCGAAGAACGATAAGGGTTGAGCCTATGCGTAACTACCCCCTCGTAAAAGACCTTGTAACCGATATGACGCCTCTATTCAGAAAGCAAAAGGCCTTGATGACTTGGCTTATTAGACGTGATACCGTAGAGCAGGAGAATCCAACTAAGCAGTATCTTCAAAGTGAGGAGGAGCTGGAGAGATACCTCCAATTCACATACTGTATCCAGTGTGGGCTCTGCTACTCGGCCTGCCCAGTAGTCTCTACTTTCCCAGATTTCTACGGGCCACAGCCCCTCATGAAAGCCTACAGATATTACGCCGACAGCAGAGACGAAGGTGGTGAAGAGAGGGTCCGACTCGTAGACAGGTTTGAAGGCGTTTGGAGATGCCACTTCGCAGGTTCTTGCAGCGCAGTATGCCCAAAAGGAGTTGACCCCGCCCTCGCGATACAGCTTTTGAGACGGTCCGCGTTGAAGGGCTAAGTTCAGAAAGTCTTTAAGCAGGTAGATGGGTTTAGTCTCTGGCATTGAGGCAGATTTATGTGGGGGACAAGCCTGTAGCTTATCGTGAGGCGATAGCAGAGGGCTATATCAGGCTTCGTAGGGAGACTATTGAGAAGATTCTCTCAGGCCAGGTTGAGAAGGGTGATCCCCTCACCATAGCTAGGCTCGCCGGGGTTATGGGTGCGAAAACTACTCCACAGCTACTACCACTCTGCCATAATATCCGGATAGAGGCAGTCGAGTTAGATGCATGGGTCGAGAAGGAGGCTCAACGAATCGGTGTCAGGGCAAGGGTGAAGACTCATGAAAAAACTGGTGTGGAAATGGAGGCCCTTACCGCAGTGGCAACAGCCCTACTCAACATCTGGGACGTGGTTAAGCAATATGAGAAGGATGAGAATGGACAGTATCCAACCACCTTCATCGAAGGTATAAGAGTGGTCTCAAAAATAAAGGGTGAAGTGGACGGTTGAAGCTCATCGTATTGGGGGCAGGCTCAATAGTTCCTACCCCTAGCAGATTTGGCTCCGGACACTATGTCGAGGCTGGAGAGAGCAGGCTCCTACTTGATTGCGGGCCGGGAGTCCTCGAGAAGATGAGGAACTTGTCACTGTCCCCCTTTAAGCTGACGGCCGTTCTTCTCACACACTTCCACATCGACCACGTATCAGACATCTTCCCCCTGTTGAAGCTCCGCGCATTCACCCCAGAGGGGCTCCCCAATAAATCCCCGCAGAAGTTAAGAATCTTCGGGCCGAGGGGGCTTAAAAGGTTCTTAGAGATCCTCATAGACAACAACGAGTTCTTCTCGTATTTGAAGACGCTGATGAGGTATGAGTCGTATGTTGATATAGAGGAGGTTGAGCCGTGGCGAGTTTTCGAGTTTGAAGGAATTCGCCTAACCTCGGCGCCGGTCGCCCATGATGGCGGGGTAGCCTATCGGCTAGAATACCAAGGAGCCTCACTCGTCTTTTCAGGTGATACTAAATTCAGCGAGAATTTGGTTAAACTTGCTGATGGAGTGGACGTGCTTGTTCACGAGTGTTCGTTCCCCCATGAAAGGCTGGTGGGGCAGCATGTATCTGAACTGGAGCTTGCGCAAATAGTGGCTCGCGTGAAGCCTAAGACCGTAGTTGTGACACATCTCTACCCTGTCTGGGATCATGAGGAGTATAGGATAGTGCAGGCGCTGGAGCAGAGTTATAGGTGTAAGGTGGTAGTCGCGAGGGACTGCACCGAGTTAACTATCTAGGAGGCGCCAGCCTGTCAAACTGTGGCAGCCTTACACCCCGCTGACCCTGGTACTTGCCCCTGTAGGGCTTCTCCACCTCTGAAGTAAGCTTGGCGAATACAAGGTGGATGAACCTCTCCCCGGCTCTTAGCTTTACTGGGAACTCGCTCCCTATCATCTCGATCGTCAACTGCCCCTCGAAATTAGCGTCAACAATTGTGGGTGGGAGTGACAGTCCTAGACGCGCATAGCTACTCCTCAAGTTTACGAACCCCATGATATCCTTGGGAAGGGACAGATATTCGATTGTGTGTAACAAGACGTGCTCGTGGGGGTTTATCAGGAACGTGTCCCCCCTCTCTATTATGTAGAAGTCTTCGGGGCTATTTTCTTGGGGGTCTAAGACCATCTGAGTCTTCTTCAACCTCCCAATCTCAAAGCCGATGCGTAGGTCGAGCCCATTCTCTCTCACGATGTCTTCGCTGAGAGGCTCCACCCTAAGCCTCCCACTACGTATATAGTTCCAGAGATCAAAGTCGGAGAGTATCATGCAAAACCCAATACATCGCTCCTAAATTAACCCTAAGCCCACATCCGACGGGCAATACACTCCTCAAGGAACGGCTGCTTGCTGCCTATCTGAAGACCGGTCAGCATAGTGCTTAGAGACACTGCCAGGCTTAAGAGCCTCACATAGGTAATCAAAGGCCTTGAAGGGGTCGCTTTTATCTCCACATGTGAATATGTCCAGCGTAGCATACCTATAGCCCGGCCACGTGTGGAGGGCTAGGTGGCTCTCCACCACCAAGGCTATCACGGAGACTCCCCCCTTCTCACCGCCAAACCTCCACCCCCTCAACTCGACCAGCGTCATTTTGGCAATCTTGGAGGCCTCAGATACCAGCTTCTTCAACAGCTTAAGGTCGCCCAATACTTCTGGATCGCAGTCATATAAGTTACCGTAGACGTGCTTCCCTACTACTCCAACTTCCGATTTTTGCTCTACCTGCATTTCTCAAGGATTCGCTGTAAAACATATTGATAAAGTTGTTGAACCCACGTATCAGGCCAGACATTGAGCCCGCCGAGGCGCCCGCACATGAAGCCGATTTTTATCAAAAAAATACGTTAATCACCTAAAAAATACGGTTTTCACTCCCACCTCCACACACCTAAAGAGCCCCCACAAGGATTGGCCATAAAAAAGCAAGAATGTTAAAACATAAACCTTACAAGGTAAACCTTACACCAATCACAACCAATCTCTCAGAACAACAAAGCCTGCCCAACAATTCAGAAATAATTGAAAACACCTGATAACCCATCCCCTTTATATACAGGTCAACCGCCAACATCTCAGAACTTTTTGATTTACCACCCACTCAATCTGGAAAACTGGGTCTATTCGGCGCATCTCCGAGACAAAAAGTGTGCCACAAAACGGATCGGTGGTGGAATATGTACATGGAATCGTATCTCAAATTTTTCTGTGATTGTTTTATCTTGTAAGGTAAACCTTTTAACCGGGTTTGCTGTGTTTGTTGGTGAGTGGCTATGGTGGGGAAGGGTCGGGTTGCCCAGAAGAGGAGGATTGTGGTGGATAAGAAGGCTCTTGTTTTGGCGAGGCAGGCTGCGAGGCGTCAGCCGAGGATTACTTTTTATTCGCCGCTGAGCTCTCTTGTGCTTAACTATCTGAAGAACGTGACCCCTAGGTTTAGCATTAGCGATGAGGTTGCGAGGATTGTTGAGTCTGAGCTGGCTAGGCGTTATCCTGAGCTTGTGAGTGCGGGTAAGAGGTCTCTTAGACTTTCAGGGACTGGTTAAGGGTATAATAGCTGCTATCTGGTGTTGAGTTGCTGGGGGGTTTGCTGAGGGGTGTCGTAAGCGAGGCGCTGCGGGCTGCGAGGGATGCGCTGCTGGACACGGTTGGCAGAGGGGTCGTAGGTGAGCCGATGGGGCGGGGATACTATGGCGACATCTCCTATAGGGGTGACTTGGTATGCGAGAGGGCGATTGTCGAGGTGTTAAAGTCTCGTCTAGGCAGTGTAGCCATTGTCTCGGAGGAGATGGGCCTCTCTTGGGAGGGGGTAGGCGAGCCTGAGTACTGGGCCCTCATTGACCCCGTTGATGGTAGCGCAAACATGTCGAGAGGTATCAGCTTTTACTCCTCTGGGATTGCAATAGCGCGGGGGCCCTTTGCGAGGGATGTTGTCTCATCAGGGGTGATAGACCATGCCACCGGAGAGATCTTCATAAGGGAAGAGGAGTACGTGTCTCACAGGGAATCCTCAGACCTTTCAAAGGCTGCTCAAGGGGATAAAGGCAGGGCTGCTGTTTTCTTTCACCACGCATCTTTTAAGAGGAATGTGAGGTCGCAAGAATTATCGATCAGGATAGCTGAGCGGCTTCGATTCTTTAGGGTGATGGGCTCGGCGCTTCTTGAAATGTGCTACGCATCGGTGGGGCGCGTCGATGGATACCTGTGTCTGACACCGGAGCTGAGGATGATGGACATTATGCCTGCGCTGTATTTTGCCATGGGTATGGGCTGTAGGAGCGCCTCATGCCCCAAACCTCTACTCGACGAGAGGCTGGATAGCCAGTCGCGTTACGGAATCATCATCTGGAGGAATCAGGCCATGTTTGAGGAGGTCGTATCGATGCTTGGTGATGGCTGGAGCATACTAGTTTAGTTCCCCGCCGTTAAAGGTTTTAAAAAGATCTCTAAACACGCTTCATCTACATAGTGTGGGGCCTACAACATCCTTAATAGCCCAATTGCACAGGCTCTTTAAAGGTTGAGCGATAGGTCCTTCGTGGCGCTCGACGAGAAGACATGGGCTGCCATAAAAAGGCTGGGGCTTTCCGAGTACGAGGTCAAGGCGTATATCGCACTTCTCAAGCGGCGTAGCGGGTCTGCAAGCGAGATTAGTGCCGCAGCCCAAATCCCTATCTCAAAGATATACGAGACCCTCAAGTCTCTCGAGCGGAAGGGCCTTGTAAAGGTTGAGAGAGGGCGCCCCATGAGATATATTCCTGAGCATCCACAGGTCGCCTCCGAGGCTATCAGGGCGTCAATTGAGAATGATCTCAAGTCAGACCTAGAGGTATTCGTCTCAGCCCTGACCCAAATATATGAGGGAACGGGACCTGAGCGTCCCGACCTATGGATAATCAGGGGAGAGGCCTCACTCTGGAGGAGCGTAAAAGATGTTATGGGACGGGCCAACAAGCAGCTCTCAATTGTCCTACCCATAATCCCTCCAGAAATACAGCAGCTCTTGATCTCTACCGCCTCACTGATAAAGGAGAGGCGAGGGGTGGTGAGAGTGCTGGTGGGGCCTCAGGCGGTGGGGAAGGTTGTGAAGACGCTGTCCTCGTTGGCGGAGGTTAGAGTGAGGGAGATCTCATTCGCGGGTGGGGTGATTAACGATGTGTCGGAGGCTGTGCTGCTGCTCCTAGCGAGTGGAGAGAACCGTCCCCAAGTAGCGATTTACTCAGCGCACCTCTCCCTGACAGCCATTGCACAGCTCTACTTCAACATGCTCTGGGAGCACTCTGAGGAGCTTAAGAGCTGAGGACAAGTTTCATGAAGCGTTTAGAGTCCCTCTCCATGCTAACGTTGTTAAATAACACATAGATCACATCGCCATCATACCCCTTAATCTTCCTGTATAGAGCTGCCAAGTCGTCGTCGGTATAAGAGTAGTTGTACATGGATTTCCCAGGCGGGCTACCGTGAAGCCTCAGATACACTGTCCTATGTTTACCTAGGGTAACCGGGTCTTGGAGGAATGGATCAGTCACATGGACGAGTCTAGCCTTTTTACATATCTTAGCTATTGCGTCTAGCGACCATCCCCTAGCCTCAAACCCGATGTCAAACGCCCCTCGCTCCACATTCGAGAAGAAAGTCTCGGCATTCCGCACATTCTCTGGAGTATCCCTGAACGAGCTAGGGGTCTGAATAAGGCAGAAGGGCGACCTCAACTCGTCGCAAATGGTCTTCGTAATCTTCCAAGACTCGTAGACTTCTTTGGTGGGTTGCAGGCTGCCGTGATTTTTTGTTGGCTTGATATTTGATCGACGCCAAGTTGGGCTTGAGGGTGGGTGAGTTATGCCTTGAAACGCCTTAACGGTGAAGAGGAAGTCTTCGGGGGCTTGGTTTCGCCACTTTCGGGCTGTCTCGAGTTTCACGACTCTGTAAAAAGTTGTCTGGAGCTCGACAAGCCTGTACTCCTTCATGTATGCGGTCATGGACTTTGTAAATCCACAACACCCCACCAATATCTTCAATCCTCACCCCAGCCTCCTCAAGGCCTCAATCATGTCTTTCACAGACTTAGACCTACTCAGTATTAGTGGGACCCTAGAAAGCTCCGCGAGCTCCACGGCTAGTTTATCAACCTGTTCGGGTGAGGGCGGGCCATGTAATGCAACTGCAACGGGTTTCAGGGGATAGACCCTGACAGCCACTAGCGGTGATCTTCCTGTAGAGACATTCGTGAAGACTAGGACTCTCATCGAGGTTAATCCGAAGATCTGGATGAACTCGGTAGAGTCCATGTATCTTATCGCTGCTATGCTGTCAACAACCGTGTATCCGTAGACCTCCGGCTCACGCCCCCTACTCCTCCACAGATACTCCCCCTCCATAGCATCAACTATCTTGTCAAGGGTTACTGGGGTGGAGAATTCTCGCAAATCCAAGATAGCCCTGTGGCGTGAGCGCGAGGGGTCTGAGAAATGCCTGATATTCGCCCCTCCTTTCTCAAGGTCTAAAGCTATCAAACTCTCGACATACCTGCTCACGAACTTAATACCAGGAGACCTCTTGCCCTGCTCGTAGTCGCTAAGGACTGAGGGGGAGACGCCCATACGGGCTGCAACTTCACGCTGCTTCTCGCCAAACAATTGCCGCCACTTCTTCATGGCCACTCCAGGAGACTTGGACATGGCAATCTCGCCCGCAATCCTAACCTTCACAGCCTCTATATCCTCGGCGCTAACAACTCTCTCTTGGCTATCCACTTCCCCTCCACGCCTAGCATATCGTGAGAACTCTCTCGAAAATAGGTTTTTAGCATGCCACCCCGACAAGATACTTAGAATTGAAGGCGAAGAACTACCGGTCATTAGAGAGGCCATTCACTAGAGTGGACTATATTCACGGCGCCCCGCAAGCTAGGCTAGCTAAATACGACTACGGGGCATGGCAAGGAGACTACGAATATAGGTTGAGACTGGTGGCTAAGGAGTCTGTTCAGATAAGAGATGTGGCGCTTGAGGCGGCTAGAGTCGCAGCGGGGAAGATGCTCTCTCAGAAAATAGGCACAAACTTTTACCTGACTGTAAAAGCCCACCCGCACCACGTGCTTAGGGAGAACAAAATGATTTTCGGAGCCCATGCAGATAGGCTCCAAGAGGGGATGAGCAGGGCTTTTGGACGGCCTGTGGGCAGGGCTGCCCAGGTAGAGGCAGGCGAGGATGTTCTCGAACTATATGTCTATGGGAGGGATATTGAATTGGCTAAGCAGGCAATAAAAGTTGCCGCCTCTAAGCTGCCCAAGTCTTACAACATTATAATCGAGCGGCTGGAAAAGAGTGTGCAGGAGCCCCAAACCGCTAGCTAGGCTCTCCCAGTAGGGAGAAGAGAAGAGCGGCAGACGTATGCATCCTATACTCGGCCTGTAGGAATATTATAGAGCGGCTCGACTCGACGACATCCTCCTCCACCTCCTCTCCCCGCCTGATAGGCATACAGTGCATAAACTTGGCGCCAGGCTTCGCCTTCTCGAAGAGCCTCATGCTCACGCGGTAGCGGGGGAGGAAGTCTCGGAGCCTAGCCTCATACTCGCTCTCCATTCCCATTGATACGAAGACGTCCGTGTAGATGAAGTCGGAGCCCGCCACAGCTTCCTCAGGGTCTTCGGTAAACTCTACCGCGCTGCCTGCCGACGATGCAACCTCCTTATACAGCTGAATCTCGTCTGATGGGAACCAATATTTGCGAGGGGAGGCAACGGAGATTGATATACCCAGCGATGCGCATATCTGCACCAAGGACCTGCAGACATTCCCACAGTCTCCAATGTATGAAACCTTGAACCCCCATCCCCCCGCTTCCTCATACATCGTAGCAACATCCGCTAAGGCTTGGCACGGGTGGTGTAGATTGGTGAGAGCGTTTATCACAGGCTTCTCCGAGTACTTTGCAATCTCCTCCAGCGAGGAGTGAGATGAAAGCCGCGCGACTATCGCATCAACGTATCTGTTTAGAACCCGGGCAGTGTCTTTTAATGGCTCACCCCGCGCTAGCTGGAGTTCAGAGGCTGGGAGATAGATTACCTCGCCTCCAAGCCTTAAGACGGCGGAGCTAAACGAGACTCTAGTCCGCGTAGAGGGTTTTTCGAAGAGCATGGCGATAACCTTGCCACGCAAGGGATGTCCGGTATAACCATCCCGCCTAAACCTCAGGGCAAGCTCTATAATATTCAGGAGCTCGCTCCTAGAGGCGTCAAATACTTGGAGAAAGTGTTTCAAACCTCCTCCTCAAAGTGATTGGCTCTTTTTAAAATTTAGCGCTAGTTTTACCTGCTAGAGCCCTTCAACAGCCCCGCCACTCCTCCAAACGTCTTCAGAAACATTTCTCCAGACTCGTGGGATGCTGAGATTAGCTCTATCTTCGTGTTTGCCTCCTCGGCCTGCTTTATGAGTATGTCAACGAGCTTCTCTTGGCTGTTCAGCTTGAAGCCTTGGACCCCGCACTTTGGACATTTTTGAGAGAGCTTTTCCGGAAGCAAGGAGACGAGGTCACCCTCACTGAGGGTCTCGGTAACAGTGTAGCCGCAGTTTGAGCAGCTATAAGTGACTTCGAAGAGGTCCAGTTCTTCGCTAATGAGGAGGAGTTCGAGCTGCCTCCCTTGCAAGGCCTGTCTGACCGAATCTAGGCCGTAGATCACGGTGTTCTGTGTTGCGACCCTTCTCATCAAGTCCTCAACCAGTCTCCTCTCTTTCACCAGTCTGAGGTTGGATAGTATATCGGCTGCCCTATCGATTGCCTCCCTCACACCCTCTTCACCAGCATACGATGTGTCAATCACGTGTATTTTGTCGCGCAGGGTGTAGTGGAGTTTTCCCTCCTTCGCAAATACCTCCTTAGTTGGGCCAGGGCCAGCTATGATTATCGCCTTGAGGTCAGGATAGTTGAGAAATATCTCGTTTGCGTGTTCTGCGAGCCGTGAATAGTAGTCTTGGAGCGCCTGCTCCCTTAGCCGCTCAAATCTCCTAGAAGACTGGCCGCCCGCTCTATGTTTGCCTGGAATGCCACTGGTATATGTTCTAAGTTCAATAATCATCTTTCCGCGGAGAACTGCTATCGCCGCATCCTCATTATCCATAGCGATTATACCGTAAGTCTCCTTCTCTTTTAGCAGGTCCTTCAGTGGGTCGAGGTAGAATTTCGAGTCGCAGCGGTAGAGGAAGAAGTTGATTGGCTGTGGTGGGTGGAGGTGGTATACCTCGATCTTCTCCGTACCCTCTCCGTTCTGAGGTATAGCTCCACTGAATATGATTAGGCCATTAGGGCCGCTGTCGTTAAAGAGCTTGAGCCGCTGGATGGCACTCTCTATCGCATCCATTACCGCCTTCCTAGTCCCTTTGGACTTTATGTTAGAGGCGGTCGAGAGCTCCTGCCTCAAATACCCTATAACCTCGTCAATCCTCTTCCCAGGCGGTATGTAGAGCGTTACCAGCTCAGTTCCGCGACCCTGCCGAGACTCTAAAAACTCCACGAAACGCCTGAACTTGTATCGATCCACACTTCCCCATTTGGCTATTCCATTCTCAGTCCCGACACCCATATTCCACTGGGCTGAATTTAACTATTAGTCAACCTGCGCCGACATTATCAGGGGATATTTTAATTAGGGGATGGGTGATATTTTTCCACGATTTGCGGCTGGTAATAAAGATTGGCGGGCATCTCTTCTCGACAAAAGATGGGGTCTCTGTGGAGTGGATAAAACAGGCGGCAGACATTTTGAGGGAGGCCCATTCTGAGAATGATAAATGGGTTGTCGTGGTTGGAGGAGGGGTTGGGGCGCGGGCCTTCATAGAAGCGGCCAAAAGACTAGGGGCCGATGAGACGAGGTGCGACGAAATCGCCACAGAGGTCACGAGGATACACGCAGCCCTCTTTATCCAAGCCCTGGGGGAAAAAGCATACCCACTAGTCGTCAAGAACGTAGATGACCTCAGAGCCGCCCTAGTTGGAAAAGGCATAGCTGTTGCCGGCGGGTTCTGGCCCGGGCAATCCACCTTCGCGGTAGCAACCTATTGCGCAGAGACGATAAGGGCGGAGAGACTAATCGTCGCCTCAAACGTTGAGGGTATCTACAACAAAGACCCCAAGATACACAGTGACGCCCGGATACTACCGCGGCTAAGCTACGCGGAGCTTAGAAAAATAATGGCCGGGAGCCCGCAGCTAGCGGGCGAGTACAGGCTTATAGATAATGTTGGCCTATCAATCCTAGAGCGGAGCAGGATCAAACTATCCATAATCGATGGACGGGATGTGCGAAATATACGGCGGGCTATACTTGAGGGTTATGCCGGTACAGTCGTTGAGGGCTGAAACGTCCCGTGTAGCTGGTGATGCTTAAAAAATGACGGCCCCGGTGTATGTAGTGTGAGGGTCGCGGTCGCGGGCGGGGGAGTGGCTGGAAGCTACTTCGCAAACCTCATCAAGGGTGACCACGAAGTCGTGGTTTTTGAGCGGCAGAAAGCCGAAAACTTCAGGGCAATATGTGCCTGGGGGACGAGTAAACATGAGATGAGGCGCCTAGCCGGACGTATAGGCCTGAATTTCGACGAATACATTCTCCATGAGGGGAAAGAGATGATCGTTAAGCTACCCGATGAGAGTGAATTCTCCATCAAGCTTAAAGGGCTCTGCACATTTAACAAGAAGCAGTTCATACTAGACATGCACAGCAGACTGAAAGTATATTATAGCATTGACGTGAAAAAAGTAAAGATAACAGGCTTTGACTTGATAGTGGACGCCACGGGGTTCCACAGGGCCCTCCTACCAAGAATAGCCCGCGACTACTACATCCCGACTGTGGAGTATCTTGTGAAGTATGATAGCCCACCCATCGATGACTTCTACCTGATGCCACTAACCCACCTAGGCGGATATCTCTGGTACTTTCCCCTATCCAACAACCTAGCCCACGTGGGAGTTGGCGACTACTTCAATAGGCATAAAGAGGCTCTAGACGAGTTCATCAGAAAAAACCCCGGCGAGGTCATTGATGTTGTGGGGCGTCCTGTGAGGATCGCCCCACCCCACCTCTGCGCACCCATTATCAGCAATGGCGTGGTTGGGCTTGGGGAGAGTATAGGTACTGTCCACCCCGTTATTGGAGAGGGGATAATTCCGGGTATGCAGTGTGCCGAGCTGCTTTCACAGAGTGTAGACGGGAGGATTGAGCAATACCCACAAAAGGTCCTTAAGAGCTTTTCAGTCTTCTACACGATATTCCAGTTCATCAAGAAGGTCCACAACTCAAGCTTCAACTACCTCAGAGACTTTAGGCTACTCATGACCCCCTACATATACATGAAGCTACGGGAGGACAGGTTCGGAATGGAAATCAGGTTAAAGGATTGGCTGAGGATTGTTGAGTCCTACCGTAAGGGAAGGACAGCCACTAAAATATGAGCGGGCATAGACTATTTACGTGAGATATAAGGATAGGAGGGGCGGTTTCAAAGGAGAGGAGCCTGTTAAGGACTACACCCTCTCAGCCGACACAACGATAAGCAATCTAGTGGAGCATTTCGCAGCCTCGGGAGGATTTATGGCCAGTTACCTTGCTGAAGGGTGCAGAATACTTAGAGAGATGGTTAGTGACCGGGAATGTGTGCGATGGCTCTCTTTCGTAGGCTCCCTCACAGCCACCGGTCTAAGAGGCGTCTTGGCCAGCATCATAAGGCGAGGAATCTTCAAATACGTGGTGACTACCTGCGGGACCATTGACCATGACATTGCAAGGAGTCTGGGCAACTATTACAAGGGCGCCTTCGAGTTGGATGATGGGGAGCTCCGTGAGCATGGACTACACCGTGTCGGCTCGGTCATTGTGCCTGAGGAGAACTACGGGCTCGCGATTGAGCGCTTCATGCTCGGTCTACTGAACGAGCTTTACGACAAGGGGGTGAGAGAGATTGGGACTATCGAGCTTGCTAGGGAGATAGGGAGGCGTCTTCCAGAGGGGTCGATTTTAAGGGCTGCCGCTGAGGCTAACGTGGACGTGGTAGTCCCCGGTATAATGGATGGTGCCGCTGGAACCCAGCTCTGGATGTTTCACACAACGCATCGAGACTTTAGGCTAAATCTCTTCAGGGACTATGACAGGCTCTCCGATAACCTCTTCAAAGAGGTCAGGAGGGGCGGCCTCATAATAGGGGGTGGAATAAGCAAGCATCACCTCTTGTGGCTGAACCAGTTTGGGGGTGGCCTAGACTATGCAGTCTACGTCACGACCGGGAACGAGTGGGATGGAAGCCTGACAGGGGCGCCACTGAAGGAGGCCATAAGCTGGGGCAAACTGAAAACCCACGCTAGAAAAGTCACAATCTACGGAGACGCCACCTTGATTCTTCCCCTATTAGCGTCTGTCCTCCTCGGTTAGCCTTCCTTAAACACCCAGCTGAGGTCAGGCGGGTCTTTTCTTCGCCCTAGCTTCTCGTAGAGGGCATGAGCCACGAGTGGGAGCCCGATTGTGGCGTCGCAGAAGCACTGAACGGTCATGCTGTCCGGGCTCTCTTTCCCCCAGCTCTTAGCCTCATCCAATGTGGCGCCGGAGAGGCCTCCCCAGTGGGGGCTGTCTGTGGTTATCTGTGCTGCGAACCTGTGAGGCCTGTATTTGGATAAGTCGCCGGAGAGTAGAACATCGACTGCCACAGCTGCAAGCTGTATGAAGTCCTTGGGAACACCACCCCCGATAAAGATCGCTGCACTGTCGGCAAATTTCGCCTTTATCTTGACGATTAATTCATAATCGGCGAAATGGTCTATCAAGAGTTTGAAACCCTCACCATGCCGATACTTGTTTAGAAGGTATGCTACCCCCATACCCGAGTCTACAAGTGCCGGTGAGAAGACGGGAACACCACTTCTCCACGCTTCTGTCAGAATACCATTAACCCCCTTTCCGTCAAGCCAAGCCCCAAGCTGATTCAGAAACTTGGCTGAAGAATAGACCTTGGTACGGTCAAGCTGCGCCATGAAATCCGCGAGCATCTTTTCCATCTTAAAGTAGTCTACATCCCTTACCAAGACGTCGTGGAATCTATAGATGCCTGCCTTAAACAGCTCGGAATCGTCGAGGTTTGGCTCTCCCATGTAATAGTTGGCGCCAAGTGCTTCCACTAGGTCTTCCGTTATGTTTGCACCGGTTGAGACAAGTACGTCGATGAACCTGTTTCTTATGAGGAATTTTACTATCTCGCTCTGCCCCGTCGTGCTTAGAGAACCCGCGAGCCCTAGGAATATCACGGTATTCTCTGTTCTACATGCCGTTTCCCAAACCTTCACAACCTCTCCGAGCCTACGGCCTTGAAAGCCCGTCATAGCCATCGAGTCCAGCAATTGACTAATACTTTTCTCACCTATTTCAATCGGCCTCAACTTCCTAACAAGGAATTTTTTGGCAAGTTCTTCTCTGCTGCTCATTACTTTCAAAATTCTATCCCACACTTCAAATAAATATTTATTCACGCGCCCTCAGCTACAAATCTTTTGCGCGGCCTGTCCAAGTTTTCTGGGGGTGGGGCCGGTGGGATTTGAACCCACGTCCTCCAGCGCTCAGGACCGTGTAGTTCCCCAGGCTGGCGTCATAGCCATGCTAGACCACGGCCCCTTCAACCAACTCATCCAGAAGATCCCCATATTAATTTATGTGTGCTGAATAGTTAGTGGGAGGGGAGGGTATTGGGGGATGAGAAGTGTAGGCATGAAGATCTCGAGTTCTTGGGCGGCCAGAGGACGGAGGGGGGTGAGAATCTGTATTTCAGGTGTAAGAGGTGTGGGGACGTCTTAATTATCCTACCCGGAGGTAAGAGTGGATACATTGTTCGCGGGGTTAAGCCTAATGCTCCTCAATGATCTTTGCACCTTGGGTTGTAGGCCTCGTGTATATAACTTTCTCGAGGCCTCCAGCCAATCTTTCAATACGCTCAGAGAGGTACTCGACTGCACGCTCAATCTTCTCTACTCCTCTTCGCACGTCGTAAATTAAGAGTCGTGAGGGCCCCGAGCCGCTGATACAAAGGGCGACGCCATATTCGCTCAGTAATTTCTTTTTCTCTTCGAGTAGGTGTTCCCACCTGTATCCAGGGCCGTATAGGCCGGCGTTAGCTCTGACCTTCTCGATGAAGGGGTCAAACGGAATAAGTTTCAAGAGTAGGTCCATCCTGCCCAATGCCAGTGCTGCTGAGATGAGGGATGACCTCGAGAGGGCTTGTGAATATTCTGTCAGGGTTGGAGGACTTGTGAGGATTTTGCGCGCCTCGTCGGTAGACTTCTTCTCAACGACTGGGACCAGTATAACCAATCCGATGTAGTCTGGGGGCTTGATGTTAAGGTAGGTCAGCCCTGCGGGAGAGTTGTCAATTATGTTGAACCCTCCGAGGAGGGATGCTATCACGTTGTCGGCATGCGACCCGGGCTCGGCTGAAGCCGCAATCCTAATCCTCTCCTCTTCGTTAAGAACCATTTCGAGAATTCGCTCACCCGCCACAACTGCGCCTGCCGCCTCAGCTCCCGAGGACCCGAGACCCTTAGCCACCGGAATCGAAGCGTCTATAACAACTCTCAAACCCTGTGTGCCGCCGCTCTTCTCGGCCAGCTTAAGGAGAACTTTTGCCGCCGCGTTTCGGTGTGGGTCGGTGGGGACGCGGTGGCGATAGGGGCCATAAACATCAACCACTACACCCTCTCCCCCCTCAACCCTCTCCACCACAAGTTCCAAATGTGGCTCCTCGAGAGCCATGGAGAAGGCGTCGAAGCCTGGACCTAGATTAGCCGTGCTTGATGGAACTCGAACCGAGACCCTCTTGACCAACCTGTGTAACATCTTCCCAGCTATCATTAAGATTTATCCGCGGCGAGGGCCTGATTTATCTCTGGGCGGGGAGACTTGGCTAGTGGTATGAGGGGTAGGCGCTTCCTCGAGCATACCAGCGACATATACGTCGAGGCATTTGGCTCGGATTTGAAGGAGGCGTTTGAAGAGGCTGGAATGGCATTATTCGAGACCCTAGTGAGCAATCTCGAGTCGATATCACCCGCATCAAAGAGAGTTGTAGAGGCTGAGGGGTACGACCACCTATCCCTCCTCTACGAGTGGCTTGAGAAGCTACTTCTCCTCTTTGAGATTGACCGGTTTGTAGGCTGTAAGGTTAGGGTGGAAGAGCTGGTCGAATCGGATGTCTTTAAGGTGAGGGGAGAGGTTTGGGGTGAGCAGTATGATGAGGGTAGGCACAGGCCTGGGACCCATGTGAAGTCGCCGACATACTGGCTGATGGAGGTGAAGAAGGAGGATGGAAGGGCGTTCGTCAGATTCGTCCTCGACATTTAGCGTCAGGGCCCCGCCAGCTGCGGTCCCTGAGATACATGTCCTGATACCCAGCACCTACGCCGAGGATGCGGCACATCTTCGAGAGAAGACGATGCGTATAGGGTTCCTCTTCAGGGCGATGACAATATTCAGGGTAAGCCAAATGATTATCTACGAGGAGGAGCCTGAAAAGCCCAGCAAAAACTCGGAGCTGATAAAACTAATATGTGAATATCTATCAACACCGCCCTACCTTAGAAAAAAGCTTTTCAGACTTAGACCTGAGCTGAGATATGCTGGGCTATTACCACCACTCAACATCCCCACGCACCCTCCATCACCCATCCCACCCAGCGATGCATGGGAGCTCAGAGAAGGCCTATTTGAGAGGAGGGGAGAATTAACTATACTGCACGCGGGTCTAAAGAAGCCCATCGTCTTAGAAGCGCCGAGAAGGCACGGGTCTAGGGTACTGCTGCTGGTCAAGTCGCATGGAAAGAAGATAAGGTTCAAGATAAAGCGCCGCGACGAGCTCCCCTACTACCTCGGGACAAAAATCTCAACCCACAAGGGAACGCTAAAAGAGATAGTCAAGAATTATAGATACTCGATCGCAACTGACAGGGATGGTGAGCCTGTAGTAGAGGTTTGGGATAGGCTCAGCAAGGCACTTAAGACGGTTAGAGGCCCGGTATGTGTGGCTTTCGGCTCCTATAAGCGAGGATTAGCAGAGATTGCTGAGCTTCAAAACTCCAGACTGGAGGAGATATTTGACATCTGTGTGAATTTTATACCATATCAAGGTGTAAGAAGTGTGAGGACAGAGGAGGCAGTCTACTCTGTCTTAGCACTACTCAATATAATCTCCCTCTGGAAAGGATAGACTCCTCTTCTCACACATAACGTTTAAATTGGCTATAACTGCCTCAAATTGCGTGGCTGATGGCCCCCTAAATAAGTGGCGCATTCTGATTGGTCTTATCACGGGCCTATTCATGGCCTCATTAGAGGGTACTATCGTTCCCATCGCGATGCCCCGGGCTGTCCTCGAGCTCGGAGGCCAAGCACTCTACAACTGGCCTATCACGATCTTCATCTTCTCGTCTACAATCTCGATACCGGTTTGGGGCAGGCTATCAGACCTGTATGGGAGGCGGCTGATCTATAACACCGGCCTAGTGGTTTTCCTAGTTGCCTCTCTCCTGTGTGGGATATCGTGGAGCATGGAGACGCTCGTGCTTTTCAGACTATTGCAGGGTATAGGGTCGGGGGCTATATTCGCCTTAACGTTCACCATTATTGGGGACCTGTTCACGCTTGAGGAAAGGGGACGTGTAACAGGATATACTTCAACTGTCTGGGCTGTTGGTAGCATTCTCGGCCCGCCGATGGGTGGGATGATAGTAGACGCGCTTGGGTGGCGTTGGGTCTATCTCATTAACATCCCGCCCGCGCTGGTTGCCCTTGTAATGGGGATGAAGAGCCTAAAGGGGCTGGGGTCAAGGCAGAGGGACAGAAGCCTCGACACAAAAGGGTTCATACTATTTACAATAATCGCGACCTGCCTCCTCCTGCTAATCGACGCCCCACTACTCGGCTGGCAGGCAGTATCGCTTACAGCAATTGTAGCTCTTATCGCTACCCCCCTCTTCATACGCGTTGAAAGGGCGGAGAGAACACCTTTCATACCGTTCAGACTCTTATCAGACAGACTGAATTTCACATTGTTCGCAATCAATGGAGTGATAGGCTTCTCATTCTTCGGCACAGTAACCGTAATACCCCCTATTCTTCAATGGTTCTATGGTTTACCCCCTACAGCGGCTGGTCTACTTATGGCCCCCACAACCCTAGGATGGGTTCTCGCTGCAAACATTTCTTCACGCCTCATAGTCAAGTATGGGCCAGGCCCCATGATCAAGACAGGAGTCGGCCTTTTTCTTGCAGCGCTCACGCTCCTAATAGCTACAAACATTCTTGCCCCGAGCTATTGGCTCCTGATACCGCCGCTCATAATGGTGGGCACCTCCATGGGCTTAACCGTCCCCACGACATTGATCACGATTCAGACTTTAGCCACCTCAGCAGAGCTTGGCTTTCTAACCTCTATTCTGACCTTCTTCAGAAGCTTCGGCGGATCTCTCGGCTCACAGACCATGTGGGCCCCCTTCGCCAACGCTCCCATAGCACTCGGCTCCCTTGAGACGATTTATTACCCCAGCATTATTTCCTTCGGCATCGCATGGGCCCTATCAATCATTAACATTCCACTTGCCCTCAGAATTAAGTGGCCTGACCTTAGGGTGGTAGAGATGCAGCGGCGAAATAGTCGCGGGTTATAGGGCTGCACCGATAAAGTAGCCTGCTGCTAGGAGAGAACCTGTTATCGCAGCGGTCTTCACGTTTAGAGACATGACACCAATCATCCGGTAGGGGTCGCCGTAGTTCTGTTTAACACCCCTATAGACGCGATAGGCGAGAGGGGCTCCGGCAAGAGCTATCATCACGGATGCTGGCCCTAAATTGAGTAGGGGTATCAGGGAGATGCTTAGATACGTGGCTGTGAACGAGGCGGCGAGAAAGAATAATGCCTGCGCCTTCGTGAACCTTGTAAGGAGGGTCATCTTCCCCGCCTCCCTGTCATATGGCGCGTCCGGTATCTCGTTAACGTAGAGTATCAGCATAATCAAGAGGCCTATAGGTATCGAGGCGGCTACAGCATCTAGGCCTATGCTCTGGGTCTGGACGAAATATGTTCCAAGGACGATTATTGGGCCGAAGCCGAGGAATACTGCAACTTCACCAAGCCCCCTATAGGCCAGCTTAAGCGGTGGCGCAGTATAGAAGTATGAGAGAAACAATCCGAGACCGGTGAGTATTGCAATCTCTAACAAGCCTCTAGTGACCGCCAAATATGCGCCTGTAACCACACCACCTACGAAAAGGGATGTATAGATCAATCTAGCCTCCTGCATGTTGACGATGCCGTATATTATCGCTCTTGACCCTCCGCTGAATGGTGTGGGTCTCCTGTTGGCTGTGTCGGCGCCCAAGATAGTATCGAAATAATCGTTTGCCACATTCAGTGCCAAATGTATGCATGAGAGGCCCAGGAGCGTTAGGAGTAGGAGTATCGGGTCGAAGAACCCTCTATAAAATGCAGCACCCGCTCCAATCGCGACCGGTACAGCCGTCGCAATTAGGAATGGTAGCCGCACCGTCCTGAAAAAGCTCCAGAAGGCACCTATGCTTGGTCTAAAAGTTTCTCCAAGCCTCTTCCCGATCCCCTCAAGATATCGCCTAGCCCTCGATGTCGAGACCTCAACATATTCTGGAAATGGTGTCGTTCTCTCGTCCCAGGTATAGACTTTCTCCATCTCTACACTGAGGGTGTCGTCCCTCACTCGGGATAGGCCTCTGAAGACTATGTACCGCCGGTCTGTATATCCGCCCGCGGGAAGTGGCGTAATGTGATTTAATATGAGATTGACCTTTTTGCCCTCAACCTTGCCACCCTCTATGCCTCTTGGCAGCTTAAGCTTAACGTCCCCGTCCAGTCTACTGGTGACCAGAGGTATCGTCGAGGGGTATCCGTCTTCGTCGATGAAAGCCATCGCAACCTGCTCAAACTTCCTCAAATCGTCGATCTGGATCATCCCTACCCACCAAGGCTATAATGTTCGGGCTCCCTCTCTAGGTCGCCGTCGCGCCAGACCCTTACTTTTCTCGGCTGAACCTCTATGATGGCCCTCTCCCAGAAGAGGGGCAGGGCAAACCTCTGCTTAACGTATGCGTCGATATAAGGCTCTTTCTTCCTCCAAAGGGGTAATAGCCTCTGCCACTCACGGCTTAAGTCTCGGTCTAGTACCCTTGCATCACCTTTAATCTCGACAGCGTGGTATTGCTCAGACTTCACATATTCACGCTGAGATATTAGTACAGAGACTCGCGGGTTTTTCTTGATGTGTTCGAGCTTCTTGCTGAACAGAATGCTCGAGGTGAAGTAGAGCACGCCTTTCTCGCGGTCATATAGTGGTAGCATGGGATGTGAGACAGGCTCATTCCTCTCGTTAATGACGGTTAAAATCGCGACGAGCGCTCCCTCTAAAACAGCCTCAACCTCTTGCGGCAGCCTAGAGAGGTTCATTGGAATGACCTGTCCTCTCCCAATATTTATTTCTCAGGGGCCTACAACAATGGGTCATCAAACCCCTTGAGGCGCCCAAGTAGAGTCCACCACTATAAATAATGGGATGGGCGGGTGATTTTCTGAGACCGAGACTTGCCGGTTATTCACGTATTTGTAAAGCAGGTTCCCGACATCTCAACCTTAGAATATGACCCCTCTACGCTGGCTCCGAGGCTTGAGAAGGCCACACTCAGGCTGGGTGAGGCGGACTTAGTTGCATTAGAGGCTGCCCTAAGGATTAAGGAGGGCTGGGGCGGTGAAGTGGTAGTACTCTCGGCCGGCGACGCCGTGAACGAGCTTGTCCTCCGCGAAGCCCTCGCCATGGGTGCTGATAGGTGTTTCTACGTCAGCGATCCTAGGCTCTCTATGGCCGATGCATGGGTTACTGCAAACGTCCTCTCAAGGCTCTCAAAAAAGGCGGGAGGGGCGGACATACTCTTTTGCGGTGAGGCATCCTCAGACGCTGGGAACTACCAGCTCGGCCCCAGACTCTCAGAGGCGATGGGAATACCATGCATAACACATGCAGTCAGCGTCGAGTTGAGTGGGAACATAGTACGGGTAAGACGCAGCCTAGAGGATAGGACAGAGACCCTCGAGTCTGAGCTGCCGCTAATAATAACAGCCAGCCTAGAGCTGGCTTCTCCGAGGCTTCCAA
Organism: Nitrososphaerota archaeon; assembly: GCA_009889515.1. Taxonomy (GTDB): domain Archaea; phylum Thermoproteota; class Nitrososphaeria_A; order Caldarchaeales; family Calditenuaceae; genus HRBIN02. The sequence goes on from WUQR01000139.1 coordinate 768,826, forward strand.
GCCTACTCATGATAAGGGCCGCGTCTAAGAAGCCGATAACGCGGGTTGACCTCTCAGAGCTGGGACTAGAAAGGGATCTTGTGGAGCCGCTTGTCGAGAGGCTCTCGGTCCGGGCTTTGAAGACTGCGCGCAGAAACATTGTGTTGGAGGGTGATCCTCTCGAGTGTGCTGAGAGGCTTGTGGAGAGTCTGGTTCGGGAGGGGGTGCTTAGGGTTTGATTTCTGTGTTGATTTTGGCAGGTGAGCTTGACGAGCTACTGGAGATGAGGGCTGTCGCAGACCAGATTGGAGCTTCGGTCGTGGAGGCGCTTATCCCAGAGGCCGTGATTGACGGGGAGTCTCTCGCATCGCTTGGTTTGAAGCGAGCCTATCTGCTAGAGGGTTTTGACGAGATTCCACCCGAGGGACTTGAAAAAATTGTTATCGACCTAGTGAGAAATAGTGAGCCGGGACTAGTTATCGGACCATCTAAGAAGATCTATAGAGAGCTCTTCGCGAGAACAGCCCAGAACCTTTCATCACCATGCCTGACGGACTGCACCAATCTAGAGTTTAATGATGGGAGGCTCGTAGTTGAGAGACCATTCCTCGGGGGAGGCTATGTTGAGAGAGTAGCCATTAAGAAGTTTCCAGCACTTCTGACAATTCAGTTGACAGGAAGGCGGCCACAAGCGAGGGAGGGCGGCAGCTTTGAGACTGTGAGGGTCAGTAGGCCGTCTATAGAGAATTTGAGGCTGAGGCGCGTCTCAGTTGAAAAGATTGAGAGGAAAGGGGCCGACCTCTCTAAGGCCCGTGTTGTGGTCTCTGTCGGCCGCGGATTTAAGAGGCGGGAGGACTTGAAGATGGCGGAGGATCTTGCCCAGCTTCTAGGCGCGGAGCTGGCGTGTAGCAGGCCGATAGCAAGCGACTTGGGCTGGATGCCTGAGGAAAAGCATGTAGGTCTGTCTGGTAAGTGGATTAGCCCCCAGCTCTACATCGCAATAGGAATATCGGGGCAGGTGCAACACATGGTGGGGGTCAGGAATTCGAGGATAATTGTTGCAGTGAATAATGACACCTCGGCGCCCATCCATAGGGAGGCGGACTACTCGGTCCCCATTGACTTATACCAGTTCATTCCAGCTCTTATCAAGGTGTTAAAAGAGAAAGGGGCGCGGGCTGCGTGAATGGATATTAGGCCGAGTTGTGGTGTTGGCGTGGGTTGAAGGTGGCGTTTCAAGGCGAGAGGGGGGCTTACAGCGAGGAGGCGGTTATACGGTACTTCGGCGAGAGGGCTGAGCCCCAGCCGCGAAAAACCATCTCCGCAGTCTTTATGAGCGTGGAGGCGGGCGAGGTGGAGGCCGGCGTTGTACCAGTAGAGAACAGTATTGAGGGGAGCGTCGGCGAGACCTATGACGCCCTCCTAACCACGAGCCTAAAAGTTATAGGCGAGTTGAATCTGAGAATCTCCCACTGCCTAATCGGGCTGCCTGGAGCAACCATCGCCGGCCTTAAGAAGGTTGTATCACATCCCCAGGCCCTCGCCCAATGCAGGGCCTACATCGCCTCGCTCGGCCTAGAGTCGATCAGCCACTACGACACGGCGGCTGCAGTCCGGCTCGTCAAGGAGCTAGGAGACAAAACCGTCGCAGCGATTGCAAGCGCCAGGGCCGCCGAGATATACTCAATGGAGATTTTGGCGCGAGGGATTGAAGACTACGGGAGAAACTACACCAGGTTCTTGGTGATAGGTCGCGGAGAGCCGGAGAGGGCTGAAAAGGAGAAGACAAGCATAATCTTCTCCCTTCCCCACAGGCCTGGCGCTCTCTACGAGGCTCTCGGCGCCTTCGCGAGACGGGAGATAAATCTGACAAAGATAGAGTCCAGACCCACTAGGGCGAGGCCCTGGCAATACCACTTTTACGTAGACTTCGAGGGCCACATAAGCGATGAGAGGGTTCGTGAAGCTTTGTCTGAGCTGGCGGCTAAATCTATTCTGCTGAAGGTTCTCGGCTCATATCCTGCTTGGAAGGAGAGCTACTCCGACTAGGCTAAGAGTCTATGCTATGCCTAGTAGTGAGAGGTTGAGTTCGCAGCCTACAACGGGCATGTAGAGGCCGAAGTTCTCCAAGACGGAGGGATGTACCTCGCCTATGAAGCCGACCTCCACCCCCTCCTTAACCACTGCTGCTCCGCGACCAGGGATGAAGAAGGGATAGTCCTTCGCGGACAGACTGTTCTCCATCTCGAATAGGCGGAGAACTTCCTCCAACACCGCCTTTAACTCGGAGAAAGACGCAGTAGAGTGGCAGGCAACGAAGGCTAGGTGTTTCTCTCTTCCAGCCTTCTCCGGTAGCGCGTCATTCCTGACTATCACGTCTCCGAGCTCGAATAGGCGCTGGGGATACGGGTTCTTCGAGTTGGCGGCTAGGTTTGAGAGGAGGCCGGGGAGTAGCAGCTCTCTAAGACAGTCGTACATTATGGAGACCGGGTTCAATATCTTTATTCCAGGCTCCCGGTTGATGAGCATCCAGTTAAAGTCCCTCTCCGTGTTGGAGAGTGTCGTGTTTACCACCTCTGTGAAGCCCATACCGAGCATAAACTGTCTCAGAACGTCTAGGGCCTTCGAGACCGGCAGTAGAGCCCCTATTCCTGCCGTCTCTGGCAACACGGGCTCGAGGTTCTGGTAGCCGAGGCCTATCGCAACCTCCTCGACTAGGTCGACGGGGTGTAGAATATCGACCCTGTAGGGCGGTACACCCACGACCACCTTCCCGCGCGACGCTTTAGCATCAAGCCTCATTCTACGCAAAGCCTTCACAATATCTCTCATCGATAGTTCTAGGCCGATGAGGGACGATGCGAGGCTCGGGTCCAAGACCCACTTGGTGGTTGAGAGGTTGGGGGTGTAGACTTGTCTCCTCCTGTACTTGTATTTTATAAGGGTCTTGTATGCGACACCACCAAGGTCTATCAGTGTGGTGACCAGTATGTTTAGTGCTTGGTTTACAGCTTTCTCGTCTGTGCCTGTAACGTCTATGAATAGTTCTCGCGCGCCGGGTCTCAGCTCCGTGAGGGAGGAGTTGATTATTGGTGGGAATGAGAGGACGTTCCCACGGCTATCCAGTATTATTGGCGCTAAGTCCTTTCCTTGGAGTATCCAAGCATATTTTCTCCCGGTGGGATGCTCGGCTAGTATTTGCTGTGGGGTCATTTCTTGGTAGGAGCCGAGCGGGATGAAGCGTATCTCCGAGAGGCCGACTGCACGGTAGGTGAATGGTGGCCGGATCTTAGAGTAGTCGTGTATGCCGATGGCGACTTTACGGCGGTCGCGGCCCAAAATCCAGTGGAGGTCCTCCTGCAATACTATGAGGTCCGCTATATCCTCCTCGTCTAGGTTTAATGAGCGAACCAGTGCACATGCGATGTAAGGTCTCACAGATTGGACGCTTCTCTCGACTTCTACGACGATCCCGGAGGCTCTCGCAGAATATTTCCCAGCTCCTAGCTCGATCTCGAGCAGGCCCTTAAAGGCCCTTGCGATAGAGGCTTGGCTTCCAAAGTCTGGGCGATTGGGGTTATACTCGACCTTGACCTCAGTCTCTCCCACCTCCTCGACAGACATTCCCAACGCGGCCGCCAGCTCCGCTATCTGGTTGGAGGATAGATTGATGCCCACAAATCTGGATACCCTGTCAACCCTCAATGTGATGGCAGGCATAACTAGCCACTCACCCTGAGCTTCTCGAGCTTTAGAGGGTTGAAGCTGAGGAGCCACCTGAGATCATTCTGGTAGAGTATCCGCGCGTCATCCACGTCGAGTAGTAGGAGGGCGAGACGCTCGAGACCCAGTCCCCAAGCGAGGACCGGCTCCCTGACCCCAAGAGGCAAAGTCACTTCAGGCCTGAAGATGCCCATGCCGCCGAGCTCAACCCAGCTACCCTTAGTCTCCACGTAGACATCTACCTCTGCCGAAGGCTCTGTGTAGGGGAAGTAGCTGGGCCTGAATCTGACTTTTTTAAGCCCCATCCGCGCGTAGAACTCCTTTATTACCCCCATCAGCTGTCTCAAGTTTGCGTTCTTATCTACGAGTATGCCTTCCACCTGGTGGAACTCGGCCAGCCTCCGCCAGTCAACCTTCTCGTTACGGTAGACCCTGTCTATTGTGAAGACTTTCAGGGGCCTCTTCGGAGATTGGGCGAGATGCCGTATAGTGGTTGCTGTAGTGTGTGTTCTCAGAACTAGGCGTGAAGCCTCTTCGATGCTCCATTCATATCCCCAGCCCCTTGAGCCTGTCGCCCCACCATCCCGATGGACTCTGCCAACCTTGGCGGCGAGCTCTCTTGGCGGCTCACCTGTGGCTGGGCTTGAAAGATAGAAGGTGTCGTGCATTTCTCTGGCCGGGTGGTCCTGCGGCTGGAAGAGTGCGTCGAAGTTCCAGAAGGCGAGCTCCACCAGCGGCCCCTGAATCTCCTCAAACCCCAGCTCAACAAAGATGGACTTGATTAGCTGGATGAGGTGTGTTAGCGGGTGTGGCCTAGGCGCCAGTACAGGCTTAACAGGAGCATACACGTCATACCGTCTAAACCTCTTCTCCCTCCACGCCCCACTGATAAGCAGCTCCGGGGTCAACTGAGTAATCTCCTCCCTCTCAGCCAACACCTCGGGAGGTAGGCTTAGAGCCCTCTTGGTAGGTGTCAGAACATATCTGGCAACTTCATTAATCCTCAACACCCGGGGTCTGCGGCTTAACCTCTCACAGGCGGCCTGGAGCGGGCCCATATCTTCGAGCCTCGCCGCCCCCCTCTTCAATATCTCAAGGACCAGCTCGTCGTCAGACTTTGAGTCCGGATACCTCTCAATCTTGAGCTTGACCTCGCCATCAGATTTAGAGACCGATATCCATCCATTCCTCTTAGCCCAGATGATGCCGATGTTTAGCTCATCTTTGCCGAGGATGCCTGCAGATTCCAACTGGCTGAGCGTTGCCTCACCCCCCATAGATCTGAGGACCTCAACAAGCCTCCTCTCAGGAAGACCTTTCTCAACGTATATCAGCCCCTCCTCTCCAAGCGTCAACACATGCGTCACAGAGGCCTTTGAGGGCTCTGCAAGCCCCTTACTTGCCAACCACTCTGCCGCCTTAGCCACGGCACCCACGTTCACGGAAAGCTTCGCGGCCACCTCGTCGAAACCAAGAGGCCCCTCAGAGAGGATAAGGCTCAGTACACGCCTCTCCAAGGGGTGCAGCTCCAACTCCTCCCTCCCCTGCTCCGACATGAAACCAAAAACAAACGTCTCAGCCTCTTAACATAGTTTATTCGATACATGTTTTTACCTGACTCACATATTATTGGGCGGTGGGTTGGAGAGAGGGGGGCTAAAAGCTGTCCTAGCTGAAGACTACAGGTGCAGAGTGGTTGAGGGGGATATAGAGGGGATGATGGCGAGGGGGTATGGAGATCTTTCTGAGGGCCAGCTGGTGCTTTGGCCCGAGGAGGTGCTATATCTCCTCGAGAAGAAGGCGCTCAGCCTCACAGACAGAGAGGGCAACCCTCTAGACTTCAAGGCCTACCTTGACCAGCTCTCTAAAGAACAGCCCCATCTCTGGCCCCGATACATAGTATACCGAGACCTGAGAAGCAGTGGTAGGATAGTGAAGATGGGGTTTGGCGGCATGCTAACCTATAGACTCTACGAACCCTCCAACAGGGAGACCTCAAAGTATCTCATTTTCCCTTTCCCCGAAGGCTCGACACTTAAGATGGAGGAACTCCTCAAGGCAACAAAGCAGGTTATGAGGAAGGGGAAGATCCTAATTATCGCAGTCCTGGAGCGGAGGGGAGAGGTGATCTACTACTCATGCACAGACACGAACCTCTCAAATCTCTGAGGATCAGGGGATTCGTAGAGATAACACGTCCCCCAAACGGCTTGATGATGATCTTCGCGGTTTACGTGGGATATTTTGTCCAGAGCGGCAGAATTCCCACACTTTTAGAGGGGGTTTTCGCAGCGGTTACCGCCTATGGTCTAACGGCTTCATCCATGGTTGTGAACGACATCATAGACAGGGAAATAGATGCCGTCAACAATCCCAGTCGACCCATACCCTCAGGACTGGTCAAAGTCTCCGAGGCAGTCCCATTCTCAATCCTCCTCGGACTCGCCGGGTTGGCGTCATCGGCTCTCTTGGGTCCTAGCCCCCTGTTGGTGGCGGCTATATTCTACGCCCTCGCACTCGCCTACAATACCTTCCTAAAGAAGACGGGACTGGTCGGCAACGCGGCAGTGAGTGCCACAATATCCGCTCCCTACATCTACGGCGCAATACTTGCTGAAGGCGCGGTAGGCGTACCAGTCGCCATTATATCCTCTATGTCCTTCCTCGCCGGGATGGGGAGGGAGGTCGTCAAAGGGATCTCCGATGTGGAGGGTGATAGAAGTCGCGGAGTCAAGACATATGCAATTACACATGGCAAACATGCTGCGGCGAGACTAGGTGCAGGCCTCGTCTTCACCGCCGTTGCTCTAAGTCCGCTTCCCATAGCCATCGGAGCTATGAGCCCCCTCTACATACCGCCAGTCACAATAGCGTGCGCAGGTTTCACATACTCCAGCATTAGATTGCTTCGAGACCCTGATACAAGCAGAAAGACCAAGTCAGAATATCTAGTCTGGATGCTCATAGGCTTAGTAGGGTTCCTCCTAGGGGCGCTCAAATAAAGACACGGGAAACCATGATATATCGGCGGCTAGAAGTGGAGGGTAGCGGTTTTGAAGCTGATTAAGGACCCGGTCCACGGCTATATCACACTCTCAGACTGGGAGCTTAGAATCGTGGACACGTTTGCGTTTCAGAGGCTGAGGAGAATTGGGCAACTCCCCCTAGCATACCTTGTATACCCCGGAGCACGCCACACGCGCTTCGACCACTCCCTAGGATCCATGGTCCTAGCAGAAGAGTTTGCAAAGAGTTTAGGCCTGCAGGAGGACGATGCACGCGTCTTCAAGGCAGCAGCCCTCCTACACGACATAGGACACACCCCTTTTTCACACTTATTTGAGGAGTTCCTCATCGAGAGGGGCTATACACACGAGGAGATAGGTAGGAGGATAATCTCGGGCAACGACGAGCTGAGACTAGCCGTTGAGGGGGCTGGCATAGACATAGGCGAACTCATAGGACTTCTGGAAGGTAAGCACAGGCTAAGCAAGCTGGTATCGGGACCTATAGACGTGGACAGGCTGGACTTCCTACTAAGAGACTCATACTTCACAGGGGCGACCTACGGGGTGATTGACGTGAGGCGTCTCATCTACCTGACAAAGATCGAGGATGGTGAGATATGTATTGATGAGAGGGGGCGGGGGGTGTTGGAGGAGCTTGCAGTAGCACGGCTCCACTCCTTCCTCAACATATATTTCCACCACGCCGTCCGGGCAGCCCAGCTCCAGCTCCTCAGGGCGGCGGAGGAGTATGGCGGAGAGCTAACAGGAATAGCTGAGCTGCCAATTGAAGACTACCTAAACCTCGACGACTTCGCAGTCTGGTGCATGCTCAAAAACAACCCGAAATCCAGGGGCAGAATGGACGCACTTTCAAGAAGGATTCTTCCGAAGATGATCTTTGAGGGTAGGGCTGAGGGCCCACACACAGCCTCTTGGTCTAGCGAGAAGAAGAGAGAGATTGAAGCGGAGCTTGCCGAAACACTCCACCTGCCCGCAGAGAATGTCTACATCGACTCGTCAGTCGTACCTCCACTCACAAAGTATGGCCCAGCAGAGCTGACGATAAGGGTGAGTGGAAGCCATGAGAGGCGCGAGGCGAGGTCTTGGATCCTCGAGATGACGGCGAAACCAATCTATATCGTCAGGGCCTATGTCGACCGGGGTGTTGGCGGATATAATGCACTGAGGGAGATGGCTCAGAAGTTTTTCACAAGCCGAGGGCTCGTTGACGGTGTCTAATCTGCCTCTTGAGACCCTCTTCAAGGCTTACTATCGGCCTGTAACCAAGTAGCCTCACGATCTTTTCGATTGATGGATAGCTTATCATGGGCTCCGACTCCTCCGCACTCCGCGGTGGCGCATCCTTAAGAGCTGCGTTTGAGGAAGTCAGCCTCTTTATAAGCTCCGCAAGCTCTCTAATCGAGACGGCATTTCCAGTCCCCACGTTGAAGACTTCTCCGACAGCCTTCTCGCTCCTCAAAGCCAGCTCAATCGCATGGCACAGGTTATCTACGTGGTAGGGGTCTGTAACGTCTCTACCGCCGTTGTACAGCGTTATTTCGCCGCCCCTCAGGCAAGCGTCTATAAACCGAGATATTGCACTCTGGGGCGAGTCGTATTCTCCGAAGACCTTCCAAGACCTGAAAATCACTGCGGGAACACCATACACGCGACTGTAGGCCTCGACACATTTTTCCGCCATGACTTTAGAGTAGTCGTATACTGTGCGTGGCTGGAGAGGGGTTTCCTCCACGACTGGGAGAGGAGGGTGTGGCCCATAAACGTTGGCTGAAGAGAGATACACAAACCTGTCAACACCTAGTCGACGGGCTACTTCAAGCATATTGACTGTGCCGAGGACGTTTGTGTTTAGACAGTTGTGCGGGTCGGACCTACATGCAGGGGGGTTTGATATCGCTGCCAGATGGACTATGTGGCTCGGCCTGTAGTCTCGGAGGGATGATAACAGCTCATCCAGCGAGAGGATGTTAGCCTTTATCTCCGCACCTTCACAAACATCCAAGCCTAAAACCGAATACCCCTCCCTCACAAGATATTCCCGGAGACTTCTACCAATGAATCCCTGAGAGCCAGTAATAAGTACCTGAGCCACCAAAAACTCGAGACCGATTCTTGATAAATACCTATTCCGATTCTGAGAACGTCTAAGAAATCACGCAGCTGGTCCAGCCGCAGTCAATGCACTTCACACAGCCCTCCTGCCACACTAGGTTCCTGCTTTTGCAGTCTGGACAAACATCGTACTTCTCTTCACCGCTCCCCGTCTCGATGTTTAAGATTGGCTCTTCTCGCGGCTCTGTTAGCGATACTTGAAGAGGTATGGCAGTCCTCCGAGCCTTCTCAGGCGATGGAACCTTGATTTCAATGCCCAACCCCCTCATAATGTTCAGCGTATTATTCTCCACGACTGTAACGTACCTCGACTCCCTCTGGCTCGGAGTTACCAAGACTTGCGTAGACTTTGAGAGGTCCCTGTAGATTGTAATGCCCTTCAACCCGAGTTTGTAGGCGAATAGGTACGCGTTCTTGACATCCTCGACAGTAACCCAGCTGGGCATGTTAATCGTCTTACTGACTGCCGCGTCTACCCAGAGGCCCACATGATACTGGGCCCTCACATGATCCCACCATGGCACGTCATACGCCACCACGAAGACCCTCCTAGCCTCCTCTGGAAAGACGTCTAGACCCTGTATTGAGCCTCCGTTGTCAGCAACCATCTTGAAGATCTGCTCGTTATAGAGGCCTGCTTCCTTCAAGTAGTTCTCAAACTCCGGGTCTATGTAGTGAAAAACGCCGACGGTCACGTGCTTCTCGTAAATCAGTGCGAAGACAGGCTCTAGACCCGAACTCGTATCTACCAGCATGGATATGCTGCCGGTGGGTGCGATTGACATTAGGAAGCTGTTGCGGATGCCGTAGCGCTTTACATCCTCAGCGATTCTGTCCCAATCCATTGTCCAGAGCTCCCTCTTATAGAAGCCCTCCAGTGGGAGCTGGCCATTTACGTAAGAGCTTTCCCAATAGAGTGGGAAGACTCCCCTCTCCTTGGCACGCTCAATGCTCTCACTGTAGGCGTGATACGCTATGAACTCTGTTATCCTCTGCATGAGGCTGAACCCCTCCTCACTGTTGTATGGGATACGCAGTGCGAAGAGGAGGTCTGCAAGCCCCATAAATCCGAGCCCGATTCTCCGCGTCTTCTTCGACATCTCGTCTATGCTCTGTAGTGGATAGTTGTTCACATCTATCACGTTGTCTAGGAACCTGTAGGCGATTTTCACAGCCTCCCGGAGAGCATCCCAGTCAATCTCTTTCCCCTTCTCAGTAGACCTCACGAATGCATACAAGTTGATGGAGCCTAGGTTGCAGGACTCATACTCGTATAGGGGCTCCTCCCCACAGGGGTTGGTGGAAGTAATGTTGCCGAGGGCCTTCCGAAGCGGGTTTCTTCTATTGATGTTCTCGAGGAATAGGACTCCGGGGTCAGCGGTCTTCCATGCCATTTCAGCTATGAGGTGGAAGAGGTGTGAGGGGCTCTTCGTCCCCCAAACCTTACCGTCTCGCGGGTTCCTGAGCTCGTAAGGAGTGTCGTTTTCGAGACACTCCATAAACTTGTCATCTATGAGTACGCTGATGTTGAAGTTCTCTAAGAATCCCTCCTTCTCCTTTGCCCGGATAAACTTCTCAATGTCCGGATGCCAGACCTCCAAGATACCCATATTCGCCCCCCTCCTCTTCCCACCCTGCTTCACCACTTCGGTTACTGTGTCTATAATCCGCATGAAGGTTACCGGCCCCGAAGCGACTCCTGAGGTGGAGAAGACAACATCGCCCTCAGGCCTCAGCTTGGAGTAGTTGATCCCTATGCCTCCGCCACTCTTGAAGATGATGGCCGCCTCCGTCGCAGCCCTCATTATCGACTCGATATTATCCTCGATGGGTAGGACGAAGCAGGCTGAGAGCTGACCCAGCCTAGCTCCTGCGTTAAAGAGGGTTGGGCTGTTGGGCATGAACTTCTTCTCAACCATGAGGTTATAGTAGTTGAGGTAGTCGCTGTAATGGTGGTCAAAGGCGCCTGAGAGAAGCATCTCCCAGAAAACGCTCCACGGGTATTTCATCATGCCTTGGGAGTTGAGGTTGTCGTAGAGCTTTTTCATCCTCTCAAGGTGCCATCTATTCCAGTAAACCTGGTAGCCCTCGCCGTTCTTGCCGAGGCCGATCTTCCCAGCCCAGAACTCCGGGTTGAAGGATTCTTGGGGGTGTACCCCCTGTTTAGCCTCCTTGTCGAAGATTAGCGGGTCGTAGAGTATGTCGGGAATCACTATTAGCGCAGCCACCCTTTGAAACAGCTGTTTAGGCCGCTCTGCAAGCTTCCCCTCCTCATTCTTGAGGAGGTATCTACTCGCCATGAGTCTCAAAGCGTTTACCGAGAACCTCTTATCAACCTCGTCAAGATAGTCTGTTTCAAGGATTAGCATCTTCTCCTTCCTGATGCGCTCCCTCTGCTTCCTATACAGGATATAGGACTTAGCGACCTCATAGAGGTCAAATCTAACTAGGGCGAGCTCAACTATATCCTGAACATTCTCCACATGCGGCGTCCGCTCCGCGCCATACTTCTCCGCTATGACCTGAAGGACATACTCGACCACTTGGTCGAGGAGGGCTTCATCATATTTGTCCACCGAGATCATAGCCTTCTTGATGGCCTCGCGGATGCGCCGATAGTCAAAATCCACTACGCGTCCGTCCCTCTTGACGATCTTCTTGACCGGATACCCTTCAAGTTTTATACCCACTCCCAAGCCACCGAGCAAGGCCCACTACGTGGGCCTCATATAACTCGTTTGTCGGAACACATTTTTAAGAGTTTTCACACACCTCCCCGAAAGAGAGAATACCGTTGTCTGGTCGGCTGTTGGCCATGAGCTTGTCAGTGTGTCCTCCACATCCGAAAGTGAGGGCTGAGACCCCGGCACCGGGTGGATATTAGAATATATAGCCGCCGGAAAGAGCTAAGGCTGGAATGACAGCTAGGGCAACGCCGGAGGAGGTCGCCAAGTCCATAAGCAGCGTATCTGTGGAGGTCTTAACCTTGGAAGAATTTAACAGCATTCTTGAGACCGGTAAGGTTCAGGCCTACATCGGGATCGAGCCAAGCAATATTCTACACTTGGGTACACTGGTGGCCTGTGAGCCGCTAATCCGGCTTGCCAAAGCAGGTTTTAAGACAAAGTTTCTTCTAGCAGATATTCACGGATGGCTTAACGACAAGGGCGAGCTGGAACATCTTAAGGAGGTTGCGAGGCAGAACCAGGAGCTCCTCTCAAAGGTGGTTAAGTCTCGAGGTGTGGAGAGCTTAAACGTCGAGTTTGTCTACGGTTCAAGTTACCAGCTCAGTGAAGGCTATGTTAAAGAGTTGATGCGTCTAGCCAAGCTGGTTACAGCATCAGAGGCTAGAAAAGCCATGGACATGATTAGCAAGAAGGATGTCATGTATAAGGTCGGGTCTGAGATTTACGCGCTTATGCAATGTCTAGACATAGGCTATTTAGGGGTAAATGTCGCCGTGGGAGGCATGGATCAGAGAAAGATCCACGTTATGGCGCGGGAGTATCTTAGAAAGCTCGGATATCCTAAACCTGTGGCAATTCATACACCTATTATCCTAGGGCTTGACGGCGGGGCGAAAATGTCGAAGAGCCTTGACAACGCCATATTCCTCGATGATGGGGAGGAAGAGGTCTCAAGAAAGGTTTTCCAGGCCTTTTGCCCTGAACGAGAACTGGAGAACAATCCTTTGACAATGATTGTGGAGCGTGTTGTTTTCCCTTGGCTTGGCGTTTTCGAGGCGGGCGGGAAGACATATAGCGATTATAGCGAGTTTGTCCAAGACTGGAGGAGTGGCGTGCTGACGGCTAAAAAGTTGAAGGAAGCCCTGACAGAAGCCCTAAACAACATACTGCGGAGAATTCAGACCGCGTAGCATAGCAGGCGCAAATCTTAAGACCCAGACTCTTTCAGCTGTCTCGCTATGCTGCAGGCCTTGTTTACAACTTCTATGGGGGTTCTTCCGAAAACATAGATGGCTGGCTCCAACCCCACACCCCCCTCATCAAGCACCACATCCGCCGCGGGATTCCTCTTCAATGCCTCAATCACGTCAAAGACCACTTCTTCCTCACTCCTCACCCTCTCATTAGGTTTGGTGCTGACCGCTACGAGGCCGGCCTTCTTTATCACCTCTTCCACCCCCTTGACCATCTTCAGATTCATGATACTCTTCTTATCGGCGTTGATCCTGATGCTGCCGAGGAGGATGGAGGCCAAGTGTTTTGAGGCACCGAATGCAGGCTTGCTGACTGGGACCATCCTTGCACCGATCCTAACTATTCTGCCTGGAAAAGCAGCTATGTCGTTAAGACTCGAAGCGTTATCCAAAGCAGTTGCAATGTTTATCGAGACCTCAGGATATAGGAGTAAGAGTTCGGGGGAGCGCTCCACCAACTCGGCTGCGAGTCTAAGATCCTCCAGAATTCTCTCCCTCTCGAGAGGCAACCTCACCTCGATGCCGATGCAGACCTCGCAATCTGCTAGTTCGGGATAGAGTCTCCTGTGTAGCCTGCAGATGTGGCCGTTGGAGAGTAGTCTTCTCCAAGCCATGTGGAGTACTTGGGTTAATCTGGGAGCCCCCTCCGCTGCCGCGCTGGCCAAAGAGTTAGCCAAGGCATCTATTTCCTCGTCCGGTATTCCGAAGCTCCTAAGTCTGTCGGAATATGTGGATGCGCTTCGCGAGAGATAGCCACTTACCGCGGCCTGGCTTACACCCAGCACTGCAGATATTCTTGATTGGCTGTAGCCTCTCCTCCTCAGTGTGTGTGCCAGCAGGCCCCTAATGTTTGGAAGGATATACTTGAGGAGGACCTCCTCGGGCGGCCTCATCCATCAGCCTCTACCTGCAGCTTCTCTTGTCGTATAGCCCTTAGAGCGGCCTCAACCGTGTCCGGGTCTACCCGCCTGTATACACTTACCTTCAGTGTGTCAAAATTCCAAACGATCTTGGAGTTCTCTACTGCGTACTCTATCTCGATCCTCACGATGTCCCCTTTTGAAAGCACTAGCTTCTCGACTAGTGCTGTGTAGAGCTTCTGGTTCAGCTCTCCCGCTGCTCTAGCTATCTCGCTGGCCTCGAGCTGGCCAGTCTTTAGCAGTTCTCTGTTCTGTGCGAAGAGTGTCCGGCGAATCTTAGTGGCATAGTATCCCACTATTACGGTGCCGGTCTGGAGCTTAGGCATGGTCAGTCACCCTGCTATAAATATAGTAAAAGGAGCCGATATATGTTATTACCAGTCCTTCCACTGGAGATTATCCCAGTTAGGCCAAACCTCAAGACTTATCGGCGGGCGCGAACCCCATAGCCATGATGAGCGGGATAACAGGGGAGCTTTGGCATAGAATAAACGAGAAGCGGGGGGAGTATCTCCAGCTTTTAAAGAGTCTGCTGAGCTTTCCAAGCGTCTCGGCCACGGGCGAAGGGATGGAGGAGGCGGCAGGCCGTGTAGCGGAGGTGTTGGAGAAGGTAGGGCTTAGAAGCGACATTTTCACAGATCATGGAGGCTATCCAATTGTGTGGGGGGAGCTTAGGGAGGAGCGGCACGGCACCCTCCTAATTTACAACCACTACGACGTCCAGCCACCTGACCCACTCGAGAAGTGGACCTCACCACCATTCCAGCCAACCATCAGAAATGAAAGAGTATACGCTAGAGGTGCTTGCGACAATAAGGGTAACCTTGCCGCAAGGCTATGTGCTATAGACCTGCTACTAGACACCATCGGCGAAGTCCCTCTGAACATCAAGTTTCTAATAGAGGGTGAGGAGGAGATCGGAAGTCCACACCTTAGCAAATTCTTCCAAAATCATAGAGAGATTCTAAGCGCCGATGCCTGCCTATGGGAGATGGGAGGGGCCAGCCCCGACGGTAGACCACACATCTACCTAGGAGCGAAAGGCATACTATACCTTGAGCTCCACGCCTCTGAGAAGAGGCCTGACCTCCACTCATCTTGGGGGGCTATCGTGAGGAACCCCGCATTCGAGCTAGTCCACCTTCTCTCCTCTATGAGGGACAGGAGTGGGCGCGTATTGATTGAAGGATTCTACGACGACGTTCAGATGCCAGATAGCGAGACAGTCGCGCTACTGGAGGAGCTGAGTGGTTTCGAGTCCGAGGTTAGAGCCATCGTCGGGGATGAAGGACTCTTATCAAATAAATCGGCTAAGGAGCTGCTCTTCGACCTCACACTCATGCCGTGCATCAACATCTGCGGCATACAGTCAGGCTATACTGGGCATGGTTCAAAGACAGTCCTACCAAGCTCAGCCTTCGCCAAGATCGACATAAGGCTTGTTCCAGGGATGAGGCCTGAGAGAGTATTGGAGCTGGTCAAGAGGCATGTGGAGAGGGTGAGTGGTGGTAGAGTCTCGGTTGTGCCTTTGGACATGGGTTATCCGGCGGCTAGGACGCATCCGAGCGAGCCCTTTGTCCAGCTCATAGCTAGGACCGCGGAATCTGCGTACGGGATGAAGCCAATCATCTACCCATCCTCAGCAGGCTCCGGTCCAATGTACCTAGTCACAGAACTCCTCCAGATGCCATGTGTAGCCGCAGGTATTGGAGACCACCAGTCAAACGTCCACGCACCAGACGAGAGCATCTCGATAGAGAACTATCTGAAAGGAATACTCCACGTCGCCCTCACCATCGTAAACTTCGTGCCGTTCATGAGGGGCGGCGTTACGCCATATCTATAAATCCCAGAGACACGCCGCAGGAAACAAATATATATCATGCGCCAGACTGATAAGTTCACCGGTGCTTAGCAATGACACCCGAGCTAAGCTTCTTTGTCAAGTTTAAGACGCCGCCAGAGCTGGCTAACGCAACACTCGAGATAGTGAAGATGGCTAGAGAGACTGGAAAGATCAGGAAGGGCGTGAACGAGGTTATCAAGTCGATTGAGCGGGGACAGGCCAAGCTGGTTGTCATAGCTGAAAATGTTGACCCACCCGAGATCGTCGCCTTCCTACCGTCCCTCTGCGAAGAGAAGAAGATACCATACATCTATGTTCCTAAGAAGGAGGACCTAGGAAGGGCTGCGGGGCTCGAGGTCTCTGCCAGCTCGGTCTCGATAATAGATGTCGGGGAGGCCAAGACATATTTTGAGGAGATTCTGAAGCAGCTCGAGACGATTAGGCGGCAGGTTAGCGTTAAATAGTTTCTACCCTATTCTTTGAGGCTGGCTAAGAAGCCATGAGCAGCCAAGGAGTCCCTGCGGTTGTGGAGCAGGTCGTCGGGAGGACAGGCGTTAGGGGTGATGTTACTCAGGTTAGGGTCCGGATACTCGAGGGCCCCGATGCTGGAAGAGTGATTACGAGGAATGTGAAGGGGCCCGTGCGGATTGGAGACGTCTTGATATTGATGGACACTGAGAGGGAAGCCGAGAAGATTAAGTGAGGGGAGGGTGCGTGCCTACCATGCATACATGCAGCTTTTGCGGGAGGAGTTTTGTCCACGGCACGGGCCTATTGTTGGTGCGTAGGGATGGGGCTCTCAACTGGTTTTGCAGCAGGAGGTGCTTCGTCTACATGACGAAGCACAAGAAGGATCCGAGAAAGATTAAGTGGACTGCCTATTACGGTAAGGAGAGGCGGGCCTAGCTAGTCGAGAATCTCTTCTTGGGAGAAGAATATCCTGTGCTCATATTCGTATGAGTCTGGACTGTCGGAGGCGTGTATTATGTTGTTTGTTATGTCTAGGCCGTAGTCGCCGCGGATTGTCCCCGGACTTGCCTTTACAGGGTCAGTCGCCCCTATCATGAGCCTCACAACCTCGATGGCGCTCCTACCCTCGAGTATAGCCACAACGACATCTTTACCACTGATTGAGTCTATGAGCGATTGGTAGAATGGTTTTCCGAAGTGGACGGCGTAGAGTTTCTCAGCCATCTCTCTCTTAACTCTCACGAGTTTGAGAGCGGCTATCCTCAGCCCCTTCGCCTCGAACCGAGAAATGATGCTTCCAACCAACCCCCTCGAGACCGCACTGGGCTTCAACATGATGAATGTCCGCTCAACCATATCAATCACGGCCTGTTAGCCGCTTGATAAATACTATTTGAGGACCTCTGTATCCCTCCTGCGCTCAAGTAGGAGGGGTAAGATTCTTTGGCGGTTAATCTCCCAAAGCTCTCCCAGCTCCATGACGGTCAGCTTCAGTGTCTCATCGGATAGCCTCTTTAATGCCTTTGAAATCTCCAGGGCTAGCTCGGCGTTAAGAATGACAGGTATGTTATGGTCGACCGCAGCCCGCCTTACGTCATAGTCTATCTGGGGTATGTACCCGGAGCTGATCAGCATGCCGATCCGCCTCATCCTAATTGCCTTCACAGCAGTCTCTCCCCGAATCTCCGGAACACCCGGAATAGGCGACTCCTCCAGAGTTAAAACCTCGTAGCCAGCCTCTCTCAATACCTCGGCCACCGACTTTAGCCGAGGCGTAGTCCTCTGCGAGTCTGGGTAGATAAGTATAGGTGTATCTTTCGGAGGAATTGTGTTAGGTGTGGCGGAGAGCCAGCTCTTGAGCAGGGCCTCGTGGAACTCAAGCCCAAGCGCGGCAACTTCACCAGTACTCCTCATTTCGGGGCCCAAGAACGGGTATGACCCCCGGATCTGTGCCCACGAGAACTGCGGAGACTTCACTCCCCAGATAAGCTGCAGTGGCGCAAACACCCTGTCAGATATCTCCTCCAATCTATCGTCGGTAAGAGATAGTCTCTCACCAAGTATGCACCTAGTCCCATAGCCCAGAAGGTCTATGTTGTAGACTTTGCTGCTAAAGGGCATTGAACGGCTGCACCTCAGATTACACTCGATCACATAGACTTCGCCGTCTTTGACTAGGTACTGTATGTTGAATGGCCCCTTAACTTGGAGGGCATTCGCGATTAGGCCTGTATATTCCGCTATCTTGGCTAACGTCCTCTCACTGGTCCTATAGGGCGGGATGGAAATTGTCGCGTCGCCGCTATGGACACCCGCATATTCTACGTGATCCATTGGAAGCATAAGCACTTCAGAGCCGTCTGAGATACAGTCAACCTCAGCCTCCACCGCGTCTTCGATGAAGTGGCTAACAACTACGGGTTTGTCGGTATGTCTTGAGAGTTTTCCCATGAGGTCTTTCAGCTCGTCTTCGTCATAGGCTATGAAGACGGATGTCCCGCTGAGGATGTAGCTGGGGCGCAGGATGACTGGGTATCCGACCTCCTCCGCTATCTTGGGGAGTCTCGCCAAGTCTGTGACTGTGGCCCAGCGCGGCTGCTTTATTCCGAGCTCCTCTAGGAGCTTGCTAAATTTCGAGCGGTTCTCCGCACGCCCGACAGAAGAGGGCTGGCTCCCTAGGATTGGTACACCCCTCCTGTCCAACTCTTCCGCGACGTTGTTCCCTATCTGCCCCGCCGATGAGATAATTACGCCGCCGCAGCTCTGTATCGAAGCTATATCCTGTATTGCCTCCGGGGTGAGCTCGGAGTTTATGAGGAAGTCGACTATGTCCCAGTCCGTAGAGACTGTCTCGGGATTGTAATTTATTATGGCCGCACGCTTTCCCATTTCCTTCAAATTCTTGTAAATGTTAACAGTGCCCCAGTCAAACTCCACAGACACTCCAATCCTGAAGCACCCGGCGCCAAGCACGAGGAGTAGGCCGTCAGGGCCCTGACTTAAGACGTCGTGAGTCATCCCCGAATATGTTGTGTAGGAGTAGTTGGTTACTGCGGGCTTCTCACCGGCCAGGGTATCGATATTCTTGAGCCAAGGATTCCAGCCATTAGTCCGAAAGGCCTCCTTAACCTCCTCATATCTCTTCCCAGAAATTGCGGCTATCTGTTCTGCAGTAAATCCTGCCTTCAGAGCCTCTCTAAAGAGGACTTCCCTAGACTCCTGCTTGAGTGAGTCGGCCTTTCTAATGAGTTTGGCAATGTTGACTATTTTCTCCACGGGTTTGAGGAAGAACTTGTCAACACCGGTTATACTGGATATCTGATCAATCGTCGCACCGAGGTATAGGGCTTTAGCAACGTCCCGGAGCCAGTAGGGTCTAAACTGTTTGAGCCGCTCCATGACTGCTGATAGGTCCTCAGGAGTGAATGTGTCGTTGTCAACCAGTCCCAAAACTCCAATGTCTAGCATCCTGAAAGCCTTCTGGTAGACCTCCTCCATGTTTCTGCCAATAGCCATCACTTCCCCTATGCTCATCATCTCTGAACCCAAGATCTCGTCTCTTGGCCAGAACTTGTCTAGGTCCCAGCGGGGTGCCTTCAACACGACATAGTCAAGGCTTGGCTCGAAGAATGCCGTAGTGCTCCCCGTAATCATGTTGAGTAGCTCGTCGAGTAGGTATCCAAGGCATAGTTTTGCAGCTATGTATGCGAGGGGGTAGCCTGTTGCCTTACTCGCCAGCGCGCTGCTCCGCGACATACGGGGGTTTGTCTCTATCACATAGTATTCTCCTGTCATCTGCTGGAGTGCAAGCTGGACGTTACACTCACCCACCAGCTTTATCGCAGATGCGACCCCAAAGGAGGCTGATCTGAGTGTCTGGTATTCGCTGTCCGTCAATGTTTGGCTGGGTGCCACGACTAGCGACTCGCCCGTGTGAACACCCATTGGGTCGATGTTCTCAAGACAGGCAACCGCCACCATATTACCAGCCCTATCCCTCATCACCTCATACTCTATCTCCTTCCACTTCTCCAAGTACTTCTCAACCAGTACATTACCAACTATGCTGTGGGAGAATGCCCTAGTAAGCTTTGCTTCCAGCTCCTCTCTCCTATACGCTACGAAGGACCCCCTACCGCCCAAGTTAAAGCTTACACGAACTATTACCGGGTATCCAACCTCATCCGCCGCCGCCACCGCTTCTTTAATGCTGTTTGCAGGCTTTGATGGTGGTACTGGGAGGCCAGCCTTAAGCATTGTTTCACGGAATATTGACCGAGTTAATGCCGCTTCAATCCCTTCTATAGGAGTGCCCAAGACTTTTACACCATACTTGTCCAGCACTCCCTTCCGGTAGAGCTGGACGCCTGCGCTGAGGGCGCTCTGGCCGCCGAAGCCTACCATAATACCGTCGGGCTGCTCCCTCTCAATTATCTTCTCCAGATACTCTACAGTGATTGGGGTCAGGTATACTCGGTCTGCGAGGAGGTGTGTGGTCTGGATTGTGGCTATGTTGGGGTTGACGAGGATTGTAGTTATTCCCTCGCCCTTGAGCGCCTTTAACGCTTGGCTTCCACTGTAGTCGAACTCGGCAGCCTCTGCGATTTTAATTCCGCCGGAGCCTATTAGAAGGACCTTTCTAACTGTCTCCATTTCTTCTCACCATCTTCTCGAAGAATTCGAAAACATAGTTAGCATCCCTTGGCCCCGGCCTCCCCTCCGGGTGAAACTGTACAGAAATCACTGGCAGGGACTCGTGAATGAGGCCCTCAATTGTACCATCATCGCAGTCGACGAACCAGGGCTTGAGACCTGTCCCAGAGAGGCTCTCCTCAGAAACAGCATAGCCGTGATTCTGCAGGGTTATTACTCGCTTTCCCGTGACGAGGTCTCTGCAGGCCTTGTTTATCCCTCTATGACCGTATTTCATCTTGTAGGTCTCGGCACCTAGGGCCAGAGCAATTAGCTGGTGCCCTAAACATACGCCAAGAGTTGGAGTTCCGCTCTCTATAACCTCTTTAACAAGCCTGATAGCGTGATGCATATTTGCTGGGTTCCCGGGACCGTTACTGATTACAATTCCCTTCGGGTTGTAGGAGAAGACGGCATCCGACCCAAGCCTTCCCGGGACGACAACAACCCTGTATCCCAGCCCCATAAGCCTGTTTATTATCCCGTCCTTAACGCCATAGTCAACTACAACTATCGTTGAGCTTTTTCCTTCGTTAAAAATCGTGGGCTCCTTGTAGGCAGAGTATTCGAAGACGAGGGAGTCGTAGTCAACTTCTCGCGCCTTTCTTATTAATTTCTCACGGCTAATATCCTCAAGCGATTCGGCTACCTGTACTGCGCCGCCCATAACGCCCATCTCTCTTATCTGCTGAACCAGCATCCTCGTATCAACATCCATTATTCCTGGGACTGAGTTCTCTTTGAGCCAGTCGCTAAGAGACTTCATTGAACGCGGGTGGCTCGGCTCAGTCGCCTGCGACACAACCAATGCCTCAATCTTTATTCCGTCCGACTCGAAGTCAGGTGGTACGCCATAATTCCCAATCAGAGGATAGGTGAGTATGAGTATCTGACCCACGTAGGAGGGGTCTGTCAGGGATTCGGTGTAGCCATTCATTGCAGTGCTAAATACAACTTCTCCATTTCTTTCCCCAAGAGCGCCGAAGCCTTTGCCGACAATGAAGGTGCCATCCTCGAGGGCAAGGGCGGCGACATAGGCGCCCGCGATGCGCTTCACGAGCCCATCCAAGCATTCATCCATTTGGTCTCTATGATATTAGACATGTGATGCTTCAGGGTATATACTTATTGACCGGTTTCGGTCATGTTGGGGCAGGGATTGTACCGGGACTGGTCTGTGAGTAGGGCTGTCCGCTACCTAATCGGTTTGGAAAAGGGCTATAAGTCGGCATTGGACGGCGGGTACGCTAACCTCTCTGCCCTTGCGAAGCTCCTAAAACCGACTTTAGACGCCCTACTCGGTCAGGAAGTCAAGCACTCCACCATCGTGACGGCGCTAAAACGGGTTAGAGGCCGGTTTCATGGGAGGAGATTGGCCACAGCCCAAGTCATAGCGAGAAGCAAGCTGGAGGCCAAGACGGGTTTGGCCAAGATTATACTGAAACGTAACAGGACCACCCTGAGGATCGCCCGCGACCTTGCTATTAGGGTCAGGGGGTTCTTCCAACTGCTCGACGGAATAACATCCATAACCTTGATATGCAGTCAAGAGAAGCTGGAAGAGATTAGAAGCGAGTTTCCACGCTCCCTCATCATCGGCGAGTCCGGTAGTATTGCAGCCCTAGTAATCGTAAGCCCCTCCATCATAGAGAAGACCCACGGTGTAGTCTCGCATATATTGGAGTGGCTTGCCCACAGGGAGATAAATGTCGAGGAAGTAATAAGCTGTTACAAGGATACCATAATATTCGTGGCCACCGAGGATGGTGGGAAGGCGTTCGACGCGATTAATGAGCTGATCATGAATTGTAGACGGATAGTATCGCGGGCTTAAACTTGTTTACCTCGCCTTCTCCTTAGCCTTCCTCACAGCCTCCGCTACTTTTTCTGAAGTTATAGGTAGCTCTGTAATCCTGACCCCCAACGCTCTCGAGACAGCATTTGCAATGGCTGCTGCCATTCCTATTATTGGAGGCTCACCAAGACCCTTAGCACCCAAGTTGTTAGCCTGAGTGTCCAGCGGCTCGACGAAAACTGCTGTAACCTCCGGCGTCTCGAGGCTTGAGGGGAGGAGATAGTCTAGCAGGTTAGGATTGACTACAGTACCAGTGGATGGGTCGACAAGCCTCTGCTCTAGGAGGGCGTATCCTAATCCCTGGACTACCCCACCAATCACCTGCCCCTCCGCCGTAAGCCTATTGATGATTCTCCCAGAATCGTGGGCTGAAACAACCCTCAAAACCCTAACAGACCCCGTCTCTAAATCCACCTCAACCTCGGCGAACTGAGCCGCGAATGTCTCAATAGCATATCCATCAGGATTAGGCCCCCTCGCACCCTTACCAACTAGTGTGAAATCTCCCAACTGTGCTAGGAGTTCCTCAAGCGGTATCGACTTTTCACCCTCCTTTGTCCTTATCACGCCATCCCTCAGTTCAAGTATCTCTCTCGGAGCGTCCAGAAACTGTGAGGCTATATCTAGGAGTTGGTTTCGCGCATCTATTGCAGCAGCCCTCACTGCAGGACCCATGGAGGCGAGGGTCCCACTCCCACCACTCCCTGGTGAGAAGAGCTCCAGTGAAGTATCGCCGATCACCACTTGGACACGCTCAATTGGCACCGAGAGTTCTTCTGCCACTATCTGGGCTAGTATCGTCCTTGTCCCAGTGCCTATATCCTGAGTCGATGTCAAGACCTGGACTGTGCCGTCCCTGTTGAGCTTAACCTCAGCATATGCTGGCGGTCCACCGCCTCCCCACCAGACCACACTAGCCATGCCTACTGCCCGAACCCTGTTATTCTCCCTTCTAACCGACCTTGCATAGTCCCATCCAAACAGCTCCGCCCCTATCAGGTAAGCATCCCTCAATCCCTTTGACGTGTAGTTCACACCGCTCTCAGGCTCCCTTTCGGCGTAGTTTCTAAGCCTTATTTCGAGCGGGTCTAATCCCAGCTCCTCAGCAGCCATATCCATCACCGACTCTAGCCCGAAGATACCCTCTGTGAACCCGGGCGCCCTCATGGCGGTGTGAGGTGTGGTGTTGGTATAGACTCCCCACTCTATAGTCTCAAGATTGGGTATTTGGTATAACATCCTGTAAGGTCCGGATACAAGTGGAACCCACTCGGCATATGCACCCAGATTAATGATGGCCTCCAGCCGCATGGCTGAGATCCTTCCATCCCTCTTAAACCCAGCCTTAACCTTCTGTATCGTCTGGGCCCTGCAGCCCGCGGATAGATTCTCCTCGCTCCTCGAAAGAACAACCTTCACGGGCCTCCCCGTCTGTTTTGAGGCAAGGGCAGCCATGATTGTGTGTTTTCCCGGGTCAAACTTCGCGCCGAAACCACCACCCATATACTCGCATATCACTCTCACCTTTGAGAGCGGGATTGAGAATATCTGGCTCAGCCGCTGCCTCACGTTGTTCACCGCTTGGGTGGACTCCCAGACCGTTAGGCCTGCAGTGGTCCAATAGGCTACTGTCGAGTGTGTCTCAAGAGAGTTGTGTAAGGCCGCGCTTGTCCTAAATGTTTCCTCTAGGACCAAGTCTGCATCCTCAAACCCTTGAGAAGGGTTGCCTCTCACAACCCTCGACGGGCCGCCTCGGAATACGTTACCCTCGCTGTGGACTTTTGGCGCATCCTCTCTCAAAGCCTCTAAGGGGTCGACAACAAAAGGCAGCCTCTCGTAATCCACAACTATCGCCTCGAGCGCGTCCTCAGCTATACCCTCGTCTTCGGCTACGACAAAGGCAACCTCTTCACCCTGGAATTTCAGGACATTGTTGAAGACGGTGGAAGCGCCTCCGTAGAAGGGTATTTTCGGCGTGTTCAAATGGGTGAACACTGCCCTAACCCCTTTAATTCTCTCCGCATCCGAGGTGTCTATGTGGATGATTCGGGCGTGGGGGTAGGGGCATCTCAAGAATTTCCCCACGAGCATGCCCTTGAGGGAGACATCTACTGTGTATGTCGCCGCTCCAGTAACCTTTGCGACACCATCTACCGTCTTCACCCGCCCACCAATGTATCTAAAACTCGCTCCAGAGGGCCAGGGGGTTATCTTCTCCTCCTCTTCCACTACAAACTCTTCTCTCCACCGCCCCTCAATCTCGGCCCGGGTCTTCCTAATCCTGACCATGCGACAAACACTCTACGCCCATTCTAAATAAATGTTAAGGAACCCTTGCAAAAACGTGAATATTTACCCGCAACACCTGGCTATGGAGTGAGACACAAAGCTAGATACCGCAGTCGTGGAGATGGCTTCGAGTTTGAGGTCCCCCTCCACTTGACAGGCTTTTTCTACCCTGTCTACAGGGAGAGCTGGGAGTTGACAGGCTCACTTGGCGCAGGCTTAGTCATACGTCCTGGCTTGAAATGCGTTGTGAGTGAAGGAGAGGGGGTATGGTTCAACAGTGAGCCTATAAGCTGGGGACCAGCACTGGAGATCTATAACGAGATGGGAGGAGGCTCCTCAGTGCATTTAAGCGGAAACTGTCTCCCAGGGGCTGGATATGCCTTCAGCGCCGCCTCAGGCTTGGCGGTAGCTGCCTGCTACGCCTTGGCCGGGAAGATGAGTGCGGGTGAAGCAGCGATGAAGGCTCATGTCTCTGAGGTGAGGTGTAAGACTGGGTTGGGAGACGTTCTCGCCATCTGGGATGGGGTAGGGCTTGTCTTGAGGAAGCGGCCCGGAGGGCCTGGTGTGGGCGAGGTCGAGAACATCAGGATAAGTGATAAGATAGCGATAGTGACCTCCGAGCTCGGAAGACTGTCCACCGAGAGCCTACTCACAACACATCACGAGAAGATAATGGAGGCTGGAGAACGGTCCTATAGAGAGTTCCTGAAAAACCCAAGCCTAGCTAATTTCCTCGAAATCTCGAACAGATTTTCGAAGGAGCTGGGCCTAGTGGATAGGAGCGTTGAAGAGATTGTAAGACCAGTCTCCCCTAGGCTTTTGGGATGGTATGTGAAAAAGAGGGTGCTGGTTATGGTTGTCGAGGAGGCTGAAATTGAAGAGGTTGCCGTAAATATAGGGGCTTCACTACCCATAGTTAGGGTTTTCAAGCCGGGTGAGGTGGAGTGGAGGAGATACCTCGAGACCATCCTCGATACGTCTCCCTCATGATCAGGGAGAGGATTGTGAAGGGGTTTGAGGCGGGGATAGTTGTTCCACACGGGTTATTGGCCCACGGGAGGGGGGAGGCACTAGACTACATTTTAGGCGAGGAGACTCACCCGCCTGCCCTAGAGGCTACAAGGGCCGCGGCGGCACTACTCCTCCTCTCAAAACACCCAGTAATCTCCGTGAACGGCAACACGGCTGCACTTGTCCCAGACGAGGTGGTCAGACTCGCAAAAACTCTCAACGCGAGAATCGAGGTAAACCTGTTCCACCGCTCACCCGAGAGAATCAGAAGGATTAAGGAGTTTCTCGAGGGTAGAGGGGCTGAAAACGTGTTGGGAGATTCAGATCTTGTGGAGATCCCTGGCCTAAGCAGTCAGAGACGGTTCGTCTCGAGGAATGGGATATACTCTGCAGACACGGTACTAGTACCATTGGAGGATGGGGACCGAGCCGAGAAGCTGGTGGCCCTTGGGAAGAGGATCGTGGCCATTGATCTTAACCCGCTTTCGCGGACGTCGAGGGCCGCTACAATCTCGATAGTTGACAACGTTGTTAGGGCTATGCCAAACCTCTGCAGGGCCGTCGAGGAGTTGAAGGGTTATACAGCCAAAGAGCTGGAGGAGATATACCACTCCTTCAACAACGAGGAAAACCTCAGAAGGATGATAGAACTCATATTGAGGCATCTGACACGCCTAGCGGGGTTGGAGGAGCTGCCTTGAACGAGAAACTAACCGCAAGGGACATAATCCAGCTGAAGAAGAAGGGGAGGAAAATAGTCATGATAACGGCGTATGACTATGCTTTTGCCCGACTCGTAGACCAAGTTGGCGTCGACATAGTGCTTGTAGGCGATTCGGCCTCCATGGTCATGATGGGGTATAAGGACACCCGGTTTGTGACGCTCAGAGACATGATAACTTTTTGCAAGTCTGTATCGCGGGGTGTTGAGAGGGCTCTTGTAGTGGGAGATATGCCGTTCATGTCGTTCCAAGTATCGAAGGAGGAGGCTGTCAGAAATGCCGGCCGGCTTGTTAAGGAGGGGATGGTTGACGCAGTCAAGCTTGAAGGAGGAGTCGAGTACGCGGAGGTTGTCAGGGCTATTGTTAATGCCGGTATACCAGTTGTGGGTCATATCGGCTTAACACCGCAGAGCGCCGCCTCGACCACCGGATACAGACTGACGGCAAAAGATGTTGACGACGCCCTCAAAATAGTCGAGGATGCAAAGGCCATAGAGGAGGCGGGCGCCTTTGCCATAGTCGCCGAATACGTTACAGCCGAGGTTGCTGAGTACATCTCTAAACAGCTAAAGATACCTGTAATCGGAATAGGTTCCGGACCCGGGTGCGACGGCCAAGTACTCGTACTCCACGACATCCTAGGACTATACGACAGGTCTCCACCCTTCTCTAAGAGGTACGTAGATCTTGCGTCGATCGTAAAGGATGCAATCTCAAGATATAAGTCAGAGGTTCTCGAAGGAGTATTCCCATCCGAGGAGCATACAAGGCACATGAAGAAGGAGACGTTTGAGGAATTCCTCAGTAAAGTAAGAAGGCCGTGATGAGGATACTGGTCGTAGGTGCAGGAGCCCTCGGAATATTGTTTGCCGGAGTTATAAGTCGCCATGGCGGAGATGTTGTGATCCTAACGCGGAGGCGGGAAGCGGCTGAAGCGATTAGCTCTGACGGAGTGATCATCAGCGAGGGGGGTTCTT
Organism: Nitrososphaerota archaeon; assembly: GCA_009889515.1. Lineage (GTDB taxonomy): Archaea > Thermoproteota > Nitrososphaeria_A > Caldarchaeales > Calditenuaceae > HRBIN02. Next base: position 795,891 of record WUQR01000139.1, read on the forward strand.
CTTGGAGGGCTTGGCCTGAGTGTACAACAGATCCCAGAAAGGCATCCAGAGCCGACCTCTGTCTGATTTGTGTCAAGTCATATGACACTGAGGCCGCTGCGCGGATGGTTTCACCCTACTTAAGTGGGCAGTGCCTAGTAGCCACAGTACAGAATGGGCTTAACAACGTGGAGCGGCTTGCCGAGGTGTTCGGCCCAGAGAGGGTTGTTGCGGGCTACACCCTTCAGGCCTCCACACTTACAGGTCTGAACAGCGTCTTCCACGCCTATGACGGCGAAACAGTACTCGGCTCCCACCCCTCCACCAAAACACCTGTAGAAAAGATAAGACAAGTAGCCGACGAGTTGACGAAAATGGGTGTGAAGACCGCGGCGGTAGAAAACGTCTACCCCGAGGTACTGACTAAGTTAATCATCAACTCTGTGATAAACCCCCTGACGGCTATTCTTGGCGTGAAGAATGGTGTGCTGCTGGAGGTGCAGGAGTTATCATGGGTGATTGATGAGTTGGTGCTGGAGGGTGTGGAGGCAAGCTCCCTACTAGGGGCTAGGCTATCACCTGAGCATGTGAAAAATAGGGTCTATGAGGCGATTAGAGCAACATACGAGAACAAGTCCTCCATGCTTCAGGATATAGAGAGGGGTAGGAGGACAGAAATAGAGTTCATCAACGGAGCCCTGTCGAGGGTCCTAAGGTCAGCAGGAAAGCCGGCCCCTGCCAATACATTATTGACCCAGCTCGTCCTTGCTCTGGAGAGGAAGGGTCGTCGCTCATGGTAGAGGAGACGCATAAGAGTTCTTTATCGGAGCTAGGTGAGGATTGGATACTGTCTGTGATTCTGAACTCGCTCAAGCCGGTTCAGAAGGGTCGGCTGCAAATTGGCGACGACGCGGTGGAGTTAAGCGTCAACGGGCAGATAATAGTATCGGGGGATATGCTAGTGGCCTCCACTGACGTTCCTCCGGGCATGACGCACCGTCAAACAGGCTCTAAAGCAGTGGTGAGCGTTGTCAGCGACTTTGCGGCAAAGGCTGCGCAGCCCCTCTTCTTTGTTGTTGAGCTGGGACTCCCTAGGGAGATGCGTGGAAACGAGTTTCTCGAGCTCTGGTCGGGCATACTCGAGACGGCGCGGAGTTTTGGCGGCGAGGTGGTTGCGGGCGACACAAACCAGGCCGGTGAGGTCTCTATAGGTGTGGTAGGGATAGGGTATTCAGAGGCCCCTATACCCCGTAGTGGGGCGCGGCCGGGCGATATACTTGCAGTTACAGGCGAGTTCGGGAAGACATACACCGGTCTACACGCCGCATTAAACTCAAACACGGAAGAGAAGTGGCGGCCACTCCTTGATGCTGTCTTTAACCCAAAGCCTAGGCTGAGAGAGGGGCTAGCGCTTGGGAGAGCTAGGCTTGTGACGGCTTCTATAGACTCTAGTGACGGGCTGGAGGCCTGTCTCTCCGAGCTCTCCCAGTGGAGTGGTGTGGGCTTCAGGGTGACAGATCCGCCCATAGACTCAGTAGCCGCAGAATATGCAACAACCTACAACCTCGACATGTTTGAGGCTATTTTCAGGGGTGGGGAGGAATACGAACTCGTCCTGACGATACCTAGAGAGAGTCTTGACGACGCCGCAGCCGTTCTGAGAGGACTGGGCTGTAGGCTCATCCCCATAGGCGAGGCTACGAGGGAGAAATCCATCGTCGCGTGGCTTGACGGGAAACGCTACGAGCTCAGTGGTAGGGGTTGGAGACACTTCAGCAGCCACCGTATATGAACCCAGCTAGAGTTGCCCTCAAGTAGACAGCCCCGCTCAAGATATATGAGCACCATCTTACTGCAATAAGGAGGATGCCTACCCGCTCAGCCGTAGCATATGAGGAGAAATGGGCTAAGAAGATTTATGAGGATAGGGTCTTCGAGGCAGACCCTGACCCTAGTAGGCCAAAGGTCTTCGTCACTTTCCCTTACTCCTACCAGAATGGGCCACTGCACGTCGGCCACTGTTTCACGGCAACTAGGGTTGACATGTATGCCCGATACATGCGGATGAAGGGCTACAACGTCCTCTTTCCTTGGGCTTGGCACTGGACAGGCGAGGCGGTTGCAGGGACTGCTGAGAGGCTGAGGCGCGGCGACCCCGCTGTCTTAAAGATGCTCAGGGAGATTGACAAGGTTCCTGAAGACCTGCTCCCACGGTTCACAGACCCCGCCTTCATCAGCAGATACTACACAGAGGAGAATAGGGAGACGGTTAAGATGATGGGGTTCTCCATAGACTGGAGGAGGGAGTTCTACACCTCAGACCTACACCCATACTACAGCAGGTTCATAGAATGGCAGTATAGGACGCTATACGAGCTAGGTAGGCTTAGAAAGGGCTCACACCCAGTGGTATGGTGCCCGGTCTGTGAGAGCCCAACAGGGGACCATGACAGGCTGGTGGGTGAGGGTGTATCCCCGGTCGAGTTTACCCTCGTATTTTTCAAGCTTGAGGGTGAGGAGGTTTATCTAGCAGCATCCACTCTACGCCCGGAGACAATCTTTGGCGCTACTAACGTCTGGGTCAAGCCGGAGGCCGAGTATGTTGAGATTGTCCTCTCGGGTGCGCGGGTCATTGTGAGTCGCGAGGCTGTAGTTAAGCTGAAGGAGCAGCATAAGGGCGTGGCCGGTACTGGGAGGATAATCGATGGACGCGCGCTGATTGGCAAATACTGCATCGCACCCATAACAGGCAAGAGGCTGATCATACTGCCGGCTGATTTTGTTGACCCCAACCTAGGCACGGGCGTGGTCTACAGTGTACCCAGCCACGCTCCCTACGACTATGCCGGGCTGAAAGAGTTGAGGATGAAGCCACAGAGGCTTGAGGAATATGGAATAGATCGCTCAATAATAGAGAGCCTACAACCCATCAGTATCATCTCGACACCGGGCCTATCTCCTCACCCCGCTGTCGAAATTGTGGATAAGGCAGGAGTAACCTCCTCGACAGACCCTAGACTAGAAGACTTTACCCAGGAGATCTATTCCAAGGAATTCTATGGTGGCGAGCTCAACGAGCTTTGCGGCGAGTATAAGGGTATGACGGTAAAAGAGGCACGCGACACGGTCAAGTCACGCCTCATCTCTGAGAAGCTGGCCACTATCATGTATGAGCTGCCCCAGCCCGTAGTCTGCAGGAGCGGAGACAGATGCATAGTCAAGGTCGTGGAGGACCAGTGGTTCGTCACCTATGGCGACGAGGACTGGAAGGAGCAGGTGAGAAAACACATCAATGAAATGGAGATTTATCCGGAGGGGGCTAGGCAATGGTTCTTGAACGTAGTAGACTGGCTTAAAGACTGGCCATGCACCCGTAAGACGGGGCTTGGAACCAGGTTTCCATTCGATAATGCATGGATCGTTGAGACGCTGAGCGACTCAACCATATACCAGGCACTATACACCATTAGCAAATACGTTAACACCGGCCTCGTGAAGCCTGAGCAGCTTAGGCACGAGTTATTCGACTACGTTTTTAGAGGCAGAGGGGACAGGGATGAGGTATCGAGAAAGACAGGGGTTAACCCAGAGCTGCTAGAAGCAATGAAGAGGGAGTTTGACTACTGGTACCCCGTCAACCTCAGAGTGTCCGCTAAGGAACTACTCCCAAACCACCTCACATTCTACATCTTCCAGCACGTAGCGATCTTCCCACCAGACAAGTGGCCGCGCGCAGTAGGCATTAACGGAATGGTTAGGATTGAGGGGGAGGAGATGCATAAGAGTCGAGGCATATTCGTGTCGCTGAAAGAGGCTATATCACGTGTAGGCGCCGATGCGACGAGGCTTGCCATAATACTTTCGGCAGAGGATATGGATGACCCAGACTGGAAATGGAAGAACGCAGAGAGCGTCAGGAGATTTCTCGACAACTTCCTTAGAATTATCGGCGAGTACCGTTCATCCATTGCAGATGATGCTTGGTTGGAGGCTGACGGGTGGGCTCTGGCGCGGCTAAGACAAGTGGTTGAGGAGGTGGAGCAGAGTATGAAAGTGTTAAAGACCCGTACAGCCGCCTCTAAAATCCTCTACGACATGGACAATCTGTGGCGGAAATACTTGAGGAGGCGGGGAGGCCGTATGGGGCCAGCCGCAAAGACGTTAATAGAGTCTTGGATAAAGATGCTCTCCATAGCCGCCCCATTCACCGCAGAGGAGGCTTGGAGCATGATAGGCGGCAAAGGATACGTGTCGCTCTCAAGCTGGCCTAGCGTAGAGAAAGCAAACACAGAGCTACTGCTCAGGGACGAGGTCTTAGATAGCATTATAGAAGACATCAAAAGCATAGCACAGACAACGAAGAAGAGGCCGTCTAAAATCTACATATACGTCTCCAAGAAATCAATGATACCCGTCATTAAAAGAATGGCAGAGAACTGGGAAGTAATAACCCAGAGAGGATACAGCAGCATAATAGGCGAGATAGTGAAGATCGAAAACATAGAGAGGAGCAAGCTACCCACGATTGCCAAAAGACTGTTCGAGATGATGCAGAGCTACGTCCAGAGATACAGCGTCGAAACCATCTTAAGCGTCGCGGACCAAGAGTATGACCTGTATCGGGAAAATCGCGAATACCTTGAGAATGAGTGTGGAGGTGCCATACAGGTTCTGAGGGCTGAAGAGGCAGAATACGACCCGATGGGGAAGGCTGCGACCGCAGTGCCTCTACGCCCTGGAATCTATACGGAGTTCGTCTAAGCTGGTGTGTACGTCGAAGGGAAAATTATAAATCGTGAGTGGGAGGATTATTCGTATGATTCGCTACCGGTTACTTGCATGGATTTTGGGGGTTATACTTGCCTACGCCTTCATTAGCTTTACAGGCTTATTCACTAGTACGCAAGTCATATCTTTCACGGTATTTTTAGGCATTATCCTGAGTATTCTACTCTTCTGGAGGCTTAGGGTGGCGTTCGCATTTATCGGTATTTTCGCACTGCTTTCCACAGGACTATTAGATGTTACTCACTTAGTCGAGTTCGCAGGACTGGATATTATAATATTCCTGATCGGCATGATGATCGTGGTTGGATATCTCGAGGAGAGGCACTTCTTCGAATACCTGCTAAACCGGATAATGGGTGCTGCCCGGACAGCCCGATCATCGATGGTTTTGTTGATGGGGATGGCGGCATTCTCAGCCGCTCTTGTAGACGAGGTTACATCAATTTTGTTCATGACAGCGTTGGTCTTGCGCTTGACAAGCCGGCTGGCGATTAATTTCATACCCTTGCTGATATTGGTTATCTTCGCCACTAATATTGGGAGCAGTGCAACAGTTGTTGGCAACCCAGTCGGCGTAATGATAGCTCTCAGGGCGGGTCTGAGCTTTGCAGAGTTCCTTAGATGGGCAACGCCGATCTCTATAGCGGCACTCCTAGTTACGATGCTTGTCGGATATACGTACTATAGGAAGTACTTTAAGCTGATGGATGAAAGGCTCGCAGAATACAGGCTCGTAGCCGCGAAAGCACAGCCGGATAATGGAGGGCCTGACAAGCTGGATAAGAAGGCTCTATTTCTCTTCCTATTCACCATGTCCCTCCTAATCGGGCATACGGCGATAGAAAATGCCCTCTCACTCGAGAAGAATACAATGCTTATCGCCGCACCCCTCATAGGGGCTTCTGCTGCACTCTTCCTCCAAGGAGAGCATGCGAGGGAGCTCTTGGAGAAGCGTGTTGACTGGTGGACCCTGACTTTCTTCCTAATGTTCTTCGCGACCGTGGGGACGCTTAAGTATGTGGGAGTTACCAGCGTCTTCGGCTCAATATTTGCTAACTTAACTGGCGGAAATATAGCGCTCGCCATCCCGCTACTAGGGTTCATTTCAGGAATGATGACCGCATTCATGGATAACATATTGGCGGTAGCAGTCTTGATTCCGATTTTCCAAGAGCTGGGACAGACAGGCCTGCCGATTTACCCCCTCTGGTGGGTCCTTCTCTTCGCGGGTACGCTCATGGGGAATATGACGATGATCGGAAGCACCGCCAACATAGTCGCCATAGGTATGGTCGAGAGGCAGAGGCTTGGACATATTACCTTCATGGAGTGGTTTAAGATTGGCGCAATAGTCAGCCTACTCACCCTCTCACTAGCCCTCCTACTGATATATCTGCAGATCCCACTAATGCCCTAGTCAGCTAGGGGCTTAGACACTATGTACATATCCTCTCCGCGCCGCTCAATCCATATCTCATGATTTATCCTGAGGAGCAGTTCGCAAATTCTACTCCAGGGTAGTTTAGCCCCATTGACTACTTTAATGGCATAGCCGCCATACTCCTCCTCAACCTCACCCCACCCATCCACAATCCTCCTCAACTCCTCTAAGACGTCCGTAACCTCTTCCAGCCCTATCCCACCCGCTAGGCGGCCAGACTCTTCTCCGATTAAAACCTTCGGCTTTAAAAATGATCAGGAGCTACTGGCTGGCTGCTTCGGCTTTTTGCTGCTGTTTTTGGGCCTTGAGCCGCTCCTCAACCGAAAGTGAGTGCCTATATATATGCAGTAGCAGCCCGAATAGGAAGAAGGCGATACCTAGATAGAACATGGAGTGGTTGGGCAGGTTTATCGAGTAGGTGTAAAATGTCGCCGCCACCGCTGCCGCGATGAATATGAGGAGTGTTATCATCAGGCTGGTGGAGGCCTTGGGGCTGAGCATGATCGGCCTTGTCGGTGTAGGCCTAGCACCTCTCTTCTGCCTAGACATGTAAAAATATGTGGCGTAGAAGCTGGCCACTGTCACACCGCCTATCGTGCCGTAAAATAGCGTCGGCTCAATATACAGCTGGTCGAAGGCCGTCTCCTTTGAGAAGTCTACATAGAAGCCCCAGACAGTGGTGATGGCAATTAACGCGATGCTTGCAACACCGAGGCCAGTGAAGAATGGCCTATCCTTCCAGGACAACCTCCTAGACTTGTCTACGAATGGGACTATGAGGAAGAGTATTACGAAGAGCAAAGGAAGTAGGGCCCCGGCTGTGAACCGCTCCGTACCAGCCCTAAGGAAGGCGTATATTGCCGTAAGATACCATTCGGGAACCTCTACTATCCCACGCGTCAGGTCGAATTTGATGCCGAGCTCAGCTGGGAAGAGGCCTGCCGAGATGAATATTACACCGACTACCGCTGATATGACCGGGAAGTCGATGATTAGAGCCCTCGGAAAATGGACAGCCGCCAGCAGCAACATGAGCAGAGGGAGTATGAAGACGTGGAGGGCATAGAACCTTATGATTAGATCGAACAGGCCACCACCTAGGAAGATGGGAGCTACCGAGGGGCCGAGAACAGGCGCAGAGAATGTCAACCCCATCCCTATATTTACCGCCAGCATAGCCCTCTGATTCATTATGAGGTTGTAACCAGTATAGGCCTCCAAGACTGTCAAAACCCCTAGGATTACGCCCGTAACCCAAAGAACCTCGTTTTTTATCTTATAGCGGCCTGAGAAGTATTGGTAGTAGAGGTGTAGAACTGCGAGGAGAACCATTAGATTCGAGGCATGGTAGTGTATGTTTCTCATTATGAAGCCAAACGGGACTTTCTCCTGAATCTCCTGTACACTCAGGAATGCGAGCTCAACGTCTGGCCTGTAGTAGAACATGAGGAAGGCCCCTGATACTCCTAGAATCGCGAAGACAATCGCTGTGAGGGTGCCGAGATAACCAAAGGGGCTAACATACTGCTTAGGCACAGTAAACTTGTACACCACGATGGTTGTCCTTTCAAGCCTATCGACTGTCCACTTCCAAAGATTATTGACGAGCTCACGCATAGTCTTAGCACTAGAGGACATAATAGCTACACCCGCTTAACTAGGTCCTCAGGCTTAACATTACGCCACTCTCTACCATACCCTATCCTACCCTCAACGCCGACCATCCAGATATCCCCATTATTGTCAACCTCTATCCTACCCATCGGCAGGGCATTTGTTGGATAGGGCTGATAGGCGGCCGGACCTCCTATAGCCACTCCATCCGAGTTCCGGTAGATTGAGCCGTGGCAGGGGCAGATGAGCTGGCCTCTAGAGGGGATGTAGGAGGGGAGGCACCAGAGGTGGACACAGACCCTGCTGTACACTCTCAACTGGCCGTCACTCGTCATTATGAGGACGAATTGTCTGAACGGGTCATTATCAACCTTCGGGTCGCCAGTCTGGGGGTATGAGAAGTAGATGTAGGAGCCTGGGGACAGGTCCTTCAAATTAGCTATCTTTTGTCGCTGCGCTTTTCCTTCCTCCTTCCTGTAGAAGAAATTGATGAGTTGGGTGAATGGGGATACCACGACTATGGCAGCTGTCGCCAATATCCCCTGCAGTAGTCGTCTCCGGGCCGTCAATCCGGCTCTCAGGATATAACTTGGTGCCTGTTCTTAAAGCTAATTTCGCTCTGGAATACCTTCTATAGTGGCCGCATGTTTAAATCCCCAAAAATAGAGACGGCCGGTAGGGACTTGTTAAGGGGCGTTAGAGTTGCTATACTAGCGCTCTCACTATTAATGGCAGTATCAGCTGGAGCTTTAGTTTACGTTAATTCTTTTGCATTTCCTGAGGGGCCGGCTAGAGCCATATGTACGCCCACCAGAGTGGGAGGTTATCTTTTTGAGGCCTACGTAATCCCTGCCACACCTAGAGTCGGCGAGGAGTTCCAAATAACAGCCTCGATACAGGGGGCCTCACTCGGCTCGACCCCAATCAATTTCACGCTGATATTATTAAAGCCGGGGCGTCTCTCGATAGTTGGGGGCCCTGAGGCGACCCACCTCGGCATCAAGACTTGGTCCTACAGAATTGATGAAGCCGGGGTCTATGACGTATATTTCATAATCTCGGGACCGGAGGGCTCTGGAAGAGTTGAAGGCAGCCTCCAAATAGTATCGGAGAACGAGGCTGAAACCTACTCACTCATCAGAATCCTATCCTACACTTCACTATGGATAGGCATCCCCACACTCATCGCCATAATCGTCTACTCAAAAATGAGAGGAGGTGAATAACAGGATAATGGATACGCCGCATACTCCAAGCTTCTATAATGAAAAGGCATGGAAAGTAATCGCCGTCGTTATGTGTGGGGGCAGGGGAGCGAGAATGGGCGGGCGAGAAAAGCCCCTAGTCAAGGTCTTAGGAAAGCCACTCATCAGCTATACCCTAGGCGCCATACAGGGCTGCAGCGCCATAAAAAGCGTCGACTTCGTGACGAGCATACACACTCCCCAGACCACAAAATACCTCCAAGAGATGGGGTACGAGCCGTATATAGCCCAGGGCGCAGGCTTCCTAAACGACCTCTCAGAATACCTAACACCGCGGCAAAAAGCCACCTATCTGATAGTATCCTGCGACATCCCAACCCTGAAGCCACACCACATCCAAACTGCATTAGACATTTCGCAACAACATGAGGTTAAGTACATTGTCTATGTATTGCCCTATGACAGTGTTAAGGGTCTGTCTAGAGTCCCGACAATCATCCGACACGGTGGTGTGGAATATCAGCCAGCCGGCCTTAGGATCTTCAGGAAAGATAGCGAGGGTCCGCCAGACTTCTCAACCCCCAATTTAATATCACTGGAGTTTAGAGAGTTGGGAATAAATATAAACACGTTAGAAGACATCCATATCGCTGAGGACTTTCTAAAAAAAGATGGATAATTCGGCGAAGAGTTAAATCATCACTACAGGGCCCATCTAGGCGACATGGAACTTAGTACCGAGCAATTACTTAAGATGATCGAGGGTAGGAGTTCTTCAAAACTGTTAACCCCAGGGGAAGTGGAGTTCTCAAAGATAATTAGGGCGCTAGAGACCGCAATCTCGGCTCCGAGCGCGCACAACTCCCAGCCATGGCGTGTCGTGGTTATCGATGATAGAGTCGTTTTGGAGAGGCTGCTTGAAGAGATGGCTGCTGAGTGGAGGCGCGACCTGAAGGGGGACGGCCTCCCTGACTGGAAGGTGGAGATAATAATAGAGGAGTCGAAGAAGAGGACCTTGAGGGCCTCTGTGGTGATAGTTGTCTGCCTAACGATGGAAGAGATGGACAAGTACCCTGACGAGAGAAGGCAGAGGTGCGAATATGTAATGGCAGTCCAGTCCATAGGCGCCTTCATCGAGAACCTACTACTTGCACTCCACATCCAAGGCCTAGGCGCCTGCTGGCGCTGCGGCCCCCTCTTCGCACCAGAAGCCGTACGCAGGGTCCTAAAACTACCCCCACACCTAGAACCCCAAGCCCTAATCGAGATAGCACACCCAGGAGGCACACGCCCCAAAACCCGGAAACCAGTTAAGGAGATAGCTTACAGAAACATGTGGGGTGAGCCGATATCATAACAATACTTTCTGGCGGTGTTGGCGGTGCGAGGTTCGCCGCCGGAGTCCTCGACGAGACACCGGAAAGCGAGGAGGTCGTAGTTATAGTCAATACTGCTGACGATGAGGAGTTCTACGGCCTCCATGTCTCCCCAGACATAGACACCGTCCTCTACACTCTGGCGGGGGTCGGGGACTGGGAGCGTGGATGGGGGATAAGAAACGATACTTTCAACTGCAACGAAATGCTAGGAAAGCTCGGCATAGAAAACTGGTTCAAGATAGGCGACAAAGACCTAGCATTAAACCTGATAAGGACCAAGATGTTAAAAGAAGGTTTCACACTCTCGCAGGCAACTGAAAGGCTTAGAAAAGCCCTAGGGGTGAGGGCGAGAATATTGCCGATGACTAACGACCGTGTGAGGACCATGGTCGAGACTGAGCTAGGCGTGCTGCGATTCCAAGAATACTTCGTCAAACATGGATACAGTGTAGATGTGAGGCGTATATGGTTTGAGGGCATTGAGAAGGCTGAGCCCCTCCATGAGGCAATCCAAGCAGTCCTCGAGTCGGACATAATAGCTATCGCCCCCAGCAACCCGATCGTGAGTATAGGACCTATACTGGGCCTCAAAGGCTTCAGAGACGCGCTAAAAAGAAGCCCGGCGAAGAAAATAGCAGTCAGCCCCATAATCGGCGGCAAGACAATAAAGGGCCCAGCCGATAAGATGCTCCAAATGATCGGAGTCGAGCCCACAGCATACGGTGTCTACTCACTCTACAGAGACATAATAGACGTAATGGTAATTGACGTAGAAGACGCTGAACTGGCAAGTAAAATCGAGGCGGAGGGTAGACAATGCCTAGTCCTAGACACACGCATGAATAGCCGCGGAGACGCGCGTAGACTCGCATCACAGATACTCAAGAGTATAGCAAAGCAGCGGACTGCTTAGAATAATGGAAATGGGCGGGTCAAAGAGCTCCTTTTCCCGTGGCAGAATTTCAATGGGGATGGGGTAAAATGTATAAAGAAGCGGGCTATGCCTGATGCCTGAGGGATTGGCTACGAGGCTTAGCCCACCGTTAATAGATTTGCACGAGGACATCTCGCTATACTACTTTCTTGGAGGCTATGGGTTAAAATTTAAGCCGGAGAGCTTCGACGTCGACTTAAAAGGAAGGCATGGCGACATCCCCAAGTTCAAGAGAGCCGATGTCAGGATCGTCTTCTCCTCCATAGCCCACATCATCCCTACGCAGAATCCGTCCAGGCTTAGACAGCAGGTAACGGGTTATGGTGTAAAGGTCGGAGCGATGAGGATACGCTCACCCACGATGGTAACCCTAGAACATGTCAAGACGTACTATAATCTCCTGTCAGCACATAAAAACGATTTAGGGCTTTTAAGGACTTCCTCAGACCTCGGTGAAGCGCGGAGAGGTGGAAAGACGTGGTTCTTAATGGCTATAGAGGGTGCCGAGCCGCTTGAGGATGTTGAGGACATAGACCTGTTCTACATGCTAGGTATTAGGTCTCTCCAGCTCACCTGGAACTTCGACAACAAGTATGCCGCCTCATGCATGTCTAAGCGGGACTACGGCTTAACAGGCGACGGAGAAGACCTAGTTGAAAGGTGTAACGAGCTCGGCGTCATAATAGACTTGGCCCACGCAAGCAAGAAGAGCACCATCGAAGCGCTGAGCCTCTCCAAGCTGCCAGCAATTGTTAGTCACGCAAACGCTGCATCCATACAAAAACATGCACGCAATCTCGACGACGAAGAACTGGACGCTTTGAAAAGAAATAAGGGCGTTGTTGGCATCACTATGATTCTACCAACGTTGGGGAAAGACGCAGACGTAAAAAGAGTCGCGGACCATATAATTTACATACATGATAATTTCGGCCCGGATATACCGGCAATAGGAACCGATTTCTTCGGCATCATGCATCTTGACGAGCCCCGAGGCCTAGAAGATATCACGATGTTCGGGAATCTCTGGAGCGAGCTTTTGTCACGCGGATTATCGAAGCAAGACGTAGAAAAGATAGCTTACGGGAATGCGTTGAGAGTAATAGAGGCTAACGCCACTAAATGGCGTGATACGCCATTCACCTGACACTTACAGGCCGGTATGAGAGGTGTTAAACCAGTGAGGCATCTCCCTATCCTTATAGACCCCCTGTTTTTTAGTTCAGAAATGGTGGAAAAGCTCGCAAGATTTAGACGCTTCATAGCAAAGGGCTTATCAAGCGTATCTTTGATCGATTATTGACCTGATTTCTGCGGGTGTCTTTCCTTCTAGGTAGAGGTTCCTCGCGAGTATCGCTTCATCAACACATACTTGGCAGTTTGATCCGTGTGTATCAGTGAAGCATTCATACAGGCTTCTGTGGTAGGGGGTGTGCATTGGATTATCGCAGCCACAATAGCACCTTATCTGTTCAAGGAGTTCTGGATACTGTTTGGCTGTCATGTATGCTTCCCTCACAACACCCTTGAAAAGGTCAGGGTTTAAGACGGGTTTTCTACCTTCAATAGTACCCAAAGATGTCTGGGAGGGTGTCTGAGGCCAGACAAGCCAAGCAATGAGGGCTGAGAATAAGATAAGCGGAAGAAGGGCTTTTAGAGTTGACGACAGTTTACTACTGGTGCGCTTCTTCACTCTATTTCTCATTTTCATCCCACAAAGATGCTATCAAAGAACTAATTAAAGTTTGTCAGAGTCTAATCATAACCGGCGTGGTGGTCGTGGACATATTTTGGCTTTGGACGCAAAATTTCTATACCCTTTAGGCGAAAATTTTTCAGTCCTCATTTCCGAGAAGAGAATGGGCTGGTGTGTATAAACGGTTCTAACATTTCATACATAACAATAACAAGACATATATAGGAATGTGGGGTTGGATATCCGTAAAAGGGGTATGTCGGAGATCTCGTACCTTTTGCCCCTCGCTCTGGTTGATGGTCTAAATATCTGCGTTCTTAGTATAACCGCTCTACTGATATCCCTGATGTTTACATTTGGTTTGAGTAGGATCCAAACCCTATTGATGGGTGCTGCCTTCATTGCCGCAGTCTATGCATCGTACTTTGTTGTCGGGCTCGGCTTCCTCATATCTATCTCGGGGTTCCCAACTGTTCCTCACATATTAGCCAGAATCAGCGCCGCGATCATGCTTTTTATAGGATCCGCCAACATAGTAAATTACTTTTACCCGGGCCTGTTGCCGATATACAATGTCTCAGAATACTTTGCAAAAGGTGCTGTATATTTGATGAAGAAGGGTGCTGTTCAGTTGACAAAAATGGTGGCGTTCCCAGCACTTATAGGGGCTGGCGTACTTACTGGGCTGCATAGCTTTCCCTGCGCATGTACAGGCGGAATATATACGCTATTTCTTTCAACCCTCTCTATGCAGAGTAGCCTGAATCTCTTCTACCTCTTTCTCTACAACACACTCTTCATAACCCCCTCCACAACCATACTACTGATTTGTACCAATAGGCATGTGGCAGTTCGGGTACGCAGATGGCTGACGAGTAGGCATGGGCTAGCGAAGCTGTGGCTTGGCGTCGTCATGGTAATTGTGTCGGCCCTCATACTCTGGGGAGCTCTGACCACCCACTAGTCGCCAGACACGGAATCTGCCATGTAGATGGCCTAAAGACGGCCCCCTCTTACATTGTAGGCGCCCTCAACGTTCTAAATTTCATATAGCTTGCCTGAGCTCTGCCCACCCCTGCGAAAATGCAATTCTAGTATAGAAGAGATTAAGAGACAGGGTAGAAAATACAGTAATCAGCTCACCATAATCTCATATTTATTTTATATGTCACTCACGTGTACATGTGGAAGAGTTTTATCCCACCCGCCGGTTCCAAGCACATGCAGGAGGGAGTTCCTGCACCCCGGACTGTTACCCCACTATCATACGCCACATTAATCGTACCGATAGCTGGTCTCATCATAGCGCTTGCGTCTAGAGATCTCAGGCTCCTCATTTATACGCACGTCATAACAGGTGGGACATGGACCGGTATAGACTTGTTCTATGGGCTGGTGTTGAGCCGGGTGATGAAGGGGCTCACTCCAGATTCTCGGGCAGAGTTTGTAAAGAGGATAGTTCCAATCGCGGTATTCTTCGTGCCTGTCCTAGCGGGGGTGGCAATAACATCAGGAATTACATTGGCTCTACGCTACAACATTCTTGACTTTAAGTATCCCATGATTGTGATAGCCGTTGTGGTAGTGACTGTCCTTGTGATACAGGGCTTCGGAATAATATTACCCAGTGAGATAAGGATATACAGGGAGCTGAGGAAGGAGGTTCCGGACAAGGATAAGATAGTCCGGCTAGGTCTTCGCATCTTCAGGATGACTGGAAGCCAAGCGATCTTCCAGCTGGCCTTAATCTATGTGATGGCTAATCTAAGGCTTGGGATACTCAACCCATTCTAACACGCGTACATATTCACGATTCCAATCTCCAATCGCTTCCCTCATATCAACCCGGAACAGCTGCCCCGTTCATTCCCCTTTCAACTTTTTGCGGATGAGCGGAACCAATATTGGTGATGAGATGATGAGTGAGAGGGTGAAGACCCATGCGGCTCCTATGTAGATGTCAATCTGCGAATACTTGCCGAGCTGTAGTGCAGCCAGCACAAAGAGTGTGGTTACTAGGCCGGCGAGCAATAGGCATGAGCCCGCTGTAACTAACCTAGCAGTCACACGGCTCATTTGCATCACCTGACTCTCGGCTTCATCCTCTTCATCGTGAGGGTGTTCATGGTTACGGTGAAAGAACTGAGGGCCATTAGCAGGGCTGCTAGTTCGGGGCTCACTACGAAGCTCATGGACGGGTAGAGGATGCCCATGCCTAATGGCACGGCAGTGGCGTTATAGAAGAATGCCCAGAACAAGTTCTCCTTAATCTTTCTCATAGTGCGTTTGCTGATGTCGATGGCATTCACCACGTCTCGGAGGTCGTCCTTGATAAGGACTATCTTCCCCGCCTCCATCGCGATGTCTGTACCACTTCCTAGCGCTATGCCGACATCCGCCTGGGTTAGCGCCGGAGCATCGTTGATTCCATCGCCTACGAATCCCACCTTCTTACCCTCGGCCTGAAGCTTCCTTACTTCCTCCGCCTTGTCCTGCGGCAGGACCTCTGCCAATACACGCTTAATGCCAAGACGCTTAGCTATCGCGTTTGCCGTCCTCCTGTTATCACCGGTGAGCATGGCAACTTCGATGCCCATCTCCTGAATAATATTAACGGCTTCTGCAGAGTGTTCCTTAAGAGTGTCTGCGACCGCTATAACTCCGCAGGCCTCGCCATCATAAGAGAGGATCATAACTGTCTTCCCCTCGTCCTCCAGGGCTGCTATCTTCTCCTCCAGATCGTCTATCCTTATTCCCTTGCTGGTCATCAGTTTTCTGTTGCCTAGAAGGATTGTCTTTCCATTGTATGCTGCTTGGACCCCCTGCCCCGGTATAGCCTCAAATGACTCTGGGTCTGGTATGTCGAGACCAAGTTCCCTAGCCCTTTTCACAATTGCCTTCGCTAGCGGGTGCTCCGACCTCTTCTCAGCAATAGCCGCCATCAAGAGCAGCCATCTCTCGTCACGAGGATGTGGGTTGGCGCGTATAGCTGGTGCTGCCTTTAGCACTACATCGGTTACTGACGGCTCCCCTTTAGTTAGAGTACCTGTCTTATCGAAGATGATGACGTCAAGCTTATGGGCCATTTCTAGGGCTTCACCACTTCTTATCAGTATCCCGTTCTCCGCCGCCTTGCCTGTTCCCATCATAACAGCTGAGGGAGTGGCGAGGCCCACGGCGCATGGGCATGAGATGACTAGTACAGCTATTGAGATAAGCAGGGCGAGTGTGGCTGGAGAGGCTTGGGGAACGACGCGGTACCAGAACCCAGTAAAGATCTCCTCGCCCTTAGGTACGAAGAATGCTTCATAGCCAATGAAGAACCAGAAGAGAAACGTTATCAGAGCTAAAACGTGTATGGCGAAGATGAAGTTTCCTGCAACCCAGTCTGCCAGCCTCTGAATTGGGAGCTTAGAGGTCTGAGCCTGCTCAACAAGCTTTATAATTTGTGCTAAAGCGGTATCCTTACCAACTTTAGTTGCCCTAAACTTGAGAAAGCCTGCCTTGTTCACCGTTCCACCTATAACCTCATCACCTACCTTCTTGTCCACTGGCATACTTTCCCCCGTGATCATGGACTCATCTACGGAGGAGTATCCTTCAATCACTATACCGTCTACGGGAATCCTTTCACCTGGCCTCACTAAGACTACATCCCCGATCTGAACATCATCCGCTGATATCTCCACCTCTTCACCATCCCGGATCACCCTCGCAGTCTTAGGCTTAATCTCCATGAGCCTCCTGATGGCCTCTGAGGTTCTTCCACGCGTTATAGCCTCTAGGAAGCGTCCTAGGACTATGAAGGCTGTTAGAAGGGCTGCTGCCTCAAACCAGACGCTTGGGAGCCCACCCCCGAAGGGGAAGAATGTACTGAAAGCGCTGACTGAGTATGCAGCGCCTATACCTGTGGCGTAGAGAAGGTTCATGTCCGTTGCGCCGTGCATCAGCCCTCTAAAGGAGTTAACAAAGAACTGCCTAGCAGGACCAAACACTACTATAGAAGTGATAGCAAGGAGGAAGAATTTATTCTCCATAAACTCGGGAACATAAAAATAGTTCAGCCAATACATGCGGAACTCTCCCAGCATAACTATCAACGCTAGTGGAGTTGCAAGGGCAAGGTTGATTGTCTGCCGTCTTATCTCCTTCCTCCTCTCAAGCTTTCCCCTGTCAATCGTCAGCTCTGCCTCAACAGCCTCCGACGCCTCATAACCTACCTCCCTGACCGCTTTAACCATCTCCGAAATTTTAACGTCAGATGCGTATTCGACTGTTGCCTTACCCAAGGCCAAATTTACCGTAGCATCAAAGACTCCATCCACATTTCTGAGCGCATTCTCAACCTTCTGGACGCAGGAGGCGCAAGTCATCCCCTCAATCTTTAAGGTAACCTTATTTGTGAGAACTCTATACCCCACATCACTTATAATCCTCTTCAAGTCAGAGAGGTGCACTTTACCCGGGTCATACACGACGTAAGCTTTAGCAGCATTGAAGTTAACACTCACATCTATCACTCCTTCTAAGCCTCTTAGAGCCTTCTCTATCGTCTGAGCGCATGAGGCGCAGTGCATTCCACCAATCTGCAGGTCTATTTTCTTCTCCTTCACAAAATTACACCTCTACTGAGATACGTCCAAAAAGTCTTGTAAGCCGCACCAGTTATCAACAACAGCCCGTATGATGGTGCCCTCTATGTCCACCGTGGCTGTGCAGCTCGTCCTCTTCAAGTTCAACTGACCCCCCATGCTTGTTTTCAAATTCATTTGCACAATGCTCGCTACAAAAATAATACTCAACACCTCCGACAATTCTCTTGATCGCTTTCTTCTTTTCTACGCTCATGCCACACACAGGATCCTTAGCTTTCCCGAACCCGAACATCTTCACCACAATATTGAGCACAGTCGAGTAAAAAGCTAGCTCTTTACGAATGTAAAGAATGGGGACTAAAAATCTAACATGTATCAGACTATACGAATACACATTTAAGAGAGGAACCTATTAGGCGGATTTTTAATACGTGACCCGCAGTAGACCGATCAATCGTGAAGTCGTTTCTAACTCTCGACTATTAACTGGCCCCTCATTGACGGGTTATTACGGCCGCCGCAACAGATATCGCAGTAAAATACGTAGGTTCCTGCCTGAGTAGGTGTGAAGGAAGCTTCACTTGCGCCTAAGGGAGGCGCGACTATATTCACACCCATCTCGTCGATGGCAAATTGGTGCTTGCCCCCTCCATCAACGTGGTACTCATTGTCTAGACTGACAAGTCTTACAGTCAGTTTCTCTCCCACCCTTGCTCGGATTATATTTGGTCTAAAGCCAGCCATATCTGCTTGGACTTCTACTACCCTGCCAGCTCCAGACTGTGCCGGGGACTGCGACGTTATCTGCGACTGTGAGTATGACTGTGGTGTCTGAGGCCAGAGCAGCCAACCCAAGAAGATAATAAACAGAATAAGTGGAAGAGCTGCCTTCAATGCATCAAGGAGGCCTCGCTGCCTTCGTTTTGTTTTCTTACCTTTCATCAAATAGTATAAGACCTGCTCCAATAAATACATCCGTCTTTACACATGTAAAGTATGCGAGTCTCACACTTTTTATTTGTAACAAGGAAGGCATATCTTTTAGTTTAAGGATTTAATGTATGAAAGGAGGTAATGCATGATGCTGCCCAGCCTGTCTTCAGACTATTGTTGCGCAGTACAAGGTATCTCTTTGGAGGGGATGCCCCATGGTAGCTAAGCCAAATTATTTGAACAGGCACGTAGCCATCGGCTTGCTGTCTGCCGGGGCTTTGTTCACCGTCTATTTCTTCATAATGGTTATTGCACAGTCTCTAGCGGCCGCCGTTGAACAGTTTATTCTCCTCTCGCCTCTGATGATTCCATTGTTGGCGGGATTTGGTGTCCAAGTCTCACTCTTCTCCTACGCGAGACACAGAGCCGCAACCCTACACGAAGGCACTGCCTGCGTATCCATAACGGGAGGGGTTTCAACAACCGCCATGTTAGCTTGCTGCATCCACCACATAACTGATGTTTTGCCCCTGGTAGGGTTTACGGCCGCGGCCATATTCCTTACAGCCTACCAACCATACCTCATCGTCGTAGGGCTGCTATCAAATGTTGTTGGCATCACCTTCATGCTAAACCTGATACAGAGGCACAGACTCTATGAAGACAAGGGTATCCTAGCTGGATTGATGCGTATAAATATGGCTAAGGCTAAAAATACGGCACTAGTAACTTCTGTTATAATAGGCTCGTTTATGCTGGGCTGGGGAATTCTAGGTACTGTCGCCATGTCATCAGAGCAGGAGAGCAGCAACGTGATAATGCTCCCCAAGCAAGTCAGTGAGGCAAATGGGCTGACAGTAGAGGTGACCCCACTCCCATACTCGGTAGGCAAAGAACTCTCCTTCAATATTAAAATGGATACTCACGTAGGTGACCTATATTGGGACATGCTCTCTGTCGCCATACTTCAGGACGATAATGGTAGAATTTATTATCCAAAGTCATGGAATGGATCTCCTCCGGGCGGTCATCATAGAGACGGGATACTAACATTCCCACCATTAGATTACCAACCCCGCTCTATCAGACTTATCCTGAAAGGGTTGTACGGTGTTGACAGGGTCTTTGAATGGAATTTTGTAGAGGAGATGGCTTCAGAATAAGCAGGGCTCTATGGATGAAAAGTACCGCAACCATATATATCCCCATAGTGATGATGTTGTGCATGCCCCTAACTCTTGACAAGTTAGACATAGCAATACTGCAGGCTCTCATGCGGGATGCGCGGGCATCATATAGACAAATAGCCCGCACCCTGAGAACAACAACGCCTACAATTGCATATAGGGTCGAGCGCCTCAAGAAGGCTGGATTGCTCAAAGGCTTCATTCCAGTTCTAGACCTTGAGTCGTTCGGCAGGGGGGCCGCCGGCCTAATATTCGCCAAGGTGAAAGGCAATACGGCAAGAGAAATAATTGAACGCATATTAGCTATGCAGCAGGTACGTGGTGTCTTTCTCATAAGTGGGGAAAGTAACCTACTGATCAAGGTTGCCTGCAAGGACCTTGTTGGATTCCAGCGGTTCGAGGAAGAGCTAGCACGCATCGAAGGACTTGAGATAAACAATGTAATCATGATTATCCGTAGTTTGAGGGATGAGCCAGGTTTCCCACTGGAAGAAGGGGTAGTGGTCGAGCTGAAGTGTGACTACTGTGGCGGACCCATCAGAGGGGAGCCGCTTACATTTAGGGCTGGAGGCGCATACGCCTTCTTATGTTGCCGTTCATGCCTCCAACTCTATAGAGAAAAGTATCGCACCAGAATCAAGAAACTCAAACAAAAACAAACAAACTAACCTGATAAATTATCTGTAACTATGCCGCGGCAAAGGATAATATCCCTACACGGATTGGCACGCATACGTGCTCCCGGTTTACCTATTAATCCATGTTGAACTACGTTAAAATCGGTGGGCCAGCTAGACTTAATATGTACGTAAATAAGAGTTAGTCATGAGCATAAGGAATAAACGATTAGAATCGCCGGATGATGTGAGAAGCTTTGAGAACGGGAAAGTAGAGGTGGTGAATCTAGGAGGATTCTCTATAATGCGTATGATCCTGCAGCCTGGATGGAGGTGGTCAAAGTCTATCAAGCCGATTACAAAGACTGATAGTTGTCAGTTACATCACATAGGATATGTGATTTCAGGTCGTCTTAAGGTGGTTGCGAGTGATGGCAAGGAAGTCGCTGAGCTGCAGCCTGGAAGCGCCTATGAAATCTTGCCTGGCCATGATGCGTGGGTTGTTGGAGACGAGCCATTCATAGCACTGGAGCTTTCCCAAGATACTGTAGCCAAATACGCCAAACCCCTATAAGGGCATACATCATGAACGGGCCTAACAAGCAAAACAAATATCCCAAAAAGAGGCCTGCTCTTGGCTTAACTGCTGCGCCATTTTATGTCCAATCATTAGTTTTGTATTCCGAAGCGTGATATCTATATGCCAGAAGACAGTTTAGGAGTTATCTAAAATTATACGATCACTTGATGTGATCCAATCACTCGAAATGTCTGACCGCGGTTGAACAAAGTCATAAATTACTTCACAGTGTTTTACGCACTATTATCGTGTCTTTAAGTTCTCTGAAGGGTTTGAAGCCAGCCGACAAGTACAGGGTTAGTGGCCCTCTATAGTTCTCTGCATCTGTCTTCGCCTCCTTAACTGGATAGGCCTCTGCAATTGAGAGACCCAGACTAGAGAGCAAGTCGCATGCAGCATCTAGCAAGAGGCGGGCAATTCCCCTGCGACGAAACGGGTGAGCTATGATAAAGCAGACGATCGAGCCAACTCTTTCAGCATCCTCAATCCGCAGTTCAGGGATTGTGCCTAGTCTAGACATTTCCATACGTGGTGCAGCATGACACCAGCCAACAGGCTTGCCATCAACATATGCAAGAAGGCCTTGAAACTTACCACGACGGATAAGTTCGCTGACCGCGTCTCGGTTTTCTAAAGGAGGGCGGGCGTCCCATTCTTCATTACTTCCGTTGAAGTGAAAATACATGCAGTAGCAGCCGAACCATTGTGGGTTATCTGCGAACGCGTATTCGTCAAAAAATTTTAGATAATCCTCAAGCAGAGCTGGTGTTAACACCTTAATAGTGACATTGTGCATGATACCGTTTAACATTCATCAGTGCTATAAAAACTATGATTTAAAACCAATGTCTCCACGGTATGTGTAATTCTTTGATGTTGTGATATGGTTATCTGCTTACCTTACCCATAAATTATAAAGGTATCCGGAACCAATAAAAGGGTCAAGAGAAGATCCTAACCATCCTGCATAGATGTGTATCATACCCAGCAGCTGGGGTGAGGCGCATTTTTCGCTTCTGCCAAGCCTTTCAGCCTAGACATGTCTCTTGGCCAAGGCTGGTGTGGAGGCGATGATATGACCGGGCCCCTTAAAACATTCTTTGTTACATCCTGTTAAGACCCTTTAATGCTTGCTAGAGACCTCCTTTCACCATCTCCACTTTGCTTTTTGTGTAGTAGTCGAAGAATCTTATGTAGCCGCGCTTGTAAAAGAAGAGAAGGCCTATGATTAGGTCCAGCGGGAGTAGAAAGACCTTCCCAATGTTTCTTATCCCTGCTTCTATTAGATCCAGCCTTCGATTAGCTATTGTTACCACTCTTATCCCGAGAAGATAGCGTCCCGGGGTTTGACCCTTGTATGCATCCAGTAGTGTGAGCGTGATGAATATGGCGAAGAAGATATGTGAGTAGGCTGCAACTACTCGAAAGATCAATCCCCCGATCTCAGGGATATGCTCTGGGTGGAATAGCCAGGGGTGGAGAACTCTCAGCTCGGTGATGTGCATTATCGATTGCATAAGAGCGTTCCAGAGGAATGGGTCTAACCATACTCCGCTGAATACGAAGAAGATTAGACCGTCGATAAGGAAGGCTGCGACTCTTCTCGCCAATATGTTGTGGGTGAGGGCTGGCTTCGGAAAGAGCGTGTCCACGGTGGCTAAGCTGGACTGCACCTTGGTGATGACGTCGTATGCAAGCCTTCCCATGTTTGATAGGACATATTTTCCATCCTCTGTTATGTCTATGAGTTTACGCATAGATCTTAGATGAAAGTTGAAGAGACCCTCCTCCACCGCAAGCTCTCTTAACATCTCAGAATATGACAGCTCTATTCTTTCGTGGAGCAGAACAATGATCTTTCGCCTAAGCGGGTGGCAGAGGACGCGGTAAAAATCATCCTCAGTTTGCCCCTTATCTTCTTGAGGCTTCCTCGAGCTCAGAGAAGGTCACTGTAAATGTTATGCAGGCTCTTATATATTCGATGTCCGGCGCCGGTGAAATATCTTTACCTTTTACTTAAGTTTTTCCGAGGATAGAGGATGGTTTGAGAGAAAAACCAGCGGAAATTTTTCTTTCCCTACGACAATAGAAAATTTCCGTTGCATTTCTGGTAGGGAATAGGGTTTGCGTTTGGTCCTGCATAGTGTATTCCCTAGAAACGCATTTTTCCGTGTTAGCGGTTCAAGATGTGCGAGGGAATGTGGTCATGAGCAGAGCGTACTTGGTTCTCAGTCTTGTCAGCTTGGTCATCGCCGTCGCAGCGGTAGCACTAGTCGTCGGACAAACGTCGTCTACAACGGCTCAGCTCGATGCAATATCAGGCCAGCTCAATAGGCTGTCTGGACAGCTGAACGAGCAGGCTGTAACTCTTGACGAATTAACGGCAAAGGTAGGCCCGAAGACTCAAAAGTTTACAATCGTACTGGGTGAGGGTAAGATAGTACAAGAGGTGAATGAGGAAGAGGAGCTTACGGGCGAGTTCCATAGATGGGAGCCGCCTGTTCTAGTTGTGCGGAAGGGTGACAAGGTGGAGCTGACGGTGAAGAACCCGCGGAGCCACGCGCACTCCTTTGTTCTGGCAGACTTTGGCGTCGATACAGGCAGGATACCTGGGAAGGAGGAGCAGCCCGACGAAGCTAAGCGTACCGTGATGGTGTCCTTTGTTGCCGACAAAGCTGGAGTGTTCCAGTTTAGATGTGGTATACCATTTGATCATGAAAAAGACGATTGTGATGCAGATCACGCATACATGGTTGGATACTTGGTCGTATTAGAGGGGTAGGTTGATGTGTACTCGACAAGGTCTCCCACACCTTTTTTTCATCACACTAATTTTTATTATTGTTTGATTATCACTCCTATTCTTCTCACTATGATTTCCTCAGCAGTTTTGATGGGAGCGTTTCCGTTGGGGCAAAGACGCATAGAACCTACGGCCACGCACGCTGGTGAATATCTAGGCCTATCCATGTTTTGGAGGGTGAGCCTGTGAAGATCTCGAGACGTGAACTCTTAGCTGGAGTAGTATCGGCGCTTGCCGGTACTGTAGCGTCGGCCTCGACTCCCGAGGCTAGTCAGCCAACAGAGCTGGAGGTTTCGAGGGTAAGGGCAGAGGAGAGAAAGTGGGTATTCGTCATAGACACGGATCGATGTAACGGCTGCATGAAATGTGTTGAGGCCTGCCAGGAAGAGATGAGGGTTCCTCCTGCTTGGGGAGAGCATAACTACAACGGGCGACAGCCTTGGATAGAGGTGTTTGAGAGGGATGGGTATTTTTTGCCAGTGCTCTGTCAGAACTGCCAGAATGCCCCGTGTGCCAAAGTATGTCCGGTAGGCGCAACATTCTATTCAGAAGACCATATAGTCCTAATAGATCAGGAGAGATGCATCGGATGCCGTATATGCATAACTGCATGCCCCTACCAGCGCCGCTTCTTTAACTGGTTCGACCCCCCACAAAGTGAAGACGAAGCAAACACCCCCTACTCCCCAGACTACAATATTCCCCACAGGCGTGGGGTTGTTGAAAAGTGTATATGGTGTAGGCACAGGATTTTAGAGGGGAGACTGCCCGCCTGTGTAGAGGCATGTACGAGGGCGGGACACAGGGCCTTATTCTTCGGAGACGCCTCTGAAGACGTCGTGTCAAATGGCGATGAGACTGTCAGGCTGTCAGAGATCGTTAAAGGTAGGGCGCCCTTCAGGTTGAAAGAAGAGTTAGGCACAGAGCCGCGCGTGATCTATCTACCGCCTAGGGGTGCCGGTTCTGTATGACCGCATCAACCTATCTGAAGATTGACGCTCTCATCAGGCCAGTACAGCGTCATGGAACCCTCTTCTACGTAGCCTTCGCCACCCTCTTAGCTGTGGTGGCTTGGGGGGTTTACGCCTGGTCCGTACAGCTTGCCACAGGTCTAGGAGTTACGGGCTTGAGAACGGTCGTTTGGGGGTTCTATATCATAAACTTCGTCTTCTTCATCGGAATAAGCCACGTAGGGGCCCTCATCTCTGCAATCCTCAGGCTGACAGGCTCTGATTGGCGGCGCCCGATAACAAGAATGGCGGAGGCCGTAACCTTTGCCTCACTGTTTGTCGCCATGCTTATGCCTTTAATAGACTTAGGCAGGCCGGACCGGATATTGAACTTACTGATGTTTGGAAGAATTCAGTCGCCTCTAATATGGGACTTCATAGCGATTGGAACATACTTCGTAACGTCCACTCTGTACCTGTATGTTCCGATGATTCCCGATATAGCAGTACTCAGAGACTCTGTGAAAGATGCATCATCATGGAGGAGAAGGTTATACAGCCTGCTGTCTCTGAATTGGATGGGGACGCCTGAACAGTGGAGAATACTTGAGCAGGCCATGCGCATACTCACCATACTAATAGTATTCATGGTGATAACCGTGCATACAGTTGTCTCTTGGGACTTTGCCATGACGTTGAGGGTCGGCTGGAACAGCACAATTTTCGGACCATACTTCGTGGCTGGGGCCGTCCTCTCAGGAGTAGCAACAGTGATTATCATCATGGCCCTCGTCAGAAAGCTTCTAGGTCTAGACGCGTTTATCACGGAAAAACATCTACACACAATGGCAAAACTGATGCTCGCACTAGTTCTGATACTCGTCTACCTGACAATCAATGAACACTTGGTGGTCGGCTACAAGTATCTAGGCACTAAAGAGCTTGAGGGTGTGTGGCTCTCATCACTCTTTTGGGGCTCCTATGCTCCATACTTCTGGGTACAGATAGTTGGCGGCCTCATAGTCCCGGCCTTCCTTCTCGCCTACCCTGGCACACGCAACATTAAGGGCTACCTCGCTGCATCGATCCTAGTCAACATTGGCATGTGGTTAGAGAGGTGGAACATCGTTGTCCCCAGCCTAGCAGTGCCTCAGCTCCCATATCCTTGGGGGACATATGTTCCCACATGGGTCGAGCTATCGATAACCGCGGGCGCATTTTCACTCTTCATGCTCATCTACTTGGTTTTCACCAAGCTCTTCCCCATCGTATCTATATGGGAGACGGTGGGCCATGAGCAGGCTCCGGCTGCCTTGGCTGCCGAGCCTTCTGCCTATCCAGTTCTAAAACTAATCGTCCCACATCCAGAAGCCCAGGTTGAGAGGCCTATCGAAGTTAGAAGGAGTGCTATGAAGACAGTCGCTGTAGCAGCGGTGGGGCTGGTAGCAGGCCTTGTTGGGGGCGCGCAGCTTAAGAGCCTCATAAAGGCTTTGTCAAGCGGCAGAGGCGCCGCTACGCCGTTAAGAAGAAGCCTGGGTGTCCTGGGGATCGCATCCGATATGAGTGCTTTTAATGACTTAGGACTCAGAGTCAGGAGGGAGGCCCTTCAAAAGCTGGGCTCAGCCAGACTCACTAGCATAAGATACAACCGGCAGGCAGCCCTAATATCTCTAGCATTCCATGACCCCTCAACACGCAGTCTAACCCTCTACGATGAGCCGGTATCCGTTCTAGTCCTTATCCAGAGGATAGGCGACAAGTTAGGCCCTCCTGAGACGATTTTGCCGAACGTGACTAAATTCGAACTTCCGAGGGGCAGCGTCGCCCTACTAAATGAGAAAACGTCGCCGCCCAAGCTAGAGGTGTGGCAGAACCACTACAAAGTCAGTATCCTTGGATACTACGGAGCGGAGGCACTAAAGAGATTTGCCATGCAGATCGAGGAGGCGATCTTGAAATGAGGAGGTCTACAACTCTTCTCACAATTATCATGCTGTTGAGTAGCCTGTATCTCGTAGCCCTACACCTACCACATACGGCAGTGGCCCAAATAGAGGTGTCAAGCTCGAACACTCAACCCTCGGTGAAGGAGTTTACAATAATCGTCTCAAGTATGGGGTTCAACGGCTCAGCAGAACTCAGGATAGAGGTGAACCAAGGAGACACGGTTAGGATAACCTTTTTGTACGGAGATCATGGCATGAAAATGGGTAATCCCCACATAATCGAGATTGAAAAATTTGGTGTAAAGGTTGAACTCAGCGGAGAGGAGGAGAAAAAGGTTGTAGAGCTGACAATTAACCAGCCCGGAGCATTCAGCATTAGATGCATATTACGCTGTAGGGGTCATGAGAACCTTCAAAACGGGGTATTAGTTGTCAGGGAGACCGAGACATCCATCGAGTCCTTACGCCTGACCATTTTAGCCGACGAGAGTCAGCCCGGCATATATCTCCTCACCGCCAAGGCTATGACGGAGGACGGTCAACCCGTACAAGGAATCCTAGTCGAGTTCCTAGACTATACCCCTCTAGGATATGTGAGCATAGGGGCTATACCTACCAACATAGATGGAATAGCCGCCTTGGAATACAAGCCACCAAAAATTGGTCCAAGACAAATCTTAGCCGTCTTTGGAGGAAGCGGAAGGTTCAAGCCAGCGAACGCAACTCTCACCATTACCTCTACTATTGCATCACCACCGCGGCTTCCAATCGATCTCTCTGAAACATCCGTTCGAGGTGAGAACCTGTGGCCTGACCCTAGGCTGGTCGGCGTTCAGGCGGGAGCAAATACTGTCTTGGTCGTCTTGGCCACATCTGTCGTCGTAACGGCTTGGATGATAGTGCTGTGGACTGTCCGATCTATTCTCAGGCTGAGGCGGGAGGGGATGCCGCGTGGGTGACGCGCAAAGACGGACATCACTAGCCCTTATGCTGGTCGCGGCTCTAGGCTTGGTAGTCGTATCAATAGGTATACTGGACTTTATGAAGCCATACAGTCCAACTGTTTCCACGACGCTAAATATCAAAGGATACAACTTTGCGAGAGGTCTTTCGCAGCTATCTCTGGCAGTGGCGAACGAGCATGTAGAGCCTGTCTTGATTAAAAGCATCAAGGTGAACGGTGTCGAGCTGAGGTTTGAACCTTTATCGAGCTCCCAGTTATTTAGGGGGAGCGAGGCTGTATTTGCCCCCTATGGGGGATGGAGATGTTCATACATAGTTGGCTCGCAATGCGTGATTCCTCCCCGCGGAATAACAAATCTGTACATCGGGATTGCTTGGGAGCCCGGAACAGTCTACAACATAGCACTCATCACAGATAAGGGCGTTTTCACCTTTAAATTGACAGCGCCGCAACAACCTACTTCTAAAACCTGACCACAATGATGAAGGATCTATACATGAGACGAGAAAAAATGCTATGTAGTTAAATAGGATTATCCGCCGTATCTTTTTCGGAGTATCGAGGCAGCCTCAACCATGTTTTTCAGCTTCTGAAATGCCGTTTTTGGTGTGTTTACAGGGGATTCTGCAAATGTTCCGAAGCCACAGTCTGGGTTTAGAAAGATTTTATCCGGGTCGAAGTATTTGACAGCCTCCTCGGCTTTCTTGACTATCGAGTCTGGGCTTTCAACTTCACGTACTCTCGGATTAATTACTCCCAACCCAAGTTCTTCTATGCCTGAAACGTCTTTAAAGACTGAGAGTTCTCCAGCCCTTTGTGTTGCGAATTCGAGAACAAATTGCCTCACCTTCATCTCTTGGAAGTATGGGATTAGCGGCCTATAGTCGCCTTTCAGCAATGCCTCCTCCCTTGTGCTCCAGTTTCCTCTGCAGACGTGGATCCCTAGTCTGACGCCGTCAATTCCTTTAACTGTTTTGTTTATCAGCTCGGTTGCAAAGTTCAGCTCCTCCTTCGGGTCGATCTTTGAGAAGATGGCAGCGCACATGAATGTCTGCTTGGACGCCTCGCCGTACACAACTTCTGTCAATGTGGGCTCATCGAGCTGGATGAATGACGCACCGGCATCCCTTAGCTGGATTATCTCCTCCCTTAACAGCCTAACATACTCCCTCGCAAGCTCCTCCCTATTCCAGTAGGCTGCACGTGAGACAGGGTCTATCCAGCTCGCCCTGGTGAGCATGTAGGGCCCCGGGAGCGTTACCTTCACCTCATGTTTTGTGTGTCTACGGAGGAACTCCAACTCGTCTAGAGCAATTGGTCTCTTCTTCTTGACAGGTCCAACAACTACTGGGCTTTTGATGGCGAAGGCTGGGACATCTAGGGCTCTTAAAAGCTGCTCATATCTTGAGCTGTCTTCTACAAAGTCCATCACCTCGGCCACCGTCATGAGCTTTATTCCCTCTAGCTTGTCCGCTACAAAGGAGTAGAAGTTATCTCTACGTTGCTCCCCATCAGTCAAAACCTCTATGCCCGCATCCTCTTGGTATTTTACGGCTAACAAAACAGCCTCGTCGGCTATGG
Source organism: Nitrososphaerota archaeon (assembly GCA_009889515.1). Taxonomy (GTDB): domain Archaea; phylum Thermoproteota; class Nitrososphaeria_A; order Caldarchaeales; family Calditenuaceae; genus HRBIN02. The sequence goes on from WUQR01000139.1 coordinate 825,083, forward strand.
CACTGAACTCATCATAGCTTATCTCGCCCTTGTTCTTTCTCCTCAGCTCTGCAAGCAGCCACGGGGGCCTAGGCCAGCTTCCAACAACACTTGTAGTAAACAGCCGGCCCATTTTTATCAGCTCACCACAGATAGTTCTGGAATTATCTTCACGTTTCTTGAGAGGGTGTTCCCCACAGGAGATGTCTCAACCGTCTTCTTCCAAATCTCTTCAAGGGTTTTAGCATCGGCCGATGATCTAACGTATAGTTTCGCCTTTATCTCACGGTATCCAGGATGACCCTGCTCGCTCAAGCCCAGAAAATTAAGTATATTGTCTATCCTTCCCTCCAGGCTAATTTCTAGGTCATCTATCTTGACGTTTCTCTTTGTGGCATTTAGGACAAACCCTACAGTCAGGCATGCACCCAGTGCCGACAGCACATATTCAACAGCGTTGGGGGCCATGTCTACACCCGCTAGATCAGCAGGCTCATCTATGATGAAGGTGTGGTTCCTCACGTATGCCTTGCTTTGGAATCCTCCAGTCCACTTAACTCTAGCCCTCCATACATTGAGTTCCTCAGCCTTCTCCTTCTGAGAAGCAACTATTCTCACAAGCTCCTCAAGCTTTTCCAGATTTAGGCCGTTAAGCTCAGTCAAGCCATTCATCACCTTACGACCATAATGTCATTATATGTGGGATATAACGCTTCCGTTATAATATGGAAATATCCTGAGAAGTAGATTGTAGAGACAGCCAACCGAAGGATAAGAGTTAAAGCATTAGCGGAAAACCCTACCTTGTAAGAGTTGTTAACTCAAAGTTACTCTTCCAATGCAAATTTTTACAAGTATTTCAAAAAGGTTAAGCATCTTTACCAGAGGTTTTAAATACTTTATGTTTTACAAAGGGAATATGAGTAGTTACGACCTTGTTATTCTTGGGGCGGGGGCGGCGGGTTTCGCCGCTGCAATAAAAGTGAGTGAGCTCACAAACGGTGAACTGAAAATTTTGATGGTGTCGGCAGGTAGTTTGGGTGGCACATGCGTCAACGTGGGATGCATCCCGTCAAAATACTTGATCGAGGCGGCCAAACATTATCATCTATCACATAGCGTGTTGTTCGAGGGGGTCAGTCCCAAGGGAGCAGACCTAGACTTCAGAAAACTCATGAAATCACTCCGCAGGTTCGTAGAGGAAATGAGGCGTGAAAAATACGAGATGGTTCTACAGCAGTATGGTAATGTTGAGTTTGTCGAGGGCTGGGCTACGTTCACCTCGAAACGGACCCTCCAAATAGTTTCCGGCGACAACACAAGGGAAATAGGTTTCCATAAAGCCCTAATAGCGACGGGTTCGAGACCAGCAATACCAAACATTAAAGGCCTTGAAGAGGTAACATACTACACGACAGATACTATTTGGAGTTTAGAAGACATGCCTGAGAGATTGTTACTGGTGGGTGGGGGAGCAGTAGGACTCGAGATAGGGCAGGCAATGCAGAGGATTGGCTGTGAGGTCACGTTAGTAGAGGTCTTAGACAGGATCCTCCCTGGGATGGAGCCCGATATATCTGAGAGTCTTGCGGAGGTTTTGAGGGGTGAAGGGATGAAGATCATCACGAAGGCTAGTATAGTAGAACTTTCAAAACATGACGGCCACGCCTGTGCCACGGTATTAACCAGTGAGGGCCCTAAGTCCGTAGAATTTGATGCACTACTACTGGCTACAGGCAGAGTACCAAACACAGACAAATTAAACCTAGATGTGGCGGGGGTTGAGACAGATGGACGCGGCTTCATAAAGGTTGACGAGACTATGCGCACAACCAACCACAGCATCTATGCTGCAGGCGACTGTGTTTCCAAGCGATGGATGCTTGAAACACTCTCGGCTAGAGAGGGAGCCGTCGCTGCATCCAACATAGTCAGAGAAGGCTCCTCCATAATAGACTATTCAACTGTACCAGTGGTGGTTTTCACAGAACCACAGGTTGGCATGGTAGGACTGACTGAAAGGGAGGTGGTGGAGAAGTTCGGGGCATGCTCGTGTAGGATTGTGGGATTAGAAAACGTGGCCAAGGCTAGAATAGGCGGTGGAAGGGGTCTGGCGAAGCTTGTCATAAGTCCTAACGACGGAAGAGTCCTGGGCATGCACATACTCTCACCGAACGCAGCAGAATTCATCACTGAAGCAACACTCTATATGAAACATGGCGGAACAGTGATGGACATAGTGGATACAATACATGTTTTTCCGACATATGCCGAGGTCATAAAACTTGCCGCCCAATCGTTCCTCAGGCCTCTCACACGCATGAGCTGCTGCGTGGAATAAAGCTCGATGGAAATCAGCCTCTTCATTTTTCTACTAGCCGACAAATTGCTCAATAGCGGATGCCATCTGGTCAGGCACCTCGAACATGGGAAAGTGGCTGCGCGCCTCTAACTTACGTACACTGAACCATGGATGCGAAGCCGCAAATTTTTGTTGAGCGGCCAAATAGTTAGGGTCAGGTGGCTGCGCGTAGAGATGCAATACTGGCACGGGTGGGTCCAAACGGGAAAGGGCTTGGAGAGGGCTTCCCGCCTCTGTATAGGCTGCACTTATCTCCCTCGCCGCTCTCGCCCACATGTCAAAACCATACGACCCCATCTCTTGTCGAACAAAGCCGATAAGCCGCTGATTATCTACCCCCTGCAACCAAAGAGAGAAGACCTGCTCCACTGTCTGCCGCCACTTAGCTGGATCCTGCATCCCCTTCAGGGCTTCCAAGAAAGGCTGAGGTGCTTCGAGAACAAGCCAGTCGACAAGAACAAGTTTTGGAATACGCTTCCCCAATCTACGCCTCAACTCTATGGCAACCCAGCCACTGTGGGCAAGAGCGACTGGGACGACCTGTTGCGACCCGCTGGCTTTTATTACAGCTAAAGCATCCGAAACCAGCGCCTCGACACCAAAATCTCCCTTAGGCTTTCCCGACTCCCCATGTCCACGCCAATCGAGCGCAAGTGTACGACGGTTCAGACTACAACGTGGGATCAAGTCTTGGAAAACAGTTCGGTTACTACACCAGCCCGGCATAAAGAGTAGGGCCGGCTCTCCCCTTCCCACGTCATCATACACAATATCCACTCCCTCCGAAGACACTTGCACAGCAGTTCTGCCTCAAGGGTCAACTATCGCATGGATATAAGCACGCGGCGACAACGTATTCTTGAGTTATAATAAGTTGCGTGTCGTCGCTACACTTTCATCATTCTCTCTTAGCGCGCTGATAATATGTGAAGCAATATTCGTAGACACTCTCATATAAAACTAGCAGCTTCATGGAGAAAAAATGAAGTAATCCCATGCGCTATCACAGCATTGGAGCCTGCAGCTACCACTTCTGCACTGAAATAACAATGAATATCCGCGAAAACTTATATCCAAAAATTGTCCGCTACAAACCATGACATCAAAAAGAGAGCTAATCGTTGGGGTAGCAGCCATAATCTCTATTGGTTTAATCTTAGTAGAGTATTTCACCGTGCCAAGTTTTCTAGAGCTTTTTGCCATTATGATCGCCGACGGCGTAATAGTCTTGGTCCTTCTCACAGACCTCCTTTCAAGGTCCAAGTCATCCGGGAGATTTGCAAGGTACCTGATAGAGCACTGGTATGAAGTTCTTGCCCTACTTCCGGTTGCTCTCTTCTACTTTCTAGAAACCCAGACGTTTATTGGAGCCGTTTTTAGGTCTTTGAGACTTCTCAGGTTTTTCAGACTGGCCGTAACTATAGCACGGACCAGCCGAGCGCTTTCCCACATTACAGACGTGGTGAGAAAAAGCCGTTTGATCTATCTACTAGTTGTTTCGAGTGCAGTAGTTTTTATGGGGACCATATCTGCATTTATGCTAGAAGTGGATGTCCCAGAGTCAAGGATCAAGGATTTCGGAGACGCCTTTTGGTGGGCCCTAGCAACTGTAACAACAGTAGGATACGGGGACATAGTACCGGTCACTTTGTTCGGAAGAATCGTAGGGTCAATCCTAATGGTAGCGGGGATCTCAATACTGGGTGTCTTCATATCGAGCCTAGGCTCAGCGCTTCTCACAGCAGAACAGACCAAAAGATACACGGTCTTCGAAGAAGTTAAGGAAGTAGTGATGAAGAAGATAAACCAGCTGGACACTCTATCGGATAAGGAGCTAGAAGAGGTCTTGGAACTTATCCGAGCGCTTTACAGGATGTCTAAGACGAAATAGTATCTACTCAGCGTCTGAACTGTAGACGCATATCTATTCAATGTATCCTTTTCCATCCCATCTAAGATTTGCGGGGGGTGGGATTCGAACCCACGAACCCTTCCGCCCGATTTGATTTCTGGCCTACGGGAGCGGGTCTCCCTATCTCGTTCCACGAGATCTTAAGCCCGCCGCCTTTGACCTGGCTCGGCCACCCCCGCTCCAAGTGGTAGTGTGGGGGCGCCTAGGAAATAAACTATTGCGGTGTTTACTGTCTAATGATGGGGGTAAAGACTTTAACTTAGCTTCGGGTTGGTTTCTTTTGGGCCCGGGTGGCCGAGCGGCTAGGCGGCGGCCTGCAGAGCCGCTTTACAGGGGTTCGAATCCCCTCCCGGGCTAGGTGGTTGGGTTTGATGAGGCTTATCGATTACTTGGGTATCCTTTTTATTTTTTCTAGGATTTGTAGCTGGGCTTCGCGGGATTCTTGTAGGATTTTTTCTTGGTCGAGTGTGAGGACTTGTCTATTCCTCATCACTGTTTTGCCGTCTATTATCAGGTCTGTTATGTCCTCGCCTGTGGCGTATAGGGGGATGAGTGATGGGTCGTGGAGGGGTGTGAGGTGTGGTTTGCGGGTGTCTATTATTGCTATGTCGGCGGTGTAGCCCTCCTCGATCCTGCCGAGCCGGTCTCCGAACACTTTCGATCCGTTATATGTCGCGATTCTTAGTGCCGTCTGGGGTGCTATGATGTTGAAGTCGTGGTATGGTGTGCCGTAGTATCCTGTGAGCCCGCTAACCATGATGTTCATCTCTAGGAATAGGTCTATGGGCCTGTAGCTGCCGCCATCGCTTCCAATAGCTACATTCGCTCCAGCTGAGATTAGCTCCGGGATTCTTGGGAAGTTCATGTAGAGCATCGCGATTGCTGGGCAGTGAACAACGGTGGCCCCTGACTGTGAGAGTTGCTGTATTTCTCTGCTGGTTAGGAATGCGCAGTGGGCTGCTATAACCTTGCTGTTCAGGTATCCCTTATAATGGAGGTATTCAACCGGCCTCAACCCCCACCTGCTGAGGCTGTGTTGAATCTCAGAGACTTCTTCATTTAGGTGCATGTGGACTGGGGCGTCGTCCTCTCTCGCATACTTGAAGGTCTCGTCTATCTGGCTGTCTGTTGAGGTCATGATTTGTCTGATGGAGTAGCACCCTCTTACTCGCCCTTTCCTATATTTCCGGACCAGCTCCCTATTCATATGGGCTGTCCGCCTATAGTTTTCGGGCCCAGCATCCATCGTGGAGTGTGTCACCAGTCCGCGTAGACCCGCCTCCGTAGCCACCTGTGCAAGTATTTCAGGGTATGGGCCGCCGGCGTCGGCGAAAGCCGTCACACCCTTCATAATCATGTTTAGACAGGCGAGCTCAGCGCTTATCCTCGCCTCGTCACGTGTTAGCTCTGCCTCGAATGGGATTAGGACTCGGAGCCAGATCGGGTGAGCTTGGAGCTCCTTGAGGGAGAGGGCGCCCCTCAGAAATATCTGGAAGACGTGTGTATGGGCGTCGACGAGGCCCGGAATGGCTATCTTCCCCTCCCCCTCAATCTCCTCGGCCGCGTCTGCCTTGACCCTATCACCTATCTGGGCTATTTTTCCATCCTTTATTGCTATGTCTACATCGTGAAGGACTTTTGAGCCTGCCGGGTCGAGTACTGTTATTTTTCTTATTAGGATGTCAGCCTCTTCCTTCATGTCTCTGCTGCATACTCTACTATCCAGTCCATGTTCATTAGCATGGTCCGGTCTGCCCTCTCACCCACACCTACCCTCTCCACACCCTTTGTGTCATGAATGGGCTCACCCATGTTACCCTCACTGCTTATCGGCTCGAAGAGTCCCTCCTTCATCTCCTCATACCTCTTCTTGATGAGGAGCTGCATATCATCGGGGACAGCGGGGTTGAGCGGGGCCATGTAGACTGGACCCTCCGGCTTGCCCAGTGTGCTCTGCTCTGGAGGTTTGGCCCATCTAGAGGGCGTGAAGTCGCCCAGCTTAGCCCATATATCGACGGATTGCCACGTACCTGTTAGTACCATCTTGTAAAACTCGAGATATAGCACGCCCCAGTTGACTATGTGGCCAGTCAAATGAGAATTGGGGCCGAATCTCGTCATGTCGGTGTAGTGGCTGAAGCACCAGGTCTGCCTTCCCTTCTGTGTGGTGTATTCTTCAGCCACTTGGAGGGCGGTGGGTGAGTCCTCGGAGGAGGATATAACGTCTGCGTCTATCGTGTCTATTAGTGAGATGACTGCCTCACGGGCCTTTGTTGGGTCGAACCAAGTGTTCAACCAGACAACCCTCGCCTTAATCTCCTTGCCCGTCCTCTTCTTGTAGGCGTATCGAGCCCCAAGTATGAAGGAGTTGACAAGCCTAGTAATTACTGGGACAGGGAATGTGGCGACGACTCCGACCGCTCCTGTTTTTGTAACAGCTCCGGCAGCTAGGCCCTCGAGATAATAGATCTGGTAGGTGTTGATGTCTCCCACAGACATGTTCTCAGGGGCGTTACCCAGTGCTCCAGCCCTGAAGCCATTTATGTGGACGAAGTATTTCTCAGGATATTCGGCAGCGAGCTCGGCCATGGGATCCATGTAGCCGAAGCTAGTTCCAATCACCAGATCGACGCCCTCAACCTCTATGAGGCTTTTCATAGCTCCTTTTACATCCGCGTCTCCGACCCCCTCGATGTATACGCTCTCAACCCCACGAACGCGGCTGTCAGCCCATCTTCGCCCCTGGTCGTGGGAGTATGACCATCCGAAGTCCTTCGCGGGGCCTATGTATACGAAGCCCGCCTTTATCTTCTTCTCAACCTGCCTTGTGAGTGTGACCTCTCGTTCAACCGTTGTAACCCTTCCACCGCCCGTTGATACGTAGGTGCCGAGCGAGCCGGCTATGCCACCGAGAATCAGCCCACTTACAAGCGCCCTGCCAGCGGAGTTTAAGAAACTCCTTCGAGAGTTACTACTGGAGCCCACGCGTCCCCCTATCCAAATCGAAATAAATACGAGATGTGTATGTTGGTCTAAATTTTGCGCGTCTGAATCAAGCCTTAGAGTTGTAGGTAGTGGACGGCGAAGGCAGAGAGTAGTGCGAGTGCGAGAGGTATTGTCAGTCCTGGAACGGTGTCCCACTTCTTTAGGAGTTGGAGGGTTAGGTAGTATCCGGCCACGATGGCTATGTTTGACGCAATTGCTGAGGCGAGTCCAAGTCTGAAGAAGGCTGCAGTGACGGTTATTGTGTAGAAGAGTAGGTCTCCTAAGCCGAGATTAATGTTTCCCACCTCAACCACTAGGCCTCTGAGCTGGTATATCCTGTCGCGATACTGTTCTTGGCTTAGGAGGGAGAGGTAGCCGCGCTTAACCATCACTAGGTCGAAGACAGCCAGCGAAGCCGTCAAGGCTATGAACGTGAATAACGGTATCATGTATCCTATGATTGTTCCACCCGCCGCTGCAGTGACACTAGCCGCGGCTAGGGCTGCTGGCCCTGAAGCCTTCCTGACCAGAAAGGCTAGAAGTGTTGAGGAGAGTAGGGAGATGGCCAAAATAGCTCCTTCCGGCATAATAATAGATAGTTGCCCGACATATCCCAAGTGTACCAGAAGTGTGAGGAAGGATACTATCCAGAAGGCGCTGATCGAGATCAGCGATATTAGTCTCGGAAACTTTTTGAATATGAGGAATAGGATGAAGCCGGCGACTGCTATAACGGAGAGTAGTGTAAGGGTGTTAAGGTACGGGGCTGGGGAGCTTGCAGGAGCCTCAGCCGGCTCCTCAACCACTACAACAGGGGCTACAGGCTCCATCTCTACCCCGCTACGGAAAAGGTTAAGGATGAAGAGCCAGAGAATGGCTGTGAGGATTATTGGTGGCAGCGCCTCGTGGCCAAGCATCTTCAACCTCAAGTCCGAGAATATTCTTATAGGGGTGTAATTATAGATTTGTGCAGTTGAAGTATAGGTTAATGGATATTCTGGCCTGCCCGATGTGTAGGAACTTCCCCTTAAGACTGATCGTATTTAGAAGGGAGTCAAGATATAGCGTCAATGAGGCGATGAAGTGTGAGCTCTACTGCTCTTATCACGACGGCATGATTGAGCAGTTAAAGGAGACTAAATGTGTGGAGTGTTATTCCTACGAGATAATGGATGGGCTTCTCATTTGTAAGAGGTGTGGGAGGTGGTATGCGATTATCGACGAGATACCGATAATGCTTCCAGACAATTTCAGGGATAGGAAGCGTGAAAAAGAGTTCATTGAAAGGTGGGGGGACAAAATACCGCCTGAAGTATTAAAAACCGCCTCTATGGATTAGCGGGCTGGCTGACGCTTGGAGGTAGATATCCTAGTCCACGGCTCCGACCTCTCCGCTGCCCTAATCTGGTATGAGCTCAGTAGGGAAGGGTTTCATGTGCTTCTGGCTCATAGGTCGATGCGGGTCTCGGAGCGGATAGCCTACCTCCCCTTTACGACTGAGTGGGCTAGATACGTCAAGGAGTTGGGTGTGGATGAGTTTTCTGAAGAGCATAGAATCCTGCTTAAGACCTCGGAGAGTTTTTGGGGGAGATTTTTCCCAGCCATTAAGGTCTGCGTCGGGGATGCTAGGAAGGTATCTGAACGATTGTTTTCGATCGGTGAGGGTTTGGTGGAGCATTGGTGCAGATATGTAAAATGGCGGAAAGAGGGAGAGGAGGTTGAGTATGTAGTCTCAACTAGGACGGGTGAAAAACTCAAAGGCACAACAAGGGTGTTGATTGATACAGAATATGGGAAGGTGACTGGTGGGGGAATTGTTATCGGAACCTCCCTGCCAACGGTGGGTGATGCGGTTCTAGACCTTTCCGGGCAATCCATCCGCCTCACAGTACCTCACAGCAGGCTTGAGACCCATGTTCAAGTAGGCGAAGAAGTGGGGCGTCCAAGGGTCCTGTGCAGAGCCTCGCTCCCACTGAGGAAGGGAGTGGAATTGGGTGTAATGCCCCTCCTCCTAGCAGGGGTAAGAAGTGGGCTTGTAAAGCCTCCTTGGATAGGAGACTACCTAGCCGCCTCCTCCCTTGTCAGCGTCAAGATAGCTGAGAATTGGCTGAGCAAGGGGGACCTAAGCCAGAACATATTATCCTATCTCACAGAGCTAACTGCGCGGTCAAACATGTTCCTAGACGTTTATGAGAGGGCGGCCGGTGGACGAGTAGAAGAACTAGAGCTTTCCTACCTATTTGAAGGGTTGAGGCCTCCGCCCCAACCTAGTTATAGACTTTGAACCCCAGTAGTGGCCCGACCTCGTTTATGCAGCGCCTACAGATGTAGAGTTTATACTTCCTGATCACGCCTACGCTGGTGCCACAACGCCTACAGGTTGCCACACCCTTACCGAACTTCCGCTTCTTCGGCGGCCGAATCTTCGCCACAGCCAAAAGATGACATTTGGCAATATTTATGCTTGATAAAGCGTGGGCCAGCCCATCCATTATACAGGGTGTAAAGCTATGTTATGAAGGTGGTCAAACCTTTAAGGGCAAAGACCGTTGCCTCCAGCCTGCCCATCACCGATTCGCCAATCCTGCTTCTTATTCGCCTTGCAATGTAGAGCGCTGGCAGTGCAGGTGCGGTCAGGAAAAGAGCATAGAGCATGTTAGCATCATGTAGTGGTACAAAAAGTCCGAGGACGAGTACTTTGGGCAGGAGGGTCGATAGGTGTAAAAGTCTTGAGTGCTGATTCAGAATAGGATACAGGTTCAGCCGCCAACTACTTCTGTCCGAGGCATGTGGAAAGGATTTCTGTGATTCGGACGAGACATCCCTATCATCTACCTTCCAGCGTATGGCAAGTAGAGAGGCGAGAATCAGGTTCAGCGCGACCAACAAGTGCTTCTCATATGGAGTCTCTATATAGCCCATGGCCGCTATACTAGCAAGCAGGGTAGTTGATAGTTTCAGTCCTGAGAATAATGAAGCATCTTTTGAGGAGCCTTTCTCCACTGTCTTATTCGTGGTGTATATTTTTCCACCCAAATTAAGAAGAATATCTGAGAGGAGGGTAGTTGAGAGTACCTTCCCAGGACTTTCACCCGTTAAGAGTAGCGTCCTAAGTACTATGCTGCTCCAGCCCAGTCCAACAAATTCTTGTAAGAATCCTGCGAGAACCCCTGCCAAGGATATTGTTAGTTCAGACTGGGACGTGGCCATCATGTAAATAGACTATTGGGTGAGATATATCCTATTTTCTTATATATAGACTATATAGAATCGCCGGAGACAGCCGTGTCAAGAATTCCAACTTAAATAAAACAACCTAGCTTTTTACTCAGGATTCTAAAATGAGTGCCCGCATACCTCTCCAAAGGGTGGCTGAGGACATTTGGCTTATTCCTAGGGAATATAGGAGCGACATGAGGGTGCCTGTTTACGTTTTCGCTTCAGAGAAGCTGCTCCAGAAGATGCAGACCGACCGGACGCTTCTCCAAGGAGTGAACGTAGCAACCTTGCCAGGCGTCCAAAAGCATGTCGCTGTGCTTCCCGACGCCCACGAGGGGTATGGATTCCCCATAGGCGGTGTAGCGGCCATGGATGCGGTGGAGGGAGTGATATCGCCGGGCGGAGTTGGCTATGATATTAACTGCGGCGTCAGGCTCATGGTGACAAACCTCACGGAGAAGGATGTCAGGCCGAAGATCGTCGAGCTTATCAACACCATTTTCGCAAACGTCCCCGCTGGGCTGGGTTCGCGGAGGAGGGACTTCGTAGTCACCCACTCAGACCTAGACAGAATCGCTGTTGAGGGGGCGAGGTATGTAGTTGAGAGATACGGCCTCGGATGGCACGAAGACTATAAACACATCGAGGAGGAGGGAAAATACCCGAGGTATCGTACAGGAAACATACCCGACCCAGATCCCTCTGTCGTCTCTCGAGAGGCCAAGAGCAGGGGAGAGTCTCAGATAGGCACGCTTGGAAGTGGAAACCACTTCCTCGAGATCCAGAAGGTTGACAAGATTTTTGACAGAGAGGCTGCTAAGGCCATGGGGATCTTCACCGAGGGCCAGATAACAATCCTTATACACTGTGGAAGCCGTGGCTACGGGCACCAGATATGCAGCGACTACCTTAAGGTCATGGAGAGGGCTGTCCACAAGTATAACATCAGGCTCCCCGACAGGGAGCTGGCCTGCACCCCAGCCAGCAGCCCAGAGGCCTCCCAATACCTCAAGGCCTTTGGATGTGCAGTCAACTTCGCATTCGCCAACAGGCAGGCGATAAGCCACTGGGTTAGACAGAGCTTTGAGCAGGTCTTCAAGAGACCGGCCGAGGAGATGGATCTGAGAATAGTATACGATGTCTGCCACAACATTGTAAAGCTTGAGAGACACAAGATCGACGGCGAAACCAGAGACGTCTTCGTCCACAGGAAGGGAGCAACGAGAAGCTTCCCAGGCGGCGTGACATACTACTCCGAAATGATTCCTGAAACCTATAGAGGCCTGGGGCAGCCCGTCTTTGTTCCAGGGAGTATGGGGACTGCAAGCTGGGTACTACGGGGTATGCCGGGCTCGCTTGACTTAACTTTCGGAAGCACAGTGCACGGTGCTGGGAGACAGATGAGCAGGGCTGGTGCGAAGAGGCAGTATCGGGGCGATCAGGTGGTCCGCGCCCTAGAGAGTAGGGGAATATATGTCAAGGGCGACACAATTGACACAATCGTCGAAGAGGTCCCGGAGGCCTACAAGAATCCCGACGACGTTGTCGAAGTAGCACATAACGTGGGCATCAGCTCAAAAGTTGCGAGACTAGTTCCTATAGGCGTCGTCAAAGGCTAGCCCCTCATGCGCCGCCTATCCAGGAGAGGTTTCATAGGCGTAGCCATCCTCGGAGTCGCGGTCGGGGCAGTCGCCTCCTCAACCCCGCAGCTCAGCAACGAGCTAGAGGTTACGCGCATAGAGGTTGGGCTAGGGGTAAGACTCGCTTTTGTCCCAGACCTGCACTTCCACGTTAGCGGGGAAAAACACGTCGAGGCGGCGATGGATGCGATAAGAAGGGCTGAGCCCGACATCATAGTCTTGGGAGGTGATATGGTTGACGAGGAGACAAGCGATTTCGAGGGGTTTGAGAGGCTACTTAGGGAGATCTACTGCCGGGAGAGCATTGCTGTCCTAGGCAACCATGAGTACTGGAGCGACCATGCAGGTAGGGTAGCCAACCTTTTGAAGAAGCACGGCTATAAAACATTATTCAACGAGTTTACAGAGACCTCAGTCGGCAGGCTCTACGGCTATGACTGGAGTGAAAATAGGTCCTATCCCCGCATAAAGTTTGAAGGGCTTGTAGTCGCCCACGACCCCAACGCGGCCGACAGCGTTGAGGCAGACTCGCTAGTCTTAGCAGGCCACACTCACGGGGGCTTAAATTTATTCGGCATGACAATCTACTCCAACTCAAAATATACACGTGGAACCTATCATCTCCCAAGCGGAGCCATGCTCTACGTCTCCAGAGGCATTGGACAAATGCGCCTTCAACCCAGAATAAACTCAAGGCCAGAACTCCTCCTCATCGATTAGACCTAGGCAGCAACCTAGCTTGTGGGGCGGGAAAGCCTAAAAGCTTGAGAAAAGTGTCAGAGGCTTGAGACATGCCCCATAAACCCCTCATCACGGCGCATAGAGGATTCTCTGGCAAGTTCCCCGAGAACACTCTGAGGGCTGTAAAGGAGGCATTGAGGTTGGGAGTTGACGGTATTGAGGTGGATGCGCGGACCACCAGTGATGGCGTGGTTGTCTTGATGCATGACGAGAGGGTTGAAAGGACGACGAACGGTAGGGGAAGGGTTAGGGACTTGACCTGGCCCGAGATAAGGAGGCTGGATGCAGGCTCCTGGAAGGGTGAGGAGTTCAGGGGTGAGCCTGTCCCCAGGCTGGACGAGGTGTTAGCCGAGACAGTGGGAAGAGTCGTACTACACGTCGAGGTGAAGGAGCCGGGTGAAGAGGAGGCGGTCCTAAAAGTCATCAAAGAATGCGGAGCCCTAGACTGGGTTTTGATCACAAGCTTCCACACGGAGGTAATCAAGAACACCTACTCCTTAGAGCCGAGGGTAGGGAGAAGCCTAATAGTGGGGTGGCTAAGGGATGCAGAAGACGTTAAGAAAGGACTACCAATCCACTGGGCGTTAGCATGTAGAGCCAACGCCCTCGCCCTATACCGCGGGCACGTGAGCCGGGAAGTCGTAACCTATGCCCATAAAAGGCTATTATCAATCGGTGCATGGACCATAAACGAGGTAGAAGAGGCTGCAAAACTAGCCGAGATGGGCGTCGACACCATCACAACAGACCACCCCGATATCATGCTTAACTATATGAGGGAAATTAGGAAAGATTTGAGTAAGGGGCCCGTGGCCTAGCATGGATAGGGCGCCGGCCTCCGGAGCCGGAAGTCCTGGGTTCGAGTCCCAGCGGGCCCGCCATAAGCACATTTCCCTCACTTAGCTGGAGGAGGAATACTTTATTACTTCTTGCCTAAAGACTCCAATTCGGAAATAAGGTGGGAAGAAGTCAGGTTCTCAAAAGTCCTTCTCGCCAGATCCATTTTAGGATATATGACCTCCCTGAAGCCGGTGACTCCCTTAGCACGTCCCGGAACATTTAAACCAAGGGGCATCTTTAGAAACTCTACTGCGAGCCCATAATTCTGTTCAGAGTTTTCGAGGAAGTAGTTTATGACTCTTTCAATGTACCAGTCCCTGAATTCTTCTTCCTTTCTATGTCTAAACAAATATTTCCGGAGAAACTTCATCCTTCTAACAATTCTTAACTGCCAGTTTCTAGTATTCATAACAAATTTGATTTTGAGCACGCCATTTTCGACATCCAATTCAACCTTTCTGTTCGCCAAATTAGGCGAATGTCTTTTCAAGAAACTTATAATCTTCCCCAAACGTCTTCCCACTCTGATAACTATCTGAGGCTCTGTCAAATGGATGTATTCAATTCTATCACCTCTCTCCACGTTCACGTTATATCTAATCCTGTCTCTTTCAAGCTTCTCTCTACTTAGTAGTAGCTCGGAAACCCACAACTCATCCTTTATAGCCATTACTTTGTACAAATTTTCTATGACTGCTATGGTAGCCGCAAATCCTTTTTCCTCCCTGTCTTTATAATAAACCTTGGAGACCAGATCAATGTATTTCTTAGCATAGTCTATACCGCCCCACCTGATCAAGTCGTAAACCCGTATTGCAAGATGTTTCAGGGTATCCTCATCCAACTTTTTATCGATCATAAAATCTCTTACTAGCTTCTCATACATGTCTGCAATTTTCACACCTCTCGACTTTATCAAATAGTAATCCTTTAGATACGACTTTTTCTCAGACAGCACCTCTTCTAACGACTTTCTTGAAAACCAGATGTCTTCATGGTATATTCTCAAGAAATCAGGGTTATTCATCAACCTCTCCAAGAAATTCTTGTCATGGACAAGCTTCCTCCCGAACCTAAATGCTCTCAAATTCTTTTCTTTCTCAAACTTAACAGACTCTATTATTGCGGCCTCAATATCTTTAGAGTCCAGTGGTAATAAGCCTAGCTGGTAGCAGACACCCAGCATGACTATATTTGAGAATAGTTTACTTCCGAGGTAGAACTCAGCAAGCTCTGAAATTGGTAGGCCAAAATATTTATCTAAACCAAGCCTGCTTCTAATTTTATCGTCTATATCGTGTGGATACTCCTCACCTCCAACAAGCATAGGGATGGTTGGTAGTTCTGTTTGATTCGAAACAAATCTCGTATTAGCATTTGCATACTTCAACCCCCTTAAGCCTTCCAGCTTATCAAGCCCGATTATCAGATCTGCCTTGCCAGATACAATAACAGGGGATAATCTATTATTGTTTTTGGTAAACATTATATGACTATACACCCCGCCATTTCTTTGAGCCAGACCCTTCTTATCGTGGCCTATCCACCCACCAATATTATAGCCGCTCTTCGCACCTGCACGGGCTAAAATGACAGAGAGCAGCCCTCCACCCATACCACCAATAGCCCCGGTGTATATGGAGTAAGTATCGTTAAACTCCACCTTTTCATCAGGTTCCGGCACGTCATCCAGATCTGCATCACGCAATCTCTCTTGCGGTTTCCCTCCTGCATAGACTACTCTAACCTTCTCGAATGAGGGGCAAGCCTCTATTTTCGCACAATACTCGTCTTCGGTACATACGGACATGTCTATCGCGACTTTCTCGCCGTAAGGTGTATTGACAAGGGTTAGCCCTGGGCAGCCCGTGTTAATGGTGCACTCCCTACAGTTCTCACAGACTTCGTTAGTTATGTTTATGAATTCCGTCTTGGGTCTTCCAGCCCTCTCAGCCCTCCTTCTCCTCTCCC
Organism: Nitrososphaerota archaeon; assembly: GCA_009889515.1. Lineage (GTDB taxonomy): Archaea > Thermoproteota > Nitrososphaeria_A > Caldarchaeales > Calditenuaceae > HRBIN02. Next base: position 840,732 of record WUQR01000139.1, read on the forward strand.
TTGTTATGCCGCATTCTTTATCAGAAATCAATACGGCTGTGCCTCTCTTACTCATAAGCTTTTTCAACTCCTCGATGTAGCCTCGCCTATCATTTGGATCTATTATCCTGATGTAAACATCCTTGCCTCTGCTCATGGCTTTGATTTTTTCCTCCAACTCTTTTGCATCTCTGATCTGGACTTTTTGATGACCTGTCATAGCAACATAGTGGTTATATAATATTACAATGATGGCGTCTAGATTCTTGTCTATTGCTTCCTGGACAGATACGTATCCGCCATGCAGGAAGGTTCCATCACCCATGAGAAGCACTTTCTTATTCTCGACCAGCCCCATCGAATATGCAGAAGCCCCTGCGCGACCCATCGCGTTGAAGGCGTGGGCCTCCCTCCAAGGAGTAAAAGCCGACATCGAGTAGCATCCAATGTCTGGTATTGTGAGGAAATCGTTATCAGGATACTTCCTCAGATATTTAAGAACGCTATTAGTTCCCCTATGCGGGCAGCCGGCACAATAGCTAGGAATCCTCCTCGGCGCCTGTAATACGTATTTGCTCGCGCCGTCGACAAGATTGAGCACCTCTTTTATCCTCCTTCTCTCCTCATGTGACAGATTATCTAACACTATGAGTAGTTCTTCGCCTATTGTCCTGATCACATCAGTAGGACTCAGGCCACCATGCTCAGGGAAGCCCTCCCTATCGTTAGGGAATCTTTTCCCCCAGACATTAACATATCCGATTTCTCTGTTTTGATATGCATTCTTCAGAATCAAAGAGATCTCAGACTCTATGAAAGGCTCTTTCTCCTCCACCACGTAAATGTTTTCAACCTGTCTCGCAAAATCTTTAACCAGAATTTCATCAAGCGGGTATACTAGCCCCAATTTAAGAATAGGGAATCTCCAACTCACCCCAAGCTCATGCAACGCTTGTTCTAGATAGCAATAGGCCAATCCAGAGGTGACGAATCCAATTTTACTTTTCCCACCATTCGAATAAAGTATTTTATTCAAAGTCCTCGCTCTTGCATGACGTATTGTAGCTTGAAGACGCCTCAAGACAATATCTCTTTCTAATTCTGCCGTCACTGGGGGGAGGCTTACTTCCTTTTCTACGTTTATTTTGCTTATATCAATCCTTTCTTTACCTCGAGGCGGGTATTTGTTTTTATAGAGTTCGACCGACCCTATTCCATCAGCTTGCCATGATTGGATGATGCATCCGGCTATTAACTGCGATGACCGTGATAATTCCAATGCTTCTCCAACGTAATCTTTCACTTCTTGTGGGGTGCTTGGCTCTAAAATTGGTATCCTAAGCTTCTTTAGCAGAAATCTTGAGCTCGAAGCAACCTGTGTGCTAGAAGCATGTGGATCATCCCCAACTACAACTACTCCACCCCATCCAATAGTTGCAGCCGCTTGATAATTAGAAATTTCCAAAGGATCCATAGCAACATTTAACCCAACACTCTTCATTACAACCATCGCATCCCTGTTGATGATTCTTGCGCCGTTAAGCCTACCTGCCCCTTCGGCTTCGTTTTTTGCAGCTTCCCAATAAAATCCATTTTCTATAAGCCAATCAGCGTATTTCTCACTGAATGTGAAAAATTCAGCAACCGGAGAACCCGGATAGCCAGATGCTATTTGTATGCCGGCTTCCAGTGCGCCTTTTATTATTAGTTCGTTTCCATTATAAACATCATATCCTTTTTCCTTCAGAAATCTTTCATCAATAATCAAATTCATTAATAGTTCCTGCCTTGAGGTTTAAAAAAATTCTGAAACTACCAATAGATGAGGATGTTGCGAAAATGCTTTAAAAGGTTATAATAGCCTTCCCTCAGGCTACGGCCGCTCGTACCCCACAGCGATGGGGTTGGCAGAAATGGGTAAACATGGCTACATGACGTATCTGGACTCTGCCTTACCCTTATCCTCACGGCTCAGTCCGACTACCTCGAGAATCCTCCAGCTATGGAAGCTGTAGACCGTTTCGTTGGGCTTTCTCTTATAGACTGAAGAACGCTTGTCCTGAGTATCAGCACTTACTTCTAACGCGTTTTTAGAAGGGGAGAGTACTTAGGGATATAATGGGTGAAACCCAATAGTTTTTCTTTTCCTCCGGTTCTTTAATTCTCATTTTATATATTGGTGTGGGTGATGGTGGGTTGGTTTGTGGATTCCACAATTATAGCTGGTTTTTTTGTTGAAAGTGAAAAGTAATATAGAATCTGTTGGAGTGCCTATGCAGCATGGATTTGGAGGGGGTTAAGCCGGAGATATTGCTCGTAGGGTCAAATTTTAGGACTTGCTCGCTAGACGTCTTGGAAAGGCTTGTCAGCAACCTTACGCCTGATAAGGTTGTTCAAGCTTTAGGCATGGTCTGCGACGACTTCAGCCTTTCCATCCTATCCACGTGTAATAGGTTTGAGGTGTATTTGGTTTCTGATAAGATGGCCGCGTTACGGCGTAGAATCGAGGCACTTTTCACAGAAGTTGGCGTATCCAACGGCCAGTTTTACAAGATGGAGGGGAGGGAGGCGATAAAACATCTGATAAAGGTGGCTTGTGGGCTCGACTCACTCGCGCCCGGCGAGCCACAGATATTACAACAGGTGAGAGACGCTAAATTTCATGGCATAGGAAGGTACAGTCAGATTTCGAAGGAACTCTTTATCAGGTCCTATAACGCGGCGAGGCGCATTAGGATGGCAGTCGGGATAGATGACTCGATAAACATTGGCACACTCGCCGTCCAGTTCTTGAAGGCTAAGCTTGACGCTACGCGCCCAGTATTGGTTGTAGGTGCGGGGAAGATTGGGAGGGCCGTGATAGAGGGGCTTGCCCGGTCCGGGTTTGAAGAGGTATTCGTCGCGACGAGGACCCCCTCAATGGTCCCCCAGCACGTCAAGAGGCTTGTGAAGTCTGTCGAGGGGTTGGAGTCCATTCGTGAAATCTTAGGCAGGGTTGATGGTGTGATAGTAGCCACATCATCAAAGGGGTATGTGATAGATGAAGGGGTGTTAGACGGTGTTTCTGATGGGAAAAGGCTCGTGATGATAGACCTCTCTGTTCCGCGAAATATAGACCCGCGCCTTTCAACAAATTATTCTGCCGAGCTCTACAACATAGATGACTTGAAATCGATTACTTCTGCACCCAGGCTCTCTAACGGTAATGTAGATGTTGATGAGATGTTGGAGGAGGAGGCTGAGAGGCTTTTTGCGTGGCTGCGCGCTATTAGCGCGGCTGACATAATAAAATCGCTAAGGGCTAGGGCTGAGATGTTGAGGCAGAGGGAGCTTTCGAAGGCTCTCAGACTCCTAGCCGGCTCTCAAGAGAGTGACATTCGCGTGTTGGAGGCACTGTCAAAGAGCATAGTCAACAAGCTGTTGCATGAACCCACTGTTCGGCTCAGGAGGCTTGCAGCGTCAGAGCACGGGGAGCTTTACGTGAAGCTTGCTAGGGAGTTGTTCGGGATTGGTGAGCCGAGTAATTAGGGTAGGGTGTAGGAGGAGTAGACTCGCAATCAGCCAAACCCAATCTGTAGTGGAGGCTCTACGATCTATTCGGCCTGACCTGAGGTTTGAGATCGTACCCATGGCTACTGAAGGTGATGAGGACTTTAAGGGGAATCGGCCTGTTAGGGGGAAGGATGCCTTCGTCAAAGCTATAGAAGTGCGACTCTTAGAGGGTGAGATTGACTTCGCGGTACATAGTATGAAGGATATGCCGGCTAGGCTGCCAAAAGGGCTGGTAATCGCCGCCGTTCCCCCTAGAGAGGATCCCCGAGACGCTTTAATTTCGAGGCATGGGAAAGGATTATCAGAGCTACCCGAGGGTGCAAGGGTCGGAACCAGTAGCATTAGGCGGAGGGTTCAGCTCCTATCGCTAAGACCTGACCTGCATATCGTGGAGATTAGAGGAAATGTTGACACTCGGATAAGGAAACTTTCGGAACTTAATCTAGACGCCATCGTGCTTGCGTTTGCTGGGTTAAAGCGGCTCGGTCTAGCCGACTTGGTAACGGAGGTCTTACCGGTTCAATCGGTGTTACCTGCCCCTGGCCAGGGTGCCCTCGCTGTGGAAGCCAGGGAGGATGATGAGGATATCATCGAGGTATTGAGGCTGATAGATCACCGCGAGACGAGGGTCTGCGTTGAGGCGGAGAGGGCCTTCATGGCCGGGATTGGGGGTGGGTGCGACATTCCTGTGGCGGCTTATGCGCGTGTAGAGGATGGAAAGCTGTTATTGGAGGGTATGGTTTCTTCAACTGATTCTCGGGGAATCATTAGGCTTGTTGAGTATGGTGAGGTTTCAGAGGCCGAGGCGATTGGCTACAGGCTTGCCGACCGCCTCATGACGGTGAAGGCCCAAGTGGCGTCAAAGGGTGGTGAGCATTGACAAAACCGCTTAAGGGTAGAAGAGTCCTCTTCTTAAGGCCAAGCGACGAAGCTGACGAGCTGAGCAGAATAATATACGAGCTGGGAGGAGAGCCTGTCCCCCTCGAACTTATACGGAGGGAGCCTCCGACCGACTGGTCTGCCCTGGATAACGCTCTAGGCAGGCTGGACAGCTATGACTGGATAGTCTTCACAAGCAAGGCGGGTGTGAGAGCATTCGTAGAGAGGAGCAATTATAGAGGAGTGGACCTCAGTCGAGTGAAGGGTAGGGTTGCGGCAGTCGGCCCAGCTACGGCGGAGGAGGCTGAGAAGAACGGCCTAAAAGTCTCCTTCATTCCCCCCAAATACCTGACAATGGTTCTAGCGGAACAGCTACCCGACGTTTCCGGCAAGAGGGTATTGCTTGTCCGGAGTGAGGGTGTGGACGATTCGATGGTAAGGATGCTAGCGGCGCGGGGTGCTGTTGTCGAGCAGGTGGCCGCATACAAGGTCAGCACCGTAGACTGCTCAACACCACTCCCGCGGTTTGACGTGGTGATATTGACGAGCCCCTCAACGGCGGCGGCGTTGAAGAGGGCTTTGGACTCACACGGTGAGACTCTTAGAGACGATGTTACTGTGTGTTGTATTGGACCTGTAACTGCTGGGGCTGCGGAGGCCCTCGGTTTGAGGGCTGACATAGTCGCAGAGACACACACTGTCTGGGGGGTTGTGGAGACCCTGGTTAAGGTGTTGCACCCATGCTAAAAACAATCGCCGGAACAAGAGGTCTAGTGAGGCCGAGGAGACTGAGAAGAACCGCCCAGATACGTGGACTGGTCAGGGAGACGGAACTCTCGGTCAACGACCTGATCTACCCCATATTCGTCAAGGAGGGACTGGTTGGGAGGGAGGAGATACCCTCCATGCCGAGGGTCTACCGTCTTTCACTAGACGAGTTAGTTGTGGAGGCTTCAATGGTGAAGGAGTTGGGAATACCTGGAATACTCCTCTTCGGCATCCCACAAGTTAAGGATGAGCTGGGCTCTTATGCCTACAGACCGGACGGGATAGTCCAGAAGGCTGTGAAGGCAGTTAAAGAGAATGTAGGCGGCCTGCTCGTGATGACTGATGTCTGTCTATGTCAGTATACATCCCACGGGCATTGCGGTGTAGTTAGGGAGGGACGCATCGACAATGACGAGAGCGTCGAGATTTTAGCGAGGATAGCCATCTCGCATGCAGAGGCTGGCGCCGACGTGGTGGCGCCCAGCGCTATGATGGATCACCAAGTACTTGCTATCAGGGAGGGCCTCGATAAGGCCGGGTTCACGGATGTCGCCATAATGAGTTATAGTGCTAAGTTTGCTTCGGCCCTGTATGGCCCCTTCAGGGAGGCTGCATACTCCTCCCCATCCTTCGGCGACAGAAGTAGCTACCAGATGGACCCCTCGAACATTAGGGAGGCCTTCCGGGAGATAGAGTTAGACTTGAGGGAGGGTGCGGACATTGTCATGGTCAAACCTGCCCTAGCCTACTTGGACATTATAGCTAGGGCTCGCTCAAAATTCAACGTCCCGATAGCAGCATACAATGTGAGTGGAGAATATTCGATGATAAAGGCGGCTGCTGAAAAGGGCTGGATTGACGAGAAGCGTGTGGTCATGGAGGTTATGACCTCTATTAAGAGGGCTGGAGCAGACATCATAATCACGTATTTTGCACCTCAGGTTGCGGGGTGGCTAAAAGCGTGACGGTCAAACAGCCTATCCTGAGATTGGAGGAGTCGCGCAGGCAGTATGCGAGAGCCACAAGAGTGTTGGTTGGAGGGGTCAACAGCCCTGTGAGGTCCTTCATGTCTGTCGGGGGTGAGCCCCTGATTGTAGAAAGAGGAGAAGGACCCTTCATCTACGACGCCGACGGAAACGAATACGTGGACTTCATCTGTGGATGGGGCGCGCTCATACTAGGCCACGCGAGGAGGGAGGTTTTACAGGCTGTTCAGGCAACGTTAGAGAAGGGGACAATTCTCGGTCTTACAAACGAGCTCGAAATAGAGCTGGCCGAGCGTATAATCGAGGCTTTCCCCTCGATAGAGCTTGTTAGATTCGTCAATTCAGGGACAGAGGCAGCCATGACGGCAATCCGCCTGGCAAGGGCCTATACCGGCAGGAGGAAGATACTGAAGTTTGAAGGATGCTACCACGGCCATCTCGACTACCTCCTGACGAAGGCTGGCTCAGGTCTGGCGACCTATTCGCTGCCAGCCTCAGACGGTGTACCGGAAGAAATAACAAGGGACACGATAACAGTTCCCTACAACGATGCCGACGCGGTGGAGAGCGTCTTCAAACAAGCAGGCCCTGAGATCGCCTGCGTGATAGTCGAGCCTATAGCCGGGAATATGGGTGTCGTGCCGCCTAAGCAGGGTTTCCTCGAGGCGCTTAGAGAGATAACGGAGAGGTATGGCTCCCTGCTGATATTCGATGAGGTAATAACGGGGTTCAGGGTCGCTAGGGGCGGGGCCCAAGAACTCTACGGTGTTCGCCCAGACCTCACATGCCTAGGAAAAATCATTGGTGGAGGTTTCCCAATAGGGGCTGTCGGCGGCAGGGCAGAGATTATGAAGTTACTGACGCCTACCGGGAGAGTCTACCAAGCTGGGACATTCTCCGGGAATCCTATCTCTATGTCAGCTGGCATAGCCACCATCGACCTCCTCACACCCCAACTGTATGAGAGGCTCGAGCACCTATCCTCGACGCTGGAGCGAGGGGTAGTCGAGGCGGCAAAGAACTCTAACGCCAACATACTCACCAACAGGGTTGGCTCGATGTTCAGCCTATTCTTCACCGACAGACGGAGGGTCGAGAATTACAGCGACGTGCAAAGCAGTGACAGGGCGCGCTTCACGCAGCTCTTCTGGGAGATGGTTAGGAGAGGAGTCCTACTTCCACCTTCACCATTCGAGACAATCTTCGTTTCAGCCTCACATGATGAGGCGGTTGTGAAGCGGGCGGTTGAGGCATTTGCTGAAGCCTTCCGCGTAATCGGTGAGGCGGCATGAATGACAGGCTTCTAAAGGCGTGTAGGCTTGAAGAGACCGATAAAAAGCCCGTCTGGCTGATGAGGCAGGCTGGCAGATATCTGCCCGAGTACAGGAAGTTGAGAAGAGATCGCGACCTACTCTCATTATGCAAAGACACTGAGGCCGCTGCGGAGCTAACTGCTCTGCCAGTTTTAAAGTTCGGTGTAGACGCTGCCATACTATTCGCCGACATAGCCCTGCCACTCGAGGGCCTGGGCGTGCCGTTTAGAATGGTTGATGGTGAGGGCCCAGTAGTCGAGAAGCCGGTTAGAGATGAGTGGGGCGTCAAAAATATACGAGAGTTTGACAGCTCTAGGGTCAACTATGTCTATGAGACTATCCGTCTTGCTAGGTCCATCCTGAATGATAGAGTACCAATAATTGGTTTTGCGGGCGGGCCCTTCACCATCGCATGCTACATTGTGGGTGATGTGGGGTCGCGAGACTTCCCCCTAGCGAGGTCACTAATCCATATGAAACCGCGTCTCTGGAGGGAGCTAATGGAGATCCTCACCATGGCTATGGCGCAATACTCTAAAGCACAGGTCGAGGCGGGAGCTAGGGTCTTCCAGATCTTCGACAGCTGGGCTGGGAGCCTCTCACCTCTAGACTACGAGGAGAGCGTCCTCCCATACGTGAAAGCCTTGGTCGATGAAATTAGAGGTCGAGGGGTGCCGGTCATATACTTCACTACCTGCAGCGCGGGGATGCTCGAACTCTTGAGGAGGACAGGAGCCAACGTGATAGGTATTGACTGGCGCGTAGACATTGGCCGTGCTTGGAGGAGTATCGGATTTGATGTGGGTATTCAGGGGAACCTAGACCCCGCTGTCCTGCTTGGGGACCGCGACAGCATTGTATTGAGGGCTGGTCAGATAATGGAGGCGACGAGAGATAGGCCGGGACACATTTTCAACCTGGGCCACGGAGTGCTTCCAGAGACCCCGCCTGAGAACGTGGCAGCCCTCGTAGAATTTGTCCACGGATATGAGGAGGACGGTGTAGAACATTGAGCACCCTAACGGTCCTAACAATTATTAAACTGGTCCACATAGTCAGCGCATCACTATGGGTTGGGGGAATACTCTTCACGGTGATTGTTAATAGGCGTTTGAGGAAGACCTACCCTCCTGTTGAGGCCACGAAACTGCTGGGAGTTGTTGGGAGGGCTATTCAGAGACCTATGAGGTATTCTCTCTACATAGCCGTTGTAACTGGGCCTCTCCTCCTTCTTACGAGGGGGTTTGGCGTACAGTTGCTTACAAGCTCCCAATTCTATGGGACCCACTTCGGCGCGATTTTGCTGCTCAAGATGATTTTAGTCGCAGCGGTGCTCCTAATGCTTCCCCTACACTCGAGCCTAGGGAGGAGGCTCTACGAGATGGAGGATGGCCCTGAATATGCTCGGGAGAGGTTGAAGATGTTGGTGGTTGGGTGGGCTACACTGTATCTGACGCTCGCCATAATAGGGTTGGGCTCACTACTAAGATTCTCATGAGGTGAATATCGATATATGAGGATTGAAGACTGGATAAACAGGTTTCATGAAGCACCTCTCCTTGTCTTCTGGGAGTCCACCAAGGCCTGTCCACTAGCATGTAAACACTGTCGCGCAGACGCTATACTTAAGCCCCTGCCGGGCGAGCTGACCACAAGTGAGGGGAAAAACCTCATAGAACAGGTAGCTGCCTTCGGCAACCCGACACCGCTGCTAGTGATAACCGGTGGCGATCCCTTGATGCGGCGAGACCTCTTTGAGCTGATCGACCATGCGCGCTCGAATGGTGTGCCAGTGGCTGTCTCGCCGGCCGTATCATCAAACCTTTCGAGCGAGATTTTAAAGCAACTCAAGGATGCGGGTGTGAAGAGCATATCCATAAGCCTCGACGGCGCTACCGCCGAGACACACGAGGAGATGAGGCAGATACCCGGAAACTTCGCAGCAACGGTAGACGCAATATCGAGAGCTGTTAAAGCCGGGCTTTTGGTACAGGTCAACACGGTCGTCTGGAGGAAGAATCTCAGAGAACTTCCAAGCATAGTGAAACTTATCACTGATCTGGGGATCAGGATTTGGGAAGTTTTCTTCCTAATTGTTACTGGACGCGCCGTGAGAGAACTTGACATAACGCCTCAAGAGTATGAGGAGGTAGTTCAGTTCCTAGTCGATGTATCTAGGTATGGCTTGCAGCTACGCACTGTTGAGGCGCCATTCTTCAGGAGGGCCAAGCTGGAGAGAGCTAATGGAAACGGATATGATGGGCCGCTCTACCGTGAGTTGGTTGAGGGGCTGCGCTCACTCATGGGTAATCCCACCCGCGCCACCGACCAGACCATACTACCGACAAGAGACGGCTTTGGAATAATTTTCGTCTCCCATAACGGGATCGTTTATCCCTCAGGCTTCCTACCCTATCCTCTCGGCAACATCAAGGCGAGGAGCCTCGTAGAGATATACAGGATGCATCCCCTACTCGTCAAAATGCGGCAAGGCATGTTTAGCGGGCGCTGTGGTGTCTGCGAGTATAAGTCGATATGTGGGGGCTCTAGGGCGCGGGCCTATGCCGAATTCGGCGACCCACTAGCCACTGACCCAGCCTGCATATATGAGCCGAAGAGCACTGCCGTACAGAGGGTACCGGGCTAGGTTTCCAGTAAAACCTCCAAGCTAGGCGTGTTATCTAAAACGGTAGTTCGCCTCTAGCTGACGGTAAAGTTCTTCACTGCAGATGAACGTGAATTGGGGAAGACCTTCAACCTTAATTTTTCCATCTATCACGATGGTTGGTACACATCTAATACCGTATTCGCGAATCTTGGCCCGGATAGAGTCGTAGCTTGTTGCCAAGTCATATATGTCGAGCCTGCAGCCGGCACACTTGCCCACCTCCAACATGTTGCGCACCTCCTCACACAGCGGGCATCCTCCCATGAAGAGCTCAATGTGATGCGGCACGTACCTTCAATGCATGTCTGGTCATATATCTTTTCGCTCGCCGCTGTCAGCGGGTGGTTGGCTGTGTTATGTGGATGACTGGTTTAGGCCTGTAGGGCTCCTCCAAGTATTTTATCTCCTCGTCTGTCAGCTTGATTTCAAGAGAACCTACCGCTTCTTCGAGGTGCTCCACTTTGCTAGTACCAATTATTATGGATGTGACGCCTTTGTGGATGAGCCAAGCCAAGGCTATCTGGGATGGCTTTACGCCCTTACGTTCAGCTACCTCGATAACTCTTCTCACAATCTCCGCGTTTTCCGGCGGTTCTATGTATGCCTTGTAGGCGTAGAAGCCTGTCTCGGGCTTGAGACGGTCAGGCGCATCAGGGCCTACTACGAGCTTTCCGTCCCTGTAGAATCTGCCCGAGAGGACACCAACAGCGGTTGGGCTATAAACCATGTATCCAATGTTGTGAGCCTTGCAGAACGGGATCATTTCTCGTTCCTCCTCCCTGTAGAGGAGGTTGTAGGGCGTCTGGGTGCTTGTGAATTTCTCATAGCCCTTTAGCTCGGCGATGAAGAAGGCTTTTGCGAACTGCCACGTCCACATGCTTGATCCTCCGATGTATCTTACGAGGCCTTGTCTAACTAGGTCTGTGAGGGTTGCGAGGGTCTCTTCAATCGGTGTCTCCGGGTCCCACCTGTGCGTCTGGTAGAGATCAACATAGTCAGTCTTAAGTCTGCGGAGAGAGTCTTTAATCTGTTTCATTATGTGTTTCCGCGACAACCCCCTGTCGTTAGGCTTGTCGCTCATTGGGAAGAATACCTTCGTCGCCACTACTGCGTCATCCCTCCTGCCTTGGAGGAACTCGCCTAGGATCTCCTCTGACAGGCCCGCGGAGTAGACGTTTGCCGTGTCATAGAAGTTTATCCCGAGGTCCCACGCCCTATTCAGCACTTTGAATGCCTCCTCTTTACCTACAATCCATCCCCCACCTCCCATTGGCTGACGTTTGGGATCGCCGAACGACATACAGCCTACACAGATTCTTGAGACTTTAAGCCCAGACCATCCTAGACGTACGTACTCCATGCCAGTTAGTCCTTTCCATTCCGCTTATAAAGATTAACGGCTCCTAGTCAGAATTCTACAAACACATGCATAACTATAATCGGTGTGGGCTCAACTCTGTGTGGCTGTGCTGTAAACAGGATGTGGGTGGGGGAGGATTTATCACTGGCCTTTAGTGTCTTGTTCACGACTTGGATAGGGTTGGCTTTGCAGTATTAGGTGCTGGGGTTATCGGACAGGTCCATGCGAGAAACATCTCGATGCTTGAGAATTGCAGGCTCATAGCGGTGGCAGATCAGGTGAGGGAGAGGGCGGAGCTCGTTGGAAAGCAGTTTGGCGCCAAGGCTTACACCTCGATAGACGAGGTGGTTAAAGACCCGGAGGTGGAGGCCGTGGTGGTTGCGACTCCCTCATACCTCCACGCACCTCAGACACTCTACGCCCTCCAACACGGCAAACATGTTCTGGTAGAGAAGCCTATGGCCACGACGCTCAGGGGGGCGCGCCTAATCTCTAAGACAGCAGAGGATATGGGGCTCAGACTGGGGGTTGTTTTTCAGGAGAGGTATCTCGAGGCTGCGAGGCGTCTTAAGGAGCTGGTCTCAAACGGCGGCCTGGGGAAGGTCTACCTGATTGAGGCAGAGCTTAAGTGGTGGAGGGGTGAGGCCGAATATTACAGGTCGGACGAGGTCGCGCGGAGTTGGAGGGGTTATTGGGAGACGGAGGGTGGCGGGGTCTTGATGAACCAGGCAATACACACGCTAGACCTGGTTCTCTGGCTCGGCGGAGATGTTGAGGAGGTTTCGGGATTCATATCCAACGCAGCGCATCCCTCGATAGAGGTTGAGGATGTGGCCGCTGCAGCAATAAGGTTCCGAAGCGGGGCTCTCGGAACAATCTCCGCAACAGTGAACATGCGGCCGACCAACAGGCAGTATCGGAAGATACGAGTATTCGGCACCAAGGGGTCCGCCGAGATACATGACCTCTCCCTTAGAGTATGGACGGATGAGGGTGAGGCCCAGGTCGACGGTAGCGGAATAGCGTTTGGAGACCTCCATAGGGCATTACTAGCGGATTTCGCCGAGTGTGTAAAGAGTGGGAGAGAGTTTCCAGTTAGTGGTGGGGAGGGTATTAAGAGCATCGAGCTTATCAAGGCTATTTATCTGAGCTCCGAGAGGGGTGTGAAGGTTTCTCTACCTCTCGAGCGGGGTGATGGCCCTCTATGAGGCTGTGTTTCACGAGCCTGGCCTATCCTGAGCTAGGCTTGGCTGAGGTTTTGGAGCGGGCGGTCACCATGGGTTTTGACGGAGTCGAGCTCAGAGTTGCTGACGACGGAGTCCACTTAAAGCCTGTCTCGCCTATTCCGCGACAACAGCTGGAGCTCCTAAAGTCCTACAACCTTCCAGTCCCAGTCCTCTCGAGTTATCTCAGGCTCTCCGAAATACATAGTGGTGAAAAAAGTCCGGTCTTCTCTCTTGGGAATAATTTGGTCAAACTTGCTGCCGAGATTGGCGCATCGGGCTTAAGGGTTTATGGTGGCGAGTTTCCGAAGAGCCCCGAGGCGGTAGTTAATGGCTACAAGCTGCTAGCCCGGATGGCGGGGGACTATGGTGTCAAAATATTGATTGAGACCCATGACCATCTAGCGGATACTTCTAACATCGCGGAGCTGCTACGCCTCTCGGACGAGCCTTTATTCCTCTACGACCCGGCAAACATAATCTTCGCCGGTGGTTCGCATGGTGAGGCGTTTAAGCTGTTGGCAGGTCGGATATGTCATGTGCACTTGAAGGACTTTGTGGTAAGGGAGGGGAGGAGGGTTTTTACGCCTCCCGGTGAAGGCGTTGTCCCCCTAGGAGAAATAGTCTCCGACCTCAAAAGGTCAGGATATACTGGCTATATCTCCGTGGAGTGGGAGAGGTTCTGGCACAGAGACCTACCAAGCGGAGATTATATCCTTCCCCTCTATCGCGACCATCTGAGGCGGCTGTTATGAAGCTCGGAATAATCTCTGACGAGATATCGCAGGACCCAGACCACGCGTTCAAGATAGCGAAGCGCCTCGGAGCATCGCACGTCGAGATACGCGACGTGTGGGGCAAGAATGTCTGTGGACTAAGCGAGAATGAAGTCCTCGAACTCAAGAAGATTGCCCAGAGGCACGGGCTTGAGATCTCAAATATAGACTCCTACGCCTTCAAAAACTATATCGACGACAGGGAAGGACATGCCCAAAGCCTAAGGACCCTTAAGAGGGCGATAGAGCTCACAAAGCTGCTTGACCTAAGATTCACGAGGATATTCACCTTCTGGTGGCAAGGAGGGCTTGCCAGGCATCTCGACCGTATAGCTGAGCTTCTCAGCCCTGCCCTAGACTTGGCTGCAGACGAGGGTGTTGTGCTCGCAGTCGAGAACGAGTATAGCTGCATGGTTGGGACTGGGGGTGAGACTAGGATTCTCCTCGATAAGATGAGGAGCCAGTGGCTGAAAGTGCTATGGGACCCCGGGAATGCCTTCTTCGCGAGGGAGGAGCCCTACCCACAGGGCTACGAGCATGTGAAAGGAGACATAGTCCACGTCCACCTGAAGGATGCTGCGGTGGAGAATGGTGCATTCAAGTTTAAGCCCATTGGGGCCGGCATGATAGACTATTTCGGGCAGCTCCGGGAGCTGGGGAGAACATTTGACGGCGTTGTCTCGCTCGAGACACATTATATTCCGCCGGGCGGGAAAAGGGAGGATGGTACAGTTGAGTCTTTCAACGGTCTCCTCAGAATTCTCCAAAGCCTAAAGGATGGCTGAACACTACTTTCTAGAGAGGAGCTGTCTGAGCCCATCCAAATATGCCTCCCTGTCCTCAAGGCCTCTCCCCCTAAGTGGTCTCCGGGCCCCATAGCAGGCTGCGCCTAGCGCGTAAATTGGCTCAACACCACTCGCTAGGAAGGCTGCAGAGAGTGAGGTAACAACGCCAAGGACATATTTTGAGCTGACAGGTGGCTCGATCCAGTTGGACTTCAGGCTAACGCCGTCTGAGATGGAGTCCCAGCCGCCGACGAGGTAGACAGGCTTCCCCAGCTTCTTCGAGAGGCTGGCCGCGTCCACCCCCGCTTGGTCTTGGAGGGGCTTTACTACGGCTCTAAGACCCTCCATACCCTCAGCAGCGCCGTAGCCTGCCAACACGCCGTCCACACTTACAGCCAGCCCCTCTTCCAGCCACCCCATTCTAGGCTCCACGCCAAGTATTCTCAAGGCGTCAACCGCTCCTTGAGCCTCCTCACCCCCACCCATCACACTCGCTGATGAAGGATGTCTCAGCCTAGTAAGGGTGTAGGCTAGGTCGCCCGGGCCGGCTATGGCCTCTGCGTCGGGCGGTGCACCGATCGGCTCGACGTAGGTCTTGCCAGACAGTTCGGGTTGGAGAGTCACGAATGGTTTAGCTCCATGGAGTGTAATCGTGATATTCGGCCTGACTGTTACTGTGTATCTGCCCGTGTCCGGGTCCATGCCTGATGGGACGTCTATGGAGAAGACCCTAGCCCCTGAGGAGTTGATGAGGTTGATGGCCGTCCTGTAGGGCTCTCTAACCTCACCCCTGACACCTGTCCCGAATATGCCGTCTATAATGATGTCTGCGTCTCTGAAGAGCTGCTGGATACGTTGGAGACCCTCAAGCGTGTCCGCGACATAATAGTCGATTGTCCGCCTCATTCTGCATATCGCCTCCCAGTTGGCCGCCGCTTCGGAGGTTCTTATCTGGTCTGGCCTAGCCAGCAGGATAACAGCCAGTCTAGCAACCCTGCCTGCCAAGTGGCGCGCAGCAACAAAGGCGTCTCCACCATTATTACCAGGCCCGGCGACGACTAGTACTTTGGCCGACGCGAGGTCCGGTGATTCCCCAGCCACGACCCTAGCCACCGCAGCACCCGCGTTCTCCATTAGAAGTCTCCTATCGACACCAAGGTATGCAGAGTTCTCATCGATTATTCCTATCTCGTAGCCCCTGTACAGCCGGCCCGAAAGCAGCCTCTTCTCTCCCACAAACCCCTCATAGACTGACAGGGTCTAAAACCTTATCCGCGAAAACGGGCGTCTATCTACTTTGGGGCCGTGGCGCCGGACCTAGCCTTGTTCCGCCTCAGGGCAAGTATCTCTGATAGATTCGCAAGAACAGCCCTCACCCCACCTCTCTCAAGATGATTTGCAAGCAGCTCCCAGTCCACCCGCAAGATGATGATTGTTATCACCACCAGCACGACTATCGAGATGATGGTTGCACCGGGGCCTCCATTCAAAAGCATGTCTAAAACCTCCATGTAGGTCCGTCCCAGATATGCGACTAAGATTGCCAAGAGAATCTTACCCGCCGCGCTATAAAGCATGAATTTTGCGAAGGAGTATCTAGTCATGCCGATGGGTATGTAGTAGACGTCGTCGGGGAGCGGCGTAAGGGCGAAGATGAAGACCCCTATCGCGCCATACCTACCAATCAGCCTGTTGAGTGCATCCATGCTCCGCCTCCTCTCCTGTCCAAGAAACCGATACCCCAACCTGCCAAGTAGGTAGGAGGTTATCTTTCCAATTGCTCCGCCAAGGCCCGAGACAAGTCCGAGGAGAAAAGGGTCGAGGACGCCCGAGAGTATAACTACTATGAATAGATAGGGGAGGGGGAGGAAGGGTATCGCGCTCCCAGCCAACGAGAGGAGGAAGACACCCGGGTACCCGTTCCTGACAGCGTAGATTTCAAGCTGCTTGAAGAAGTCGCTCAGCACTGTGAAGTCAGGCACTCGGTTTCAGCACCTCTTTGATAGCCTCTTCCGCCATCAGGATAAGCTTGTTAAGACCGTCTGGCGTCGTCGACTCTGCAGTATACTTCACCTGCGGCATTGTATTGGATGGTCTGACAAGCACCCAGCCATCCCTGAAGAACGCCTTTACGCCATCTATGTCTATGACTCTTTGGGCCTTGGGTCGTAGAATCTCAGCAACCTTCTCGACAACTCTCTGCTTCAGCTCGTCAGGAACCTCAATGACTCTGATGCTTGTAGCGTAGTATCTTGGGAGGCTGTCCACCAGCTTGGATAGTGGCTGGTCGAGCCTCGAGACGAGTTCAGCCATCTTAGCTACGGCGTATAGGCCGTCGTCAAATCCATGGAGTTCTGAGAAGTAGATGTGGTTGCTCTTCTCACCGCCTATGACAGCCCCAACCTCCCTGACCTTGCTGAGCATGAAGGCGCGGCCTGTCCTGCAGAGAACCGGCTCGAATCCAAGCCTCAAGCCTACTTCCTCCACCACAGAACTGCAGCTCACGTCATAGACTATTCTACCCCTTTTATCGAGTCCGTGGAGGAAGACAGTGAGTGTAAGGTCGCCCTCAAGGAACCGGCCCCTGTCGTCAACGAACACGGAGCGGTCGGCGTCTCCGTCGAGTCCAGCCCCCAGGTCCGCAACCCCACGCCTCATGGATTCAGCGAGCTGTTTTAGAGTCTCGGGAGTCGGCTCAGGCAGGTGGGCTGGGAAACGACCGTCAGGCTCCTCGTTAAGGGCTGTCAGATCGCATCCGATCTCTCTCAAAAGCCTCGGACCTATTATTCCTGCCGCTCCGTTTGAGAAGTCCACAAGCAGTCTAACCCTCCTCCGAAGCTTTACAAGACCCTTAATCCTCTCGATGTAATGCGTGGTTATGTCTACCTTCTCCGCCTCGGCTTTCCGGGGCCTGCCTGCCTTAACCTCCTCGAAGAATATTTTCTTGAGTGTGCTCATCCCGCGCACTTCTGATACAGTCTCGCCATCACCCAGCACCAGCTTGAATCCATTCCACTCGGGCGGGTTGTGGCTCGCAGTCACCTGTACTCCACCACTGTAGCCCAATTCAACGACGCCGAGGTATAGGACAGGAGTAGGGACCATGCCTGCATCTCGGACTTCGAGCCCTCCGTCGAGGAGGCCTGCAGTCAGTGCTTGTGAGAGGGCTGGGCCGCTGAGCCTGACATCCCTCCCGACCAAGACCTTGCCTTCGCCGCCGAGCATCTTCGCAAAGGATAGGCCAACGCGATAGGCTACGGTCTCGTCCAAGTCTGCAGGATATCTTCCACGGATGTCGTATGCCCTGAAGATCGCCTGGCTTGCCTCTCTCAACCTACAATACTCGCGGCCTGCCTTTTAGATATATGTAAACCTTATTCCAGCCCTGTCAGATTTGTACTGCCTGTTCAGACTTATCAGCAGCACTGTCAGCCTCTCTGTGATCCTAGAGTACTTCAGTCCGCCTGCGTAGAGTGGTCTAATACCCTTAATCAGTGAGAGGACCTCCATGACCTCCTTAGAGGCCTCCTTCTCGCCGCAAACCACCACGTCGCAGTCCACAGGACTGTCCAACTCCTCCAAGGCATGGGCCGGAACATAAGTCAGCGCCGACACAACCTTAACCCTATCGCCTAGGATTGCCTGGAGGGCCTCAGCCGCCGATCCGCTGGAAGGCTCCAGATACTCGGGCCCACCGCCCAAGTCAGACTCTAGGGGAACGATGCAGGAAACAGCGATAGCCCCCTCCTTCATTACACTTTTCACATTCTTGGCAAGCTGGTATAGGCCGGGGAAGGGGACGGCGAAGAAGACGAGGTCGACTCTTGCTGCCGCCGCCTCATTCAGATCTCCCTCCGCGAACACTCCGCCTATGATCCTATTCACATCCTCGGCAGCCTTTGCCGCTCTCTCAGCGTCCCGTGATCCGATTATAACCTTCTTCCCAGCTTGTGCGAGCCTTAGAGCAAGGGCTTTTCCAAGCCCTGCCGTCCCGCCAAGAATAGCTATAGACTTCTCAGAGGTCATTGCTGGGGACCAATCCCGAGGGAGGAGAGGATCTGCTGGACCTCCTCGTCCGAGACTCGGACAACCTCGACAGAACCTCTCATCCAAGGATGTGGAATACAGAAGTACTGGTAGAGGCCTGGGTCGCGGAAGGAGTAGCTCCAGTTTTGACCGGGCCCAAAAAGCCCCGAGTCGAACAACCTGTTAATATGCGTAACAGTATGGGAGACATCGATGATCTCCTTATTGATCCAAACCACCGTGTGGTTAACGCCTACTACAACCCGTATGTTCTTGGGCACGAAATTATCAGGCTGATTTGGGTCCCAAGACCCGGGAATGATACTCACTATGACCTTGATGGGTGATTCCCGGAACTCCTCCTTAGCCTTTAGAAGCTTGAAGGGCCCCGTATATGTGACGGCGGAGACCGTGAGACCTGCCGTGGACAGGAAGACCACTAGGCCGATACTCACAATGTGTACCGGCTTCACGTCTGGGAACCCGCCCCTAGCGAGGCCGCCTGCAAAGATTATGACCCCCATGAATAATAGCAGGGCTGATAGGGCCTGCAATCCAAGTTCGAAGGTGTGTGAGATTCCCGAATAGGTTAGGAATATGCCGGCTACACCTAGGAGAATCATTGCTACGCCTATCCATGTGGAGGTCGAATCCATCAAAAATCCAACTCCAGAGCCCCTTATTTAACCTGAGGCCCAGCCTATGAGATGTATGCCAGCATCTTCTTAAACTCCTTTAACGTCCTCTCATACTCGCCCTTAACTTCGTCAGTTATGCTTGGCCCTACCTTCTGGAGCGCTTGGCTGAAGTGCCTCCACTCAACCTTATCGGCCTCAATATTCTCTCTGGCGGCGGTCAGGGCTGCCTCCCTACACACGGCTTCGAGGTCCGCCCCAGTGTATCCCTCGGTGATCGCGGCGAGCTGGTTGAGGTCCACGTCAGGCGCCAGCGGCATGTCCCGCGTATGTATCTTCAGTATCTCGAGCCTAGCCGCCCTATCCGGTGGCGGGACATAGATTATCCTGTCGAAGCGGCCTGGCCTCAAGAGTGCGGGGTCGAGGATGTCTGGACGGTTTGTTGCGCCTATAACTACAACCTCCTTCAGAGTCATCATACCATCCATCTCAGTTAGAAGCTGGTTCACGAGCCTATCAGTCACACCAGAATCTGTGTGAAGGCCTCTACGTGGTGCTATCGAGTCAAGCTCATCGAAGAATACTATACATGGCGCCGCCTCCCTAGCCCTCCTGAAAATCTCTCTAATCGCCTTTTCGGATTCGCCGACCCACTTACTCAGGACCTCGGGCCCCTTAACGCTGATGAAGTTGGCCTGGCTCTCAGTGGCGACAGCCTTCGCAAGGAGTGTCTTACCCACGCCAGGCGGTCCGTATAGGAGTATCCCTCTCGGCGGCCTAATACCAAGCCTCTTGAACACGTTGGGGTACTTGATCGGCCACTCCACAGCCTCCTTCAGCTGCTGTTTAACATCCTCTAGGCCGCCAACCATGTCCCAAGTGACGTTGGGTATCTCCATTATGACTTCGCGGAGGGCGGAGGGCTGGACATATGTAAGGGCCTCTGCGAAGTCCTCTCTTGAGACCTTGAGCTGTTCAAGCACATCTGCGGGGATCACCTCCTTCTCTATATCGATCTTGGGTAGGAAGCGGCGGAGAGCATTCATGGCCGCCTCGCGGCAGAGGGCTGCAATGTCGGCCCCCGTGAATCCGTGCGTGATATCGGCCAACTCGTCAAGGTTCACATCCGGAGCCAAGGGCATGCGCCTAGTGTGGATTTGAAGGATCTCCTTCCGACCGTTCCTGTCGGGGACGCCTATCCTTATCTCCCTGTCGAAACGCCCGGGCCTGCGTAGAGCCGGGTCAACTGCCTCCAACCTGTTTGTGGCACCGATAACCACTACTTGGCCGCGCGACTTGAGACCATCCAATAGTGTGAGTAGCTGGGCCACTACGCGACGCTCAACCTCGCCAGTAACCTCGCTTCTCTTGGGGGCGATGGCGTCCAGCTCGTCGATGAAGATTATGCTAGGCGCTCTCTGCTCAGCCTCTTGGAAGACCTCACGAAGCCTAGCCTCGCTCTCTCCGTAAAACTTGCTCATTATCTCGGGACCGTTTATCGTGAAGAATGAGGCGCCTGTCTCGTTTGCAAGCGCCTTTGCTATAAGCGTCTTGCCTGTTCCGGGCGGCCCGTAGAGGATTATCCCCTTGGGAGGCTCTATTCCAAGGTGGCGGAATAATTCTGGATGCTTGAGGGGAAGCTCGACTATCTCTCTAATCCTCTGAAGCTCCTCAGAGAGACCACCTATATCCTCGTAGGTGACACCTGTTATCTCCTCACCCCTCTTAACAGGGGTACTACTAACCTCTATCAAAGTATTCTCCGTGA
The DNA here is from genome assembly GCA_009889515.1 of Nitrososphaerota archaeon. GTDB lineage: Archaea > Thermoproteota > Nitrososphaeria_A > Caldarchaeales > Calditenuaceae > HRBIN02. The sequence goes on from WUQR01000139.1 coordinate 861,450, forward strand.
TCTTGACTATATTGCCCGGGAATGTCTGGACGACCTTTAACTCGACACCCATACCAAGGATGGGGACAATTACTACGTCTCCTCGCGCGACAGGCGCATTAAGTAGCTGGACCTTAACTATTCTAGCGAAGTCGCCCACGAAGGGTAGGTTCTCGAAGGGCGCCATAACGACTTTACTGGCCGGAACAAGCTCAGCCTTGGTGACAGAGATAATATCACCGACGCTCACTCCAGCATTCCGTCTTATTTCGCTGTCAATCCGGATCAACATCTGCCCGTCGTCTTCTCGATATGGCGGCCAGACCAGAGCGACGGTAGTCTTCTTCCCGATTATCTCGATGGCATCCCCAGTAGTGAGGTTCAGTTCACGGTATGCATGGCTATCTATCCTAGCGATCCGCCGCCCGACATCCCTCTGCTTTGCTTCAGCAACTTTAAGTTGAACACTTTTTCTCTCAGGCATGGCTTTCTAACTAATATGAAGCCATCAACCATAAAATCTTTACCTCACAAACCACTCAGAATCGATAAAACTTAATATTTAGATTGTATAATGAAAATATTGCCGAGATGAGGGGTGGGAGCCGGGCTGGACACCCCGTATCCAATTCAAAGGGCCTTGGCAGACACCTAATCGTAGAGCTATTTGGGTGTGACCCACGTATTTTAAGTGATGCGAATCTGCTGAACGAAATTTTGACCGAGGCAGCCATCTACAGCGGCGCCACTATAGTAGGCAAGTATTTCGAGAGGTTTGGGGGCGGAGGAGGTGTTTCGGCGATAGTAGTGATTAAGGAGAGCCACATCTCGATACATACGTGGCCAGAGCTCGGCTACGCTGCGCTCGACATCTATACTTGCGGGGAGAGCGTAGATCCCTGGAAGGCCTATGAGCTGATAGTGGGGAAGATTGAGCCGGCTAACGTGGGGGCGTTTGAGATAATACGCGGCCTAAATGTTTTCAGAAATAATAGTCGAGTGAATCTTCAGGCGCAGGAAGAGAAGCTTAGAGGTGGATGAGCTGGCCTACTGGTATGCAGAGTGGATTTCTGATTCTGTAGTCGAGTCTTTTAGAGTTGTTAGGCCGATTTACAGGGGTAGGACCAATTATCAGAGGCTTGAGATTCTGGAGACAGAACCCTACGGCACATGCCTACTACTGGATGGAAAAATGCAGTCAGCTCTCGTGGACGAGCATATTTACCACGAGACACTGGTCCACCCTGCCATGTGCCTATGTGGAGAGCCTAGGCGCGTGGTCATAATAGGGGGTGGAGAGGGGGCAACCCTCAGGGAGGTTCTCAGATGGCAAACCGTCGAGGAGGTGTTCTTAATAGATTTAGATAAAGAGGTTGTCGAGCTTTGTCAGAAATATCTACCCCAGCTTTCCTCCGGGGCATTCAATGACCCGCGTGTTAAGCTGTTTTTCGAGGATGGGAGGAGGTGGGTGGCTGAGAAGCTGGAGGGTAGTGTAGATGTCTTTATCGTTGATGTTACTGACCCCCTCGAGCGGGGGCCTTCCTACCTCCTCTACACCTCAGAGTTCTATGCCCTACTAAATTCAAAGCTCTCAGAGAACGGTGTGGTAGCCACCCACGCCACATCCCCCACCCACACACCGCTTGCATACCAGTCTATCAAGAAGACAATGCAGACGGTCTTTACCTATGTCTCCGAGCTGGCTACATTCATCGTATCATTCTCCTCTGTATGGGGTTTCCTCTATGGCTCGAGGAAGAGAGGGCTTGAGTCGCTTAGGGGGGTAGAGGTTGATGAAAGGCTTAGAAACGCGGGGGTGAGGGGGCTCAGGTTCTATGGTGGGGCAACACATGATGCCCTACTTGAATTGACGAGACACTATGTAGGGCTTAAGAGTGTTGAGCCGCGTGTGATAAGGGACTCTGAGCCACTATTCATTGTCTAATACCGAGGACCCGCGCCATTACTTTCCAAGCGGTAGGCGTGATGTCGTAGTTTTTTAGCTCGTGTATCGGGACCCATCTCGCATCCTCAGCGTCTGTTCCCGGTCTTATATCTCCTCCAAGATACTTGCCGGCAAAGCAGACCACTACATAGTGGTATAGAAGCTCGCCACCTTCTCTATAAAGTACGTCAACGACGTCTAAGACCTGACCCACTTCTATCAGGACACCCGTCTCCTCCAAGACCTCTCTCACAACTGCTTCTCTAATCGGCTCTCCCCACCGGACTGCGCCGCCTGGCAGAGCCCATTTCCCGCGGGCAGGCATCCTTCCACGCTTCACCAACAGAACCGTCCCCTCCTTCTCGACTAGGGCGCTGGCAGCCGCTACTGCTCGCCTCTCCTCAGACATCCGCCACACCACTCCCCCAGCTAGCGCTAGGACTCTAGGTAATGTTTTTGAAAAGGGATAAAAATGGTGCTACATATAGTCGGGGTCTTACGCTGCGGCTGTATCAGATTGTCTTCGTCTCGGAGCCCGCCTCGCTTACCTTCAGGGTCTCTGGGATCTCTGGGAAGGCTGTCTTCATTCTCTGCGCAGCAATCTCTGCCGCTTCTTGGAGTATCTTCTGGGCTTCGCCGTCGCTTATGGAGACGCTTGTTATGGACCCTGTAACGGAGCCGGCCTCTATTATTAATCCCTCAAGCATCTCGTCCACATATCGCAGGTTCTCCGCAACCTCGGGCACGACACCTGCCAAGTCTGACTGTACATGCTTTATGATGGCGGTGGCGGGTCCGAGAACGTGCATCACGTCGCCAAACTCCTTAACCGTCTCAAGCCTTAGTATGACCTTTTCAAGCGAGAGCTGGCTTCTGACGACAACCCTCGACATCTTTCGAAGCTGTGCTATCTCGTTGGCATAGATTGTGGCGCGTCCCGTGTCTCCCTCCTGCTGAGCCCTTACACACTGTTCGAAAAGCTCCTTGCCCCTCGCCATTAGCCTCTGAGCCGTCCTGTTCAGCTTCTCAGACTGAATCTTCAGGGCTGTGACTATCTCTAGGTATCTGCTATCAGAGGCGACTATTCCTCGACCGTGTCCAACATCTCTCTTGAAGGGGTTTTTCAACATGTATCAAGTGGCAAACCCCTCTGGAGTGTATTTAGGTTTCGTGGAGGCCTCTGCTGGGAGAATATATGCGCATTACTCTGAAAATCCACCCCTAGTTCCTAAAAATGTTAATTAGAGCAGACCCACTAAATTCGTTGTCAAGGCCTTGACCTCCACTGCAATTGTATTGACCGATTTCGCGGGAATAGGCGGGGTAGAGAGGGGGTTATACCGAATCCTCGATAAGCCGATGATCGAGTATGTACTGGAAGCCCTCCCGGATGAGGTGGATGAACTGGTGATCTCTGTGAGGGATGAGGCTGGGAAAGAGGCTTACTCTGAGACTGCTGAGAAGTATATGGCGAGGATACACATCAGCAGTGGGGGGCTGGGGGGTGCGCTGAAATCCTATATGCCCCTCTCGGAGTCTGACAGGTTCCTTATACTGCCCTGCGACGCCCCCCTAATAAGCCAAGAATTCACGACATTCATCCTAGAGTCTTGCAGAAAGTTCTCTGCGGCAATATTGAGGGATGCTGCGGGGAGGGCTGACTACCACTTCTCAGCCTATAGGAAGACGCCTTTTCTGGAGGCCTGCAGCGCCACTGGTAGCGAGGAGATCGATGAGATATCCCGGCACATGAAAAACGTCCTTTACATATACATTGGAGCCCTGAGGGTCTTTGACCAGAAAATGAACCTCCTCTTCAGGGTCGCCAACAGTTCAGACGCCAAGCGGGCCGAGAGGGTTATCAGGGGGAGAATGAAAAGACTGTAGCATCCCACCTCGATTCAGTTAGTATTGGGGAGAGCGTTTTAAATAAGGGCTCACCCGGTGGATTAGGCGTGGACAGAGTCTACGACGTCATAGTTGTAGGGGGCGGCGTCGCGGGCGCCCACACGGCTATGGCCGTGGAGCGCTTCTCCAAGGGACAGCTGAGGGTACTCCTAATCGATAGAAACGATTCTAAAGAGTTTGGTAAGAAGACCCGGACAGGCTGGTCGTGCGGAGATGCGGTCAGCAAGAAAAGCCTAGACTACGCATGTAGCAATCTCGGAATCTCCTACGACTTCCCGGAGATCGAGCATAAGGTTGACGGCGTCCTAGTCTACTCACCCGACCACGAGTCGAAGGTCTTGTTCGACGGTGAGGGCTACATATTGAATAGACGGGTCTGGGCCGCCCGCCAGCTCGAGTATCTTGAGAAGTTTGGCGTAGAGGTGAGGCACGGGCTAGACGCCCACACACTGATAGCCGATGACGGGTTTGTCCGGGGTGTTAAATGTAAAGACTTGGCCACTGGGGAGGAGTTGAGTTTCTATGCTAAAGTGGTTGTAGATGCGTCCGGTTCAGCCTCAAAGCTCCGCTCAAACCTCCCCATCCCCAGCTTCATCGAGAGGGAGATAGACAAGGAAAACGACATCATAGGCACTGGCAGATACATAGTGGAGTTTGAGCATGGAGAGGAGGACGAGACATGGTTCAACCCCCGATACTGCATCATACACTTGGACCAGTTCCTAGCGCCAGGCGGCTACTCCTGGGTCTTCCCAAAAGGAGAGAATAAGGCCAACATAGGCCTCGGCGTGCTGAGACGCCTACTCAACAGGAGAAACGCCGCCCTAGGGGTCAACGAGGGCCTCCAAGACCTGATAGAGAAGTATCTGAGCCTGAACCGCGCAGTTAAGAACCCGAGACCCTCCTCCTCACCCCTAGACGCAAACAACACATTCAACATTTGGCAAGTCCCTGTGAGGCGTCAGAACGACTGCCTCGTCGCAAATGGCTTCGCGATCGTGGGGGACGCCGCTTGGATGCCAAGGCCAATTGATGCGGGAGGTATTGGACCTGCCCTAGAGGCGAGCATTATTTTGGGGCGCTGCCTCGTAGAGGCCATAGAGTCTGGGGACGTCAGCCAAAAGGGTCTCTGGAAATATAATGTTGAATACGTGAGGAGGCGTGGCTATCAGATGGCAAGTTTTGAAGTGCTTAGACGCTACCTCCAAGGACTCACAAATAAGAGGATTAGCTTCGGAATGAAGCACTTCCTATCGCAGGAGGATGTAGAGAGCATTAAAAGGAGAGAGCACCCCCGGTTCCCACTCCTCACCAGTCTGACACGATACCTCCTCGATGGAGAGTTGAGAAGAAGAATAAAGGAGGACCCCGAACTCGCGAAGGGGCTTAGGCTCACAGCGGAAAAGAGTAGGCGACTGATAGCCCTATACGAGAAGTATCCAGAGGATCCGAGCGGCTTTGAGGCGTGGCACCGCCGCTTCCTAGCAGAGCTCCACGACGCATATAATAGATTATCTCCTCAATAGTGTCATAATGGACTTCAAGGCGTTGAGAAATCTGTTATTCTGGCTCCTTAGACCTACTGTTACCCTGAGACAGTTCTTCGTGAGTGGGTTCTGGGAGAGGTTTCTTACAACTATTCCGCGCTTCAACAGCTCGTTATAGACTTGGTTGGCGTCTATCCCTCTGAAACGGATGAGGAGGAAGTTAGCTTGTGAGGGGTAGACCTCCAACCCGTCCATGCGTGATAAAACGTGGTGCATCCTTTCACGCTCGCTGACTACGCTTTTGACTGACCTGTACATGTAGCTCCGATGCGTCAGGGCGTGTTGGGCAATCTCTATATTTACTGTGCCGAGGCTGTTGGGCGGCCTGGCCTTGTTGACCAGCTTCACGGTCTCCTCGCAGGCGAGGATGTATCCTATCCTTGCGCCAGCCAAGCCGAACCCCTTTGAGAGCGTCCTGATTACTATGAGGTTGCTGAACTTTCGGAGGAGTGGTTGTACGGAGACTCCACAGTACTCGTAGTAGGCCTCGTCTACTACTATGCAGGCCTCTGTCTCAGAGCATAGCCTCTCGACGTCCCGTGTCGGGGTTATATTGCCAGTCGGATTATTGGGGCTGCAGAGGAATACCACACCCGTGGTATCGTCTAGGCGTGAGAGGATTCCATCCACGTCGTCTTGTAGATTCTCTAGGCGTGGGACCCCGATGAACTTGGCTCCCTGAAGCTCAGATGCTATTCTGAAGTAGCTGTAAGTAGGTGCTGAGGCTAGAGCCGTGGTCCCCTTCTCAAGAAAAACTCTCGCCACTATGTCGATGGCCTCATCAGCCCCGTTCGTCGGAATTATGGCCTCAGGGTCGTGGGAGGTGTAGTCCGAGATGGCCTGCCTCAAGGAGGAGTAGCTGGTATCAGGGTAGAGATTGATCTTGGTTTTAGGAAGTTTTCTCGAGGCAGCCTTAAGCGAGGCGATAGGGGGTGTGGGGGAGGTGTTGAGGTCTAGTCGAAGAATCCTGCCCGGCTTGATTCCCAGGCTGGAGGCTATCTGCTCCGTAGACGGCTCCCAGCCATAGGGTTCAAAAATGTCTAGTAAAGCCCTGTACTTCAAGACTTCCTGGGAAGATACTCATATAGACTCGATGTCTTAAGGATTGCTTTAGGAGAAGGTTGGAGAGGATACTGCGGATAGGTATTGACGATACTGACTCGAAGCGCACCATGTGCACTACCTATGTCGCGGCGCAGGCCTTGAGGGAGTTGGAGAGGAACGGGTATAGGACTGGAGACCTCCCATGGCTCATAAGGCTCAACCCCAACTGCCCCTACAAGACCCGCGGGAACGCGGCAATCTGTCTCTCTATAGAAGCCGATCCAAGCGACCTACCCCGTATTGAGGAGATAGTGAACTCCACCGTTGAGCGGTGGGCGGACCTCGAGTCTGAGGGCACAGACCCGGGAATCGTATACGTGTGGGATGAGCAGGCTGAGCAGTTGAGGGAGCTGTATTGGAGGGCTGTTCGGGAGATTGTCGAGCCTGAGGAGGTTGTGCAGAGATGCGATGCGCTGGGTATCCGCTATGTGCGGATGAAAGAGGGTAGGGGCATCGTTGGGGCGGCAGCTGCAGCAGGGGCGGACCCAGACTCTCTGAAGACCTACGAGGCCATCGCATATCGCGTACCCGAGATGTGGGGGCGCGAGAGGCTCGTCGACGAGCAGAGCGTAATAGAGATGGATAGGGCGCTCGCACAATACACTTTCGACAACTACGACTATGAGAAGGGAGAGGTCAGGATCACTCCACACACCCCATGCCCCGTCTTGGCCGGTGTCCGCGCAATAACCCCTCAGCACGCGGAGCAGGGCTTGAGAATGGTTAGGTTCTACGAGCCGGTCGACTTCTATATGATCTTCAAGACGAATCAGGCGAGCGACCTGCACTACATACCAGCCAGAATCCGTGACATGAAGCCGAACACATCATACGTCGTGAGAGGAATAGTCTCATCACCGCCAACCATCATACCCGGTGGACATGTCTTCATCAGAATCAGCGACGGGACTGGGGAGGTCACGCTCGCCGCCTATGAGCCTACTGGAAGTTTCAGGAGGGTTGTCCAGGGACTGGTGGCCGGTGATGAGGTTCTAGCCTATGGGGCTCTCAAGGTGAAGCCCTACGGATTAACTATGAATCTGGAGAAGCTCGCGATAATCAAGCTGGTGAAGGCAGTGACAAAGGTCGCACCCACCTGCGACGTCTGCGGCCGTCGTATGAAGAGTATGGGGCGGGATAAGGGCTACAGGTGTGAGAGGTGTGGGATTAAGAGGCCTGAGCTAAAGCCTGTTTACACAGAGTTGGCGAGAAAGATATCCGAGGGGGTGTATGAGGTCAGCGTCTCGGCGCGGAGACACCTCACCATGCCTCTGAAGCTAGGGTCACTCGGGCGACATGACGAGCATTGTTAATGTGGACCTGACCTTCTCGAGCCTTCTAATATTCCAGGACACAGTTTCCTTGAGCTTGTCCATCGACTCTGCCTCCACCTTGGCCACGATATCATAGACGCCGTACACGAGGTAAGCCTCTTTAACGGGCGGCATCTGCCTCAACTGCTTCAATACCTCCTCTTCGGCCCCTATCTCTGTGTTGATTAACACGTATGCGGTCGGCAATCCGAGAGGTAAACTTATCCATCCCTCATATATATCTTTTAACACATTAATTCTCGATAAAAGGAAGGGGGAGGAGATGGGACGAGTCCTCGCGGGGCACTCCTCAAATCTCAGGATAACAGTCGAGACACCCTATGGTGAGATTATTTTAAAGGCGATAGAGCCAGAGCTGTCCTCTCTCCCCTCAAGAAGGATTAGAGCCTCTATCCAGCTCAAAAACGGGGCCCTAGATTTAGTCCTCGATGCTGACGACCTAGTGGCCTTGAGGGCTGGGCTCAACACTTTCCTCCGCTGGATAATAGCCCTCGACAAATGTCTCCGACTCCTCGACCCCAGCATGCACGAGGAGACGACCTAGGAAAAGGTTCAGGTGTGGGGATTTACGGGGAGGGGTGTTAAGTGTTTAATAAGAGTTGGAGCCCAGCCTAGAGTTGGGGATGCCTCAGAAGGAGAGGGCGAGGGAGGGGGAGAGGAGGTATAGCGACATATCAGAGCTTCCAGGTGTAGGTCCTGCAACGGTTGAGAGGCTGAGGGAGATTGGATGCTCCACGATAGAGGCACTTGCTACGGCTACAGTCGCCGAGCTCGAGGCCGCAGGTATAGGTGAGAAGAGGGCTTTGGAGCTGATAGACCTCGCGAGAAAGTCGATCGAGATATCTTGGGTTACTGCAAAAGAGCTCGCATCGCTTAAGAGCAATGTAAGACACCTAACAACTGGTAGTAAGGCGCTGGATAGTCTGCTGGGTGGGGGGATTGAGACCCAGGCCATCACAGAGTTCTTTGGAGAGTTCGGCTCGGGTAAAAGCCAGATCTGCCACCAGCTAGCAGTTAACGTCCAGCTGCCCTATGAGAGGGGCGGCCTCGAAGGGGCTGCACTCTACATCGATACTGAAAACACGTTCAGGATTGAGAGGATAGAGCAGATGGCTAAGCACCTAGGACTGGACTTCGACAGCGTTGCTGAGAAGATCATCTACGCCGAGGCATACAACTCCGACCACCAGATACTGCTGCTCGAGAAGGCAGACAGAATAATCAAGGAGCATAATGTCAAGCTTGTGATCATTGACTCACTAACAGCCCACTTCAGGAGCGAGTATATTGGGAGAGAGATGCTTGCAGAGAGGCAGCAGAAGCTGAACAAGCACATGCACAGACTCCTCAGACTCTCCCGCGCATTCAACCTCGCTGCAGTCGTAACCAACCAAGTCATGGCAAGACCCGACGAGTTCTTCTCATTCAACGCAGTCTCACCCGTCGGCGGGCACATAGTCGGCCACACGAGCCACATGAGAATCTTCATAAGAAAGACAGCCGGCAAAAACGTGAGAATTGTGAGGCTCGTCTCTAGCCCACACCTGCCGGAGGGCGAGGTACTTATAAAAATCACTGAAAACGGGATAGAGGACGCTGAAGAAGCGGAGGTTAAGTCGAGGTAGGTGAGAGATGGGCAGCACACAACACATGGGGAAGGGGATACTAAACTTCATGAACTCTCTCTTGGCTGGTAAGTTCGCCGAGGCAGAGAGGAGTTTGGAGAGGATGGAGAAGAAATTCAAGACCCCCGAGGAGAGGCGCATCATACACGCACTGCGAGGCCTGCTTAGCGCGTATCAACTTGATGATAGAGACTCACTAATCTACCGCGTCTTTATGGACCCTGACCCTCAAAAGAGCGCGAAAGAGACCCTAGAAGCCCTAGAGCAACATCTCAAACAACTTAATCTAGAGTCCGACGACTATTTCGAGGCTTGGTCTTTCATATTGAAGAATATTAAGAGCCTCCCTACGCCGCATAGGCTGAGGGCGGAGAACCAGCAAGAAGAGAGTTAAACTGATAGATTATAGAAAAGCACCCACGTCATAAGCCAGATAAAGGCGTAGGCAGCCATCCCCGACGTAACAGCGGTCCTCCTAGATATGAAGCCTGTGCCACTATATAGCGCCGTAACCAGCGGGATCGAGAGGGCGTAAACACCTATTCCTATTAAGACAGAGTAGATCCAGTAGATGGGCATGGTTCCTGAGACGAAGCCCACAAGAAGGGCAAGCACTACGCGTATAAGGTAGATTACCTCATCTGGCTCCAAGGGCTCACGCTAGACTTGGAGGCTGCTAGCTTTTAGCTTTGTCTTGCTCCAAAACTATCGCCCTGCCCCTTTCAGCATAAACCGCCTCATGAGTAGTAGGGAGCCCATACCCGCCACAACCGCGGAGAGGCTGATAATCCAATCCGTCTCGACCCACCCTCTCAAGACACCTGCGCCAAAGCTACCCACGCTCGAGCCCAAGTCGATAGACAGTGTCAAGACAGCAATCCCCATAGTTAGGGAGGCGCCCTCCGTCAGCGACTGGACTGCAAGGAGGCTTGAGGGAATGAAGAGGCCGAGCGAGAGGCCGTAGAGGGCCATGGCGGAGAATATTGTCGGCAAGGCCGGGGCTAGGAAGAGTATACCCGTCGCCGTGATGAGGATGGAGCTGGCCATCATTCCGCGGGTTGGAGACTTTAGTAGTGAGGAGAGCGGTCTGCCGAGTACATTAAAAATGGAGGCCCATGCGAATAGTAGCGGCACCTCTGGCTCTGACATAATCGATCTCTCTACCAAGTAAATTGGAAGCATCGCCGTGATTGCGCCGACAACATAACTTAGCAAAAATCTAGAAGAGATGAGCAACATCATGTCCCTGCTCATGAGCTTGGAAAGTTCACTCATCCCTAAAGGACGCCTGCCTTGCGGGTCTTCTCCACCAGAAGGAGCGAAGAATGCTATCCCTGACAGAGCCGCTCCAGCCATGAACGTGGCGCTATAGGCTAAGCTAGGTTCAAGCCTAACCCTAAGAAATGCCAGTAGCGTTGAGGACAAGAGCGGGCCTAGTGTCATACCTAGTGGCGGGGCAGTCATAACCCATCCAAGCCGCTGGTTATTACCCGACAGCCTAACGGCCTCTGACAGGGCCGGAGGGTGAAAACTCGCAAAGCCTATACCGCGTAGCCCACTAGCGACAAACATGAATGGAATAGAGGGCGAGAGTGCATAGAGCAGAAGGGAGGTGGAGTTGGTGATCACTCCGGCCCTGATTAGAAATTTTGAACCCAGCCTACTCTGTAGAGAGGCTAAGGGTAGTCTGGTGAGGAAGGTTGTGAGCGCCGCTATCCCATATATCACTCCTATCTCGCCTGGTGAGGCTCCGAGCCTATAGGCGTAGAGCCCTATAAGGGGGCCTGTCATGGAGGTCGATATCGTATAGCAGAGGAAGGATGCCCAGAGCCTCCCTGTCTGACCAGCCAAGACCTGACTAGGACGCACTTCCGAAACAACTGCCGCCCACTGTAGCATTTAACTTTGATTATGACGAGCCACACTCAATGTTTCTTGAGACGAGATAAATAGTGGCTCGGCACTGGATTGCTATGGTGCCCGAACATTGAGGACAACGACGATTACAGAGACAATCCATACATACTTTAGCCTCACGAAGCCTAATGTATGGTGGCTCCTGGTCTTCGTAGGGCTAGCAGGGTATCTGGCTGGTTTGAGAGGATCTGCAAACTCCGTGACACTGCTTGCTTCTATCCTGGCTCTAGTGTGCGGGTCTGCGGGAGCTGAGAGTGTGGCAAACTATCTTGAGAGGGATATTGACGCGGTTATGGAGAGGACTAGGAGGCGGCCCCTGCCGAGGGGCTTGATTCAGCCGCCTGAAAAGGCGCTGGTATTCGGCCTCGCGCTTATAGCAGCTTCCCTAGTGATATCAGCCAGCCTACTCAACCTCACAGCCCTCCTAGCCATGCTACTAGGAATACTTGACTACGTCTTGGTCTACGTGGTCCTGACGAAGAGGAGGACAGCTTGGAACATTGTGCTCGGAAGCCCCGCTGGCGCCGCACCAGTCTTAGTCGGATATGCAAGCGCAAGCGGTTTCATAGACATCTCCGCGTTAATCCTCGGCCTACTTGTGGTCTTTTGGATTCCAAGCCATGTCTGGAGCCTCGCCCTAAAGTATAGAGAGGACTACATGCGGGCCGGGATACCAATGCTCCCCACAGTCGTGCCTGAGAGGGTTGCCGTTAGATGTATAGCAGGGACTGTTATACTTTTGGTATCTTTCTCCATCTTGTTGCCAGTGTTAGACGGTAGATTCTTGAAGGGGCCTTACTTAGCCACAGCAGTAATAATGGGAACCGCACTACTAGCACTCTCGCTCAAGGTTCTTCGAAGACCAAGCCAAAGAAACGCTTGGACTCTATTCAAGTTCACCAGCCCCTACCTAGCCATACTATTCCTAGTGGTCATGATCGAGTCTGTTTTAGAGCTTCTTTACGCTCAGTGAGACGCCATCCTCAATGTGAATTATTGCGGAGGCTAGTTGTGGATGTGTCATAATGGCCTGACGGAATCTCCGTAGCTCCGGCCATAGCACGTTGTCTGCGACGAGTATGCCATTTGGCCTGAGCCTCGAGATACAGTCTTCAAGCAAGTCAAGGTAGCGCGACTTCTCAATATCCATGAAGATCATGTCGTAGATAGACTTGTCATTCTGAAGGTATCTCCCCGCCTCATCCACAATAACGGTCACCAAATCCTCTACCCCCGCCCTCCTGAGGTTGTCCAGTGCTTCATCCGCGTTTTCCTCGTCTGCATCGACTGTCACGATCTTTGCCCCCGGCTTCAGCGCCCGCGCAATCTGTAGCGCCGAGTATCCGATACCTGTTCCGAGTTCTAGGACTCGTAGAGGCTGTGCCAGGAGTGTGAAGGCGTATAGGAGCTCTCCCTTCACAGGCCCTATTATTGGGAAGAAGTATCTTCCACTGCTGGCGCGGCGCTCTATCTCCTTCAGAACCGAGTTTATTCTCTCAACGTCCAAAACCCATCCCAACTAGTAGGGGAGTAGGTCAAGAAAAAGAAACCTGTTATCCCGCAGGACCGTCTCTCCCCTCTCAACCCGTATCGGCTCCCGGAAGATTGGCCCGTCATATACAAATGTGTGGAACTCCCCCCTCTCGCCGCAGGGGTCCACTCCGCTGGGCATATTTTCTAATAGCTCCCAGCTATACTCGAGGCCAATTAGCTCGGCGGGGGCTTGCTGGGTGTCAACACAACATATGATTGCCTTAAATCCAAGTCTAAGGAACTCTCTCGCCAGCTCCCGAGTATCTCTGCCCCAGAGCGGGAAGATGCCGCGGAAATTTACTCTGGCAAGATTCTCTTCCCTGAATCGGCGCACATCCTCTAGGAAGATGTCGCCGAAGACAATCTCCCTTATCCCCTCTGCTTCAAGGACCCTGATGGCCTCCATCATCCTCTCCGAATAAATCTCATTGCTGCAATTCGGGGGTAGGGGCACCTTCAAGAGCCTAGCCCCCATCCTCTCGGCCTGCCTTTCTATGAGTTCAAGCCTAACGCCATGCATACTAGCCCTGTTATTCGACTCGTTATAGGTGGTTAGAAGCGTGTCTACGTGTAGGTTTGCCTGATTTGCCAGAGTATAAAATGCCATCGCAGAGTCTTTTCCGCCACTCCAGCTTAGGGCCACCCTTCTCTTCACGACCGCCCCGAGGATGATGTAGATATTTATTAATGGATTTCGGATTGACTCATGTGCGCGACTGGGAGGCTTTAAACGAGCAAGTCGAGAAGTACATGACTACAGACTTTATCGTGGTGGGTGAGGAGGCCAGTGTTAGAGAAGTTGCTGTTGAGATGAGGGCACGTGGACATACAAGTGTCTTGATCTCACGCGAGGGTTATCCTGTAGGCATAGTTACTGAGCGGGATATCCTCTACAGGGTTGTGGCTGAGGGGCGCGACCCAAACAACACCAAGATAAGGGAGATCATGTCATCACCACTCATAACGATTAGCCCGAAGGCTAAGCTGAGTGAGGCGATTGCCCTGATGGCTTCTAGACAGGTTAGGAGGCTGGTGGTTGTAGAGGGTAAAAAGATCTTGGGAGTATTGACCCTGATGGCCCTTGTGGGAGGGCTGACAACTAGGACATCCATTCTGCCGGAGGTCGAGAAGGATGTTGTCTCATGCCCCTACTGCGGCGCCAGGTTCAGAACTCCGCACGAGCTATCCAAACACATAGACAAAGCTCACATCGGTGCTGAGATACTCTCAAGGAGGCCGATGGAGTGGTAGCAGTCTAAAGTGCGAGCTCCTTTCCCCTCTTCCTGTAGTGCTCAGCCATCTCCCTGTTAAATTCAAGACTCATTATTGCGTCCAGCACCCTCTCGGCCTGCTCTAGGCTTTTCGTCCGCGGGTCGCTGAGCAGCTCCTCGATTAGCACGTCCCTGTCACCGGTTAGGAAGGCCTCAAGCCCGAGCTCCATCCTGAATATCCTCAGCTTGATCACCATCTCCATCACCCTCTTAGGCAGAGGTGTGACCTGAACCGGCCTAGCGCCCTTAGCAGAGACGGCCGCTGGAACCTCGACTACAACGTTATGGGGGATTCCTGGTATTACACCATTGTTAGGGACATTCACTTGGTAAATCGCCTCTTTGTCGTTGTGTATCGAGTTTATCACTGGGACTACGGACTCGTCGCTGAGGACTGGTGGGACTTCCTCTGTGATAGATTTGGAGGGGTCTGAGGCGATCTCCTCAAGCCTCTCAAGCCGTTTGCGGAGGTATGATAGGTAGGCCTCCCACCCCAGTTCGGAGTCAAAACCCCCCAGATGTCCATACCATTTCTTCTTGGTCTCGAGGTTGTAGTGGTACTTCCATCCCCCGCTCCGTGTAGTGTCGCCTATAGGGAATAGCCCGTATCTCCGGTACATGTCAACGGCTGCAGGAGACATCTGTGTCTCCCAGAACTCCGGCTGCCAGCTACGCCAATACTCGGCCGAGTACTTCTCTATCCACTCGTCAATCAAGGGGTATGCGTTCTCCCCCTCATACCTGAAGTCTGTCAGCCAGATGCAGTGGTTGAGGCCGGGTGCCTCGAATGTTACGCGCCTATAGTCAAGGCCCAAGACCGAGGCCAGCTCCCTGTACCCCAGGTGCCCGTGGCAGAGTCCCACTATCTTTATCTTGGATACTCTAGTGCCGAGGGTGCAGAGCTCTAATAGTGGGTTGGCTATGTTGATGAGCCATGCGTCTGGGCAGAGCCGCTCCATGTCGAGTAGAATGTCTGTGAAGAGTTTGAACTGGTTATAGCCGCCGAAGACGTGGTAGTCCGAGACCATGTTATGGTCTACTGCATCGATGCCCCTGTAGTAACCGTGTTCTTCAGCGACTTTTCTCTGGACCTCGTAGTTGTGGTGGCCTCCAGCAAGGGCTGCGTTAATCACGAAATCGGCATCCTTAAGCGCTTCCTCTCTGTTGTCTGTATGTATGAACTTGTAGTCTGCACCTGTCTCCCGCGCATACCTCTTAGCTAGCTCGTAGACTACACTGAGCCTCCTCTTGTCAATATCCATCAAAACTATTGTAGAGCCCCAAAGATCCCTTGTAACGCACAGATCGCCTATCAGTCGGATAGACCAGACGGCGCTCCCAGCACCTATGACTGCAAGCTTGATAGGAGCCATCGAGTTTTAGGAAGCTTTCAGGTTAATAAGGATAGAGCGCCGCGTGTGGTCTTAGGGGCACCCGTAACCCTTTTACGAGACTCCACTCCACTGTATTCCGATGTCTAGCGGAGCCAAGATAACATATGTAACACTGATGAGCGACCCTAGCATACACCCAGCCTTCGAGAAGGCTCTCAAGGAAGTCACAGATAAGATGCTTGGCAAGAGCCACCCAATGTATATCGGGGAAGAGGAGGTCTGGTCGGAGGCGGGCGAGTTCGAGGACAGGTCCCCTATAGACGCCTCAATTCTTATCGGAAAGTTCCAGAAAGCCGAGCGGAAGCATGTTGCTAGGGCGATTGAGGCCGCTGACAAGGCTTTTGCCGAGTGGTCTAGGAGGAGCTGGCGTGAGCGCGTGGCTATTATACGGAGGGCGGCTGAGATAATTGATGAGAGAAAGTTCGAGATAGCGGCCGTCATATGCCTAGAGGTCGGCAAGAATAGGTTTGAGGCGCTTGCCGAATGCTGGGAGGCGATAGACGCTCTACGCTACTACGCAGACATAATGGAGAAGAATAACGGATATGAGAGGGAGATGGGGCCCGGGGCTCCGGGCGAGGAGTGTAGAATGGTTGCTAAGCCGTACGGTGCGTGGGTTGTGATCTCTCCCTTCAACTTCCCATTCATGCTCGCCAACGGCATGATCTTGGGTGCACTAATAACAGGTAACACGGTAGTCTTCAAGCCCACTAGTGAGGCGCCTTTCGCGGGTCTGCTCCTATATCAGGTCTTCAGGGATGCTGGGGTCCCGCCCGGCGTCATCAACTATGTTACAGGGCCGGGCGACGTGTTTGAGGAGGAGGTCACGACAAACACTAGGGTGGCGGGCATAGCATTCACGGGGTCGAGGGACGTGGGTATGAGGCTTTATAGAAAGTTCCTCACGAGCCAGCCATATCCAAAGCCAATCGTACTGGAGATGGGGAGTAAGAACCCCACAATCGTAACTGAGAAAGCGGATATAGAGAAGGCGGTCACAGGAGTTATCAGGGCCGCGTTCGGCTATGGCGGCCAGAAGTGTTCAGCGACGTCTAGACTCTACATCCAAGAGTCCATAATCGATAAGTTCCTCGATAGGCTTGTCGCTGAGACGAGCAGGCTGAAGGTGGGAGACCCCCGCGAGAAAGATACGTTCATGGGCCCTGTAATCAATAAGCGGGCCGTCGAGAACTTCAAGAAATATGTCGAGGAGGCTCGGAGGGCTGGTAGGATATTGTTTGGCGGCGAAGTTCTGTCCGGCGGAATATTCGACCGCGGCTACTATGTACAGCCCACAATAATCGCCGACCTGCCCGCAGGGCATCACCTATGGAGGGACGAACTCTTCCTCCCAATACTCCTGGTCTCACCCTTCAAGACACTCCAAGAGGCGCTCAGGATGGCTAACGACACGGAGTACGGCTTGACAGCCGGCATCTTCTCAGAGGACCCTGAGGAGGTCAAGTACTTCTTTGACGAGATCCAGTTCGGTGTCTGCTATGCCAACAGGCGCGGCGGCGCAACAACGGGCGCGTGGCCAGGAGCCCAGACGTTTGTAGGGTGGAAGGCAAGTGGCGCGACAGGTAGAGGCGTCGGAGGGCCGCACTATCTGCTAAACTTCCTTAGAGAGCAGGCCCGGACGGTTGTGAAGGAAAAATAGTGAGAGTCAGCGCCTACCTCCCAGAGCCGAGGAGCCTCATGTGCTCCCGCATCATGCACCTGTTCCACACAACTTTTATCCCGTTAGACGCTAGGAGCTTGGCAGCCGCCTCGTTGTAGATTCCCTCCTGCATCCAGAAGACCTTCGGCCTGATTTTGAGCGCCTGCTCCGCCACACCCAACACCTCCTCAGACGGCCTAAAAACATCAACCACATCAACAACCGTATCAAGCTCTAAAAGGCTCCTGTAGGACTTCAGCCCCAGAATCTCAGTGGCCGACGGGTTCACTGGAAAAACAATATACCCCTTCGAGATCAGGTATCTCGGAACAAAGTTGGCGGCCTTCTGGGGATCACGCGACATCCCCACGACGGCGATCCTCTTAGACTTCACGAGAATCTCCTTGACTTCATCATCTGTTAAGCCGTCGCTGGGGATATTTGTATCTGTCATATATTAGACAGTGGTGGATGCAGCTATTAACCTTTATCGGTTAGCGTATGAAGCCGAGCGTAAGTCCCCTGATCAGATACTTCTGGATCATTATCGCTATCACTATTACGGGTAGCGAGATTATCACGGCTGCGGCTGAGAGCGGCCCCCACAAGATTCCGTACTGGTTTGAGAAGTAGCCGGCGAATGCTGTGAGTGGCATGGCGCTCTCGCTGGGCGCTAGGAGGAGCGGAATCAGAAACTCGGACCAGCTGAAGAGGAAGGCGAATATCGCCGAGGTAGCGAGCCCTATAGAGGCCTGTGGAAGCGCGATCTTCATGAAGACTTGGAATGGAGTGCAGCCATCAAGCATCGCAGCCTCCTCAGTCTCCCTCGGCACACTCTTGAAGGCACCAATCATGAACCAAGTGACTATGGGCAGAGTTATCACCGGGTAGACGAATATTAGTCCCCCAAGGGTGTTATAGAGCCCTATAGTTTTCGTTAGGACGACTAGGGGATAGAGTATTACGACTGGTGGTATCATTCGGAGGCTTAGGATCCAGTTGGCGAAGAATGTGCCGCCCGCGCGGTATCTGAGAATGCCATAGGCGGTAAATGCGCCTAAGAGGCTTGTCAAGATTGCAACAGTTACAGAGACCACGACACTGTTTAGGAGATATCTCAATATCGGAGGGAAGTGTCCTCTAACGCCATATACACCGCCAGTGACTAGGATCTCTAGGTAGTTCTGGCCTGTGGGGTTTTCGGGTAGGAGTGTGGGCAGCCCCCACTCGCCTATAGGCTTGAAAGAAGTGCCTATCATCCATATGAAGGGGAGCAGGTATATGGCTCCGAGGCTCCATGCGCCAAGCGTGATGACGAGTCCTAAAACCCTCCTATCCAATCCCAACACCCCTCACTCCCACACCACCCGTCTAACGTTCAGAACCCGCGTCAAAACAAACATGACGAGGAAAGTCGCTATCAGGAGAAGAATTACTGCGAGAAGGGAGGCATATCCGATATCAGCCTTAGCTGCAGTCAAAGTGAAGCCAACCTTATAGATGTAGAACGGCAGAGTGGTTGTTATGTTTCCAGGCCCGCCGAATGTCAGCATGTAGATTATGTCGAAGATCTTTAAAGAATCGATGAGCCTAAACAACAACACGATGATTATTACAGTTTTGCTAAGTGGAAAAACTATATGCCTGATCATTTGGAGACGCGTTGCACCATCAAGCGCTGCAGCTTCCTGTATGTAGGGTGGTATACTCTCTATGCCAGCAGCAACAGCTAAGGCAACAAAGGGGGTCCATTGCCATACGTCTAGAACTGCTAGGACGAAGAATGTGTTGAACGGGTGGCCAAATGGCGCGCTAAGCCATGGCTGCGGCTCGAGCCCGACTGAGCTGAGGAAGGTGTTCAGCGGCCCGTATGTGAAGAAGATCATCTTCCAGTTTAGACCAACTATCACAGCTGGTATGCTCAGCGGTATTAGCATTATGGATCGGAGGAGCAGCCTACCCCTCAGGTGTGGGGAGGTGAATAGCAATGCTAAAAGTGATCCGAGAGCAAGTTGAACAGGGACCGTGATCCCCGTCAACAGCAGCATAGCTAGTATGGCGTATGATGCATCGGGGTCCTGCAGTAACGTGAAGATGTTTTGAAGACCCACAAACCTCGGCGTAACGTCGAAAAGAGGATTGAGGGAGTGGAAGATCATGTAGTAGAGATACACTGTCGGATAAATGACTAAAGCCACCAAGTAAACAGTCGCCGGAGCTATGAATAGGAGACCAGAACCCCTGCTCCCCAACTCAGCAACTTAAAACTTGGCGTGGAATATAAAAGTCAACTCCACTACACATAAAAGACTTGTGGAAAAGCTTATATCACAATAAGAGTCCACTACATCCGAAAAACCATGGCCGACCTAAAAGAGCTTATCAGCAGGCGTGAAGCCATCTCCACCGCGGCGAAGGTTGGGATAGGCGTCGCGATCGCTGCTGTGGCTGCAGGCGCGGGCCTTTATGCATGGAGCTCACTCCAGCCGACTCAAAAGAAGATTAGAGTCGTCGCTATTGCACACTCAGCCCCCGGAATGAAGGCCGTCGCAGAGGAGGACTTTAAGATAAAGTACCCGAATATTGAGGTCGAGCTCCTCCTCTTTGACTGGGAGACGGGCAGGGATAGACAGCTACACGACTTCGCAACTAGGGCGGGCGAGTACGATGTCTACATGTGGGACTGCATCTACACAGGTGCTTTCGGCCCGCACCTCTACCCAATCGAAGAACTCAGGTCCCGTTACCCTGATGCGGAGATATTAAAGAGTGAGGATTATGCTGACTTCCTAGAGACCATCGACCGGCGATATATGCATTGGGAAGGAAAGAGGATTGGATATGTCATCACGGCCAACGTGATGGCAATGTTTTACAGGAGAGACCTGTGGGAAGACTCCAAGATAAAGGACATGTACAGCAAGTGGATTGACAGGAACCTCTCAGACCTACAGTCAATGGCCCCGGACCTAGGGCTCGACCCCAAGAAGATTCCAACAAGCCTAGTCGTCCCCAAGACCCTTGAAGACGTATTAGCAATAGGACGTTTCTTCACGAAGCGATACAACCCTGATTCACCGGTCGAAGCTGGAAACGCATTTATGGCCATGAGGACACACACGATCCATTGGGAGTACGCCTGGCTCTTTGCCCAGTGGAGGAGGTCGCCTGAGGGTATTGCTAAGCTTGGTCAGCCGGTTGAGCCGTGGGGTGACCTCTTCACACAGGATGGCAGGATAGCCTTCGACCCAGAGATAACCGATATGGGAATCAAGATCACTAGGCTGTTCAAGGAGCTCTGCAACTATGTCCCGAACGCCACGCAGACTGAGTGGTCTGAGTGTATGGAGCTCTTGGGTAGGGGAAAAGCAGCTATGTGGGCTGGCTCATGGGCCTCTACCTTCATAGACTTCATCGAGAAGGGGGCTCAGAACTATCCTGAGACTGCGGGTAAGATATGGGTTTCCCCAGCGCCTGGAGTCCCGATCGACGGTACTTGGCAGATAGGTGTAAGCAGGTACTCGAAGAATCCACGGGAAGCATGGCTGTTCACCCAGTTCCTGGTTCTGCCAGAGTCTGCTGTGAAGCAGTGGAATGTTGCCTCCTCCTTCCCTGGGAGGAAGAGTGTGATAGAGTCCCTGGCCCCGAAGTATCCTGGAATATTCAAGGAGGTATTCCTAGAATCGCTGCTCAAGGCAGGGTTCAGAAACTATGTGCCTGAGAACCCGATGCTGGAGGATTCGATCGCCAAGTGGATTACAGAGTATGTCGCGGGGAATGTTGACGAGGTGACTGCGACAACCGAGCTAACGAAGGAGTGGAAGAGCATCCTGAAACTGAGCTATTAGCACCCACTCACCACAATTTTTTATCCACTCTTTGTTAAGGCTTTGAGGGATAGGAACTCGTAGATTATGTTGGCGGCTAGGAATGCGGTTATCTCTCCGTGATCGTATGGAGGGGATACCTCAACCAAGTCGAAGCCCACGAACTCTAGGCCTGCGAGGCCGTGTAAGAGCCTTAGCGCCTCCCTAGAAGAGAGGCCGCCTATTTCTGGTGTGCCTGTCCCGGGCGCGCATGAGGGGTCGCAGGCGTCTATGTCGAATGACAGGTACGCGACTCCACCGCCAACCCTCCGCCTAATCTGGTCGCAGACAGCCTCTATGCCCATCTCCTCGATTGACCTCATGGTTATGACTTGGAAGCCGAGAGACTCTGTCTCGCTTATCTCGTCCTCGGAGAAGAGGCTGCCCCTAATCCCCACGTGAACCGAGCTGTGCGGGTCTATGAGGCCCTCTTCATATGCCCTTCTGAAGACGGTCCCATGGGTGTATTTCTGGGAGAAGTGTTGATCAACCATGTCTAGATGGGCGTCAATGTGGATGAGGGCCAGCTTCCCATAGGCCTTTGACGCCTCCCTAAGCAGCGGTAGGGTGATCGAGTGGTCTCCGCCGCATACTACAGGCGTTATCCTCCTCCTGTGGACGGCTTCTAGCTCATGCGAGATGGCTTGATACGTAGACTCTACACTGCTGGGCACGATGTTTATGTCCCCATAATCTGCCACGTTAAGGACGTCAAAGGGCTTAACCCTGAGGTATGGATTGTAGAGGCGTAGAAGTAGCGAGGCCTGCCTAACTGCCGCCGGACCAAACCTAGCACCAGGCCTAAAAACAACACCCCCGTCAAAGGGGACTCCTATAAACAGTGTGTCGACCCCATCCAGATCCCTTGTGTGTGGTAGTCTCGCAAAGGTGTAGGGGCCGGTGAAGCGGGGAGATTTGAGGGAGTCTGCCGGATAAAAACGCTTAGCTTCACCCGTGTTTCTGGACATATGTTTAGAGTGTCGGAGCGGATATAAATGATTAACATGTCGTGATACAAACCCTCATGTTGGGTTAGGCCGAGAGTTATGATTTTTAAGCCGCGTAGATGAGAAGCTTTAGCTCCTACATGCCATCCTCCTTGCTGACTATCCCGGAGATTAGGCTCGGAGAGGAATTTGACTGTAGCTGCGGCAGAGTACACAGGGTCGCAACGCGCCAAGTCTTTTTTGGCGACTCACTTGGCGAGCTTCTAGACCTAGTTACTGGAGGTTTTGATCAGCGGGGTCCAACGGTTGTGGTGACTGGACCGAGGACGCGCACAATTGCGGGCGAGCTCGTTAAAGCACATTTCACCAAGCATGGCCATGACTCGATAGTGTTTGAGGCGGAGAGGGCGGATATTGGGACGGTCTCGGAGCTCGAGAGGGCTGCCTCCAACTGTTCTCTGGCTGTAGCTGTCGGAGGTGGCACGGTCATAGATGTCTGCAAATATGCGGCCCACAGGCTGGGCATACCATTCATCTCCATACCCACAACCATCTCTCACGATGGTATCGCTTCGCCAGTTGCATCGATCCTGCTCGGCTCCAGGAGGACCAGCCTAATGGCCACGCCTCCTCAGACGGTGGTGATAACAGAGCCTTTGATTAAGCTCTCCCCCAAAAGACTCATCTCCTCAGGCTGCGCCGACATCCTCGCAAAGACAACCTCCCTGAGGGACTGGCTTCTCGGCCACCTCGTCAAAGATGAATACTTCTGCAAGACAACATTCAACCTCACCGTATCCGCCCTTCTCGACATTAGGAGATTCATCGACGAGGGTTGCAGAGACGTTCTACCCCTCGCATCCGCGGCAGTGAAGTGTGGGCTCGCTATGGCCCTCGCGGAGTCTTCCAGGCCGTGCTCAGGGGCGGAGCATCTCTTCTCCCACTATCTCGACATGGTGGGAGAGGGGGTCGGACTGCATGGCGAACAGGTGGGGATAGGCGCAATATTGATGGCTGCGAGGTATGAGGACTTCGACTATCCACCACAACAGGGATTCGAGCTGACGTTCCAAGATCTGAGGGGATACCTCAGGCGGGCAGGAGCACCAACAAGCATCGCAGACATAGAGGTCTCTGAAGAGGCTGCAGTCAAAGCCCTGCTTGAGTGCAAAAACCTCCGCCCAGAGAGATACACCATACTACACCACGCCCCCCTAACACCCGCAGGCGCATACACACTCCTCAAAAAGACCGGCATGGCTGGAGAACCCTAAATGAGCGCAGGTTAGTGCCGAGAAAAAGGTGGCGATGGCTTTATCAGACGGCAGAACAATAGCGGGGAGGAGTTGTATGTTATAGTAGTGTATAGAAGAGACAAGGTGGGGGCTGAGAGCAAGGCGGCCGAGCTAAGAAAAATACTCCAAGAACATGGCTGCGAATATGATCTCTACGAGGCGGAGGGTATGAAGGGGGTGGGGCCCCTGAGCTGCGACTTCCTAATAGTACTCGGGGGAGACGGCACTATACTCTCCTCGATCCACTCGCTTGAGGATCCCGAGACCCCCGTGCTCGCAATATCCTATGGGAGGGGGGGCTATCTCGCCGACGTCACGCCGGCAGAGGCCGATCACGCCGTGAAGTCCCTGCTCGTGGGAAACTACAAGCTGGATAGGTTCATGAGACTTGACATATCAATCGATGGCGAACTCGTATCAGACGTGGTAAACGAGGCATACATCTCAAACTCCTCGCCCGGCAAGGTGGTTGAGTTTGACCTAGAGGTTGAGAGGCTCAGACTCCAAAACATAGTCGCGGACGGCATGGTCTTCTCAACACCCGTAGGATCCACAGGCTACAACACATCCCTAGGAGGACCGCTCGTAGACGAAGAGCTGGAACTAATAATCGCCACACCCGTCGCCCCAATCACCAACATCAGGCCAATGGTCTTCTCAGCCCACAGGATGATATTCATGAGGGGGAAGAGAGGCCCCTTCTGTGTGGTGATTGACGGACTAATCAGGCGCGAGTTTGAAAGCGGCGAGATAACGGTTACAAAGTCCCGCTACAGCACCGTACTTGTCAGGACGTCAGGGGTCTCACTCCTTGAAAAGAGGATCAGGAGGAGGCTCGGACTCTAAGAGAGCCTACGTCCTAGACACTGCAGCCCTCATACTGGGCTTCAGAGGAGGAGCAAACCTCTACACCACAGACCTAGCCATCAAGGAGGTGGTTTACGGAGAGATACAGGTAGCCCGGCTGGAAGCCATGCTGGCCGCAGGCATCATCAAAACAATACAACCCTCCACCGAAGCCCTAACAGCCGCAAAGGAAATAGCCCGAAAGAAAGGCTACGAAATATCAGAAACAGACGAGTCGATACTCGCAACAGCCCTAGACCTAGCAAAAAACTTCGAAGAAGTATACGTCGTCACTGACGACTATGCAATACAGAGCCTCGCCAAGAGTCTAGGACTCAAATTCATACCACTAAAACTACCAGGAATACGTAAGAGATCGTGATCCCTAATCGTCGTCTAGTGGATCCTCTGATTTAGTCGCATACACTTTTCCCATGAGTCTTCGCCCGGAACAAATCTATATTCGTGGTACTACCAGCTCCACCAGATTGTCGTCAGAGTCCCTCACAGTGTAGCCGACGAAGCCCTCTAGGCTGTTCACCAACCCATCATTAACGGCGACACCATTCTCCACCAGCCGAGCCCTCACTTCGCGGAGCCGGTCAGAGCTGCCAAGGTTTATGGCAAAGCTCTCCAGCTTTACATGCTCTTCCGAGGGTGGCGGCGCGTCCACGCCTGCCCAGGTGTTGGCACCTATGTGGTGATGATAGCCTCCGTATGACATGAAGATGGCTGTGCCGCCCAGCCTAAACGTTATGTCAAAGCCCAGTAGTCTATGGTAAAACTTCTCAGCCCTCTCAAGCCGCGAGACGTGTAAGTGTATGTGACCCACTTTGGTGCCTGGTGGAGCCTTCCAGTCCTCTGAAAGGGCTACCTTCCTGCCCTCACCCCTCAACTCGCCTAGCAGCGAGTCTATGTTGAGCGGTAGCGTAGCCATGCGTATGAACCCGCCATGCCCCCGTCCCCAACCTGTGGAGGGCCTATCGGCATAGACCTCAATACCATGGCCGTCGGGGTCCCGGAGGTAGAGTGCCTCACTCACCAGATGGTCTGAGGCGCCATCAATCTCCCAATACTCTGCAAGCCTCAAAAACACTCTAGCAAGCTCCAGCCTAGAGGGCATGCGGATAGCGAAGTGGTAGAGTCCACGCCTGTCCTCTGGCTTAGGCAGAGCGCCCCTCTTCTCCCTTAGTATCAGGAGCGGCGGACCACCTGTGACCCCCAGCACAGCCCTCTCACCCAGCCATGAAAGAACAGAGAGCCCCAAGACCCTAGTATAAAATTGCAGGGACTTGCCGATGTCTGACACGGTTATAAAAACCCACTGAATAACTGCCTTATCACCGGCCCTAGAAGTAGACAACCAAGAGACAACGCTTCACCATGTATAAAAAGTTGACGAACCATCACGACGAAGATGAGTACCGGTATACCAATCGGTCCGTTGAGCCCGTCTCCTCTAGTGTCATGAGGGTTTTGGCAGTTGCTTCTCCTGCTCCCGTCTGAAGACGGTCTTGGCTGTCATTGCTCCTCCGATGATGATCAGTACGGTGAGCGTTATTGCAGCAGGTATGTAAGTGAGGTATGCTATCGATATATGTATAACCATGTAGAGTATGCCGTAGCCGACGGCTATGAGAAGCACGGTGGCCCAAGCCCACCTCTCACCCCTCCTCACAGCGTTCCACGTCATGGAGGCGCTAGCTACACCCAACAGGATGAAACCTATTATCGACTCCTTATTCTCGTGCCAGACCCAATCAGCCACTTTAGGATTTTGCATCCTTACGTTTTGCAGGGAAGCTTGCATGAAGGGTTCTGCACCAGGGTCTAGAGTCGGAATAGCTATGACGATCCCCAGACCTATCGCTGCCAACGAGGCTACGAACATAAGCACCCAGCCAATCTTGAAGGCTGTGCTCTGCCGGGCCATTTGACCGGCCTCATTCATCGCGACAATGTGTGTGAAGCTGTATAAAATAATGGCGACATGCAATCGCTGGTTGTTGTGACATAACTCTTATAAACAGCCGGTAGTCAGTAGCGAGGAGGTGTTTGTTGTTCATGAAGCTCGACTATATAACACTCATGGTAGAAGATATGGCCAAGTCTCGAGAGTTCTATCGAGATAAGCTTGGATTACCGGTCAAGGAGGATCACGGCCTTGACTGGTGCTCTTTTGAGACAGGAGGTACAACTCTAGCGTTGCATCCCGCTAGGGAAGGCGGTGCAAAGCCGCATCATCGCTTCGAGCTGTTCTTCAGCGTCGATGATATAGACAGAGAGTATGAGCAGTTGAAAGCAAAAGGTGTAAAGTTCACAGACAAACCTGTAGACCAGCCCTACGGTTGGCGTACAGCACACTGCACCGACCCTGAAGGCAATGTAATAGAGATAGGCAGCCCCGTGAAGAGATAACCCCTATATTTGAAAACATTTTTCAAACACATTTACCTATTCTATTACTGAGACGATAGCAATAAGTTTCTAAAATCTTCAAGGTTATCATTAGGTTATGCAATCAGAGTATCAAAGGCACATGGGAGGCCAGCGTCGATATGAAGCTTGACAAAAACTAATACTTATTACTCCACAAATTCGCAATAATCGACAACTCAACCATCATAACAGGCATGCTTATTATTGCAATGCCCATGAAGGCTTTCTTTTCTCCACAAACGCCCTCATACCTTCAACGGCCTCGTCGGACACGGCCATAGAGGAGAGCTCTCTCAAGGCTTCTCGGATGTTCTGAGACCTACTCCTAGCAAGCCACCTCCGCATGAATTTTACAGCCCCAGGCCCGTTGAGGGATATCTTTCCAGCTACTTCGACGACCTTGTCCCTCACAGCCTCTTTGGGAACCACGTAGTCGACCAGCCCTATCGAAAGGGCTTCACGCGCATCTATGGCTTCACCTGTAAAGACAAGCCTCGAGATTCTTCGCAAGCCGAGAACATACCCGCCTACTGCGAGAGCTATGGGAGGTATTAGCCCAAGCCTAGCCTCGGGCAGCGCAAACACGGCGTCTTCGGAGGCAACAACCACGTCTGCCAAAAGCAACAGCTCGCATCCACCACCGTAAGCCAGGCCGTTGACACCGGCTATGACGGGCTTCTCCAACTCCAGCAGGGCTTCCAATGTCTTTTGAATCCTGCTAAAAAACTCTACAGACCTCTCCAAGTCCCCCAGAGACGCCATTTCGTATACGTCATCACCCGCTGAGAAAGCCCTCCCAACACCGGTGAACGCCACAGCCCTTGAGCCGTCCAAGCTTAAACTCGACACGACCTCATGAAGCTCTTTCCACATCTCCCCGTTTAAGGCATTAAGCTTCTCAGGCCTGTTGAAGACAACCCAAGTCACTAAACCCTCGCGCGAAACCTGTAAATACCGATGCATATCTTCTGTGTGAAGCAGCGGTAAATAATCGTTTATGGGCTACACAACAGATATCAAAAAACCCTCCTTTAGAACTCTGCGAATTTGCGTCGATGCCATTATTTCAGTCCATATTTAAATAATGCGAGTATTTTATATAGCATGAGGGCTGGCTCCCCCTCACCATCAGCGTCCCTAGAACAAACTTATATTCCACAGAGTAAACTAATGGGGGAAACAATGGATATATTGCCTGAAATCCTAAACAAAGTTCTTACGCTTGAAGGTAAATGGGAAGCTAAAGCACACATGCAGATGGGTGACAAATCTTATAATTTTAAGTATTTTATGAATTTCCGGAAAATAGCTGACGGTAATGGTCTTTACATGGAGGAAAATGCAGAAATTCCGGGCGTTATGAGACTTGATGGAGGGAACATCATAGGATACGATCCCTTCGACGGAAAGCTTCACTGGTTCTCAGTAGATAATCTTGGCACCACACATGATCACATAGCAGAGTTAGTAGAGGAGAATCACATACAACTTATTCATGAGAGCGAGCGTGAAGGAAAAAAGTTCAGAGAAAATATCGATATCAAATGGATAAGTGACAAAGAAGTTTTTATTAAATTGGTAGCTACGCTCAACGATAACGTGGAATATATACTAGAGGGAACATTTATCCGGAAAAGCTGAAGGTAATAATTCGTTCAAGTAAGCTGCACAGCCCCTATTTCTTCCTCACCTATGAAAGTAAGCCAAACTGTGTAAGTCTTACCTATATTTTTTTGTAGAAGTTCGTCAAAGGACTATAATATTTTTGGATTTCTAAATTGCACGCCAGAGGTGGAATTTGAACCCACCAATCCAGACATCCTACTCTTCATAATTCCACGAATGATTACTCTGGCTCGTTTTCTTGACCTTCAAATATCTCCTCTCGTAAGGATATTGTCTTCTCTTTTAGGGGTGATTGGTCGTCTAGGTCGTCTATCCAGCAGACAATGTAGTCGCAACCGTCGGGGTCGTGTCCGTGCTGTATGAAGGATGATGATTTATACTCAAACTCTATTCGGCAATAGTCACCCTCTTCGTCAAGGGCAATCATATCTGGAAAAGACTGCTGAACCTTAATTATGTATGGAAATCCTAGCTCTCTGTGATACATGCCAAATAGGAGAACTACACCGAGCTCATTGACGGGCTCATAAAGCATGGGAACTTTAGATAAAGGTGAGGGGCTTTCAACCGACTTACGACTTATTATCGGCCTAGGTGATGGAATGAACTCGCCCAGAAGCCTCGCAATAGCACAAGTATCCCATTCATAGTCGCGCGTCAATACACTCTGGACAGAGTCGATCAATATTTCATTATATATCTCGAATTTTTTGCCCACCGTGAGGTTTTCAAGTTTCTCATTAAATCTTCTCTGCGCCTCAATTTCGGCTTTATCTCTCAGCCCAAGGCCATTAAGTTGGTTTTCTAACAGTTCGGTCTTAAAAGTGGGTAGCAGTTTTTCTGGATAATAGACGAATAGCTTTTTTTGACACAATGTTTGTCACCTCCCCAGCCTTTGAGCTGGCTCCACCGCTCATCATCAATCCTTTCATGAATAGATTTAGAGTCGTCAACAACTAGTTTTAACAGTTGTTTAAATATGTCTATTTTACTACACGCCTCGCGCCACGGTTTATCACCATGTATGGCTATAGTTCCAACGCGTCTCAAATAGAATTCAAAGAAATAGAAGAACCACTCGCGCGATTTTCCCGGATTATACAACTTTTCAGGAGTTAACTCGTCTATAAGTGAGGGATTCTTCCTGAAGGGGAAACGCTCAATAAACTCTCTCAAGACCCTCCTATCTTTTTCAACTTCCTCTCTAAACTGAGGCGAGTCAAGCAGCCGCCTCGCAAATTCCAACAAAGAGCTCTTTATCTCAGATTTTATCATCTCAGATGAGCTAAGCGATTATGGCTTAAAAGCGTTTCGGATGCATGAAAAACTAGTATCTCGGTTATCTACCCATCTCCTTCCACTACCTATTGATACGCTGCATATAAGGAATAGGGGATTAAACTGAACCTTCACACTTTCCAAACGCCATCTGGTATCAGGTCCTCTTCTCTAACCCTACCATTGTATATGTAGACGGATGCCTTTAAGGTGCTTCCGTCATCCATGAATACTTCTATAACCTTCCTTATGAATAGACTTTCTTCGCGCTTGTCCCGATTAAAACCTTCATACTCATCTAACCGCGGCAGAACTTCATCCATGTTTGAGATCTCATATACGTCACCGTATACGAAGCCCACATCGTCCTCAACGGCCCCAGGATACTCACCCAAATTATATAGTTTCCCCCGGACCCTACCACTCCCAACATACCTTGCCTCCTTGCCGGCCACCAACCTTGAAAGGATATCCCTCATCTTCAACGCACCGTATACAAATATTTTATCAACTAGAAGAAATTTAGATAGTCTGTAAATTCCGTAAGAAGCCTATATTCTTCGTCAGTCAGCATTTCTCCTCTTACTTCCTTCTGAATTATCCGTTCAATCATGCTCGTCACCTCTTCAGAGCCCGTTTGCTCTCTGATGTTCATCAAGTGGAGCTTCACATAGAAGTCGTGATAGAGAGTTGAGCCACCAAGCCTTTCTATAGGTAATTGAGCGCCTATATTGAAATAGCCCAATCTTAGCCGTCAATAATCCACCGAAAACAGTAGCTCCAAACAACATTTCATGCAACTCAACCATTCAAACCATCCTCTCGCAACTAAATCCCTCTGCCAAAGCAAAAATATATAACCCAAAAGGCGCATACTAGTAATAAACATGACAAATGGGAAGGGTCAAATACATGGTATGCCAAGGTTATTAAGGAAAGGCAGGCTGATAAAGAGCCTTATAATTAAGGTAATAATTCTCCCAAATTATGTAAAGCGAGGTATTTCTGAAAGAGTGGCGCAATTAGGAATCTATTTTAACGGAATTAGAGTTGGAGGTGTGGGTAATGAGTAAAGTTGATGAGATCGCTTCTGGAGGGATGGGTGAAAAAGAGAGAATGTTCTTTAATATTTTGGAGAATATTTTTATCGGTGCAAACATAGAAGGGAAATCTGGCTTCATAAACTTGATGAGGATTAAATCTTCGTATTTTAGGTCTTTCTTGTCAATTCTCAGAAAAGTGGTTGAGGAAACCCTTGAAGAATTTCCTGAGTTCAGGGAAGAGCTTTTTGATAAACTCTATAATTTCTTTAAGCGATACTTTAGTGAGAGTGGCTCAATTCATTTTGTCTTCACACCTCTCCAGGAGAATGTTTGGGCTAGAGTTTATACAGATAAGGATGTCGCTTTATTCTGGAAGACTCGAGACCTTTACTATGTTAAGACTGACCGTATTTATAAGAGTATGAGTGTGGAACTCGATGCTTTTAAGTTCTTCTTTGATGCTTCTGAGGTGGAGCATAGAAAGGCTTATGAAAAGAGAAAAATAATCTACGAATTGAAGGACGTAAGTGATGATGGGACAATTCATTTCCAAGTAATTTATTCTGAGAGAGGGAGGGAGACCAAAATCGAAGAGATTTTAAGGAGATTAAAGGACCGAAGAATCACAGAAGAGGTTCTTGAAAAGGCATTTAAAATATTTGAGAGACAGAGCGAGGTGGATTACTTCATTAATAAAGATGCAAATGCTTTCTTAAAAGAGCAGTTTGAGATTTGGCTTAGACATTACATAATGGACGAAGAGAGCGAGTTTAGTGAGAAAAGATTGAAAGAGTTGAAGGCGCTTAAGACGATAGCGTTTAAAATCATAGATTTCATTTCCCAGTTTGAAGATGAACTGCGAAAAATATGGGAGAAACCCAAATTTGTCCTAAATAGCGAATATGTAATAACACTAGATAGAATAAAGGAACTGTGTGGAGAAGATTTTTTGGAAAACTACGTTATTCCTAAAGTTTTAGCTAATGAAGAGCAGCTACGAGAATGGAGAGAGTTGTTGGGAGTTGAGATTAGGGGTATTTCAGACCTTATCGAAACAAATAGCCTTCAAGGAAAGGAGTGGAAAAAACTACCCATAGATACTAAATACTTTGATCATGAATTTAAATGGAAGTTAATAGAAAAAATTTCTGAGAATAACGAGCTTGATAAGGTTTTAGATGGCTGGTTGATTAAAAGTGAAAACTGGCAAGCATTAAATACAATTTTACCAAAATTCAGAGGAAAAGTTCAGACAATTTACATAGATCCACCATTTAATAAGGAGCAGGACGCTGACTACTACTACCATGTGAAATATAAGGATTCTACATGGATAACAATGCTTGAGAATAGATTGCAGCTAGCAAGGCACATTTTAAAAGATACAGGAAGCATTTTTGTGAGATGCGATGATAACGGTAACATGTACGTTAGACTTTTAATGAACGAAATTTTTGGGGAAGAAAATTTCCAAAATGAAATAGTGATAAAGACGTCTGGAATTCAAAAAGAAGCAAAGCGCAAATTTCTTGACGCTACAGAGAGCCTATTTTTCTATGCCAAAAATAAGGAACAGTGTTTGTTTTACGAATTATATGAAGAGAGAGAAACTGATTGGCAACCTTTTGTCCATTATCCAGGAGTTAGGAATCAGGATAGGAACTGGAGAGAGGTTTTCGGTATAAAGTTATATCCTCCATTAGGAAGACATTGGGGGATTAAACAAGATTTAATAGATAAATATATATCTAAAAAGCTCATAAGGTTTAGATGCAAAATCTGCGGATATGAGCATTATGAAGGTTTGTGGGACAAATGTCCTAAGTGTGGAGAAAATGATTTTGTTCCCGAAATAAAAAATCCACCTAAAAAGGTTGATTCTAATTGGACGAATATACAAAGTTACTCACAAGACCCAGACTTTCCAACAAGAAATGCTGAGCAACTTATTCAACGTGTGTTTGAGGCTACATCTAAAGAAGGTGATTTAGTTATGGACTTCTTTTTAGGTTCTGGTACTGCGACAGCAGTTGCCCATAAGTTAAGGAGAAAATGGATTGGTGTCGAAATGGGTGAACATTTCTGGACAATCGTCCTACCGCGTATGAAGAAGGTTCTGGCAGGAGAGAAGTCAGGAATAAGTAGAAATATCAATTGGGAGGGTAGCGGTTTCTTTAAGTATTATGAATTGGAGCAATATGAGCAAACGCTAGATAGAGCAGTCTATAAGGATACTCACCCCTTCGTTGACTGGACCTCTAGCGAAATTTATTCCCACTATGTTTTCCTAAAAGATGAAAAAATGCTACGCGCATTAGAGATAGATTACAACAATAAAACCGTTAAAGTTGACCTCTCGAAACTTTATCCAAACATAGATATTGCTGAAACCATATCAAACCTAAAAGGGAAATGGATAAAAAGGTTGACAAGAAAAGAGGTAGAGTTTGAGGATGGGGAAGTTATAGACCTAGGGAATTTAGACTGGAAATTGATTAAACCCCTAATATGGTGGTGAGAATGTCGGGATACACGCCAGTCAAAGTAATACTCCAAAATATTGCTGATAGTATTGATTTCAATTCTCTTCCACCTTCATGGTCAACATTTAACAACTTCACCTCATTCTCCAAGACCAAGAATCTCTACGACTACCAAGAGGAGGCATTAAAAAACGCTATCAAGATTCTCTACTTCTATTATCAAAGCGCGGAAGACTATAAAGAGGGGGAGCCCTTAGAAACTAACGAAAAGAGAAAAACATTACTTTTCGCAGAATATGAAAGGCGAGGACTAGAATCACACCACTTAGCCATTAGAAAGTCAAAACAAAAAACGATTTACAAGCTCTTATCCGAATATTTTGAAAGCGAAGGAGAGCAAATATCTTATCGAAATCTCATCAACAGAATGTCCTTTTGGATGGCAACTGGATCTGGAAAGACCTTAGTCATCGTAAAACTGATTGAGATTCTGTATTA
The DNA here is from genome assembly GCA_009889515.1 of Nitrososphaerota archaeon. GTDB lineage: Archaea > Thermoproteota > Nitrososphaeria_A > Caldarchaeales > Calditenuaceae > HRBIN02. The sequence goes on from WUQR01000139.1 coordinate 894,988, forward strand.
TTTAATGAAAAGAAGAGAAATTCCTCCTTGCGATATCTTAGTTTTGACATGTCGAGAAGATCTAGTTGAGAAAATGAAGGAATACATAGATGAATACAATGAATACAATAACTTGAAGATCAGGCTTTGGAACTTGAAAGATTTTAGTAAAGTAAAGTACGGTGGGATCTTGCCAAGGGGAGAGAATACCATAGATGTCTTCATCTACAGGTCAGATTTAATATGGGACGAAGAGACAGAGAAATATATAGACTTTAGAAATTATGAGAATATTGGAAGATGGTATATCTTACTTGATGAAGCACATAAAGGCGGCAAAGAAGAATCTAAGAGACAAGCATTCTACTCGATTATGTCGAGAAACGGCTTCCTTTTCAACTTTTCAGCGACGTTTACAGACGAGATAGACATATACACGACTGTATATAACATTAACCTTGCGCAATATGTAGGAAAGGGTTATGGAAAGAATATATACATATCAGAACAAGAATTTGAAGCATTCAGAGATAAGGAAGATTACCCGAGCACTGAGAAACAGAAAATCGTCTTAAAAACATTAATCCTCTTGACATATCTTAAAAAAATATACAAAGATATAAGAGCAAAAACAGGTAAGAATGTTTATCACATACCAATGATGCTAACACTTACACATACGGTCAACCATAAAGATCCAAGTAAAGAGCCCGACTTAGAAATGTTCTTCAAAGAACTTGAAAAAATAGCTGAGGGAAAGATAAAATATGAGACATTTGAGAAAGCAAAAGAAGAGCTTATCCAAGAGTTTGAAAAACAGAATCCCTACGTGTATGGATCAGAAAGACTATTAGTTAATACCGAGAAATTAAAAACAATTTCATATACTGATGTTTTATATGAAGTTTTCAACGCACAAACTCCCGGAAACATAGAAGTTTTGGTACTGCCATCAAATCGGCAGGAATTAGCATTTAAGTTAAAAACATCCGACAGACCTTTTGCGAGTGTCAAAATAGGAGACATAACTAATTGGCTAAAAACGACTCTCTCAGGATATGAGATAATAGAAAGATGGGAAAATGAGAGCTTCTTCAGAAGTATAAACAAAGACGACTCCGACATAAACATATTGATGGGGTCTAGAGCTTTCTATGAAGGGTGGGACTCGAATAGACCTAATGTAATCACTTTTATTAACATAGGAGTCGGGACTGACGCTAAAAAATTCATCACACAATCAATAGGAAGAGGCGCGCGAATAGAGCCTATGAAAAACAAGAGAAAGAGGATAAACTATTTACGCATTTCGATGGACCCAGAGGCTAAAGAGTTGGTCAATAATGTCAGCCCAGAAACCTTTATCCCTCTGGAAACTCTTTTTATTTTCGCTACGAAAAAGAACATTATCCAAGAAATAATGACATCAGTAAAAGAGGAAAAAATGAGACTGGGAGAAATAATCTCGTTGGATAAAAACCCGAAAACAGGAGAAGTAATCTTGCTGATCCCATATTACAGTGGGAGAAGGAAAGTACCAACAGAAAAAATCCCAAAATTCAGTGTAAATAGAGAATCATTAATGCAGCTTAGAAGATACATCGAAATGATCGGTGATGACAGAGTTTTACTTATGCTTCACTTTTCAGAACCTGGTCTAAATTTTGATGATCTCATAAGATTTAAAGAATTTATTTGGAATGATGAGAAATTTAATTTCGTCGAGAATAGTGAGTTGTTGCCCCCCTCAGTACTCCTTACTCGTCTGATATCTCATATTAACGTCAGTGTAGAGGATTTGGAAAGATTTAAAATACTTGAGGAAGAAATAGTTCATTTCAAGAGGATTGGAGTGTATTTGGATGAGGTGAGACTTAATGCACTTAAAGAAAAATTGGAAAAAGTGAGGAAATATCCAGAAAAGAAAGTGGTAGAACAGGAGCTGAGTAATCTTTATGGTAAAATAAGTCAAACAGAGTATGATAGAAGGAAATATGAATTAGAGAAAAAATACGCAGAACAAGAAATTCTTACTATAGACGGGAAAAAATTGGGAATATACTACATAGCCGAACACTATTATCTACCCCTTCTGTCGACAGAGGAAAAGATAGAGTGGATAACCCATATAATTAATACACCTAGCGAACACAAATTCATTAAAGATTTGATTGATTACTCAAAGAAAGAGAGTAACTTATTAAAAGAATTTGATTGGTGGATGTTCAGCAAAATAGATGGATACTTAGATGAGATATATATCCCATATTACGACAGTTCTCAGAATTCACTTCGCAAATTTAAGCCAGACTTCATATTTTGGTTATGCAAAGGCGAGGACTATTACATACTCTTCATAGACCCGAAAGGAACATCCCACACGGAATTCGGCTATAAAATTGATGGTTATGAGAAAATTTTCAGAAATGAGGATGGTTCTATTAAGACGTTTCAGGAGTACGGATTTAATATTAGAGTTCACTTAAATCTTTACACAGACGATGTATATAAGCTCCCTGAAAGGTTTCGTAAGGAATACTGGTTTGATAGTATCGAAAAATCAATCAATAACTTATTAACGACTTAGCAATTAACTTCCCCTTTATTAGAAACAAGTATAACTCCGCTAGTCGAAGATGTGAGGCTCTTCTGTATAGTTTTACCTGCCTCCTTGTCCAAGGAATGTGACATTCCTATCGACAAGTTTCCTACTAATTGGGCAGAATAGATAAAATGAAGTCTGCAAAAGAATACATAACTAATTTGATAATTCCAAAGAGCTTAATTCTACACCTAAAGAATTTGATTCTCAGCATCAAACACTACCCAAAAAGAAAATCACCTACTTGTAGAATTGGATACACATATAATTAAGAGACTTAAAGATAGATTACCGATAAAAGGAAAATGCAAGATTTGTGAACAATTATGAAGACTATATGCGTGTACTCACGTTTTCATTATTTCAGCTAGCCTTCCTTGAGGCGATGAAATACATTGTGTTTATACTCCTCGCTGTACATGTCTGATCTCAAGTTTTGTAACAGTTATTGGACAGCTGGATAATATGCAACCCCAGTTCCCGTTAGCGACATAGACATACCAAGATCCCGAGGAGGGAACTGTAAATTCTAACGATCCTGAATAGCCATAGCTTGCTGCAGGCCAACTCCACATCCATAGAGAAATTATAGTTTCACAGTAAGAGCCGCGAACATTTTTCTCATAGTCCGCATCAGTCCCGATCGCGATATATGTGGCATCATCATTTGATTCCCAGTAGACCCTTATAACATCACCCTTCTTGGCATTTATTGGAAATTGGTGTACTCGGCACTGCCTATCAATATGTACTGATCCGGAATAGATTATATTCTCTATTGCACCTTCTGCTGGTAGGTACTGGTAAGGTTGAGTATATTGATATGGCTGAGGATAAATCAGTGTGTTAGTTACTGTCTTGGTGAATACTTCCTGTACGAAAATCGTGGTAGTGTGGGTTTGGGGTCTTATTAAAGTAGGAACAAACAATGCGGACACAATACCAACGGCGAATAGACCTGCAATTATAGATACGATGAGCCATTTCCTATTCCCGCCAGCCCGTCCATGTTCCTGGCTCCTCTGCACATCTCCACCTAACTCCTCCTCAGCGAGTTCTAAATACTTCGATAGCAGAGCTCTCCTCCTCTCCCTATAAAACTCCTCATCTATCAAGCCCAACCTCCTAGCTTCTTCCAGTTTCTTCAAAACTCTAAGAATCCTATCATCATCCCTATCCTCTGGCATATCCACTAGTTAGCAGATGTAGTTGCCTAAATTATTTAAATCTTCTCGGCTTGGGAGCTTTTAACCACCTTGTTCGTAAAGATAATAGAGTGATAGCAATAAAAATGCGGTCAAATACATAATTGCTTAACCTAGTCTAAAAATTTTGAAAAAGTACAGTCTACTGGCCGCAGCAGCAGTTATCCTCTTTCCCTGAGCAGCCCTGGATAACCGGAACCGATTCTAGGCCTCCGAAGCCAGCGGTCTTAGTCGAGGCCGTGGGCACCGCCGCCTGCTTTGCCGGGAGCTTACGCTTGTAAAAGTCATCTGCCAGCTTTCTCCCAGTCCGCTTCTCCCATTCCTCGATCGAGATGCCGTAGACCGCCTGGATCCTGTCCCTGTACCACGCGGGCACAACGTTAAAGGAGCAGAACGGCACAATCCTCATATCCGGCGTCAGATAGTGGATGTCACAACGCCTCAACCTCTCTTCATCATGATTATAGGGGTCCATGAAGTGCATCATTCCTAGGAAGAGTGATTTTTTGTGCCATTCTCCGACGCTTGAGTAGTCGTGTCGTACTATGATGTTGAATAGCATTCTGGAGAGGTTCATTCCCGCGGGTTCTTTTTCTTTCCTGATGTATTTTGATATGTTTGCTAGTACTTTCATTCCTACCCAGACTCTGCTTCTGCCCATTTCTATTTCTTCTGCTTTTTCCTGTAGGTATTTGATGAGACCTTCTACGTCTACGAATTCTGTTATTGGTTTCATTTTGTCTCCGTCTTTGAATACGTAGGTTCCGGCTCCGCATGCGAAGTGTATGCTTAGCTCGTATTTTGGTGTGCGTGTTAGGGCTTCTATGAAGTTTGTTAGGGGTGTGCAGGCTGGTACTGGGAACCATGCGTCTCGCGGGATTTCACCATTTGTCTGTTCCTCGATCCTGATGATGCAGTCTGGTATTGTGATGCGGTATTTTTCTCTCTCTTTCTTGGGCATTCTGCCTGTGAGTGAGACTGGCTGGAAGTTGACTGCTCTTACGACGTCGATGTTTTTGAATCCGAATCTGATGATGTCGCCGAGTTCGTGGTCGTTTACGCTCTTGATGACTGTTGGGACTAGGACTATTCCGACGCCGAGTTTTCTGGCGTTTTCTAGGACGCCTGGGACTTCCCAGTGGTTCTTCGGGTTTGTCCTAGGCGTGACGCCGTCGAAGCTCATGTAGAGGTTGCTGACCCCGGCTTCTTTTATCTTCTTGAAGTACTCGAAGTCGCGCGAGAGTCTTATTCCGTTTGTGTTGAGCTGGATGTGGTCTACGCCTACTTCTTTGAGGATTCTTATGATTTCGGGGAGGTCGTCTCTGAGTGTTGGCTCGCCGCCTGTTATCTGGATGCTGTTGCCGGGGACTGGTCTCTCGGCCCTGAGGTTTAGGGCCATCTCTCTAATCTGGTCGAGTGTGGGCTCGTAGATGTAGCCTGCCTTTTCGGCGTAGAAGAAGCAGTACCAGCAGTGTAGGTCGCATCTATTGGTTATGACTAGGTTGGCTAGGCCTGTGTGGCTTAGGTGTGAGCTGCATAGGCCGCAGTTGTAGGGGCAGACGCTGCGGGCCGCCTCTACGTCCGGGTTTCCAGTACCTTTTCCGTCCTTTAGCCACCTCGCGAACTTGTAATACATCTCGGCGTCGCCGAAGTATAGCTCGTCGAATTCCCCGTGCTTGGGGCAGGTCTTCTTGATGTATATCTTGCCGTTGATCTCTAGGACGTCTGCGGGGAGGACCTGGTAGCACTCTGGGCAGATGCTTCTTGTCCGGGTGACCAGCTTTTCTACCGGCTTTGACTCCTCTTTTGTTTTCTCCTGTATTATTGTCGCCATGTATCTTCAACTCGCTTCGCATGTCTGGCCTATTTAAGACTTATCCGACCAAATTCACTGTAACAAAGGTAGAATTGTGCTCAAACTAGTTTAGTTTGACAAATCATAAATACAGGCGTTAAAGATAAGATTTCAGGGTATAAAAAAAGGGGTCTGGGGAATATGCTGCTCCCATCCGAGATAGAGGCGAGGGTGATGCTCCCCCTGCTGAGGGCCGCTGTAGTTACACTGCTTGTTAGGGATCATGGCTTTCAGCAGAGGCGGGTGGCCCAGGCCTTGGGGATAACCCAGCCCGCTGTTAGCAATTATTTGCGGATGGCGCGGGGTAAGATGCGGGAGCTTTTGGAGAACGGGGTTATGCAGGAGGTGGCCGGGGAGATTGCCGGTGCGATCCTTCGTGGTGAAGACGATATGGTTGTTAGGGAGCTTATCCAGAAGGGGCTTGAGAGGCTTAGGAGGGAGCGTGTCCTCTGCCTCGCCCATAAAACCCTTGAACCCGTGCTGGACGTTAATTCCTGCCATATCTGTGATTGAAACGCTTAAAAGCATCCGCGGCCGCCTCTATAGAACGTGAAAGCTTTCATCCTGGGGTCTGTCGGTAAGAGGAGTGAGCTTATTGAGTGTCTCCAGGCTACGAGGAGGGCCCAGTTCGTTGAAGAGGCCTACCTCATATTCGGGACGGCCGACATCATCGCTAAGGTGAGGGTAAATAATCTGGAGCAGATAAACTCGGTTCTCGACACCCTTTACCAGAACGGCATAGTCGACACGAATACGCTAATCGTTAACGAGGCGGGGCTCAACTTTGAGAGGCAGCTTGACAAGCCTAAGAAGAAGTGCGCCTACACTTTCATTAAGATTAGGAGGCCGGCGGCTCCGAGGCTCTGGGACAGGTTTCTGCAGGGAATCGAGTATGTTACTGAGGCGTACGAGATATTTGGCATATATGATGTGATTGTGGGTGTGAGTGAGGATGCTCGAAGCGATTTCTTCAACTCTTATTTCAGGAAGCTGTGGCTTCTCACGGAGATAAACATGAACTCCACGACGACCATGTTTACTGTAGACATTTAGGCTTTGAAGTGTTTCAGGGCCTGCTTTAGGCCCTCTGCTAGGAGCTGGACCTCCTCTTTCGTGTTGTAGATGTAGAAGCTGGCCCGCGTGGTTGCTGTTAGGCCTAGCTTTGTGTGGAGTGGCATGGCGCAGTGGTGCCCTGCCCTGACGGCTATATTGAACTCCCTGTCCAGGTACTCTGCCAGGTCATGGGGGTGGATATCGCTTAGTAGGAAGGAGACGAGGCCGCAGCGGTCCTTCACTGACTCCGGCCCAACGATTCTGAGCCGTGGAATCTCGGAGAACTCTTGGAGGGCTGTCTCCGTCAGCTCCTCCTCATGCTTCCTCACCCACTCGAGTCCTATCTCCTGAAGATATTCGACGGCCGCCCCTAGACCCACTACGTCACCTACGCTAGGAGTGCCTGCCTCGAATTTCCAAGGAACCTCATTCCAGCTCGAGCCGCTCAGAGTTACTTCGCGGATCATCTCGCCACCACCCATGAAGGGCTCCATGGACTCGAGCATTTCTTCACGCGCTATTAGGCAGCCTACTCCCATAGGCCCCAACATCTTGTGGCCTGAGAAGGCTAGGAAGTCGCATCCAATCTCCCTGAAGCTGACAGGCATGTGGGGGACGCTCTGGGCCGCGTCAATTAGCACTGTTGCACCGTACTCCTTTGCAGCCTTTGTAATCTCTTTGACGGGGTTGATTGTTCCGAGGACGTTTGATGCGTGGACTATGGCAAGCATGTCTGCATCCTTCAGGAATTTGTCGAGGGAGCTTAGGTCAAGGTAGCCGTCCATCGTGATCGGTATCGCCTCAATTCTGAGGTCTTTTATTCTCGCGATGAGCTGCCACGGGACTATATTGCTGTGATGCTCCATCTCAGTGATGACTATCTTGCCTCCTCTCTTGATCTTGTGTAGTGCGTAGGAGTAGGCGACCAGGTTTATCGCCTCAGTAGTGTTTCTGGTAAAGACGACCTCGCGCCAGCTGTTCGCATCCACGAAGTTTGCTATCTTCCTCCTCACACTCTCATAGAGCTCGGTAGCTTCTATCGAGATGCCGTAGACGCCCCTATGGACATTCGCGTTAGTATTGGCATAGTATAGCACCATGGCGTTTAACACTCGCCTAGGCTTCTGGGTTGTGGCAGCGTTATCCAGATAGACTAGGGGTCTGGGGCCCCTGATTTTGGAGAAAATGGGGAAGTCTTCCCTAATCCTGTAAGGCGATCTAGATGCTGCTTCCATCTCCCGAACTATGAAGCAAATATAGCCAGAGTGATATAAGTCTGCCATTGCTCTCCAAACCGGCTAACGGTTATATCCACCTGTGAGACATGGTAGGGACGTGCCTTGAGGTTTAGGGATAGTGAGGTTCGATTTCTCGAGAGGAATGAGCTATGCCGCCTAGCCACACTGGATAGGGACGGATCACCGCATCTAGTGCCAGTGTGCTACATTTTCAGGGACGGGTTCTTCTACATTGTCTCAGACTTGGACACGGCTAAGGTTAGAAACATTAAGAATGACAAGAGGGTTGCAGTCCTAGTCGACCAGTACCAGCCCAACAAGGCCGTCCTCATCCGCGGCGAGGCGGAGATAATTACGCATGGCGAAGAGTTTAAACAGATTTCGGAAGCCTTCTTCAAGAAATTCGCCTGGGCGAGACGTGATCCGTGGGATGAGGGAGAGGTGGCCCTGATAAGGGTGAAGCCTGTAAAGAAGATTAGCTGGGGCTTAAAGTAGCGCGGAGGTGTTTGGGCTGTCTTGAAGACAACCCGTAGAATCTCCTATGTCGTCGCAATCTCTGCCATCACCCTAATATCTTCACTCTACATATGGTTCCCATTCTTTGGGACGCGGGCCGCGCCCATGCAGCATTTCGGGAATGTTCTAGCCGGCGTGATGGTTGGGCCACTCTGGGGCCTGGCCGTCCCCCTGATTGTAGGCTCGCTGAGGATAGGCCTGGGTGTGGGCACACTCTTTGCATATCCGGGAGGGCTCCCCGGCGTCGTACTAGTCGGCCTCTTCTACAAGCTGACAAGGCGATTTGCAAGCCCCAAGGCCAGGTTTCTCTGCGCCTTCGCCGAGCCCATAGGGACAGTCCTGATAGGCGGCACTGTATCGCTGCTGCTGCTCTCACCCTTCCTCCCACAGTTCTTCCCCCTCTCTCCAGGAATCACAACGCTACTTGCCCGCAACGAATACCTGTTAGCCCTCCTAATCTTCTGGTCCGGATGGGCTGCCAGCTCAATACCCGGCTCCATCGCAGGCTACCTAGTCCTACTAGCTCTCAACAAGGTCATGCCCCAACTATTTGAGTAGGAAAGGCATGCTCCGAGGAGATGCTTACCCCCGAGACACTGGCTGAGAGCCACACCACCATTTTCGGCGAGGTTAGGACTGGAAAGACAAGACTACTCTACAGGCTTTTGTGGATGCTTTCAGACGCCGGCTTAGGCGGTGAGGTGACAGTTCTCGACATGGCGCCGGGCCTCTCCTGGGGTGTTGGGGGGAAGCTGGTGGAGGTCGGTGAGCTGCCGGACGGAGTAAAGTATCTGACCAGCTGGGAGATAAGGCCCCCGAGGCTCATTGGAAGAGACGCGGAGGACGTGAGTAGGCTGGCTAAGGCAAACGAAGAGTCGATAAGGCCACTCCTAGAGGAGTACAGCAAGAACCCCACACCTATCCTAGCTATAAACGATGTAACCATCTACATTCACGCAGGAGAGCCGGCGCAGCTATTCTCTGCCATGTCCCTCGCGAGGGCGTGGCTGGTCACAGCCTACTACGGCTCTAGGCTCGCAGATGATAAGGGCACTGGCATATCTGTGAGGGAGAAGAGTTTTGTCGAACAGCTGCTGCAGGTATCTGACATAGTTATAAGAATGGGGTAGAGTATGTTACACAGTATGGTCTCGCGGGTTCCCAGAGTTCTCACAGTTGCTGGCTCCGATTCCGGGGGCGGGGCCGGGATTCAGGCAGACCTCAAGACCATAGCGGCTCTGGGAGGGCATGGAATGTCAGCCATAACATCCCTGACTGCCCAAAACACTAAAGAGGTCACAAAGATAGTTGACCTCGACCCCGATTTCATAGCCGAGCAGATAAGAGTGTGTGTAAGCGATATTGGTGTGGACGCGGTTAAGACAGGGATGCTCCATACCTCGGAGATAATTAGGGCGGTAAGCCGGGAGCTGCGCGGGCTTGACGTGCCAAAGGTCGTTGACCCAGTGATGGTTGCTAAGAGTGGGGCCCAGCTCCTCCAATCCGCTGCCGTGGACGAGCTGAAGAAGAGCCTACTCCCAATCTCCACAGTAATAACACCTAACGCCAGTGAGGCAACAGTCCTAAGCGGCATTAGAATCATGACGGAGGAGGACCAGAAGTTAGTGGCTAAGACGCTTGCGGATAATTTTGGGATACCGGCTGTCGTTGTGAAGGGCGGCCACCTACATGGCGAGAGAGTCATTGATATACTATACTATGAGGGCTCATACTATAGATTTGAGGTTCCGAGACTCGACACTAGAGCAACGCATGGTACGGGTTGTGTATTTGCGTCTGCAGTGGCCACAGAGCTGGCGAAGGGCTCCACAATACCGGAGGCAGTTAAGAAGGCTCAGAGCTTTGTGTATGAGGCGATTAAGGGAGGGTTCCTAATAGGTCAGGGTGCCGGGCCGGTTAACCCCATGTCATATGTGGCTAAGCGAGCTAGTCTTCTAGATGCGTTGACAAATGTTCGCGAGGCTGTAAGGATAATCGAGGATGCTGAAGGGGCTGGAGAGCTGGCGCCCGAGTCCGGAATAAACATAGCAGAGGCCCCACTAGGCGCTACCAGCCGAGATGAGGTGGTGGCTGTCCCAGGAAGGATTACGCGGATTTTCAACAGACTGAAGGCCGCCTCGCATCCCTGGATGGGTGGCTCCAGACATGTTGCCGACACAGTCCTGACGATAGCCCAGTACGACCCATCAAAGAGGGCCGCCATGAACATCAAATACTCTGAGGAGATCCTCGCAGTCGCCCGCGACCTCGGATTCTCCATCAGCTCATACGACAGAAGCCAAGAGCCGCCTGAGATCAAATATGTCGAGGGTATGACCATTAGATGGGGGGTTGCAAGAGCCTACGAGTCGGCCGGCAAAGTGACCGACATAATATTTCACCGGGGAGACTGGGGGAAGGAGCCTATGATAACAATAACCGGCAGGAACAGCGTCGAAGTGGCGGAAAAATTCCTCCGCATACTCCAGAAATACCTCGAGAAAAGTGGTAGAAAATCTTAAAAACGGCTACTATACAACAATAACAACAATCACTATTTAACCCAATCACAGGCGGATACAACTTGGACTAATAATACGAGGTCAAATAGACGAAAAGAATTATAATTATGCAACTCAAAATCAAAAATATAGTACACACGTTTATATCACCAAATAATTGATAATAAACTGCCCTTAAATACTAATCTGGGGCTGCGAAATATAATATCCTTTATAAGTTGAGAAGTTTATAATGTCGAGGCTAATACTATAGAACCAGCATGAGGCACTATGAACTGGTCGTGGTGGGTGGCGGCGTAGTAGGCTCCTTCACGGCCTACTTTGCCGCCGAGAAGGGGTTCAAGGTTGCACTCGTTGAGGCTGGGCATCTGGGAAGCGGGTCTAGTGGAAAATGCGCGGGGATACACACTACACAACTAGTACTTCCCATCGACATACAGCTGTCTAAGAGGAGTCAAGAGATTTACAGGAGTGTCGCTTCAGACTCTGTTCTGAGGACAGGGTTTCTCTCAATAGAGCCTTACTGGATGTCGAGATACTCGAGGGAGCTATTGGATGGTGCCGGTGTCAGGTATAGGGTCTTAAGTAATGGAGAGCTGGCCGACTGGGTTGGCTGGATGAGGGTTAAAGACTATGAGGTTGGTCTCTATACCCCCGATGACATTGTGGTTGAGATGTCTGGCCTCTTCTCTTCCCTGAGAGAGAGGCTGGACGGCCTTGGTGTCAAGATCTACGAGTGGACGGAGATCACAGGACTAGACGCGGATCAGAGAATCATTCACTTGAGAGGGGATGGGCTCTCTTTCGATCAAGCTGTCCTAGCCGCTGGCGCGTGGAATAGGGATCTCCTCGCTAAGAGTGGGATCTGGCGGGTGCCAACGCTTGTCTACGCATGCCAAGTACTGTCATTTAATGTGGCGGGGAATGTATGCGATGTTCCCGTGTTTATTGAGGAGAACCACGTCTATATGAGGCGGTTCGGGCTGAGTTCGCTCCTAGTGGGTAACGGGTTTGCCGTAAAGCTCAAGTCACCCTCAGATTGTCCCCCACATCCTGCGAGGGAGTTCATCGATGAGCTTGGGCAGAAGTTGCTGGATAGGCTGAAGCGCCCCGAGGACTACCGGCTGACGGGAGGTTGGACTGGTGTATGCAGCTCCACACCAGATGGCCGCCCCCTAGTGGGGCAGGTTCCGAGCAATCCAAACCTGTTCATCATCGACGGGCTTGATGGCTACGGGATAATGCGGGGTCCAGCGCTGAGCCAAGACCTAGTAGAGTATATAGCCAGTGGAAAGGCGCCAGTCTCAGTCGAAACTTTCACCCCAGCTAGGTTCAAAAACTATGCCGGCGAGCCTGAGGAAGTCATAGAGCTGCATTCATGGCTTTGATTCCTCCCTCCTCGCCGCCCTAGAAATTTTCAGGTGCGCGATCTTCTGCCTCGCCTCCTCGGCCGTGTTGGCATAGGCCACTACAAGCTCCTGCCTTAGACCAGACACGGTTCCGCAGCTAAAGCATCTGAAAGTTTTCTGCACACCGCTTACAACCCTGTAGCTGCCACACTTCGCACAAACGACGACCAGATACCTCACCATCGCCACAGATGTGGAGTGGATAACTAATTAATAACTAGTGCTTATGGAATCTAGCTTTGGTGTAAGTTATGAGTAGTGTGCCCGCCAGAGAGAATCTCATCCTGATGCCTGAGGGGACTGATATTATCATGTATATTGTCCTCGCACCATTCGCCGCGGTGTTCCTCTACGGCATCTACTTGAGGCTGGGAAGCTATGATTTGAGGCTTATCTGGAGCGCCTTCAAGAGCAGCCCAAGCGGGTTCATAAAGTCGATTATAGAGTTTGCGTGGGCTCAGAGACGTATCCTCCGCGACATTAGGCCTGGTGTGATGCATTTTCTAATATCCTACGGCATCTTGGCACTCTTCATAGGCACCACCCTAGTATTTGTTGACTACGATATTTTGCGGCCGCTCAAGACGCGTCTCCTAGTAGGGGACTTCTACCTAGTCTTCGAGGTCCTACTGGATGCCTTCGGCCTGCTCCTAATACTGAGTCTGGTGTACGCCCTACTCAGGAGGACAGTCACAAAGCCAAGCCGACTCAGCTATAGGAGGGAGTATCTGGCAATACTCTGGCTACTACTCTTCATAGGCGTGACAGGCTTCATCCTTGAGGGAATCAGAATATATCTACGGAGCCCGCCTTGGAGCATCTACTCTCCAGTAGGGGCGTTGCTGGCGGCCTATATTGGCGGCCTGAACGTTGGAGGCGATGCCTTGGTGACGGTGTATAGAGCTCTCTGGTGGACACACGCGGTGGCTTCCTTCGCAGGCGTGGCAGCCCTGCCATTCACCAACCTGCTACACATACTTGCGGCCTCGCTTAACGTGGCAGTGAATAAACAGCATGCCAAGGCCCCAGGCCTGTTAGAGACACCCTTCATACTGAGCAAGCTCGACTTGGAGGCGAGTCTACCCCCCGTAGGCATAAGCAGCATCAGTGACCTTAAGCCACGCCAGATACTACAGCTCGACGCCTGCACAGACTGTGGACGCTGTGACGAGGTTTGCCCAGCCCTCATCGCAGGCACACCTCTCTCCCCTCGAATTATTGTCCAGAAATTAAGGAGGGCTTGGTGGAAGAGGAGGGGTGAAGACCTCTTCGACTCCAACACCTTCACACTAGACGAGGTCTATGCCTGCACCACGTGCGGGGCGTGTGAGTATGCCTGCCCGGTCCTCATAAGCCCTATGGAGCTTATAGTTGAGCTGAGGAGGGCGCTTGCTCTGCGTGGGAGCGTCACTAGGAAGGGGGTTGAGACGCTTTCGAACCTTGCTAGGGCTAGGAACCCGTTTGGGCTTGGTCAGGGTGAGAGGGTGAAGCTCCTAGAGGAGCTTGCCCAGATGGGAGTTAGGAGGGTTGAGGATGAGGAGTCGGTTGAGACGGTCTACTGGGTTGGATGCATGGGGGCTTACGACCCTAGGGCTAGGCAGGTTGTTAAGCAGATAGCGTCGCTGATGGTCTCGGCGGGTGTTAGGTTTGCAGTGATGACTAGCGAGGAGGTGTGTAATGGTGATCCCGCGAGGAGGTTGGGGGAGGAGGGGAGGTACCAAGAACTGGCCGAGGAGGTGATAAGCCTGCTGAAGTCCAAGGGGGTTAAGGAGGTTATCACCCACTGCCCACACTGCTTCGACATATTCTCTCGACAGTACAGGGATTTAGGAGCGGAGTTTAGAGTAGTGAGCCACATACAGCTGCTACACAGACTTGTGAAGGAGGGGAAATTTAAGCTGGCCGCGGTAGGGCCCCTCACCATACACGACTCATGCATCTTCTCGAGGATGCATGGGTTCGTAGCTGAACCGAGGGAGGCACTTAGTGGCTCTGAGTTGAGGGAGCCGAGGAGGAGCGGCAGACAGACCATGTGTTGCGGAGCGGGTGGCGGTAACTACTGGCTCGACATAAAGCGGGCTAAGCGTGAAAACCTGCACAGACTTGAGGAGCTGCTGGAGACGGGTGCGACTACAGTGGTTACCGAGTGCCCCTTCTGCCTAGCCATGCTCGAGGACGCTAGGAGGGTCTTAGGTGTGGAGGACCGTATAAGCGTCAAGGACATCTCGGAGCTCCTCAAACCGGCTGAAAAGAGTTGAGCCTAAGCGAGCAGAAGCAGAAGATACGCGAACACGTCTGGGACCTGCTCGTCAGAGAGAAGGTAGCGCTGCCACCATTCCCCATCCATGGGCGTATTCCAAATTTCCTAGGAGCTGAGGCGGCAGCCAAGAGGCTGCTCCAACTCGACTCGTTCAGATCCGCGCGGACCGTGAAGGTGAGCCCCGACTCGCCCCAACGCCCTGTTAGAGAGCTATGCATGAGATTGGGGAAGAGGCTGGTCATGCCTACTCCACGTCTCCGCGAGGGATTCCTCCTTCTCGAGCCATCTAAAATCTCCGAGCGCAACTACAGGCAGGCATCCACGATTAGGGGAGGGTTCACTTTTGGCGAGAAGGTGGAGCCGGAGAGCCTCGACAAAATCGACTTTATAGTGGTTGGCTCTGTGGCTGTCTCGCGGAGTGGTGCTCGCGTGGGAAAGGGTGAGGGCTACTCTGAGATAGAGTACGCCCTCTTGAGGATGCTGGGCAGGGTCTCAGAGGATACGCCAATTACAACGACGGTTCATCCCCTACAAGTCGTCAGCGAGATTCCAGTAGAGGAGTTTGACGTCCCGGTGGACTATATAGTAACTGAGGATGGCGTACTTGCAACCAATACTAAAATTGCTAGGCCGAAGGGTATCATCTGGCATCTACTTAGTGAGAGGAAGATTGATGAGATACCTCTACTTAGGAGGCTTATGAAAACCTAACCCTGTCATGATCGGTTAAACTTTTATAGGAATCGCCTACACCAAGTAATCAGACTCATGGCCACTCTTATTACATCGGTTATAGACCCCTTTCTAATCCTAATCATCATGCTCGCATCCCTGATTCTCCCAGCCATCCTGCTCAGGAGGGAGAGGGAGGAGTCTGAGGCCGTCCCGAGGAACTATATTGAAGAGCTGCGGGATTTCCTGAGAGGCGTCAAGAGAGATAAGCCCTTAGAGGCTGCCGAAACCCTGTTGGAGGCGTATATCGCCCTGAGGCTAATTGGAGGCTTTCGCGCCAAGGTCTGGAGAAGTCTCCTGACAGGGCCGCTATCTAGGCTCATCCCAGCCAGCATATACAGGTGGATACTGAGTCGTTTGATAAGCTCGTAGGGTGGTGAGACGAGATTGTCGAAGCTCTCTTGGATCAAGGACTTGGCTGAAAGGGTGAGGGAAGAGATACACAAGTCGATAGTTGGGATGGATGTCGCCATTGACTCCCTGCTTATCTCCCTCCTAGTGCAGGGGCATGTCTTAATCGAGGGTGTGCCGGGACTCGCAAAGACCTATCTAGCGAAGGCCTTCGCCAACACCCTAACACTCTCATTCAAGAGAATCCAGTTCACCAACGACCTACTACCAAGCGACATAGTCGGTGGAATGATATTCGACCGGCGCACAGGAGAATTCCTATTTAGGCCCGGCCCCATCTTCGCAAACATAGTTCTCGCAGATGAGATCAACCGTGGAGCACCGAGGACCCAGTCGGCACTGCTTGAGGCTATGCAGGAGTTCCAAGTCACTGTCGAGGGGAAGACATACCCCCTCCCAAGACCATTCATGGTTATAGCGACGCAGAACCCGATCGAGCTGGAGGGCACCTACCCGCTGCCTGAGGCAGAGCTTGACAGATTCCTAATACGCGTCCTCGTAAACTATCCAACGCGCGACGAGGAGATCGAGATACTCAGGCTTAAGAATAGGCATGGCGAGGATCTAAACGTCAGCCCTGTGGCCGATTCTGAAAAAGTTCTCGAGGCTATTCAGGCCGTAAAGAATGTCTACATAGACGACGACATACTCGGATACATCGTGGATATTGTTAGGGAGTCGAGGAGTATGCCTGATGTGGTTATGGGCGCGAGCACGCGGGCTGAGACAGCTCTACTCTACGGGTCTAAGGCATACGCAGCGATAAAGGGGAGAGACTATGTTATACCTGACGATGTTAAGTACGTGGCTCCACTCATACTAAATCACAGAATCCTTCTGAGGAGGAGGACATCGTCTCTGGGCAGGGGAGAGCAGGAAACTATGCTGGTTACGAGGAAGGTGCTTGAGAGGGTGGAGGCACCAAAGTAATGCTCACAAGAGAGGCGGCGCTACTGCTAATAAGCCTCTCCGGATGGACACTATTCGTCTCAATACTACTCTACCAGCCCTTCCTATTCCTAGCCTCCTTTTTTCTGCAGACATTCTTCGCCACATACATCCTACTGGCGAGTAGAAGGCTCAGAAGCCTAGACGTCGAGGGCCTCAAAGTAGAGCGGACGGTCGAGCCCCAGAGAGTAGGCGATAAGACACTCTTGAAGGTCAGGCTGCACGTGTGGTTTGACAGCGAGCAACGCTTATTCGTGCGGGTGGTGGATAAACCCCCATTCGGTACACGAATTGTGGAGCGACCGTCAAACCCAGAAGGCATCATAGGTGCGGGCGAAAGTCTCGAATCATCATACACGCTCGAGGTTGATCCATCTATCAGTCTTGCAAGGTTTAGAAAAGTGATTTTGCTGATACACGACCCGCTGAAACTCTGCTATGACGCTAGGGAGCTAGAGGTGGCATCTGACATTATTGTCCCGGTCGGCGAGCAACTGGTTGGAGCCGCATACACCAAGCTACCCGCACCTTGGATTAGGCCGCCGATGGGTCTCGGCTACCGGGGGCTAGTGGGCTATGACGACGAGTTCTCAGGCATCAAGCCCTACGAGCTGGGAGACAGAGTAAGGGATATTCACTGGATTAGGTACGCCCAGCAGGTCGATGAGGAGGAGCTAGTCGCCAAGAAGTATGTCAAGAAGGGGGAGGTAACCCTCCACATAGTCGTTGACTGCTCCTCCTCCATCAACACTGGAGAAAATGCAGCCCTCCTGACCGATATCTCCATCCTGATACGACGGCTCTGCCAGACAGCCGAGGAGGAGGGGAACCCGGTACAGTTCTGGCTGTTAAACCCGTCGCTTAGCCTCGACGAGAAGATCTCCCCCAGACGCGTTTTTTCCAGAATAGCGATAGAGCAGTACATAGCTAGGGTTTTCCCCTCACAGGGGCGTGAGGAGGAACAGGTTGTTGAGGAGTTCTCAAGAACACTCACTGGTTCAAGCATGGTTGTCTTTGTGGTCAACCCGCCATCACAAAACACAGGCATAGTTGAAGCGATGATAAACGCGTGCAGGATGGTTGGTGCGAGATACATTATATGCGTCCCAGATGTAGCCAGTTACGTTTCGAGACTTGAAGGCGAGGTTAGCCGGTTGCTTCAGCTTGACAGACAGTTTAAGGATGATTGGTTGTCGAGGTTCTCCGAGCCGGGCTCAGTCATCGAGATTGGTAAAGGGTATGCAATAGACGTGGTTAAAGAGGCGATGCGGAGGGGTGTTGAATGGGGTCTCGGCTAGTTGACAGGGTCTTGCTGGCAGCTGTCCTACTAACACCCCTACTAATGAGCATAGACTATCTGGCCAAGATCATGCTGACACCCTTCGTAATTCTGGGCTGCATCTCGCTCCTATCAACCTATCTCCCGGCTAGGTATCAAAACATTGTGATTCCACTGATATATCTGCCAGCAATCACAAGCTTAGTGATTCTGGTTCTTGAGAGGAGGCCGTACTTTCTCATAGACCTAGCAGGGGGATACTTGATAAGCATACCATTCATAGCAATGATAGGCATTGTCAAGAGCACAAGCCCAAGAGCCTCTGTGCTAAGCTACGTCACAAGTCTGACAAGCACCTACTTCATCTGGGCAGTAGCTGCTCAGGCAAGGGGGGAGGGCAGCCACCTGTTCCTCGCCCTAGTAAACATGTTCGTTGACAGGCAGGCGTGGGAAAGGGTTCAGCCACCCCAGTATTTCGCAGCCCTCGCCGCGCTATCATCCATCGCCCTAGTCATCTACTCTTGGAGGGTCTATGGCTCCACACTGGTTCGCGAGCAAGGGGAGGTCTTCATCTACTCAGCCACAGCGGCCAGCCTAGCCGTAGCCCTCACAGTCCTCTACTCACTAGTATTCACAGACTCCGTTGCCTTGGGTCTAATTGTTGCAGCGACGCTGACCATAGCCGCCACGCTGAGGGCTGGTGTGAAGAGGGGATGGGGAAGAGCGTAGCCGCTATAGTGCTAGCGATGACGATACTTGTGGTGCTTCCACCCACAGTCCAGCCTCAAGAGGAGGGGTTTCTGCTAATCGGCTATGGAGGCGCGAAGTTCCTACCCTTCTTGGACGGCGCTAGATACAGGTTTGTGGTGGGGGAGAGGCTGGTGTTGAAGGCTATAGGGCTGGATGTCTCCGTGATATTGACGACAAGCAGAGGGGAGGAGCACGCCTTCCGCATAAGGGCGGGAGAGGCTGTGGAGATCTGGAGATTTAGAGACGAGGATGTCGGTACCGCAGCCTTGAATGTTATAGGCCGGGGGAGAGCTACTATCGAAGTGCTCAGCCTAGAGGAGTCTGCCCTCGGGTGGATAGATTTCCAGCCGGCTGGGTCAATCCCGACAGACTCCAACACTCAAGAAGTCTTGGAGGCGAGGATAGTTGGGTCAACCCTCTCAGGATTCGCGATAAAGGAGGAAAGAAATGAGACCAAGAAAATATTCGTCAGGCCAAACTCCACCCTACATCTCCAAATCCCACCCAACGCGCTGGGTGTGAAGATAACGCTCCGGCACTACGAATCAATAGAGTTGAGCGGGTATACCGGGCAACTACACATACTGTATAAGGCTGAGCCAGTAGTAGCGGAGTACACGTTCGAGGGCCCCGGCTCGGGCATACCAATGCGCCTCATTGAAGTGTATATCCCACCGCTGGGAGAGGTGGGTGAGAATGGACTTGTACCTCTTAGATACGGTACACTGGTGGTTAGCGTCGTTTACACTGGGCGTGGGGGTGGGAGGTTTGAACAGAGTCTCGAGGTGACGGTGTCTCCCATGGTTGAGGAGCCGCCGCCAGTTAGCTCGTCTACAACCATAGGCCTCAACGATCTTATACGCAACGGCTTGGAGGTGGTAACCGCAAATCTCACCACGGGGAGATTCGAGCGGCTGGTGATCCGCATTCCAGACTATAGAGTCAGGGTTTATGACAGATACCTCGGACTCTGGGTTGAGGACTATTCCATAAGCCTACCTGGATACCTCACCCTGAGGAATGGGTCTGAATCGGTTATCATTCCGAAGACTGTCTCGATAATCGAGGGAGGATACCCCCCTATCATAACTGTCAGACCCTCTCTCAAGGTTTACTCGGTTGATGTGAGCGAGTCTGTCGGCCCCCTTACACTTGAGGTGGGGAAGCCGGCGACAATTTACGTGGATGGGAGGCTTGTTGAGGTCGAGGTGAGGCACGCGGCAGGATTCATCATACAAGATTCACAGATCTATGTTAACGGCTCATTTAGAGGGGTCGGCGGCAGGTTAAGCCTAAGGATACCTGGTGGGGTTTACAACTTCTCGGCCGAGACGCCATTCGGTAGGGTTTACTCAACCGTGGATGTCAGGGATGTAGGGCGTGTTGTCTTGGTTATCAGAGGGTATACGGCCGAGACGCTCGCCTTGATTACTGTATTTCTCATACAGCTATCAATCTTTGGAATATACTTCTGGAGGTGGTACAGGGGCGGTAGGGCTCGGAGTGTGGGCCCTTCGCGAGTCGAGGCACCTGCTAAGAAGTAATATTTGGCTACGTGTTTGAGGTTGGTTGGCTCCACATGCCCACGCCCCTCAGGGTCGTTGTAGAGTCTTGGCAGGGCCGCCTATCAATAATAATCCTCTCAATTATGGCGGCCATCTCTCTCTACACCATCTCCAGCTATCCACTGGACTACGGCCCCAAAATCTGGAACAATCCCTCCTACTGGGCCGAGTACCCCAAGGCAGTACCACCAGAGTGGGCTTCCTCAGGCACTAGCTTCCCCCACACAATACTCAGACTCGACAGACTGGTCTACTCGGATGAGACGTTCGCCATCTACGAGGCTAGGCTTCGGTATGACTCGCCGGAGCATCCCAGTGGGATAGCAGTGAGGATTAGTGGGATAAGGTTTCAGTCCGCTCCACCCGTGGTTGAGGTGGTTGTCATACGGCCGGACGCGGTAGAGATTAGTCTTGCAACACTTAGCCCGAGTGGCCCGAGGCCTGGTGAAACCCCACCCTACACAAGGTATGCTGATCAGCCGTTGAGGATTTTCCCCGCATCCTCAAGGAGTGTTCAGACAACCGTTGCCCAGAAGCTGTCAGAGGCTTATGGAGTGGAGATTAGAGAGGAGGACGTATCCCAGAGGCTTGAGGACTATATCTTTTCAAGACCCACTGGCGACGGCCGCACTGAGCCCCTCTGGGGAGAGTATGTGTTTAGGCTCCTGCTGTATCGCCATGACGCAACAGACAGCGTGGACGAGGCCGCGGTTGTTCTGGCGGGGACTGTCTATGGTTTAATGGGTACAGACACCTTGGGACGGGACTTAGCTCAGGGCCTCCTCTTCGGGTTCCCCGTCTCGCTCTCCATAGGCCTGCTTGCAGCCGGCGTTACAACCTTCATAGGCACCTCGCTAGGCCTCCTGAGCGGTTATCTAGGGGGTAGGGCGGACCACCTAATCCAGAGGGCGGCGGACGTTGTAGCCAACATCCCCCTCCTACCCATCCTCATCCTGCTAGCCTACACCTTCAGGCCGGGGCTCCTATTCATCATACTCCTCCTGACCCTGTTTAGCTGGCCAGGCCTGGCAATCCTAGTCAGGTCGATGGTCATTCAGCTCAGGAACTCACCACTCACAGAGGCAGCCAAGTCAATAGGGGCAGGAAACTTAAGGATCATAGCAAAACACATAGCGCCTAATGTGGCCCCCTATGTCTTAGGGCAGATGATACTCAGCATCCCCTCGGCGATCCTTGCAGAGGCTGGGCTGAGCTTCCTAGGCCTGGGAGACCCGCAGATCCCCAGTTGGGGAGGTATACTCGAGCAGGCCTTTAGGACGGGTGCAATCTTCGTGGGCTATTGGTGGTGGGTAGTCCCCCCGGGCCTCCTAATCGCTCTAACCTCGATCACCTTCATACTACTGGCCCTTAGCCTAGAGCCGGCTATGAGCCCGCGCCTCGCCTCGAGAATCCGAAAGGGTTCAGGGGTGAGCGGATAAATATAGCCAGAGACATACTTCACCCATGCAAAAGTGGATAATAGCACAACTCGTCCTCGTCCTCCTACTCTCAACGGCTCCTCTTGCTCTGGGTCAGGAGGGGCGGGTGCCGGGGACTAGCTATTCTACTGCACTGGAGCTAGGCGTTGGTGAGCACAGCTTCTACCTCGAGAGGGGTGATACGCACTACTTCGCGGTGCGGCTGGAGAAGGATGATACACTCTACCTCCTACTCCGCTCAGCACCCGACCAAGACTTCGACGTGGCACTGATCTCGCCCGAAAGAGAGGTTATAGAACTCTCCCTGAGGGCTGCAGGGTTTACTGAGAGAATAACATACACCGCCTCGAGCAGCGGCCTCTACTACATCGTCGTGTTTCCCTTTGGAGGCTCGAGTGGCGCCTACAGCCTGTTAATAGACATCTCTAAGCCCCGTGTCACAACCGTGACGTCAACAGTTACAGTGGTCTCCTATGTTACGCTAACCCACAGGGAGCTTAGGGATGTCGTCATCGCCATGACGAGGGAGAGCTATAGGACAGTTACTGTTACGAGCCAGCAGGTTGTCGGAAGGGGTTTGGAGGTTCTGGGCTGGTCAATCCTTTCCATCGCAATCATAGCGGTGGCAGTCCTCATAAGGGATGGACTAGTGAGAGGCAGACCAACGGCTGGAGCTGGAGAGAATAAGAAAGAAAGTGAGAGTGGTGTACAGACCTAGTATAGGACTCTTAGCTCGTCGAAGAGTGGCGATACGTCTGCCACGGGCTTCATCGACTTGGTCCTTATCGGCTGTAGGGCTGGCGGGCTCTGGAGGTAGACTGGTGCGACGGTGGCGACGCGTTGGTCGTAGCTGGGGACGAATGGGTTCCTGTAGAACACGCCTATCGGTATCCTGTCGCCCCACTCATATGATTTCTTGATGGCCTCAACCGCCTTTGCTATAGCCTCCTCCTCGCTGGGAGACTTTACTTCGCCGTCATAGCCTGTCTCCTCGAGCTTGTAGAGACGGGGGATAGGCTTCTGTGTCTCTGGGTCAATCCTGTCCTCACCAGCATACCACTCCTTCGTGTGGAGGTCGTTGTAGGTTGGGCACGGCTGGAGTACCTGGATGAAGGAGGTCCCCTTATGCTGAATGGCGAGCTTAATCAGCTCCTTTAGATGCCTTGTGTCGTAAGCGTATCCTCTGGCGACGAAGGTGTATCCGCAGACTATCGCCAGGGCTATGGGGTTGACCGCGTCGTTCAGGTTGGGCCTAGGCAGGGCCTTAGTCTTGAGCCCACGCCTCAGCGTAGGTGAGGCCTGCCCCTTCGTAAGACCATAGACACCATTATCATGCAGGATATAGGTGATATCCACGTTTCTCCTCCCCGCTGCGACGAAGTGCCCAGCGCCAATCCCTAATCCATCACCATCCCCACCCACAGCTAGAACCGTCAATTCGGGGTTAGCTAGCTTAGCCGCTATGGCGAAGGGAAGCGGGCGGCCATGGAGAGTGTGAATGCCATAGGTGTTAATATAGTGCGGAGTTTTGCCCGAGCAGCCGATACCCGAGAAGACCGCGACTTTATGCGGCTCAATCTGCAGCTCAGCAAGAGCCATCTGAATCGAGGAGAGTATGCCAAAGTCTCCACAGCCCGGGCACCAGTCATTGAATAATGTGGTCCTGAAATGAGCCATTGTTAGCTTCTGGGTGACTGTCATACCCTACCCACCTCTATTCATCACTATTCTTTTAGTGTTTCTCGCCAACACCTCTTTGACCGCGTCCCTAACCTCAGTCGATGTGAATGGTCTTCCGTTATACTTCACGATCAGGTTCGTGGGCCGCAGACCGGTCTCCATAGCCATTAGCCTGCCCATCTGCCCGCTATAGTTCTGCTCGATATCGATTATCCTTTTAGCGGACTGGAGGGTCTCCAAGCAGAGCTCGGCGGGGAATGGGTGGAGAATCTTGACCTGTAGGAAGCCGATGGGGCCGACGCCCTCCTCCTCGAGCATCTCAAGCGCGTCAAGTATCGGGCCCTTAGTCGAGCCCCAGCTGATTATCCAGTCCTTTGCGTCGGGGTCGCCGTAAGTGGCGATCTTGTCGCTCGCTGGGATGGACTCTTTTATGAGCTCTAGCTTGCCCATACGCTTATCCATCATGCGAGTTCTTATAATTGGGTCCTCACTGATATGGCCCAGCTCATCGTGCTCGTCGCCCGTATTCCAGAATATCGCACCGCGCGTACCGAGTGGAACTCTGGGGGAGATTCCGCCTTCAGTAAACTGGAAACGCTTGTAGGTCTTTCCGTCCAAGTGTTCGTTAATGAATAGGCCGCGGTCCAAGAGCACCTCGTTAACCGTCGGGATCGGTATGGTTTGTGTCGAGTTGGCTAGGGATTTGTCGAGAAGGTGGATCACTGGGATCTGGAACTTCTCGGCATAGTTGAAGGCTTTGATTGTGTCGTAGAAGGCCTCTGTCATGTCTCCCGAAGCCATTACTATTCGCGGAAACTCTCCATGCCCTGCGAAGATTGTGAAGAGTAGGTCTCCCTGCTCGTGGCGGGTTGGTAGGCCGGTGCTCGGCCCAGCTCTCTGGAATACAGTCACTACTACTGGGATTTCGTTCATCCCGGCGAACCCCAGCCCCTCGGCCATGAGGGAGAAACCGGGCCCAGAGGTGGATGTCGCGGCCCTAACGCCGGCAAGGCTAGCGCCGATGGCCATGTCTATAGCCGCCAGCTCGTCCTCCGACTGGAATACAAGGATGTGCCCCTTATCGGACAGCTGCCTGCTCTCTGCTAGGTGCGGATACTCGTACTCGTCTCCATCGGATACAGAGTTCAGGTTGAAGACCTGCTTGTCTTCAAGGTATACGCTTTCATCAGCGGCCGGTGTGATGGGGTAGTATGACTGGAACCTGCACCCGGCCACGATCTTGGCTATGCCAACGATTGTCGTCCCATTGACTAGTATAAGGTCTTCGCCGTTCTTCCTGTTTGGGAGGGTTAGGGGGAAGTCGTCGGCGAAGTTGTTATGGACATAGTCGTAGACCACCTTGCAGGCTGTGAAGTTCATGTCTACAACGGCTTTCTTAGCCCTAAACGCATAGGACAGACCCCGGTGGAGGCGGTTAATGTCTGCCTTGAGAATCGCGAAGGACGCGGCGACGGCCATCGTGTTAACCATCCTCAGCAAGAGTGTGAGCTGCTTCTCGCCAATTATCTCACCCGTTTTCTTGATAAGATCCATATATGGTATCGGATAGATTCTCACCCCCCTCCTCTTAGCCGCGGTCAGAACGTCGCGAAGAGTCTCACCCAGGTTCTCGTTCTTGAGCCTCTCCGCAATCTCTGATTTCAGCCGCTCCTCGATGGTTGGAATATTCCTGAGACTCTCGTTCTCAAGGGCAACGTCATAGATAATCCCTCCACCCTCCTCAACCTCCCAAGCGTGCCTGAACACCGTCTCGGCGTCGAAGCTCGCGAGAATATGCACGTGGTCGACGGTGCTCCTTACAGGCGAGTCAGACGCTACTACGTTGAAGTATGAGTGCTCTCCCTTGATGTTTGAGTAGTATTCCCTCTTTCCGAAGACGTAGTAGCCGGCAGAGGCGATGGAGTATGCAAAGAGGTTTGCAGAAGAGTCCACACCCGAGCCTTGAGCCCCACCAATCATCCAACTGAGGGTAAATTTCTTCTTGTTACCGTTCTTA
Organism: Nitrososphaerota archaeon; assembly: GCA_009889515.1. GTDB lineage: Archaea > Thermoproteota > Nitrososphaeria_A > Caldarchaeales > Calditenuaceae > HRBIN02. The sequence goes on from WUQR01000139.1 coordinate 920,448, forward strand.
CCCATCTAAATCGTATTCAATATTTGGTCTGCCATTATTTAAGTATCCAGCCGCATAACGCATATGCAGAACGGGTTGAGGGGTTGAGGAGACAGGAGCTGGGCCCAAGCGTTTATTAGACTGGTTATCGGGATGTTGGTTGGGAGTGTTTGAGGGCAGCTATACCGTCGAGGAGAGATACGATCTCTGGAGCCTAGCAACTTTTAAGCCGAATAAGAATATACCCATTCACAGGTGGTTCTATTTCAAGGAGGGGTTCTCCCGCGACCTAGTACTGATGCTGCTAGAGGAGATGGGGGTTCCGGAGGGTGCTGTTGTCCTTGACCCGTTCACTGGTTCTGGGACCACGCCTCTAACATGCATGGAGAAGGGTTTTATGGGAGTAGGTGTTGATGCCTCACCGCTGGCCGTCTTCGTCTCCCTAGCGAAGACGCGGATCTACGACCCAGTAGAGTTGAGGGACGCGCTCGACAGATGCCTCTCAGCAGCTCCCCGCCAATCACCCCTCCCAGATGGCCTGAGCCCCACAGTCAGGAAGGCGTTCCCTAAGAGAACGCTTGAGGAACTCTTCAGCCTGAAGGAGGTGATAGAGGAGGTCTGCTCGGGGGACGCGAAAGTCTTTCTAATGCTCGCTTTAATGAATGCGGCGGTAAAGGCCTCCTACATCTATAGGGATGGGTCGGTCTTGAGGTTTGTTAAGCGGCCTGCCCCGCCGCTCAGGCCCGTATTTCGGAAGGTTGCCCAGTCGATGATTGAGGATGTGAAGAGGGTGAGGTTCAAGAGTGGGCCGGCCATAATACTGCAAGGCGACGCTAGGAGGCTCGAAGAAATAGAGGACGAGTCTGTGGACGCCATTATAACCTCACCACCATACCTCAACAAGATAGAATACACTAAGGTGTATGAGGTTGAGCTGGAGGTATTCTTCGGGAAGAGAGTGCATGACCTAGTGAGGTCGTATATCGGTCTTGTGGGTAGAGAGGTGCCGAGGACTATACCCGGGCTCGAGGACCTGCCCGACTCCGCCAAGCTATACTTCTCGGATATGTTTGATTCTCTGGGGGAGATGTGGAGGGTGTTGAAGAGTGGTGGGAAGGCTGCTGTCGTGGTTGCGGGTGGCGTGTATCCTGACAGGGTGGTGGAGTCTGACTACATTTTAGCAGATCTGGCTGAGAGGGTGGGGTTTAGGGTCGAGAAGATACGCGTAGTCGGTAAGAGGGTTGCAACCAGTGGTAGGGTTCACAGAATAGGTGCAGCCCGGGAGAGCATAGTATATCTCGCTAAATAGACTTTAAGCCTCGATCCTCCTCCCACGCCAAGTCAGCCCCAAACGCCCAGACCTGAATGAGAGGTAGGCCTCGATTAGGGCTGTAACCAAGACCCAGTTGGCCAAAACGGTGAGAGGCGCATAGAGGGGGGCGTATTTTACGCGCACCCTCCTAAGCTCCAAGTAGTTGGCAGCCATATTAGTTGCTACAGACGCTGCGGCTAAGACTGCTAATGGAGCATTGCCGTATAGGCTGGCGGCAACTAAGACAACTTGGGGTAGAAGAAAGAGTATGGCGGCTCCTGCAATATAGTATTTCATTTTAGCTAGACTGTGTGTGACTGAGTAGTCTGCGATAAGCCGTTTGATGGCGGCCATGTAGCCGCCTAGGCTCCCAGCGTACTCTGCTCCAAACCTCTCAGTACCATCCAGCAGTCTGATCCTATATCCTCTGCCCTTGAGGAGGCTTGCCAAGGCCCTGTCCTCCAGTATGCGATCCCGGACTGCTTGGTGTCCGCCAATCTCGAGGTAGACTTCTCTGCGTACGAGTATGAAGGCTCCGAAGAGGATTGCTCTGGGGTCTTGGGGGTCGTTGCTGCGGGCGGGCGAGAAGAGGGACAGTAGGATGTTCTGTAGAAGGGGCAGCATTATCTTGGATGAGGGGGCAGCCGGGTCAAGGCGGGGGATAAGGGAGAGGGCGTCCAACCCTTCCCCGCACCTCCTAACGGCATCGGCCAGAACACATTCATCGAAGAACTCCGTGTCGGCATCCAAGAATAGGAGCCACTCACCCGAAGCGTGCTGGAACCCCCTCCAACACGCCCAGTTCTTCCCCAGCCAACCCGACGGAGGGCCCCCAACCCTCACATACCTAACACCTCTCTTCAAGAATCTCTCGAGTACCAGAACACCCGTATCATCCTCCGACTCATCATCGACGAAAATGACCTCTACCCTCACCCCTCTCTGCGATAGGAGGGTGGACAGGCACCTCTCAACCCACCCTGCCACGTTCCGCCCCGGAATGATGGCTGAGATGCGTAGACCGGTCTCCCGACAAGACTTCTCCAGCTTCTCAAGCCTGTGGAGCGAGACTGTCCGTTTGTGAATAATCCATATCCACGCCAGCTGTGTCAAAAACATAAGGACTGCCAAAGAATAAAGGGCGGCTATCCTGAGGTGGTCTAGGATCATTCCACCTACTCAACAGCCTTGTTGTGAGGGGAGATTTAAAAGTCACCGAGCCGCAAGATAAGACGGTGTAAGCCTTGGAGAAGCCTAGTGAGGAGAAGATACTCCAGGCCCTGAGAATGTGCTACGACCCCGAGATACCTGTGAATATAGTGGACCTCGGGCTAATATACGACCTCCAGATCAGGGATGACAACTCTGTCTACATCAAGATGACACTCACAGCACCCGGCTGCCCCGTCGGCTTCTTCATCGTGGAGCAGGTTAAGGAGGCTGTTAAGACCATGTGCCCAAGCGTGACACGTGTCGATGTTGACCTCGTATTCGACCCGCCCTGGACGCCAGAAAGGATGACTGATGAGGCAAAAGAGATGCTGGGGATGCTCTAGCCCCCATTATTATCGCTTTTTCCTTCTACGATCAGTTCAAGCCTCGTGGCGATGGACCTGCTCTTATCGCTGGATAAGAGCGAATACCTAACAGCCTCGATGAGGTCCCACATGATCTGGTAGGTCCTCCCGCCCGGCGGCCCCTTCTCCTGCAATTCGCTGAACAGGATCGCGATGTCCTCAAGGTAGGGTGTTATACCTAGCATCCTATGGCAGCAGATTGCTAGGAATCTCAATGTCTCCGCTCCAATACCTCTCACAGCTAGGAGGTCCTCGAAACTGCGCGGCGGAGAGCCCGCGATATTTGCTATGGCCGTCCAGTTTACCCTAACCGGGGCCGTGAGGGGGTTTACATCTCCCGCAACGCCCTCCTGGGTGAAGTCGCTTAGCCTTGTCTGATTACCGCTGAGGCCTATCTTGACCGACCTGAGGCGGGAGACCGGGTAGCTGAGTATCTCGAGACATCCCTTCTGGAGCTCGAGGTTCTTTTTCAGCGTGAAGTCAAGCGAGTAGAAACTCCTCATCGCAGAAGAAACTCCTGTATGTGGCTCGACCGTGAATCGAGAGTAGGAGATGCGCCCAGAGTGCCACTGGTACAGCCTGTTGAGGCCTGCCTTAGAGGCCACCTGTATGACAGCCCACTCCGCCTGAGTGTTGAAGACTATAACGTGGAGCCAGAGGCGGAATCCGTCCTGGACGGCAACGTCATCCACCTTCGCCGTCATCCTGCTCGAGTACTTCAGCCAGTCTACCTGCTTCTCAGAGAGACCCATCTCAGAGGCAACCTTCTCAACAGTCTCGGGGACCGTGAACCTCTTCGCGTACAGGCCGCCAGCCACGCTTATCTCCCAATCCCTTTTAGCGTTATTCATCAGAGCCGAGACCATCAAAGCTATGCTCCCTGCGTCGTCGTTGTTGAGGTTTACTGAGCGGCAGAGAAGCCTGAATGTCCAAGGGTTGGATAAAAGTTCAAGAAACTCTGAGGAGCCGAAATACCCTATGAAGGAGTCGACGATGGCCGGCAGGGTGGAGGAGACCTCTAAATATGCTGTGCGGCTAAAGGTGGCAGGCCCTGACCCTAAGTCGATAGCGCCGACCCTAAACATCCAAGCATTGATTGGCCATAGGTGATGGTTATAAAATGACTACCCTAGAAATTTTTGAGGAATTCCAGAGTAAAAATTGTGTATGAGGAGGGTGCCTCCTCTTTATATCGTGATCTTCTCTTCCTCGAGGGCCTCTTTTAGCGGTATGTCAATATAAGTGCCGTCTGGTAGGTGACGCCTAACTATGATCGGTAGGACTCCTAGGGCTAGTTCGCGGCGTGCTATGGTGAAGGCTGTATCGTTGGGTTGAGGCTCGACCAGTGGGAAGGCGCCTAGGGAGAGCTGGAGGGCCCTGCCACCAATAATCTTGGTGATCTCGTACTTTGTTAGCCGCTTCTGAAGAGTCATGAGCACTCTAGTCGAAGCTAGAGGAGGTGCTTGACTCCCCCTCCTCTTCCTCCTTCTTCTCCTTCTTCGATCCTGTCTCGGAGAGCTTGGAGGCTGCTATGATGTCGTCGATCTTAAGTATCATGCAGGCCGCCTCGACGGCTGACTTGACTACCTGCTTCTTCACTACTACGGGCTCAAGGACTCCTGCAGCCCACATGTCGCCTAGCTTGTTCTCGAGGACGTTGACTCCCTCCCACTTCTTACCCTCCTTGTGGCTTGACCTTAGGGCGACTATGCTCTCGATGGGGTCGAGGCCGGCGTTCTCCGCCAGCTGCATCGGCACCCTCTCGATGGCGTCGGCGAACTTCTCAACGGCTAGCTGCTCCTTACCCGGCAGTGTCTTAGCGAAGTCCCTTAGCCTTGATGCGACCTCTATCTCCGGCGCACCGCCTCCAGCAACTATCTTCGGCTCCAAGAGAATGTCCTTGACAACGTTTATGGCGTCTTTGAAGGACCTCTCAGTCTCGTCAACTATCCTCTGTGTTCCTCCGTGGATGAGTATTGTTACCGACTTGGGGTTCTTGCAGCCTTCAATAAACACCATCTTATCCTCGCCAACCCGCCTCTCCTCCAGCAGCTCCGCGGTGCCTAGGTCTGCTGGCGTTAGGTCATCCACCCTCGACACGATTCTGCCACCTGTAGCCTTGGCGAGCTTGTCCATGTCGCTCTTCTTAATCCTCCTCACCGCGACGATACCCTTCCTAGCGAGGAAGTGCTGGGCGAGGTCATCTATACCCTTCTGGCAGAGGACTACGTTTGCGCCTGTGGCGGCAATCTTCTCGACCATATCCCTCAGCATCCTCTCTTCCTCCTCCATGAAGGCCCTCATCTGCTCCGGGCTCTCAATATTCAGCTTAGCGTCAAACTCCGTCTTCTCTATCTCGAGGCTGGCGTCGAGCAGAGCTATCTTCGGGTTTCTAACGAGCTTAGGCATGTCAGGGTGTACAATCTCCTTGTCGAGGACCACGCCTTCGACCAGCCTCGTATCCATGATTGACCCATACTCCTTCTTCTCCAGCTTAATATCGTCGAGGTCTACCCTCCACTGCCCGTTGACCTGCTCCGCAACCCTGAGGACCGCGTCCACCGCCAAGCCTGCTATGAAGTCGGCGTACTCAGAGACGAGCTTGCTGACGAGGGCGCTTTTAGCAATCTTAGCCAGCTCCTGCTTATTCTTCGGATCTACAGGAACTGCTATACTGTCTAGTATATTGATTGCCTCCTTCGCCGCCTTCCTGAACCCGTCTATAATTATTGAGGGGTGAACCTCCTTCTCTATGAGTTCCTCCGCCCTGGCGAGAAGCTCGCCCGCCAGGACTACGGCGGTCGTTGTCCCATCCCCCACCTCCTCGTCCTGAGCCTTCGCAACCTCTACAAGCATCTTAGCAACTGGGTGCTCAACATCCATCTCCTTGAGGATCGTGGCTCCGTCATTGGTAATCACGATGTCGCCGAAGCTGTCTACAAGCATCTTGTCCATTCCGCGTGGTCCGAGGGAGGTCCTCATCGTCTCCGCGATAACCTTAGCCACCATGATGGCGGCAGACTGGGCTTCTCTGCCCCTCGTCCTCTGGGTGCCTTCCTTCAGAATTAATATTGGGACAGTACCCACGCTACCTGGAGCTGTCGCCATAATTAATCACCGGTATTGAGTTGTATGTGTCCTACTTATATACCCTTTCCGTGGACAAGGCGGCGCCATAAACGCCTCAGATATATTCCCATAAAATTTTTTGAGTATTATGTTCAATGGTTTAGGGTATTGAGTTTATCTACCAGCGGATAACTTCTCACCTACCGCGATGAAGCTGATAAGTGTTAAGCTTCCAGAGGCTTTGATAGAGGGTATGGACGAGCTTGTAAAGAAGAAGATCTATCCCAGCCGCTCAGCCATTCTGAGGGCAGCGGTGAGAGACCTACTCAAGAGGGAGCTCTGGAGCGAGTAGAACCGACTAACAGGACGCCAGTTCACCGCCAAAGCCCGTGTTAGAGGCCATAGTTTTATTAGCTGAGGCAGAGGTAGTGAGCCCAGACAGGTCATGCGTTTAAGAATGGTAATCCCTAAGGGGTCCTTAGAGAAGGGGGCTATCGAGCTGCTAGAGAAGGCCTTCTATAGAGTGGAGGGCTATGAGAGGAGCTACAGCCCGCTAATCAGTGATAGGGAGATCGAGCTGCGAATTCTTAGGCCGCAGGAGATACCTGTCTATATTGCGGAGGGTCTTTTCGACGTGGGTATCACGGGTCGTGATTGGGTTGAGGAGACGGGGGCGGATGTTAAGATACTTCGGGATCTCGAGTTTGGGAGGGTTAAGCTCGTCTTCGCGGCTCCGGCTAGCAGTAGATACGAGAGCCTAGACCATTTCTTGGAGGAGAACCTCTCCAACGGCCGGCCCGTGAGAATAGCAACCGAATACCTCAACATAACGATGAATAGAGTAGTTGCGACTGAGGCCTACGCCTCAAGGTTTGGGTCCAAGAGGCCCATGATAATCACACCCTGGTATCGGTATGGCGACAATCCCCAAGTCTCAATACTCCTGTCCTTTGGAGCTACGGAGGCTAAGCCTCCCCTCGCTGCGGATGCTGTCGTCGACAACACAGAGACTGGCCGGACACTCGAGCAGAATAACTTGGCTGTGGTGGAGGAGCTGATGGAGAGTTCCGCCCTGCTGATAGCTAATAAGAAGTCGCTTGAGGATGGGTGGAAGCGTGAAAAGATCTACGACATCTTAACCATGTTCACTGGCGTATTAGAGTCGGAGAAGAAGCTTCATATCTTCCTAAACGTCAGGGAGGAGAACCTCGAGGAACTGCTCTCGACCCTCCCTGCTCTAAAGTCCCCCACCATCAACAAGCTGTCCATGGAGGGCTGGTATGCCGTGAACACCGTCATTGATAAGTCGGAACTCCACAAGATACTCCCCAAGCTTAGGAGGCTGGCTCAGGGCCTAGTAGCCCACAAGCCTGAACTCATACTCCCTCTAGAGGAGATTGGACGTGAGAGTGGTAAGGATATCGAGAGAGAACGCGGCTGAAGCAGCCCGTCTTATCCGAGCGCAGGCCAGCCCACCACCCGAGGTTATAGAGGCTGTTAAAGAGATCGTCTGGGCGGTACGGAGGGAGGGTGACGAGGCCTTGATCAGGATGTCGGAGCAGTTTGACGGTATCCATCTAAACAGAGAGGAACTCGTATCATCTAGGGAGGAGGCGAGGGAGGCATACGAGGCAGCCCCCTCTAAAATAGTCTCAGCCATGAAGCGTCTTAGAAAGAGATTATCGGCCCTCGAGAGGAGGCTCTACAAGCGGCTGACCCTAAACATTACTATTGGCGGTACTAGGGTTGAGATTAGACCAGTCCCCCTCGAGTCTGTGGGATGCTACGCACCCGGGGGGTCTGCATCCTATCCGTCCACCGTCTTGATGATGGGTGTCCCGGGAACAGTTGCGGGTGTCAAAAGACTCGTCCTAGCCACGCCACCTCGTAAAAGCGAGGAGGATAGGAGAATTGTCCTAGCCGCATCGTACATAGCCGGCTTCAGCGAGGTACTATGGTCTGGTGGCGCTCAAGCCATAGCGGCCCTTGCATATGGCACGGCGACGGTCAGGAGTGTGAAGAAGATAGTGGGGCCGGGGAACATGTATGTCCTCGAGGCTAAGAGATTTGTCTCGAGGGATGTTGCAGTAGACTTCGCAGCGGGGCCTACAGAGCTGCTCGTTGTAGTTGACTCGACTACACCCTTCAGACAGGTCGCACTAGAGATGGCTGCGCAGGCCGAGCACAGTCCAGACACATTGGTTGGGGCTCTGGCGCTTGACCCCGAATCGGAGTCCAAGATCATCGAGAGCCTCTCAGACCTGTTGAAGGAGCTGCCCCCAGAATCGCCCGCCTCAAAGTCCCTGAGTACCCGCGGATTTGTATGCACTGCCGACAGCTGGGATGCTGCAACCCGCTTCATAGAGGCTTTTGCACCAGAGCACCTGCTAATCTACGCCGATATAGGGAGAAAGAGGCTTAGGGATGTAAGGAGTGCCGGAGTCGTGAGCTATGGCCGACATTCCTCAGGAGTCTTTCTAGACTACTATGCTGGGCCCAGCCATGTCTTGCCGACGGATGGATGGGCATCCATAAGAGGAGGGTTAACTGTTCTAGACTATGTGAAGCTGCTCCCCACAGTCAGATCTTCGAAAACAGACATTAGACGCGCTTATCGAGAGATGCGGGATCTAATTTCGGCTGAGAGGCTGCCCCTACACCTTAGGGCATTAGAGGAGGCTGCGAGGCTTTGACCCTGGCAAAATATTTCAAGATTTCAAGCGAGACCCCGACCTACATCTATAAGGAGTCGGCTAAAATGCTCAGAATAGTAGACTCCATACTCTTCGACTGCGACGGAGTACTAATAGACACGCGGGAGAGCTACGACATGGCTATAGTGAAGACGGTCAGTATACTTTTCGAGAAGATACTAAACCTAGAGCTTATCGCCCACACCGTCAACAGCAGCCACATCTATCTCCTAAGGTCGACGGGGGGATTTAACAACGACACAGACACAGCATACATTCTATCTCTCTGGCTATTCACAGGGCTTCCAAGGGATAGGGCCGAGGTAATACACGGGCTTGACTCAGCGGTAGAGGATGCTGAAAACCCTCAAACCCTCCTAGAAACCGTTTCTCAGACCGTGGACCTGAGGACGGGGCACATGCAGCACGAGTACAAGTCTACACCCCCACCACTCGAGCAGATTATATCAGAGACCATGCGGCGTGTGGGTGATCAAGTCCTCTCCGTCTCGGATCTCGAACAGACCCTAAGAGAGTTTGCAGTGAAGAGGGGGCAGCTCGAGCTCTTCGAGACTTTCAGACGCATAATAGGCAGGCCCGGGAGTTACGGGGAGGGGCTACTCGAAACCCTCTTCTGCGACATCTACTATGGTCCAGAGAACGTCCGCCTAATCTATGGAAAAGGGAATTACTTCGACCTGGGGCCCGGGATGTATTTGAAGGAGCGGGTTAATGTGAGGGAGGAGACTTTGGAGTGGCTTGCCGGAAGGTTTGGGGTCGAGAATATGGGCATCGTGAGCGGCAGGGACAGGTTCTCCACAGAGATCGTTCTGGGCGAACTGATGAGATACTTCAATAGAGATGCCTGCGTCTTCCTCGCGGACGAGTACCGGCAGGTGGGTGAGGTGGTTAAGAAGCCGAGCCCATACGGCATTGTTAAGGCAGTAACACGGATGGGTGGGGCCGCATCCCCGATTTACTTGGGGAACTCGGCTGAAGACTTCTTCATGGCGCGGAGCGTCGAAAAGTACGGCTACAGGACCCTCTTCGCCGCAGTAGTGGGCCTAGCACCCAATCCCTCACAGTCTGCCGAGTTCTTTGCATCCCTCGGCAGCGACGCCATAATGTCGAGCCCAGACGACATAGCCAAGGTGTTGGGGGCGGTTTGATGGAGAGGCGCGAGAGCTCTGTCACACGCAAGACAGGTGAGACAAAGGTTGACGTAAAACTCCTCCTAGAGGGGGAGGGGAGATTCAGCGGCTCCACGCGGATAAGATTCTTCGACCACATCCTCACACTTCTCGCCTATCACAGCCTCATGGACCTATCAGTGGAGGCGGAGTGGGACCTTAAGCACCACGGCGTCGAGGACGTGGGTATAACGCTTGGACAGGCCCTTGGCGAGGCGCTTGGAGACCGCTCAGGCATAGCAAGGTTCGGATACGCACTCATACCCATGGATGAGGCCCTAGCCGAGGCTTCAGTAGACTTGGTGAAGAGGCCACACGCGAAGGTCGACATCGGCATATCGAACACGTCAATTGAAGATATGGCGGCTGAAGACATAGTCCACTTTTTCCAGTCACTCGCCCACTCCATCCCAGCAGTGATACATATCAATGTGAGGTATGGGTTAAACGACCACCACAAGGTTGAGGCGGCGGTAAAAGCCCTGGCCGTGGCCCTCAGGAATGCTTGGCAGAGAGAGCAGAGGAGAAGAGGGCCGCCAAGCAGTAAGGGTGTGATATAGCTTTGCGGGTGGGTATACTGAGCATAGGACTCAGCAACCTCTTCAGCATAACTTCTGCGGTAAAGAGGCTTGGGGCTGAGGTCGTCATACTCGAGAAGCCAGACGACACTATAGATGCTTTCATCTTCCCCGGGGTCGGAAACTTCACGGAGGCGGCGCGCAGAATTGAAGGAATACGTGAAGAGGTGTTGGACTATATACGTTCAGGCAGACCATTCCTCGGAATCTGTCTCGGAATGCAGATACTATTCGACTCGAGCGATGAGGGGCCTGGGACGGGGCTGGGAGTATTCAGGGGACGGGTCGCACGACTAAGGGCGTCAAAGCTCCCCCACATGGGCTGGAACAGGATAATCCCTATCAGGCCCTCACCCCTGACAGAAGATATCCAGGCGGGCGAATACGTCTACTTCATGCACTCTTACGCCCCACAGCCTATAGACGAGCGCATAGTCATAGCCACCACTAGCTACGAGACTGACTTCCCCTCAATAATCGGGGAAGGGGCCCTGTTCGGGACACAGTTCCACCCGGAAAAGTCGGGCAGAACAGGAGAGAAGATACTAAAGAACTACATCAGAATTGCTAAACAATGACGTAGTAGGTGAAAGTTTAAGAGCGGCGGCCGACCATTACAGCTAGAGTAAGAGCATTATGCAAATTCCCGGAAAAGAGGCGGAGCTATGGACTATAGAGGGAGGGAAGATTAAATGCACAGCTTGTGCCAGATATTGCCGCCTCTCCGACAACCAAGTGGGTCTATGTGGGGTTAGGGGAGCCCACGACGGAAAACTCTACCTCTACGTCTATGGCAGGGTAATCGCAAGCCATATCGACCCAATAGAGAAGAAGCCAGTAACACACTATATGCCCGGTACAAAGATATTCAGCATAGCCACTACTGGCTGCAACTGGCTCTGCCAATACTGCCAAAACTTCGACATCAGCCAGCGTAGGAAGGTTGAAGGAATCGAGGTTACTCCGAGACAGGTGGCGGAGCATGCTGCGCGGTACGGCTCACACGGAATAGCCTACACCTACAACGAGCCGACAATCTTCATGGAGTTTGCGCGGGATGTGGGCCTAGAGGCCAAGAGGCTCGGCCTATTCAACATCTTCGTCACCAACGGATACTGGACACCAGAGTCAGTGGCCATGGCATCCACATTCCTCGACGCAGCAACAGTAGACTTTAAGGGTAATGGGGAGAAGGGGTTTGTGAGACGCTACATCGGGATACCCGACGCGGAGCCAATCTTCCAGACACTCCTCGAGATGAAGGAGAAGACGCGGATACACATCGAGATAACCGACCTAGTAGTCCCCCAAATCGGCGACGACCTAAACGCGGCTCGAAAGCTTGTGAGATGGGTTCACGACAACCTCGGCCCAGACACGCCCATACACTTCCTAAGATTCCACCCAGACTACAAGCTAATGCACCTACCATGGACGCCGATAGAGACGCTCGAAGCCCACTGGAGAATAGCGAAAGAAGAGGGAATGAACTACGCCTACATAGGAAACGTACCAGGCCATCCGTACGAGCACACCTACTGCCCAGGATGTGGATACATGGTTGTGGAGAGGTTTGGATTCGACATAATAGAGTGGCGTCTAACACCCCAGAACACGTGCCCGAAATGCGGCTACAAGATAGCGATTGTGGGGAGGCCTCCAGCTAAAGAATCTAAGAAGAGCAGATTTATACCAGTCCACTGGAACCTCAGCTAAAACCTACTTCATTATCTTAATCCTCCGCCTATCTATCGTCAATATCGCCATCACAATCGCGATAACTCCGAAGATTATCATCCTAATGTTCAGATCTATTGCCAGCATGCTTAGACCAGAATCCAGCCACCTGATAATCAACACCCCCAGCAGAGTCCTATGCACACCACCGACACCCCCAGTCAACGCCGTCCCACCCACAACCACGCTCGCAAAGAGAGGTATCGTGTCCAAGACACCAACCTGCATATGCGCCCCCTGAATCTGAGAAGCATAGAAAATACCCGCGAGACCCGCGAACAGTGCGCAGATCATGAAGACTAGAATCCTAACCCTTGAGACATTTATCCCAGCGAGATTCGCCCCTACCAGATTTCCGCCAATAGCGTAGATAGCCCTACCGAAGGGTGTAACCATCGTAATAAGCACGGCGACAAGCCACAAAACCACGCTCCAATAAAATATCGCCGGCAAACCAAATATCATGGTCGTCGAGATAGCCCTGAATGCCGGGTCAGTTATCATCCGCGTATATCCACCAGAGATTATTTGGGCTAGCCCCTCAGCCACCATAGATGTGGCTAGAGTGGCCATAAAAGAGGGGATTCCAAACTTCGCCAGTAACAAGCCATTCACGTATCCGAAAACTAGGGCTACACCTAGGGCCGAGGGTATTGATAGAAAGCCGATGGAAGGATATAGGACAGCGAATATCATGGCAGAAAGCTTTAGAACACTGGGAACGGAAAAATCAAACGAGCCCATAAGAATGACTAGCGTAAGCCCGCAAGCCGCTATTAGGAAAAATGACATACCGTAGATCAGAGTGATTGCACTGTCCCAGCTCGCTAGGAAGAATGGGTTGGCAATCCGTAAAAGAGTAATTAACAATAAAAGCCCGGAGATCGGCACTATAGTGTTAAGATTTCTATGCAGCCACTCCCTATAAACGATTGTTTGACCCATGTTTGCACCACTCGCTAGGCGATTAAGGCACCTTTAAGAGCTTTCGACGCGACGACAACAGCCGCCAGCAAAAGCGTACCTATATAGAGTTTGAGGTGGTTCGGATCTACACCAGGCAGTAGGAACAGCCCATTGAATATCAAAACATAAACTAGTGCACCCATCAGAGTCCTATGCGGGCCACCCATCCCACCGGCCAAAGGTGTCCCCCCAAGGACTATTGCAGCTAAACCTCTAATCAACTCGCTGGGGTCAAAGTCCACCCTTGTCTGGTTTCCGAGGTGGACAAAAATAGCGATAGAGCCTAGCCCTGTTAAGAACCCGCTAATCATGAAAGCAAGTATTTTATATTTTCTGACATTGATTCCAGCTAGGCTGGCACCCTCCTCATTAGACCCTATAGCGCAGAGATAGGTCCCCACTTTAGTGAAGAACATAAAGAATATCGCCAAAGCAATAGTCGGCAGTGCCAGTAGGAATGGTGATGGAAGGTAGGGTATGGGCGACTCCCTCAGGAAATTATATGCTGGAACAGTGAGCGTCAATACCCCTGAGACGTTTCTAACATATGTGGTTAGGAACGCAAATACAGCGGTCACCGCGATTGTGAGTATGAATGATGGTATCTTAGCCTTGACATGGATATAGCCATTTACTAGTCCGACAAGCAGGCCGAATACAGGATAAACCAGTATTGACGCAAGGCCAAGATATGGGTAGAGCAGCCATACAAGGGCGCCACCAAACATCCACACACCCATATAAGAGACATCGATAGAGCCCATCAATATTACGAAGGTCGGCCCCACGGACAGCATCGCGGTTACAGCAAAACTCTTCAGAATAGCCACCAGATTGCTGGCCGAGAGAAACTTTTCTGGAACTATTACAGAGAAGAGGACTATTAGACTGAAAATGGTCCACAATGCGGGATTTATCCTAATCAGCCTCCAAGCCAGCGCAACGGTTGTTACCACAGTTGACTTCTCAAATTCTCCCTTCATAGACCCATCAAACTCCTGAATTCCTTATTTGAGCAAACCCGCTGAACCACCCCATCCTTTAGCATTAGTATTTTGTCACAGAGAATCGCATATTCCTTGGGGTCGTCGCTTACAAGCAGCATTGAGACCCCGTTCTTCTTCATTTCTAGTAGGACTTCGTATATGTCTTCCCTCGCGCCCACATCAATGCCAATAGTGGGGTCTTCCAGAATCAATACTTTCGGACTCTTCTCAAGCCATTTACCGACTGAGACCTTCTGCTTATTGCCACCACTAAGAGAGTAGCACTCGGTATCGACACTCGGGGCCCTAATCCGTAGCTTCTTCACTATTTTTTCAGCTAGGCTCTTCTCCAGCCTCAGGCTTATTACTGGAACAACTCCGAGGTGTTTTCTAACAACCTTTTCAAAATTAATTATCGAGACATTCTTTCTTATCGACCAGTAGAGGAAGAGCTCTTTACCCGTCTCACCCGAGAAATACCCCAGGCCCCTCCGTATTCTAGAGTATGGTCCACCCTTCGCCCTCAATTCATGACCATCCATGATTATCTTGCCCTTATCGAATGTAAGGACACCGTAGAGAGTTTTGGCGATCTCACTCTTACCGCAGCCAGCAGGTCCAAAAAGCCCAACACATTCTCCCTCGCGAATATCGAAGGAAATATCTGTGTAGTATCCTTTCTTGGTGAGATTTCTAACAGACAGGATTGTGGGCCTCTCTTGAAGCTGCTCTTGTCCATAACCGTATCTTTCTAAAAGATCGTAGTAGGATTCTCGGCCGACTATTTCTCTGAACAACTCTTCTTCGGTGACCTTCTCCGCAGCCACGTCGTGATGTGCCACGACCTTTCCATCCCGTAGAACGTATATGCGATCGCTAAATTTCATTACTTCGGGGATGATATGTGACACAAATATGAATGAGTTCTCCTTTTTTAGGTTTAGCAGATACTCGAATAACTCGTCTCTCTCTTCTATTGATAGTGGGGCGGTTGGCTCATCAAGTATTATCAGAGGGGTGACCTCGCCCTCCCTGCCCTCACCTGTAGCCAGTCTGATACTCAGAATTGCCCTCGCTATTTCAACCATCTTCTGAGTGGATAGAGGTAACTCGTATAGATAGCTTCCCAGATCACATTTGATTCCCAGTTCATCAAAAACGGACTTGGCCGTACCTATGATTTTTTCTAGCTGTAGCCGCCCGAGCTTTGTGAACTTGTCTTCGAGGCCTAGGAATAGAAATTGGTAGACCTTGAGGTGGGGGATGACACCTCTCTCTTGGTAAACTATTGAGATACCCCTTTTCAGGGCGTCTAGCGGGTTTTTAGGAAATGGAATACGCTCGCCCATGTAGTATAACTCTCCGCTATCTGGTGGATGTATACCGACAAGAATTTTCATTAGCGTGGATTTTCCAGCACCATTCTCCCCTACTACACTAAGGATCTCCCTCTTTCTCACTTCTATACTAACGCCATCCAGAGCTCTGACTACTGTGTCGAATGTTTTAGTGATGTTCTTTGCTTCTACAAGTATCTCTTGGGAGGAGCCCATTCCCCAATCAACATAAATAATGTAAACGCAATTAAAAAATATTTCACGTAAATAAAAAATTATGGATAAAGATTTATTCTACTATTGCTCCCCACCGCGGCAGCAGCTTCAGCCCTTCTGCCTGAGCAGCGCTTATTTTAGCCTCGTTATCTTTCCACGTATCCCAGTTCAGGTCCAAGAAGTATTTCATTGTTAATCCGAATTGCTTCCTGAATGACTCTAAGTTTTCTCCCTTCGTCCTGTCATCTGTCACCTTCATCCTCTCCATCATCGGAACGTAGTAGTAGTCGTTTGCCGTTAGGTAGTTCTTCGCGTGCCTGTCAAATGTGAGTCCAAGCTCTCTAACCTTACCCACTGACAGAGTCCTGAAGTCGTATGGATACATCCTTGACGGATATACCTCGCTTATCTTCAGGAAGTCTAAGAGCTTGGCAGCGTCAACTACTACGAAGTTTGGATGCCACTCAAGACCAGAGCTTCTGATTAGTTCCTCGTTCTCCTCCTTGATTCCTGGTGTTGAGAGGTTGAGAACGGTGGTGACCCATGGTGACTGAACCATCTCGTCTCTGAGCGGATATGAGGCCCCTGTAACGGCATCGTAGATAGCGGTGACGCGTTTGCCGCCGAAATACTGGAATTCCGTGAGTGACGTTACGAACAACTCACCCTTTATCACTAGGTCTACATAGGCTACTATTGCGTCTCTAGCTGCCGTGAATGGGCCAATATCTATCCCTCTCTCCTTGAATACTGAGACGGTGCCCATCGCTTGGTCGTCGTTGTGTCCCCAGACCGCTTCGTAGTCTGTTCTGACTGCCAATGCATCCTCTCCAGCCTTTCTACCTCCAGGATACGCCCATTCACCCCAGTAATGCCCGAGGTTCTGTATGAATGGATACCTTCTCCACGCTAGTGCTATTCCCTGATTGATGAGCGCGGTAGAGTCGGGTGCAATAGTCTTTGAAGACTGCACGTGAAGGACTTTGCTCCTTCCATACTTCCTCATCTTCTCATAGAGTAGTGTCATGCAGTGGAAGCTCATCTCATCCGACATCGTGCTGAACTCTAGGAACCAGTATGGCCCCTTGTCTCCCGGTAGTAGGGCTGGATCCCTGCACCAAGCTGTGGATGCAAACACCTTGTTCTCCTCACAGAGCCTCACTATCTCTTGCATAGCAGCTATGGCGGGGGCCCAGTAAACAATCCCCTTAGCGCCTGCCGCAATTAGCGAGTCAGTAGCCTCTACAGCCTTTAATGCCTCGGCCCCTATCTCTATACCCTTGAAGTCAAGTTCAAGCTGCCTAGCTGCTTGATCGGCGCCCTGATAGTCATACTTTGGCGCCTCTTGGGCCAAGGTCCAGGTAACATATCCGACAAGGAATTTGTCCCCAGGCTTACCTGTCGCGTATCTTTTTGCTAGCTGGGCTCTAAGCTCGGCAACACCGGTGGGCGCACCTGGGGCGGTCGCGGTGACCGTGAGAGTTCTCTCCCTTTCAACTGTGACTGTTCCGCCTGGAAGGGTTACAGTCCTCTCCACTGGCCTCTCGACAGTAACAGTGGCCGGCCTAGGCTGCGCTGCTGTTCCTGACAAATAACCTGCGACCCCACCCACAACGAGCCCAGCCGCAGCAACGCCTGCGATCTTGGCCGTTTGACTGATAGCAGCCCTCCTCGATATTGCTTTCTCAGAAGGCTTTTCCTTTTCCATAGCGGAGATTAGATCGAAATGCCTACATATAAACATTTATAGCACGATACATATCGATACGTAGCGTTTCATACCTTTTTACCTCGTCAGTCGATAGCTTAATTAGAAGCACGACAGTATAAAGAAAGTTAACGCCGGAATATCATCTATGAGAATAGTTTGCTATGGTCTTCCATCAAGTAATCGATTCGCGCAACCAGTTTTTCATAATACTCTGAATACTTACGATAGACGCTGGCCACCTCCTCTCTTGGTTCAACCCTTTTAACGGGCTTGACCCATTCATCAATCGTCTTCTTGTAGTCTTTTAACACTTTAACACCATATCCACCGATAACGGCCAATGCGGTGACGGCATATTCTTCTCTGTTAAGCAAGACGTATGGGACTCCTAAGATATCGGCCTTTATCTGACACCAAATCCGGCTCTTGCTCCCACCTCCTATCCCCCTAACCTCACCTATCCTGATGTTACTTAACAGCTCGCGGAGGATTTTCAAGTAGTGATTATATTCAAACGCTATGGATTCTAGTATGGATCTGTAGAGGTGCCCTTTGGTGTGTTTCCAGCTGAAGCCTACCCACACACCTCTGATGCGCGGGTTGTAAGGATATGCCCTTCCGCCAAGGTGGGGGATGAAGAATACCCCCTCGCTACCAGGGGAGATTTCTGAAGCTCTCTCATCCAAGATTTCATACGGGTCTCTCCCCTGCTGTTGGGCTATTGTCTTCTCCTCTTTAGCAATCTCGTCCCTGAACCATCTTAGACATAGGCCACCACCATTAATATACGCCCCAACACACCACTGATCTGGGACGACAGACTTGAGGTGTAGTAGCGTCCTATGTTTGACATCTGGGGCAATTTTATCGGTTGAGACGTAGAAGGCAGAGGCCGTTCCAGCGATGTCTAGGCATAGGCCGGGCTGCGTCAATCCGGCACCAAACGCGCAAGCCATACCATCTCCAGCCCCCGCTACAATAGGTATCCCCTTTACAAGCCCCATTTTCTCAGCCGACTCCTGCGTGAGCTCTCCGATCACTTCCCAAGGTTTAACCACCCTGGGCATCTTGTCCAACGGCAATTTGAAAATCTCGGCAAGCTCTTCAGACCAATCCATCCTGTGGATATCGAATAACCCTGTAAAAGTTACATACGTGTAGTCATAGAATGCGTCTTCACCCTTAAGCCCTGCTAGTCTGCCGGCCACATACACTGCGGGGACGGTAAATTTGCATATCTTCTCGAAAGTTTCGCGCCTCTCGTTCTTCCACCACATCATTTTAGGGAGATGGTCAACAGTCGGCGGCACGCCAGTCCTATCTATGAGCAACTCTTCATGGTTCGCCTTCAAATAATCGATGTATTTTTCACACCTAATGTCAAGCCACGAGTCGTATGGCATCACGGGGTTCCAGTCCTTATCTATCGCCAATATGCCGGCCATCTGTCCGCTGAAAGCAATTGACGCGACTTGGCGCGGGTCGATCCTAGACTTCTTAACAACCTCCCTGACAGTGTTAACCGTCGAAATATAGAAGTCTTCGGGAACCTGTTCAACCCATCCCACCCTCGGATAATAAAGTTTAGACTCTTCATATGATACGGCCAACTGGTTGCCCTCAACGTCAAATATAGCTGCTTTCGTTCCAGCTGTCCCAATATCGACACCAATAAGGTACTGAGGGCTCATAAACCCTCCCAAACTCCAACCAGCGGCCCTTAAATAATATTTTTCCGACTATATGCTACGAGCAGAGTCCAATGCAGTGCTATGCTCACATAAACTTACCCATTAACTGTGTGGCTGGTGGGAGCTTATTCCCCGCCAAGCTCACCCTCATGCCTCTTAGCATACCGTCTATCAACCAACTCATCCACCCTTAACAGCATAATAGCTGTCTCAAATGCTGTCTTTAACACCTGCTCCTTCATTCTATGAGACTCAACTATGCCAAGTTTAATCATGTCACATACTTCGCCAGTAAAGGCGTCAAATCCGTACTGGTTCTCGCCTTTCTCATGTTTTGCTCTTAGCTCAGTCAGCACTTCTAATGGGTCATGCCCAGAGTTTTCTGCAAGAAGCCGCGGAATAGTTTCTAGAGCGTCTGCACATGAGATGATAGCTTCCTGCTCTTTTCCCACATGCTCTAAAGCCTCCTTTCTAATAGCTATGGCTAGCGACTCCTCTACAGCCCCTCCCCCCGGCAAGTAGGCTGGCCCCTCTAACATCGAGGAAACATAAGTTATCGCGTCTTTGAATGCGTGTTCGATGTCATTTAGTACGTTCTCTGAAAAACCTCTCAACAGAACCGTAACACCTCCTGAACTATTACATCCCTCGATAGCTAGGACCCGCTCACTTCCTATCTGCATCTCTCTAATGAGCCCCGCTCTGCCCAAGTCCTCCTCCCTGATATCATCTATGCTGGAAACTATTCTAGCGCCCGTGATCTTTGCGACGCTAGTAAACTCCTTCTCATTGAGTAGCCGGCTTACTCCCATAACGCCGGCCTTTGCAAGCAATTGTTTTGCAACGTCCCCCATCCTCTTTCTACATATGACAACATTTGCGCCAACCGATAACACCCTCTCAACCATACTTCGAACAATCCTCTCCTCTTCCTGTAGGAACTGATTGATGCTGCCAGACTTGTTGATATCTATATGATACTTAAACGGCTGTAGATGCTTGAATTCATCTATTTTTAAGGCCATATTTAGCATCGCGATTCTCGGATTTTTTATAATTCGCGGCATAGCTGGATGAGCAACCCCTTTCTCGATGATAACACCATCTAGTACCTTGCTCTCCATGATGCTTCCTCCGGCTTTTTTAACAATTTTTACAGCATCCCTATCTAGGACCTTGTTATCACCGTTTTTTCTAATGGTTGTGGCTATAGCCTGGGTTGCTAGTTCTGAGAGGTGATCGGCATTACCTAAAGTCCTAGCGGTGAACATTGCGGATACAAATTTTTTAATTGAATTACTATCGACCGTGTTGACCGCCATACTAAACGACCGTAGATTTTTCAATGCAGTGTTATATGCTATCGAGTATCCCTGTATTATTGTATTGACTTTTAGCTGCTTAGTTGCCAGATCTGCAGCTTTTCTTAATAATTCCCCAATCAATATAATTGTTGTCTTGGTGCCATCCCCTACCGTTTTGTCGACGGTCTTGGATGCCTCACTGAGAAGCCTAGCTACGGGGTGGTGAAGGTCAAGCTTTTCCAGTATCTCCGCACCATGACTCGTGAGCGTCCCTTCAGTAAACTTGTCGATAACCAGCTTAGACATGCCTTTGGGGCCAAAACACGGTTTCAACACATCAGAGATGGCTTCAGCCACGTAGATGTTACTCCTCCACGCCGCGTAACCGCGACTCTTTAATACACCCTCCCTATGCAGTGCGAATGGGTCGCGGATAATGAACTTTCTAGACATAAATCAGGGACCCGTAACCATTGTTATTGCATGGGCTTATTAAAGGTATTAGCGGGTGTATTACGCCTGCTACACTCTCTCGACAGCGACGATCGTCATGCCGCCATCCACGACGAACTTCTGCCCAGTCACATATGCAGAATCATCAGACGCGAGGTAGAGGGCGGCTGCCGCTATATCCTCGGGCTTCGCCAGCCTCTTCAAAGGAGCTCTAGCAGCCATTCTTTTCCGCTCCTCTTCTGTTGTGGCCGAGTACAATAGGTCTGTCTCTGTAGGTCCTGGGCATATAGCATTGACCCGGATGTTGTATGGTGCCAAGTCAACGGCCATCGCAAGTGTTAGTGAGAGTACTGCGCCCTTCAGTGCACTATAGGCGGCGTGCCCCGGCTCACCCGTGATCGCAGCCTTCGACGAGATATTGATGATTGAGCCGCCTCCCGCCTTAATCATGTGAGGCACAACTAGCTGGGAGGGTATAACTGTACCAAGCACGTTTATTCTGAATTGTTTCTCCCAATATTCCAGCGGCTCTTCATGGAATGGTTTTCCAAGGTGGATTGCCGCATTGTTCACTAATATGTCGATTTTTCCAAACCTTTTAACGACCTCGTCAACACATCTCTTAACGGAGTCAACATTGCTCACATCTGCTTGGAGCGCTATGACTTCCGCCCCACTGACTTCATTTTTAATGGTATTTACAGCTTTTTCAGCCTTCTCCAAATCTATATCCAATATCGCTACCTTCCCACCTTCTTTCGCAAACCTTGAAGCTATTGCAAATCCTATACCTCGAGCGCCGCCTGTAACTATAGCTACCTTATCCTTTAGTCTCACAGAGCTGCAATACTTTCGCCTACTTAAAAATTTTTCCGCACGCAGAATATGGCTGCTATCTTATATGATTGTTTTTGTCTCCAATATCATAAAATCTTTTAAATACACTTGGCCGGCACCTAGGATCACATAATTTCACGGGTTCATGAAATTTTTTTAACTGGCCAGTAGACAGTGGGAGATTAATGGATGATTCTCTAATGGTTTATGAACGCGCGCATTACTCTATGCTCGCAGAATATCGGGTTATCTCTAAATATCTCCTTACATATTTTTTCCTCGTTGACTATCGAGTTTGGCTTTTACTGCGCACACGAACAATACGACCCTGTAAGTCTTCTGGAATTCTCTGTGGAGGCTGAGCGCTACAACTTCGACACGATATGGTCTAGTGACCATTTCCACCCGTGGAGCCATACAAATGCGCACTCCGGCTTCGCACTTAGCTGGCTTGGAATAGCGGCTGTGAAGACTCATAGAATGAGGATAGGCTCTGTATGTGCGACAATAATGCGCTATCATCCAGCACTTATTGCTCAAGCATATGCGACACTAGACTACATATTTCCAGGCCGAGTGTTTTTATGTCTTGCAACGGGCGAGGCAATGAATGAGATGCCTCTGGGGCTGCCGTGGCCTCCTTATAATGAAAGACTTATGCGTGTGCGAGAGTCTTTTGAAATAATCAGGGCCCTCTGGACGAGAGATTTTATTGATTATGATGGAAAGTACTATAAGCTTAGGCAGGCAAATCTTTACACAAAACCCAAGACTAAGATTCCCATATTCATGGTTGCGAGTGGAAAGAAGTCCGGCTATGTAGCGGGCTACTACGCCGACGGGGTTGTGGTTTCCGCCCGCGTGTTTGAGCAAGTTTTTGTGAGTGAGGTATTACCTGCGATGGAAAGGGGGGCGGCAGATGCGGGACGCGATGTCTCTAAGATTAAGAAGATAGTTCATAGTGTTGTATCATATGACGAAGACTTGGACAGGGCTATTGAGGGGTGCAGATTCTGGAACCCGACTATGGTGCCAGGTATTTTCGACTCAGATATTTACGACCCACGCGAGCTCGAGAGGCTGGGAAGTACAATTACGCGGGAGCAAGTCCTCCAGAAGAGGTTCATAATAACATGTGAGGAAGATGCCATTAAGCGTATTGAGAAGTGGGTCAGAATGGGTGTAAACGAGATCGAGTTTCTAAGTACAAGCCCAGACCAGAGAAAGTTCATTAGGTTCATGGGTACGAAGGTTATTCCCTACATCAAGGAAACCTATAAAGATGGATAGAAAACTTCTTCGAGGATGTGTTAGCTTGAGCAGATACAGGCTAAAAGATCGTGTAGCGATAATTACTGGGGCAGCCAGTGGGATTGGTAGCTCGACCTCGACCTTGTTTGTAGATGAGGGGTGCAGGGTAGTGTTGGTAGACATCAATGAAGATGCTGGGAGGCATTTAGAGAAAGAGATCACCGACATACATGGTCAGGGGGCTGCCCTTTTCGTAAAAGCGGATGTCTCCAACGAGGAAGATGTGAAGAGATGCGTAGAGAGCGTAGTGAATAGATATGGGCGAGTAGACATTCTTGTGAACAATGCCGCTATTCACTTGATTGCCACGCTTCTTGAGACTACCACAGACGCTTGGCAGAAAACAATTGATGTTAATCTAAAATCTGTTTATCTGTTCTGCAAATATGTTGTCTCACATATGATAAGCAATTCTATAAGAGGCTCGATAGTCAATGTATCGTCGATACAAGGCATCCGTGGCGGGTTATTGTCAACGGCATATGCGGCGTCAAAGGCTGGCATTATCGGCTTCACCAAGGCTCTAGCTCTCGAGTTAGCACCCTATGGGATACGGGTCAATGCTGTGGCCCCAAGGGCGATAGACACACCTCTCTTTAGAAGATACCTCGAAGCAAGGGGTTTAACGGAGGAGGATATCAAGAAGCGCTACCTCTTCGGAAGGCTTGGAAAACCTGAGGAGGTTTCAAGGGCGATACTATTCCTCGCTTCGGATGAGGCTTCATACATATCAGGTGAGGTGATTGTAGTGGGAGGAGACTTTTAAGGGAAAAGTAAATAGGTCCTATAAGCCTTTAGGTCTCCGAAATGCCTGCACAAAAGATTGTCAACTTTTGCGTGATTGGTGCTGGGAGGGCAGGCACTGTGCATGCGAGAAACATTATGACGAGGGTAAAGAATGCAGAGCTCGTAGCTATTGTGGACAGTGATTTGGCCGCTGCGACGAAGCTAGGGGAAGAGCTGGGCGGATTAGCAGTCTTTAAAGACCTCACGACAGCTCTGAGGAAGTCCGAATTCGATGCTGTAGTGATAACAACACCAACTTTCACTCACGCCTCACTAACCATTGAGGCGGCTGAGGCTGGGAAGCACGTCTTCTGCGAGAAGCCCATGGCCTTGACGCTTGAAGAGGCTGATAAAATGATCTCTGTAACCAAGCGATATGGTGTGAAGCTTCAGATTGGGTTCATGAGGCGTTTTGACCCCGAGTTTACATCCGCTAAAAAAATAGTAGAGTCTGGAGAGATTGGGAGGCCTATCCTTGTCAAGTCGGTGGGTCGCGGACCTGGTTTGCCGCCTCCTTGGGCACTGGACCCAAAGACGGGAATTGGATTCTTGGCAGAAGTCAATAGCCATGATTTTGATACACTTAGATGGATTATGGGTGATGAGTATTCATCTATTTGCTGCGATGTCTCAGCTCTCATACGTCCAGACCTTAGGGAGAAGTATCCTAACTTTTATGATGTGGCCGTCGTTTTAGCGAGGTTTAGGAACAATGGTCTGGGGGTCATTGATGGGGCATGCCCTGTTGGTTATGGTTATGATGCTAGGATTGAGATCTTGGGCACTGAAGGAGTAATTACCGTTGGAGAAATAAGAGGCACAACCCTGACCCGTGTAACAAAAGATATGCGCGTACTAACGGAGAGCTTCAAGAGCTGGAGAGACAGGTTTAGAGATGGATACATAAACGAGATCGAACACTTCGCCGATTGCATAATCCATGATAAAGAGCCTTCCGTAACCGGCGTGGATGGGAGGAAGGCTTTAGAGGCAGTTCTTGCGGCACATAAGTCAGTGGAGACAGGTAGACCCGTTGCACTACCTCTCGCGTGATGTGGGATGAAGGCGCTCAGGCTATATGGCGTAAAGGATCTTCGGCTCGAAGAGGTTGATAGACCGGTTCCGAGAGAAGGAGAGGTTGTTCTGAAAGTTGCAGCCGCCGGCATATGTGCGACAGACCTGAAGGCATACAATTATGGCTCAAGGACTAAAGTTCCTGTGACCCTCGGGCATGAAGTTGCGGGTGTAGTCGTGGACGCGGGTAAGGGCAGGGAGGAGCTGTTGAATAAGCGTGTAACACTGAATCCAAACATCTTCTGCGGGAGCTGTTTCTACTGTCTGCGAGGGGAGCATGTTCTATGTCCCAAGAGGTATGCTATCGGCATAGACGTTGACGGAGGGTTTGCAGAATACATGGTCGTTCCAGCCGCAGCCTTCTCCGTTGGATGTGTCCAAGAGATTCCGGACTGGCTGAGCATGGAGGAGGCCGCCCTTGTAGAGCCCCTGTCAGACTGTCTGAGGGGGCAGCTAAAGCTTGGATTGAGCGCTGGAGATAGCCTGGCAATATTTGGCGCTGGTCCAATTGGGCTCATGCATCTTTTATTAGCCAAGGCGCTCGGCCTCAGCAAAATAATCATGTGTGAGAAGAGCGAGGCTAGAGCAAGATTTGCTGAGCGTCTGGGGGCTGACCACGTAGTCTTGCTGAGCGAGGGGGTAGATGTTGCAAAGGAGGTTCAGAGGCTAACGGGCGGTGAGGGGGTAGATGCAGTAGTAGTGGCCGTCGGCGTACCTGATGCGCAGAGGGATGCCTTGAGAGTTGTTAGGCCTGGGGGAGCAGTCAACTACTTTGCTGGACTACCTGCCGGCGTCAAAGGAGTCGAAATAGATACGAATATCATACACTATAAGCAGATAAGGGTGCTCGGAACATCTATGTCAACACCAGTCGAGTTTAAGAAAGCTCTGGACATAGTGGCTTCAGGCAGGGTGGACCTTAAGCAGCTGATAAGCATGCGCCTCCCACTGATAGAGGGTGTTAACGGCTTCAGCGAAGCACAGAAGCTTGAAAACCTCCGAGTAATTCTCAACCCATAGATACTATAGCCCTAAAAGAGATTAATTAATCACGAAGCGAAATCTCACGTACGATACTTAGGGTTGTCGATTAAAACCGGTCGCCCATTCTCCTCTACAACCAGCTTTGCGAAGCCCTTCCTCCTAACAATCTCATAGTCATGCCCTGCGTCTGAGGGATAGGCGAAGAAGAAAGTTAGCCTCTGATTGCCCGTGTTTATTGTCCGATGCCCCCACCCCGGCGGCACGTAAACGACAGTGTTTGGTTCGAGAGGGCGCCACTCCACCTTCCCATCCTCCGACTGCATTAAGATGACCCCCTCACCCTCCAAGCCAATATAGATCTCAGCAGCCCGCTTCTCATGGAAATGTCCACGGGTCAGGAAATACTCCCGCCCAACCTTCCCCGGATACAACACCGTCAGCCCAAAGTTCACATTTTCTTCCTCATCCCCGAAACTATTCTCAAAATACTCATAGACGACCAAGTCCCCAAGGCTGTTAATCATTCTCTCCACCTCGACTTGATCATTGAAGTATTCCTTTAGAGCAGAGAGCCTCACCACGTTGTGTTTTGTATGTGGTTCAATCATTCTTTTAGCCAAATCAATTTTTGCGGAGAATAACATGGACGCTTACAATTTGTCTATGCTCAATCGATCCATATAAATTTGATTTTACTCCAGCCTCCTCACCCGCCCCTCATACACTTCTGGATTAACCACGTACTTTGGCTTCTCACCCTTAGCAACAGCCTCGATAGCCTCGGCGACACACTCATCTATCCCGCCGAACGACTCGTAGGTGTAGGCGCCAATGTGAGGCGTAACTACAATATTCTCAAACTGTAAGAGTGGGTTTCCAGGCATTACATAATCCCCCTCCACGACGTCTAATGCTGCATATCTCAGCTTGCCGGCCTTAAGGGCCTCAACTAATGCATTAGTATCGACGAGACCTCCTCTAGCCGTGTTGACCAGTATAGAGCCATTCTTCATCAACGCAATCGTCTTCACGTTTATGATGTGGCGCGTCTCCTCTGTAAGAGGGGCGTGGAGCGTCACGATATCTGATTCTCTCAGGAGCGTTTCCAAGTCCGTAAGTTTCACCCCGATACTGGCCGCAGCGTCTTCGGAGATGTAAGGGTCGTAGGCGAGAACCCGGGCTCCGAACCCTTTAGACAGTATCTCGGCGACCCTCCGCCCAATGTTTCCGAGACCTATGATGCCCACTGTCCTCCCCTTTAGTTCAAGCCCGATGAACCGGCCCCTCTCATGCCATCTCCCCTCCCTTACGGCGTTGTAGGCTGCGGAGACTGAGCGTGCAGCGTCAAGCATCAGTGCAATGGCGAGTTCCGCCACGGCCTCTCTCTCCACCTCTCCAGGCACCCTGGTTACAACAACACCGCACTCCGTAGCAGCCTTCACGTCTATGTTATCTAGGCCAATACCATTCCTCGCCAGCAAAACCACGTCAGTATTTGCCCTGAAGAACTTCTCGTCGTACCGCGGATTCGTGCTGGCTACGACAAACTGGAACCCCGCTAGACGGGAGGCTAGCTTCTCCCCACTAATCTCCCTCGGCACATTTATTCTCACAACCTCACCCACCTTGCTTAGCCTCTCAAGAACCCCCGTATACGCCCCAAAAGTTGCCGAGTTCACAATCGCTATTTTCCACCTCATAATTCCCCCACACCTCCAGACCCTCGTGGGAGTTAAAATAACTACCCCGCGTGGATTCTGTCCTATCCCTCTCCATCGGAGAACCAGAGAGAAGAGAGGAGGATATGCGGCTAAGTTATATAGCGATAGAGGCGAGTAAGTATTCTGCTGTGATGAAGGCGGCCTTCGTCCTATCACCCCACAAAGTCGTCATCGAGGATGCCGCTATACCGGTTCCAAGAGAACGTGAAGTACTGGTCCGCGTGGAGGCATGTGGGATATGTGCGAGCGATATAAAGTTCTTCAACGGGTTGAAGAGTTATCGAGAGACTTCATTCGGGAAGTCCAGCCCAGGTTTTACAGGCCACGAGTGGGCGGGCGTGGTCGTCAGCACGGGCCAAGACGTCAAAACGATCAGAGAGGGGGATAGGGTGGTACCATACATAATCACATCATGTGGTTTATGCAAGTATTGTAGGGCTGGGAGGGAGAACCTCTGCGCTGAAAAAAGATATGTTCACGGAGGGTTTGCAGAATACATCAAGGTCCCCGAACAGAACCTGATTAGAATACCAGAAAACATTAGGGTCGAGGATGCATGCCTGACAGAACCTACAGCATGCTGCCTCCACGCTATCGAGCAACTGGACCTAAAGTCTGAAGACACAGTCGCAATCATAGGCGACGGCCCCATGGGTCTCCTACATCTCCAGCTCATAAGAAATCTCAGATCGAAAGTAATCATGATTGGGCATCATGAAGGGAGGCTCAAGATGGCAAACACACTTGGTGCGGACCTAGTTATAAACTCGCTCGAGATCGACCCCTACAAAGCCGTTATGGAGGCCACAGATGGTTACGGGGCCGACGCAGTCATCCTAGCTATAAACAATAGGGACGCCATGTCAACTGCCCTGAGACTCGTATCAAAGGGCGGACGCATAAACATATTCGCCGGTGCGCACCCAGACTACGAGATAAGCATCAGCCCCAACAAGATACACTATAGCGAGCTAACAATAACAGGCAGCGCCGACGCCCTAAGAAAGAACTACCATGAGGCGCTGAGCCTAATGGAGAAAGGGGCAGTCAAACCCTCAGCAATAGTCACTCATACATTCCCACTCGAAAAGATAGGTGAGGCAATTGATGCGGTACAGAAGAGAGCTGCCATAAAAGCGGTAGTGAAGCCGTGAGAACCTTCTAGAAAATTGGCGGCTAATACTATGTTAATAGGTTGTAGAGCGTTCCCGTGCTACCAATAATGAGCTTAATGTTGTAAAAATCCATGCGGGGGGTGGGATTTGAACCCACGAACCCCTACGGGACAGGGGTTCTCATCCATTTAGACGTGGATCCTGAGCCCTGCGCCTTTGACCAGGCTTGGCGACCCCCGCCTCTCCGGCTTCACTTGTTTTGGGCGGGTTTTTAGGTTTTTTGGGGGGTGGGGTGCTAATAGCGGGGGATTGATGGGTCGACCTGTTCTGCGTAGGCGTCGATTCCCCCTGCGAGGTTGTAGGTGTTTGTTAGGCCTAGTTCTCTGAGTAGTTTGACGGCTAGGGCGCTTCTCTGGCCTGAGTGGCAGTAGACTATCACTTTTCTTGTTTGGTCTATCTCGTGGAGTCTAGAGGTGAGCTGGCCGAGAGGGATGAGCTTGGCTCCGGGTATTCTGCATATCTCCCACTCGACAGGCTCTCTCACGTCGATGAGCTGGATCTCCTCACCGCGCTCCAAGAGTTTCTTCAGCTCGAGCGGGGTGATAGAGTTGCGTGCTGCGTCCAAGGCCTCGCCGGAAACCCTTGTCCCGCAGAACTGCTCGTAGTCTATCAGCTCTTTGATAGTCGGGTTGTCGCCGCACACAGGGCAGTTCCTATCCCTGCTGATGCGGAGTTCTCTGAAGGTCATAGATAGAGCATCTACTAGTAGTAGCCTGCCTATGAGTGGCTCCCCAATCCCTATTATCAGTTTGAGGGCCTCATTTGCCTGTAGCGAGCCCACGATGCCTGGGAGGACGCCCAGTACCCCGCCCTCGGCGCATGAGGGGACTAGGCCTGGTGGCGGCGGCTCTGGGTATAGGCACCTGTAGCATGGGCCTTTCCCGGCGTAGAAGACGCTTACTTGGCCGTCGAACCTGAATATGCTGCCGTAGATTAGGGGCTTCCCAAGCATGACGCAGGCGTCGTTGAGGAGGTATCGGGTTGGGAAGTTGTCGGTGGCGTCGACAACTATGTCGTATTCCCTTATTATGTCGAGGGCGTTCTCAGAGTTGATTAGAGTATCGTGTGTTTCGACCTCTATGTGGGGGTTTAGCTTGAGTAGCCGCTCCTTCGCGACCTCCACCTTCTTTCTCCCAACGTCAGGTGTGGAGAAGATTACTTGGCGCTGAAGATTCGTCTCGTCGATTTCGTCAAAGTCAAGTAGCCCGATCTTTCCCACACCCGCTGCAGCAAGATAGAGCGAGACTGGCGCACCGAGTCCTCCGACACCAACGACAAGAACTCGCGCCGCCTTGAGCCTTCTCTGCCCCTCTAATCCCACCTCAGGCATTATCAGGTGCCGGCCGTACCGCCTTATCTCCTCCATCGTGAAGCTAGTATAGTTTGAACCCTTCACGACCTCACGCTGGACTAGGTCAGACACACCTCGATGATTCCTGATTCGCGGCTGCCTTTTAAATATATTTGCATATTCCCCGGGAGAGTCCACCTGCGATGGCTGGGAGTATCAGGATTCTGTCCGAGTCTTTGAGGCGGGTCTCGAGGCCGTTGAGTGTTTTTATGTCCCGGTCGTTGATGAAGATGTTGATGAAGCTTCGCAGCCTCTGCTGGTCGTCGAAGATGTATCGCCCAATGCTGGGATAGAGTTCTAGGAGCGCTGCTAGGGCCTCGCCCACTGTCTGAGCCTCCACCTCCACTTGGTTTGTGTTGCCGGTGAGCGCCCTTAGAGCGGAGGGAATCTGTATGACCACCTTCAACCCCGGTGCCCCGTATCAGTTGATATGAGCGACTCTTTAAGATTAATCACAGATTCCATGGGCTGATAGGATGGGTTGACGTGTGATGCATTTTTAAATATTGGCCTGAATAGTCCGTTCATAAGTGTTTGAGCCTTTTTGACCCCGAGTTCTGGACTAGTCTGACTATGCTCGGTTATGCGGGTGTTTTTTCCGCGAGCTTTCTGGGAAGCCTGCTTCCCTTCGTCTCGGGGCCATATATCCCGCCCATACTCATAGGAATCATAGCGGGTAAGCTCGAGCCGATTCCCACAGCACTCATAAGTGCTGCAGGCGCGGCTTCGGGTAAGCTAATACTCTTCAACGTCTTCAAGGGTGGTAGGAGGCTTCTAAGCAAGGAGTCACTCGAGAGGCTCGCCCCCCTTGAGAG
Source organism: Nitrososphaerota archaeon (assembly GCA_009889515.1). Lineage (GTDB taxonomy): Archaea > Thermoproteota > Nitrososphaeria_A > Caldarchaeales > Calditenuaceae > HRBIN02. Next base: position 951,301 of record WUQR01000139.1, read on the forward strand.
GCTCATCAGGAAGTATGGCTGGATAGCGATATTGCTGACCGCCGCTACGCCTGTGCCTGATGACGTTGTTTACCTCTTGATTGCTGTGGGCGGGTATCGTAACATGTATTTCTGGCCACTAGTCTTCGCTGGGAAGCTATTCATAACCACTGTCGTCGCATTTGCGGCTTTGTATTGGTCAGACTTAGCCTGTCTGCTGGTCGAGTGCGGGCCGGCGGGACTCAGCCCCGAGTCTACCATAATATTCGCCTTGATGAGCGCGGGTGCGGCCATGGTCCTAGTCTATATTGTAACCCGCCTTGACTGGCAGCGTATCTTAACCCGCCTCAGCCTCCACGTCTAGAGAAGACCTATGGGAGGTGGCTTTATTGTGGACGAGCTTAGTTTTTATTCCTCCAGCCTGATCGGCCTCTCGGGATTGTCAACGTTAGTCGACCGCTCGTCAGCGTTTGTAAGGCAGGTTTTCAGAGATTATTACAGGGAAAATGCCAGCCTTATCTCACCACCCCCAAAACCCGAGGCGAGGGAGTTTGGATACTGGTCGTTTGAGAGGGGTGAGATGGTTAGGCATTTGTCTTTCAGGTCTGCTGAGGAGGTTAGGGCCGAGATAGCGCGGGTTGCGCCGCTACATGCTTATCGCTCGGCTGCCTACTACCAGTACCCCGCGGCGCCTATGGAGGAGAAGGGGTGGATGGCTGCAGACCTTATCTTCGACATCGACGCCGACCATCTGGACGTGCCATGCGTGTCCCAGCATGTTTACAGAGTCTGTATTGTTCACGGGCTCCTAGAGGATGGGGGTGAGACCTGTCCTAAGTGTGGCTCGGCTGGAAGGGAAGTTGAGTGGGTCTGCGACACCTGCCTCGGCGCGGCTAGAGCAGAGGCGGTAAGGCTTGTCGAGATACTTGTCGAGGAGCTGGGCGTCGATGAGGGGGAAGTTGAAGTTGGCTTTTCGGGGAACAGGGGATACCACATCGTGGCCTATTCGCAAGATCACCTGTCCCTCGACCAGATGGCGAGAAAAGACTTGGTGGGCTACTTGACATGCGTGGGGCTCGTCCCAGGACTCTTGGGGCTGCCTTGGAGGCGAGAGGGACGGGGGAGGCCTAGGCTAAACCTACTGCCACCGCCTATGCTACATGAACCGGGATGGCGGGGCAGAATAGTAAGAAGAATTTACTCGCTACTACAGAGACCGAGTTCTGTCCAAGGCCTTGCCAAATACGGCGACCTAGCCGAGAAGGTGAGAGAGGCCTGGTCCATGGAGCCTGATTGGGCTGTGGCCCCACTCGGATTCTGGACCCTCCTTGTTGAGGAGGCGGTCAGACAAGAGGCCCTCAGAATAGACCCTGTAGTCACAACAGACATCCATAGGCTGTTAAGGCTTTCGGGCACGCTGAATGGGAAGACGGGCCTCCTCGCTAGGAAAGTGCCATTAGATATGCTTGACGACTTCGACCCTCTCAACGAGTGTGTGGTTCTCCCGCGAGATAGGAAGGTGAGGGTGAGGATTGCTTATTCGCCCGGCTTCAGGCTGGGGGGCGAGGAGTTTGATGAGATAGCTGAGCCGCGCTCGACCGAGCTTCCAGTATATGCTGCCGTTTATCTCATATCCAGAGGGCTTGCCACACTAGAGGCCTGATGTCAACGCGCAGTGGGCATTAGCCTAGCCCGTAGTCTTCATGTATTGCGCGGACAGCCTCGACGCCGTCAGCCTCCTTTACGACGAAGGAGATGTTGAGCTCCGAGCTACCCTGAGCTATCATCCTAACATTTATCCCCCTACGGGCCACCGCGCCGAAGACCCTGCTGGCTACGCCCGGCGTCCCCTTCATCCCCTCACCAACAACCGCGACCACTACCACATCCTTCTCACACTCAACACCCCTAATCAAGCTAGGCGGATTCGAGTCCCGAATAGCCTCCAAGGCCGCGTCCGCAGACTCCCGCCTAACTATCAGCGATATGCTAGACTCCGAGACGCTCTGCGAGATCATCATGACATTTATTCCGCGGCTGGATATGCTCTGGAGTATTCGTGCGGCGCTTCCCGGCTTTCCAACCGCCGTTGCGCCCCGGACAGTAATCATTGCGACATCCCTCACCAAGAGTACTCCTTTGACGACGGAATCGGTACTTAGGCCCCGGTCAGTGATGAGTGTTCCCGGGGCGGAGGGGTTGAAGGTGTTCTTTATGCGGACCTTTACGCCTCCGTTTTGGGCCGCTTCTATTGCGCGGGGGTGGAGGCCTTTAGCTCCGAAGACAGCCATCTCGAGGGCCTCCTCGTATGAGAGCTGGGGAATAACCTTGACCCCCCTCACTATCCTAGGGTCTGCAGTAAGCAGTCCATCGACATCGCTCCACAACACGACCTCGTCGGCCTTGATGCCGCTCCCAAGAAGCGTTGCAGTGAAGTCAGAGCCTCCCCTCCCCAGCGTAGTGATGGCTCCATCGCGCGTACGTCCGATAAAGCCTGTGACTACAGGCACGACCCCCTGACCGAGCAGTGGCAGTATCGTATTCTTGATGTTGTTGAGTGTTTCCTCCATGAGTGGTGTGGCGTATCCGAAGTCAGAGTCGGTGATTATGCCAGCGTCGCCGCCCTCGAGGTACTTTGCAGCTATTCCTAGACCACGGAGCGCACATGTGAAAATCCATGTTGACAGTCTCTCGCCGAAGGATAGGACCAAGTCCCTGGTCCTAGGGGTAACTTCGCGGAGGAAGTAGATGCTTGATAAGATGTGGGTGAGATCGCTCAGCCTCTCCTCAATCACTTTCAGAGCCTCACTCTTCAGCCCATCCCCCCTCAATACGTATTCTACAGCCTCTATGTGGGCGGATCTCAGCCTCTCTAGCCCGTCCTCAAGCCTCCCTCTCTCACCCCTGACAGCCGAGTCCATCAGTTCGAGCAGAATATCGGTTGTATCACCCATTGCTGAGCAGACCACAACTATATTGTCTCCACGCTCGCGGTATGAGCGGACAATATTGCAAGCATTCCTGATACGCTCACCATCGCCTAGCGAGGTTCCCCCGAACTTGAAGACAAGCCGCATGCCCTCTTAGGCGTTGCTCAGATATATTGTCCAAGCTTTTATATCTAATCTACATGGCTCTGTGCTGTTCCTCCAAGCTTAAATCCCGCTTTCATTCAAATTGACTATTAGCGTATGGCTGAGACGCTGTCTGAGCCGAGGAGAATAGTTAGGCTGGAGGTTAAGGGGGCTGAGAAATTCATCCGTAGCGGGTATCGGCTGGTAGGCGGGCACAGCGCGGTAAAGATTTGCCACTGGACCAAGTCGGCCCTCAGGGGTGGAAAGGCCTGCTACAAGTCTTGGTACGGCGTAGAGAGTCATAGATGCCTCCAAATGACCCCCAGCCTCCAGTACTGCAACATGGCCTGCGTCTTCTGCTGGAGATTCCACACAATAAACCGTGGCCAGCCCTACTCTGGCGAGTGGGACCCGCCAGAAGTCCTACTCGACGCCATGATCAAGGAGCAGAGACAACTCCTCTCAGGCTTCAAAGGTAATCCACGCGTAGATAAGAAGAAGTTCCTCGAGGCAATGACGCCGACGAACATCGCTATTAGCTTGGACGGTGAGCCAACCATCTACCCCTACCTCGCCGAGTTCATCAAGCTTGCCCGGAGCAGGGGCATGACAACCTTCCTTGTCACCAATGGGACTATGCCTGAGAGGCTGGAGGAGCTACTGGAGAAGGATGCAGAGCCCACTAACCTCTACATAAGCTTCTACGGACCCGACAAGGAGACCCACCTGAGCGTCAACAAGCCCCTGATACCTGATAGCTGGGAGAGGGTATGGAGAAGCCTCAGCATCATGCCTCGGTTCAAGTGCAGAAAAGTAATCAGGCTTACACTCGTCAAGTATCTCAACCTCAAATCACCCGAAAAGTATGCGGAGGCGATAAGGCTCGCCAAGCCCGACTTCGTAGAGTGTAAGGGCTATGTCCACGTGGGCGAGTCTCAGAAACGCCTCAAGAAGGAGCACATGCCCACGATTGAGGATCTCATGACATTCGCCCAAGAGCTTGCCCACCTGACAGGGTACGTCTACGCGACACACGACGAGGTGAGCAAGGTAGTCCTACTGGCAAACCCAGCGTCACCCTACTACATCGAGGCGAGGGAAAGGCTGAACAAGGCTCAAACCACTGGTGGGGGAGAAGTGGCAGTCTCTTGCGGAGAGAATATTCTCTAAGGAATATATTACTCGTTGAATAGCCTCGACTTTACGGAGTCGTCGAGGACGGCGTAGATCTTCTCATATGTTTGGTCAAGCGTCTCGGGTAGGACCTTAGTGTCTGATATCACGGGCATGAAGTTTGTGTCGCCTGTCCATCGAGGCACAACATGCAAGTGTATGTGACCGGGAATCCCCGCGCCTGAGGCCCTACCCACATTCATTCCAATGTTGTAGCCTGATGGGGAGTATGTCTTGTCCAAAGCAGTTAGAAAGGTTCGGAGGAGGCGGAATATCTCTACAAATTCGGCTTCCCTGAGGAGGGTGGGCTGGCCTACGTGGCGGTAGGGGGCTATCATTAGGTGTCCCGAGTTGTAGGGGTAGGCGTTGAGCATGACGAAACAGTATCTCCCCCGAGCCAGTATGAGGTTTGAACGGTCCCTACGTTCGCGGGGCTTTTCGCAGAAAATACAGCCACCACTCTTAGCAGCCCTCTTGATATACTCCATCCGCCAGGGAGACCAGAGCCTATCCAAAGACCCCTACACACTCTATCCTAATTCCCTAATTTATCTTCTCCACCGAGGACTATCTTCAAGAGCATCTCATGCTTCTCTTCGTCCATGTCTATGGAGGTTAGTAGGGCCTTGATGACTGGTTTCATCTCTCTTAGCGGTATCTCGGCAAGCCTCTGCTCCTCCGCCTTACTCTCAAACTTAGACATCTCGGCTATGAGTACGAGGTCGTCCTTGGTTAGGCTGACATCCTCGTTGTTCTCTATTGCGTGGATGAGTGTTGCGAGGATGTCGGCGTGCCTCATGCTATCGACGGCCATCTGCTTCAAGACCATTTTCGCGAGCTGGGAACTTGCACTTGTTGAGAGCTCTAGGGCTCGCTTTGCTGCCTCCTCCTCCAGCGTTATGCGGTCCATCAAGGACTTGATAACAGAGGCATCTATCCCGGCCCCCGCTCTAAGCTCCTGAGAAATCCGCGGAGCTATCAACTGGTTGAGGAAGACTGTAAGCTCGGTCGATGCTGAATCAATCATGCCAAGGGAGATCTTCCTAGCGATACGCTCGGCAAGTGCGTCTATCTCCTCGACAGAGATGTCTCCGGTTGGCAGGCGGAGCCCCCTAGACCCGGAGACATACTGGGTAATTGCGGCTGGGCTGACTCCTAGGGCTTTGGCGACGTGGCTCTTCTTCAGCCTATACTTGTCTACTAGCCTGATGGCCAGTGCAGCCCTCAGGGCGGGGATGAGCTGCTCTACTCGGCTTGGCATGTCTTGAGATGGGGCTCCGTCTAAAAATATTTTTACACCGTAAAAAACTGCGTGTAGGTGAGGCTGGAGGCAGACTAAAAATCCTCTAGCAGCCGGTCTGTAGTGGGGGCGTGGATAGGCCGGTCGGAATTGATCTCAGCCGTTTCAACACTTATCCCTTCAGGCGTCAGGCCTATCCGTTGTTCACCAGCGAGGTGGCGCTTGACCTGCTTCACGCCGCTGAAGGGGGAGGGGGGATGGTGGAGGTCAGTCTTGACCTGTGGCGTAGCAAGGAGTTGGTGGAGGTTTCGGGAGAAAAGGTGGTTGTTAGGGGGGAGGCTATACCTTTAGAAGAGTTTAGGAGGGTTGCCCGGGATGAGAGGTCTGTATTCGCCCTCGTATCAGGAGAGTTGAGGAAGGTCGAGGTTAGGGCTGAGCATTTCTACAAGCTGGTCAAGAGCATGAAGGGGCACGCACCCACACTGGAGATTGACGGCATACACATGCACCGGGTCAAGGGCGTCTACCCTGAGGAGGACGCATACCTGAAGGTGAGGGTCGCCTCAAGTAGGTTAAGAAACGGCGTCGTCTTAGATACGTGTACGGGTCTTGGCTATTCGGCGATCTGGGCTGCCCGGCTGGGCGCCTCATCTGTCATAACAGTTGAGAAAGACGTCAACGTCCTCAAGATAGCGGAGATCAACCCCTGGTCATGGGACCTCGAGTCGGAGAAGATAACAATTGTGAACGACGACACCTCTCGTCTGATATACAGCCTACCGTCAGAAGCCTTTCAGGCTGTTATCCACGACCCACCTAGATTCTCTCTGGCGGGTGAGCTCTACTCGGGGGAGTTCTACGCTGAGCTCTTCAGGATTCTCAAGCCTCGCGGGATTCTGGTCCACTATGTTGGGAGGCCTGGTGAGAAGTCTAGGGGTCTTAGGCTCTATAGGGGGGTGTTGGAGAGGCTCCGGGCGGTGGGCTTCGAGGCGAGATGGGACCCTGAGCAAAGAGTCGTCATAGCCTACAAGCGGAGGGTAGCGCCTTGACCAGCCCTAACACCTTCACCAACTGGGACCTAGAGGTTGCGAGGTGCCTTACCACCGGACTCATATTCGAGGCCGCAGCCCACCCCAAGCCCGGACTCGTCGACCGCGTAAACCCCCTTAAAGAACTAGATATCTTCAGGTTCTCCGCGAGCGCCACTTCACTTTACCCCCACTTCGCTAAGGCCGCGGCTTTTGGGAGGAGGGGAAGGTTGCGGGGCTGTCTGGGCCCTCTAGTCTTTGAGGCCGTGAGGGAGATGCTGAGGGTTCAGAAGGGTGGAAACACGCACCTTGGAGCGATACTGCTGGCTATGCCCCTCGCAGCCGCAGCTGGAAGTCTCGAGGGAAGAGTGGGAACCAATGCTTTGAGACGGGCCGCGGTCTCTACTGTCAAAAGCATGGGCCCGTCCGACACTCTCCACATCTTCAGGGCGATAGATCATGTCAGGCCAGGCGGCCTAGGCCGCGTCCCATTCCTAGATGTCACGAGCCCCGAGACCTATGTTTATCTGAGGAGGCGTGGAGTGGGGCTTTTAGAGGCGCTCGAACCATATCGCGGCAGAGATGTGGTAGCTGACGAACTCCTCGAAGGATTTCCACTAACCTTCGACGTCGCCCTCAAAACACTCTCCAGGTGGAGGGAGGAGACTGGCTCCTTTGAGAAGGCATGTGTTAACGCTCTTCTCTCCGTAATGGCATGTAGGCCTGATACTCATATTGTTAGGCGTCGTGGCGTTGTGGTTGCCCGTATCGCGCAGTCGATGGCTGAAGCTGCCCTAGGCCTTGGCGGAGCCTACACATCGGAGGGCCTAAAAGCAGTCCTAGAACTCGACAGATACCTCAGACGCATCGACGCGAGGCCTGGATCCTCAGCTGATATCCTCGCGGCATCTATCGGCGTTAGCCTATTGCTCGGTTGCAGAGTCTAGCTTCTCAACCGCCTTCTTTATCTTGCCCGCAATTGCTGTGCCGATTCCTGGAACCTTAGCGAGTTCGTCGATGCTTGCCCTCTTAATGTCTTCAAGCGACCTGAAGCCGGAGCGCCAAAGCATCCTACCCCGGACCCGACCTATATCGGGGAGCGAGACGAGTTCTAGCAGCTCCTCCAAGACCCCATGCCTCAGCCTCTCAGTCAATATCCTGTAGAATGATGCGAGCTTTCTCCGCCCCACCACTTCTAGGATGCTCGAGGCGGCGTAGGAGATCCACTCGGCCCTCTCTCTAAGGGCTGCAAAGTCGCCCGGCTCCACGTTAAACCTCTCATAAATCTCCCTCTCAGGAACCTCGCTGACCCACGCCCACAGCACCAAAGCATTCTTCAGACTGTCGAGCTGCAGCTCATACTCCTCAGGATACTCGACGGGGTCTGGAAGACTTACGAACAGCTCCTCGCCAAGCTCATCCAAGATGCGTTTAACGGTGGCGGGGCGGATCCGAGCGACCCAGAGGTCTGACAGGTCTGGTGTGAGGCAGATTATCTGTAGGGCGCCGAGGGTGGAGAGCTTCTCGACCCCGGCAGTGTAGTTGAGTATCTCGACACAGGTCAAAGGATCTATGTAGAGTTCTGAGACACGTGCCCCGAGCCTAGTCGCCTCCAAGCCGTCGTCGCTAGAGATTAGTGAGTGGGCTTCTAGGAGTTGTAGGACGGAGCTTATCTTCTCAACGAGCCCCTGTGTGCCGAAGATGTGGGCGTAGAACGTCCTGCCGATGATCCTCCTCAATCCGAGCTCGGACCTGGCGAGACCCGATGAGATTAGGGAGAGTATGTGGCTTCGGAGATGTTTCTCGCTTCCGAGGACAGAGTAGACCTTCTCCGGCAGCCCTTGAATATACTTCTCCATCAGATACTCAGCCTCAGTCCTGCTGCCCGCAACGAGTATCGAGTATCCTATGTTATCGTATAGCGGCCTACCGGCCCGCCCACAGAACTGTTTATACTCCGTCACGCTCAGGGCCCTCATCCCGCTCCTCGAGTCGAAGCGGCGATACTCAGGGATGACTACCATCCTTGCGGGCAGGTTGACGCCGGCAGCGAGCGTGGGTGTTGCGCACAGCACCGAGATCACGCCCTCTCGAAAAGCATCCTCTATCAGCCTCCTATGGATGTGACCGAGCCCCGCATGGTGGAAGGCAACACCCCGCGAGATCAGCCTGGCCAGCCTCTCGGAGAAGGGAGACTCGGCCTCCTCCAATACTCTGCGCGAGGCCTCCTCCAGCCTCTCCCTGTCGGCGCTGTCAAGAAGGTTGAGGCTTGTGAGAGCTTGTGCCAGCCTCTCAGCATAGCTCTCAGCCTTCCTCCTCGTCAAAGCGAAGACTAGGACCTGTCCACCATCCATGAGACACTCGGCGACAAGCCCGCTGAGGGGGTCGGCGCCAGCCCTCAAAACTCGGGTCTCACCATCCGAGAAGAAGATGCGGCCCCCCTGTAGAACACCCTCCCTGAGCGGGACAGGCCTGAAGTCGCTCTGGACTGGGACGGCCTCAAGCCACTCCGCTATGTCCCCTATATTTCTGACGGTTGCGCTGAGGCAGAGTATCTGGGGCGCCTCAAGCGTTTCGAGGAGCTTGGCTATCGTCATCTCAAGTGTAGGTCCTCTGTCAGGGTCGCCTATCATGTGGGCCTCATCAACGACTATTAGCCCTATGCTTGAGAGCCATTTGGCGCGGTGGCGGACTAGGCTGTCGGCCTTCTCATAGGTAGAGACTATGACGTCGTTGCTCCCTATCCATTCGCCTGGGTCATCATAGTCGCCGGAGACAGCCACCACCCTAAACCCTGGACCATTTTCAGCAAGTATCCTCCTGAACTCCACCGACTTCTCATAGGTCAGGGCCCTGAGGGGTGTGAGGTATAGTATCTTCCGCCTGTTCTCGAGGTGTCGGTGGGCCGCCATTATGGCTATGAGCGTCTTCCCCGATGCGGTGGGTGAGGAGACCACGAGGTTCCGGCCCTGCAGGAGACCCTTCCGAAGGGCCTCGGCCTGAGGTGGGTAGAGGGTCTCTATTCCCTCGCGCTTCAGGGACTCGAGAAGCCACTCCGACAGCCCGGCCTCCTCAACCCTCATAACGTTTACGCCAGCCTGTAGGCACCTGGCTTGGGCGTATAAATCCTACCCTCAGTAATCATCCTGTTAAGTATACGGTCAATCTCAGCCTTTGTGAGCCCCTGCTCCTGCAGCTCCTTCTTCAAAGCCTCATCATCGGCGTACCCGTGCTGCTCCTGCAACTCCCGAATCACGTCTAGGACGAGGCTCAGCTTCTCGCGCACGCTACGAGGCTTCCCAGTCATGATGACATCAATGTCAGGCCTGCCTGTCTCAACGTCTATCCCAACCTCAGAGAGGCTCCTCTTCATGAGCCTAACAGCCACCTGCGCATCGTCGACAGTGACCACATTTCGGAGACACGCTCTCGCGCGTGCCTCGGCCAGCCTTATCAGAGACTCGAGCTGCCGCGCGGTAATGGAGACGGTGGAGGTCTTCTCGTAGACAGCCCTCATGTTAAGGTAGAACTGCTGGAGGACCTCGGCAGCCTCCTGCGTCAGTACCGGCTCGATCTTCTTGGAGTATGCGATGTATTTCTTCAGTATGTTTGGCGGGATTGGCGGCTCCTTCTTAACCCCGCCCTCAATGTGTAGAGAGACTATGTGGCTTGATACCTTCTTATCAGCCTCTGGGCTCGGCTCATCCCTCAGGACGAAGATCAGGTCAAACCTTGAGAGGAGGGTTATTGGGAGGTTGACGTTCTCGTTGAAGGGCCTGTAGACATCGTATCTGCCTAGCTCTGGGTTTGCGGCCGCAAGTATGCTGCACCGGGCGTTGAGCGTGGCTACTATTCCGCCCTTAGCTATGCTCACCGTCTGCTGAGCCATGACCTCGTGCATCGCAACCCGGTCCTCAGGCCTCATCTTGTCAATCTCATCAATCACGCAAACCCCCATATCCGCGAGTACACTCGCCCCCGCCTCCAACACTAGCCCTCCCCCCGCATCCCTAACAACCGCAGCAGTCAATCCAGCAGCAGTACTGCCTCTCCCAGAGGTGTACACTCCCCGCGGAGCAATCTGGGCCGCGTAGAGTAGTAGGGTTGACTTGGCTGTCCCAGGGTCTCCGACCAAGAGGACGTGAACATCTCCCCTCACCCTTACGCCGTCCGGGAAGACCTTACTCCTCCCTCCGAACAGCAGTAGTAGGACCGCCTCCTTGATGTGTTCCAGCCCCTCGATAGAGGGCGCGACAGACTCTATCAGCCTCTGATAGTTCTGCGGATCCGCAGCCATCTCCTTAAACATCTTCTCCTCCTCAGGAGTGATCAAGAGGGACTCCAGCTCCTTACCACGGGGCTCGATAGAGACTGCGTCGAGGAAGACTTTCCGGGGCTGAGCCGCATGCTCACCCTGCTCAGCCGAGAGCATGAGTATGCCTGTTACAGTGACTCTGTCGCCAGGCGCCGCCACGTCGACGAAGTCGCCCTTAACCCGAACATCGATGATGCGTGGAAGCTGTCCAGGCGGCAGGTCCTCCGGCTTCTCCTGGACGCCGAGTGTCTGGAAATCTGCGAAGACGGACTCCTCCTCGACCAGCTCGAATGATGGCCGCTTCTCGAGGCATCTGGGGTTTCTGCAGCGTGGGGGTTGCTTGGAGCCTTCAACAGTGTAGATGTTTCCGCAGTAACGGCACCTGAAGGCGGCCCTCTCCAGCAGGGGTCTGACGGCTGAGGCCCTCACAACTATGCCATCCACGGCTATGAGCTTCCGGAGGTGCTCTGAGCGTATCTTCCTGATCGGGATAGAGTCTGGGAGGCCTCTGACCGCTGTCTTAAAGGACCTGACCAGTGCGGCGTACTCAGGATACTCGAGCTCAAGCTGTTTGTATGCAGCGTTGTCGAGTAGTGGGAGGTAGGTGAGAGGTTCTGCCTGAACCTTCTCTGCGAAGTCCCTGTTGAATATCAAGAGGTCGCTGAAATCAACGGGGACCGTCTTTCGGCCCGACACGACAGCCCTCGAGATCATGTCCCTGTACTTCTCCTGCTTGAAGAATCGGGCCAGCTCCTCCTCGATTGTCTCAGCCACTCATCTCACCCCCAAGCCTATAGATTCGAGCCAAGACTCGACAGCCTCGCGGACCCGCAGATACAGCTCCTTCTCCTCGTCAACCATGTTGCGGATTAGGGATGGGTCTAGGCCCCGGAGGGCGAAGGATAGTAATTTAGACATTCTGAGCGAGACTAGGTCGCGGTAAGCCTGCAATAGCGCCTTGTGCGACTCAGGGTCCCTATCCCTCTGCCCGGCGAGTGCGGATGCCATGCTGTAGTAAAACCTCTCAGGAAGCTCCACCAACTCGACGGGGCTCTTCCGCTCCCTCCATAGAAGCTGGGTCAGCTTTGGCAGGTCAATGACACCGCCAACCGGCTCAGCTAGGCCCGATTCCCAGAGCTTCTCCATCGCCCAGAGCGGAAGAGTTATCTGCGACCCCTGCCTAAGGTCGGCTAATTCCCGGCCACCAACCCTCAGCCGGGCTACGTCCTTGATCAGCTTAACCCTGACTTGGGACACTATCTGCTCAATACGCGCCGCGTGTTCGGGCATACCCCTGAGAGCCCTTAGGGAGCAGAGTTATATCTGCCTATGGACACCTCGGCGAAAGTAATCAATCCACGGTATTACATAGGCCTCGCCGCTGGGCCGGCCCTCTGGAAGAGCTTTACGGTCAAGTCCCAAGGAGTTATTATTCCATCTCCGTCCCGGAGTAGGCAGCACTTAGCCTCGCTTGTGACGAGCCTGTCTAAAACGACTTCCAAGTCGTCGCCGCTAGCGACAACAGCGGGATGCTGAAGGAGCTCACCCAACTCGCCTACAGACATGTTGAAAAGCCTCTCAGGATTATCTCTAACCAACTCCATACTGTCAGTGGAGCCAAACAAGAACCTCACAACCGTCCTATCGCTCAAAATCATGCGGCTCCCCTCGACGACCAGCCTCCTGACACCCTTATTTAGCATCAAATGGATGCATTCGAGGACCGTCTGGTCTGTATTAACGGATAAGACCTCCGGGCCCGAGCTGATGTCGGACGCCTTGTAATTTCTGAAGAAGGACCGCAAAGACCTATTGGTAGCTGAGTATTTCAGCACAGCCAGAAGGTCGACAACCCGGGGCCTCGTATCGTCCACCAAGGCGAAGCCGACTCCAAACTCTGACATCCGCGCGAAGAGCATCAATAGGCTGTCTCGCCTATTCGCATATGGCACGGGCCGGGAAATCTCCCCCGAACTCACCCTCATCACATGCCTCCAGACCTCGCTGTCCTTGACAAGTAAACCGAGTATTTCACGCCCAGTTATAACACCCTCTATAACGTAATGCCCCTCAGATTGGCCATAGTCAGCCACAACAACGTGGGTGGCCTCCTGAGAGGCTAGCAGGCCAGCCGCCACTAGGGCTGGTTGCCTAGAAGAGACGACAACACAGGGGAAATACCCCTGGGACGCATTCAATATCTCCTCGAGGGACACGTCATAGGTGGAGGAGGCATTCTCTGTCAATCGGAAAGACGCTTACTTCCTCCTACTTATCCTTTTCCAACTATCAGACAAACAATAGAACGTGAAGAATGGGAGTGGATGGCTTAAAAGACCCAAAAGGGCTTAAATGAGCCAAGCGTATGGTCATTTACATGCGGGTCTTAAGTGTGCAGATCGGCTTCTCAACCCTCATCTTTGGAGCGTCATTTATAGTAGTACTACTCCTCACCCTAGCCAGCCTGTCATCAACAGCTAGTGCGCAGCCCCCGCAGTGGAGTATCCAAGTCTACTTCCTCCCGCTAGGGGAGCAGGGTGGGGTGGGAGAGCCCCAATGGCTCGACAGGTACGGAGACAGGTATTTTCCGGGGGAGATCGGCAACCTAACCTTCCAGCTGGTTAATACCGACTGTAGCTCTCGGGCTAGAGACCCCTATGTGCGAGAGTTTACGCAGAAGTGGGAGGATGAGCTGAGGCCAATCATCGAGAGGCTTGATGCAATGAACAGGACCGGCTATATCCAAGACTATGTGGTGGAGGATTCGAACGCTGTTGTTTATGGTGACAGGAAGCTCGCGGACTGGAAAGTGACTGTTGTAGGGTACTGTGTTGGTCAGCCTATCCAAGTGGAGTCTGCAAAGGTCTGGTATGCTTGGCCCGGGTATGGAGAGTCCCTCAGCTCAACGATATCGCTGAAAAAGAGGCTAGACGCCGTAGACCCCATTAAATACATCTTCGAGGGCGAAACTCGTGGATGGACTCTACTATTCACCTTGCCCTTTAGCTTCCCCCCTGAAATATCCTCACAGCTATTCGAGATGCAGCCCACAGTCACACTCACGCTTAGATACCCAAGCGGATTCGTCTATGATTACAGGTATGGGCCTCTAGGCAGTGATAGCCAGTGGTGGTTGTGGGGGCTTGAGGGTGCAGTTTATGGACCGTTCAGGCTTAGCCCCTACAGGACCTTCAACTTGACAGTAACTGACCATGATGGGGTAATACCGCTTGGCGGGGCAAAGCTCTTACTCGACGCCCACATGTACACCTACGAGGTTAGACTTACGGCGGACAGTGAGGGAGTCGTCCAGTTTAAGAGGCTTCCAGACTTTTACAGCTACGATGTGGTTATCACCTATACACCACCCCTCGTGGGTGAGGAAATCAGAGTCTACGTATCGTCTCATGAGGCGTTAGACTTGGCCTCGGCGAAGACGATTCGCACAGAACTCTACACCCTCAGGGTCTATCCGATAGACCAGAGCGGAAGACTACTCATAAATGCTACAGTATTGTTGCAGCTGGTTGAGGAGCCTCAGACAGGAAGGACAGCCCAGGCCCTAAACCAGTCCACCGGCGGCTACGCCAGCTTCTACCTACTTCCGACCGGAAACTACTCAATCACAATCCATTGGAGAGGAGTCGAGGTTTTCTCAGCACCACGATACATCGGCTATCACCCGACCCAAGGATTTAGCCCACTAAGCTTTGAGGCGAAGACAGCTGTCTCGAATCTGATCGTCTCTGCTGTAGACATGGCTGGAAACCCTGTCGGAGCAGTCTTCGAAGTAAGGGGGCCAACACCCGAGACTAGCTTCTCAAATCTTGCAAGGAGGGATGGCGTACTGGTTATTCCTCAGCAGCCCCTCGCCACCTATCTTGTATCCGCTGTTAACGAGTCTGCCGCATTCAACTCGAGGGTGAGTGCCAGCTCGAGTGTGAGACCCGGCGAGCCTGTAAAAATCATCCTGCCAATCTACAGCCTCAGCCTCAAGATACTCTCAATGGACGGGAAGCCGGTGCCGGGTGCTGAGATCACACTCCACACACTCGCGTTTAGGAGCGACACTTATGGCGGAATAACCATCCCTGGCGTACCAAGCGGGTCATACCGCCTATCTGTACGCCACCATGGCATCACTGTCTTCTCCGGGGAGGCGAGAATAGAGGGAAACACGGTCCTCGACATACATGTACAGGTCTATGACGTGGACTTGACACTCGTAGATGGTGATGGTTCACCTATAGTGGTTGAGTGGATCCTCAGCGGCCCTGGTGGGAACTACAGCGGTACGGGCAACAGACTATACGCTCCCCTACTACCCGAAGCACCCCACAGGCTAACCGTTTATTTCCGCGAGACAGGAAAACCAATACTGGCCCTTGATGAGGAGATACTCCCGTCAGAGTACAGAGGTGAGAGCCTAACACTCCCGATCAGCACAGCGAAGTTGAGGATCGTTTGGAGCGATGGAGAGCCATTCAACGGGACGCTTGTTCTCGACGGCGAAAGATACCCGATTTCGGGCGGGATACCTAGGATTGGAAAGCTTGTCCACAGGACACTCAACATATCCCTCGAGACCACCGAAGGAGTAGAGCTTCTCAGACAAGAGGTGCAGCACACAGGAAAGGAAATACAAGTAACAGTCCCACAGACACAAATCGTAGTAATCGTGCAGGATGTGTTTCTGAGACCGGTGGAGGGTGCTAAAGTCTCAATCTATTCTCTCCGCCGGCCCGGCCTATTGGCAGCGTCAGGAAATACAGGAGGTGATGGAAGGGCTTTATTCACTAGGCTGCCCGAAGCCCTTGGACCATACCGTGTTGAGGTAGTTTATGGTGATGAGAGGTTTGAGGTTTATGCTCCAGCTGGAGTTCTGAGATTCGGCCTAAACTCTCTCGTAGTAGGGGGGACAGCTATCCCCGCCACCCTGATGGTGGGGGCCCTCGCAGTAGCGACGGCTATAGCCCTAGTCGCCGCAATCATCGGCCGGGTTAGGGCGCGGATCGCTGAGAGAAGGGGTAGGGAGGAATAGTATCTTCCGAGTCGGATGGAAGAGTTAAATCCAATCACAGTTGTTTTGGCTTAGAGTCTCTGATGAGGATTATTGCAGACCTTCAGATCCACTCTAGGTTTAGTGGAGCAACGTCGCCGCGGATGATGCTCAGCGAGATAGGATACCACGCCTCCCTGAAGGGGCTGAACCTCTTGGGGACAGGGGATTCGCTCCATCCCCAGTGGTTTAGGGAGCTGAGATCCGAGCTCCAAGAGATTGACGGCACAGGCATCTACAAGCTAAAGTCAGGCCCCAGCGACATATTCTTCATAATACAGACTGAGGTGGCGACGGTCCACGAGTTCCAAGGGAAAGCCAGGAGAATACACCACGTAATACTCTTCCGAGACCTTGAGACCTCAAAGGTGGCAGCAGAGTCGCTCTCACGCTACGGCGACATATCCTCCGATGGACGGCCTGTCCTGAACATTAGACCTGTCGAGCTGGTGGAGAAGCTACTGGAGGTTGACGAGGACTGTTTCATCTTTCCGGCACACGCCTGGACTCCGTGGTGGTCGATTTTCGGAGCCATAGGAGGGGTAGACAAGGTGGAGGAATGCTACGAGGATAGGGCTGACAAGATATACGCCATAGAGACGGGGCTGAGCTCTGACCCGCCCATGAACTGGAGGGTGAGCAGCCTAGACAAGTACATACTCCTAAGCTCTTCAGACTCCCACAGCCCCTACCCCTACCGGCTGGGGAGAGAGGCCGTCGTCCTCAACCTAGAGACACCATCATACGAGGAGCTCGTCAAGGCTCTGCGGACCAAGGACAGGAGCAAAGTCTTGATGACACTGGAGGTCCCGCCCAGCTACGGCAAATATCACTGGTCTGGGCATAGGAGGTGTGGTGTGGGCCCAATCCCCCCCGAGAAGGCGAAGGAGATGGATTACAGGTGTCCCCGGTGTGGTAGGAGGCTTACCAAGGGGGTTGAGGACAGGGTGGAGGAGCTGGCAGACCGCCCCAGAGGATACAGGCCCCCCGATGCAATAGACTTCATGTACGTTATACCGCTGCAAGAACTCCTAGCATTATCGATGAACATAGACTACACTTCCGAGACACTGCTACAGAGCAAGAAAATCTGGACCGAGTATAGCAGACTGGTAAACAAGTTCGGCAGTGAATACAAGCTACTCCTCGAAGCGCCCGTACAAGAGATAGCAAGGGCCTCGAACGAGCATCTAGCCTCCCTCGTAAATGACATGCGGAGTGGAGAGCTGGAGATAGTGCCGGGCTACGATGGAGTCTATGGGAAAATTCTACCGAGAGGTAAGTCGTCTGGGAAGAGGGAGAAGGCCTGGCAGGATAAGAGCAGTACACTGGAGGACTACTTCTAGGGACCCTAGTCTAGCCGACCACTATTGTGTCCAAGTTCCTCGGCGTGTATATGGCGGCGTCCAAAACCCTTCTGGCCGCCCCCGCAATCGAGTTGACGGCCTCCGGCTCCCCGTGGACAAATATGACATTCTGAGGCTTTGGAGAAACCCTCTTAAGATATGAGAGTATCTGCTGCCTGCTAGAATGTCCTGAGAAACCATCAACCTTCTCAACAGCGGTGGCGAGCTTAAACACCTCCTGCTTCCCCTCCTCATTAATCAGCGTGACCTCTCTCAAGCCCTTTAGAATCTTCCTACCGAGCGTCCCCTCAACCTGATAACTCACAAACAGCAGCAGGTTCTTATCACTCTCAGACATGCTCCTCAGATAAGAGAGGACAGGGCCGCCCTCAAGCATGCCCGATGTAGCCATAACGATCATGGGCTCCCTGCTCTCAAGTATCTCTTCTCTGTGGCTCTGACTCTTCACGCTTATGAAATAGTCGGAGAAGAAGAGTGAGTCACCCCTCAGAAACTCATCACGACTCTCTGCCGAGAAATATTCAGGGAAACAGCTGTAGATGGATGTAGACTCTATCAGCAGGCCGTCAAGTATGACCGGAACCTCGGGAATCATCTTAGACTCAATCAGGTTCTTAATCACCAGCATTATTTCTTGAGCCCTCCCAACAGCCGGCACAGGAATCAAGACACTACCACCCGAATTAACCGTGCGAGTGATGTGTTCTGCGAATATACGTTCAGTCTCCTCCCTCGTGAAGGGGACGGGCGTGGCTCCGTAGGTGCTTTCTATTATGAGGGTCTCCATTCTGGGGAATTTTGATGTGGCGGGATCGAGCATACGTGTTCTCTCATACTTAAAGTCGCCGGTGTAGACTATGTTGTGGAATCCCTCGCCTATGTGTAGGTGCGCGATGGCGGAGCCTAGAATGTGCCCCGCATTGTAGAATGTTACCCTGATGTCGGGGGTAATATTGGTTACAACCCCGTACCGGAGTGGTACCACATGACGTGCCGCGAGTCTGACCTCGTGCTCGCCGTAGAGTGGGTACTGCCCGGTCTTAGCCGCCAGGTTAAGATAGTCGATGTGCTCCATAACCATTAGCGGTAGTGTGGGCTCGGTCATGTAGACTGGCCCCCGGTAACCGTACTTGAATAAGAAGGGCAGAGCGCCGTGGTGGTCCATGTGTGAGTGCGTGATTATGACAGCGTCGAGCATATCGACTAATTCGGGGAAAAAGTCCATCCTCGGCAGCATCTCCACCGGCTTGCTCGCTCCTGCGCTTATGCCGAAATCCATCAGGACACAGCTCTCGCGCGTCCTGACTAGGAGTGCGGAGCGCCCAACCTGCATCCCACCCCCAAGAACGGTTATCGAGACCTCTCCCGGCTCAAACAGCTGCTCCCTAAATATCCTCTCCCCAATCTTTCGCAGGATATCAATCCTCTCCTCGCCGTCTCCATAGAGATACTTCTTGACCTTCTCTAAGGTTTTTGAAGGAATAAGTGGCGTCCTTGAGACCGTGATCAGCCAGTTTATCTGACGCTCGAGGGCCGCCAACCTCTCAGGAGTCAGGAGGTTGAAGAGTTGCTGGTCGCTACTCTCAATCACAACCTCGCCGAGAAGGTTGTCAAAAGTGATATTTGCAGGAGAGTTGTTCAGCGCCTCCTTCAAAAGCCTCTTAGCCTCATCCTGAGGCATCCTGATAGACTCGTCCGGCCGAATAACCACCCTCTTCTTGATCAAATTCACAAGATCTCTAGCAATAGAGTTCCTCTCTGCGAAAACAGAGGGCTCTGCAGTGTATATCGCTATCCGAGGCCCTTCAAAATCTATCCGCGTAACTACTCGCTCGCCCTTACCCAGTGTAACCAAGTAGTTGAATATGTCTGCCCTCAGCTTGGATAGCATTCCATTTTCCACCCTTACACAGTAAGTCTTTTAACTCCCCAGGATATCCCCCGGGTATTCCTAAATCCTTTGTCGGAGGCTCTATTTAAAGTGTCTTGACCCCGCCGCCTGTCCCCATTACTGCCCAGATACCCGAGGTTTTAGTGCAGCCTTCCAGAGGTGGATGATGGCGTAGGGCCTCGAGACACCCTCGTCCTGCATTATCTTCTCGATCGCGGAGGCTACTCGGGCCTCGTCCCTGTATTTGGCCACTAGCTCCTTGTATAATGGCTCAGCCTCCTCTGTGCTTGTGGTTAGCTTGACTATTGTGCGTGGCAGAGACCTGATATTGTCTAGTTTCACTTGGAGGTCGGATATCTGCTTCTTAATCTCTGCAATCCTGTTTCGATACTCTTCAACCTCGGCCTCCAGTGCTTTTAGCCGCTCACTCTCTGCCCCACTCAGCGAGCTCTCCCGCGACCTTAGGAACTCAACCTCTACGAGCCTGTCGAAAAGCTGCTCTTCCAGCTCACTCATCCTCGACTCTAAGAGGCCGAGAGCCTCGTTAAGCAGATTCTCGCAGGTCTGCGCCTCGCTCAAGAGGGCGTTCCTCTCGTCAGAGAGTTGATTGAGCTTCTTCTTCACGGAGCGAAGGTCAACCTCATCCCACTTCTTGAAAACCCTCTGGATCGAGCGGTCCATCTCCCGGATCTCTCTCAGCTTTGCTTGAATGTTGTCGAAACTCTTAATTGCCTCCTCATAGTTGTCAGTGGGCTGCTGGGCCGTCGGCTGTACCTGTATTTCCTGAGGCTCTGGACCCTGCTTCTCAACCTCCTGTGCCCCTGTGAGTTCGCCTACCTGCTGCTCTGGCTGGGTAGGCTCAGGTATTAGCCGCCTCTTGATAACTATCCGCTTCTTATCACTCATGCCTCCTAACACCCTCTGCCCTTAAGCCATGTAATAGAAAGTTACTGATAACTTTGAAGGGTTTTGGGACGGGCATGTTATGTTCTTCATATTGGAAGATGGATGTTGTTGTGAGGCTGATGAGTGTGGATTCTAGCATCTTACGGGTTCCAGCCCCGAAGGTTACTGGAAGCTCTATTACTTGGTTATTGGGCCCAACTCTGAAGACCTTGAATAGCCCATCCGAGAACTTCTTAGAGCCTCCATATCTTGAGGGATCTATTACTAGGGCTATTGCGTTCTGGTATAGTGCCTGATATGTCAGCTGTGTCCTGATATCTATGGGGGAGAGGAATAGACCTAGGGATGGGTGGGAGTGGTACCACCCAACGATAAAAAGGGGGATTTTGTGATCGTGAAGGAATTCCGCAACCCTCGCCATCACCTCCTCACTTAGGACGACAAAGCCGGGGGAGCCGGTCTGACTGCCGGTAACAGCATCCCACACCTCTACAACCCCATTCTCCTCAGTCCCAAGAAGGAGACCAGCCACCTCGATCTTGGGGTTGGAGAGGGCGTGGTTGATTATTTTAGCTAGCGCCGGCGGGAGCAGCCTAACCCTCATTTTCACCCCGTAACATGTAACTACCTGCCTATAAACCCCTTACCTACAAGCCCTCTGGCCTCCACTTGGGTCCACAAGCCTCAATTCCTTTAAAAGCCCTTCAAGGGCAGCCCAACGCTGTACCACATTTTTCGGAGCGCGTATTTGTTACGTATATGTGCACACCACACTCGCTACAGTTAATCTATTTATAGCCCATCCAATAAACTGGAGTAGGCGATGCGGGAAATATGAAGATTAGAATAGTTCCTGCGGTGGGTGGTGGCCCACCGATCGAACTGGATGTCCCGCCCAACGCGAGCATCGGTGCTGTGAAGATGAGGGTTTGCGCGATTAAGAAGTTGAGGCCGGAGGATGCAAGGCTCACTTTTAAGGGGAGGGCGTTAAGCGACTCTGAGACAATATCGTCCGCGGGAGTTACTGAGGGAGATAAGCTAGTCTTGATTACTAGGACGGTTGGTGGGTAGTTTTGGAGGCGTCGGAGGTTGGGTATCTGCCTGAGAGCAGGTGGGTCAGGCGGCTGGCCCAAGAATACCAGCTCATCAGGAACTATGAGCCCAACTTCGACGCCGTAGGCGGCGACCTGACACACTATAAGGGAATAATTATCGGTTCCGGAGTGTATGATGGGGGGGTTTTCGTGGTGGAGATTATTCTGCCGCGCTCATTCCCATTTGTTCCCCCCGAGGTGGTCTGGCACACCCGGATATGGCATCCGAACTTCACGGATGAGGAGCCGGCCAGAATCTGCGAATCAATACTGAATAAGGACTGGTATCCCAACATGCATATTGTCTCGGTTATTGAGGCTCTGAAGAACCTACTCGCCAATCCAAACCCTGATGACCCACTCAACGTCTGGGCAGCCCAGGAACTGAAGCTATATCCCGAGCGTTTTGTGGCCCGTGTTAGAGAGTATATCAGGCTCTACGCAACCCAGGAGCGGTCCCTAGAGAAGCTTGCCGGGATATGACCGGAATGGAGAGGTACGACCGGCAGCTCCGCGTAGAGGGGTGGGACCAGAACATCCTCCTATCCTCAACCGTATTTATTGCTGGCGTCGGAGCCATAGGCGGTGAAGTGGCGAAGAACCTCGCGATGATGGGTGTAGGCAAGTTGATACTCGCCGACTACGACTACGTCGAGCTAAGCAATCTGAGCCGCCAGCTCCTATTCAGGGACCAAGACATAGGCAAGGGAAAGGCTGTTGTTGCAGCCGAGAGGCTACGCGAGATCAACCCCCACGTATCAGTCGAGGCCTACGGCCAAGACATTAGAGAGCTAGGAGAGGAGGTGCTCGGCAGGACAGACATAATCTTCTCATGCCTAGACAACTGGGCATCGAGGAGATGGCTGAACTCCGTTGCAGTCAGCCTTGAAAAACCCTTAGTGGACGGCGCCATGAACGGGTTTTACGGAAACGTGCAAGTGGTTTTCCCAAGAAAGACGGCATGCCTGGAGTGCCAGAGCATAAACCTCATACCAAGAGAGGAGAAGCTGGCAGAATGCACGCTTAAGAGGAGGAGGCCTGAGCACCTCGTCAACGATCTAAAGGAGCACGGAATCACGGTGGGGCTGGAGGAGGCTGAGAAGCTCTTCCAACTCAATATAAAGACAATCTACGACATAAAGTACACTAGGCTAGACATGATAGCCGAGCTGGCTGATGACCAGATATTAAAACTGATAGAGGAGTTGCGTTCGCGGTTAATGCCACCTATGCCTGCGGTCCAGTCTGTGGCCTCGGTGGTAGCCGGAATCATGACAACCATTGGCATGCAGATACTTCATCAAGGGCGTCTCGGAAAGCCGCCAACAGGCCTCATCGTTTATGACGCCCTCAACTCTCGCCTCTCCCGCGTCAAAATTTCACGAGACCCAAACTGTATAGTATGTAGTGAAAACCACTCAGCCCCCCTCGAGTTCTCGTTTGACTTGAATGAGACGGTCTTGAAGCTTAAAGAGACACTGGCATCCGTCTTCGGATTCCCTGACCCTGAAGTGTTATACGCTGGGAGGAGACTAGATGACGAGGACGTACTAGCCAAAGTTGGTGTGAAGGACAGGGATATTATCTACGTCTCTACGACGCGGCTTTTTGAGCCACTAGCAATCAGGATAGTCTCCTCATCCTAAGTATCTTGAAGACTATGCGTCTATTACTTCTCTGAAAGTATCCGAGCTATCTGGGCCTCGTCAATGTTTCCACCAGTCAACATCAATACAACTTTCTTGCCCGCTATGTTGCTACTCATCTTGTATGCGGCGGCGGTGGCTGCCGCGCCTGCGTGCTCTGCTATCTGGCGGACGTGGCGGTAGAGCTTCCTTATAGCCCTCTCCATCTCGCCATCCGAGACAAGCACGACATCATCAATCCGTCCACGGAGGATTGAGAAGGGGACCTCGTATGCCTTGGCCACAGCGAGTCCCTCAGCCCTCGTCTCCACCTTGTCCCTCGAGACTATCCGCCCCTGCTTTAGAGACTCGTAGAAGGCCGGGGCGCCCTCGGCCTGTACACCTATCACCCTTATCGAGGGGTCGACCGTCTTATACACTATGCAAGCGCCTATTGCGCCGGAGCCCCCTCCTATCGGGTTGAAAACCACATCCACTCCCGGGAGCTCCCTCAGTACCTCCAGGTGCATGGTAGCCACGCCCGGGTAGAGCATCGTCTCGTTTATTGCGTGGATGTATCGGTAGCCCTTCTCCCTAGCTAGCGCCTCCGCATAGAGGGCAGCCTCGTCGAAGAAGTTGCCATATGTTATGACGTGGGCGCCGAGCTGTTGGAGTGACTCCTTCTTGACGTCAGATACCCAGCTGGGCACCACTACATGCACGTCAACCCCAAATAGGCTTCCAGCATAAGCGATTGACTGGGCATGATTCCCCATTGAGGCTGTTATAACACCTGTCCTCTTCACCTCCTCAAACATCTTGTACATGTAGTAAATCCCGCCCCTGACCTTGAAGGAGTGTGTGGGGTTCAGGTTCTCGAGCTTAACCCAGACATCACAGCCCAACTCCCTCGAGAGACCCCTAGAATAGACGAGTGGAGTGGGCTTAAGATACTTCTCCAATATTTGTGAGGCCTCAATAACTTGCCTGAACGTAATCATGCCCAGAAACTAAGCGTCCGTTAAATTAAAAAAGATTCCCAACAACTTCCGCCCAGCTCTACTTGGAAGAGCTTCCACGAATATGGCTCGGCCAATCTCAATGGTAGGAAAAACCTATAAACCGAGAAATGTGAGCGGTGTTTAGGGCAATGAAGTGTCTGGCCAGGCTGAGTTGATGATTGGGATCTTGAGCGCGGAGCCCCTTTAAATATCTAGAAATGTCTGAAAATACGGCTATTAC
Organism: Nitrososphaerota archaeon; assembly: GCA_009889515.1. Taxonomy (GTDB): domain Archaea; phylum Thermoproteota; class Nitrososphaeria_A; order Caldarchaeales; family Calditenuaceae; genus HRBIN02. The sequence continues at coordinate 975,294 of WUQR01000139.1, forward strand.
AGCCCTTTTTCCGCATTTTAGTAGCATTAATACAAAATCCTAATATGTATGGGTCTGGTCTCATGGGTATGGGTGTCTGCCAAGTAGATGTCGGAGGCCCGTGAGAGTGTCCTGATCACTAGGCTGGTATTGGACGTCTTGAAACCCCACCAGCCGGATATTGTCGAGTTCAGTAAGAGGTTAGCAGGGGTCAAAGGGGTAAAGAGAGTGGATTCCTCTGTCCTCGAGATGGATGCGGAGACCGAGACAGTCAAGCTGATCATCGACGGTAATGACCTTGATGTAGAAGTGATAGGCGAGGCGATTAAGGCCTTGGGAGGAGCCATACACAGCGTCGACGCAACTGTCGTGGAGAAGGTAGAGCGGAAGAGGTAGTGGCCTACGATGGTTTTCGGCTGGCTCCGCAATCGTTTAAAGACCGTGTTCGCTGTCACAGAGACGCGCGGTGTTGCTAGAAGGTATTTCTCTCTCCAGGTCTTTGACGGCGCAATGGTGGGCGTCGGACTTGTCTTCGGCCTCCACCTATCAGGTCCCCACCCTTTCAGGGTTATCGCCCAGACGGTTGTCGCAGTAGTTATTGCCATGGTTATCTCGGGGTGGACTGGGGCTCTAATCTCGGAGAAGGCAGAGCAGGAGGCTAGGATAAGGAGGCTTGAGCTGGCGACGCTCACAGCCTTGAGAAACACCCTCCACACCAAGGTGGGCTCTATCGCGGTGATTCTTGTCGCCCTAGTAAATGCACTCTCACCAGTAGCAGCACTGCTTACCGTTTCACTACCCTACATGATAACAACCTACTTGGGAGGTGAAGCGGTGTATGGATTGATATCATCCCTCGCAGTAACCGCAGCCCTACTACTGGCAGCGGGCGCGATAGTGGGGCGGGCCGCAGGGATAAATGTGCTAAAAACCGCAGGCCAAATGATAGGAGCGGGACTAGCCGCTGCAGGACTTATCATCCTCCTCGAGACCCTCTTCTGAGACTAAGATACTGGTTAAAAGTCGGTGAGCCTGCTCTGACCCCGCTCGCTGCTCAGGTCGTAGACCCGGACCCCGATCCTTCGAAGCTCCTCCTCGAGACCGCTTAGCAGGGCCTTTAAGAGGTGGCGGGAGACGCTCTCCAACTCGGCTACCTCCTGCGTGTGGTGTGGGAGGGCCATACTCTTGGTAACCGGCTTCATACTCCTTGTTACACCCATTACGGATACGCCTCTGAATCCGTAGCCCAGTTCGACAACCCTTTTATGCAGTTCGCGAATAGCCCGCGCCAGCTGCTCCCATATCTCAGCCTCATCCAGAGTCTGACGCCTTAGCGTTATCATCCTGCTCACCTGTTTGGCCTCACCCCTCGGAGTGACCTGCTCAGAATACTCGCCACGGCCTGCGAGGTAGATAAACCGACCAACCCTGAATCCGAAAACCTCGATAAGCCTATCGGATGGAGTGTTGGCGAGGTCGCCTATCGTATTTATCCCCATCTCCCTGAGCTTTTTGGCCGTCTTCGCTCCTACGTAGGGTATGTCCTCTATGGGTTTAGGCCTTAGATACTCGGCTTCTGTTCCGGGTCTCACAACGAGCAGCCCGTCAGGCTTTGAGTCGTCGGCAGCCATCTTGGCTAATAGCTTGTTCTTCGCAATCCCTATACTGCAGGTCAGACCAACCCTCTCTCTTATCTCCTTTTTCAAGGACACCATTAGATTAGAGGCATTTTCGAAGGAGCCCGCCGTTACCTCCTGTAGGCCTAGGAACGCCTCATCAATACTCGCCACCTCAATAACATCTGCGAATCCGCTAGCTATCTCGAAGACTTGGCGGGAGAGCTCGGAGTAGTAGGGCATATCAACCGGGAGGAAGGCGGCTTCCACGCTGCGTAGAAGTTCCTTGGCCCGCCTAATCGGAATCCCGGACTTCACCCCGTACCGCCTGGCAACATAGTTGCTGGTGGCGACAACTCCAGAGTCTGGTGTCCTGCCTGAATAGACACAGACAACTACGGGCTTATCCCGGATGGCAGGGTTGCGGAGCTCCTCGGCCTGCGCGTAGAAATAGTCTATGTCTAGGCAGGCTATAGGGCCGCTCACTGCCCCGTCCTCCAAACGCGTATTATAAAACTTTTAACCCTGTCCAACACTATTCGATAAATTGATATTTCACCAGCCTAAAGCCTAAAAATTTAATATATATTTGGTGGCGATATAATAGCAGGTTAGAGAGACTAGTATGGAGTCTGTAACATACTCGGCCCCCGCGAAGGTCATTTTCTGCGGCGAACACTACGTCGTCTACGGAGGCAGGGCCATTGCATGTGCGATTCCGAAAAGAGCTTACGCCACAGTTACCCGTAGAAACGACTCGCTGTTATCCATTGAGTCGCAGGACGCAAAGATATCGGCAGTCTGGAAGGGAGACAAGCTGGTTAAGAGCTCGGATCAGAGCGCGCCCACGAGGCTGCGCCCCCTCAAGATAATGATTGACCGCATATCCGAGATGTATGGCGTCAAGGGATTCTCCATCGTCATCAAGTCCCAAATCCCCCGAGGGATGGGGCTAGGCTCCTCGGCCTCGGTTTCACTCGCCGTAGCCTCTGCATGTCTCACCGCGATTGGTCATGAAGCTAGTCAGTCCGAAATTTTAGAGATTGCCTCGGTGTCTGAATCCGAGATACATTATAGGGCGTCGGGTGTGGACTTGGCTGCGTCTCTGACGGGCGGATTCATATCCTATGTCAGGGGAGAGAGGCCGCGACCTATCCCCGTCGGCGAGAAATTTAACATCATACTTGTAAGCACGAAGAAGGGTAGGAGGACTGGCAGCATCGTTAAGCAGGTCTCAACTCTTAGAGAGCAGTTCATCAACGTCTTCGACAGGCTTAGACTGGTGAATGATGAGGTTGCCTCCGAGATGGAGGTCGCCCTGAGGAATCTCAGGTTTGAGAGGTTGGGTTCTCTCTTTACGATTCAGCACAACCTTCTTAAGACAATTGGGGTCTCGAATAAGACTTTAGACGAGGCTGTTGAGTATGCGCTTAAGGGAGGGGCCTTGGGGGCAAAGCTTACTGGAGCTGGTGGAGGGGGCTGCGTCATAGCGATAGCTCCTCAAAATAGGGTCAAGGAGGTTGCTAAAATTATCTCAACTAAGTTCCCCGCCGAGGTCTTGACGGTTCCCCATGAAGGGCTTAGGCGAGAAAAGTAGCTCTTAGCCGGTTTTTCGCCTGGCTAGCCGCGTTGCGCTTATCACCGTGTCCAGTCCCCAGATCTTGCTGAAGCCCTCACCAGCCCTTTGCTGGAAAACGCTTCCCTTGGCATATGTTGCTATCTCATGGGAGTAGAGAGGATTCTCAGCCACTCTGCCGACAATTCTGGCGGAGCCCTTGTAAAGCTCCAGCTTCACACGCCCGGTCACATTCTCTTGGGTGCTATCTATGAAGGCGTGGAGCGCGTCCATGAGTGGGTCTAGCCAGAAGCCCTGGTAGACCATCTGACTCCACATCCTCTCGACCAAGGCCTTAAAGGATAACGTCTTACCGTTGAGCGTTATCTTCTCCAAGTCTTTATGGGCTTTGATGAGTATGAGGGCTGCGGGAGCCTCGTAGACCTCCCTCGACTTTATTCCCACCGCCCTATCCTCTATGTGGTCTATGATTCCGAAGCCGGTGCGCCCTCCAAGTATGTTGAGCTCATGTATCAGCTCGCCTAGCGGCATGTCCCGCCCATTTAGCCCTACTGGGACCCCCCTCTCAAACTCTATCTCAACCACCTCAACCTTGTCTGGTGCCTGCTGGGGGTTGACAACGTATTTGAAGGCCTCGTAGGGTGGCTTGACCCAGGGGTCCTCCAGCTCGGCAGCCTCGATTGAGCGGCTCCAAAGATTCTCGTCTATGCTGAACCTGCTCTGCCTAAAGTCCAGCTTCAGACCCTTACGCCTCGCATACTCTATCTCCTCGTCTCTACTCAGGTCCCACTCCCTGATAGGCGCGATGATTTTCAGCTGGGGCGCCAATACCGATATCGTGGTATCGAACCTCAGCTGGTCATTTCCCTTGCCAGTGCATCCGTGGGCAACAGCATCGCATCCCTCCCTCAAAGCGACCTCCACCACCTTCGAGGCGATAAGCGGCCTCGCCAAGGCAGTCCCGAGCGGGTATTCGTCTTCGTAGAGTCCATTTGCCTTGATGCACGGCTTGATATAGTGTTCAACAAATTCTCTCTTCGCGTCGATGAAAAAGTGCTTTGATGCTCCTGCGGAGAGGGCCCTCTCCTCAATCTCTTCGAAATTCTCGCTCTGACCGACATCGACCGTGACGGTTATGACCTCGGCGCCATACCTCTCCTTCAACCAAGGAATTGAGACAGTTGTATCGAGCCCTCCACTGTAGGCTAGGGCAACCTTCATGATTCAACCAGCACACTCCGATGTTTTTTAAGATTATTGCCGCGGGCGTTCAAAGGATAACAAAAAAATATATACCCAGTTTGATGCGGAATACTACGTGGCTAACAAGTCTCTGTTAGCACTCCGCGAACTCGTCGCACTCGCATCCGAGAAGCCCATGATAAAAATGCGCACAGCGAGAATGGTCAAGACCTTCCAGTTCAAGCCCTCTGACGCACCGCCCTTCTATCTCGAGGTAGTCAACGGAGTTTTAAAGGTGGGAGAGGGTGAGACAAGCAACCCTGTAGCCACGATAATAGCCTCAGACGACGACCTTGCAGGAATAATAAAAGGAACTGTAGACCCGGTGCAGCTCTTCTTCGCCGGCCGCGTCAAGGTACAGGGCAGCCTATTCGACGCCCAAGAACTGGCCACAATCCTAAGAGACGCCGCACGATAACCCAGCCACTAAACCCTCGACAAGATATTTTACACAAACCCATATCCAGGGAGAATTTTGTAAATAAAAATGCCGGCGGTGGGATTCGAACCCACGGCGACGGGATTATGAGTCCCGCGCTCTACCAGGCTGAGCTACGCCGGCATTCTGGCCAGCCAAACCCCAACCCGCCGGCAATACAAGGAAGTAACAAGCCTCTATTAATCCTTGAAGAGACGGGGCAGCCCTAGCCAGTCATGGAGGGACCTGTTTGGTTTTTAAGGATTGGGCCGCTGACATAGACCATCCTAGCCGCAGGCAATATGCTGACCAGCCTCGACGTATATCGAAAAAATCCTTTCAGTACGCGGACTATTTTACCGGCCTTCCACACTTGCCGCAGAACTTGTCGCCGGGCTGAAGCGGGTTTCCGCAGTAGCCACAGAAAAGGCCCACGGGAGTAACTCCAGCTGGAGCTGGAGTAGCGGTTGTGGCTGACTCGTATATGTTTGCAGCTGACCTACCTATGAAGACCAAGAAGACGGGCGAAATTACGAGGGATATGAGCCAGCCGATGAATGGGATAGCAGAAAGACCAGCAAGCACCAGCCCTATCACGAATATTACGACTATCCAAAGAATGTATCTTGCCCAACCAACTGCCCTAATTTTTGATAATATTTGATCGAAATCAAATGCTGCACCCAGCCTCCCCCTCTTGACCATATTTACAATCGCCATCAACGCTATTATCATTATTAAGAATATCAGAACCAACCCTAACACTACTAGTGCACTACCAACGATTCCGAGGCCTCCGAAAGGAAAAAGCGCACCAGCAACTATCGCCGAAGCTGCACCCACAGAGACCAAGACAATAGGTACTATCATGTAGACCAGTGAGACGACGAAAATTTTTGCACCCTCAATCCAGAGGTCACCATACTTCTCGAGAGGCGGTGGGGCTTCACTTCTCGGCGACTCTCTGATTACCCTTGCGAAGTATCCAATCACAATGAAGTTCACTATCGGTATTATGTTCAAGACTATGAGGATTACGAGTCTTCCAATATCTTTGAATAGCTTGACAGTGTAGTTGTATGCATCCCCTAAATTTTCCTCAATTCTCATACCCTCACCCTCCCAGCCTCGAGCCGCAACTAGTACAGTATAGCATGTCTGGCGCATTCTCCTTTCCACATTTGGGGCAAATCTTCAATGACGGTGAGCTGGCTGGAGTTGGAATCTTTTCTAATGTGGCTGACTTGACGAGAATCACATCCCCCATAGCTATTATTTGGGATGAGGGTATTGCCTCTTCACCCCCTTCACCCGTCTTATCATATATCAGAACGATTTTCCCCTCCGGATCATAACCAATGTCCTTAACTTTTCCAAGCCTTACGGCGGAATCCGATATAATGTCTTTACCTACAATCTCATCCCTCCTGAAGTATCTCTTACTCAAAAATCATCCACCAACATCTTTACACCTCATTGCTTCTGATCGGCGCTTATAAGCTTTAAAAAATACGTAAACTTCCCCCAGACAGTCTTATTTAGAGCACCGAGGTATATATGGTGAAGAACTGTTCCCGCAGCCTCCTTTATCTTCATGTTCTCTACAAGACCAGTCTTCCTGTCTATCCTCTGCTAGCCTGTCAGCTAAGGTGGACGATATTCCTATCGAAGGAGCTGACAGCACTATCACCGTGCCAAATTAATCAAAACTTACTTTCATTTAAATACAGTCTAAGTGTTGATCAATACTTAATAGATCCATTGAGTATATATACACATGGTACGTAGGTTCGTTTTACCTTTCATCGCATCGATTCCCGATACGGAGTTAAGGAGCCTCTTCCTTGAGCTTAAGAATACACCAGGCGCACTTACTTCAGCACTTAATGTAATCTCCGCGGCAGATCTAAAAGTCCTCGGAATTGTCTCTAACATAGCGATGAATATTGACCAAACGTTACATGTGCTAATATTCATCGATGTAAATGGATACACTGAGGATCAGCTAAACTTCTTCATAAAACTGATTGCGAAGAAGAAGGGTGTGAAGAGGATCAGAATGCATAAGCAATATCCGCCACATACATCAATCGCGCCATTCTATGACCAGCTAGGAGTATACGACCTTAGGGCTGTTATATTAACTGACAGCGAGCTCAGGGGACTACTACACGACATATATGCAAAGCTTGGTAAATCCTCAGCAGAGGCTCTCCTATACCATCTAGGCCAACCAATGGGAGCTTCAGATGCTCGATACATTAAAAAAATCTTCGTAGAGATGGGAAAGACAGAGCCTATCGAGATCATACCACTCATCTCTCTCGGCTGGTGCGGCCACATTGATATTGAGCAAACAGACGAAGGTACTTACAAAATCAAGGTTAAAGAACTCATCGAATGCCAATTACTCAAAGAAAGAATATTTGAACCAGCATCGCAGCTCATACGTGGATTCTTGGCAGGCTACATATCAGAGATAACTGGTGGAGAATGGGATGTCATTGAAGTTGAATGTGTAGCAAGTGGGTCAGAGTTATGCATGTTCGTCGCGAAGAGAAGGACAGGAAGTGCGGCCGCCGGGATTTGAACCCGGGTATTGGGCTCGGAAAGCCCACGTCCTAGTCCAGGCTAGACCACGGCCGCAGCCCCACTTTTCTCCTACAGAATCAAGCCACTCATAAGTTTGTCGCACTTAGATTAGCCTTCTCTGGGCGAGGGGGATCGCAGGTCAATATTAACTGTTTACTCCTCTCTAGGTGTTGCTGTTTTTCTGAGCCTTACAGAGCTGTATACTATTGGGATATGGACCAGTAGAAGAAGTAGATATGTGAATCTGAATGGCGGGCATTCGAAGGGGCAACTTGGGCCAGTGATGGGGGTTAGGCCGAAAAGGTACGCGGCAAACTCTGAAGGGGTTATGCCGATTTGTGGCCCCGTCAGCGGGTTCAGGATTAGAAATATTATTTTGAGGGCCCCCCAGATAGATAAGGCTAGGTATAAGCGCTGCCTCCTAGGCAGCAAAGCTATAGAAGCAATAAAAACTACATCAAGAACGACAAACCCTATTAAGCCATATGCATGCCCTGTTTTCGGGTTATCCAGCCATAACAGCCCGTCAAAGGCAAGTATAAGTCCACCAAGTATAGCAGAGATGAGCAAAAATGTTAGAACAATAACCTCCAAGCGCCTCAAGCTTACAAGAACACGCATATGAATAGGCTATAAGAATTGCTGTTCAACACAATTCCAACCTTCGAACCCCCCATCGAACTTGGCACTGCGGGAATACTGACGAGCTATAATAGGGCTGAAGTATCTCCACATAGGTGTCATTGTATTAAAGTATTATTTTTGAGATAGAAGTGTTGTACAGCTGGTTTACATGCGGCGAATAACCGCTGACAATCGCGTCACATTGTTTGCGGCGCTAATATTACAGGTTTTAGCCTTTCCCTTCACATCTCATGGCTATGACCTTTTAGTCGCGTACGTGGCCGGCAAAAACGTGGCTGAGGGGAAAAGCCCTTATGATGGTGGAATTTTCCACAATCCATCATATCCATCTCATGTGCAAGGGATAGGAGAGACCCCTATATGGCCGCTATTTCTCGGAGCGGTCCACTACGCGTCCGGCGGAGACATATTCGTTTTTAATATCTTCATGAAAGTTCCGGTAATATTGGCTAATGTCTTTCTCTCCTTACTCTTGCTGAAGAGAGGATTGGGAAACCCCTTTTTCTATCTTACAAATCCGTTAATAGTTGCCATTAGCGTTTTATGGGGGAAGCCTGACTCTCTGGCTACAGTGATCGCTCTTTTAGCCCTATTCAGCAGGGTAAGGCCTGCTATATCCGCGATCCTTTTCTCTATCTCGCTGAACATAAAGCCGCTGGCCCTCGGGCTTGTACCAGTAGTTGCGGCATCACTCGGCCCTAAGAGAGGCATACTCTACCTGTTGCTAACCGTTTTACTCTCACTCTCCATCTTCCTAGCCCCCTTCCTATTGATGGGATGGAGTCTAGATACGCCGCTGGGAGGTGCTACCAGCTGGCTGCGACAGGTCGGAGGAGTGTCTCCACTCAACATCTTAGAATACTTCTATGGATGGAGTTACGGTGGCTATAGGCTCGATACAATCCCATTAGGCATTGTTTGGCTCATAGTTTTTTCTGCCGCATCAATACTCCTCTTAATCAAGGCACCCCTACATGAGGACAGGCTCTGGAGCCTCTCCCTCGCATATTCGTCCCTCTTCATACTCGGCCGGCCTCACGTCTCTGAGCAAAACATCATCATGCTATTCGTTATGCTACACCTAGCCACCGGGAAGCCTGCAGGTCGAGTGTTATGGCTTACACTTTTGGCATACTCCATACTCAACTTCTCTATTCCCCAGCTCCTATATCCAGTGTGGCCCAATGTTACAGTTGACCTGTATAACGCCACTTGGTTATTCGACGGGTACAGGCTCTTGGCTCGCTTTGCCGCGTCTACTGCTTTTTACTTTTATTATATCCGTGAAGTATACGGTGTAATGCGGGTTGAGGCTAACAGTCCTAGGTCTTTCAGCTACTAGTCTGTTGTGGGGGCTTGCGTTTCTCCTCGATCCGCGCCTGACTGCCAACCCTACACTCCCACATCCAGTCATAATGCTTGTCATACACTTGTCCATAGGCATAGCACTCCTTTATCCCCCTGGGGCAACGCGTTGGGCGGGACTAGCAATGTGTGCTACTACAACTTACTATGCCTATATGGTGAAGCCGTTTGAACCCATAGCAGAGCCCCAGACGGTTGGGATAGCGGCTCTGGCAGCATTTGTCACACTCGTATCTATTCAGAGAGTGTCCCGCCTCTCATGGGAAAAATCGTGGCTCGCTGGGATGATGGGACTACTTTTTAGGGGTGGTATAGCCTACCCGTTTCTAGAGTGGGGCCTGGATGCCTACAGAAATCCAGCACACTTTAAGCAATACATTTCTGGGAATATTCCAGCCCTCGTCTTCTCTTCCCTCTTTGGACTAGACACCACTGTTTTTCTCATCTTCGCTGTCGAGTTAGGTTTGGCCGTGATGATTATCTCCGGGAAGCTGAATAGGATTACAGGGATAACCTCAGCAGTGTTACTCACCCTTTTCGCAGTAGTTGCGAGCTACCCACTGGCTCTTCCACAGAACATAGCTCTCATAGCGGCCTCTCTAGAATATGCTAGGCTTGGGAATAAACTAGTTATTTCATCGACTTAAACCTCCAATCTGTATAGAACTCGTAAGGCTTGAATAGCCAGTATAGTGGGCCTAGTTTCCTCCGCATCCTCCAGTGAAATCGCGCCTTCCATATACCGTACTTGAGCTTCATAAGTGAAAACTCGTGTTTAAACAGTAGCTTGTGATCCCAACCATGAATGGGTTTCTCCCACTCGAATGTATCCATCTTATCCTTGACCCTGTCATATAGACCTGTTCCGGGGAGAGGATATGGTATAGTCATGCTGAAATAGTCGAGTGGTAGAGACGAGGCAAGCTTTATTGTTTTTAACATAGTTTCATTGTTTTCTCCTGGATAACCCAGTATGAAGAAAGCCCCCACTTTAATTCCCGCACCCTTCGCAGCTTTAACTGCAGACACCGACTGTGAAACCTTAATCCTCTTATTCATCAATTTGTTGAGAACGTAATCGTCACCTGATTCTAAACCGAATATTACCTTATAGCACCCAGCCTTTCTCAACTTCCTAGCTAACTCAGAATCGAATAGGTCTACTCTAGAGAGGCACTCCCATTCAATGTCGATTCCGCGTCCAACTATCTCATCACATAAACGCATGACATGTTTTTTATCTACTATGAAGATCTCATCAGCAAACCATATTCTATCGTATCTCCACTTGTATCGTATCTCTTCCATCTCCTCGGCTATATTCGCTGGAGACCTATGTCTATACACCCTGCCGTAATCCGGCCTCCAGCAAAAGTCGCAGCTGAAGGGGCAGCCCCTACTTGCGATCATTGACGTCATTGTGTATTTGTAGTTTCTCCTATAGTGGGCTTTGTATTTTTCATTGTCATAGAGTTCACGCGCGGGGAATGGAAGGATATCTAGGTTGTTGATCAACTGTCTCGGACCTGTAAACGACTTTTTGCCCCCGTTGAATCTACCATTTAACCACAGCCCCTTCACATTTCCTAGGTTGGATTCGCCTCTCCCATCAAGCTTCTCCAAGATCTCAGAGACACTTAACTCTCCTTCACCTTGGACAACTATGTCAAAATCGTCGAGAAAAATCTCGGGGTATGCTGAGGGCATGGGACCGCCTGCGATAACAACTTCGGCGGACTCTCTACACACTTTGGCAAGCTGCTTAGCCTGATTTACCATTGAAAGCATGCTATAGATCCCCGCCACCCTAGGCTTGGCGGATTCTATCCTCCTCACCGCCTCATCCTGAGACAGAAAAGTGCAGTCTAGAATCTCCACCCTGTAGCCAAGCGTTTTGGCATAAGCCGCGATATAGCCTATACCAAGAGGGGGAAACTGCCAGTGCCTAGACCGGCCATCGTAAAAATATGGAAAGATAAGTAGCAGATCTACTCCCATTGATACGCTGGGATCGCAATTAGCTTATAATACTTGAATTATTACTCAATTATGCCACAGAAAATGATGATGGGGGAGCGGTCGATTCATCTTGGCGGCAATATCTACGCTTACATGCTTCCAAGAGGTGGAGATGAAATGGAGATTTCAGGGATTTGGCGGGGCCTAGGACTGAGGCTAGGGAGCCTCGATCTGGTGGGCGAGGGGGTTGGAATAGGAGGGCTCGTTGCGAGGAAGGGGGGAGTGACATATTTTCCCCTCCACTGCACAGACAATGCATCCGGAGACACGCTCTCAAGATTATTTCAACTAAACGGTGTATCAAAGAAATACATTGGCCCCCTAGACGTGACTATGCTTCATCGAACTTTACGCGACTACCTAGCGCCACACTACCTAGCTGGCTCGAACTTATCGAAGCTGTTCAGACTCTTAATGATTCTGCGTGGACAACTTGTTAAAACACGCTATCGTAGGGTAGATAGCATAGGGTCTGTGGAGGTTAGATATCGATTCCTAGACGACTATATTCTTGTAAGTCTTACCCGCGTAGAGGGTTCATGTGGGATAATAGTTGCGAATGAGTTTTCCGGTAGGATATTCGACAGAATGGTTATACATGGTAGGATGATAGTTCCTCCGCCTTGGGCGAGGTGCCATTCTAACAGAGTCACACTGATTTCTAGCTTCCTTCCCGCTGCGATAACTGTGGAGCTGCCCCCGGGGTATGAGGTCTACGTTGGGCGGGAAGTTTTACCCCCTAGACTTGACTGGGCTGGGGTGGATATCTTCATGCCAGAAGAAAGCAAAAACATCAGCTACAAGATAACTGTCAGCAGAGAGCTCTATACTGAAAGTTCGGACAATACAATTTCGCATTTACCGCCTGACAATCGCGACTGGAAGCATAGCGAATAACATTCTTGTAATCGCGTTCAGGCCATATGATATGGGGTCGCCTGAGTCCGGTAGCCTGTAGCCTAAAATCACCCATATGAGAAACGCTATTATCGAACATAGTAATATTGTTGAAGCGATTCTGATGTTTTTGCGCCTTGTCCAAGGTGTTAGGACGCCCAGATAGCTTGCCTTCAACAGAAACCACGGAATCGTTTGCGAATAAATAGCGGTCCAAGACGCCCATCCGTAAAAGGTCTCGCCCAACCCTGTAAACATAAACTCGTATATCTCGAAAACTGCTAAAGTTGCAGCTCTACCTACTAAAAGCCCCAACACCATACCCTTAACACCACCAACCGCTCTCCACACATAGTATGCAGTGCCTAAGATACCTAGGATGGCTGCGACGACTGTGAAGGGATAAATTGGCGAGCCATCATGAATGAAGACGATATTTCCAGCAGTATCCCTCGACACTCTACCCAGAGAGGATATCGCCACGAAGTCATACCAGCTGAAAAGCACTATAGAGCTGAAGAGGTATAGCCCATATATCGCCCAAAATTTAGTAGAATCTAGATTGTATGCCAATTCGCCTTTTTATCCTCTTGGAGACATATACATCGTCGGACTACCCTTCTAACTGTTCCCAGTATGATCCCACCCTACCCCTCCACTCCCCTACGCGCCCTTCCATAGAGCCTAATCAAGTAGATAAATGCTGCAAGCCAAAGTATAGTTAGGAGGAGTGAGATAGGGCTTATGAAGTAGAAGGGGGCAGCCTCCAGTATCTGTTCATAAATTGTACGCAGGCTGTCCTTGATCTGATCAATTCCCTGCTGGTACTCAGGAGTCCCCGCATCCATCCCAGATAGACGTATTGCGAGTTCCCTCAACGTGTTTAAGTCCCGGCGTATCAGGGCGAAGTCAGTCCTTGGAGTTGGAAATAGCCATACTGGGTTTCCTGACTCGGGTAGAATTTTAAGCGACTCTTCGATATAACTTACAATTTCTCTCGCGTCTCCAGTAGACGCACCACGAAACACATATGCACTCGCAACGTCAAGCCTATAGTAAGTCTGGGAATACCCGTATACGATTCCTACTAGCGTGAGAGCCACCACCGCTATGATTAAGAGCTTCAATGCTTGGGGCCTCTTGGCTGGTTGACGCTTATCTTTTGGAGCATGTCTTATTGATAACCAGCCTGCATAGATTAGTGAGCATCCAGCTATTAGGAGAAAGGGCATATATCCTATGAGGCCTCTCAGGATAGCGAAAAGCGCCGTGGCCACCAATAGAACTCCAAATGAAAGCTCGAAATAAGACTGGGTATCGAGTGGTAATACATAACGCTTATTACGCCAATCACCCTCTCCAAACTTCGGAGTCCTAGCAAAGCCTCTCTTTCTACCTATTAATGCTTCAATAACAGCTATCGAATTATTTACAATCATCGATGTTGTGAATACGATTAGGCTTGGGAGATATCTTATGCTACTGAATCCTGCGGTAGATACTAGTATGCCTGCAGTGAATAGTGTCCACGTAAGCGACAATACCGCGTTTCGGGGAGGTGAATATATGGACAATAGTATAGCTAGGGGTATGACTGATAGGACCATCAAGGACATCAGCTGTGGGATATGTCTGGTAAAGTGAAAAAAAGCCTGTACCTTGACCCGCGCAGGAATCCCTGACTTTAGAATGGGAGCCAAATAATCTTTCGCCACCTCAATTGCACCATATGCCCACCTGTGCTGCTGCCTCTTGACGGCCTCCATTTGGGGTGGGATCTCCCCAGGACAGGACACATCCGGTATATAGATTAACTTCCATCCCTTGAGCTGCGCCCTAATGCTCGCCTCCAGATCCTCAGCAAGATATGCCCGCCAACCCTCAATGTCTTCCAGGCATTTTCTACGCCAGACACCGGCCGTCCCGTTGAAATTGAGAAAAAGACCGGCTGACGACCTAGCTCTCTGCTCCACTTCAAAATGTAGGTCGAGATTGATAGCTTGCCCTAATGTTAAGAAAGAATGGTCTCGGTTTAGATGCTCCCATCGAACCTGCACACATCCTATCCTCTCATCGCTTAGCAAATATGGTAAGACATTCTTCAGAAAATCTGGAGCCGGTAAAAAATCAGCATCAAAGATCGCCACATACTCTCCCTTTGTTCGTTTTAGAGCTTCTTGTAGTGCTCCAGCCTTAAACCCGATTCGCCCCTCCCTTTTTACATGCAAGATCTCTACGGGGGAAGAGTTGTGTCGTTGCAATGTCCTCGCTATTATGTCTGATGTATCGTCATTAGAGTCGTCTATTATGATAACTTGGAGTTTGTCTGGGGGGTAATCGAGCCTGATCACTGCTTCTATCAACCTCTCCGCCACATACCTCTCATTATAGATTGGAATGTGGATTGAGACAGGTGGCCATTCTGTCACTGTGGCCTTCGATGGGGTATAATTCTTGAAGAGGGCAACACCTGCTAAGTATAGATAGTTAATCAGATAAATTAGCATGGCTATACTAGAGGCCCATAGGGTAAGCGTGAGGAGCTGGTAGATAATCATGTTGTGAATCTCGCCTGAGGACCCTTTATAAAAATTGCTTAGCTACACCAAGCCATTTATAGCTCATAAATTCTTAATTATTCTTAAATAAGAATGGCGGATAGCTGAATAAGACTTGTCTGTCTCCATCATAGTCTGGTCCATCATATTGAGGTTGACGGTAGGAGGGTTTTGGCTGTTCTTTTCAAGCCAGAGATGGATAAGTAGGGCTTGGGTAAAAGAACTCTTGCAGACTGCAGCAATGGGGAATTACCTGCCAATTTACGGCGACCTTCTGAGAATACTGTTGCCCCACTGGGAACTACTTACATTATTCATCACCATCATGGAAACGGTAATCGGTGTGATGATTATTCTGGGCCTTTATCCAAGGATTGCTGCCTTAATAGGATTTGCAATAGCCACTAATCTTCTACTAACGTTCTCATTTTGTAGGTGTCCATGGAACGAGGTTGACGCCCCTCAAGTTTTCTGGTTCTATTTTTCAGCCGCCCTACTTAACTTAGCAGTGGCGAGGGAGAGATTCCATAGACCAGCGCTTAAATTGAGACGTAAAACGCAGTAGTAAATCGGCGACACATTGAATCCGAAATTGGCTACAGAACACTTAAAACCTAAATTCACGATCTCTCGGTATTGGAAGTGTGCCTCGGTAGCTCAGCCGGGTGGAGCACCGGCTTGGTAAGCCGGGGGTCGCGGGTTCAAATCCCGCCCGAGGCTTTCAGCCCCTAGACGACCTTGTATCTTTGCACTGCTTCTCTGAAGTTCATGCCTTGTCTGATGGACTTCCGGAACTCGGCCTCCTTTTCGACTTTTTTCTCAGCCTCCTCTAGGACCTCCCACACTACTTGTTTGGGTATTACTACGACGCCGTCGTAGTCGCCGTAGACTATGTCTCCTGGCCTTATTCTAACTCCTCCGCAGACGATCTCTACTTCAGTCTCTGAGAATTCTACGCGTCCCTTTGAGTCTGCCGGTGTGAAGCCGGCCGAGTATACTTGGAATGGCGGGTTTATCTCGAGGATTTTTGGGACGTCCCTAATAGCTCCGTCGACTACGGCTCCGACTGCTCCCCGTGCCCTAGCGGCGTTGGACATTAGTTCGCCCCAGCATGCGGCTCCCATGTTTCCTCCACACGCCACGACGACTACGCATCCATTATAACAGGAGTCGAAGATAGCTGCTAGCGACTCTATGTTCCTCTCACCCCTCCTGTAGGTTGAATACCAGTACGTTGAGACCGTTACTGCGGGGCCGCATAACTTAACATCGCTGTAGAGGGGACGGAGGTTGCCTTTCATAACCTGCTCAGTGTATCCCATGTCGTCTAGGATGTCCGCAACTGCTGGTACGTAGAGCTGGCTTAGACGACTCCTTAGCCGGACTAGGTCCATCTCAGCCCAGACGCTACTTACCCGGTGATAAATAGTTCTCGATGTGGCGCTGGCTCCGTCCTGAACGTTGCTATTGAGCTTTAGAAGTGTGGCTCTCCTTGTGGGGAGTACCCTCGCTCCTCCAGCTTTTTGATGCCTCTCTGCAGTGCCTGTTTGAGTTCTTTTACGCGGTTTTCTTGGAGTTCGTCGTATGTGAAGGCCCAGTATCCCCATTCGATCCCGGCCGCGTACTTCAGCTTGTCGGCGTATCGGTGGATTGTGTAGAACTCGATGTGGAGGTGGTAATGGGGGTAGTGCCCTTTCACGGGTGCTTGGTGGGTGACCATCATGTAGGGGAGGCTGAAGCTGAAGAGGGAGTTATACATCGAGACGGCGACTGCTAGTGTGTCCGCTAGATTCTCCTTCTCCTCTCCACTTAGTTCTGAGAGGAGCTGGAAGTGCCTCCTAGGATAGATGTGGCACTCGTGGGGCCACTGTGCGTAGAACGGGAGGATCAGAATGAAGTCCCTGTTTGAATACAGTATCCTTTCACCTCTCTCCTCTTCCTTGACTATGTCGCAGACTAGGCAAGACCCCCTCTCCCTATGGTAGTTGGACATGGACTCCAGCTCCCTCTCAATCCTGAGCGGTATGAATGGGAGGGCGTATATCTGCGAGTGTGGGTGATGGATTGACACGCCTATAAGCTCGCCCTTATTCCTAAAGGGAGCTACATATTTAATGCCCGGGTCTCTGCCCAGCTCTTCTGTCTCGCGCCCTAGTATGTCCACGTATTTGACGAGGTTTTTGAAGGGAATTGTGTCGAGGTCGCCCTCATGCTCCGGCGTCTCTATAACTACCTTACACCTGCCATAGCCTGGCTCGAGTTTTGAGAAGCTCGGGGGGTTGGTCGAGACCGTTGGCGTTGTTGAGAGAGAGGGGTATCTATTGTCAAGTGATATGACATCCCAGCCATGTCCAGTCTCGGGGGATCCTGGGCAAAATGGGCACTTCGCATCCCTCCAAGGCCTAGTTGCTCTGCCACTCGCGACTATGACCCACGTGCCTAGCAGTGGGTGCCAGCGAATCTCGTTTATGCTCATTCGGTGTAGTCAAGAGTTGACCCACTATCTATTCTTAACCGCCAGCCCTTGACCGCACCTGCGGCCAAAGCAGCCTCAAGCGCCGATCTTGAAGACTCAGCATCCCTGCAGAGGGCTATGAGGCAGCCGCCCAGCCCTGCTCCGCTTATCTTCACGCCTAAGGCCCCGTTCTCCAGCATTGCGTCCCTGATCCTCTCCAGCTCTGGCAGGCTTACGTCGTATAGGTCTCGGAGAAGCTCGTGCTGCTCATTGATTATGCGGGCGAGCTGGGATGGGTCTTTTGACCCTTTCCGCATTAGTTCGAGGGCTCTTTTGGTCGACTCGTTGGCCAGTAGCGTGTAGGCTATCCTTTTGGCCGGCTTGTCGCCTAGGCGTGAGAGGTATGGGAGCAGCTCGTCGTATGTCAGCTCCTCCCATCTAGTATTGTCAAAACTCTCTCCCAGAAGCTCCTTAAGCCTTGGGCTTATGTCCATGCCTCTGAGCGCCTCAAGTCCCTCGTTCAGCTCCCTCTGCCTGACAGGGTGTATGCTGCTGACGCTGTGCCTTATTCCCGAGTCTACGGCTACCAGGCTGACATCACCGATCTGGAGAGTCTCGTATCTCACAGGCGGTCTGGGGTAGAGGAGGATTGCTCCGCCGAGGGCTGCACTGTACTGGTCCAGCCTCCCGCAGGGTATTCCCATGACTTCTTTCTCAGCCCTGAAGCATATCTCGGCCAGATCCACCTTCTCGAGGTTCAGGGCCCAATAGTTGTTGAGGAACTCTGCGAACGCCACCTCCAAGGCCGCGCTACTTGCTAGGCCGCTCCCAATAGGTACGTCGCTATGGACCACGATGTCGCCGCCGATAGAAGCCCCTCCAATCCTCTCGTTAATCACCTTCACAACAGCTCTCAGATAGTCGCCAAACCACCCCCCTCCCACCAGAGGAGGATCCTTGACACTGAACTCGTCGACGTACTCCTCGCCCCGCTCCTTGAGCGTTAGGCTTTGCACCCTGAAGGTATCGGGGCGCTTCCCGACCACACCTATGTAGGTCCTAAGGTTGACCGCTATTGGCACTACGGGGAGTCCTTTGTAGTCTTGGTGTGTGTTGAGGAAGTCCATGCGTCCCGGCGCGGAGGCTACTAGGTAGGGAGGCCTACCCGCATGTTGCTCTGTAAGCGAGATGAATCTGAATGCACCTTCCCTGACCCCACTCTTCTCCAACCCTGCCCCACACTACCTTGCAACAAAGCTACATAAATCTGAAATCCTAAACCATGGTTAGCCAATGCAGGTTGAGGATGTTCATGTGTGGGTTGAGCCCAGCCTCGCTGAAAGCTTCCCAGGAATATCTGTCCTCGCCTTCAGGCTCGGGGGGCTGGATCTCTCTAGAGGAAGTGGGCGGATTGAGCAGCTCATAGATGAGGTTGTTGACGAGGTTAGGCGGAGCTATAGCTTGGAGACGTTGAAGGATGTTCCAATATTTCGCGCCTACAGGGATTTCTTCTGGCGGATAGGCATTGACCCAACTAAGATGAGGCCATCTTCTGAGGCCCTCGTCAGGCGCATCCTGCTGGGCCGAGGGTTCCCCCGCATAAACCCCCTCGTGGACCTCTACAACCTAGCCTCGGCAAAGACGGGTGTAACCATGGCTGCCTACGACGACTCGAAGGTCTTCGGCCAGCTCAGTCTGACATGGAGTAGGCGTGGGGAGCGCTTCCGGGGAATAGGCATGGAGAAGGAGATTGTTCTGGAGGGAAGGGAAGTGGTTCTGAGGGATGAGGCTGCGGTCCTGTCGATATATCCGTATCGAGACTCTGAACACTCGAAGACAGACAGCTCCACCAAGTCGGCGATAATTGTGGTGTGTGGTGTGCCGGGTGTGGCGCAGTCAACGCTGGCGGAGGCTAAGGAGACAGTCCTCAAATACGTCGGGGCGGTCCTAGGGTAGTAGTGGGGTCGCATCTATAAGTCTCAACTTCGAAGATATCTTAAGGGTGCGAGAAGGAGAACTAGTCTGCTTGGGGATTGAGTCGACCGCCCATACCATCGGTGTGGGGGTAGTGGCCTCCAGCGGCCGCATCCTCGCAAACGAGCTCGAGACCTATAGACCACTAAGGGGCGGGATTCATCCCCGAGAGGCGGCCCAACACCACGCATCTGTCGCCCATCAAGTATTGGAGAGGGCGCTGAGAAAGGCGGGAGTAACCATCCCCGAGATAGACGCTGTGGCATTCTCCTACGGCCCAGGTCTGGGGCCATGTCTCAGGACAGGCGCTACCCTTGCGCGGGCTCTTGCCCTGAGGCTAGGACGCCCCTTAATAGCAGTGAACCATGGAGTGGCGCACATCGAGATTGGGAAGCTCCTCACAGGTTTTAGGGACCCGGTAGTCCTATACGTCGCCGGCGGTAACACCCTCGTAACAACCCTGCACGAAGGCCGTTACAGGATCTTGGGCGAGACACTAGACATTGCGGCCGGCAACTGTCTAGACGCTTTCGGCATAGCGGCCGGGATAGGCCCTATGCCCGCCCCAGAACAATACGCAAGACGCGGCAAGAACCTCCACAGCATGCCCTTCAACGTCAAGGGGATGGACGTCTCCTTCTCCGGGATTCTCACCTCGGCTGAGAGGCTACTGGCTGGAGGGGTTCCGGTGGAGGATGTGTCGCTCTCGGTGACCGAGGCTGTCTATGCCATGCTGACTGAGGTTCTCGAAAGGGCCCTCGCCCTCACTCTAAAGAAGGAGGTACTTCTAGTCGGAGGCTTAGCGAGGAGTAGGCGTCTACAGGAGATGGTTGGGGAGATGGTGAAGACGCATGGAGCAGAGTTCAGGCCAATACCTGACGAGTATCTGGGCGATAATGGTGCGATGATTGCTTGGACCGGTATCAAGATGCTCCAGCACGGCCAAGTCACGGCGATAGAGCAGAGCATCGTCAGGCCGAGGCTCAGGATAGACGAGACAGAGGTGGCCTGGCAGTGATGAGAGAGATTCAGGACCTGGGCTTGATAAAGATAGGGGCTGAGGCAGTCCTCAGGAAGGTCTCGTGGCTGGGATTAACACTGGTCGAGAAGAAGAGGATACCCAAGCCCTACAGACACCCCCAACTCGACAGGGAGATTAGAACCTCACGGACACTAAGGGAGGCGAGGATAATGATAAGGGCCAAAGAGGTGGGCGTCACATGTCCAGCCATTATTCACGTAGACTTGGAAGAGTCAGCGATCTATATGCAGTTCATTGATGGACCCGACCTGCGGGCACTCCTCTCAGAACATCACTCGGGCTTGGGCCAAGTAGTTAGGAGGCTTGGCTCCTCTCTAGCCAGATTACACATGGCGGGTATATACCATGGAGACTTCGTCCCATCCAACGTACTGGTTGTAGGCGATAGGCCCATCTTGATTGACTTTGGGCTGAGCGGTTTCTCCAGCGATGTTGAGGAGCAGGCAGTGGACGTACACCTGTTTGAGAGGGGGGTTGCCGCATCCCACCCCTCCATCTCCAAAAACATGATGGAGGCTTTGAAGGCCGGGTATGAGGATGTGGCGGGTAGTTCGAGGCTTAGGGAGATTGAGGAGAGGATAGAGGAGATAAGGGCTCGTGCGAGATATGTTGAGCGCGGCGCGCCATAGTTCAAGTTACGCCGAAGTGTCTGAGAAGACCCTGGAGCGCCCTTGCCCTATGGGAGTAAAGGTTCTTCTCGCTTAACGTCATCTCGGCAAAGGTTCTGCCGTCGCCCTCCTCCGGGATGAATATTGGGTCGAAGCCGAAGCCTCCTGTCCCGCGCGCCCCCAATGCGATGATGCCCCTCACCTCGCCTGTAAAAATGAGCTGCTTTCCACCCGCCTCCACATAGCATAAAGCCGACCTAAACAGCGCCACCCTATCAGAGACCCCCTCTAAGAGTTTGAGAAGACCCCTGAGGCCGATTGTCCTATACACGTAGGACGAGTAGGGGCCCGGGAACCCTCCGAGCGCTTGGACAAACAGCCCCGAGTCCTCAACCAAGACATTCTCCCCCCACCGATCATAAGCCTCATGGGCCGAGACTTTCACAATCTCGGCCAAGTCGTCGGACTGTATCTCCCTTGTCTCCCCCCTAATCCATACGCACTGGATGCCTCGGCTGGAGAGCATGGCAGACAGCTCAGCCCATTTACCAGGATTCGTCGTCACAACCTTAACAACCGATGCCATGGCCAGTCCCACACAGAGGATACTATTACTCTGAGGTGTAACTATTTTTCCTCGGCCCTCCACGACTCCTCGAGGCTGGGGAGTTTAAATCCCAGAACCACGCTCTGAGGAGTGGTGTAGATGGTGAGCCTAGAGCTCTATCTGACGCCCCTCGCAATCATCTACAGGAGCAGTGACGGATGGGGCGGCTCGGTTAGTATTGATACACCGGAGCGGAACTACCTCACACACATCCTCTCGGGGGAGCGCTGCCCCCCAGTAGAAGAGATAGCAAAGATTATAAGCGATAAGGGGGTTCGCAAGGTTTACACCCATTCGCCACAGCTCATCACACTTCTCTCTCAGCTGCTTCAGGGCGTGGAGTTTGAGAGGGTTAGGCTAACAGAGCCTTTGGAGCGGCTGGCAACCTCTCTGGGCATCGTCAAGGGGTCTGAGCAGTATAGGGAGTCTGTCCATAGAATCGCCCTGAAAATCGTGGAGGATTCCCTTAGAAGCGCGGTGCAGAGAAGAGACATGATGATCGTTCAGGCCGTCAACTACCTTGACGACATCCAGAAGATAATTAACATGACGGCCTCGAGACTGATGGAGTGGTTTGGGACACACTTTCCCGAGCTCCGCGAATATGTCAGCGACCCGGTGAGATATGCGGAGATTGTCTATGAGTACAGGGACAGGGAGGGGATATCGGAGGCCGCCCAGAGGGGGGCTCTGGGCTCTGAGCTCTCGAGAAAGGTCTGGGAGGCGGCTCAGCGGAGCGTTGGTGTGGAGCTGGCCGAGCAGGATAAGAAGGTTATATGGGAGGTCGCCTCTACAGTCATCTCCCTAGCAAAGCAGCGGGACTTTCTGGAGAAATACATTAGGACACTCATGGATATTGAGGCGCCGAATCTGACAGCCATCACTGGCCCGGTACTGGGTGCGAGACTCATCTCCCTGGCTGGCGGTCTTAACAACCTCGCACGGCTGCCAGCAAGCACTATACAGGTTTTAGGGGCTGAGAAGGCGCTTTTCAGATTCTTTAAGACGGGTAGGGGAGCACCAAAACATGGCGTAATCTTCCAGCACCCATACGTTCACGGCTCCCCCAAGTGGCAGCGCGGCAAAATAGCTAGGGCGCTTGCCACAAAGATAGCTTTGGCCGCTAAAATAGACTATCATTCTAGGGAGGACAGGTCTGCCGAGCTTAGGGCGGCGCTGGAGAAGAGGGTTCAGGATATAAGACAGAAATATCCCTCACCACCGGTAAAGGCGCGCCAACCAACCGTCGGTAAGAGGAGGCGGGGGAGATGAGTCTCGAGAAAATCCCACCCTTCGAGGGAGTCTACGTCTATAGGACTGAGGGCCAGAAGCTCCTCGTAACTGAGAACCTTGACCGGGGGTTCAGCGTATATGGAGAGAGGCTCTTCAAGGTTATGGGGGCTGAGTATAGGGAGTGGGTACCGTTTCGGAGCAAGCTTGCAGCCGCGATACTATGCGGCTTAAAGGACTGGGGGATTAGCAGAGGTAAGACAATCCTATACCTCGGCGCAGCATCAGGCACAACACTCAGCCACGTCTCAGACATCATAGGCCGTGAGGGCTTCGCCTACGCCGTAGAATTCGCACCCCGAGTACTCTCACAGCTAATAGAGAGAGTGGTGCGCAGGCGACCCAACGTGGTAGCAGTGTTCGCAGACGCAAGAATGCCGGAGAGATACGCCGGGCTAGTAGACCTCGTCGACGTCATCTACTGCGACATTGCACAGCCAGACCAGTCAAGGATACTGATAGAGAACGCGGAGCACTTCCTAAAGAAGGGTGGGGAGGTCATGATAGCGATTAAGGCTCGGAGCATCGATAGCGTGGAGGAGCCTGAAAAGATCTATCGGAGAGAGATTAGGATCATGGAGGACTCTGGTCTCAAGGTATTGGAGACGGTCAACCTCGCCCCATACGAGGAGGACCACGTAATGGTTAGGGCGAGGTATGAGTAGTCTAAGCAGGATTGTTGGTGTGGATGAGGCGGGTCGTGGAGCGGTTCTAGGCCCGCTAGTCGTGGCCGGTGTGGCAGTAAGCGAAGACATGATCCAACGGCTCGAGGAAGCGGGTGTTAAGGACTCCAAAAAGCTGACCAGAAAACGCAGAGAGGAGTTATACAATTGGATCACTTCTAATGGCATCGAGAATACGTTAGAGATAATAGAGCCGCAGAGGATTGACACATACACTAGAAGGAGGGGAGGCCCCGGAATCAACACGCTAGAAATAGAGGCCATAATATCAATCGCAAAGACGCTTAAGCCAGATATCCTGATAGTCGACTGCCCCGCCAAAAACACAGAACCAATAAGATCGAAAATATCCAAGCACTTGGCCGGCGTCAGGGTATTATGCCAGTGCCACGCAGATGAGGAATACCCTGTAGTCGCAGCAGCCTCGATAGTGGCGAAGGTTATACGCGACGCAGCCCTATCTGACCTAGCAAAGATCTTGGGCGATATCGGTTCAGGGTATCCCTCAGACCCCAAGACCCTCGCCTTCCTACACAGGCTGGTCAGGCAGAAAGGCCCCACAGACGTGGTTAGGAGGTCTTGGAGGACTCTGGACAGAGTTATGCCCACCCTAGGAGAGTATTTGGGCTGGGAGGAGAGCACGAGAGAGGGTTAATTTTTATAAAGTAGGAGAGCACGTTATATGTGGACACTTATGGTAACTAAGTCGCGCCAAGACGATATTGAAAATGTTCTTATCCAAATAACACATGAGTACACCCTAAAGATCAACAACTGTATGCGGATATACACTTCGATGCTTTCATCCCTGGTATCTAATGGCCCGCCAGAAAGCGTCGAGAGAGGATTCTCCGAAATATTAAAGATAGACGAGGAGTGTAAAGGTCTTAAAAGAAGCGCTGAGCAGCAGGTTATGAGTTATGGAGCCCTCTTAGTTCAGAGGGCGGAGTACATAAGGGTCATAGCCCTTCTCGACAAGATCCTCGACAAAATTGAGGGAGCCGCCTACAGAACCCTAACTCTCTACAAGCTGAAGGGATTGGACAACGTATCAATAACGGGACTAACTCAGATGACCGAAAAAGTATATGCTGGGACTGAGATGCTTAGAGAGTGTCTCAGGGCCCTGATGCTTCAGGTTACGGCCCTCCACGAAAAGCTCGACGAGCTAGAGCAGTATGAAAAGATCGTTGACGAGCTGTATAGGGGTTTTGACGTGGAGATACTGCAAAGCAAGCTGAAACTTCCTCAGATGATACTTGTCAGAGAGGTCGCGGAGATTCTTGAGGAAATAGCAGACCACATGGAGGAGATATCAAACATCATTAGAGTAATATATCCCAGGGGGAGGTAGCTAATTATTCGAGTCAGAGCTGTAAAATGGAGGAGCGGTTGAAGAGCCCGATTCGCGCAGATATCGTTGAGTCCAACATAGTAGTCTTTGATAGGGAAGGCGCGCGTAAACTCTTTTCGCAGGGGTTCTATGGCAAGCCACTCGGCATCCCAAAGCCGAAGGGCGCCGACTTCGACGCACCACTTATCCTAGACCTGATCGAGGCGCGCTATTTAGCGGAGAAAGGCTTGATAGAGGTTTACAAAGGAGATAGACCGATCAGCTTGGAGGAGCTTACAGAGCTAGGCGAAAAGCTCTATGCAAGATACCGGCAGCTCTACTCTGTCTACAGGGATCTACGCGAGCGTGGATTCGTTGTTACACCGGGGATTAAGTTTGGAAGCGACTTTGCTGTTTACAAGTATGGGCCCGGTATAGACCATGCACCCTACATAGTTCAAGTGAAATCGGAGGATGACGAGATAAGCGCTACGGAGATCGTGAGGGCTGGCAGGCTGGCGACCACTGTGAGGAAAAACTTCATCATAGCGGTGCCACAAGAATCTGGGAAGATAAGGTACATTCTATTCTCTTGGATTAAGCTTTAGTACTCACGTTCTAGTCCTTTCAATGATTATTTCTAAGAGGGTTCTAAGGACGTTCCAAGCACTCTCATGATCCTTGGCGATACTTGGAACCACATACACATCATCTCCAAGGCTCATAGCTATCTTCACATCCTCAGGAGATAGCGCACCCTCTAGGTCCTGCTTGTTTGCAGCTACGACGAAGGGTGTGTTCGGATAGATGCTGCGAAACTCCTCCAGCACCTCCTGAGCCTCAAGTATTGATGATTCGTCCGCGGAGTCGACCATCAATATGTAGCCGTGCATAGACTTGGCGAGTATGTGCCATATGAATGAGAATCTGCGCTGGCCTGGTGTCCCGAAAATCCTGACATAGTATCCGTCGCCGAGATCTATCACGCCGAAGTCCATTCCGACCGTAGTTGAGGATTTTTTCCGCCTCTCCTCCTCCCTCGTTAATGGGCGCTCACTAGTCATGCTCAGTTCGCAAAGTGTCTTCACGAGGGTGGTCTTACCCGAGTTGAATGGGCCGGTAACCACTATCTTAAAACTCTTCAATGGATTCCTCCTCCTTAAAGTAAAGGTCGAGGAGCAGGTTCACGAAGCCCAAGTTTGGATTCAGCTTTGTTATCAGCGCGACTACATCGCCTCTGTACTGGAATATGAAGAGGTAGCGTTTGCCATCCAGCTCCACCACTATACGCCGATAGTCGCCGACGTGCATAACTTCTAGGATCGACGAGACCACGCCAGATATTGCTGATATTGCAGCCCCAAGATACTCGGGTCCAACTGAAGAGGCATTTACCTGAGCCACGGGTGTGCCATCAGGCTTAGATACAATCGCAACCTCGACAGACCCTCTGCTGACCTTGATGACCTCTTCGAGGAGTGCCTGAAGTTCGGGTGACGGTGTCTGAATATCCGCCAACCGGTTATCAACCCCCACTTAACAGATTCTTGAGTATTCTTTTAGCGCTCTCGCTCAGTAACTCGACGTTTATGCCTGCCGCTCCCCTTGAACCCTTAACATAGAGGTAGACCCTCCTTCCAGCTATATCTGCCGCCGGTATCAATAACTCTAGTACACCGTCCTCTTGGATCTGTAGGCTCTTCACAGAGCTTCTCGCAAGCTGGAGTGAGCTGATCACCTCTGTAAGGAGTGCGGCCTCCCTATTCGAGTCAATGGAGCCCTCTTGGTCAATCACCTGTCCGCTATCATCGAAGATTAATGCGGCCTCAAACCCTTCTCCCGCTACTAGCTCTGAGAGGTGGCTGTAGGGTTCCTGCCTTGTCTCGGGTGCTGTTTTTTCTGGTTGAGGCCTGTGTTCCTCAACTGTGGCTAACTCTTCTGGAGGGGCTTGTTTGGCCGCCTGTTCCACGGTCTTTTCAGCCGCCTGAATCGCCATTTGCATGATCGCGTCGCGTATGTTTGTGTAGGCTGTGAGGGAGAGCCTATAGACTCGTAGGGAGAGTGTCACCATGTAGATTGCGAGGATAGAGGCTACTAGGGCCGCGAGAGAGCCTCCTATTACCAGTGCGTCAATCAGAGGTGTGGAGTCCATGCCGAACCCGCTTGAATACCATCGCCCCATAATGTATAAGTTTTATTACATCAGACCCCATGCGTGACGTAAAGAGCATATGTGGCATTTAGAGATCGCCACCTCTATAGAGTGTAGGCTCTGTCTTGCCACCATCCTTCAACAGAATAATCCCCACCCCACCAGCACTATTGCTTTCCCTTATCGTAACATGCTGCTGAAACATCGTGACCACCCTCTTCGGCAGGATTACTGAGATGTAGCAGACCTTGCATATGGGTCTAGAGGAGTGCTCGTAGCGGCACTCTTTGCAGATGAGCTTTCCGCAAACCTCGCATCGATAGGGAGCGAACCTATTCTTGTGAATCCAGCACCTGTAGGTCTCGACCTTCTGCTCCGTCTCGATCTTGTTGCCGCAGAATGGGCAGTATGTCGCCCCCTCTACACAGGGCGCCGCGCATGTTGGGCAGCGAGTCATTCCTGCACCACAAGTGGTCTTCTAAATATAAGGTGAGTAATAGGTGGCCACTTAAAACTACCCAGGGAATACGCAGGTATTTACTCGATAATGCCGCAGCTATCTCTTAGGCGCGAGCCTCAAAAGCTTGTCGTCGCCTGGTCTCACCGAGCCGCGTCCATCCCTGTTACTTGTGAGGATGTAGAGTAGCCCGTCGGGCCCCTGTACAACGTTTCTGAGCCTGCCATACTCGCCCTGTAGCAGCTTCTCTGACTCCACCACCCTCGCACCATCTTCACTGAGTGCTAGCCTGTGTAGATGTTCTCCGCGGAGTGCTGCGAAGAACAGGTTGTCACTCCACTGGGGGAAGTCGCTGCCGTAGTAGAAGGTGCATCCTGATGGAGCCCATGTCTCACTTCCACTGTGATAGACGGGGTCTATGAACCCCTCAACGCCGCGCCTACCCACCACGCGTGGCCACCCATAATTCCCTCCGGGCACTATGCGGTTTACCTCATCATTCGCCACTAAACCCATTTCACCTGAGGGGCCATGCTCTGTGGCGAAGAGCTGCTCTCCTCCCCTACGCCAGGAGAGCCCCTGAGGGTTGCGGTGCCCATAGCTGTAGATGGGAGAGCCACTGAATGGGTTGTCGCCTGGGATTGAGCCGTCGGCTTCGATTCGGAGTATCTTTCCTGCCAGAGAGTTTAGGTCTTGGGCGCTCTCCGGGTTTGCCGCATCACCAGTCGTAATGTAGAGTCTAGCGTCGGGACCAATCTTGACCCTACCTCCGTCGTGGACAGACGCGCCAGGTATTCGGTCCAGCAGCACAACGCCCTCCTTGAACTCTAGTGTGTCCCACAAATGTACACGGTTGTAGAGGCGGGGGCCATCCCTGTACGTGTAGTAGGTTATTGGGCGAGGGCCTGGATCTATATGAGCCAATCCAAGCAGGCCACCCTCACCGACGTGGGCTACATCAATCTGCCCCAAGACCTGGCTCCTGCCCGTGGAAATGGTGAGTAAAACAACACGGCCGGCTCTCTCGGTAATGAGGGCCTCATCGCTACTGATGAAGTCTATCTCCCAAGGTATATTCAGCCCTTCTTTAACCGTCTCCACGACATAATCCTTCTCCGCACCTGCTTGCTCACCTTGTTGGATACGTAGGCGGGATAGGAGGTAGACTATTGAAATGACTATACCGCCAGCAGCCGCCGAGATAAGTATTAGCATGCGCCGCCGGTTCATGTCTAGCTTGCACTGGGCTATACTGTTGATTAAAGCATATATATCCTCTGATTCTAGACTCGCTGAATTGTTCTGGCTAATGGTCGTGAAGGACCACAGGGCGGGGTCGAGACAGACCATCCCGGCTATGCAGGTCTTAGCTAACAGGGTTAAGCACGGCTTCTGGCTAATCTCTCCAAAGAACCCCTACCGCAAAAGGATTGCATCTGGCGACGCCGGCCTCTTCTATGTCTCGAGCAAGATGGGTAAAGTGATCGCCGGCAAGTGTGTCATCACATCACCACCCCAGCCAATAACCCACGAAATCAAGTCCATCATAGAAGGGTACCCATCAAACCTACTAACCCACTACATAGGAATTGATGGCGTCATCTGGGCCAGCCCCGTAGAGGCCAGCGAAGTAATACCAAACATGAGCTTCGTCAAGAATAAGGCGCGGTGGTCCGCCTACCTGCAGGGAACCCTCCACCCTATATCCCCCGAAGACTTTGAATATGTTGTAAAATACCAGCTGGAGAAGAGTCAGACTACATGAGAAGGTAGGGTTTGACGAATTGGTCGTAGAGTGGAGCCTTCTCATGGACTGTTAGCTCCCTATACATAGTTGCGGGCGAGATGTATGCAACGTCTATGCTGTCCCCCGAGCCTATGTCGCGTCTTATCGCTGCAGCCACCGCCTTGAATGCCAGTTTAATCGCCTCGTCGAGGCTTAGGTCTGGCCTATACTCGGACTCCAAGACGCCTAGGGCGACAGGCGACCCGGAGCCCGATACAACCATCTTCTCCTCTGTGAAGCCGCCTAGGGGGTCTACGCTGAAGATGTGGGCGCCACTATCGTCAACGCCTCCCAGTAGAATCTGTGCTTGGAACGGTAGCCACCTGTAGCTGAACATGAGGTTGGCTAGGAGGCTGGTGAGAGCCCTGATCTGAATGGGTCTTCCGTGGGTGACTTCGTAGTGTCGTGCGTTCGCCCTCATAAGGTCTATGAGGCTCTGGGCGTCTGCGACTCTTCCCGCTATCGTCATTGCTGCGTGGTCGGCGATTTTGTAGACCTTCTTAGCCTTCCTATGCGCCACAAAGAAGCCTGCAGTCGCCCTACTGTCCGTAGCAAAGACGACTATGTCGCCTGCGGTGAAACCCACGGTTGTCGTTCCAGTCGATAGTGGAGAGGGAGTGTTACCTCTCTCGGTTAGCCATCCTGTAAAGCCGGGCAAGCCGATCCTAACCCTCCGCCAATTATATGGGGCCAGCCATGCTATTTACCTTCCCGTCAGCCAATAGCGGGGCTAGTGACTGCGCGTTATCACTGGCCTGAACTTGTATCCGTAGACGATTAGTCCAGACTCGCCGTCCTCGGCTATTTTCCTGACTACCTTCTCTAGCTCAATCCCGGGTTTGAGTTCTTCGGGGTCGCAGTCCGTTATTCCCGCCACCAGCCTAGTCCCATCCTCGAATTCTACGAGGCCTACTATGTAGGGGGCCTGTTTCTCAAAGGCGACAGGCGGGTTCTTGACAACAGTGTAGGTGATGAGCCTCGCGCGGTCGGGGAGTTTATCCTCAGCAACCCTATTTGACCTGCACCTCCTACATATGCTTGTGGCGTAGTGGTGCACTGCTCCACAGTTTAGACATCTCCAAACGACCAGCCTGTACCTGAATCTCCGGTGCCTCCAGTTTACGGGTGGGCGGAAGACAGCGTGCAACCCTTCTCACCCCTCCTTCATTACAAGAGCGTAGGCGGAGCTTCCCAGCCCCGCGAGGCTGATCATCGCGCCGTACTTTGCGCCATCGACTTGGCAGGCTCCAGCCCTGCCTGTCAGCTGTAGGAATATCTCTGCAGCCTGATAAACGCCCGTGGCCCCGAGGGGGTGTCCCCTCGCCTTTAGCCCGCCGAAAGTATTAATGACGACCTTGCCGCCATAGTCGAACATTCCATTCTTAGCGTCAAGGCCGCTGGCCCCCTCAGCCGAATAGCCTATCGATTCCAGAATGAGGTTTGCGAGAATTGAGTACGAGTCGTGAATCTCTAATACCTTAATCTGCTCCCGGCTGAGCCCCGGCCTAGCTAGTGCCTCGTAGAAGGCGCGGGCCGCTGCGCTGAGTTTTAATGGGTCCTCCCTGTCGAACGGGGAGACTATGTCGGTGGATGATGCGGCTCCAGCAAGCTCAACGACTTGTTCATGCTGGATGGTGGGTAGGGCGTCTGAGCTGCAGAGTATTACCGCGGCAGCCCCATCCGCTGGGGCTGTTGTCTCAAGCCTTCTGAGAGGCGGCGAGACTACCGGGGAGGAGAGGACATTCTCTAGCGTTGTCTTGAACTGGTACTGGGCGTGAGGAGCCTTAGACGCGTGCTCATGCATTAACACTGGGAATTGGGCCACCATCTCCTGCGGCAGCTCATACCTCTCGAGATACAACCTATACATCATCGCTGCAAGTGCGGCCTCAGTAACACCCTGAAAACCCAACAGGTCGTATCTCTCTGAGAGGGATGATAGGAAGACAGACTCTTCCGGTGTCGCGTCAGATAACTTCTCAACCCCGATGACTAAGACCGTGTCTGCTAGGCCGGAGAGGATGGCTTGGTAGCCCGCGAGTAGGGCTGCGGCTCCACTGGCACCACCCGCCTCAACCCTGAGGGCTGGGACCCCAGCCAAGCCTATATCCTCCGCAACTATCGCTCCCAAGTTTGCCTGGCTCTGGAGGATCTCGCCCAACGCGTTGGCGACGTAGATCGCGTCTATCTTCCAAGGCCTGACTTCGGAGAGACCATCGACCACCTGTGTGACTAGGCTGTCGATCGATTGGTTCCACTGCTCGTCAACTTTAAGTAGGCTTGCGCCTACGATGTAGACCTTCCTCATATGTCTCTACTCCCTGATCTTGCCTCTTGCCTTCAGATACAGCGCATAGTCAATGTGTCTCTTCCTCTCTATTAGTTCGCTCACGAGCGGTGCTTTTCCTCTCTTATCCAGTATTCCCTCCCTAACCCTGAATACGAAGGCGTCGCTCCCCGCGCCCGAGCCGTAGGAGACCATGAGAATCCTTTCCCCGGGCTTGGATTGGTCGAGCACTTTCGCGAGACCCATCATCGATGAGGCTGCATACGTGTTCCCTATGAGGTTGCAGACTACTCCGGGCTCCACTTTCTTGGCAGGTATGCCAAGCATCTTAGCGGCGGCGTATGGGAATTTGGTGTTCGGCTGGTGGAATACGACGTAGTCGAACTCGTCAAGGGAGTAGCCATCCTCCAGCACCATCTTCGCCGCAGAGATGATGTGGTGGAAATAGGCGGGCGCGCCTGTGAACCTTGAGCCGTGCATCGGGTATCTCTCGTGGCTTCTTCTCCAGAAGTCGGGCGTGTCGGTGACGTAGCTGGCCGCGTATTCTAGGTCTGCAATGGCTCCGTCACCGCTCTTACCTATCAGTAGGGCCACCCCGCCTGCCGCAGCTGTGTACTCCAGTGCGTCTCTTGGTCTACCTTGAGCAGTGTCAGCGCCAATCGCAAGCCCATACTCTATCATGCCAGACGCCACGAGCCCGGAGACTAGCTCCACCGCCTCAGTACCCGCCTTACACGCAAACTCCAAATCGGCGCTGAGATGCCTGCTATTAATACCAAGAACGTCAGCCACTATTGTTCCAGTCGGCTTAACTGCGTAGGGATGTGACTCTGAGCCGACATAGACGGCGCCGATTCTATCGGGTTCAATTCCGGCCCTAGCGATGGCGTAGCTAGCAGCTTCTGCAGCTATTGTAACTGTATCCTCGTCGAGGCTGTTAACTGATTTCTCAAGTACGGGCAGCTCAGAGTCTGGCACACCCCAAACCCTAGCTATCTCGGAGGCCTTTACCCTAAACATGGGTATGTAGGCGCCGTAGCCGTGGACTGCGACACCTGAGAGTCGGGGCAACTCGTCTCCTATTGCACCCACCCGTATAAAAGTGTTGAACCAATAGTCTACAACTGTCGATTAACAGCAGCAGACAAGATTTTTGGAGGAGCCTCGCTAATAATGCTGCCACGCTGCCAACACATAGGTGGTTTTGGACGATTAAGCTTATATAACCTGCAGTCATATAGACGTTGTATGGTGGAGACGGCGTTAGATGAGAAAGACCTTGAGATTATCCGGGCGCTGATGAAGGATGCTAAGAAAAGCTTCACCGAGCTCTCCAGAGAGCTTGGTGTTCCTAGGACCACTCTGCAGGAGCGGTTTAGGAGGATTACTGCGAAGGGGATAATTAAGCGGATAGCTGCTATCCCAGACTACTCGCGCCTAGGCCTGCCCACCACCGCTTTCCTTCTAGTCTCCTTCTCCCCGGTGATGGACATTTCACAGAGAGATCTTGCGGCCATGATAGCGGAGATGGAGCATGTCTATGAGGTCCATCTGATAAGTGGGCAGTGGGATATGCTGATCAAGGTTAGGGCGCCCTCTACTGAAGATGTTGGAAGACTGGTGATTGATAAGATACGAAGCATAAAAAACGTCGCCAAGACTGAGACGTGCTTCGTCTTCCACACGGCTAAGGAAGTTCCTTGAAGAATTCCCAGATATTTTTGGGGTATTCCCTATAGCCTCATCCGCCTCGCTATAGGTGGAAACCTCTTAAAACAAAATTAAAGGTTAGAGCACGCCTCGAGGCTTGAGCGAGCTGGAGAGAATTGCTATAGAAAAGGCTAAGGAAGCGGTGAAGCTTGATAGACAGGGGTCTAGGGAGGCGGCCATAGCACGCTATAAGGAAGCGATACAGATTCTGAGCAGGCTTATCAGCCTAACCCAGAGCCCAGTCCTACACGAGGTCTACCGGGAGAGGATGAGGCAATACCTCGACCGGCTGAACGAGCTGAGCGATGAGACACCAGCCAGAACGGTGGTTAGGCAGGCCGCGTCTAAGGAAGAGCCACGAATGGATCCGGTGGAGAGCAATGTAAAGTGGAGTGATGTTATCGGCTTGGAGGATGCTAAGAGAGTCATCCGCGAGGCCATAGTTTATCCATGGATGAGGCCTGACCTATTCCCACTGGGCTGGCCGACCGGGATACTTCTTTTCGGACCGCCTGGATGTGGAAAGACCCTTCTAGTGGCAGCCACTGCGAGCGAAGTAAATGCAACACTCTATACACTGGATGCGGCAACGGTCCTGTCAAAATGGCTTGGAGAGAGTGAGAAAAACATAGCGGCACTCTTCTCAAAAGCTAGGCAGGATATCTCGAAAGGGAAGCCTGTCATTATTTTCATAGATGAGGCCGACTCGCTTACCGCGCAGAGATACTTGGAGGTGGGTGGTGAGGCGCGTGCTAGGAATCAGCTCCTTAAAGAGATGGATGGGCTTGCCAATAAGAACAAGAAGGAGTACCTCTACGTTATAGCGGCTACAAACAAGCCTTGGCTTCTCGATGAGGCGTTCATAAGACGGTTCCAGAAAAGGATCTACGTCGGACCTCCAGACCGCGAGACTAGGCTGAACATTTTGAAACACTATACAGCCCACCTCAGGCTGGCGGAGGATGTTGACCTAGAGGCTCTGGCCGAGATGACTGCCAACTACTCGCCTGCCGACCTCTACAATATCTGCCTCGACGCCCACTTGACAACCATAAGGGAGATGTTCGAGAACAAGCTAGATGAGCCGCGGAAAATATCGATGAGGGATTTCATCGCTGCGATTGAGAAGCGGAAGCCCTCTATTAGTGAGGAGATGGTGATGAGGCTTCTGGAGTGGGCTAGGAAACACGAGGCCGTTTGAATAGGTTTAATATTGCCAACTGGTAGTTCTTTCACAGGATTGGCTAATGTAGTGGCTGAAAATCTTACAAGAGTTTTTGAGACAAAGTCGAAGAGGCTCGTAGCGTTAGATAATGTAAGTTTTGAGGTTCAGATAGGTGAGGTGTTTGGACTGTTAGGCCCCAACGGCGCGGGTAAAACCACCCTCATCAGGATACTTACAACACTTCTACTCCCCACCAGTGGCAGGGCCTTGGTAGGGGGGTTCGACGTTGTTAAAGAGGCTAAGAAGGTCAGGTCCATAATAGGGTTTAGTAGCAGCTCAGAGCGGGTGGGATTTGACTTCGTAACTGCGAGGAGGAACCTCTGGTTTTTTTCACAGCTGTACGGGACCCCGACGAGCGAGGCGAAGAGACGTATCGAGGAGCTTGCCACACTACTAGAGTTCCAAGACCAGCTTGACCGCAAGCTCTACACACTAACCACAGGCTACAGACAGAGACTTAACATTGCGCGAGCCTTCATCAACGACCCCCAAGTAGTCTTTTTCGACGAGCCTACAAACGGCATGGATGTCTTCTCAGCAAAAAAGGTCCGCGAGCTGTTTGTCAAAGAGGCCAAGACAAACTCTCGCACCATTTTTCTAGCCACCCACAACATGTTCGAGGCGGAGGAAGTCTGCGACCGCGTAGCGATCATTGATAGAGGGAGGATCCTAGCCATTGATTCCCCCGAGAATCTGAAGTCCTCACTGAGTAAGCCTGTAGTCCTGTTTGAGACCGATATTGCTGGAGCCTCGATTGGTGATCCGACACAGCTAGAGGGCGTTGTTGGCGGCACCATAAAAGTGGATAATGAGAGTGAGGCGGCGAAGATACGTGTGATCCTTAGGGATGAGGATTATCTGGAGAGGGTTCTACAACTGCTGGAGAAGCGGGGAATCAGGGTTTTCAATTATCAGAGGATTGAGCCTACCTTAGAGGATGTCTTCATAAGCCTTGTTGGGGCGGGCTTCGCTGAGAGGGAGAGGAGTGTTGAGGCGTAGTCTCGTGATCTGGGTTAAGGCGGCCGTCTCCCGCGCACTCATCAGGGTTATAGCGATGTATGGAGACCCGCTCTGGATAGTAGTGAATGTGGGAGGCCCTATGCTTACCTCCCTCGCCCTAGCATTTCTCTACAGGTTAGCCGGCCTCTCGAATCTAACAGGATTCGCAATACTGGGTGGAGGGATGGTTGCGTATTGGGGGAACGTATTGTGGTCTATGGCTTCACAGCTCAACTGGGATAAGAGGTCTGGGATGCTCTATCTATACATCGCCTCTCCTGCGCCCCTCACAGCGCTACTCATAGGCATGTCGCTGGGAGGAATACTTGGAACCCTGCCAAGCTCAGTAGCCGTCCTAGTGATCGGGACCCTACTCTTCAAGCCGCCCTTCTCACCCCCCACTATGACCGTAGCACTGGTCTTCATGCTTACTCTGTTAGCTCTATACGGCATGGGTATAGCCCTCTCATCACTATATCTCATACTTGGAAGGGAGTCGGAGGAGATTAACGAGGCACTCTACGAGCCCATCTCATTCCTCTCAGGCATCTACTTCCCCTCAATAGGGCGTCTCTCACCCCTGCCACTCGCCGTTCAAGCTGTAGCCTCCCTCATACCACTAACACTTGGCATGGACGCCCTGCGCAGAACCCTGTTCTATGCTGAGGGGCTGGCAGAACTGTGGCCCAACATAGCAGCACTAGCAGCTATGGCTGCTGCCTCGATCCTCATCGGGTTAAGAACTCTGAGCTTTATCGAGAGAAGAGGGCGCGAGACAGGGGACATACTGGTGGCCATGAAATGATCAGGAAGCTATTGGCCTCCATTATGCTCGGCCTTGAGAGGGAGTTTGGATGGACATTTCCACCGCTCGTAATCTTGCTTAGCATGATTCCGGCGACTGCAGGCGTGTTGACGGCTGTGATGGTTTACTGGGTGGGGGCGAGCGCGGCTGGCAGAGCTGACCCCAGCTGGCTAGCATTTCTCATAGTGGGTGCATCACTCTACACACACTTCGCCTCCTACATCTGGGCACCCCTCTCCGCCGTATCAGAGGGGAAGGCATCATACACCTTTCCGCTCGTCTTCATCTCGCACTCCTCTCTATCCTATATTGCTGGTAGGGTGGTCGCATCGTTTATCGAGTCTTCCTTCACTGCAGTCCTAGCCTTGGGAGCCTCAACCCTTGCTGTAAAGGCTATACTGGGGGTTACACTAGGACTGGACATAACACCCCTCAGCATAGCCCTCTTCTCCCTAGGGATGGTTGTGGGACTCCTAGCAGCTCTAGGGCTCGGACTGATGCTGGCAGCCTATGCAATATTCGTGACGAGACTTGAGTGGGGCCTGCCTGTCTACATCTCCGGGACTCTTATGATATTCTCCGAGGCGATCTTCCCGTCTTCAGCCCTACCCTCACCACTACCGGTCATAGCAGAGTCTCTGCCCTTCACACACATAATAAGGGCAGCAAGAGCCGCACTTATCGGGCCCCTAAGCCTCTACCCAGCCGAGATACTGGCCGCCGCTCTGCTGGGGGCTGTATGGTTTCTGGCAGGGCTTGCGGTATACGCATATTCAGAGAGGATTGGCAGGCGGCGCGGATACATAGATTATAGAGTAGTTTGAGATGAACTGTCTGGTCTAAAGATAGGCGCTGCTACTCCACCACTTCTAACAAGTCGCGCTCAAGCTTCCAAGTCACTTCGTTCAGAAACCACGCAGAGATCTCAACAACCCTCCCACGGCTAACGGATAAAATTACATAGCTCAGGAAAGGCACGGCGTTGAGATGGTCAAAATTGCTCGGGATAGCTGGCGCGTCAGGGTGGCTGTGATAAACCCCCACCACCATCTCACCCTTCGACGCAGCCTCATCCTCAACCCGCATATACTCGAGCGGGTCAATCAGATAACGCCTATTCTTCTCACCGATGTAGGAGTTTTTCACAGGAACGAGATATCCTACCACTCTAACACCCGAGTCGAGTCTTCCTACCAAGAGTCCGCATGCCTCTTCAGGATATCGTCTCGAGACATCATTATACAGCTCGTCAATCACTTTGCGCGGTATCCTTATCATCTCCCCCACCAACCAGCTGTCGACTAGTATCTATACATTCTCGGCCTCCTTGCGAATAAGAATTAAGATATAGTTCAACCCTTTTATCCCGGCTGGCTATTCTTATTGACATGAAGTTTAGAGTTACGCAAATTCCGACGAGGGTCAGCAAGCTAGTGGCAGGGCTGCCCGACATGGGCAATGTAGCTGGAATAGCTATGGAGCACCTGATACGTGAGCTGCGCCTTGAGCCATTCGCCACATGTATTGACACTTGGCCACCATTCGTCACTCACAGACAAGGGATCATAGAGTTTGAGAGGGGGAAATACACGCTGTTTTTTAGAGATGGACTGAACTTCATCGCTATGACTGGGACGCATCAGCCCTCAGAGCCGAGCCTCCTATATGAGCTCTGCGAGAATGTTCTGGACATTGCGCAGCAGGCGGGTGTCGAGGAGGTTTACACGATTGGCGCGGCACACTACGAAGACGCACTCACAGAGCATCCAAGAGTCTTTCACGCAGCCCTGACAGACGCGATGGATGAGAAGCTAAGGAGTTACGGCACGACGCCTCTAGAGTCTGAGGGATACATTACGGGCTTCAACGGCCTATTACTAGGTATTGCTCGGGAGCGCGGTCTGACGGGTGCATGCCTGCTAGGCGAGATCAATGATCCACACATCAGGCAGCCCGCAGCCGCCAAGGCCGTACTCGAGGTATTATCGAGGATACTCGGCATCACACTCGACTACACACAGCTTGACGAAGAGATAGACCGTATAAGGGCAGCTAGGGCGTTAGAGAGAATGTATAGACGCGGCCGCACCCCCGGCGTCATGTAGCATATCTAACCGACTCGCCCTCAACTTTTTTTGCTCTGGGCCACAACGACAATCCAAGGTGACGGGGAGCCCAGTCGGGGAGAGATCGGTGCTAGGGAGCGTGTGAGGAGAAGAGCGGGGATCATGGAGAAGGGGATGTGGAGAGCATTATAGATGGCTGTGAACAATAGCACGAAGAAGAGCTTCTCGCCCTCCGTAGTTAATGAGAGTCCCATGAAGCTTGAAAGGTATTTGGCGCCGAGGTCGAGAAAGAAGGGGAAGAAAGCCGTAAGTAACACGTAGTTAGCCATAGCCATTACGATAATCCTCGCACCCGCCCCGAATAATGCCAGTGAAACAGAGCAAACCCTCGTCCCCATACCCGTCGTAATGCGCGCGGCTGCCCAGAATCCTAACAGACTAGATGAGACCGCCAGATACTTCATTAAAGGGCCGATTGGTGTCCATTCACCGAACATGAGCAGTGCGAGGAAGTGGCTTGTAGCTGAGATAAAGCCGACCGCGGGGCCGAACATCAATATGGCGATGAAGGAGGGGATCTCGGCGAGGTCAAATTTAAGGTAGGGGAGGGGTGGAAACGGAAAGCTGAGTGGCAGAAGGCCTAGCGTGAACGCCAAACCGCCAAAGACTGCCCCTATCATAAGGCTCCTACTTTTAGGACCCTTCCTCAACCCGACCACTCCGCACAATTTCTCAGCTAATATATTATGAGTAAATACTCGCGAACGTGTATCATCGAGTTAAGTCAATATGAAAACCAAAACGCCTTACCGAACATCAGTACGGCGATAATGGGGGGTATCTCGGCGAGGTCAAATTTAAGATAGGAGAGGGTTGAAAGTGGAAAGCTGAGCCTTAAAAGCCCCAGTGTAAAGGCCATCCCGCCAAAGGCCACCAATACCAAAAAGACGACCCCTATCTTAAGGCACCAACTTTTAGAACCAGTCCTCAAATCAACTATTCCACATAGTACCTCACGTAATATATAGTGAGTAAATACTCATAAATGCGTATAGCAGAGTTGAATCAATATAAACACCAAAATGGCTTATTATTGGCATGATTTCGGAACAAAAGATTACAGAGCTAAGCAGCATCTTCAATGCCTTAGGAAATGAGACGAGGCTCAAGATCCTCCTAATCGCAAGTCAGAACGACAGGCCCCTCCACATCAAGGCATATGCGCGGCTTTTAAAGAAGAGATACTCGGCAGTTTACAGGCACATTACAATACTCCGGAGGGCAGGCCTCGTTACTGTCTATGAGGTGGGTCGTAGCAGGGTTGTAGCTTTGAGGAAGGGCTTGGACATAATGGCACTCTTCCAAACACTGGCCTCAATGGGAATTATCGCGAGTGAGTGATATTAGTGTACATTTTTTGGTGATTTAGTAGTCAAGAAAAATGGAAATAAGATTCAAATTTATTAAACTCATACATACCTATACAATACGCCATGAAGCGGGTAAACACTAAATGGGTCGCAGGCGTGGCGGTCCTAGCGGCACTCGCCTACGCATTATCTCTAATGAAGCTCCACATCCGCTACCCTCTCCTGCCATTCCTATCCTTCGACATCTCGGAGATACCTGACATCCTAGCCTACTTCATGTTCGGGATATCCGGAGGCCTAGTCGCCGCACTCGCCCACTGGATCGCATTAAACTTCGGGACACCATTTCACCAGCTCATCGGACCCGCAATGAAACTCCTCGCCGTCCTAGCGACAATATTAGGCCTTGAGGCCGCCTCGCGAATCAAGGGTGGGTCAATGGTCCTGAACAGTGTTGCACTCGCCCTACTTTCGAGGACGGCAATAATGGCAGGCGCCACCTTCATCCTATACTACTACCTCTTCCCCGGCGTATACCTCCCATTCTCGAGAAGAGTGCTAAGCGGTATCGGGATTGCTGTAGAATCCGACCTAACCTTGGCGGCAGTCATGGTGGCCTTTACATCCATCTTCAACATCCTACACATCTTCATAAGCGTCCTCCCAGCATACGCGGCATACAACAGAATACTGGTCACTCTTCCACAGCTCCCCACCAGGCATCCCCTAGTCAGGAGCCAGTCAAAATAGCGCAACACTCCGCCGCCCTCAGCAAGACATAATAACGGCCACTACACACTCTGTTTCGGCGATGATGAGTTTGCCGAGTGCGGAAAGCGTGAAGAACCCTGAAGTTAACTGAGCTAAAATAGGGGTGGTTATTCTGTCTGTTGAGTTTGACAGCCTAGAGATCTTGGACTGGCTGAGAAAGTTAAGGCCAAGGAGGGTGCTGATTCAGTCGCCACTAGGGCTCAGAGGGTTGGCGGAGCAAATATGTTCGTTGATCTCTGGTGAGGGGGTTGATGCATTTATCTCGTCAAGCCCCACTTGGGGCGGCTGTGACATAGCTGTTGAAGAGGCTAAGCGGGTAGGTGCTGAGGCCATCATCCACATAGGCCATGCACCATTCCTACCCCACACCGAGCTTCCTGTCTTCTACGTGGAGGCACGATACAAGGACTATAAGCCATTGGAAAGCCTGATCGAGCCAATAGCAAAAGCGCTGACAGGGTATAGGAAAGTGGGTGTAGGTATGAGCGTCCAGTGGTTAAACCACATGACACAATTCATGGAAGATCTGGCTGCTAGAGGCTTCAGTGTAGTGGCAGGTGGGCCCGGCGGCCACCTTGCACATAGGGGACAAGTTCTGGGATGCGACTACTCATCGCTAAAGACGATTGAGCCCATCGTCGACTGCTACATTGTTGTAGGGTCCGTCTTTCACGCTCTCGGAGCGGCCCTCATTTCCAAGAAACCCACACTCATGGCCGACCCCCACACACAGAAGGTTGAATGGATGGATGAGAGGGCGAAGAGAATACTAGCTACAAGGTACTACTTGATCCAGAGATTCAAGGAGGCGCGGCGAATAGCCATCCTCGTGAGCAGGAAACCAGGCCAATACATGATGGGGCTCGCGCAGAAGCTCAAAAACATTCTAAACGAGGATGGGCGGGAGGCAAACATAATAGTCTCAGACGAGATAACGATGGAAAACATAGCCGACTTCACCTACGACGCCTACATCAACACGGCATGCCCCAGACTGAGCATCGAAGACCAGGCACGATTCTCAAAACCACTCCTCCTACCCATGGAAGTCATGGTGGCACTTGGAAGGATAACTTGGGAAGAATTCTTGGACAAGGGCCTGATCCTCAACCTGAGTCTCACGGTTCCTCAACCCACAAATCTTTAAATCCGCTACACCCTCATTTGACTGAAATCTCTCTCAATGTCTGAGTATGAATACTTCAGCAGATATGCTTATATAACGACTCTGCACAACGGTCTGCTGGATGTCAAGAGAAGTGGTCGTAGAGACGGAGGGGTTGAAGAAGATCTATAAGCTGGGAAAGGTGGACGTAGTAGCACTAGACGGTGTTGATCTCAAGATCTATCGCGGCGAATACATCTCTATCATGGGCCCCTCAGGTTCGGGAAAGACCACACTATTCAACATGATCGGAGGATTGGACAAGCCCACCGAGGGGACAGTCTATGTAGACGGAGTAGACATCTCGAAGCTAGACTCTTACGAGCTGGCTTGGCTTAGAAATAGGAAGATCGGCTACATCTTCCAGACATTCAACCTGATACCCACTCTAACGGCTCTGGAAAATGTTATGCTCCCGATGATTTTTGCAGGCGTCCCACGTGAAGAGAGATTTAAAAAGGCTAAAGAACTCCTCGAGACAGTCGGACTTGGCGACAGGCTGCATCACAGGCCCATGGAGCTCTCAGGTGGCCAGCAGCAAAGAGTCGCAGTCGCAAGAGCGCTAGCCAACGACCCCAGCATAATACTAGCCGATGAGCCGACTGGAAACCTAGACCTTAAGACAGGGCGGCAAATAATTGATCTACTAAAAGACCTGAACTTGAAGAGGAAAGTAACAGTAATAGCAGCTACCCACGACTTAAAAATGATCGATGTATCTGACCGCATCCTGTGGATACGCGACGGAAAGATAGAGAGGGAGGAGGAGAGAGGCGCGGTTAGAGTTAGGGTAGGCGAAATAGAGGTTGGCGAAGACCAAGAAAATAAGAAATGAAAAATAGCATTTAACACCTAGGGGCAATCAGTGGGCTCGACTGATTATGATGTAGGAAATATTTGAAAGCATTATGCCGGCGAAGGCGGCTATATCAACCGGCACAACTTGTGATAATGCGAAAGAAAGCGTCGCACTGGCCGCGGGATAGGCTATACGCCACTTACTCGTCGGGAAAGTATTAGGGAGGGGGAGAATAAAGAAGGCTATGAGGCTTAGCAAGGGATTAGTAAATAGTTTGAAGGCTGAGGATGGTATGATCAGTAGTATATCCGTGAGGGGCGCCTCTAGCTGCGACAGCTGAAAGGGGATAAAGAGAACTATCCAAGAAAATATGTAGGCCAGAACAAGGTCAATTGTTTTTGTAAACGCAGCTCTCGAGAAACCTAAGACTAGAAGTAATGTGAAAAAGGTGTAGAGGTTGTATGTCCCCCACCTAGAAGCTGCGAGTGAAGGTGAAGAGAGGAGAAGTATTAGGGTAAATGAAAATGCTATATGGTTCAGCCTAAGTTTTCTCTCCCCAGACAACACCCGCGCCGAAAATAGGCTTACCAGAACTATGGCCAGCGCACTAACATACGACATGTTTATACACATGACAGTCAGTATAGATATTGTGAGCGCATCAAGCATGTTCCTGTACAACCCACCCTCAAATATTGAGATAAATAACGATACACCAACCGCAGTGAAGATTGTTAAGCCTAGTAGGTAGATGTCTACACCGTATCCAGTATA
This sequence comes from Nitrososphaerota archaeon, assembly GCA_009889515.1. Lineage (GTDB taxonomy): Archaea > Thermoproteota > Nitrososphaeria_A > Caldarchaeales > Calditenuaceae > HRBIN02. Next base: position 1,018,559 of record WUQR01000139.1, read on the forward strand.
AGTACCATACAACAGTATTAACGTCAACATCAGAGCCGGAGATTTAAGAGTCTCCTCCCATAGGCTCTGTTTTACCTGGTTTTCACCCGTAAGGTAAAAAAGCTGTTTGAATACACCGCTTTTTATTATTAGAAGCAGTATAGGCAGGTACGCTGCAACGTTGAGGAGGAAGTGGAAGTGAACCATGTTGAAAAATTTTCCTAATATTCCTGTGCATGGGGTGCATCCTATGGTGAGAAACTCATACATTCTATACGTGTGTTCTACGAGATGATATGATTGAATGGCGAATCCTGCGATGAAGATGTTTGGGATAATGGCTTCTTTATCTAGCCTTATTAGGGACCATAACCTCATTCTGACGAGTATTATAGCGAGAAATACTAGGTATAATGCGTTGAAGATGAAGTGGTTCCACTCCAAGTCTAGGAAGAATAATAGACCATTTGCAAGCTTTGTTGGTAAACCAAGTACCACGTGTTGATACATCTGGACGCTGTGCTCGATCATATGAAGTGTTTGCGCCACGAAGGCAGTTAACGCGACCGCGTTTAGCAGGCCATCTGAGTTAAGATCCTGAAGCCAATGAAGCACTACACTGCTTGTCTGAGCATTGCTATTCCTCATGCGCTAAGAGACCCCCGACTACACTACACCCTCCCTGCTCCTTTATGGAGAGGATACTATTCGCTGGAAGGTCTTTATATTCCTCGACGATCCCGCTCGGCCAATACACTGTAAGCCTATCAATACGCGAAGCCATCCCCAGACCAAAGTATAACCATGGACCATTGTCGGATAGAAAAGAGGTTCCTTTCACGACAGTCTGGCGGTAGACCCTTCCCAAGATTTCTATTTCTACTACAGCACCTACCGCTTCTCGACTAGTTTTATATGTACATGCGCCACAAAGCCAAGTACTTCCCTCCAGCCTAATTTGAACCCAACGATTGCCTGTATGATTTGAGAGAACGTTTCTATAGAGTATGGGGTGTCCCGAGAGGTCGTAGAATAAAAGGTCGACGCCGCCGTCAAGGTCTGCATCAACACACGTCAATCCGCGAAAGTTGCCATGTCTTGCCACACCGGCCTGCCAACTAGCATCGTAGAAAAATGGCCCAATGTTATAGAATATCTTGTTCATCTGGTTGGGAGGCTTATCTGTCCTTACACCTATTTTTCCATTAGCCATAACAACGTCTAGGAGCCCGTTATTATCGATGTCGAGTATGCATACACCCCAACCAACCTGGTAGGGATCTGTTAATCTTACTCTAGGTGCAATATCATTGAAGTAGGAGCCCGTGTATTTTAGGAGTATATTATCGTCGTAGTTTGTCACTATGATGTCCCAGTACCCATCCATGTCTATGTCTCCGTACGCCACACCCATCCACTGACCTATCCTCTCGACACCCATACTAGATGAGACGCTGGTAAAGCGTCTACCCTCCTCATTCCTGTAAAGCCGGGTATAGCCGAAGTCATTAGCTAGGAAGAGGTCTAAAAATCCATCTCTATCATAGTCTATGAAAGTGGGCTGGAATGTGTAGCCGTAGTCCAAGACTCCGAAAATGCCTGCAGACTCTGTAAAGGTTCCATCACAATTGTTTAGGAACAGTTGGTTACCTGCTCCTTGACCGAAAATTGTACCGCCTCTAACTAAGCGGAGATTAACATAGTATCCAATATAGAGGTCTAAACACCCATCCCTGTTTACGTCCCCCCAAGCAGCCCCTGCAGCATATTTCCCACTATTATGCAATAGACCAGCCTCGCGAGTTACCAGACTGAATTTGCCATTCCCCAGATTTTTAAACAGGTGTACATTGCCATATGGCGAGTCATAAAAGGTTACAAGTAGGGATGGGTATCCGCTGTTGTCATAGTCGGACCAAGTACAAGACATCCCTTTTTGACTCAGTTCTTTAACTAATAGTCCAGCCTCACTCGTCACATCTTCAAACTTGAATTTACCCTCGTTGCGGAAGAGCCTGCCCGGGGCGTTCCAGCCCACAATGTAGACGTCCAAGTCTCCATCCCTGTCATAGTCACCCCAACAACTCCCTACACCTGGAATCCAGAAAATCTCAGAGTCGTCGACAACTTTCACATAAAGGCCAGCGTCTTGCGTAACGTCTAGAAAATAGGGCTTGTTTGGGGGTAAAGAGGCTATTACTGTGGGCTGGATGGGTATTACATCGCTATTGAAGAGCCAATAGGCTAAAAGAACGAAGCACAGCGCGGCAGCGTATTTCTTTTCTATTCGCCGGCCGCTCAAAGCTCTATCATTTTGCCCAGTCTATGAGACTCATTAGCCATTATTGTAAGTTCGAGTGTCTTGTACGCGTCTGAATAGGGTGAAAGTATACGCGACTGGTCGCCGCTTCGAACTGCCTCGAAAAATATCTTCAGCTCCTCGAGGTACGGGTCAACAGCGCTACGCAGGTCTTCAACTCTATTATTCCTATAGAATATAGCCTTTCTTTGATGTCCGACAATATCTACAACCAGCTCTCTTGCAAATATTCGCAGGAAAGTATCCTGCATGGTGTTAACGCTCTTCCAAGTGGCTACAACAGTCGATGGAACGCCGCTTTTATGCCTGATGGTAATTATGGATGAGTCCTCAACATCTATAGAGTCATCTCTCGATAGCCTTCTCTCTAGCCTGGCGTAAACCGAGGCAGCCTCACCGGCAAAATATCTTATAAGATCAATGGTGTGTGTTACTTGCTCGACTATCTGCCCACCGCTCGCAGACTTCTTTAACCACCAGTGGCCTGTAGGGAAGTTAGCAGCCCAGACATACTGCCCATAAATCATCCCAATATCTTTGGGGTCAGATAGTTCTTTTTTCGCGAGCTGAACCACGTCAAGGTATCTCCACATATATCCCACGCTGTTGATGACTCCTGTTTTCTCAATCTTTCGGAGTATTCTCGAGGCAACTTCTAGGTTTATCGCAACCGGCTTCTCTATGAATAGGTGAACCCCCTGCTCCAAGATGTCCTCCTCAAATCCGTGCGCGTTGGGCGGTACCGCTATTAATGCCGCATCTGGTTTGGTGTCAGAGACTGCTTTAACAGGGTCAGAGTATGCGCTACACCCGAACCTATTCGCGAATTCTACCGCCTTGTCACGCACAACATCAACGCACGCCACTACCCGAGCAACATCCTTTAATGATGCAAGACTTTTCGCATGAACATTCATTATGCCACCGCAACCGATTAAGACTACGCTTAACGGTTTCATGTAGCCTCACCCGTACCGCGAAATGAATTTAACAAATTTACGCAGCTCCTCTAGGGGGTCTCCAGTTATTCTGCACTCCAGAGAGAAATACTTGTCATACCCTTTCGAAAGGAGTGTCTTTATTGGAGTGAAGTCTGTATGTCCGTACCCGGGAAGCTGACGGTTGCTGTCTGCTAAATGTACGTGAACTATGTGTCTTGACGCTTGTGAGAGGGCATCCGAGATGCTGCTCTCCTCTATGTTCATGTGGAAGAAATCAGCCATTAATTTCAGACCATCCGAGCCCACTTCTTCGATGATTTCCAATCCCTGCTCAAGCCTATTTATGAGATGTGTCTCATACCTGTTGAGGGGCTCTAAAATGGCGCACACGCCGAGCTCCTCTCCCTTTTTAGCCAGAATCTTGCATTCGGCAACTAGTAGCTTCTTTTCGAGCTCCGCCACACTCTGGTATAGTGGTGATAAATCAGGAAGCTTGGCGCCCCCAAAGGTTGGTACAAATATAACCCCAATAGCTCCAATCACTCCTGCCCATTCAAGCCTCTGGACAATATCCTCAACCGCCTTTGTCCTCGCGTCTTTGTCTGGACTGAGAAGGTCGCCGCCATACCCGGCGCAAATAACTGAGGGCTTCACCTTATAGGAGGCTAACACCTCCCTCACCTCTCTTATCTTCTCTCCCAATTGCGGTCGACCCCAGAGCTCTATGCCGCTAAATCCTAACTTCTCTAGGTTCTCAAGCTTCTCAGCTAGTGTGCCGCCCGGCACTAGGTTATCTTGGCAAGAGAGCTTCACACCCATTCACCTTTTGAGAGGGGGAATATAATGTTTTGAGTCACCAAGGCCATATCCATGAAGCCTTTGAAAGTAGAGTAAACGAAATTCCAACGCCCACCGTTATGCCAAGCCCCGAGAAGAATCCCGCTATGAAGAAGTTTTTCATAGACTCCCACCTCTCCCTACCGAAAGATCTTGAGATGACGAGGTTGGCTAATAGAGAGCCGATTAGTATTGTGAGTGCGTATGGTGGGAGTATAAAGAACCCAAGCACTATGGGGAATGTTGGGAAAGCCAGGCCAATCCTTTGGAACAAGACCTCGAGGGATACTATCCCAAGTGCTGACAGGGCTCCTATTCCGAGGTGCTCTGGTATCACAGCGATCTGCCGCGTTGCGAATAGGCTGTCATTAGTCGCGTATATCGGCCAGTAAATCATCGTGATCGGATAGACATTCGACGGGATTGGTGAAAGTCGCCAGAAAAAGTCCATGGCTATTAGTCCTACTATACCGACCAGTGCGAAGGCTGCTGCGACGCCTATGAAGTAGTGTGTTGGGCGCGTGGAGGTGAGGTAGCTGACCTTTCCCAGCTGGGTCAGATATCCCGTATATCCCAAGTTGATGTAGGGCGAGTAGACCCACCCGGCATAACCTTTATAGGGGGTGAAATAGACGATGACCTGCCAGGGCCAAGGTATTGCCGGGAAATATCCCACCTCTCCGAAGGATCTGGCTGCGATCATCGCTATGAAAAAGCTAAGCCCGACCGAGGTGAGGAGGGCTACCCATGCTGGAAAACCAGGGACCAGCACCAGGAATAGGACAACTGATCCAAGGGATGAGAATAGAAATAGAATTAGTGAGAATCTTAGGGGAAGGTCTGCCTCCCGCGGCCTGATAACTGCGGATGCGAAGAGCCTCAGACTCCTTGAGAAGGTTTTATGATATGCGAGGATCAATGCAATGGCGATACCTATTATGAAGCCGAATTGTGGACTAATCCATATCCTCTGGAAGGACCTCTGATATATTGAGCCTATGGTCATTCCCTTGTAGTATTCTGAGAACCAGAGAGGGAAGAAGTTGGGTGAAGAGGTGAAGATTGTATTGGCTACAATCCAGATTGCTGTAGATCCGATTAGGGTTGATACTGCGACTTTGATTGGAAGGACCATACCTAGTCCTAGCGTGAATGGGTCTGTGGCAATTCCGACCAGTGCTCCGGGAATATACTTCTCGGTAAGCCAGACAAAGTCGAACCAAGGTATTGGGAGGAGAGGGACACCAAACAGGAAACCTGCATAGGTCATGAAAGCGTAGATAACACCTGTGAGGATGCCAAGAATGTATATGGACATCTGCTGCTCCTTTCTCTCTATTAGGACATTTATTAGAGACGCCTCAACGTGCGCTAACGGATACCTCAGCTTCTCCTCTTTGACGAATATGTATGTGAACATGATTGCTAGGCCGATCTCCGCCATGGCCAGCAGGGCGAATGAAAGCCCAGTCACGATTAACGCTGAGACCCAATCGGGGTGAAGGAGTGTTCTGAGCTGGTAGACAGGCGAGAAGGTAGGTGGCGCCAGCCACGTAGGAACTAGCTGGTTAATAGGGGTTCCATCAATCAAGAAATATTGGGTAATAGGCGTGGTGACATAGAACGTCCTATAGACTAACCAGTAGTAGGGGGGAAGAGTAGAAGACATGACTGCAACGCTGCTGTAAATGACGAATAACTCCTGCTTTCTCAGTGGTGTTCCAAAAAATCTTGTAAGCTCCGCGAAGAGTATCGCTATTATCGTAACTGCAATAGCTGGGGAGAGTGCACCAGATATGAGGTTAAGGTAAAGTGATACGGGTATGAACAGGACAGCAGCGGTTAAAATTGCTAGAATCACCCTCCACGAAATACCATATTCTAATTCTTCGGAGGGCTGAGCCTCTTTCAGCTCCGTCACCAAATCAGTTACATTTCAATCCATATAGCCCTTTTTATAGATTTATCCGCAAGATAAGCAACCCCATTTAAATTGATTGCAAGTAAGATTTATATAAAAGTAAATTGCATCCTTAACCGAGAAAATGAGCGCACAACCACCTTCCGTTATAAGAGGATTAACCGCAAGGTCCATATTAATCGGCGCAATCTTGGTGATCGTTGCCCAAGCAATAGGCGACATGACATGGCTATACACGTCGAAGACCGGCACAATCAACGCCTTCTGGCTCCCCTTCATCTACATCGTACTACTCAACGAGCTGATAGGCCGCGCCAATCCACGGCTCAGGCTAACTGCACAGGAGCTCGTATGCATCTTCCCAGCGCTCGCCCTTGTTAACAGCATAAAGTACTATCCGAAGGGTGCCTTGAGCGGTGGCGAGGCTCTTTCAGGCTACATAGAGAAGACGATCGTATCGGTTGGTGCTGGGATGAACGACCCGACCACTGGGGAGTATTGGCGGATGATGACTCCCCCCTGGATGTTTCCAAAGGATCCCACAATGATTGCTGCTTGGCAGACAGGGTTGACGCCAGGCCAGCAAATCCTCTGGGGCGAGTTCCTTCCGCCGATAATTTACTGGTCGCTCTACACAATTCTAATGTACTATCTGGCCCTCTTCCTCGGGTTCGGCGTTTGGGGGAGAAGATGGGTTGATGTAGAGCGCCTTATCTTCCCGCTCTCAATCCCGATGATTTACATGATACGAAACGCGTCCGACATTGATCCGGCTACGAATAAGTCGAGATGGTTCCGATTGCAAGAGCCAACTCTTAGAGTGTTCTGGGTGGCTTTCTTCATAGGTCTGATAGCCTCGCTCATACCCGTGTTTGGCGAGATTGTTCCACCGTTAGCTGTCTTCGGAGCATTCGCTTGGGGAGAGCAACCAATACTGATCTTCGGGCTTCCATCGATAATGCCAGGCGCAATGGCAAAGGGTGTATTCCAGGTCGACCAAGTGGCGCTCTGGCTATTGCTGCCAAACAATCTACTCATAACGGCCGTACTAGCATATGTCGTCTTTGGCCTCCTCTATCAGTGGATCGGCGTCATAAGCGGGGCACTGCCCTACAACCCCGGAATGGAGTTCCTCTGGAACTGGGAGGACATTCCAGCCAACTGGTTCCCATTCCCATACAGACACGTAGGAATACTAGGAATGATGGTGGGGCTAGGCATAATCACTTTGATAACGCTCAGATCACGATTCATGGATCTTGCCCGCGCATTAAGAGGAAGATCTGAAGACGAGTATGGACTATCTACAAGATCTATCGCATGGTTTGGATTAATAGTTACCATAGCGATTCTAGCCCTCTTTACGGCATCCGGGGTTCCATTCATCATTGCATTAGCAATGGTGGTGTTTGCATACATCTACTGGACTGCTCTGGCGAGAGTAACCGCGACGATGTGGTGGCACGTAGACGACTTCGCGAACAACGGAGGAGTGGGCACCTACATCTTCCCACTGGGCGTCGCGCTGGGATATTGGCCTGCAACTGTACCAACAACCGGAACCACAAACTTCGGGCTCTTCGCCACAGGCATACTCACAATCCCATTCAACAATACATGGACTCTCAGGGTCAACGGCTTCGGGCCAGGAGCCGCCGTGACATATTACAAGATTGCCAGAGAGACAGGCACCAATGTCCGAGACGCCCTAGTGGCTGCTTCAACGATCATAGCGATTGGCGTGGTGTTTGGGTACGTGTGGAGAATATGGCTTCTCAACCACGCTGGAGGTCTTGCGAACTCTAATGCATGGGCATGGACATCCGGCATGAAATTCAGCAACTTCATAGGAGGAACATCTTACGTCCCAGTAGGTGCGACAGACTGGGTACCAGGCCTCACCTACGGACTTATCGGAATCATAATTGTAGCCGTCGTCTGGTTCCTGAGGTCAAGGTTTGCATGGTTCTTCATCGACCCAACCTCGCTAACCATGAGCATGGCAGTGGGCCTGATATGGACTTGGCTATCAGGCCTAGTGGCCCTGATAATAAAGGTGGTACTGATCAGGACCATAGGTGTGAGAAGATTCGAGTCATACGTCATCCCCCTCGCTGCAGGCATATCGCTTGGCTTCGGCGCGCCAATCCTCCTAGCAGGGCTCATAGAGTTCTTCGCCGTGGTGCTGCCGAGATTCTCAGCCCAATTCGTACCCTAAACACTTTTTTCTGCCCTCGCCAATTCTAGTGGATGGAAAGTGAGCGAACTAGAAACTATCAAACTTGCTCTCGGCGACAAGATTTCTAACATAGCGTGGGACCTCGATGGCTGGGTCATTCTCCTGAAAGATTCAAACATATCCAACCTCAAAGTATCCCGAAGGCTGGTGGGAATATCTTTTGACTGGGAATGGCACTTCGTGACACCATTAATTATACGGGAGGAGGTCGACGAAGCTGGGTTGCGTCTTTATAGAGAGATGAAGCGTAGAGAGGTTCAGATAAAGAGGAGAGGAATACTGAGATATTCCTATGAGTGGGTGACAGGCGAGCTGCTCAAGAGGGTCTTCCCCGAGATAACACCTGAAAACGACTTGCTTACCTTGCTGAACAGGGACGAAAACCTCCAACGATTGCTTAAACGCTCTTCCATAGATGAGCTCTACATAAACACTTACTTTGAGCTGGGTGGGGCCACCCTATCCGACGAGACTGTCAGAAAATACTATGAGTCGCCCACGATGGTCGGCTGGCTCATAACAGCGATCAAGGGCCCCGGCTCCGAGTGGAGGTTTGGCCCAATTGTTAAAAGGATCTATGAACTGCTCGACTACCTCGCTGGCAAGCTTCTCGGGTTTTCTAGGGAGCTTGAGTCGAGGCTCGCCTTCCTATGATATTCTACAAATTTCAATGTTTCTTATCCTTGCAATGCAGGTGGTGTGTTGATAGACCGTGGAGAGGGAGGCGCTTGTGAGTTGCCACCTAGCACGCCAATCAATAATGATGTAGTGGCTGCCAAGAATGTCTCTCACCACTTTCTCCTGTACTTTCTGCTCGTGTATAGGCCAAGAACTGTATAGACCGCCTGAAAAATACTTCAGTAGCGCCTCGAAGAAACCATAGCTTCCTAAACCCATGCCTTCATACATCATGTATCCATACGAGTCTATCACCATGTTTGATGGATACTTTCCGGCTAAGAAAGTGTATATTGGTTCGAAGGCAATAACCGAAGATTGGGCTGCTCCCAGCTCTATCAGCTTCTCGGAAACTCTGACTGGCGTATCATCCTTAGAGGCGGGTGGATTTGCTACAGATATTATTCCAGCCTGTAGTAGAGCCATAGAGAGTATCCAAATCGGAATAATTTTCGTCAGGAAAACGTGGGTTGTCGACACCTTCCAAGGCAAAATCCTCACCTTTGACCCAAAATCTATAGCCACGCCTATAACATAGGAGAGTGGAGTTATGATGTGTTGGATATAGTGGCCGAAGAAGGTCTTTGTCAAAGAGAAGGCGATTATGTAAGAGAGGCTCCACATTATCCAGAGATAGGAGTCACTTGACACAAGCTTAGAGCGGATGAGGGAAGGGGCCATGAGTAGTGCTGAGAAAAGGGCTGGGAACCCGGCCCAAGTAACGCCTAAATCAAGAATTGATGTCAGTATCCAGCGTAGCCGCTGATCTATGCCGTCTGGAGGGCGGACTATATGAAAGAGTACTGTCTCCTTTAGATAGGTATCAGGATCTGCTAATAGGAATTTTGAACTAATCAATAGATATGTAATGATGGCTGACGAGAGGATGAGGGCTGTTACGCGGATTCTTCTCGATACTATTGCGTGTAGTAGAATTGCAGCTGCCCCAAATAGGGCGCTCATTTTGGAGGAAAGAGAAAGGCCCAATGCAATTCCGGAGGAGGTCGAAACCAATGTTTCCTGAAAATGGGTTCGACACTTGCGAAGTAAAACGTAGCAGAGTACAGAGACCGAGAGAAAGAAGTCAACGTATGGCTCGAGCATGACCATGCGCGAATTATAGGAGGCAAATCCATCAAAGGCGAGAAAAGCCGTACCTATTAGCGCGGCCAGTTTTCCGACAGAAATGAATGCTGCGGCAGCTAGAACAACCAGAGTCGCGGATCCTAGCGCTGCTGATATGGCCCTAGCATGTGCATACGCTTGGGGTCCCCCATCACCCACGACAAATTCTAAGACGTAGAGAGATAGTGGAGGGTGGGCGAAAAAGAAGTCAATATAGGGGGTATAGCCTTTTGACAGGAGGAGGGATGCCGAGAGGTGAACGCCCTCATCGTAGTCGTGCCATCCGCTCTCAGCGCTTAGGTTTGAGAATCTTATTATGGTCCCAGCTAAAACTACGCCAGCCAATGCAATAATGTATAGTGTGTGATTTGCGTTGAGCTTCGACTTCATGTAACCGCCAATTTATTGTGGGTAGTGAAATTAATAGATGAATATGCTGAATAAGATTTATACGCCGCGTTCACTTATGCAGGGTAGAATGGCTCCCCGCTCAGCAATTTTTGCGACGATTACCCTGTTTATTGTCTTGTACATTCTCGTTAGCTGTGCCGTTGCGAGTACGCAGGATGTCGCGCAGTCCATGATAGTTTTCACTGTTTTGAGGAGTGATAATAGGCCCGTGGAAGACGGGGTGAGGTTTGTACTGCAGGAGCCTTCAGGCTCGAAGGTAGTGCTTGAGACAGTGGGTGGAAGGCTGGTGGTTCCGGCTATAATGGGAGCACGCCTAGTGGGTCCATTGGTAGGGAGCGGGGAGGCCTATCTCACGATTAACACCTCTCTAGAAAGTTTCACGGATTCAGGCTTAGAGCCTGTGATTGTGCTTGAGAGGGCTGTCATAGTGAAGTTTGTTGAGCTGTTTCCCTGGATCGATGGAAGCCCATTGGTGGTCCACTATAGGCTCGAACTGGAGGGTGGTGGGTCGACTTATCCTAAGACAATGCGCTGGAGCCATAATGTCGACGAGTTGAAGCGGATAGTTGGGCTTGGAGAAGGAGAGGTCCTTGTCCCACTCTCCCTAGGCTATAGGCTGTATGGGGAATTTGAGGCTGCGGGAGGCGGGATGGCTAGTTGGACGGCAGATCTCACAGGGCTAATCCGCAAAGCACAGGTGGTCTCTCTGCTTCATGCAATATATCCTCAGGCCATGAGTCTGGTGGAGGGTGTCGCCTCGGAGACTTGGGCTAAGCTTGAGGATCTTACCGGGAGAGGGGTTTATCTAGGATACCAAATAGCCAGGGTTGAGAGGGCTAGTGAGCGTATCGAGTCTTCGAGAGAGTTGTTTGAGCAGGGTCGGTTGGACGAGGCATATCAGCTGCTTAGGAGGGCATACATGGACTTAGTGGGAGTCAGCGCGGTATTGTCAGGCTATGAGGGTCGATGGGTTTCAGGCGGTATTCTCTTTCCGCTCTTCATGGTTTTAGGAGCTCTAACATTTAGCCACCTAGTCTTCGGTGAGAAGAAGTCCAGCATATTGGCGGGTTTAGGTTTGATTACCGCTATTACATTCGGCCTTATGGCAGTCTCATATCCGTTTTTACTGCCTGGTGACGCGTGGGGATGGTCAGCCCTCCTCTATAGCATACTTGCCATGCTAGGCCTATTCTTGAGTATCCCTTCTCTCGGACTTGAGGTTAAGACGCAGCGCGGAGTCGCATTGCTTGCAGCCTCGTCACTAGCGTTCAGTGTTGCGAAGAGGTTTCTAAAGACACGGCCTATGAGAACATGGATAATGGTGGCGATGGCTACCATCACGGTGTCATCCACCCTGCTTCTTATCAACACGGGCTTCGAGAGCGAGGTATTCGTATCAAGCCCGCTAGAAAAAGCCAGCCCACCAGATACACCCTACATTATAGCGTATAGCAGAGAATATAGATACGATAACTTGGCTGCTGTGGATACGCGCTATGTAAGCTTCTTTAGAAGCCTCGGCTTGAATGTCGGACTGAGGGCCGAGACGCCAATAGCGCCGCCAAGCGGCACCGAATACTACATCAACAACAAGAGGTATAACCTGAGAGGTATTATTGGTGTTTCGGGCAATAATCCTCTGCCAAAAGAGCTGTCACAATGCATCATTTCTGGAGAGGTAGACAGTGTCGGGGTGCAATCCTCAGCTTCAGTCATTTCGCAGGACTTGGCGGAGAATCTTGGAATCACGGTTGGTTCTCAGATAATCGTTAATATGCTAAAGCTTCGAGTCGTTGGAATAATTGGAATTGATTGCCCAACGTATCTTAAGGACGTCGACGGATATTTTGCCTCCACACTTATCCAGCCTCCCATGTCCCCCGTTACCCCCGCAGGCTGGTCGAACATAATAGTGACTGGCTTTGACGAGGCTGTGAGGCTAGGTGCTATCCCCACCAAAATATACGCAACAGGCGGAGGGGACGATAAAATCTATGAACTCGCCGAGGTGATAAGCCTCCACACCAATCTCAAGGTCAGGGTCATTAAGTCTGGGGGTGAGGTCTACGTCTTTAACCTGGTAGGGTTACGGGGTATCTCGGGTGGAGAGGTTCTTGTCGTTGCAGGTATCGCCTTCTTAAACCTCTTGGTCGCCTCCTTGGCCAACTATTATGAGAGGAGAGGGGAATTCTTCACAATGTCAACCCTGGGGCTCAACCCTGGGCATATCATGCTGCTAACTTTGGCAGAGGCCCTATTCCTCGGCACCGTCTCCGCGTTTCTGGGAGTGTTGGTGACGCTTGTCGTCCTGAAAATTGTACCCGCTGTTGCACCCATACCCATTGACTTCAAGCTATCGATGGAGAGCTTGATGGGGATTCTCACACTCTCCGCCATAATTTTCATTACCTCACACACCGTATCGGTTCGTAGAAGCATCATACTCAGCACGCCGGCACAGACTTGGAAATGGACCCTGACGAAGACTCTAGACGATGAGGGGTATTGGAAGGTCGAGCTGCCAGCCAAGCTTAAAGCATCAAGGATTAAACACTTCACAACCTACATAAGCTCTAGGCTCAGCGAATACAGCTACACCACTACTGTGAACATAAACGTCCAAGGAGTTGAAGAGGATGTCACGGTAGGGGTCCACAGGATAAGATTCATCTATTCTTCAACAGAGCAGAGAGCATTCAGGGCCGTCTGCATACTTGAGGTGTATAGGCGGGGGGAGTGGTGCTCACTTGTCCTACGATCGAAGATTGAGGCACAGGACGCTAGGTTCATTGACCAGTATATTAGAGAGATAACCCAGCTTATCCGCCAGTTCACCATAGAGTATGCCTCCTTGACTATTCGGGTCTTAGCTCCGCTGGGACGGGACCTAGGGCATATCCTGCCGCTGCTATCCGTTTACAATCCTAGCGAAGTTAAGCTCGTATGGCGCGGAACTTCTGAGGAGGATTTGAGAAGAGCGGTAGAGGAGTTGGAGAGAAACATGGTTAGGGTCGCTGTGGTCAGGTTGTCGTCTTCAGGCTCGATAGCCTCTGATGCTAGAACTGTTATCGAGGCGGCCAAAGACTGCGACTTGGTCTGCATATCATCTGACGACGGGTATCTCTCCTCCATTGCGCTACTGACTGCTCAGCGTCTTAACAAGAGGATATGCATTGTCAGGGACTCTACAGTTGTCGAGGCCACAGCCGCAAGCCTGTGGGAGCAGCTCCGCTAGGCTATGTAGCCTGCCGTATAGCCTCCACTATGCGGGGAATCGCGACTCTGATCTCCTTGAGGGGAAGGGGCTGTAATACCAGATGCTTGGCACCTGCATCAAGATACTCTCCTATTCGCTGAGCCGCGTCCTCTATGCTCCCTACAATGTTAAGCGCCGACACCATTTCAGGGGTTACATCGCTCACGGAGGTTACGGCCTTGAAGCCCATCTTCTTAATCCTAGCCGCGTTGAACCAGAGGACGGTCTGTGCGAGGAGTGGCATAGCCTTCGTGAGGGCTGAATCCCTCTTCTTCTCTACTACTGTGAAGATCATGCAGCCGGCCTCAATCTCCCGCGGCTTCCTGCCGGCCTTCTCTGCAGCCTCGTAAAGAGCCTCCAGCTCCGAGGAGTATATCTGGGGTGAGACGCATATTGGCAGCCAGCCATCCGCAACACCCGCAATCCCCCTAATCACCCTGTCTATGTTCGCCGCGGCCCATATGGGTGGGTGGGGCCTCTGCTTGGGTTTGGCCTCGAAGCCAGTAGTCTTTATGTTAAAGTACTTCCCCTGAAACTCTACACTCCCCCCGCTCAAGACCTTTTTTAGAACTGTTATGAACTCTAAGAATCTCTCGGCCACATCTTCTTTGGCGGGGAAGCCCCATTCGGGGCTGGGGCAGCAGCTACCAACTCCGGCTATCAGTCTGCCCCCTGAGAGGTGGTCCAGCGATATAATAGACAGGGCAGTGTTGACGGGGTGTCTTCTATAGGTAGCTAAGACAGCGCTCCCAACCCTCACCCTGCGCGTCGCCCTAGCCATCTCGGCCATACAAAGTATAGCGTCTTGCGTTTCCTTCTGAAAGACGCCGACCAAATCGTCATTAACCCACACACTGTCGAGTCTTGCCCTCTCAACCTCTCGTGCAATTTTCGCTGCAGCGTCAAGAGAGAAGTTGGGAAAGGATACACCGAATCTAAAACGTGGGCTAGGCACGTAGATAAGTCCGCGCGGTTAGATAAAAGGCCTCTGAGGGTCAAACACTCTTAATTAGAGAGGTGATATAGTCTCGGCTTTCCCGCGCACTATCCACCGGGTCTTTCTCCGAGAAATCCTGTTCCACTACTAGCCACTCGACACGGCCCGAGGACTTAAGCAGTGAGATTATTCTCGGAAAGTCTATGATGCCGCTGCCAAGCTCCGTTGTAAGCTCATACCACTTTTCTACACGCCCAACACTCTTGGGAACGGGTTTGAGGTCCTTTAAATGAGCATACGTAATCCGGTCCAGATATCTCTCTATCACTTTGGCCGGGTCCATTCCCGCTAGAGCCAGGTGGGCCGTGTCGGGGCAGAATCCGAGAAGCTCTGGCTCGATGCGTGATAAGACATATTCCAGCTCTGTCTGCGTCTCGACGAGGGTATCGTAGTGGTTATGGAGAGAGGGTTTGATCCCGTTGTCAATGAATACTTTTAGAGCTTCTGCTAGCGTTTTTACAAGCTGATCTAATAGCTGGAGGACTTGGTCCTGTGTGAGCCCGGCGCTTAGCCCTCCGCGGGGCGGCCCTATCACTACATTCTCGCAGCCTATTCTTCTGTAGGTCTCAGCCAGCTTCGACGCCTGGGATAGTATGTTGGAGCGTTCCTCGCTCTTGTGGAAGTCTGCCGACCAGTAGATGCCTGAGACTGTCAGGCCTTGGCTCTTAACTGCTTGGAATAGTCTTGAGTGGTCGAAGCTACCCTCCTTTGCGAGCCTTTGGAGCTCGAACTCGGCGAACTCGACTCCCTCAAAGCCGAGTGACTTGGCGCACTCAAGGAATTCTACGACTGGGCGCCGTATGAATATTAACCGCTCAATTGAAAGCCTCATACCTCGACGCGGAAGGCCTCCGCGGGGCTCATTTTTGAGGCGTGGTAGGAGGGGTAAGCCGTGGCGAAGAGTGAGAGTATGGCCGCGTAGAGCAGTCCCTGCCCCATTATGTAGAGATACTCGGCTGGTGCAACTAGTCCGATATCTGCAGCTCTACCATAGGCTGCGAGGAGCCCCACACCGATTCCGAGCCCTATTAAGACTCCGAGCCCCCCACCAATCACTCCTATTACGAGAGACTCGATAAGGTAGAGGAGTAGCACGTGCCTATCTGCTGCCCCAAGCGTCTTGATTGTAGCAATCTCTCTATAACGCTCAGCGACCGAGATTAGCAGTGAGTTGAATACGCCTAGACCCGCCACCAGAAGCGCTACGAAAATGAGCCAGAACTGATACGCGGCGAACTCTGTCCCCGCAGTTGCACGGTTTACGGCCCCAAGCGTGAGTATTACAGTCATAAACGCTATAGCCAGCAGGACTGAGAGCATTGTCAGTAGTGAGCGGCTAAACCTCTTCCTTATGTTTAGGAAGACGAGCTTCAGTAGCTCGCTTGCCGGGAAGGACACTCGGCCAAATGTCCGCTCTTTAGCCATCGGTTAATACGTTGAGCCGCGCTGATTTAAGCGTTGGCCTCCCTCTTTATCCATCCCCACCCTCAAGTAGATGAGGCCGCGGGTTGACAGCATTTGAAGATACCGAAGTAGGCTTACCTCCGCTTCCTCCCGCGTCATCTTAAAACTCTTCACAAGTAAATCCGCAATCTCTCTCACACTCCTTTCCCCATCTATGTTCTCCCAGACAAACCCACCCACCTTGTCGAGTATGAAGGTGCGGAACTCGGGGACTGGTAGGAGGCGCTGAAGAACCCCACGGGGGCGAGGCATCCTAAGCCTGATACTTAACTCGCCCGAGGCTGTGGTGGTGGACTCGGTGTTGGGGTTTTTCACGGGTATCATCTTCAGAGCCTCTTCCAGACTTATCGTTGGCAGCTGGGGTCTCCGTCTTCTAAACAGTCTCAAGACCACTAGCCAACCCTGGCTCGGGGATTAAAGATTTTTCATCACTGGCCCGCAGAAATAAAGGTTATAAGGTGCAAATCCAAGTGAAGTCCCAATGCCGCGCAAAGTAGTGCTAGGTGATGATGACCTGCCTACCGAGTGGTATAATATTCTGCCCGACCTTCCCAAACCCCTACCGCCGCCCATCGACCCAGCCACAAGGTCTCCAGGCCCAGGGATACTGCCGAGACTCTTCACGAAGGAGCAGTTAAACCAAGAGATGAGCACTGAGAGATGGATCAAGATTCCAGAAGAGGTGAGAGAGGCTTACAGGCTTTGGAGGCCCACACCACTCATCCGCGCAGTCAGACTCGAGAGAGCATTGAAGACCCCGGCCCGGATTTACTACAAGTACGAGGGCGTCTCACCGCCAGGCTCCCACAAGCCCAACACGGCTGTGGCCCAGGCCTACTACTACATGAAGGAGGGTGTGGAGAGGGTGACTACGGAGACTGGTGCCGGTCAGTGGGGAAGCGCACTAGCCTTCGCCAGCATGCTCTTCGGGCTTAAGGCCACCGTATACATGGTTAGAGCGAGCTATGATCAGAAGCCATATCGCAGGATATTGATGCAGGCGTGGGGGGCTGAGATACTGCCTAGTCCGAGCGATAGGACCGAGTTCGGGAGGCGGATACTGCAGTCTGATCCAGACAATCCAGGTAGTCTTGGGATAGCGATTAGCGAGGCGATAGAGGATGCCCTGAACCACGACAATGTAAAGTATAGCATAGGTAGTGTGGCGAATCATGTTCTGATGCATCAGACAGTCCAAGGCTTGGAGGCCAAGAAACAGCTAGAACTGCTGGACGAGTATCCCGACATCGTGGCCGGCTGTGTAGGCGGTGGTAGCAGTTTTTCAGGCCTCTTCTGGCCCTTCTACTACGACAAGGTCTCCAAGAAGGCGCCGAAAGAGGTTAAATTCGTCGGTACCGAGCCCACCGCCTGCCCCACCATGACTAAGGGCGTCTACACCTACGATTTCGGAGACACGGCAAGGCTGACCCCAATGCTCCCCATGTATACTTTGGGCTCCGACTTCATACCCCCACCCATTCACGCAGGCGGCCTCAGATACCACGGAGACGCCCCAACCCTCTGTCTGCTCCTGAAGGAGGGCTACATCGAGCCTAGGGCCTACAATCAGGTGGAGGTCTTCGAAGCGGCCACAATCTTTGCGCGGACTGAGGGAATCATACCCGCACCTGAGCCAAGCCACACAATAAAATACGTGATAGATGAGGCGCTAAGATGTAAGAGAACCGGTGAGGAGAAGGTCATACTTTTCAACTTATGCGGCCATGGGCACTTCGACCTCCAGGCATATCAGGAGTTCTTCGAGGGTAAGCTCCAGCCTTGGGAGTATCCTGAGGAAGCAGTGAAGAGGTCGATAGAGCGCCTCCTATCCGAGTATCCGTGGGTCAAGGACCTCCCCTTCCTGAAGTAGCACTCAGGGCAGTGCGAGGTTTATAAGTAGACCCATAGGTCTTAGGCATTAGAATTGGTCCTAACCGACACGTTTCTGATTCAGCTGGCTCAGAGGAGGAGACTACACTACAAGATTTGTAGGAAGTGTGGAGCTAAGAACTCGCCGGACGCGGAGAAGTGTAGGAAGTGTAGGAGTAGGAACCTTAGGTGGAAGAAGAGGGAGCTGAAGAGGTAGAGGGTCTCAACCAGAATCCCTAACTTTTAGGTGCGACATCTTCACTGGAACGGACCTGAAGAGGGGATGTATCTCGACAGAGAGGTCTCTGGCACTAGGCGGCGCCGCTATTACCCAAGCGAATTTTATTCCATTAAGCGATGTCCCCACGTTGGGGTGATACCCCCTCTCAATCAGGACTACGTCGCCGTCTCTGACTATGTGGGCCTCTTCACCCGCCTCGTCCATCAGGAGCTGAACACCAAACCCTGGAGCCATCCCATAGAAGATGTATGCTTCAGGCTTGCCATCATGCCGGTGTGGAGGATAACTGGTCCACGAGCCCCCAATGCTCTCGGTATAGCCTGCTAGAAAACGGTCAACTGGGTCGTCCTCACCAATCATCAAAAAGATGGTCCGCGCATAACAATCTTGGCCGGATTCTATGCGAGCGGCTTCCTCAAACCTCTTCACAAACTGTTTCCGCTGAGTAAATGCTCTAGCCTCCGCGACGTAGATATTTGCATCGGATTCGGCTCGTATCCTGAGCTCAGTTCCCCGCGGCGTGTAGATCATATCTCTTACATGAAGCTGCTCGCCGTTCACAGCCATGGAGCCGTCGGTCGAGAAGACTATTCGTTCATACTCGCCAGCCCCAATGGAGTATTCTTCTCCACGCCTAGCCCTTACGTGGTATAGGGCGAAGTCACCTGTTACAAATAATCTCTCTAAGACGCTGTGGGTTTCACTTGCACGTATTAGGAGACCCCTCAATCCATAACACACCGCCTACTGGGGGGTGGGCTTGGTTATCTCGTCGATTCTTTTCAGGTCGTCTGATGAGAGCTTCACGTCTACTGCCTGCAGATTCTCCTCAAGCTGCTCCGGCCTTGTTGCTCCGATTATCGGTGCGGTGACCTCTGGTTGATGGAGTATCCACGCTAGGCTGAGCTGGGCCAGCGTTATGCCCTTCTCCTTAGCCATCAGGGCAAGCTCGTTCGCTATCTTGAGATTTCTCTCGGTGAGGAGGGGGTTTACTGAGGTGCTGTATGAGGCCCTCGCGTCACCACCCACGCCGGCGAGGTATCGCCCGGCCAGCAGTCCCTGGGCCAACGGCGAGTAGCAAATTACTCCTAGGCCCGTCTGCCTCACTAGGGGGAAGAGCTCCTTCTCGGCCTCGCGCTGGAGAAGGTTGTAGAGTGGCTGGACACTGACAAACTTGACTAGCCCAAGCCTCTCCGATATTGCGAGGGCCTCAGATATCTGCCAGGCCTGAAAGTTTGAGCACCCGACATAGTGTACTAGGCCAGCCCTAACTAGGTCGTCGAAAGCCCTCATCGTCTCCTCAAGAGGCGTCGACGGGTCAAAACCATGGGCCTGGTAGAGGTCGATATAGTTGGTCTGGAGCCTAGAGAGGCTGTCCCTCACCGCCTTCATTATATGCTTTCTGGAGAGGCCCTCATCATTTGGGCCAGTGCCCATGGGAAACCTAACCTTGGTCGCGATAACGAGCGACTCCCTGTCGACCGTCTGGAGGAACCTGCCCAGAAGCCTCTCTGCATATCCTACATGGGTCACGGGAACCGGGGCTACTGCCCCGTGATATCTGTTAGCGGTATCGATTGTGTTTATCCCCATATCGACGGCTTTTCTCCAGAGCTTGAGGGTTGCCTCCTCGTTGATCTTCCTCACACCATAGGAATCCACCTCGGGGAGCGTCGGCAGATACCACGTGCCAAGCACTAGGCATGAGACTTTTAGACCGCTCCGGCCTAGCTGTCTATACTGGATGGGCATCATCCACCACCCAATCCCAGATACATGCGTCCAAGCTCCTTATTATTTAGGAGTTCGGAGGGGTCACCCTCGAACAACACTCTCCCACCAACCAGTAGGACAGCATGGTCTGAGAGCCTAAGTGCCTTAACAACACTCTGTTCAGCAAGAAGCACCGTAAATCCATGGTCATCCCTCAGCCTCCTAACCACATCCAGCACAGTATTCACCATCTTTGGGGAGAGGTTGGCCGTGGGCTCATCAAGCATGATGACTTTGGGCCGCCTCATCAAGGCCATGCCAATCGAGAGCATCTGCCGCTCCCCACCGCTCAGACTCGCAGCCTTTCTGTGGAGCATATTCCTGAGGAAGGGGAAGAGCTGGAAGACCTCCTCTGTCCGCTTTCTTCTCTCCTCCTCGGACAGCATATACCCACTCATAAGAAGATTCTCACGGACAGTAAGATCTGTGAAGAGATTGTTGATTTGCGGGAGGTACGCTATGCCCAGCCGTGCAATCTCGTGAGGGGGACGCCCAGACAGCTCGACACCATCGAGCTTTATGGAGCCGTTATAGACGCTGGTCTGCCCGAAGATGGTCTTTAGAAGCGTACTCTTCCCACTGCCATTAGGACCTAGTATGGCTGTAATCTCGCCGCTCCGCGCTTTCATCGAGACGCTAAACAGAATCTGAAGCCTCCCGTAGCCTGCATCCACGCCCTCGATTGTTATCATGATAACTTCTCACCAAGATAGCTCTCAACCACGTCTGGGATTGTGAGCACTTCCTCGGGCGAGCCCTCCGCAATCAAGCGCCCATTAAACATTGCCAAGACCCTGTCTGCATATTTCATGGCCAAGTCAAGCCTGTGTTCGACAAGTAGGGCGGCGAGACCGAGCTCCGAGACAAGCCGCCTTATATGTGATAGGACTGACTCGGCTATCACGGGGTTAAGCCCAGCTGTGGGCTCATCCATCAGGATAACCCTAGCTCCACTCATTAGGACCCGGCCAAGCTCGAGAAGCTTCATCTGGCCACCGCTCAACTTCCCCGCAGGCTGGTCCCTAAGCTTCTCCAACCCCACCAGCTCCAGAATCTGGAGGGCCCTCTCGACTAGCTCCCTCTCTCTGCGCACCCATCTACGCCGAAACGGAGCGACACGAATACTCTCACCCTCGGTAGCTCCCGCAGCCATCAATATGTTATCAAGGACTGTTAGGTTGGGGAAATGCCTAGCAGTCTGAAAAGTTCTGACCAGCCCTATACCGAACCGCTCATGCGGTTTGAGGTGCGTGATGTCCTTTCCATCCATCAGTATTCTGCCGCTGTCCGGGTAGTAGTGACCGGCGATTAGGTTGATCAGTGTGCTTTTCCCGCTACCATTAGGCCCTATTAGGAGTGAGAAAACCCCTCTCCTCAGTGAGAGGTTTACACCATCGACTGCGCATACTCCTCCAAACCTCTTCTCCAGCCCTAGACATTTAACTAGGCCGTCGTCCAATCCCTTTAAAAATCTTAAAAAATAGTCCAGATTTAAGTGTATTTCCCTTCGTATCCTCGAGCCCAAGCTACACTGTCTGTAGATGCCTTGTATGTGCCGACGACCTTCCACTCGTATTTGTCGCCAACTTTCTCGATAGCCCAGACGTCATAGTCTCCTCCAACCCTGTCTCCGTTCTCATTCAGGATAGTCCATCCTGATGCTCCGAAGTATTGGCTGCTTACGATTGGGAGGACGCCCTTAACCGCTGTCACATCGTACTTGTCCACGGTAAGTATCGATAGTACTAAGACCCAGAGGATGTCATACATCGTGTAGGTGTAGGTTTCAGGCTCCCTTCCATACACCTGCTTGACCTTATCTCTAACCCGTTCGAATATATCGCTAGTGGTTGCTGCAAAGATTGTGTGGAGGAATTTTGTGTCTACGTTGAATTGGGCAGATGTTGCGTCATTCTGTATGTCGCCTGAACCGGCGGTACCGTCGCTCCCAAACCATCGCACTGATCTCAAGACATCACGCTTCGCCGCCTCCTGCAGTAGCAACACAGCCTCCTCGAAGGAGATTAGGTGAACAGCCACGGCTCCTTGCCCATACTTTGAAATCGCATCCCTCACCTTACTCTCAAGCGTCGCAATCTCTGTGGCAAACTCCTTGGCATCCGGATTGTACCGTATTCCAGGATCTACTGCGCCTCCTAGCCTCTTGAAGGCACTCTCAGTGGCTGCCTTGAGACCATCACCGTATGTGTCACCTCTCCATATGGGCACATAGTATCGGATTCCTGCATCCCACATTAAACGGGCCAGTGCCGGGCCCTGCTTCCTGTCGTCAGGTATGAATCTGAATATGTTGTCGCCGGGTACGGCCAAGTCTACGGCTGTTGAGGATTGGCTGACGACGAGTATATTGTTCTCATCGGCATAGGTCTTCAGGTTTCTAACCTCACGGCTGCTCAGGGGGCCGGCCACCATCTTCACTCCACGGGCAGCGAGTGCCTGCAGCTTTGCTAGGGCCTGCTCAGGCTGCGTAGCCGTGTCCTCGATCTCTAAGACAACCCTCAAGTTAATACCACGCTTCGAAAGCCACGCATTAATATCGTCTCGAGCAAGTTCCAAGGCCACTCGCTCATTCTCACCGAATGTCCTCAAGTCGCCTGAGAGGCTTAGCAGCGCACCAATGCGTATCTCGCCGCTAAGCGTCACCTTCTTATCTAGTAGGGAGGCCGGTATGTATGGAAGTCCATCACCGAGCTTGACTACCGCCGGCTCCAGAATAGGCGGCAATGGAGCGGCAGGCTGGGGCTGACCCACGGTTGTGGTGATTGTTTTCTCTTGTACGACCGTTCTCTGCTGGACAACAGTGGTTGTCAATGTAGCGGGGGGGTTAAAGGAGGGGCCTACGAAGATGCCTATGACACCTCCCACTACCAGCCCTACAACCAGCAACGCGATGGCAGCGGCGGTTGAGATAGCGCGTAGACTGGGCTTGTTCATTGTAAGTTATGTGAACGGGCTTACAGTATATAAACTTTAAATTGAGACCCTTAATTATATATCGGATAACCCCCTTGATCGATCCAGCAATAGTAAACACGCTAGTTTTCTCAGGGATAGCGGCCATGTCAAGTGTGGGCTTGACCCTAACCTATCTGACCACCCGTGTCCCCAACTTTGCCCACGGATCATTTCTCACGATCGGGGCATACATGGCTGTGTATTGGGCCCAAATCCTTCAGAGAAGCCCCTACGAAGTTCTCTGGGCCTCCGCACTACTAGGTGGCGTGGTTTCAGTTGCGCAGTACAAAATCGTGCTAAACCCGCTCAGGAGGAGGGGTGCTTCACCAACCTACCAGATGATCGCCACATTGACTGTCGCGTTCTTCATCTTTGGTGTCATGAGTATTTTAGCCGACTATTTTGGCAAGACATACAAGGTTAGGGTCAACTACATAGCCCTTCGGTCATTCGACCTCGAGATTGCGTCGATTCCTCTGGTTATGCTGCTGTCACTGGCCTCCGTCATCCTATCCACAATCCTCCTCTACATCTTTCTCAACAAGACGCGGACCGGTGTGGCTCTGAGGGCGTCAATCGAGAATCCAGACCTCGCTCAAGTATTAGGCATCAATATTGAGAGGATGTACATGCTGGCATGGTTTATAGCGGGCTCGCTTGGAGGACTCGCCGGCCTAATGTACGCAATGTGGCTCCCAGTTACAACCACTGCAGGTGACGAGTTCCTGCCAACTATCTTCGCATCCAGCATCCTAGGCGGATTATCCAGCATATTTGGCTCGCTGGCTGGCGGGGTATTAGTGGGAGCGGCAAACTCTCTCATACCGCAGATGATAGCGGCGCTAGGCTTCACAGAGATAATACAGTACCGGCCGATCATACCCCTGCTGATAATGTCGATAGTCCTTCTAACAATACCCCAAGGAATAACCTCCATGACCATCAGGTGGGTGAGGACTGCGAGATGATCTCCCCAGACCAGGTCATTAGATTCGTTCTAGACCTTGCACCGTGGATAGCCGCTTATCTCGTAATATCTCTCAGCCTCAACCTAGAGTATGGGTTTGGGGGGATTCCCAACTTCGGTAAAGTACTTTGCGTTTCAGGTGGGGCGTTTCTGGTCGGCGCGCTCCCTGGACAGCTTATAGCCGCGATATATAACTTGGGGGAGGGGCTGAACTATTTTGACAACCACGCGCAAATTATGCCGAGGATAAATGACGTCCTCGCAAGAGACCCTCTTCTCTCAACCGCGCTTCTAATCTTCACATTGGTTGCCGCCATGCTGGTTGGCGCTGGCCTCGGACTGATTTCGAGCTTCCCCTCCGTGCGGCTGAGGGAAGAGTATCTGGCAATGACTCTCCTAGCGATGGGCGAGATTCTCATACTCATAGGTGACAATTATAAGAATCTCATCGGTGGGACCTTGGGTGTCTTTGTCCCCAGCTTCCTTGGATGGATACCTGTCCCAACTAGGAGCTATGTCCTGACAGCCTTGCTTGTTGGTCTCGCTGTGATGGTCTTCATATTTGTCGAGCTGTTGACGAAGTCTCCGTATGGTAGACTCCTCAAGTCGATAAGGGATGATGAGGTGCTAGCTCAGGCCCTAGGGCGCGACGTTGTCAGCGTCAAGAGGAAGACAATCATTCTTGCAGGCGCGCTTGCGGGCCTAGCAGGCGCCATGCTTGCGCTGACCACGGGTGCTGTGAACGCCAAGAATTACAACAGGGCTAACCACACCTTCATACCGTGGGTGATGGTGCTGGTCGGCGGCGCCGCGAATAACTGGGGGACTGCGCTAGGCGTCATGGTGTTTATGATTTCTTCACGTCTGATAGATGTCTTCAAGAGGGAGCTGCAGCTTTATCTCCCCTTTGACGTGGTCTGGCTGACACCTCTCCTACTCAGCACGACACTCCTCATAGTTATGTTCTTCAGGCCAAGTGGGATAATACCTGAGGCGCGGACCCAGACGCTAAAGCCCAAAGAACTGGATGCTATTAAAACAGGCCAAAGAAGGCTCTCCGACCGCTCATAGGGACTGGAGCCCTTGCCGAGAAGTCAACTTAATAACATGCCACCCCCCGGGTCGAAGTAGGAGTTGGGGAAGATACGGACTAGAAAGGTCAAGGTTCTCGCCGCCGAGATACTTGAGAATTATCCGGACAGAGTTAAGCCCGATTTCCAGCAAAACAAGCTCTTGGTTGAGGAGGTGCTGGAGGGGACTGTCTCTCAGAGGCTGGTAAACAAGGTAGCGGGCTATCTCACCACACTGGTGAAGAGGAGGCTCAAGGCGAGTGAAGCACAGGAGGAGGCGGCTGAGGCTGCAGGCGAGGTTAACGCTTAATATTTAGCCACGGACCAATCCGTTAAGGAGGCTCCAGAAAACATAATGGGGATTACAGATAGAAAGAGAGACCACATAAGAATAGTGCTTGAGAACGCGTCAGTACAGAGGGGAAGTAACTGGCTCGAGTATGTCCACATAATTCCAAGAGCCGTGCCAGACATTAATGTCGACGAGATTGATGTCAAGGCCACTTTCCTTGGTAAGGAATTTTCAGCGCCAATATTGATTGAGGGGATGACAGGCGGAACCGATGAGGCTGCCCGCATAAACGCGACCTTGGCGGAGGCTGCCGGGAGGGCGAGGGTCCCGATGGGTGTTGGGAGCCAGAGAGCTGGGATAGCCAGACCGGAACTTCGCTATACGTTTAGGGCTGCCCGTGAGGCTGGCCCAGACGTTTTCCTTATAGCGAATATCGGGGCCGCTCAGCTGGCACAACATGGGGTACAGCTTGCTTGGGAGGCCATTAAGATGATTGACGCAAACGCCATTGCAATACACGTTAACACTCTTCAGGAGATTATACAGCCTGAGGGTGACAGGAGGTTTAAGGGGTTTCTAGCCCAGACTCGCCGGTTATGCGAAGAGATCGGAGTGCCCGTGATAATTAAGGAGGTGGGGTGTGGTATCTCCTTCGAGGATGCTGTTATCCTTCGCGAGCTTGGAGTCTCGGCGGTCGATGTGGCGGGTCGCGGTGGGACCAGCTGGGTGGAGATAGAGAGGATGAGAGCGGTTGAGGCGGGGAGGATTGACAGGGCACAATTGGCTGAGGTATTTCAGGACTGGGGAATACCGACAGCTGCCTCCGTGCTGGAGGTGGCACAAGTTAACGGCCTCGAGATTGTTGGCTCAGGGGGTATAAGAAACGGCCTCGAGATCGCCAAACTCCTACTTCTAGGTGCAAATATGGGAGGGATGGCCATGCCCTTCCTAAAAGCAGCTGTTCAGGGAGTCGAAGAGGTTGAGAACTTAATTGAACGTCTAAAAGAGGAGCTTAAGGCCACCCTTGCCCTCTGCGGCGCCTCAAACATTGCCGAGTTCAAGAAGAGGGCAAGTTATGTCTTAACTGGTCCGCTGAAAGAGTGGCGGGACCAGCGAATCGCGGGAAGAGCAGCGAAGCGGTAGGAGCACCACTCACATAAAGAGCGGCAACCTGAGATAATAAACGATATAGAGAACGATTGCCACAGCAATGTATGACGCCCACGCCTTGAAAGAGGTCGTAATTATTTTCAAGCCATCAAGGGGGCCTAACGGAATAAGGTTTATCAGACCCATCAACACATTCAGCTGCCCAATCACTAGAAGAGCTGTAGAGAGACCGATGTCAAACAACCCGAGGAGCGCATATGTTATGTAGATGAAGGGAAGGAGGGCAGCAGCAATAACCAGATTAACTATCGGGCCTGCAGCGGCTATCTTTGCAACCCCGCGTTGAGTGGCGTAGCCGAAGATCACGACAGCCCCCGGCGCTATGAATTTGAATGGTAGGAATATTGATATGAGGCTTATAATCGAGCCGAATAAGTTAAGCCTAAACCTTGCCCAGTGCCCCTGCCTCACCGCCTCGACCTTATGAGCAAGCTCGTGGGCTATGAAAGAGGCCACCACAGCCGCAACCACTCCAGCCGAGAGAGTAATACCCCACAACGCGGCTAGGGGGTAGATCATAGAAAAAGCTACACCGGCTACAATGCAGGAGCCTGCGAGAAGGTGTAGAACTTCGGAGCCTTTCTCCATAGCTGTGAGCTTGGAGAAGAGCATCTCGGTCTTCACCGCAAGCATGGTGGCTGATCGCGGGGAGCCCCCTTGGGGCTTGGCCTCCCTCTTTTCAATCTCAATCAGGTTCCGTGCAAGGTACAAAGAGCGGCACTCATGGACCTCGGGTAGCCTGTGCTTAGAGCAGAAATAGTCTCCACAGTAGGCACACTTGAAAGGAAGTACCTCCTCAGCGCCGCACTTGCTGCAACGCATACTATACCCTAAACCTTAACCTAACCTCTATCACTGACCCTTAAACTTTCCCCCACGACAGGGCGGCGACCCCCCTCCTCCAGCAAAGGAGCCAATCCCTAAAGATTTTCTCTGTCAATCACCAGCAAACAATCGCCGAAGATATATTTATGAGCATCGTGAGAAGACTTAAAGGAGGAGCTGTGGTAACACTCGCACCCACTTCAGGAGACAACGTTTCGGTCCTATTCCAACTACTATGGTTCTTATTCCTCCTAACCTTCTTCTTCATCTACCCCTACTTCGGGCAGAAGACACAGCTGGCATTCATCCTGAGATATATTGAGAAGAGGCTGGCAGTTCTTAAACAGATCAGAGACGAGGTGAAAGAGAGGACAATAAGCACACTCAAGCTATATGTTGACGACAATAAGGACTCGGCTGCAATTGAAAAAGAGCTGGAAAACTTGTTAGAATTCTTCTATATTCCACCGGAGTCTATGGATCCGTCCGGCATAGTGTATAAGCTAGAGCACATCCTCGAGATCGGTGATTCTCGTTTCGAGGAGACTGTTTCTAGGATGGCGCCGAAGGCCGATATTCACCGTGTCAAGAGCCTCTCAAACCTAGTAGAGGTGGCTAGGGCTCTCAACATCATCTACAGGGTTGTCCGGCACTATTATCTGCTGGGTAAAAGGATGGCTAACTACTTCTTGGCTGTACAGATACAGATACAGCTCCCAATGATAATGGAGCTGGCAGAGTCGTATAGGCAGGCATCATACGCCTTCCTCAAAGGCCTACCGATAGGAGACGGGATAGGTGTGCTATCGGCCGCGAAGTTTGTGCGGGAGAGTAAGAAGATATCTGACATGGAGATAGCTAAGGATACTTGGCTCGAGGTAGTCGAGTTTGAGGGTAGGAAGGTGTATGTTGTGAGGCCTATCGGGCCGGGTGGGACAGTTGGGAGGCCGGGCGAGGCTGTGAAGAAGCTGATCTACGAGATGGACACCAAGCCAGACTTGATAATTACTATTGATGCGGCATTGAAGCTGGAGGGCGAAGAGACTGGGAAGATAGCCGAGGGAGTTGGCGTAGCCATAGGCGGGCCGGGTATCGACAAATTCAAGATCGAGACCATTGCAAAGGAGAAGAACGTCCCCCTCTACGCCATCGTGATATACCAGTCGATACTGGAGGCGATAACGCCCATGAGGGAGAGTATTGTAAAATCCGCAGACTCTGTCGTGAATCGTGTGAAGGAGTTGATCCGCGATAAAGTCCCCTCTAATGGGACTGCAATTGTAGCCGGTATAGGAAACACTATCGGCGTTGGGATCTAGGTGAGTGCTGCATGAGATTTAATATAAGCGGTGTAGGGCAGGAGGGGTCCATCACCAAGGCTAGGGCAGTGCCATTCAACCCCATCACCCAGCTGAAATGCGTGAGCTGCGGTTCGATACACACGAGGCCACACAAGGATGGCGACTATATATTCAAAAATGTCGAGGAGAAGTGCCCTAACTGTGGAGGGAATGCCCACATAATAACCGCCATCTATGTAGAGGAGCCGAAAAAACAGCGTCCCGGCTAAAACCCCTTTAATTGTATCTCGTGGCAGGATGCGACTAGTCCCTAGGCGGTCTCCCTCTTCGCGATTACTGCCTCCCGTGAGACGTGGGAGTGGGGCTCTATCCGGGCATTAGTGAGAACTGAGCCCTTCTCGATTACCGAGTTGTCTCCAACAACGCTTACGCCTAGAATCACGGTGGGCTCGATTCTCGAAGATAATATCTTCACGTGACGCGCAATTATTGAATCCTGTATATAGGCACCCTCACCCACATAAACTCGGTCATGAAGCGCTGACCTCTCAATTGTTACACCATCCCCGATGAAACAATAGTTATCAATATATGCGTCGCCAATGATTACGTCGTCACCAATCTGGCAATGCCTACCAATGAGGACATTGCCATCAATCTTGATTTTCCCCTCCTTCACCTTCCTGAGAATCTCATCCCTCCTGCGCATCGACGCCAGGCTCTGACCGAGTATCCAGAGCTTGGAGCCCCCCGACTCGTATGTTGGCTCGCCGAAAAAAATGTTCATCAAGCCACTATTCATAATGCGCATCATCGACTCGAGATAGAGCTCGGGCGTTCCAACATCATACCACTCGCCCCTCATCTCGTAGGCATACACTCGATACCCTTTCTTGATGAGGTAGGGGATAAGATCTAATCCGAAGTCAAGGCGCCGAAGGGTGGCCTTCCTCGCCCTGACTTCAGGGTCTAAACAGATACGCCTAACGTCTGGTGAGAAGAGATAGACTCCCGTGCTGGCTAGGTTTGATGGCTCCTCGCCACGTGGGGGCTTCTCCACAAATCCATTAACCCTGCCCTTACCATCCACCTCAACCACCCCGTAGGCAGATGGGTCTGCTACACGCTTAACACCAACTGTGACGAATGCCGAGTTCTCCTCATGAAAAGCCAATAAAGCCTTCAAATCTAGGTTGAAGATATTATCACCTTGTGCAACTAGGACAGGAGTGTTTATGTCATAATAGTCCAAGTTGATAAGAAAGCTGTCGGCGTTTCCAACATCATCTATGTTTGGCTGATATTTTATAGAAATTCTCGGCGTGATTCCGTATTTTAGGGAGATTCCATGCCCCTCTTGGAAATAATCGAAGAGAGAGCGATAATTTATATACCCCTTCACACCGAAGATGAAGTTCCTAATCCCCTGCTGTGCTAGGTGGATAATTGTATACTCGATAAGTGGTCTCCCTAGAAACCTCACTAGGGCTTTAGACACCTCGAGGGTTAGGGGCTGAAGCCTCTTAGCTACTCCCCCTACGGGTATGAAGGCATAAAGGTCAGAGACTTGAGTCAACCCAACATATTATTTCACTCTAAGCTTGATAAGTATTTCCTCCCTCACGACTAAAAACCATATATCATGCCGACGATAAACTGTATGTCGCTGCGGAAGTGAGAAGACCTAGTCCACGAGAGTTAAGAAGGATGCAGGAGAGAATGCTTAGCAGTCTGGGGGTTTCAATGGAGGAGCTGGGACTTGCAAAAGAAGTCACAATAGAGCTTCAAGACAGGACAATCAAAATTAGTGGACCCGCTGTCGTGGCCATTAACTCTCAGGCCGGTAGAATATACCAGATCGTGGGTGGGGAAGAGTTTGAGCCTCAAAAAGAAGAGCTGGGAAAGCCC
Source organism: Nitrososphaerota archaeon (assembly GCA_009889515.1). Lineage (GTDB taxonomy): Archaea > Thermoproteota > Nitrososphaeria_A > Caldarchaeales > Calditenuaceae > HRBIN02. Next base: position 1,049,119 of record WUQR01000139.1, read on the forward strand.
GCATACGAGCCGAGCCCAGAGGATATAGCACTAGTCGCAGCCCAAGCAGGCGTTGAGCCAGATGAGGCTAGGAGAGCCCTCATAGAGTCTGGAGGAGACCTAGCTCGCGCTATAATGAGCCTTAGGACGCAGAAGACCTGAACCTGCCTAAGACTGAGTTCTCAGCAGTATGGGGAGCGACTGTAATAGATCCATTATAGGCTCTCTCCCATGTAGCTCCGCGAGCCTTTCCACCACCACATCCTCCAACACCATCCCACCTAATAGCTGAACAAGATCTTGCAGACGATCTAGATTCAGTGCTAAAAATATTTCTGAGAGATCGTTGCAGTAACGGTTTAACGGCTCTCTTATTTCCGCGGTAGGGGAGAGACCGTTAGTCGCAAGAACCTTATCGATTGAGTAGAGCCTATCTGATAACTGCTGTGGCCAGCTCGAGGCTATCACGACTCTTCCCCGGAGAGATGAAACACTGTTGACAGCCCTTGCCAGACACCCCATGACGCTAGCTAACAAATGGTATACCTCCTCCATACTGTTTGACCGTGTTAACAACGACCTCATAGCCTCGACCAAGCCCACAGGAGCCAGTAAATAGAGCAGCTGCATCCTCGGAGCATCCTTATGGAACTTGTAGAGATAATTGGTACACCGCTCCAAGTATCTGCCCAGCCTTTCAAGAATCGGAGACACCCTTTGAAGCATTATAGACTCATCGAACACGTTATTATCTAACAGTCGCAAAAGGTTTAGACCGATGAAGGAGTGAACCCCAAAACCCCCCGAAACATAAGTCTTGATGACGTATTGTGTGAAGAGGGTCTTATCACCTCGATAGAGGGTGTAGACAATCGGGCTTGAATCCCGCACAGGCAATCCTAGACTCACCTTGTCCGCCCACTCACATCTCTTTAAGACCTCACCAGCCCTATGACCATTCCACCATTTTTCGGAGTGTTGGGCTATAATTTGGGGAGCCCCCTCGATTAGAATGTAGATGTCCCCGGGAAAAGAGTAGGAAGAGATTGGATAATGCCTTAATTCTAAGTCGACACCCGGTTGTATAACAACGTCGTTGTACACCAGCTCAAAAACTCTTGGGATAACACTCTCGTCATATTCGGCGAGTGAGATGCTGAAGATTTGTGTGGGGCCTCGGGATAAGGGATACAGGTCGAGTTCTCCCAGACAATAGTGTTGTTTAAGCTGTTTTGGGAAGAGTTTCTCAACAATCAGTGTCCTCATGACTGTGTCAAAGATGTAGTTGTTTAGCGGCTTCAGACTTTTAACTTCAGTGGATCTGTGAAAAGCGTTGTGGAGCTCCCTGATCGTGGGGCCTGATGGCATGACGTTTGATATCTTCTCCAGCTCAATATTGCTGGAGAGTAGCTCTATTCTGATGAGATCTTCAACAAGCCATTTGGGGATCATAAGTGTCTGCAACTCCACTAACCTCTTCTCGACTAGGATTCCCACCCTGCGGGCTAGGTCTGCGGGGATTTGAACCGCCTCCACGAGTTGTTCGGCTATGATGTTTCTGTTGATTGGCTCCAGTGAGTAGTCCCAGCTAAGCATCACTAACTCGCCCGACACAGACTTACGTTGAAGGCTATGCACTACCTCCACCACTCTCCTTCCGAGAGGCGTTAGTGAGTACACACGAGACTTGCTTGAATATTCAATGAGACCTGCCCTCAGCATTGTCTTAAGATGGTATGTAAATTTTCCCACATCGCCCCGCTCGCTTAAACCGGCATATTTTATCAACTCGGAGAAGTTCATCTGTGACGTGTTCAGGGCCTCGATGATTGAGAGTCTGATGGGTGAGGAAACCGCCCTCAAGATAGAGGCTATCTCGGACTTACTATCCTCACGCCTCATAACTTCCCACTGCAGAAGACAAGCCCGCCACTAAAGCTTTACTGAGCCTAAGAACGCGATACCTTAAATTACTCCCAGTAGAAAATTATAGCTGAGAGGGCTGCTGCGACGGGCCCGTAGCTCAGCCAGGTGGAGCGGCCGGCTCATAACCGGTAGGTCGTGGGTTCGAATCCCACCGGGCCCAACTTCTACTCGGAGATAGTATGGATGGAGATGAAAATTTTTGTGTCGGTATCCGGTGTTAATGGATAGAGTTCAATTAACGAGTAGTTCCTGAGCTAATAAAATTTTGAATAGATTGCCGGGTGATTTTGGTCGCTTGTTTTTCAGGTTCGATTATTTGCTCCTCCATCTGATGACGTATCCGAGGCCGCCTAATAGCACTCCGAGGGCGAGCAGTATTATGAATACTGTTATCCAGAAGGGATACCCCATCGGTATGCTGTAGAAGACGTTCGTGTGAACCTGTCCGGGGTTCCATCCCTTGCCACCCACCTCCGGTGGAAGCATCGAGGCCCCACCGAGGTATCCGCCCAGCATCATCAGGCCAGTCGCGCCAATTACCCCAATGTTCATCAAGACCAGATGGGCCCAGGCTAGCTTGTCGGCGAGTCCTGTATATGGCTTCCCCAAGACCGATTCAATATAGTGGTAGAAGAGCGCTGTGACGGCGACACCCATAACGCCGACTATGAGATACGTCACATAGCCCATCGTAAACCACATACCGGCCGACCCGAATGCTATGACTCGGCTGGGCTCAGGTTTCAGGAAGAAAACCTGCCCGATGACGATGTATAGGGTAATCAGCGTGGCGATTGCTCCTTGGACGATCGCTGCTCCTATAAAGCGTGAAGCCCATTTACTCGACTGCATATTTTTTCAAACACCTCCTTCGATTCTCCAATGTTATGCTAAAATTTATTTTTTTCCTTTATAATGCATAATACTTCATGAATTTTTACGTATGAGTTACTAATCAGGAAGTTCGACTTCTTCTTAACTGCGGGAGAGGCGTTCAACTAGAGCTCGTCGGTGGAGATTGCCTCTATATACTTCCCCTATAGTTTAAGGTAATGTGCTATGGATCCACTAGTCTTTACGGTTACAGTGGGGTCGCTGGGTGCTATTGCTTCGGTCCTCCTCATCGTCTATGTGGAGAGGCTCCCTAAGGGGCCTGAGAGCTTTGTTGCTATTTGGCGTGCTATCCGGGAGGGGTCTAGTGCGTATCTTAGGAGGCAGTTCAGGACTATCGCCATTATTGCAGCTGCTCTGGCGGTCCTGATTCTGGGCAGCTTCTCCATCTTCCCACAGCTGGGCGGGCTGAGGTATGGTATCGCTATGGCCGGCAGCTTCCTACTTGGCGTCTGCTTCTCCCTTATCGCGGCGTTTATAGCAATGGATGCGGCGACGAGGGCCAATGTGAGGACAACATATGCGGCGTTTCAGGGCAGCGTTCAGGCGCTGAGAGTTGCGACACTCGGAGGAGCCTCGCTGGGTCTCGCAGTGATCGCGATGAGCCTTCTGGGCCTCTCTATCCTCTATGTAGTTTTCAGGGACCCGGGGCTCTTGGCCGGCTTCGGGTTCGGAGCTAGCTTGGCCGCACTATTCGCCCAGCTAGGCGGTGGGATCTACACGAAGAGCGCCGACATTGGCGCAGACCTCGTGGGAAAAGTGGAGGCAGGCATCCCGGAGGACGATCCTAGAAATCCTGCAGTCATAGCCGACTTGGTTGGCGACAATGTTGGAGACGAGGCGGGCAGGGGAGCTGACCTCTTCGAGTCGGTCACGGCCGAGAACCTTGGGGGAATGATAATAGCGCTTGTAGTGTCTATAGTGTTGTTTAACGGTATCAATGAGTTGTATGTTGTCACACCACTCATCATTAGAGCCCTCGGAGTTATAGCCACTTTTGTTGGAGTCTTTTGGGCTGTCTCGAAGCGGGGGTTCAAAGAGGCGATTGGGCCGCTGCGGGAAGGCCTGATAGTTACCGGCATATTAGCGGCTATCATGATGTATCTGGCCAGCTGGTTCATATTCGGCCCTCAGGGCCTGCCGCTTTACGTTACCATGCTCATCGGTCTAGTTGCGGGCATCTTGATAATGTTTTATAGCGAGTTTTACACAGGATTAAAATCTAGATACGTCTCAACTATTGCGCAGAGCTCTCAGTCAGGCCCAGCCCTTACCGCGATGACTGGGATATCGACTGGCATGATCTCGTCAATGCTTCCCGTTGCTACCGTTGTCGTGGCTGTGGCCTTGTCGTTTATTCTCGGCAGCTACTGGTCTAGTCTTTCTGGCCTCGGAGACCCACTACTCGGGGGAATCTATGGGACAACCATGGCAACCATGGGAATGCTCTCAACCGCGGGGTTCATCTTGACCATGGATGGTGTGGGGCCGATAGTGGATAATGCTGGAGGAATAGCGGAGATGGCTAACGCTGAACCGGCTATTAGAGAGAGGCTTGAGCCTCTTGACGCGCTGGGCAACACGACCAAGGCGCTCACAAAGTCTTATGCGATGGGCTCAGCGGCTCTGGCGGCCCTACTTCTATTCCAAGCCTTCCTCCTCGAAGTGGCGAGATATATGGCAGGCATCTATGAGCTGGTACACATAGGGCCGCAGGAGGCTGAGAGCCTCTTAGAGAGCGTCGAGGAGCTCAGCTCAGGTCTCCAGCTCAACTCTCCGGCCGTGGTCATCGGACTCTTCATAGGCGGTATGATTCCATTCCTCTTCTCGGGTCAGGCGATGAACGCTGTGGCCAGCGGCGCATACCGCATGGTGGAGGAGGTGAGGAGACAGTTTGCAACGATACCAGGTATAATGGATGGGAGCGGTAGGCCGGAATATGGGAGGTGTGTCGATATCTCCACTTCAACGGCGTTGAGGCTGATGATTGCACCCACTTTGACCGTAACCCTTTCCCCGATCCTGCTGGGAATATTGCTGGGTTGGAAGGCGGTTGGCGCCCTGGTCCTAGGTGCGACGATATCTGCGATACCGCTTGCTATCATGGGGTTCTATGGAGGCGCGGCGATGGATAATGCGAAAAAGCTCCTCGAGATTGGTGGAAAGAAGGGCACAGATGCTCACAAGGCGGCGGTCGTAGGCGATACTCTGGGAGACCCAATGAAGGACACCTACGCGCCGAGCCTACATATCCTGATAAAGCTGCTCAACACGCTCTCACTAGTCTTCATACCGCTCTTCATGATTGGGCTAATAATACTCTAGGGACGCTCCCCCAACACCACAGCAACTTTTAATGTCTCACCACCCCTAAGAATAGTCAGCAACACAGTATCACCCGGGCTTGTCTTCTCAACCATATACGTCAACAGGTCATCCATACTGGTGATTGCAGTACCATCTATCGCAACTATAACATCTCCCCCAACCCTATACTCTCTCCCCGCAATAACTAGGGTTCTTGAGCCTCCCCTAATACCGGCTCTATCTGCCGGGCCGTTTGGAACTACGCTCTCCACCAGCAACCCCTTATTCACTCCGATTCCGAGTTCTCTAGCAACGAGCGAGTCTATCTCCCTACCGGATATACCTAGATAACTGTGGACGTATTTGCCCTTCTCTATTAGGGCGGGGACTATACGTTTCACGACGTTCGATGATACTGCGTACCCAATCCCCGCGAACTGTCCCGTCGTCGACTCTATAGCAGTAGCAACACCTACAACCTCACCCCTCATATTGAGTATGGGTCCCCCAGAGTTTCCAGGATTAACTGCAGCATCAATCTGTATTATTCCCGGGATGAGATATCCTCTACTTGACGGTAAAAGCCTACCCTTCTGGCTTACAATGCCGGTCGTAACGCTGCCTGTCAGCTCAAAGGGGTTGCCGATCACGATTATCTGCTCGCCAATCTGGAGTGCGCTTGAGTTGCCGAGCCTTAAAGGCTTGAATGACTTATTCTCATCTCCTGTAACTATCTTCAAGACCGCTAAGTCTGTGTCAGGGTCCCTCCCCACCAGCCGTGCCGTATAAGCACTCCCATCGATAAAGTAGACATAGTACTCCAACCCGCCCTCCACTACGTGATTATTCGTGACTACGTGCCCCTGCGAGTCGTAGATAAATCCTGAGCCTACAGATTCTCCAAACCTATAGAGTGTCCTTATCTCTACCACAGAGTCTTTAACCAGCTCGTAAACCCGCGTCACATTATACTGAATTGTTACTACCGTTGTCTGACCTGGCCTGGAATTCTCAATCGAACTTATCTCTGCTCTCGCCTCCTGCAGGTCTCTTCTAAGAGACTCTATAGCTGATTCCAGCTTAGCTATTTGAGAAGTGAGCGCCGTCAAGTTTTGCTGGTAATCAAGGACTTGAAGGAATAGAATTGCAACGAGGGCGAGAGAGACTGCTGATATTGCGACCGATACTTTGCTCATAAGTCATCACCCAGCCCTAGATTCGACACGCCTTAACGCCTTCTCGATGCCGGTACCATATTGGGCAGCCTTCTTCTCCTTCTCTACCAGCTCTGCCGGCAGCCCCGCAAGCCTCGCAACTCTCCTCAACACCACCTTCCTGACACCTCTAGAAATTTTGAATTCAAGCGGTAGATTATATGCATTGTTAATGATTCGTTCATCCAAGTAGGGAGTTGTTAAGAGGCAGCCCGCCAACGCGGCCGATCCATAATCCCGCGGCAGACCTCTTAGCCAGAGCGCTTCTAGGTCTCGCCTCATCTCCTCCTCCACACCAGTCAGATCACCCCTCTCAACCATGCGTAGATACTTCATGTAACCCCCGAATAATTCGTCGGCTCCCTGACCGCTCACCACCTGTCTCCGTCCATGCGAGGCCGCAGCCCTAGATCCCTCATAGACAAGCACAGCAAGCGCCCTGTCCATTGGAGAGTCCAGATGCAAGCTTTTCGATAGATAGCTGGACGTGCGGGCTACCTCCTGTTCAGACAGTGGAACACTTACATAGTCAACACCAAGAATCCTAGCCGCCCTCTCCGAGAATATGAGGTCGTGAGAACCTTCCAAGCCAACCGAGACCGCTAGAGGATCTAGGCCGAGCCTAATACACATCCACACCAGTAGTGAGCTGTCAATGCCGCCGGAGAAGAGCACAGCACATCTCTTCGCAACAGATCGTTTAACCGCCATCATCAACTCTTCAAAAAGCAGCTCTGATGCATCAAGTAGGTTTGGGGGAGGGGTGGGTCGAGAGGTAGCGCTGACATCTTTCTCAACTTTTTTAGGACCGTCGAAGCCGAGCAATATCTCGCTGCTAGGTGGGACGATCTGTTCCGGCCCGTGATGGAGAGGGACTATGTTTGGTGGAGAAGAGACAGTGACTATCTCGCTTGAGCTATAATACGATAGGGGTGGTGAGCCCATCTGTCCAGACCTCAGCCTAACCTCCCCGCTGCGCAGCTCTATCTCTGAGGAGAAGGGGGAGTCGGCAAGCTCTTTAATCCCCAAGATACGTGAGGGTGTTAAGTGGACCGTAAGACTGCTCTGTCCCTCCTCCACAACACCCTTCCCCGCGTGATGTACAACCAACCCCACCCTACCCTTCACTTCAGACAATTCGCGGGGCGAGATGCGCGAACCATCCACGAAGATCTCGTTCCTAGGCCATCGATAAGACAGTCTGAGTATCCGATCCATTAAGCTGGAGAGGCAAAACTCAGTCTTGGAGACAAGGGCGTACACTATTGCCATTTGGACCAGTTTGATTATAGACGGCTTTATTCTTTCTTAAGCTTTTTCTCAACACGTCTGAGCAGGGGGTCGGGGAGTTTTATCTCAGGATCGCTTCTTATTGCCGGGTGATATGGGTCGACCATTATCACCTCGAACCACTTGTATAAGCTGTCATAGGTCAGTGGGTAGCCGCCGATTGGGTAGAGGTTTGGATATTTTTTCTTGGCCCTGTTTATCGCCTCCTCAAGCATTGTTACATTGACTTTGTGGAGAACTGTACCGAGAGCCTTAGGCCTTCTACCGGAGTTCGGACGAGGCTTGCTGAAACCTCCCCTCCTAACTCTAACCCTCAAGACCACGAAGCCCTGCTTCGCCTTGTATCCAATGCTTCTAGCCCGGTCAATCCTCAGGGGCCTCTCCACGCGAACCACTGAAGGCTCCCGTCTCCAGAGAACCTTCCTAGACCTGAGAATAGCCTTCAGCTCTTCCGGCCGACTCCTCCAAACCTGATTCAAGAGGGAGTATAGACCCATGCCCGTCCAGCCCTTAACGCCTCTATGACATCCTAGCCTCCATGATAAATACCCTTAAAGCTGGTGAAAGTTGTCAAGAGAATGGCGGTAGAGGGGTTTTATATATCTGTGCAACCCTCCTACGGATGAATTGCTTAGAATAAGGGTCGGCGAGTCGCTCGGCATGTGGGATTGGACGGTCGCAAGCTGTGACGCCTGCCTACTAGACATCGAGGATGGCGCCGAGGTTTCTAGGTGCGGGAACTGCGGGGCCGTTTTCCATACAGACTGTTTCAGAAACCTTAAGAATACAAAATCTGTTTGCCCCAAGTGTAGGGTGAGTTTAGATGAGCAGTAGTGAGAATGAGAAGGAAGGTGTAGAGACCGGCGAGGAGGAAGAGATAGTCATCAATATTATAGAGACGCCAAGGGGCCGTGTCCCCGAATTCGATAGCACCTTCCGCGCACTCGAGAAGATATCAGCTAGGCTCTTAGAGCAAGACGAGAAAATAGAAAGGGCTTTGAGCCGCCTATCTAGTGGACAGCTGTCGAGCGGAGAGCTGAAGACGATTCTAGAAACGCTCCAGTCGATTAGGGAAGACATATCTAAAATCTCTAAGAGGCTTGAGATAATCGAGGATAATATTGGAGAGATGTATGAAAGGCTTAACCTATTGGACTATCTCGCGGATATTGTTGAGCGTTATCTTCGGTCCCAAGAGGGTTAAGTGGGTCCCCGGAGTATTCCGCCCCTGAGTTCCTGCTTAATCCGCTCCAGCTCCCTCTTCTCAGACTCCAGTCTGGAAATCTCCTGCGCGAGCTGAGTCTTCTTCCTCTCCAGCCTCCTCACCTCCTCGGCCAGCTGAGAGAACTGTTTGTTATACTCCTCAGCAATAGATTTTGCGGCTTCAAGCCTCGATATCTCCTCCCTCTTCCTCTCCTCCAGCCTTACGAGCCTCTCAAGCCTCGCCTCCCTCACCTTAAACCTCTTGTCCAGCTCTTTCACAGTCTTCTCAATGCCCTCAACCGCGGACTGGAGCGCAGAGAGATAGGAGTTTTGAAGCTCCTTAATCTTCTCCTCTAGGTACGCCTTCCTCTCCTCCAGTTCTTGGACTTCCTTCTCAAAACTCTTCAAGGCCCTATCCTTCTCCTCCACCTCCTGCCTGAGCTGGATCAGTTCTTGGCGCAGTGCTTCGAGGCTATTTTTCTCCTGCTCCAGCCTCTCCCTCTCCTTCAATATTGCCTGCCTGGCCTTCTCCAAGACCTCTACCTGCTCTCTCTGAAACTCCAGTAGCCTCGCCAGCTCCTCCTGCTGCTCTTGGAAGATAACGAGGTATGAAGTCAGGGACTTTAGGACATTCACGCCCTCGATGAACTCTTTTATGAGATATTCTGGCTGAGTCGAGGCTAGGGCGTCGAACCTAGAAATCATTTCTTGGGCGGCAGCCCTTATCTGGCTAATAACGTTTCCCGAGATTTGCGACTCAATATTCTGGAGCTGCGTCATAATACTCCTTAAATTCTGGGATATCGCTTCCAGCTCCTCTGATCGCCGCCCTATTATCGAGCCCATCCTTGGTAATCTCTCTATTTCTTCGGATATAAATCTATATTCCTCCCATTGTTGGCCAAACCTTCTCTCGGATTCGGCGAGACTTATTTATATACAGGCTACACGATGAAAGTGCAGGTCAATGATAACTCAGACAAGTGAGGCTTTGGCCAGGTTCAGCAGGATCGGAGCCCTAATCTCACTCCTAGGCGCTACACATGCCTTAAGCCTGATCCTCAACTGGTTCTCTATAAACTATGACAATGTTGGCCGATCCTTGATCACCGGGTATACCTTCATGGAGCCTCTACTGTTCTCCTTGGCCGCGGGCGGTGCTGCCGGCGCAACAGGTGTATTCGCCTCAAACCTTAAGGATCTCACGAAGCTTAGACTCGTCATGCCGCTCCTCTCGTTTACCGCTGCGGGCCTAGCCCTCTTCTCACCCCTCTACACATACCTGATAAAGCTCCCGAGCTTCAGTGGCCTGAACTTCATCCCCGAGCTGGGGCTATTCGCAGCCCTCTTCACAGGGATAGCAATAGCGGGAGCCTCGGTGCTGGCCTTAATAGCCGCCATGAGGACGCGTGTTACAACCTCTATGGCGCCATCACCGCTATGGGCAACTGCAACGGAGGAGACCGAGCCAGTCGCAGAGATTACTGAGCCGGCAGTCGAGACCCAGACAACCGTTCTTGAACCGGCTCCTGAGAGGGAGGAGAGGAGGATGGAGACGGCGGGGACAGGACAGTGCATGATATGTGGCGACCTCATCTCAGGCGGTGAGACAGAGTCTTGCCGCTCGTGCGGGGCCGTCTTTCACAGGGACTGCATGAATGTGTGGGTTGATTTAGGAAATAAGTGCCCCTCATGCGGCGGAGAACTCCGAGGCTAAAGCCTACTGGGTAAGGACTGGACAGCCGTCTAAAGTATCAGCCCAGCTCATCAGCTATTTATTGCGCAGGCCTGATGGTTTGAGAGGGAATGCCTGAGCAGCTCGCCGAGAGCATTGTCCAGCTCGCGTTGAGAAGGGGGTTCTTCAACCCCACAGCCGAGATATACAGGGGCCCCGCAGGCTTCTACGACCTAGGCCCTCTGGGGACGCTGATGAAACTCAACCTCATCAACTACTGGCTAGACACCTTCGTGAAGAGAGAGACATCCTTTGAAGTATACCTTATCGACGGTTCATTGATACTCCCATTCGAAGCACTGAAGGCTTCCGGCCACGTTGACAAGTTTACCGATCCTAAGGCGGAGTGTGCGAGGTGTGGCAGAATCCATCGGGTAGATCAGCTCATCGAGGATATTCTTGGATTGAAGGTGGAGGGGAAGAGTATTGAGGAGTTGCAAGAAGTGGTGAAGGCTCGCGGGGTTAAATGCCCCAATTGCGGAGGCGAGCTGACAGGCTTTAAGGAGCACCACCTGATGTTCAAACTCTCAGTAGGGGGAGGAGAGGAGACCGCATTCCTCCGCCCGGAGACGGCCCAAAACATCTTCCTAAACTTTAAGAGAATAGCATATGCCATGAGGGCTAAGCTACCCTTCGCCGTAGCCCAGGTTGGGAAGTCGTTCAGAAACGAGATCTCCCCCCGCCAGTCCATTATAAGACTCCGAGAATTCAGTCAAATGGAGATTGAGGTCTTCTTCTCGCCTATTCGAGGCGACGGGCCCAAAAGGTTCGACGAGGTTGGTGATACTGTGATACGTATCTTGACGCGGGAGGAGCAGAGGCGTGGCGATGGTGGGGAGGCAATAGAGCTGAAGGCCCGAGATGCTGTCGAGGAGGGCATAGTACCTAACAAGTTTTTGGCCTACTATCTCGCCAAGGAGGTGAGGTTTTTCCAGTCCCTCGGCATCCCGCCTGAAAACATGAGGTTCAGACACCTGCTGCCGGAGGAGACGCCACACTATTCGGGTGGGAATTTTGACCTCGAGGTCAAGTTCTCCTTTGGATGGAAGGAGGTTGTGGGGAACGCTTACAGACGGGACTATGACCTCACAGTCCACTCAAAACACTCGGGAGAAGACCTGTCAATAGATGATAATGGCGTGAAAGTAGTTCCCCATGTGGTTGAGCCGTCTTTCGGTGTTGAAAGAATCCTCTACGCGATCCTTGAGCATTCCTACAGGGAGGGGGTTAGAGACTGGCCACTATTGATGCTCCCCAGAATAGTCTCACCAATAAAGGCGGCCATACTCCCTCTACTTGACCGAGAAGACTTAGTCGCGAAGGCTTGGGACATCTACACCAAGCTCAGGGCAAGTAGGCTGCCCATCTACACTGTATATGATGACCGGGGCTCTATTGGTCGGCGATATGCGCGGGCAGATGAGGCGGGCGTCAACCTCTGCGTAACGATTGACCACCAGACACTACAGGATAACACTGTTACAGTCAGGGATAGAGACACTGCGGCACAGGTTAGGGTAAAGATAGATGAGCTCGAGGAGCTAATCTTCAACGACATATATAGAGGGTTGGAAAGGTGAGTGCGCCTACGCTGATTAGTTTTGACAGCTAGAGTTTTGGTCGGAGTCACAGGCCCTCCTGGATGTGGAAAGACAACCACAGTAGAGATGGCTGCGAATATTCTGAGATCTATGGGTAAGAGTGTCGGAGGGATATTGTCGAGAGAGGTTAGAGCTGGGGGCAAACGTGTCGGGTTCGATATAATAGACATCGAGACTCAAGCGTCTGTACCGCTAGCTAGGGAGTCGGGGGAGCCCGGCCCGCGGATTGGGCGATACAGAGTCTATGTTGAAAACCTCGATGGATTTGCATCTGACATCATTGAGAAGGCTCTAAGCTCTGGGGCCATCGTCCTAATCGACGAGGTGGGGCCTATGGAGCTGATGAGCCAGCGATTTAGGAATGTATTGAGAAGAGTTCTGAGGGATGCGAGATACGCTATTCTCACGCTTCATTTTCGCTCCCGCGACCCGCTACTTCTAGAGGCGAGAGAGGCTGTGACAAGGCTGATAGTTCTCAAGCGCGGTGAGGCCCAAACCGCTGCTAGAGAGATTGTGGACATACTTACGGGAGAGGGGTGAGGATGGTGTGGAGACTGTTCCCCCTCTACCTTTTCCGGTAAAGATTGTCAAGGAGGGGTTGGCCGAGCTGATAGTTCCAGAGACTGGAGAGGCCCAAGCGACGACTAGGCTCCCAGCATTCTATAACCCCCTCTCAAAGGTCTCGAGAGACCTGGCGGTCATCGTTGTTGACTCCTACTTCTCAGGGAGGTCATGTGGTCTGGCCGCTGAGCCTCTTGCCGGGACTGGGGCCCGGATTATCAGGCTACTCCTAGAGTCAGGCTCTGTGACGGAGGGGTTGGCTGGAGATATTTCCGAGTGGGCGGTCCGGCTCAGCGAGGTCAATAGGGAGAGAAACGGATTGGTTGAGAGGCTGAGGATCGAGCACTCAGATGCAAACCTACTCTTATCCAGATTGGCGGTTGAGGGTCGGGCCGGCTACGTAGACATCGACCCATTCGGCTCACCTGTGAGATTTCTTGAGAACGGGTTTAGGGCCACTGAGAGGCGGGGGCTGTTAGGGGTTTCCGCCACAGATCTTGCAGCCCTCTCAGGATCCTCGCGACGCACAGCATACTGGAAGTATGGCCTAACACTCGTAAAGACCAACTTCTATAGAGAGACAGCGATCAGGGCCCTAGCTGGTTTCGCCGTAATGACTGCTTCGCGCCTGAGCCTGGGAGCCGAGCCAGTCCTCTCAGTCGCCTACAGGCACTTCGTCAGAGTGTTTCTGCGAGTGGAGCGGGGGAAGCGGAGGGCTTATCACGCCAGGTCACAGGTTAGATATCTCATCCACTGCAAATACTGCCTCAACACCTCTGTGATGAGTGATGTCTCCGAGTGGCGAGAGAAGTGCAGCATATGCGGCAACCCCAACGTCCTCGTTGGGCCAGTGTGGACAGGAGCGCTCAGCGATAAGAACCTCGTCGAGAAAATCCTGAACTCAAGATATTTGTCCGACCCGATATACAGGGAGGCCATAAAGATCGTTAAAACTATTGCAGAGGAGTTGGACGACATTCCGTGGTCCTTCCAAATCTCGGAGGTATCCAGGCGCGCCAAGACCTCACCCCCCAAGACAAAAAATGTGATAGAGAGGCTTAGAGAGGTGGGCTACCGCGCCTCACCCACCCACTACGACCCGGCCGCCGTAAAGACAGACGCTCCATCAGACATCTTGACAAAGATTGTGAAGGAGCTAGCCCACAACTGAGGGGTGTGCCCTTAACAGTGAAGAGCCGCCTGCCACTAGATTGAAATAGGCCCCACTCTACACACGAAGCCGTGGAGATCTGGCAAAACAGGGTGTGGGATGAATTATTCCCCGGTGTCTACCGCTCCGTCTTGGCTCACCACCCCTCAACAATGCTCATGCTGGTGCGAATTCTACCTGGTGCGGTTGTGCCGAGGCATAACCATCCACATCTTCAGGCAGGGGTTGTGTTGAGAGGCTCTCTGCTCTTCAGGACCGAGCGGGGCGAGAGCGTCCTGAGAGAGGGTGATTCCTACCTCATTGAGCCTTGGGAGCTGCATGAGGTGATAAACAATGGAACGGAGGAGGCCCTCGCACTCGACGTATTTAACCCGGCCCGAGAAGACTACGCTAAAGCAGCTAGGAAACCAGACCGAATCATCTAAACCAATAACGGGCTACTGTTGCCGTTGTCTGAGGTTTTCTCTGATATAGAGCCGCGCAAGATAGAGTGCCGCAAGCAAAATAACTATGCTGATCCCCAGTCTCAGCGGGTCCGGCACAAACCTTGAAGGAGTGATTAGGAGGGAGAGTGCCGCAAGCGTGGGTGGCAACAGTATTACTAGGGCTGCGAAGAAGACCGTCTCCACAAAGCCTCTTTCCGAGAGGAGCCGCGCCAATGAGTCAAGCCAGCTATCCTTCACAGGAACCTCAAGCTCAGGAGACCCGCCTATCCCATAAACCTTTACCGCGATGTCTCTGAAGAGGAGTGGGTCGCTGGCAGCGAATCCGTCCTCCCTCAATAATCCATGGAGCACTCCATCCTTCACTATCCTAATCTCGGGAGGGGAGGTAAAGACGTCAAACCCGCGCAGCTTCGCCACCAGCGCGGCGGCCCTTATGACACGATCATTAATCTTCAGCTTCAGCTTCTCGTCAAAGTATCCGAGGAGGAGCGGATTGTTGGAGAGGACTCTGTTGATGGTTATGTTGCTGTCTTTAAAGACTGGAAATGATGCTTGGATGTCTGCGAGACTCTTTCCTTCCCTAGATTGCTTGAGAACCCATTCGGCAGCCTTCTGGAAAGCCTCCGACAACTCGTGAAATCAAGTTTTAGGCAGAATTTGACCCTTATCCTCCTGTGAAATCTGTCCAGTGGCCGAAAAATTGACTGTGGGGAGTGTTACGGTTATCTTGACCTTGTCGCCATCAGATAGCCCATACTTGCCCCGCAGATACACGGGAGATATCAGTTCTATGACGTTCTCTCCATAATGCGTCCTCTCGATGTATAGGATCGCGCAGAGGTCGGAGTTGTTGAAGGACGCGAGTATCGCCCGCGCTCCACCATAGGTCCGGTTCCTGTCCCTGAACCCTTCTATCCATATGTCAGCGTATTTGCTGACAAGCCTCCTATTCTGGATCGAGTCCCATGACAAGAGATTCACGTTAAGCGTCCCCGGGTACGGGTCGAAGCCCAGCTTCTTTCTAATCTGTTCCCTGTACCAAGGCAGGGAGATGTAATACGCGCCCTCACCCATCCCGCTGAAGACCCGGCCCTCAAGCACCACCTCGACAGGCTTCTCAATTATCCTCTTCAACTCCGCATACAACTCAGACAGCTCATTGATGGATTTCTCGGTCAACCTCACATAGCACGATCTACCAACCATCCGCCTTTCAATAAACCCTTCCCTCTCCATCTTTATCATGATGCGGGATGCGGACTGTTGTGAAGTGTTTAGGAACTTTGCTAGGGCTGGTGTTGTGACTTGGACTCCGTTACTGAAGCCGTTTCTCTCGTAGAGGTAGAGTAGGAGGCGGAGCTGCATTTTGTTTAGATTCATCTAATATTACGGCGTTATACTCCCTCATTAATCTATTCCTACCCGGCGGCCCCTAAAAGACTTTGGGCGACCCCCGCTTCTAAAATTATTCCCTCCTAAGCCCAGATTGATAGGGATTAAATCTCAGGTCTAGAACGGGATCGTCTCCATCCTGATAACCCCAGACCGGCCGATCACAAGAATGTCTATCCCATTCCCACTAGCCGCGTCTCGCGTAGCCCCTGCCTTGACAGCCTTCACTGCTAGCTCACTTATCTCTTCAGACCTTGCCCCCGGCTTAAACCAAGTCTCAAGCACACCGGCAGCTATCTCAGCCCCGCTGCCAACAGCCGTGTAGTCATCCTCGATCATGGAGCCGAGCGGGTCTAGCACATATATGTGGGGGCCGGTCGAGTCGACGCCGCCCACAACCGTCTCAGTGAAGTATGGGAAGAATCTGTTTCCGAATAGGTAGGTGGATAGGACTTTTGCGACTGTGTTTACGGATGGGAGCCTGCCCTGCTCGAGTATGTAGAGGTTTATCAATGCCTTGGCCTCCCTTATGAGACCCTGCATATCTGAGACCAACCCGGCGCAGGCCGCCCCCGCATTCTTTGTCAGCTGGAAGACCTTCTGAGCATTCTTGGAGACGACGAAGTTGCCATAGGACAGCCTCTTCTCAGAGGCTAAGACAACGCTGTCGGCACCCTTTATCCCGACAGTAGTGGCCCCTGGAATAATGTAGTAGCCCTGCTGCACAACCATTAAAGAATAGTTCAACCTTTTAAAGTTGTGCTGGGGTACTGTCTGCCTCTAAACCACCTCCCCCTCATCGTATCCACACTCATACTCTTTATGTAGGACGCCTAATTCGTAATCTGCACCCCAATCTCCTCCAGCCACATCCTCATAGCTCTTATGGTGGACAACCTCCACATCAGTATTATCAACCTCTCCCATGACTTTCTCCTCGAGGACCTCTCCAACTCTCCCCCTTACACTCTACAAGCTCATAGAATCCTTGGCACTTCATTTTAACAGATGATTCTCGGGTCTTTCCCGTCTTTATGGTCTATTCTAATTGATATCACTTTCACCACGTGGTCTCAAAGCCTAAATACCGTTAAACCCTCACCACCTCTAGTCATGGTTTGGATGGAAATACATCACACTAGACCAAGCCGCTCCAAAGGACTTCATGATACGAGGGTGTATTGCCGAGGTCGTAAGAGGGAGGGATTGAAGGGAATAAGGAGGAGAAGTCTAAAGAAGGGGTGAGAAGGCGTGGGTGAGGCCCGGGAAGAAGAAATGAGGGTTTCTGGGATGGCTGTTAGGAGGTTTTATGTTGATGTTCATAGTCGCGTTGATTGGAAGCCTCATACAGTATTTGATTGTGAGAGGTTCAAGATGGTTTGGAGGTTATCAGAGATTGATGCGAAAGATGGTGATGAGGTATACGTTGACTCCTTACCCGCCGAGGCCTATAGAGACGTCATCGATCTTATGAAGAGAGGGGTGAGGGTTTTCAGACTGAAAAGGCTGGACATCCTACCTAAGTTGAGGGCACAGATCAATGTAGAGAAAACGCATGAAAATGATGCATTTATTCTATCAACACTTGATGAAAATTTCTTTAGAGAACTTCATGAAGAGGAGGTAAGGCTTAGGATGCTGATTGCCGAATACAATAAACTTTTAAGGCTTCTTAAAAGAATGAGGCAGCTGGATTGCAGAGTTGAAGGATTCGCTGAAGCCAGGCGAATCATACGGAGAGCTAAAGACAGGCTCGCTGAGCAGATAGCTGCTGAAGCAGAGACAATAATCCCAAGATACAGGGAGGTTTGTGAGAGGCTCGGACTTTCCGATAATGATGTGCATGGAAAGGCAGCTCTAGCAGACCTTATGCTGAATATAGATTTCAACAGAGGTCTACGGAAGATACTGAGCTACCTTGGGCGTCACCAACACAATAGAAGCCATTACAATAAAAGAATAAGAATGGCTCTTGAGAGACTATCCATGAGCTACTACCAGAGACGCATAGTCAGAGCAAAGGAGCAAGTTAAACTACTTAAGACTATTAGGGGAATGGTGGCTTCACAGTCTGACGGCGGGGAAGAGGGCCGTATGAGGCCGGGCACCAATGGTTAAACCGCTGCGAGCCAAATAAGGTGGCTCAAGGCGCCCAACCTTTTACTGCTACGGCTCATACGGTTCTCCTAGATGCTGTCAGGCCGTGAGGCCACCAGTCAACTTTCCCTTCTTTCTCTCCCTTTTTAAATAAAACTTAGGCCTATATGGACGGTGTGAATCATAAAATGCATGCCTCCATCGCCCGATTCTACATCAGAGCCATATTTATTTAGAAGAGCCCCAACACATTATCCCAGATGGCCCAGCAGGAGCTCAGACTGATCGTTAGGCTGCTCAACGTCGACTTAGACGGCGGTAAGAAGGTACCCTACGCGCTCGCGGGGATAAAGGGGGTGGGGATACCACTAGGATACGCCGTTGCGAGGGCAGTAGGCATCGACCCAGAGCTGAGACTTGGACAGCTAACTGACCAGCAGCTAGCGATGATTGAAGACTGTATAAGGAATCCGGCAAAGTACGGTATTCCGTCTTGGATGTATAATCGGAGGCGGGATCCTCAGAGTGGGAAAGACCTTCACCTAATAGGCGCTGATCTCGACTTGGCGATAAAGGAGGATATTCAGAGGGAGATGAGGATAAAGTCTTGGAGAGGGGTTCGGCACTCTCTTGGCCTTAAGGTTAGGGGGCAGAGGACTAGGACTACGGGGCGGAAGACCGGGCCAGTGGGTGTTGTCAGAAAGGCCGCTGAGGCGGCTGCGAAAGAGGCTAGTAAGAAATAGCTCAGCCCCGTTCTATAGCCTCCCGCGCGAGTCTTGCACCCTCAACTAGGCTCTTTTCCTTCCTAAAGGCAACATCCCATCTCCTAGTCCTTAAGCCGCAGTCATTACAGGCTATAATCCGAGAGGGGTCGTCTAGAACTTTGGCAGCGTAGAGGAGCCTATCCCTCACCAGCTCAGGCGGTTCTATGTAATCGGAGTGCACATCTATTACGCCGGGGGCAATCATAAAATTCGCCGAGTACTCCTTGAAGAGCTTCAAGACCTCGTAGCCGATCCTCTCATTCTGCCCCAGCCTCACCGTATCTCTGTTTGCACACTCGATTGATAGCTCATGGGCCTTGGCTTCAAGTATGTGGGGGAACAATAGACGGTAGTCGCTGTAGCAGATGTGAATTGTGAAGCGCGCATTGATTCCCTTTACCAGCTCGTTAAACGCCTCCACGAACAGGCCTACCTCTCCAGGCTTAGTTGTGGCAGCAGGCTCGTCTATCTGAATCCTGTTGGCACCATTCTCCACAAGCGACAAAACTACAGGCCTCACCACCTCCTTTGCCAGATCAAACACCATCTCCCTCCTCGCCTCCCTCCGCCTCTCTATGAGGCTCTCAGACGGCCTAGCTTTTGCGACATAGTACTCGTCGAAGCTCCAGTCAGACAGGGTGTATGGCCCTGTTATGGGAACCTTTAGCTCCCGACGTGCATGCCGCTTTGCGAATAGGAACTCGGGGACGTAGCTATTCTCGACTAGCTGGGGCTTTGACTTTATTGCCGCCTTATTGTATGTCTCGGCATCCCAGACCTTCACCTTTCCGAGAAACTCTACACCCTTTACCTGCCTAAGAGCGTGCTCATACATCTCAATCCTCTTCTGCTCTCCATCCCAAACAACGTCCAGCCCTGCAGCCTCGTGAAATCGAATAGCATAGAGAGAGGCCCAATCCCGCAGCTCCTCCTGCGTATACTCTTTTCTTCTAAGCTTATCCACCAGCACCTCATATCCCTCCACACCCAACATCTTCCCCCAGTACTCTGCCTCCGATATCACAACATCATCCAGCCTCTTACGCAGGAAAGGAGCCCTCATGAGACTGCCGACTTCCTGTGTCGGGAAAAGCTTCAAGACAGGCCACCCCTCAGAAGCCTATAAGCGGCTGCAAGCCTCTCAATCTTCGCATCAGCCACACGCCTCGGCAGATACTCAAGGTCTGTGTTAGTGGTTAAATGGTATGATTTAGCATTGACACACCTAACCATACTGGATAATATTGCCCCTATCTCCTCACTACTCTCAACGTAACTATTCCGCGCATCAATGCATCCGATCGCGAGAGCACCCTCGAAGGAGTACCCTCTGACTCGCTCGAGATTTGTGGAGTAGGGGTCTATTCCCACAATATCGACAGGTGCATCGAGTATCCATGGAAAAGCGTTGGAGGCATCGTAGAAGAAGAGGTGGACCATGAGCAGCCCGCCGAATCCGTTCTTTATAACTCTGAGGGCCTCTTTCACGGTTTCTACACGGTCCATGTCGAGCCTCTTCTCGACGAGGGATGGGGCGCTGAGCTGGAGTAGCGCCGGCCCAGAGTCTTTAAGAGATCTCAACTCATCCACAATTATTCCTGCAAAGTCTAGAACCAGGTCCTCCCACCTGCTATATGACTGGTTGGTTGATAGGCTGTAGAACGTGTAGGGCTCTAGGAGAATAAGTTTCCAGTTAACCCCCTTCAAAAGGTCTGTAAAGACATATTTCTCAAGGATGCTAGTTGTTCTCACGAGGTTTGAGACTATTACGGGCTTCTTGTAGAAG
This sequence comes from Nitrososphaerota archaeon, assembly GCA_009889515.1. Classification (GTDB taxonomy): domain Archaea; phylum Thermoproteota; class Nitrososphaeria_A; order Caldarchaeales; family Calditenuaceae; genus HRBIN02. The sequence continues at coordinate 1,069,482 of WUQR01000139.1, forward strand.
AGGTTGTTGTCGAACCAACGCGTCAGGGGGCCAACCTTAACACCCTCCAAGTGTTCGGCGAAGGGCCGCAGAATGTCGTGCCATAGGAGCTGGCCCTCAACTATGTATGTCATGCCCAGCCGCCTCTGCATCTCAATAAGCGCAGAGGCCTCCCGCCGCGCCAGAGCCACTACACTATCATAGGTCTCCCGCCCCTCAGCAAACCTTCTAAAAGCCATAATCAGCTCCTCAGACCTCGGCATCACACCTCCTAAGTGACACGCCTCTACCTCCAACACCACGCCACAAATACACCCACTCCAAGGCCGTAATAAAGAGGTTACACGCGGGTAATCCTCTTATCTTAGCCGGCCAACAATAAACGGTGCTGAATTATGGACGACTCTAGAAGGGACGTAGCCGCGTTCTATGCAAGCTGTAAGGAGGCGGCGGACTATATTCTAGATGAGGTTAGCCGCGGCGCGGAGATACTCGTCGCCGGCCACAACGATGCTGATGGATTATCCTCGATTGGAGTTGTGGCTGGTGGGCTCCTAGACATTGGAGCCAAGTTTATTGCTAGGAGTGTTTTCAGGCTTGAAGAGTTTATTGAGGTAATGGGCGAGCACAACGGTAGAATGATCATACTTGTGGACATGGGTGGAGGCAGTATAGGTGAGCTCAAAAGCATCTTCGGTGAGGCGAAGCTTGTTATAATTGACCACCACCAGCCGGACCAGACTTCTGTGGGGGAGAGGTGGAAGCATGTTAACCCCCACCTATTCGGTATTGACGGAGAATCTGAGGTGAGCGCGGCGGGTGTCGCATACTTCGTAATGAGGAATATTGTCCCTAATCCGCAGAGATACGCCCCCCTGGCTGTTGTCGGGAGTCTCGGAGACCTTCAAGACAAGGGGGAGAAGAGGAGGCTGGTCGGATTAAACGAGGAGATTGTCTCAGACGCGGTAAATGGGTCCCAACTCAGGGTCAGGGAAGACTTCATACTATATGGGAGAGAGTCCAAGCCCATACACCAAGCCCTAGCCAGCACTCAAAGCCCATACCTACCAGGCCTTAGCGGAGACGAGGCGGCATGCCTCTCACTTCTCATCGAGGCTGGAATAGAGGTGAGGGATGGGGATAAGTGGAGGACAATCGCCGACCTATCTGAGGAGGAGAAGAGCAAGCTCTACAACGCTATAGTCTCCTATCTCGTGAAGAATAATCAGCCCACAGAGCCGGTTAGAGACTTGATTGGGACTGTTTATGAGCTAGTGAACGAGAGCGCCTCCTCCGGTCTCAGGGACGCTAGGGAATATTCACAGCTTCTAAATGCCTGTGGCAAGACGAACAATTCTTGGCTTGGAGTAGCAGTTGCCATGGGTTATAGGGGCTGGGTCCTCAAAGAGGCTCAGAGAGTAGTAGAGCAGTACAGGGCAATGCTGAAGAAGAGCCTTGACTTTGCATCAAAAAATCTGGAACAGATGTATCACATAGTGGTTCTCCGCGTAGGGCCGGAGATAGACGTCAGACAGGTAAGCTCTGTGGCCTCAATCCTATCCTCCTCAAAGCTCATACCCGCCGATAAACCCCTAATAGTCCTAGGCCAAGAAGGCGGAATCGTCAAAGTCTCAGCCCGAGCCTCCCCCAAACTAGTCTCTCTAGGCGTGAACTTGGGTGTAGTGATGAGGGAGGCCGCCTCAAAGTTTTCTGGGCGGGGCGGTGGCCACAGGATAGCGGCCGGGGCCGAGATTCCTGCAGAGAGGCTTACACTCTTTCTGCTTGAGGTTGACAGACTCATCGGCGAGGCCCTCTCCCAAGTGAAGACTCAGATAACGCTAGATGACGAGTCATGAGACACGAGGCCGTTCTCGTTGTAAGGTTTTGCAGCCAAGCTGAGGCAGAGATGGCTGAGCGGTCACTCGCCCCAGACAATAACCCCCTACCCCCATACCTCAGCCTAAGCGTGGAAAGAAGGGGTGAGGAGCTGGTTTATAAAGTGGCATGCAGAGAGAGACCTCTACAAACCCTCCTCTCTACATTAGACGACATTCTACAGGCACTCCTACTTGTGGAACCCATCATTTGTGAGAAGAGAGGAGAGGGGCGGTGAGTGGGAGCCCCGGCGCCTGCGTTAGCCTTAAAATATTGATTAGGAGCTAAACAGTGAAGAGCAGAGATGTCGTCAAAGGCTGCGAAGAAGGGGGAGAAGGCTGAGTACGTGATTAAGGCGCCCCCATACTTCGCTGAGAGGGTAATAGGAGTAACTATGAGTGATGACCCTGCAAAGCTGCTGAACAGGACAGTTAAGATCAGCCTCTACACCCTGACAGACGACCCGACCAAACAGTACATCCTAGTTAAGTTTCAGATCGTGAACGTCAATGGGAACGTTGCGGAGACAATCTTTTACGGGCACGAGTACGATAGAGAGTTTCTCAGGAGCCTCGTGAGGCGCGGTACGAGCAAGATTGATGGCTTCTATAACGTTGAGACGAGGGATGGGTATAGGCTGAGGGTCCAGTGTACTGTATTTACCCATAACAGGGTAAGGTCTGGAAAGAAGACTTCGATTAGGCACATTATGAGGGAGGTGGTTGAGGCATCGGCTAAAAAGCTTGAGCTAGGACAGTTCGCCCAAGAGATTGTGCTGGGTAAAACCGCTTCAGACATCTACAACGCCGTCAAGAAGATTCTACTCCCCCGACATGTAGGAGTGGTTAAGACGAAGGTTCTTGCGAAGCCCCAATTCGCAGCCGCAAGTGAGGGACTAGCGGCCGGGCAGCCCCAATCCTAAGGGCTCACTCCCTAACAGCCCCATCGCTGGGAGCCTTGTGGTGGCGCTTCCTGTGATATGTCCTTAGATAGTAGCCCTCCTCTCTTAGAGGCCCAAAACTCCTCACGCCTTTCTCGTAGACCTGCTTCTTCAGCCTCTCCGACTCCTCCTCACTGATCTCCCTCCTCTGTCTCAGAAACTCTATGACCTGGATTGCCTCTTCCTCTGTTGCACACCTCATCAAGTAGTCTTCTGGACCAGGCATGAATCCTCTGAGCGGCTCCTCTTCCGTCTCTGTAATAGAGTCTTCCAAGCTTGTGCTAGATTGTTCGAGCTCATCAGATAGGGCTGGGAAGAGCCTCTTGAAGTCGCGTTTATCCCAAGGTATCACTTGGCATCAACAATAGGTAAGCTCTCCTATATTTAAGCAGAGGGGTTTTGCCAGCCACCTATAGGGCCCCTGCCCACGATTATCTGGTTTTCAGCCTCTCGTAGAGGTCGTATAGCTCGAAGTCTCTCCGGACCTTCTCTCTCCACTCGTTTGGATACACTCCCCTAAGTCTGCCGTCCTCGAGTAATGCTATCTCATCCGCGATGAGGAGAGCCTCAAGCGGGTCGTGAGTAACATAGAGTATTGGGGTCTCAAGGCTTTTGACCAAGTTAAGGACGAGCTTCTTGTTGAGCCAGTCCAGATTTGCGCAAGGCTCATCCATTAGGAGGGCTTCTGGATTCTTCAGTAGGACGGTCGCGATGGCGAGCAGTTGCGACTCGCCGACCGACAGATTCCTCTTCCTTAGGAGGTCCTCGAGCCCCAGCTTGGAGATGAGTGGCTTATAATCAGTGCCGTGTAGCTTGGAGAAGTATTCTAGCTGGTCGCGGGGAGTCATGGCCAGCCTAACTACTCCCTGGGGGATGTAGCCCAGAGGCCTGTCCTCAACTGCAAGGTCTGAGATGTCCCTACCGTTGACGACTATTTTCCCCTCAGCCGGCCTGATTAAACCCATGATGGCCTTAAGCAGGGTTGATTTTCCGGCACCATTCCTCCCTAGCAATACAGTCTTAGACCTCACTCTCAGTAGCTCGATTTCTAGCCTCCAACTCCCCCTGACTATGACTAGGTTACGGATTTCGAGCACGCTCCAGCATCACCGCAACTAAAGTCAGCACTATAGCGACCGCTAAGAGCACTAGTGAAGCGGAGACGACCGCTGTAGGCCCGTTTTTGAGAAACTCCTCGAAGATGTATATACCCACCGTCTGGGGCCTCTGCGCCACTATGAGGAAGACGCCCAGCTCAGAGAAGGCTCTAAACCATGATAAGAGGGCCGCGAGAATGACACTTGTAGGGGATGCTCTGAGGTAGAACCACTGCAGCCTCACACCCCTCACACCCATACTCCGCAAAAACTCCTCTAACTCAACCCCCTGAGCTGCAAATGATGCCCTCATAACTCCAACCCCGATGGGCAGCGATACAACAAACATTCCCAGAACAACTGCGGCGGCAGTGTCTGTAATCTTGAGGCTGAAGACTGTCGGAGCGAGTAGTACGCCGAGGGCAGTGTGTGGAATGGCGGTTGAGAATAGTATGAGTGGCATTATATAGCTGCCTGAGGCTCTGAACGCTAGGGCGAAACCTAGTATGAAGGATATAGGGAGGACTATGAGTGAGGATACTGTCGCGTACGTCGCTGTGGATGCGACGATCCAGAAGAAACTGGGCGAAGGGGTGGCGCCAAACACTATAACGGCCGGTAACGACAGTAGTATAAAATATGCCATTGAGACTGCAACTGCGAGGAGAAGTATTCTATCCACGGCCCCTCCACAGACCATACTTCTCCAAATCTATCTGCTCCATCTTATCTAGAAAGTCATCTCCCGCAGGCGTGAATGAGACAGCGAATGCGCGGAACGCCTTAACCTCTATGGGGCCGGACTCAGTTACTGCTATGAACTTTATTGGAGGGTCTTGGAGAAATGTTATCTCTTCTGGCATCTCGATTATCTTGAAACGACCGGCATAACCCCTCGCAACTATAAAGGGTGAGTGGGCGAATATGCAGTCAACAGCCCCGCCCTCCAGCAACGCGGCCACGCCTGCTAGATCGTCCCGCGCTGTAAACCGCCCATTTGCCTCGAAGTTGCGGGCATAGATCCAGACACTTTGGTCGGAAGAGTTGTGAATATAAGTTATGTTAAGACTAAGGCTTACCTCGTCAAGCGTGAGCGATTTGTATTTAGTGCCGAGCCAGTAAATTGCAGCTAGGGATCTGTATCCTATGGGTGCGAGGTTGGGGTTAGCTATGCCTAGCTTGACATGTCCTAGGTCGGCTAGGGTGTAGTTATCTCTGCAGACGAGTAGTAGTCTGAAGTGTCCCAGATCGAGGACTCTGCGGGGCTGAATAAACTTCAAGAGCTCCCAGTCTACACTAAGGAAGACATCCGGCACATTACCGGCCTGAATCAACCTGACCCCCATCACACTACCTATCGATCGCACATCAACTGAGCCAGAGCCATATAGGTCCGCGGCCCCCCTAGCAACCCCCATCAAGGTAGGTGCCGCAAAGACGACGACACCCCTCCCCCCTAACGTGTTTAAGGTAAGAAATGCCGCGGCGGCTAAGGTCATGATAACCGCCGCAATTATTGACAGTAGGGTAAATTTACTTAACACATGGCTTAACAGCCTTATAAACTATTTAAATATATGCAGCATATTACTCAACGATACATGTCGGTAACCGAAGTTCGTGAGGGCAAGGTGGTTTTGAAGGTTGACGGGGACAGTTACATAAGCGTGGGTATACCTTACTTTGAGCTACTGGATAGTGTGAGGAGGTATGGAAGTCTGAGCAAGGCATGCCGCGAGGTTGGCGTGACGCTCAAGACTGGTTTGAAATGGATTCGCTTTCTTGAGTCTCGACTCGGAGTAAAACTCGTGGAGGTTAGGAGGGGTGGCAGGGGTGGGGGTGGAAGCGCGTTAACTGAGCATGCTTACAGACTGCTTGAGAGCTATTATTCAGCTAGGACGGTTACTAGGCCGGGCTTCATTACCACCTTCATAGAAAGCTTTCTGAGTGCGCGGAACATCTTAAGATGCAGAGTAAAGTATGTTCAGAGGGGCGAGATATTGAGTATGGTTGAAATGGAGCTGGAGCCGGGACAGCCTCTGAGGGCAATAGTTACGACACAGAGTGTTGATAGGCTGAACATCCGCGAAGGTGGAGAGGTCTTGGCAATAGTTAAGGCGACTGAGGTTTTGATAGCATCGAAGGACCTTTTACGGCTCAGATAATTTCTTCACGCAGGGACTTCGGCCTTTAACGCCTCAATCTCCGACCTTATTTCGGCCTCCAGCTCGTCGAACTTATCGAGCTCCTCGTTTCTTATCATGTATTTCGCCCTCAGCATCTTTGTAATGACCTTGAGCGCTCTTATGTCCTCGATTTTCACCCCCCTGCCTATGGCTGCGAGTGCCTGCTCATAGAAGTTTACAAACATTTTGAGCATCTTAAACTGCTTCTGCGGGTTACAGTAGGAGTCCACCTCATCGTAGGCGCTCTGCTGTAGGAATCCCTCCCTGATCATCCTTGCAACATCTAGGATCAGGTTCTCTTCATCCGCGAGTGCTTCGGGGCCCAGTAGCCTCACAAGCTCTAGCAACTCCTCCTCCCTCCTCAGGATACTGTATAGCTTGGCCCTCGCCTCATACCAGTCTCCGCCTATCTTGCTCCACCACTCCGCCACGGTGTCTACGTATGCGGAGTAGCTCATTATCCAGTTTATGGCCGGATAGTGCCGTGTATATGCTAGGTTGGGGTCGAGCGCCCAAAAGACCCTGACAAACCTGAGCGTATGTGTAGTGACCGGTTCTGTGAAGTCTCCGCCGGGGGGTGAGACAGCCCCCACGATTGTGAGGCTTCCAACCCTGCTGGGTTCTCCGAGGACCTCTACTCGTCCGGCCCTCTCATAGAACTCCGCAAGCCTGCTTGCTAGATAGCTTGGATAACCCTCCTCGGCTGGCATCTCCTCCAACCGCCCGCTAATCTCCCTCAGAGCCTCAGCCCACCGGCTCGTCGAATCGGCCACAAGCAGGACATCATACCCCATATCCCTATAATACTCTGCCAATGCTGCACCAGTGTAGATGCTGGCCTCTCTAGCCGAGACTGGCATATTGCTAGTGTTAGCTATCAGCACAGTCCTCTCCATGAGGGGTCTGCCGGTGTGAGGGTCTGTCAGATGCGGAAACTCCTTCAGGACCTCAGCCTCCTCATTCCCACGCTCACCACACCCTATGTGGAGTATAACCTTCGCATCGCTCCACTTAGCCAGCTGATGTAGCGTGACCGTCTTCCCAGTCCCAAAAGCTCCGGGTATACAGCCTGTCCCACCCTTGGCCATTGGGAAGAGAATGTCTAGGACGCGTTGACCAGTTATCAGGGGGACGACAGGGTCAAGCCTCCTCTTTATTGGGCGTGGACTCCTCACGGGCCACCTATGCATCATTGATACAGCTACTTTGCCCTCCTTGCCCTCTATCTCGGCCACAGTCTCCTGCACCGTGTACTCACCTTCCGGTGCAACATACTTTATCGTTCCCGGCTTAACGTCTGGCGGAATCATGATGTACGTCTTGATTAGAGGTGTCTCCTCAACCTCACCTATCACGGTCCCAGGCTCAGCCCGTGCCCCCACCTTGACCAGGGGCTTGAACCTCCACTTCTTATCCAGCGGGATGCTCGGAACCGATACACCCCTCTTCACAAAGGCGCCGACCTGCTGAGCTATCCTGTCAAGCGGCCTCTGAACACCATCATAGATGCTACCTATTACGCCGGGCCCGAGGGTGACGGAGAGGGGGCCGCCCGTACCTATGACGGGCTCTTCGGGGGCTAATCCCGAAGTGTTCTCATATACCTGCACGTAGGCATTGTCCCCGCTGAGTCTGATGACCTCGCCGACAAGCTTCTCCTCACCGACATATACCATCTCGTACATCTTAGCTCCCGTCATTCCTCCAGCCTTAACCGTCGGACCAGATATCCAGAGGATCTTTCCCTTAACAGGCATAACTAATGGTTTCAGCACATATCCAGCTAAAAAACTTTGACTATCTTCAGGAGGCGAGGAGCCGCTTGATTATTTCCCTACGAATTTCCTCACGCATCCTCTCAAGCCTAGCCTCGACAGTATTATCATAAATCATGGAGCCATCACTTCTAATCACTCTAACCCCACCCACACTGTCAAGTGAATTCTCCGATAACCTAATCTTTACACCAAGTTCCTTTCCCAGCTCTCCCGCAAGCTCACGTACCTGCCGCTGATCCTCTCTCGAACACTCGACCACTACTTCATCACTCCCAACAACCTCTAAGGCCTCCCTCAGAAGAGCGCTGAGGGCCTGGCGATACTCCCCGCTCTTCTTCAGGGAGGGTATACGGTCTAGGGCCTCCTTGATGATTGTATCGACGCATTTTTCAACCGATTCTAAGTATTCGCGTCTAGCCTCAAGCATGGCTTGGCTGACAAGCCTCATTCTCAATGCGGTGGACTCTCTCTGAATAGCCTGCGAAGCGGCGGCGGCCTGTCTTCCCAGCTCATCAGCACCTTCCCTAAGCCGCCTCAGACCCTCCTCCTCAATCTCCCGGATCTTCGCCCTAAACTCTACCAGGGCGTCCTCAACGACACTCTTCAAAACATCCTCAAGCTTCATCGGGGGCATAACCCATCAACCGCTCAGCCCGCCACGTTAAATACCTAGTATCCTCCTAAGCATCGCCCTGTAGTCTACCTCGGAGGGCTTTTCACCCGGTTTCGGGAGGAGATAGACCACTGGTTTTGGAAGGGTAGAGCTGAGCTGCCCGACCCTGCTGGCAAACTCGGGCCCAAACTCGTCGCTCACAAGTATCAAGCCGACATCAGGGTCCCTAGAGAGTTCCTGAATGACCCTTAGAGCCTCACGCCCATCCTCCACAACCACACCACCCATCCCCGCAATACGGAACGAAGCGACGAAAAGCTTGCCACCCACAGCCACTGCCCTCATCCAATCACCCACACCCACATCCACACTTTATATTTTCCTCGAGCCAAGCTTGAGTATAGGGGCCGGTAGATCAGCGGTAGATCACCCGGTTTGCACCCGGGAGGTCGCGGGTTCGAATCCCGCCCGGTCCACTCTTTCGAAAACTCAATCGTTGCCAATTGGTTTAACGGGATATGTGAATCGCCCTCATAGGAGTATTTCTACAATGCAGATAGAGGGGTTACTCGGTTTATTCAACGCGGTATCTGTGATAGGCTGTCAGAATGCTTAAATGTTAGCTATTTTTTTGAGATGCGAGGCGTTTGATGATATGAGTCTAATTGCGAGTGGCTATCTTACGCCTGCAAACGTGCAAGAGGTCGTGTCGCTTAAGAGAAAGCTCAGGGATAAGGCACTAGTCGTGGCCGGTGGAACAGCCGCCGTACAGCTAATTAGCAAAATGATAATTGAGCCTCAAGCCATAATATCTCTTGAGAAAGTCCCCCTCAACTATGTGAAAATTCGGGCGAACAGTATCGAGATAGGCGCCACAACCCCTATCGCGAGGCTAATTCGGAGCAGAGGTCTCCCGGATGCATTGAAGAGAGCTGCAGAAAGTATACACGGTCTTGCACTCAAAGACATGGCCACTGTTGGCGGCAACATCTTCACACCTGCACCCGCAGGAGACATAGCAACTGCCCTCCTAGCCCTTGACGCGATACTCATTCTGAGAGGGGGCGGCGGTGTGCGAAGTGTGCCACTATCCAAGTTCTACAAAGGCCCGCTACAGTTCAACATCAGACCAGATGAGATACTGACAGCGGTCAAGATTAACAAGCCGCCAAAGCATTCCGCATTCCTGAAGCAGACTCCTTGGAAGTATAGCGGGCCAACAATAGCTTCTGTCTCTGTTAGCCTTGATTTGGACAGGAATGGCAAAGCGCGCAGAGCAATGGTGGCACTAGGGGGCCTGACAACACATCCATACCGCGCTAAGAAGGTCGAAAAAATGTTTACGGGCAAGAAGTTAACAGAGCAGCTTATAGACGGGGCGGCTCAACAGTTAACCGATGGAGTGGAGGTAATCGACGATGCTCTGGCGTCCTCATGGTATAGGAGGGAGCTTGCACAAGTCCTTTTCAAAAGGATTTTATATGACTTCATCTCTCGGGGGTGATTGAATTGAGAATAAGATTCAAACTTGATGGTCAAGACGTCGAGGTTGACGTAAAGCATACAGACACTCTCCTGAAAGTATTGAAGGACAAGATAGGTGTGGGTTCTGTGAATTTCGGATGCGGGGAAGGGTCGTGCGGCGCGTGCATGGTCTTGATCAACGGGAGGCTCAGGTATTCATGCCTTACACTTGCCGGCTATGTTGACGGGAAGGAAGTCACAACCGTGGCTGGCTTGGCTCGCGACGGTGAATTGAGTGAAATACAGAAAGCCTTCCTCGAGAACGATGCGGCGCAGTGTGGATATTGCACTCCCGGAATGATCTTGACGGCCAAAGTTCTCCTCGAAAAGAACCCGACCCCCTCTGACGAGGAGTTGTTTGACGCACTGGCGGGCAACCTCTGCAGATGTACAGGCTATATTCCAATCATAAACGCTATCAAGTCAGTAGCTAAGAGGTGAGAGAGGCAATGTCGAGTCAGTTCTCGGTTGTAGGCTCACCTGTTAAGAATGTCCAGCTGTTGAGCCACGTCACCGGCGCCACACAATACGTCGATGAGATATCTTTCCCAGGGATGCTTTGGGTAAAGGCTGTTCGCAGCCCCGTGGCACGTGGTAGGATCAAGAAGATTGACACTTCGAAGGCTGAAAAGCTGCCGGGTGTCGTGCGGATAATTACCGCTAAAGATGTGCCTAATAACATTCACGTCAACATGGCTGGAATAGGTATAGGTCCGCCTGATGAGCCTGTTCTTCCAGAGAGTGAGGTTAACTATAAGGGAGAGGCAATATGCCTCGTAGTCGCTAAAGATGAAGAAACTGCTGCTAAGGGGGCTCAGTTGGTGGAAGTTGAGATCGAGGAGCTGCCCCCTGTTCTCGACATGGAGGAGGCACTGAAGCCCGGTGCGCCCGTCATCACGAAGTGGGGTATAAACGCCTTCATCTATGGCTCAGGAATGGACGGAGCAACTAGGCCCGGCAGGCCTGGCAGGCCCTTCTTCTTGGTGAAGAGGGGTGATGTGGAGGCGGCTTTTAAGAGGGCGGACTACGTGGTCGAGGGCAGCTACCTGATTCCGCCAATCGAGCATGCGCCGATTGAGCCACATGTATGTGTGGCGAAGCCTGAGCCGGGGCAGAGGCTCACAATATACACTACGACCCAGGCGCCGTATTTTGTGAGGGATAATGTAGCTACAATCCTCAAGATTCCCGCGTCGAATATACGGGTTGTTGCCCCAGCGGTGGGTGGAGGGTTCGGAGGCAAGGTGGACCCAGAATTTGAGATGCAGGTCGCTGTTGCCGCGATGTGTGTTGGGAGACCTGTCAAATGGAGGTGGACTAGGGAGGAGGAGTTCACCGTGTCTACTACGCGCCCAGCCGTTAAGATTGAGATTCAGGACGCTCTATCAAGTGATGGTCTGATCCTAGGGAGAAAGGCGAGACTCCTCCACGACTCGGGAGCGTACACCAGAACGTCTCCATACGGTGTCATAAAGGCAACAGTTAACCTCTCGGGACCGTACCAAATCCCCAACGTATACTATGAGGGATACTGTGTATACACTAATAGGCAGCCCTCGAGTGCCATGCGGGGATACGGAGTCTTTGAAGTCTCTTACGCCGTGGAGTTGCAGATAGAGAGGGATGCCAGGAAGCTGGGTATTGATTCGTGGGAGTTCAGGTTTAAGAACGCTTACAAGAATGGACAGGTCTCGGCCACGGGTAGGCTGATAGACGATGCTTACCTTATCGAAGTCATGAAGGAAGCGGCTGCACTCGCAGGTGTTAGTCTACCTAGTCACCTGCTTCAGATGAGTTCATGGGGGTGAAGGGGGAAGTGGCGAAGCTTAGGGGTCGGGGCATCGCGGCCATATGCTATCCAACGGGCATGAACCTTGGTGGAGACCCTAGCCAGACAGTTATAGTAGCCCAGCCGGACGGCACATTCGTGGTAAATGTAGCGAGCGTCGAGCTGGGCCAAGGTTTGAGAACAGTACTGGCCCAGATCGCGGCCGAAGCCATCGGAGCCTCTGTTGAAGACGTTGAAGTCAGATTTGGAGATACACAATTAGCCCCTCACGATACAGGTACATTTGCCAGTAGAACAACACACAGGATGGGAAATGCAATTATAAAAGCTGGACAGGAGGTAAGGCAGATACTGCTGGATGTAGCGTCGAAAATACTGGAGGTCTCACCGCAAGACCTAGAAATTAGGAATGGTAAGATATGGGTTAGGGGTGTGCCAGATAAGTCCCTAACCGTGAGGGAGGTCGCTAGCCAAGCGCAGTTCGTCTACAATACTCCGGTCGTAGGTAAGGGTCATTATGTCAAGCCCAAAAGCCTTGTAGATCCCGACACTGGAGAGTCCGACCCTCATTCTACGATGGCTCATGGCTGTGTAGTGGCAGATGTAGAGGTTGACACCGAGACCGGAGAGGTGACCGTCCTTCAGCTAGTTACAGTCTACGAAGTTGGCAGAGCCATTAATCCAAAACTAGTTGAGGGCCAGATAATAGGTGGCGCGGTTATGGGTCTGGGCGCTGCCCTTAGAGAGACAGTTTATCCCCGATACCCGCAACTAACACATCAAACCACGAGCTTCCGCGAATACGTCTTACCCACAGCAGGCGACGTACCAAAGATTATCTACAAAATTGTAGAATCGCCCACCCAGACAGGCCCATATGGTGCTAAGGGCGTGGGCGAGATGGTGGCAAACGGCATAGCACCAGCGATCGTTAATGCGATCTACGATGCCATTGGTGTACAGATTACCGAGCTACCCATAACCCCTGAAAAAGTGTTGAAGGCTCTGAGGGAGAAGCACTAATCAGTGCAACGAGTATAGAGTATAACGCTTATATATCATCCAGATGCTTTTTCACAACGCTATGCCAGAAGTTAAGATACAATATATCGGGCACGCATCATTCTATATCGAGTGGAAAGATGAGAAGATCTATCTCGACCCGTGGCTCAAGTCTCCCGGAATCGCAGGTGGATGGACCAGTCCTGTAAGCCCTATCGGCCTTGACGATGTAAAGGAGGCGACTGTGGTCCTTGTCACACACGGCCACATAGACCATATTGGACACGCTATCGAGATCGTGAAGAAGACCGGCGCATGCCTGATATGCACCCCAGAGGTTGGAATGTATGCCGACATACATGGAATACCATACGACTCAGACCCAGACCCAAAATCGGGGAGGAACTATTGGATGTACCCACTCAATGTGGGTGGAAGCTGCAATATTAGGGGAGTCACATACACCATGGTTCCTGCATTCCACTCAAGCAGCATTATGCATTACGACTATGTAAAAAACAAGACTAGGTATCCGGACGCCGCGGCTGGGTATGTGATATCATTCCCCGACGGCCCTGTGATCTATGCATCAGGAGACACGGGAGTCTCGATGGAGATGCACATGATTCAGGAGTTATACAGCCCTGAAATATGCATAATGACCGCCGGAGGCCAGTATAACATGGGCATAAGAGAGTTTGCATATGCGTGCAAGATATTGAAACCAAAGATAGCCATTCCATGCCACTACGATACATTCCCGAGGCAGAGGCTTGATAAAGAGAAACTTAGACAGGCCGTCTCTGTCATGTCGCCATCCACTAACCTCGTTTTCCTCAATCCAGGAGAGAGTCTAAGATACGTCGCAGAATCAGCCTGGTTTGTGGAGAGGTGATATCGATGGATTTAGAGCTTCTCTATGAGCTGGAAGCTAAGATAGTTAGGACTGTTGAGGTCGGTGGCGGAGCTACAGGTGGTAGGACCGACTTCTACCTGCAGGGAAAGGTCTCGGGGAAAATAAATGGCTCATATGAGGGGGTAGACTATGGGTCAACGGTTAAGACGGATCGTGGAGACGGTGTCTATGTCCATGTGCACGAGACTATAAAGACAGATAAGGGTGTAATCTCGGCACTCAGGCGCGGATACGCCGTCCCCGCTGGCCAGGGATACAATGTAAGGGCGTTTGTTCTTTTCCAGACAGCGATACCCGAGCTCAGACATCTGAACTGGACTTTGGGGTTTGCTGAGGGAGTAGCTGGTCCCGACGGCCTTAAACTCAAGATATATGCTGTCAAGTAGAGGAGACTCTCTGTCTTCTAAGCCCCTCAAAAATTATTTGCCTTAACCGCCTACCTTCTAAGGTAACTATCGAGGAGCGGAAAGACAAGCCATGCCTCCGAGCAACCCTTGAGGGACCATCTTCGCCCAACTTGTAACCATAGCTAACCAGAGCGTCATAAACTATGTGCTTAAAGCCGCGGAGGTAGGGGCCTATGACCTTTAACAGTATCACGGCCCTCAGCCCCAAGATGTAAACCACCGTCCTCGAGCCCCTCTTTGACAGCCACGCATCACCCACCTGCCTAATAACAAAAGAGGCCGTATCCTCGTCACAGCTCAGCGCGACGAATGGGGTGAAGATCATTGGGTTTTCAGAGACCTGTAAGTATCCCAGCCCGCCTGAGGCTTGGAGTAATCCCGCTATGAAGCTACTCACCACAGGACTGAGGAGCTGTCTATTCGGCGGCCTCTTCTCAAGTTCGGAAAGCACGGTTGCAAAATCGTCAACAATCCATTCCGACCCCGGCTCGCAAAAAACACGCCACCAAGGCGGGACAAGCCCCGACAATATACCTCGGCCACAAACTCTACCCAAATATCTTAAATAATTACCTTCTCCGTCTCAGGGTCTATCACGTGGATGTGCTCCTTGTTGAAAACAGCATAAACCTGCATACCCTCTTTAATGTTTAGGGCCGCGTCGCAGAGACACTTGAATGTTGCAGACCCACTCTTTAACTCTACAAGGAGCTCTGTACCAAGCGACTCTATGTAATTTACGAGGCATGGAATTGAGCCGCTTACTGGAGTGGTAGATATGCTGATGTCGTGAGGCCTCACACCCAGCTGCATATTTTCTAGCTTGTCCTGTCGCGACTGTAGCGCGAGTTTAGCCGCCTCTCCTAACTCTATATGCGAGTCCCCAACCATAGCATAGAGCCTACCCTCAACCAGCCTCAGTCTCGTATCGATGAAGTTGATAGTGGGTGAACCTATGAAATAGGCGACAAACTTGTTAACGGGATGGTAGTAGATCTCGTCAGGAGTTCCCACCTGCTGGAGCCGTCCATCTCGAAGTATACCTATCTTATCAGCTATCGCCATGGCTTCCAACTGGTCATGGGTGACGTAGATGAAGGTGCCTCCGACCTCCCTGTGTATGCGCTGGAACTCGGACCTCAAAGATTCTCTCAGTTTCGTGTCGAGGTTGCTGAGTGGCTCGTCGAATATGTATACCTGCGCATTCCTCACTATCGCTTTAGCTATGGATACGCGCTGCAGTATCCCAAAGTCAATCTCATGATGCCTCTTATTCAGATGCTCTTCTATGCGGAGAAGAGAGGCAGCCCACTTAACCCTTTCACGCTCCTCCTGCTTGCTTTTGACCTCTCGTCTGATGGCTAAAGCGATGTTGTCGTACACGTTTAGGCTCGGATATATTGAGGGGAACTGGAAAACCATAGCTATATTCCTCTCAGACGGTGATAAGCCGGTGACATCCTCATCGTCGAAGAATATTGAGCCGCTCGTAGGGGTCTCCAGACCGGCTATAATCCTCATCAAAGTAGTTTTGCCCGACCCGCTAGGTCCAAGAAGACAAAAGAATAACCCATGGTCAACAGTTACTGAGACGTTGTCTAACGCCTTCAACGTCTTGAAAATCTTGGTTACATTCTCAGCGCGTACCTTCACCAAACCACCTACACCACCAAGAGAGGGACAAGATAAATCGATAGCATAACAAAGAATACTACAACACCCACGAGTGTCACGAGCCACCTCACCATAGTTCTGAGACCGACCTCACCGCTAGGATTATTCGGCAAGTAGGTCGAGTAGACGTATGTGAACCCTCCGATTCCTATCAGGATAAAACCATAGTATAGTAGCTCGCTACTAAAGGGCTGGAATACGAGTCCAAGACCGATGAAGGACAAGGCAAGCCCAACCCTTTCTAGTAAGTTCTTCTTCATCTAATACATCGCCTCCCCACTTGACACGTCAAATAGGATGACCCTATCACCCGGAATATTGATTGTCACTTCATCACCATATTTATATGACCTCATCCCCTTAGTCACTGCCTTCAACTCGACCTCGCCGAGACTCAGGGTAACTATCGTTTCATATCCCAGCCTCTCCGCGGCCAGAATCTTTGCCTTGAAGGCATTGCCGTTCTTAGAAGCCTCCAAGACTATATCTTGGGGTCTGACCGCAAGCTCCACTTCGGAGCCGTCCAAGAGCTTGGAAGAGGCTCCTATGTTGCTCAGCTGGATTTTCAGACCTGTTGTTGAGAACTCCCAGCCATGAGCCACCCGCCTAATGACGCCACGCATAATGTTTATGGTGGGACTGCCAATGAAAGTGGCTACAAACCTGTTTTTCGGCCTTCTCAGCAAATTCATGGGAGTATCATACTGCAATATCACGCCGTCCTTTATCACCGCTACTTTCTCGGCAACTGCAAAAGCCTCCAAGAAGTCGGGGGTAGCGTAAATGATTGTCTGTTTCAACTCCCTGTGCAGCCTTTTGAACTCTGTCCTCATCTCCTCCCTAAGCTTGGCGTCAAGGTTCGAGATGGGCTCATCGAGGAGAAAGACTTTCGGATTCCTGACCAGTGTACGTGCAAGTGCTACACGCTGCATCTCGCCACCGCTAAGTGTAGACGGGTCTTTCCTGTCCAGGAGATGGGCTATCCTCAGCTTCTCTGCCACAGCCTTCACCGACCTGTCAATGTCTTGTCGGCTCCATTTACGCTCCCTTAACGGGTAAGCTATATTGTCGTATACACTCATGTGGGGATAGAGCGCATAAGTTTGGAAGAACATGGCCACATCTCGTCTCCAAGCTGGAGTTCTCAACACACTCTGTCCATCGAAGAGTATATCCCCGGCATCAGGCTCTTCAACACCGGCGATGCACTTAAGGAGGGTCGTCTTTCCAGCACCTGTCGGCCCTAATAGCGCTACTAGAGCGCCAGACTCAACCTCCAAGTTAACCCCCCTAAGCGCCTCAACAGCCCCAAAAGACTTCTTTAAGCCACGTATCTCGACCCTTGTCAACTATTTCGCACCCCTCACCGTACCGAACGTCATACCCCTCAGTAAGAAGCGCTGAAGAACGAATATGAGAACGAGAGCCGGCAGAATGTAGAGCGTCTCTATAGCTGCGATTAGACCCCAGTTGATGCCAACTTCTCCCCTGGTACCCGCTATCATGACTGGCACCGTCCGAGTCGCCCTCTCTGTCAGCAGCAAGGCAAAAAGGAATTCGTTCCAGACATTGATTATCAAGAAACCGATCGTTGCCCCCAGGCCCACCAACACTTGTGGGAGGGCGATCTTGTAGAAGACTTTGACCGGGTTTGAGCCATCAACTAGAGCAGCCTGCTCAATGTCACGAGGCACCTCGTCGAAGAAGCTTTTCATCATCCAGACCGCGAATGGGAGGTTGAACATTGTGTAGAGCAGAATGAGTCCGATATACGTGTTGTAGAGGCCTAGACTCCTGTAAAAGAAGTAGATGGGAATGGCAACTACGATGGCTGGCAGCATCCTCGTGGAGAGGATGAAGAACATTAGAGTGTTAGTTCCTGCAGGTTTGTATCTGGAGAAGCTGTATGCGGCGAAAACCCCTATAACTGTAGCTATGATGATGCTTGAGAAAGTAACTACGAAGCTATTGTAGAAGAAAGTCTCAGCACCAGTGGCCAACTCTAGCTCCTGCCCGGTTATTGCCTCGATCTCTGTCTGCCTCTTCAGGAAAATATCGATGAAGTTTCTAAATGTCGGCTCCCAGACGAAGAGTGGCGGTGTGCTGAAGGCCTGAGCCCTTGTCTTCAACGATGTGGCTACGAGCCAGTAAATGGGAAAGATGAAGAAGATGACAGCGATAATGGTGAATAGATAGATGAGAACAGTTTTCACGACCTTGTGCCTGCCACGCCTGTTGTTTCTATGATTTGCCATCTCTACTCCCTCCTCGCCAACCTGAGATATATGTTCGTCAAAAGCACTATGATTACTAAGAATATAAATGCTAGCGCGGTGGCCTCACCTGTCCTGAAAAACTGGAAGGCTATGCGGTAAATCTGTATTGACAACACCTCAGTAGCAGTTCCAGGCCCACCACCGGTCAGAGTGAAGATTGTGTCGAAGGTCCTGAAGGCGTCCATCGTCCTAAAAAGAAGGGCAAGAGCCACCAACGGTCTAATCGTGGGCCAGATGACATATCGGAATTTATTGAATATAGACAATCGGTCAATCTCTGATGACTCCAACATGTGTCTCGGAATTGCTTCGAGGCCAGCAAGTATGAAGAGCATCATGAATGGCGACCACTGCCAGACGTCCATGAATACAATTGCGAACATTGGGTGCTGAGAGAGTATCTTGACTGACTGTCCCGTTATCAGCTGTGCAAAATAGCTATAGACGCCAAATGTTGCGTCAAAGAGGTATCGATGGAAGATTCCCACCGCCACAGGTGCCACTAGTAGGGGTGTTGTTACAAGTGTTATTGCAAGCCGCCTACCACGGAACTGGTTATAGAAAAGAAGAGCAAGCCCAAATCCAATTAGGAATTCAATACTTACTACGTAGAAGACGAATTGCCCGGTTAAAACGAATCTCCTCCACACCTCCAGACTATTTAAGAGCCTGTAATAATTCTCGACACCGACGAAAACAGGTGCTTCTCCGCGAATAACGTTATATGAGTAGAAGCTAAGGCCGAGAGCCCAGATTAGTGGGAAGATTACCAAGAACGTAACAAGTGCAACTGCAGGTAGTATGAGTAGTATGGGGAAAATCTTCACTAGCCGACTACCAGTAGCGGTTTGTAAAGTCATACAAAAATCACGTAATTAATGGTGTATTTGAGTTTATTTTGGGTTTAGCCGATGGGTAGTCCTTGTCTTATAAGCTGCGCCACGTTCTTCGCAGGCTTCCCATATTTCTCAAACGCTGCGGGGTAGTTCTCCCTCTCAATTATCTCCTTGTGCCGACGTGCCATGTTGTCTAGTGCTGTCTGTGGACTAATACTGCCCGCTAGTGCTGCATGTATCTCTTCTTGTACGACCGTCAGCATCTCGAAGAAGAACGGAACGTTCCAGAAGTCGACCTGGAATGCTATGGAGTCGGCATAGGCCCGGTTGTATGGTGTGAGGTTTCTGAACCACTCGGTCTGGATGATGTCCCTGATGCAGACACCGCCACCACCCTCAGCCCATTTCCGCTGATTCTGAGGCTGGAACCAGAATTTTATGAAGGCAAGAGCCTCCTCGGCATAGTCGCTATAGGCGTTTATACACATTGGCTGTCCTCCAATTCCACTATACCTTCTGAAGATTCCATCCTCTCCTTTGTGACCAGGTGGCGGCACTACTCTAATCACGTTGTATACTTTAGATGCCGCGGGGTCGAAGAGGCTTGGCAGGAATCCAGCCCAGTTATAGATCATGGCCACTCTGCCAGCCTGCATCACGGCATTGGCCTCGTCGAACCATATCTCGAGGGCGTTCGGTGGTGAGTAGGGAACCAGCGAGACGTAGAACTCGAGAGCCTGCCTCGCCCTCGGACTATTAATCCATCCCTCAACTTCTCCCGTCTCGGGGTCCCACCAATACTCTCCGTGACTGTACAGTATTGAGCCGAACGGGCAGGCGATGGCGTCGTAGGCTCTTGACATGTGTAGAGCTATTCCATAGAAGTCCTCCTCTAAACGCTTCCCGGCCAGTTCATCACCAGCCTTCCTAGTGAAATACTTGGCTATGTCGCGTATCTGGTACCAGTCGAGCTGTGCTGGGTACCAGTCTTCATAGTTTAGCGGAAGGTCATATCCGTACTGTGCCTTGAAGTTCTCCCTCTCTGTCGGGTGAGAGAATAAGTCATACCTGTAGACGAATAGCAGTACATCACCCTCATGCGCGAAGCCGACTATGTTATTG
This sequence comes from Nitrososphaerota archaeon, assembly GCA_009889515.1. Taxonomy (GTDB): domain Archaea; phylum Thermoproteota; class Nitrososphaeria_A; order Caldarchaeales; family Calditenuaceae; genus HRBIN02. Next base: position 1,089,496 of record WUQR01000139.1, read on the forward strand.
GTGTTCCCCTGGGGGTACGTCATGTAGAAGTAGACTAGAGAGGGGTCGAACCTGTTGAGTAGCTGCTGGAGTTCGGGGTCCCTCGCGATAATATCGTTTAGCCTTCGTATATGTCCACCAACATAGAACTGGCCGAGCCACTGGCTGTCAGATATCAAAAGTGTTGGCTCCTTGGACTTGGCAGCCAGTACTGTTGAAAGTCTGTCGAAAATAGCGTCCCAGGGAATCAGGTCCATCTTTACCTCTACCGCCTTCCCGATTGTGGCCTTAGACCAAGCGGGGAAGTCTTTAGCTATGAGGCCTGTGAGCCTTCCTGGCAGCCACTCCGGTGAGGCGAAAGTGATGGACAGCTCCGGCTTTATCTCGCCTACTGGTGCGGTGGCTGTTACAGTTGCTGTCTGTGTTCTAGTCACGGTCTGTGTTACTGTTTGGGCTCCGGCTCCGGGCTGCGTCACGGTCTGTGTCAGAGTCCTCGTGACCTCTCTGGCCGGCTGGGCGGAGGTCCCTGCGAGGTAGCCCGCTATTCCGCCCACAACACCGGTTACGACCGCCGCTGTAGCGACCTTAGCTCCTGTGCTTAGCGCAGCACGTCTTGAAATTTTCCCATCCCTAGACATGCAGTATCTTTTGAATTGTACAGGCATATATACTTTGATTATGCGTTTTCAAATGGACTACTCATTTCTCAGTCGGACACTGATTAACACTTTGGCCAGGGGGTCGGCTCGGCTCTTCCTGCATCACGATTCAGTCTGGAGCGGCGGGGCCTCATCCCCACCCCTTATCTCTCTGGGTGGAGGTTTTATCTCTTACTTGGGCGAGGATTTTATTGAGTTTTGAGCCGGATTTGTGGGGTAGGATGGCTTTGAAGGTTGCTCTGGTAAACTTCACTTCGGGCGGGGTCAGCGGTAGCGGCAGACACGTTGCCCTGCTCAGGAAGGGGCTGGTTGAGAGTGGGGTTGCGGTCAATATTGTTGACTCCAAGAATACTTGGCATCTAAACTTTCCCATGCTTAGGGCGCCCAGCTTCACTCTCGGCAGTCTAGCTAGGACCTCCGGCGCCGATATTATCCATCTCCATAACCCAAAGCTTGCCGGCATCACGTTGACTAAACCCTCGAGATGTATCGTCACTGTTCACGGAGGGATGATCGAGTTTAGCCTCAAGTATGGGGCTCTTGGAAGGGCTTCAGCTAAGGCGATGCTTACGCTTATGCGGTTCGCCGGTGCGGTAACATCTGTCATGAAGTCTGAGGCTGAGAGGAACGGCTGGGTCTGGATTCCAAACATGACCGACCTAGATGCGATAAGAGAGATAGAGCCTGCAGGCGAGGCTGCGATACTTTTTGTGGGAAGGAATGACCCTGTCAAGAATTACCCCCTCTTCAGAAGGGTGGTGAAGAGGCTGGGGAGGAGGTATAGGGCATTCGGCATCGAGGAAGTGGTCAGCTGGGAGAGGGTGATCTCCTATATGAAGTCTGCCGAGGCTTTGATGATAACCTCGATATGGGAAGGAATGCCTTCCGTCCTACTTGAGGCCTGGGCTTCAGGCTGCCCCGTGATAGCGCCAAAGATACCGGCATTCACGCCCTTCAAAGAAGCACTGATCCTGGCAGACCACGACCCAGATTCGTACATTAGAGCCTATCAGCAGCTTGAGACTCTTCGAGACTCAGTTACGGCGCGAGGGCTGGAGCTTGTGAAGAGATTTGACTACAGGGTTGTCACAAAACAGTATATCGACCTTTATGAGAGGGTACTCACTCTGTCCTGAGGGCTTTTACTGGGTCTATTTGGGCTGCCCTTCTAGCCGGGTATAGTCCCGAGAGGGAGCCCACGAACACGGCGAACAGCAGCGCCTCGATTAGGAGCTGTGGCGTTATGACTGGGTTTATGGGGAGAGGTTGAAACTGGGGGCCAAATCTTAAGAAGCGTCCCGAAAATCCTGCAAACCCTATTGACAAAACCACACCTATGCCTATGCCGATGATGCCGCCTATCAGACCCGTAAGCATGGCCTCGAAGAGGAAAGTCAACAAGACGTCGCGCCTCGTCATCCCGATAGATCTTAAAACACCTATCTCCCTAGTCCTCTCCATAACCGCCATGATCATCGTGTTCATTATCCCGAGGCCAGCCACTAGTAGGCTGACTGAGGCTATTGCGCCGAGGAATATTGTAAAGGATGCTATTATGCCTCGAACAGTCGATAATATTGAGCTGGGGCTTATGATGTTGACATTCCTACCATACATCGCTTCGAGCTCGGAGATTATGTACTCGACCAGCTCTACCTTCTCCGTGTTCACAAGTATTGCCTGATATGTTGTCACCCCTAGAAGCTTTCTGGCTGCGGGAAGGGGCATGACGACCGCTGTGTCCGCGTCGAAGAAGATGGAGGCCCCGAACTTATCGTATATCGCTGAGACCGTGTAACTTGTTGTCTTAACACCTCCCTGTGTCGGGACCACGATGGTTAGTGGTTGTCCTATGTAGAGGCGGGAGTAGGTCGCTGCAGCGGGTGGGAATGCTATCTTGTAGCCCACGCCCACTTGTGTGGCGCTGGTGGAGAGGGGTGTCTCTCCCTCGAGAATCTTGATACCAGGGAAGATTATTTGGAGGTGTATCGGGTCTATGCCGATTATCCTGCCGTTCACGGTTGTGCCGCCAACTTGAAACTCGGCAGCCATTGAGATGAAGGGCGTGACTACGGATACGCCCGGTATCCTCATTATCTTTTGGATGTCGGCATCTGTGAACTGGATGTTAGAGCCCTGGGCTGGGAATATTATTATGTTGTTTGCGCCGAGCGTCAATAGTTGGTCTGTAACGACTAGGTTTATGCCATCGCCAAGGGATAGGAGAGCAATTATGAGGCCGGCACCCACCGCGATTCCCAGAATTGTTAGAATGCTCCTGCCCCGCCTCTCCCTCAGCGCGCTGAGCGCATACCTGACCGCGTCAACCGGCCTCACTCCGCTTACGCCCCCGCACATAGAGATATCCAGAGGTCAACGCGGCTATGACTCCGATTGCCACGAGCGCTGGCATGACCCATCCCGGCCAGCTCTCCTGCCTCGTCTCACTCACTGGCCTCGGAATCTCAACATCGATCTGAAACGTGGTTGTATAGTTTCTGCGGAATACGTCCTTGTACTCTACTATAATCTCCCCCTTGAATCTCTGGTCCGCCGAGTTTAGTTTGAGGTTGAATGGGAGAGGAGCGTTTGGCTTTATCTCGCCTACGAAGACGCTTGACCTTGTCCCTGAGTTGCTGTTTAGGTGTATAGTGGAGAAGAGGGCGTCAGATATACCCTCGTTTATGATGTTTCCAGAGATGTAGGGTTCACCTCCTATGAAGATTACCTTGGTGTCGTAGATGCGTAGGGTGATGTATCCTTGGACAACGAAGCCGACGGCCCTTTGCTCTGAGGCCTGCTCACCCGTCTCGCTTATGACATATGTGGCGGATACCTGTATGGATGTGGAGGTGCCCGAGAGTTCGGGCTCCGCGTAAAGCGCTAACTGGATTGTCTCAGACTGCCCTGAGCGTAGAGAGTCTATTAGCCAGTTATTGGAGCCTATGATCGTGAGCCGCGGGTTTAGTGATTGAGCGGTAATGGATATACGTCTAAGTTCGCTTTGGTGTATATTCTTGACTGTTAGCTTGACGGTTTGAGTTCTTCCTGCGACAAGTTCCGGCTCAGCCCCGATGAGGAGGTTAGGTGCCTTTGGTGGGATGTCGCCCACGGAAACTGCTATTGACGCCATCCTAGACACCCTGTTTCCAGCAGAGTCCTTGAATGATATCTGGAGCGGTATCTGGTAGACTCCATTGGCAGCCATCTGAGCCGAGTAGACAATCGCCTCGATAACACTCCTCTGGCCTGGATCGAGACGGTCTAGACTCCAGTAGGAGGGGCCAACTAGTGAGACAGGGAGACCCGAATATTCTGCTGATACTCTGATATCGCTAACCGCGACCGAGCCGATGTTCTCTAGGATGATGGATACGCTGTGGCTTGCCCCAGGCTCCATCCTGACTGGCTCAGCATAAATCCTGACATTCGCCTCGCTGACCGCCGGCTTCCTTACGTAGATGCTCAGAGTCGATGTGAGCTCACTGTAGAGTCCGACGGCGTTTCTATACCTCGCCCTCAGTGTCACAGGCATGACCGAGTCCCCTGATGTCTGAGACGCGTAGACGCCTAGGACCCATTTTTCAGAACCTCCTGGGAGGAGGCTTTCAATCACCCAGGGCTGCTTGTCTATGAGCAGGCCATAGGCTGGCTGAGGCGGTGGCTGGACGAAGACCTGAATATCGGCAGCCTTCACCGACCCCACATTAGTTACCACGAGCTCCACCGGGCTTACCCTCCCCGGCTCAACCTCAGTAGTGTTAAGGCTGAATCTGAGCACAGGCCTTCCCGGAATGTTTATCTTAACAGGGATTGTCTGCGTCCTCGTCGTGTCTCCCAACACCCTATAGGTAAGAGAGAGAATCCCTTCGTAGTCCACACCAACCTCTGCTGAGCTGTCTATATTCACTATGAACGTGAGCTCGAACACGCCGCCGGGCGGGATGATTCCTGGGAAATGGGCCTCAACCTCGCTTGGATTGGAGACGCTCTGAGACCTCAGCACGCTTGGGAGCCTCAGCCTCCCAACTACCCCCGTTATGCGGTCCTCATCGAAGTCACTTCCAAGAGCTATTGTCAGGCGTACACCACTATCGCCGGGCGCCACCTCCTCCCGAACATTATTCTGCCCCCAGTATGATCCGAGGTAACGGACGTCATCCGGGCTTGCCTGAGCCATGTTTATGGGGGCTAAGAGCGCTACTAAGAGAAGTGAAACCAGTATGAGGGGTCTAAGCACGGAGAATCACCTCCGACTCGACCCGACCATCCCTCAACCTAACTATCCTGTCACACTTCTCCGCAACTTCAGGGTTGTGCGTGACTATGACAAGCGTTGTACCGAGCGTCTTGTTGATGTTTCTAAGAATATCCATTATTACTTCGGTATTCTTGGTGTCTAGGTTTCCCGTGGGCTCGTCTGCCAGCAATATCTTCGGCCTGCCGACAAGCCCCCGCGCGATTGCGACGCGCTGCTGCTCACCACCGCTTAGCTCGTTCGGCTTCTTATGTGCCACGTGCTCCAAGCCCACCATCCTAAGGGCTTCTAATGCAGCCGCCTGTCTGGCTTGAAGCGGTACACCTCTTACTGCGAGTGGAAGAGACACGTTCTCAAGGGAGGAGAGCCTACCAATCAGGTTGTAGGACTGGAAGACGAATCCGATTAGTTTGTTCCTGATCTCGCTCAGTTTAGAGTCATCAAGTCCTGAAGTGTCTATGCCATATAAAACGACGCGCCCCCGCGTGGGCCTGTCAAGCGTCCCTGTAACGTGAAGTAGTGTGGATTTCCCACTTCCACTCGGACCCATAACAGAGATCATCTCACCACTCTTCACCCTAAGCGTCACCCCCCGTAGGGCCGGGTATTCTGTCTTCCCTGTCTTGTAGATCTTCCAAACATCTTCAAGAACTATGGCATAGTTTCCGTCGGGCTCCATGCTACATGCTATGAATGCCCTAGGTCTTATTAAATATACCAGACAACGAATACAGCGATTTTGTTTGTCACTGGCCGAGTCTTGCCTGCTTGAGGGCGAAGGATACTAGTTTGCTTCTTCTCACATATGCTTTGAGACCGAGTTTTAGCTTTCCTTCTAAGAGGCCTAAAGCCTCTGTGAGGCTTCCACACCTATCTGGGCGCCTCTCGAGGGCTGCGCGCACAATCTCCCTAAACCTCCAGACTCCGAGCGGTATCCAGCCCCTGTCAACCTCAAAGAATACGATCACTCCTGCCTGAACTCCAAGACGGTTCAGATGCTCGAGGATCGGTAGTCTGCAGGCATAGTACGCTCCTCCCGTGTTGTCGGCGTAGCTTGTGCGCCCCCACGTGAACTCATAGTCCGCGTAGACCTCGCCACTCTTCACCCAGCCCTCAAGCAGCTCATACATCCAGGGAGTCGGCATCAAGACAACATAGGCGGTGTTGAAGTGGGCGCTAAAACTATAGACTCGGAAATCTTCAATAATCTTGTTGCGCTTGGCACGCCTCAAAGCTATCTTGCTCAGCATGTCGTCAACAGCGGTAATGCTCCACTCGGTCGGGACCAGCGTCCTATCTATCCTCCTCCCCAGTAGACCTGAGGAGAGGAGTCTTGTGAGGTAGTATTCATCGATTCCCTGGTTTGAGAGTTTCTGGACCGCCTCGAGGGCTGGGATGTATGGGTCATTGATTACGCGGTCAACCGGCTTGGGTATTGAGGGGTTGTCGACGAGCTTGATGTACTCGACCCTTCCGGCTGGGCCGTGTGGCGCGTGTCTTACACCTAGGCCCGGGACAAATCTTAACTCTCCAGACGACATCTTCAACTCAATGTCAACTGGGCGTTGGGATGCGGATGATTCCTGCACTGCGTCGATTATCCTCGCAGGGCTTCTAGCAATGTCTACACTGACCCTTGTTCTGCCCATCAAGATGCTGAGCCTCATGTTTAGGAGCTCGTCTAGGGGAATGTGGAGCCAGGACCTCGGCGATTCTAGGACCCGCGGATCTATGTCGGCTGTTAGCATCATACCTGTGCCTGCGTAGACTCTGGGATACCCCCACTCGCCTACCAGAATCGTGGGGGGTGTTGGGCCGTAGAGGACACCCATGCTCTTAATGGATTTTAGGGCCTCCCTTATGGTGTCTCGGTAGAATGGGCATTTCATTAGGCTGCAGTTCTTCGCTACCCCGTGGCAGACACTGCAGCTGAAGGACTCTAAGTTCTTCTCAGCGCCACCCGCCGAAGCCCAGCTCCAGTCCTCCACCCCACCTAAGATACGCTAAACCAGTTATTCAAGGATTCCTACTCGTGGAAAACAGTCTCCATAACTTTTAGGTTGAACCAGCCCTTCATGATTTATGGGGAGAGGATGGCAGAGAGTCTGTGGAGACCTGCGATAATAGTGGCGGCCTCTGAGATAATGCTGAAGGGAGGAAACCGGCCCAGATATATGAGGCTGCTGGCCAAGAACATCGCCGACGCAGTCAGTGTACACGGGGCAAAGGTGTATCGGAAGCAGGCGAGGATAATAGTTGAGCCGAGGAGCGGTGAAGATTCTGAGGAGCTGGCACAGCGGGTAAGCAGAATACCTGGCGTGAGGTGGGTCCGCATAGGGTATCTAGTTCCGCGGGACTACGGGCTGCTCATGCAGATAGCTGTGGAGAAGGCGAGGGAGCTTAAGCCATCCCGCATAGCGGTTGAAGTGTCGCGGGCTGACAAGTCTTATCCGAAGACCTCGCTCGAGATTATGCGGGAGCTGGGTGAGCGTATAAGAAGTTCGAGCGGGGCGATGGTGGATTTGGAGAATCCGGAGACGGTTTTTTGGGTGAACGTGCTTGACGACGTGTTTCTCTTTGGTTGGCGTCGTATTGAGGGGGTAGGTGGGCTGCCTGTGGGCGCGTCGGGGAGGGTGCTGGCACTCCTCTCCGGAGGGCTGGACTCGCCTGTCGCGGCTTGGCTGATGATGAAGCGTGGATGCATCGTGGACATGCTCCACATATACGCGCTACCCACACCGCAGGACGCTATATCTGATAAGATTGGTGAGCTCTTCCTCAAGCTAAGAGAGACGAGCCCCCTCTCGAGGCTCTTCCTCGCACCCTACCACCACTTCATGAGCGGCGCAATCACTGCGAAGCCAAGACTCGAGCTGGCCCTCTTCAGGAGGTTCATGCTCAGACTCGCCGAGGCCTTGAGCCTAGAGATTGGGGCGAAGGCCATTGTTACCGGAGACTCGGTGGGCCAGGTTGCTTCTCAAACCCTTGAGGCCCTCCACGCGGCCTCTTATGGCCTACGGCTGGTAGTGCTCCGCCCGCTAGCGGGCTATGACAAGGAGGAGATTATACGCCTCTCTAAGACTCTAGGCCTCTACGAACTCTCCACACGTGACTATAAGGACTGCTGCTCGATAATATCTAAGCACCCCATACCCAGGCCCAGACTCGAGGATGTGGAGCATGAGTGGGGGAGACTGGGGCTTGACGACGCAGTTGCCAAGACGCTTGAGGAAGTCTATGTTTTTGACGGTTCGAGCCTAGAGGCTTGGAAAAATATATCTACTGGGCGGCGGAACATATCGCAGGAATGATGAGATTTGTCTCACCTGAGCTGTGAAGAGACCAGCTCACCCTGACCCGTGGTGGATAATTATTTGCCACCCCACCCTTCGCTTGGAAAATGGGGCTCCGACATAGCTCACAAATATCACGAGTCAACCAAACACAGCTATGCCAGCATCAGGGTGGGCTCCGGCTTCCTCGACTTCTCTAACAAGCCATACCCGTTCAAATACTATGTGACAGGTGAGAAGCTTCAACTCCCAAAAGAGTTTGAGAAGCCTGAGACTCCGGCCCTAGACGCTCTCTTGTGTAGCACAGATTCTAAGCCGCAACCCACCGTATCACCCAGTCTCCTAGCCTCACTCCTCTACTTCACTGCGGGGATAAGCCGCGTAGAGCGCGTCGGCGATCATTACATTTACTTTAGGGTGGCGCCAGCTACTGGCGCGCTGCACAGCACCGAGCTCTACCCTGTGATTGGTGTGGCTGAGGGCTTGGAGGCTGGTGTCTACCATTTTGATCCGGGCGAGTTTGTCCTCACTAGGCTGAGGAGGGGGGATTACAGGCGCGTATTAGCCTCTGCCGTCCAAGATGAGGGCGTCTTACGCTCGGTGCTTAGTGTTGTCTTCACTGCCTGCGGCTGGAGGAATGCTTGGAAGTATAGGGAGAGGAGTTATAGGCACTGGTTCTGGGACGGGGGCGCGATGATCGCCAATTTCCTAGCAGTTGCTTGCTCGTTCGGCCTCGAGGCAGTGCTTCACGTAGGATTTGATGATTCTGTTGTGAACGAGTTGGTGGGCGTTGATGGTGAGGATGAGGCGGCCTTCGCGGTCATAACACTAGGTGGCGGAGCGGAGGCTGTAGGCTCAGAGGCTCCCGAGAGGGTTGCCGGAGCCGTCGAGGCTGTTCCTGCCCCCCAGAGAGGCAGGCCTGTGAAATACTCTCTAATCTCTGAGACACATGCCTCAACCATGCTCAGATCTGGCGATGATGTTGCGGCTTGGAAGAGGGCTGCAGCCCTGCTACACGAGTCAGATGGAGATGGGGGTGCTGGGCTTCCAGTCCAACCACCCCAGCCGGCGCCGACAGAGAAGAGGCTCTGGGAGGTGATTCTACAGCGCGGCTCAACCAGAAAGTTTGCGAGGAGGAGCATCGGAGCCACCCAGCTCTCAGCAATACTCAGGTACAGCTTCGGCCCTCTGAGGGCTGATTTCCTGCCAGACCCTAGCTACACGCTAATCCACCCCTACTTGATCGTGAATGCGGTGGAGGGTATTCCTAGCGGCTGTTACCGATATGTGCCTTCAACGGGCGAGCTGCGTCTCTTGAGGAAGGGGCAGTTCAGGGAGGCCGCCGGCTACCTATGCCTAGAACAGGCCCTAGGCCGGGATGCAGCCGTAGTCTTCTTCAACATGGCCGACTTGGACAGGGTCTTAGAGGTGCTTGGTGGGCGGGGATACCGCGCAGTCCAGCTCGAGGGCGGGATAAGGCTTGGGAGGCTCTACCTATCCGCCTACGCGCTCGGCCTCGGCGCCACCGGACTCACATTCTACGACGACGACTGCGTAGAGTTTTTCTCACCAAGTTCAGAAGGCTTGGAAATGGTGACAGTCGTGGCCATAGGGCATCCGGCCTACACGCCCAAACCAGGCAGTATTAGGGCCGGGATACTAAAACATCCTGCTAAAGCACTCTAAAACCATCCGCCAAGACTATAACCCAGGGCTGCAGAGTAGATTTGGCTTGGAGACAGGGTCTAAGGTCTGCGATGTGTGCGGAGAGGCCCAGCCAGTCTACAGGCAGGTCTACTCGGGGGTAAGCTTCTGCGCCTCCTGCTTCAAGGAGAGCATAGAGAAGCGTGTTAGGAAGACCATCTCGAGATACAACCTCCTGAGGGAGGATGACAGAATACTCGTAGCGGTCTCGGGCGGCAAAGACAGCCTAACCCTCCTCAAGATCCTCGCAAGGATTGAGAGAGATTACCCTAGGGCGAGCCTTGTCGCTGTCTCGATAGACGAGGGTATTCCGGGCTACAGGGACGAGGCCCTGAGACTCGCTGCCGACATGTGTAGGAGGCTCGGGGTCGAGCACCGCGTATACACATTCGAGGACCTGTTCGGATTGGGCCTGGCCGAGGCTATGAATAGGGGTGTCTTGGGCCGGCTGGGGCTGGGTGCTTGTACCCTCTGCGGGGTCTGGCGGAGAAAGGCCATCAGCCTAGCCGCAAGGGATCTGAAGGCAACTGTCGTCGCCACGGCCCACACACTCGACGACATAGTCCAGACCTACATAATGGATATTCTACGCGGCGAGTTCCCAAAGGCGCCGATAGGCTTGAGGCGGGAGGGAAACGGTATCATCCCCCGCGTAGCACCACTTAGACTGATTCCGGAGGAGGAGGTCGTCCTATACGCCTATCTCAGCCGCATACCCTTCCAAGAGATACCCTGCCCAAACGCCCAAAACTCCCAGCGAGACTTGGTGAGAACTTTCCTGGCCCAGTATGAGTCGAGATACCCGGGCTCACTATTTGCCGCCCTCAAAACCATCGAGTCAAGCATAATCCCCCGCGAGGGAGCCCTAACACCATGCCAGCTATGCGGCGAGCCATCTTCTAGAACCATCTGCCGCGCATGCGAGTTGGAGAGCCAAGTCTCCAGCCTCCTCGGCAGGGAGGGTGGACTAGTCAGAGCGGATATTGGTGTAGATGATGTAGAGGGCGTAGATTGAGAGGCCTATGAGGAATAGGATGTAGGCGTTCGTATACAGCATGTCGAAGAATTGGCTTGGCGACATTCCCGGCCTACCCTTATTCCTTCCCCAGTCTCGACGTATTAAAACTTCTCGCCAAGACCCGTATCACGCCTTCTCAGGAAGCTTCGAGATTAGCAACGCCTCGTTATAGAGCTCTTTAAGGACCTCTTGATAGCCCACCTCACCTGATTCAACCTTCTCCATAAGCTCCTCCAGCCTCCTCGTCAACTCCTCTGAAACAAGTGGCCCAAAGTTGGATGCGAGATACTCGTAGACTATCCTTCCAAGCCTTGTAGCCAGTACTCTGCCCCTGTTGTTGAAGATGTATCCTCTCTTATAGAGGACGCTGAGTATCCTTGCATACGTGCTTGGACGGCCTATTCCTCTCTCCCGCATGAGGGCTATTATGTCTCCCTCGCGGAACAGGGGGGCGGCCTGGACACTCCTCACATCGAGGCTAACCACCTTGTGAGTACCCGGTGTCAGCGGCTTAAGGACCCTAACAGTCTGGAAGACCCTGAGAAAACCGGGCTCCAGCACATCAACAATCCTCTCAACCTCATACTCGCGGTCAACCACCCTCACCTTAGCGACCTGCCTCCGCAGTAGAGCCTCCCTCATCTGGCTGGCCATAAAGCGTCTAAAGATGAGGTCGTAGAGGGCTAGGTCCCTGCTCTCCAGCCGCATAGGTATTCTGATCATGCCCGACTGGAGGTAGAGCTCTAGCTGCCTTCTATTGAGCGGCCTTGTCGGCCTGATGCACTCGTGAGCGCCAGGCTCTCCATGGTGCCTCGGCGAGAAGAGCTCTGGAAAGTTCTCACCGATGTAGCTCTTAGCCACACCAATTCCAGTGCTAGAGACATAGGTTGACCCGGTCCTGTGGTATGTTATCAGTCCGGACTCGAAGAGTCTCTGAGCCACCTGCATCGCTTCGGCGGTTCCCATCCTGAGAATGATAGAGGCGTCGCGGAGGAGTGAGTCGGTGGTGTAGGGGCGCGGCGGCGGGAGTGGGGTATCAACGACATCCACATTTGTTATCTCTACTTGGAGCGTGCCCTCTCTGTAATGCTTTTTAACATCTTCCACGTCCTGTAGGTTCTCCAGCACTATCTCAGAGCCGTCCTCAAGCACCATCGTCGCAACTATCCGCTTCTTCTTCGCCTCCTCCATCCTCTGGAGGATCCAGCCAAGCACAGGGGTCTGAACCCGTCCAGCCGACAGGTGCTTCTTGCCGAAGTGCTCCCAGAGACGCCTGCTGAGCTCGAAGCCCACCCACCTATCCTCTATCCTCCTGACAGTCTGAGACTCTACTAGGGGGAGCGAGATGTCTCGGGGAGATTTTAGGGCGTCGCGGAGAGCCTTCCTCGTTATCTCGTGGAACTCGAGCCTCTTAATCGACTTATTGAAAGGCTTGATGTTCACGTATATGTCGTAGCCAATCTTCTCACCCTCAGCATCGGGGTCAGTGGCTATGAAGACCGTGTCAAACTCTAGTGAGAGCTTACGGAGAGACTCGATGATGGTGCGCTTGCTGTAGAATCTCTTTGAGCCACAGTTGGGACATAACTCACCATCAGTAAACTGCTCCCCACACCTCAAACACCTCTTAATGTCGACGTATGTGGGTACGAACTCGCCGTCTACCAGTGCCACACCGTGGAATCCGAAGCTGGTTGTCAAGTCCACTACATGTCCCTGGGAGGCGGAGAGGCATGCAACATACCCCTCACCTACCGACTCGTAGACTGTTAATCCGTCGATGATTCGCCTAGCCGGCTTTCCGAAGAAGTAGGCTAGTGTTCTGGCCTTAGTAGGTGACTCAACTATTATTAGGGATGATTTTAGAATGTCTATTGCCTCAGGCCTCACCTCTCCGATGTTTATAGCCTGTAGAAGTTTTCTGTCCCTATCACAGAGTTTGAACTCCTCCGCCGCCAAGTCTGGCTGATACTCTTGGAACGTCTCCTCGTAGAGGGCTTCCAACCCCCTTGAAATGCCTCTAAAGGCCTTCTCGTCATCAACTATTAGGATGGAGATTCCCCTAGTTATGCCTCCTGCGAACATTCTCGATGAGCGGCCAGACGCCTGAACGTATCCATCAATGTCAGGTATCAGTATGGAGATGCCCTTTTCATCTACGCGAATCTTTAGGTCCAGCATCTCTGCAATCCTTCTCAGCTCCTCCTCTCCGATCGAGGATTTCAGGAGCTGGTGCGCCCTCGTAACCGCTGAGTATACGTAGCCCGCAAACCCCTCTGGAGGCTTTCCACTCTCGAGCCCTTGCTTAACCGCTTCCAGTATCTCGCTCCGCGTCGGAACACACTTGTTTAGCATCTCCATTACTTGGGCGAGTTCCACCTCCCTCTTCTCCCTAATAATCGGTGCTAAATTCCTGAGGACGCTTAGAAGCATTGAGGGTCGATGCTCATTCCAAGACACATTTAACTCTCGCCTCGGCACTCCGGCGAAGATCACATACCTTATCCGCTCCGGCAGGTCAATACCTCTCGCCAGCGGGCTTCTAGTACTAGCCACACCCACTAGGACGTCGTATTCTCCTGACCTGAAACGCTCCAGCATCTTTGCATTCATCCTCTCGTAGGCGTAGGCCTTTATCCCCCGGCTGTTCAGATACTGTGCCAACTGTTTCGCCGAGTCAACACCCGCCACCTGTGGGACAAACACTAGGCATCCTCCGCCATGCCTCTCTATGAGACCTGCGACATCCTCCCAGAGACTTGTTCCCTGTCGCAGATACATGTTGGAGATATTTCTGACGAGGTCTACTGAGCTTCCTGGCTCAAAGTTGAGTGCAAGTCTAAACAGTCTCATTCTCTTGGTTCTCCGACCCCGCACAGTAGCCCCTGAGACGAGGAGTACGGAGTCCAGCTCCCTATCATTGCTCATGGATTCCTCATACTGGTTATCTTCTCCAGCCTCGCCAGATTTACCTGAAATTAATTCGAGGTATTTTCCAATCTCCTCGAGAGTGAACCCCATTAGCAGTAATACCTTGTCAATATTTTTTGGAGATTTCAGGAAGGAGTCGACATCATCCACAAAAATGAATGAGAACTTCTTGTCTCGGAGTAGTTCGAATCTGCTGTAGAGGAATCTATCTGTTGTGATCAGTATGTCGAAGTCTCCCTCGGCTATTTGTTGAAGCGCCTGGCTGGCGGCATTTTTCTTCATGCCCGAGTAGTATCCGAGTATCTTGGGCTGTTTCTCTCCCAGCCTGGCGGCTAGGGCGGCCGCCCTCTCGAGGAGGTGTTGGACTAGGAGGCTGGTGGGGACCAGTATGTAGGATTTCTTCCCCTTGGTGGCTTGGTAGAGTGCCATTGCTAGGCAGAATGTCGTCTTGCCGGTCCCTGTGGGGGATATTAGTGAAAAGCTCCTTCCCAGTAGGACCCTCCTAGCCCAAGTCCTCTGAAGCGACCATGGACGCGAACCTACGATCATGTTGAAGAAGGCCTCAAATTCCTTGAACCTCTCCTCCAGCTCCAGCACCGGAACGTATTTCCCGGGCCTAATCCGGAGCCGGCCACCCTCCTTCAGGCCCTCTAGGAGGCACTGCCTGCATACTCCGAGCTCTATCAGCTCCTCGTCAGTTATTTCGCCCTCACAGTTGGGGCAGAGCGAGACATATACCGACTTCAAAACCAGGCCTAAATCAAGATAGGCCCATTCATCCTAAAATAATATTCCTTTCAGAGTTTATTAGAGTGGTTGACTGGATTACCCGCCTCCCACTCGTTAAACGCGATGTTGCTCCGACTGGTGGTCGGAGGGAGTGCGCGGTCTCGGCAATATTGACTGAGGACGGTGATGTTCTCCTCGTAAAGAGGGGGTATAGGGCTGGAGATCCTTGGAGCGGGCATTGGGCGCTTCCAGGCGGGTTTTGGAAGGAGTTGGACGGTAATCTGCTCGATACTGCTCTTAGGGAGGTCTGGGAGGAGGTGAGTATAGAGTCTAAGGATCTGAGGCTGCTGGGCTGGCTTACGCCTAGGAGTCCGAGAAATAGGCCTGAGCTGACGGTCTATCCTCTGGTCTTCCTAGCCTCGGAGAGGCTGCCTGTCAGGCTTGCGGAGGAGCTGGAGGACTACAGGTGGGCGCCGCTATATGGGCTGGAGAAGGGTAGACGTATGGTGGAGACGTCCCGTGGCTTGGCTGAGGTCGACGCCTATATCTGGGGTGACGTCGTCGTTTGGGGGCTCACATACACAATTTTAAGAGATCTTAGGGGTGAGTGAGGCCTTTATAAGCCTGAGATATCCCCTGTCACCGAGCCAGACCGGCTCAGCCTCTATCCGCAACGAATCACTGAAGAAGGGCGCATCTAGGACGAGGGTTTCATACTCTCCACCCTCACCTGCCAAATTGAATCCATGGCGCTCGGAGAGTGTGGCGAGCAGCTCAACAGACTCGCGGTCCAGCCGCCTGCCCAGCCACTCGGGGCCAAGTCCATGGGCACTCACCGCCACTATCATGACGTAGTATCCCCTAGCCAGTACCTCGCTCATGACTTCGCGAGGCCCCATCCCCCAGCAGGGCGCGACATGCTTTAGACCTAGACGCCCCGCAAGCCACTCGATCCTATCGCGCTGATACCTGCTTGCCAGTCCACCGCTGAGCAATCCTTCTACGCCGTATTCCTTCACGAGGCCTCGCAAAGCCTCGCAGAGCTCCTGGACCTCAGCCTCCTTTCTCCCACTGACGTCGACGTATCTGTGCTCTAGGCCCATCGCCTTGGCCTGAAGGTGTTGGACCCCTATACAGGTGGTGTGGAACATCCACGAGTCCCTCTCTAATGAGCGTGCGGTAACGAGCAGTGCTATCTCGTGCCCGGCCTCCCGGGCCATGTGGAGAGAAAGCGTCGAGTCTTTTCCACCAGTGTAGAGGGCGAGTAGGCGCATTACTTCTCCATGTCTAGGTATTGGAGCGCCTTATTCAGTATGGCGCCTGAGACCTCTCTCCCCCTAGCGCTCCCCCCGAGGTCAGGTGTAAGAACCCTCCCCTCGTCCAGGATGGATTCCACAGCCCTCTCAACCGCCTTTGAGGCGCGGGAGAGCCTCTCGTCGCGCCGCGACATTCCAAGCCAGCCGAGCATGTATGATGCCGAGAGTATCGTGGCTATCGGGTTCGCGTATTCCGGGTTGAGGCCGGGCGCGGAGCCGTGCACCGGCTCGAAAACCCCCATCTTCTCACCAACGTTGGCAGAACCCGCTAAGCCGATGGAGCCGGTAATACCTGCAGCCAAGTCTGAAAGAATATCCCCAAACATGTTGGGCGTGAGGATCACGTCGAATATCGTGGGGTTGACGACCATCTGGTAGGCCGCATTGTCAACATACATCTCGTCCACTGCTAGCCCACCCTCCCTGAGCACCTCGAAGGCTACATCGCGGAAAAACCTGTAAGAGGAGAGGACATTTGCCTTGTGCACTATTGTGACCTTCCTCCGCCTCTCATTAGCCATGTTCAAGGCGACCCGCGCTATGCGCTCAGTGCCAAACCGCGTGACTACGAGTAGAGACACCGCATGGTCTCGCCCCACATCCTCGACGCCCTTGTAGAGGTCCTCCGTGTTCTCCCTAACTATGACGAAGTCCACTCCGCTCCAGTGAGTTTTGACACCCCTGTACGTCTTGAAGGGCCTTATGTTGGCGTATAGGTCGAGCTTCTGCCTGAGGAATACTATCACGTCCCTGGCCGTCTCTCCTACTGGGCCCTTCAGGCAGGCGTCCGAGGCCGTTATTTTCTTCAGGGAGTCTGGGGGGAGGGCTTTGCCGGTCTCGGCGGCAACCCTGTCTCCGGCCGGCGCCTCAACGAACTCTACTCCGAAGCCCATCCTGGAGGCAAGTTCTTCGACTATCCTGACCGCTTGGCCCGTGACTGCTGGGCCTATACCGTCACCTGGGATTACAGATATCCTGTACATTCCTGTTCTAGAGGCGCGGTATTGTTACTGCTCCCATCGAAGCCGAGGCGACGAGGGAGGCGTATTTTGCTAGGAGTCCTGAAGTGGCTTTTGGTGGTTTCGGCTTGAAGTCCTTCTTTCTACGCTCCAACTCTTCCTCAGATACCAGCAGGTCTAGCCTCCCGGCCTCAGTATCTATCAGTATCCTGTCCCCGTCCTTTACTAGGGCTATCGGCCCACCCGAAGCCGCCTCTGGAGCCACATGACCTATCATGATGCCCCGTGTTGCGCCACTGAACCTGCCGTCAGTAACCATGGCGACGGACTCTCCGAGCCCAGCCCCTGAGAGGGCGGCCGTAACCCTCAGCATCTCAGGCATGCCAGGCGCGCCCTTAGGCCCTACATACCGGATGACCAACACCTCGCCCTCCCTCACAATCCCTTTTCTTATCGCCTCGAAGGCGGGGTCCTCGTCGTCAAAGACCCGTGCAGGCCCCTCAAACCTCGTAACACCCGTAGCCGCGGTCTTCACAACCGCGCCCTCAGGAGCCAGTGACCCCCTCAGTATCCGGATACCACCCGTCTTCTTAATCGGCTTCGAGGGGTCTCGGACTATGTGTTCGTGGGGGACATTGGGTAGTCTGTACTCCCGCAGGCTCTGGGACAGTGTCTTCCCAGAGACTGTCAGAACGTCTCCGTCTATGAGCCCTGCATCAAGCAGCTTCTTGAGGAGGAGTGGGGCGCCACCTACCCTGTCAAGGTCGGCCATGACATATTCTCCAGCCGGCCTCATGCTGAGGATGTATGGGGTTTTCTTGGAGATCTCGTCGAAGTCGTCCAAGGTGAACTTGACCCCAGCCTCGTAGGCTAGTGCTAGGAGGTGGAGTATACCGTTTGTCGAGCCGCCTGAAGCCATGAGAAGTGTAGCTGCGTTTCTGAACGCCTCGTACGTCAGGATGTCCCGGGGCTTGATCCCGTTCTCTAGGAGGGTGCCAAGAGCCTTGCCTGTCTCGTAGGCGAAGATCGCTCTCCTTGAGGAGGTTGCTGTTGGACTTGAGCTTCCGAGTAATGCTAGGCCCAATCCCTCACTCAGGAGTGCCATCGTATTGGCAGTGAAGAGGCCTGCACATGCTCCGTAGGTGGGGTGTGCGACCATCTCGACCTGAAGAAGCTCCTGCTCTGAGACCTTCCCACTAATATAGGCGCCCACATACTCGTGGACATCCTCGATCGTGAACTTCTTCTCCCCGATGAAGCCAGGCTCGGCTGAGCCGCCGTACATGTATATTGAGGGTCTGTTGATCCTCGCCATGGCCATCATTATTCCGGGCTGGGTCTTGTCGCACCCACCTATCCCGACGAAGCCATCATATGCGTGGGCGACTATCTGGGCCTCCACACTGTCCGCTATCACCTCCCTGCTGACGAGACTATACCTCATGCCATCCGTCCCCATCGATATGTTATCATTCACCACTATGGTGGGCATTGCAAGCCCCACACACCCAGCATCGCGAAGCCCCTGCTTGACGTAGCCGATGAGGTTTAGGGTGTGGAAGTTGCATGGACCAGACTCGCTCCAAGCCACAACCACGCCTGCCAGAGGCTTACCAATATCGCTGGGGTCAAGGCCTATAGACCAGAGGAACGACCTATGCGGCGCATTAAGTACTCCTGCAAAACGCTCAACACTATGGACAGCACCTTTTCCAGACCCTGACATCTCGCCAGATGAACCACTGTGCGTATATTAAAGAATTCCCATCCTCTATGAAGGATTTTTATCAGGCTTTGCTTTCATAGATACGAATTGGCTGGGCACCTCTATCCATGTATTATTGGAGGGGAGAAGATTTTTTCACCTGACGGCAAGACATTCAAAGACATCAACCCCGCAGACACAGGCGAGGTAGTCGCAGAGTTCCCCCAACTGTCTAGGGACGATGCCGCGAGGGCCATCGACGCTGCGAGAGAGGCCCAGGTTAAATGGGCTTCAACCCCAGCCCCCGAGAGGGGAAGGATTCTAGTTAAAGCGGCGCAGATACTTGAGGATGAGGCTGACGAGCTGGCTAGGGTCCTGACTAGGGAGGAGGGGAAGACGCTGGCTGAGAGCAGGGCCGAGGTCGCCAGGGCTGTAAGCATCTTCAGATTCTATGGGGTGATGGGCTATAGATTGAGGGGAGAGTTCACACCTTCTGCCGAGCCCAACACACACCTATTCACCCTCCGAGAACCCCTAGGGGTAGTCTCCATCATAACCCCCTGGAACTTCCCAATAGCCATACCCTCCTGGAAGATCGCACCAGCACTCATTTCGGGCAACGCAGTAGTCTTCAAGCCGGCAAGCTACACCCCACTAATAGGCTATAGGATAGTCGACGCCCTCCACCGCGCAGGCCTGCCGCCCGGAGTCCTCAACTTTATCACAGGCCCCGGCTCGACTGTAGGCGCAGAGCTAATCGAGAGCCCGAAGGTGGATGCGATATCCTTCACAGGGTCGCTCGAGGTTGGTGAGGAGATTAAGAGGGCTGCTGGCGGAAGAAACGTAAGGATTCAGTTGGAGCTGGGTGGTAAAAACCCGGCAGTGATTCTAGACGATGCGGATATGGGGAGGGCGGTTGAGATGGTGGTTAGAGGAGCCTTCGGCCTGACGGGGCAGGCCTGCACAGCAACCAGCCGAGCAATAGTTCTTGAAAACGTGGCCGAGGAGTTTGAGAGGAAACTTGTCGAGCGTGTCAAGAGGATTAAGGTTGGCAACGGTCTTGCGGAGGGTGTTGAGATGGGGCCTGTTGTAGGTGAGAAGGAGATGAACAAGATTCTCGACTATATTCGTATAGGAGTTGAAGAGGGGGCTAAACTGGTCCTAGGTGGAAAGAGGCTCACAGGGCCGGAACACTCTAAGGGATACTTTTTGGAGCCCACCATATTCACAGATGTCACTACGGACATGAGGATAGCACAGGAAGAGATATTCGGGCCGGTCCTAGCGATTATGCGCGCCAAAAACTTCGACGAGGCTGTGGAGATGGCAAACAAGATCGAGTACGGTCTGTCAGCCTCTATATTCACGAGGAGCCTGCCGAGGGCTTTCGAGTTCATTAACCGTGTACAGGCAGGTGTTGTCAAGATAAACAAGCCGACAACTGGGTTGGAGCCTCACGTACCGTTCGGAGGATTCAAGAAATCTAGCTTTGGGATGATTAAGGAGCAGGGCGAGGCCGCCCTAGACTTCTACACCAAGATTAAGACCGTCTACCTCGGCTACTAAGCCGCTCAATCCTGTTCCGAAGCAGACCAATCTTCTCAATCTCTATCTCCACCACATCCCCACTCTCTAGCGTGAACTCGTCCGGAGGAACTATTCCAGTCCCAGTCAGCAACACGGTGCCTGCGGGGATGACATTGTCCCTGGTCAGGAAGCCTACAAGCTCATCCAACCCCCTCTTCATGCTCGAAGTGCTCACAGAGCCTCTGAAGACCTCAGACCCTCCCCGTAGAATCCTCATCTCGATCTTGAGGTTTTTGGGGTCTCCAACCGTTTCAGGCAGGGCTATTGCCGGGCCCAGCGCACAGCTTCCCTTGTAGATCTTGGCCTGGGGCAGGTAGAGGGGGTTTTCGCCCTCGATGTCTCTGGCCGAGATGTCGTTGCCTACAGTGTATCCTATTATCTCGTGTCTTGGGCCGAGGACCAGCGCCAGCTCCGGCTCAGGCACAGACCATTTCGAGTCGCCACGTATGTATGCGACATCACCTGGCCCGACGCAGCGGGAGGGTGTGGCCTTGAAGAAGATCTCTGGCCGCTCGGCCTCGTATACGAGGTCGTAGATCCCCTTAGCCTTTGTCTCGTATTCACGGGCTTCCCGACTCCTGAGATATGTTACACCAGCACCCCAGACCTCAGGCGGAACGATGGGGATCAGGAGGCGGAAGCCCTTTAGCCTGCCCTCAGCGACATCAGAGTAGCCGATCCTCTTCAACCTCCCACCCACGCTTAGCCTCCGCTCCAGATACTGGGCCACACTCATACCCTTCCGCGCGGCCTCGCGGAAGAGTGTTAGAATGCCTCTCCCTGAGCCGTAGCGACTCTCGGGCAGCAGAACCACCTCATCATCAACCACGACCCCCAGTCTAGCACCTCCACGCGGTGTTTGGATCCTAACAATCCTCATGGCTCAGACCTCATAGCCTATGTCGGCATAACGGCTACTTAAGACTAAGTGTTAGATGGCTATACGTTAATAGGGCTGTATGTTGCGTTTTTATAACATGCAGAGGCTAGCAGCACCTATACTCGCAATATTCATGGCAATTGCGTTAGTACTACCAGTAGCCCTTTCCCTCCAAGAGGCTAATCTAGGCGGCGGAGCGAGGATAGAGTTTCAGTCAACTAAACTCGTCTCAAAACTCTTGACGGGAAGGCTGGGCGTAGTAGCGCGTGGGGAAGACCCGTTGCTGAGGCTAGGCGAGACGGGTGAGGAGCCTGGAGGGAGGAGGGCTGAGGCGGAGGGAGGAGGGCTCGGCCCAGGCCCATTAGCCCTGCAGGCGCCGGGGGCTGCGGGAGTACTGGTCCCATTCAGAAGCCCTGCACCGGCCTTCAGCAGGAACATTCTAATAACACGGGACTTCAGCAGGGCTCCGGTCCAGACGGAGCCCCACATCGCCGTGAATCCGAAGAACCCTAGCCACTTGCTCGTAGGTGTCATAGACTACAACTTCGCCGGGGTCAGCGCCTATGTTAGCTTGGACGGGGGGGAGACGTGGATAGGCCCGCGCCAGATAAGATACTTGAGGGATGACATAGGGTCTGGTGGAGACCCTGTAGTAGCCTTTGACAGAGATGGGAATGCCTACTTCTCATCAATATCCATCGGTGTGGAGGAGTTTAGGATAGGTGCGGCAGTAGCCGAGGAGATAGTCTCAAGCATAATAGTTTCCAAGAGCGTGGATGGAGGGTTCACTTGGTCTGAGCCGGTCTCAGTGGCTAGGAGTGGAATCACCTTCAGGAATATAGGATACGATGAGAGGGGGAGGCTGAGGGGAAGCATAGCATTCTCATTCCTCGACAAGCCTTGGATGACAGTAGGCCCCGACAAGGCAGACCCCACTAGAGACGCAATATACGTAACATACACAGAGTTCTCCGTCGTATGGGACATATTCTACGTCGAAGAGCTCGTATTCCTAGGAAACCCAAGGATTGAGTCAGTCATCAAGCTGGTCAAATCCTCGACGGACTTCACGGTGATGACATCGCCTATCCAAGTCAGCCCCGTTGTTGTCAGAGGGTTCGGGACAGAGACAACTCAGAGGCGGGTGGTCCAAGGTTCTCAGCCGGCAGTTGCACCCGACGGGAGGGTGTACGTCGCCTGGCTAGACACGCTGGACGACGATAGCGCGATGGGGCTAGGAGAGATACACGTGACATTCAGCGACGATGGGGGAAGGAGCTGGAGCAGACCAGTAAGGGCAGCCATCTTTAACGAGGTCGGCTTCACTCCGCGAAACGCGGCCTTCAGGAACTGGGGCTCCTCCTTCCCACAAGTCGCCATAGGCCCTGGAGGAGAGGTTTACATCGTATTCGCCGGCCGCCCAGCCGACAAGCCACTCGATGACGGTGATATCTACTTTGTTCGAAGCCTCGACCGCGGAGCCACATGGTCACAGCCAAAGAGGCTCAATGACGACGAGACTAGCAGGCTCCAGTTCTATCCATCCATAGCGGTAGACCCAAACGGCGTTATTCACGTGATGTGGGGTGATATGAGGGATGACCCCGTTGAGACGAAATACCACATATATTATACTAGGTCCAGCGACAAGGGAGAGACGTGGGGGTTCGAAATACCCGAGCTCGGCCAGAGGGTTGGGAGCGCGAGGGTCACGGACTCTTACAGTAACCCCAACTTCGGATTCCCCGGCGGCGCATTTATCGGGGACTACTTCTCGATAAAAGCTACAGCCGATGACGTATACATGGTGTGGGCGGACTGCAGGCTGGGAGAATTCACCGGCCTAAACCAGAAGATAGCCTTCGCTAGGAGGAGGGCTATGACCGCTCCCTCAATCTTCGTCTCACCGCCCAGCGGCGTCGCTGGCCGAGACATAACGATAGTTGGCTCAAACTTCCAGCCCGACTCCAACATCTACATTGAGCTCGGGGGGAGCGTTGTTGCATACACTAAGACGAGTGAGGAGGGCTCCTTCACAGCACGGATATTCACGCCACTGACTTCGGAGGGGCCGCAGACGGTGGTGGCTTATGACCAGACGGGCAACTTCGCTATTGCTAGTTTCTATATTGAGTTTGGGTTCAACAACTTGGCGGAGCGTATCAGCGCCCTCGAGTCGGATAGACAGCTCCTCCAAAACCTCTTGACGGAGGTCAAAGGAATCAGCGAGTCCCTAAAATCAAGTAGTGAGGGGAGGCCCGTGCAGGAAGGACAGCCAGCACCCGCGCCTGACATTGCATGGTTGATAGTGGCCGGTCTTGCAGGCGTTGCGATTGGGTTGTGGGTTGGAGTGGTCATAGCTAGGAGGCCTCTAGCATCCAGGCGGGACAGTCAAGAGACGAGCCAAGCGTGAGAAGAACTGAAAACGAGACCATTACAGCCGCGATGACCTAGTCGCCGTAATACTATACGGTGAGAGAGGCTACTCGGCCTTTTCTAGTGGTATGTGCTCAAAGCTTATCTATTCGCCTACTTCTCATCTCATCAGACCTAATATGCGGAGCCTTGCAGCATTGGCCTTTGCGATACTGCTGACAGTCTCCCAGCTGTCCTTACTGGAAGTCTCTTATGGCCAGTCCGAGCTGCGTGGACCCGCAGCCGAGAAGATAATATTTCGTGGTCTGGGCTCACAGGACATAGCCGACCGGGAGATAAAGGCGGGTAGAATAGACATATTCCTCTTCAACCTTAAGACAGAGTTCGCGCGCCGCCTAAGGGACGATCCCTCAATCAAGCTCATCGAAGCACCCGCAACAATGTACTCTATTCTCCTCAACCCTGCCCCAGCACCCAGCGGCCAGCTCAACCCCTTCTCCATCAGAGAGGTCCGACAGGCAATGCAGTATCTCGTAAACAGGGATGAGGTTGTCTCGGTGATCTTCAAGGGTCTAGCCCAGCCCATGTACTCTTTCGTAAGCCCCTTCGACCTAGACTATGTTACAGTCTTCGAGGATGTCAAGTCGCTTGGGATACGATATGACCCGGACTATGCGCGGTCCCTGATAACCGAGGCGATGAGGAGGGCTGGAGCCGAGCTCGTGGACGGCGTCTGGAGGTATGGTGGGAGGGAGATCTCCCTGAAGCTGATCTACAGGTCTGAGGACGAGAGGAGGGAGATAGGCGAGATGCTTCGGAACGAGTTGGAGAGGCTCGGGTTTAGGGTTGAGCCTATACTGCTCGAGTTTGGCCCGGCTGTTGAGAGGGTTTATTCTAGGGACCCAGCCGCCTTCGACTGGCACATATACACTGAGGGCTGGGGGCGGGGTGGAGCAGCCCGGTACGAGGCAGGGAGCATAAACCAGTTCTGCGCACCCTGGCTCGGCAGTATGCCTGGCTGGAGGGAGGTTGGGTTCTGGCAGTATGAGAACTCGACACTAGACGAGCTTGGTCAGAAGCTCTTCAAGGGCGACTACAGTAGCAAAGAGGAGCGCGACGAACTCTTCAGAAAGATGACGCGACTCTGCGTCCAAGAGTCGGTCAGGGTCTGGGTTGCGACAGCCATCAGCGTCTTCCCCGCAAGCCCCTCAGTCGCCCCATTAATCCTAGACATAGTGGGAGGCCCACGCTCAGTCTACACACTAAGGGAGAGCGTCAACAAGGAGCGGGCCGATAAGAGCCTAGTAGTTGGTCATCTCTGGGTCGAGCCTCCGGGCGGGAGGAGCGCGTGGAACCCGGTCGGCGGCTTCGGCGACGTCTACAGCGTAGACATTTACCGCAACATTGTTGACCCACCAATTGCCCGCCACCCCTTCTCCGGCAGGCCAATACCCTTCAGAGCTGACTTCAGAGTCGAGGCCTCCTCTCCTCAGCCTACAGTTCAGGTTCCCCCAGACGCCTTCATATGGGATGCTCAGTCAGGGGGGTGGCGTAGAGTCGGTGCAGGAGTCTCGGCTAAGAGCAAGGTTGTCTACGACTTCTCGAAATACATCGGCGCGAAGTGGCATCACGGCCAGCCTATAACGTGGGCAGACATACTATACCCCATCTACCAGGCATTCGACATAGCCTACAACGAGCGGAAGAGCAGGATAGAGACTGCGATAGCCGTGACATCCCGCCCATACCTCGAAACCTTCAAGGGCTTCAGGATAGTGGAAGGGTCTAAGCTCGAGGTCTACGTGGACTACTGGCACTTCGAGCCCGAGATTGTCGCAGAGTACGCCCTCCCAACCTCTGTCTCGATGCCTTGGGAGGTCCTCCTAGCCATGGATGTCCTAGTCTTCGATAAGAGGCAGGCCGCTTACACGGACACGGCCGCGGCGCGGTTTAACCCAGAGCTCGGGTGGATAAACCTCGTCAAGGAGCGAATCTCGAGACACTTGGCCGAAGTCGTTTTGAGCGAGTTTCTATCCTCCAAGTTTTTGCCTGAAAAGGTTCTCAGCATTGACGGCGTCTACCAAGTGGAGTGGAGCGAGGCTGAGGCCAGGTATCGGGCATCTATAGAGTGGTTCAGAAAGTATAGGCACTTGGTGATTGGGCAGGGGCCCTTCATATTGGCTAGGTTTGACGGCCCTAGCCAGACGGCTGAGCTGGCAGCCTTCAGAGACCCAACATACCCACTTAGCCCAGGCAGATGGTCGGAATTCACCCAGCCCCCACAGCTCTCTCTCGCATCACCCATCTCAGGAGAGATAAACACATTGACAGGCGGAACAATTACCTTTAGACTCAATGCCCCTCAGGGAACCAAGGTTAGATACCTCATACAAGACGCTTCACGAGCAGAGATATTCGCCGCCGGCGACGCCACACCCACCAGCGGAGGAGCCTACGAAATCAAAGTCCCAGCAGAGACCTCATCCAAGCTAAGACCCGGTCTCTACAAACTCACAATCGTCGCCTATAATCCCGACGAGGTAGGCACCGTGCTAGAGTTTGAGGGCGATCTCCGGGTTATACCGGGCGAGGCCACGACTACGAGGGAAATTACAACTCAGACCCGGCCGACTATAACAACGGCTACAGTGTCACCCGAGGCGCAGCCGCCAATCCTCCTGTATGCCGGCGTCGCTGTGGCCGTGGCTGCTGCTTTGTTTATAGCAGTTGTGTTGTTGAGGCGTAGGGGGAGGTAGTGGGCGTAGCACGTCCACTTGTTGTGAGGGCAGCCTCACTTGGCCTCGTCCTTTTAGTGGTAATCGCCATTCTTGTAGTGATATTGGGAGTCAGCGGATTCTCCGAACGGGTCATAACAGCGACTATAAACGAGGAGTTGAGAAACCTGAGGCAGACGCTGGCACAGCGCATAACGGACCCCACAGAGCTTGAGAACGTCCTAGCGGCGCGGAGGCAAGAGTTGATAGAATCCTACGGCCTCGACAAGCCATGGTACTTCAGGCTTCCCGACCTAATCCGCCGTGTCATACTCCTCGACCTAGGGGAGTCAAGGGTAATCGAAGGATTCAGCGGGAGCAGAAAAATCAGCGATATAGTAATGGAGCGGATTCCATTCACAGTGATGCTGGTTACATCAGCCGTTATGATTTCAACGCTCGCCGGAATCTATATCGGCCTCAAACTCGCCCTAAACCCAGGTAGCAGGATGGATAGGATAGCTGTCTATTTAGCCGCGATATCGAACGGCCTCCCCAGCTGGTGGACCGGAATAATACTGTTGCTCGTCTTCGTATACTATGTGAGGCTGCTACCACCCGGCGGTATTATGAGCTCACCGCCACCCACCGAGCCACACCTCATAGCGCTCGATATCCTGTGGCACTCAATACTACCACTCACAACGCTGGTGGCAGTGAGCATTGGACCATCAATCTATGCTGCAAGGACCGTTGTCTTGAATGTTGCGCAGGAGGATTTTGTTACGGCCGCAAAGGCTAGAGGACTGCCCGAGGGCGTCGTCATACGGAGATACATCATGAGACCCGCCGCACCGCCAATCATAACTATAGTAGTCTTCAGCCTCGCAGGCTCCCTCGGAGGCGCGATACTCACCGAGACAATATTCAACTGGCCTGGAATGGGAAGGCTCTACTACGACGCAGTCGTGAGGGGAGATGAGGCGATAATAATAGCCCTAACCTACATGTACGGCCTAATCTACGTCGCAGCAAGACTCCTTCTCGAGTCCCTCTACCTCATACTTGATCCCAGGGTCAGATATTGACGCTGCATCGCAAGGAATATTAACCCGTAAAAACCCACGGGATAGGCATGGACAATATCAGGGATGCAAAATACCTCGGAGGCATCGGCTCGATACTGATGCTGTTATTACTGGCCCCAAATGTGGGCTTCATACTCTACATTGTAGGAGTAGTGCTCGTCGCTATAGCTGTGAAAAAAATCGCTGACGCTGTGGGCGACTCATCAATATTCAACAACATGCTGATCTCAATCATACTATTTATAGTGGGAGGCGCTGTAGGTGTGGCTGTTGGCTTTTCCCTCGGCCTAGCAAGCTTCGCTCAAATCTTCTCAAGGGTCTTCGCCGGCGACGGTCTGTCGCGAGAATTTACAGAGCCTGAAGCACTTCAACTATTTTGGGGATTATTTATCGCAGTTTTCGCCGCACTAGTAGTCGTCTGGGTCTTTTCTATTGTGTCCAGCATCTTCCTTAGGAAGAGTTATAGTTCTATATCTGAGAAGCTTGGCGCCGGCCTCTTCTCCACCACCGGTCTTCTCTACCTTATCGGGGCTGCATTGGCGATAGTTCTTATAGGATTTGTAATTTTGTTCGTAGCAGTTATAGTTCAGATAGTTGCCTTCTTCACTCTTCCTGAACAGCCATCCTCACCACAGAGCTAGACCAATCTAAGCCTACTCCTCTGCGAAAAGCCAATATGAGACAGGCAGTCTATCTATATGCTGATGGCTAAAGAGCTCCCACACCCCCCACACTTCGACCCGTCCCAAGCAGACAAGATCTGGCGAGTACCATATCAGCAGAGGGCTGCTGAGGCTTTGGAGTGGCGGAAGAAGTATTCAATCAAGCCCGCCTCCGCCGACGAGTTTAGGACATGCCTGATACTCATAGATGTTCAGAACACCTTCTGTATGCCTGGGTTTGAGCTCTTTGTGGCGGGGTCCTCCGGTAGGGGTGCGGTGGAGGACTGCCAGAGGATGGCGTCTTTCATTTACAGGAATCTGGCCTCGATAACTGGGATAGTGGCCACGATGGATACGCACCAGGCTTACCAGATCTTCCATTCAGTCTTCTTCGAGGATGAGAATGGCAGGCATCCCGACCCCTATACACGTATAACAGTAGACGATATTAGAGAGGGGAGGTGGAGGGTGTCTGCAGAGGCGGCGAGAACAGTTGGGATAAGCCTCGAGTACCTCCAGTCCTACGTCAGGCATTATGTTGAGACGCTGGAGAGGAGTGGGAAGTACGAGCTAACCATCTGGCCATTCCACGCAATGCTGGGCGGGATAGGACACTCTCTCGTCCCGCTAGTAGAGGAGGCCGTGTTCTTTCACGCAATAGCACGGGCATCCCAGCCAGTTATAAGGACGAAGGGCTTCTCACCGCTCACAGAGCACTACTCTGCCCTGGGGCCTGAGGTGAAGCGTGGGCCGGGCGGGGAGCTTATAGGTGAGAGGGATGAGCAGCTCATAAACCGGCTCCTATCCTACGACGCCCTCATAATTGCGGGTGAGGCTAAGAGTCACTGTGTCGCTTGGACTGTCTCAGACCTGATAGAGGTCGTGAAGGAGAGAAGACCTGAGCTAGTCCCTAGGATATATTTGCTTGAGGACTGCACTTCGCCTGTGGTGGTTCCGGGCGTTGTGGACTATTCGGTGGAGGCAGAACTCGCTTTCAAAAGGTTTGCGGAGATGGGGGCCCGTATTGTGAGATCCACCGAGCCCATGGAGAGTTGGCCAAATATGCGGGTGTAGAGGCTGGCCGGGATTGTGTATTTATGGTGGCTTTTAGATGGATTCGTGGATACATGGAGCTGTGGGTCTCGATTGACATCCTTGAGGGCCGCGTAGTGAGGCTGATAAAAGGAGATTTAGGAAACATGTTCGTCTACTCCAATAACCCCGCGTATGTAGCGAGTCAGCTGGCCTCTACAGATATTGACGGTATCCACGTAGTTGATATTGACGCGGCCCTGAACAGGGGGGACAACATGGAAGTTTTAAAAGAGATTGTGAAGAACGCAGAGGGTAAAGCGGTACAGGTTGGTGGGGGTCTCCGGACCCGGGAGCGGGTTGAAGCCGTCTTTAAGATTGGGGTCGACAGGATCGTTGTTGGGACCATCCTGTTCAAGAATAGGGAGCTGGTTAAGGAGCTTGTGAGGGATTATGGTCCGGAGCGGTTAGTCGCTGCACTAGACTTCAACAGCGAGGGCATAGTCTATGAGGGGTGGAGTATGACGAGCCTCATGCGTGTTGAGGAAGGGTTTAGACTCGTCGACGACCTCTCACTGAAATACATTTTGATGACGTCCGTGGAGAGGGATGGTACGTTGGAGGGGCCGGACTTGAGATTTTTTGAGAAGGTTCCAGCCGAGAGGAGGGGGTCGATCTACGCTAGCGGTGGAATCACTACGCCGCGCGAGGTCAAGATACTGTCGAGCATCGGCTATAGGGGAGTAGTGCTGGGCAGGGCCTATTATGAGAAGCTGGCACCGATTAGGGATTACATCAAGGCTGCTAAAGGTGTAGCGGGTGCCAGCTAAGAGGGTTATACCCTGTCTTGATGTTCATCATGGAGTCGTTGTGAAGGGTGTATCATTCAGGGAGCTCCAGACTGCCGGGGACCCCGTGGCCTTAGCTGCTAGGTACGTGGAGGACGGTGCAGATGAGCTGGCTCTGCTGGATATCTCGGCCTCGGTTGAGGGTAGGGAAACATTTGTCGATGTGGTGCGTAGGGTGGCGTCGGAGATAAACATACCTTTCACCGTTGGTGGCGGGATTAGAAGTGCAGAGGACGCCTACAGGATACTCGCAAACGGTGCAGACAAGGTGGCTGTAAACACAGCAGCCATCCAAAACCCCAGCATCATCACGGAGATATCGAGGCGATTCGGCGCCCAATGCGCTGTACTAGCCATTGATGCTAAGCGGGAATATGATTCGGGCAAGGTGTGGTTCCAAGTATACAGCCACAGCGCGACCAAGCCGACAGGACTGGACGCTGTGAAGTGGGCCGTGCGCGGAGAAGAGCTTGGCGCAGGAGAGATACTGCTCACATCTATCGACCAAGACGGAAGGAGGACTGGATATGACATAGAGCTGCTCCACCGCATAACTAATGCCGTTTCCATACCAGTCATCGCTAGCGGGGGAGCGGGTGATCTCAAACACTTCTTGGAGGCAGTCAAACTTGGTGGCGCGGACGCCGTTCTCGCAGCCTCCGTATTTCACTATGGCGTGTACTCGATCAGGCAGGTGAAGGAATATTTAAAGACACACGGCGTCGAGGTCAGACTATGAGCGGCCCAGAGAGGGTGACAGTCTCAGACCTTGACTTCTCAAAGCTTGGGGGCTTGGTAAGTGTCATAGTTCAGGACCACGAGTCGGGCGAGGTCTTGATGTTCGCTCACGCCAACAGGGAGGCGATTGAGAGGACAGTCCGCGAAGGGCTTGCATACTTCTACAGCAGGTCTAGGGGCAGGCTCTGGCTCAAGGGTGAGACCTCAGGAAACTATATGCGGGTTGTCGAGATATGGGTGGACTGCGACGGCGATGCGGTAATTTACCGTGTCATCCCAGAGGGCCCCGCCTGCCATCTAGGCACTAGGACATGCTTCACCAGAATCCTAGCAGCAGATCATGGCGAGCGGATAGAGTAGGGAATATTCGCGTAGCTGGTTGTGGGCTCCACTAAGCTCTTGACTGTCAAAACCGTATAACTGGGTTAAGTAGATATAGTAGATGCGGAATAAATAGACTCGATACCGATGGTCCGACAAGTTGATTTCAAGTCAGCACCCATAGATCCTGACTTCTCAAAGAAGTTCCCGAAAACTGGTGAACACCACGGCCACGCCGTTTGGGCTGAGGGGATGGAGCGACTGGACGGTGAGGGTAAGCCATACCCGACGAGGCTGGGAATCCACGGCACAGCCGTGGCGGTGGATTTCGATTGCTGTGTCGCAGATGGGGCATGTATGGATGTCTGCCCAGTCAACGTGTTTGAATGGTTCCTGAACCCGGGCTTCTCAGGCACTGGGAAGGACAGGGTTATAGACCCTGAGAAGGATAAGGAGCTCTGGGAGAAGTATAGGACAGACAAGTCCGACCCGGTTAGAGAGTCTGACTGCATCTTCTGCATGGCCTGCGAATCCGCATGCCCCGTCCAAGCGATCAAGATAACCCCGCCATAACAGCCCAAGTAATTTTTCTCAGACCGCCTCTCTGAACTTCTTTGAGCCCCCGTTTTTCGAGTATTTAGTCACCTATGATGGTCACAAGTATCCGCCTCTCCCTTGCGCGAGTATCGAGCTCGATTAGTACGAGCTGCTGCCAAGTCCCCGTGGTTAGGGAGCCGTTTCTGATGGGGACGCAGAGGGAGGGGCCTACTATCGAGGCCCTTATGTGTGAGTGGCCGTTATCGTCGCCCCACCTCTCATGGTGCTTGTAGTAGGCGTTTCTTGGCGCTATACGCTCCAACGCCGCCCTTATGTCCTCTATCAGCCCCGGCTCATACTCCATGGTCGTCAATGCTGCCGTGGAGCCGACTACGTAGAGGTGGGCGACACCGTTTTTCACCCCTGACCTCTCAATGTAGCCTTCAACCTTCTCTGTTATGTCCACGACATCGTTTTCGCCCCGCGTCCGAACCACTATCTCGCCGATATAGGTCGTCATCTCCACTCCAGTAAACTTGTAGAGTAGTCTATAATTCTTAACCTGTGCCGTATCTCTCCCGGAGCTCGCTGCTAGGTAGGAAGAGCCTCTCAAGCTCGGCGTATCTGCTGATGCCTGCGAATTCGTGGAGATTCTCGAAGGGGGTACCTTCGAGCTCGGACTCGAGCCGCCAGTGGGCCTGCTCCATCTCCTCAGCCAGCGCCTTCAAATACCTCCATACGGAGACGAGCTCGGCCTGTAGTCCACCCATGCTCACCAAGAGGAGCTTATATCCCATATCAGCTACATCCTTGAAACGCAACCTCAGCCTGCTCTTAGACCACCTGAAGGATGAGGAGTAGTTGAAGAGGAGTGGGAGGCCCGGATGCTCGGCCAAGACCCTCTCCGCAAATATTTTTGCCGCCTCGTCGTCGGGTGATCTGAACTCTGCCCAGACCACGTCGGCCCCAGCATCGGCATACGCAACTCCCCTCCGGACAGCCTCCTCAACCGTCCCACCCTCAGACCCCAAGACATCGGTCCTAGCTATTATGACTAAGTCCCTATCGACCTCGTCCCGCGCCCTCAGAATCGACTTCATCTTCAACAACGCCTCATCAAACGGGAGGACTAGTTTGCCGGCTAGGTGCCCACACCTCTTGGGAAACCTCTGATCCTCCACGTGTATCCCGGCAACCCCAATCCTCGCGAACTCCTCAACCGTCCTTGTGGCAGTTACAGCGTTTCCATAGGCGTCGTCAGCATCGGAGACCACTGGCTTCCTGACGGCCCTAGTAATCATTCCGGCGAAGTTCACCATGTCTGTGAGGTTGAGGAACCCTATATCCGGTTTGAGAAGATATCCTATCGAGCATGTGTAGCCGCTTACATAGATGCAGCTGAGCCCCGCGAGCTCAGCCAGCCTTGCCTGAACAGGCGTGTATACTCCCGCGGTGAAGACTAGGCCATCACCCCTTAGCAGACTCCTCAAAACCTTGCCAGACGACATACAAACCTATAGGGCGGCTGGGATTGAAAAGGTTTACATCATCACCGGCAGATGGAAGGATTTTTATGCTGTATCTGTTGTTGAGACTGCTGGAGGGAGGGTCTTGGAGCTTAGTGAATGCCAGAGGTTGATGGCGAGGATATACGGCGAGCGCGACGCTGCGCGGGGTGCTGAGAGGACGCTACTCTGGATGCTCTCGGAGGCTGGAGAGGTGGCTGACGCCTACATTAAAGACTCTAAAAACATTGGGCCAGAGTTCGCCGACCTCTTGGCATGGATGCTCAGCACATGTAATGTTTTGGGGATTGACATTCAGAAGGAGTTCATCTCAAGATATGGTGCAGGCTGTCCGCGCTGTGGGCAAATACCGTGCAGATGTCCAGCTCGCTAGTCCCGGCTACGCCTCTTCACGATCTTGATCCTGCAGAGCAGGTAGTCCCCATCCTTAATGTCGAAGATCTTCCTAATCTCCTCCGGGATGGTGATACGTCCGCCTGCGGTCACTTCTGCGAAGAAGGGTACATCCTCCTCCTTTACCGTTACCTCACCCATCGCATTTACCTTACATATCGCTTACTTTTTTAATCTTCTCTTTCAGCCAAGGACCTCCACCTCCCCTCCTATACCCGACACCAGTACGTCGAACCCTCCGGCCCGAATCTCCTCCGCGACTATCTCAGCATCCTCTGGGAGGGTGTTTACGTAGACGGTTGGACCTGTCTGCATTGAGAAGTAGGCCGCTACTCCTTTCCCTCTCAGCCTCTTGACAATCTCTATCACCATTAGGGCTTCTGGTGTCATGAGTATCGTCCCTTGGGCGCCGGTCATTGTTACAGCGTGGAGCTCGAGGGAGTCCTTCTCTACAAGCTCGCCGAATCGCTTGAAGTCGCCGTCCTTAATAGCCTTCTCAAGCTCTATGCACCTCCTATTGGCCGACTCAACCCTAGCCCAGAGGAATGGTGAGGTCTCAGCCTCTCTATGAGCCGTCTCGGTTGAGACATCAAGCCAGAGAGGGACAATAACATATCTGATATCTAGGTCGGAGGCGTCGCCTATTCTTATGGCATAGCTATCCTCGTCGCCTGTTCCTGCCAGCCACTTAGCGTACGCACCCACAACCGAGCGGCATGCAGAGCCTGCCAGCAGCCTAGCGATCCGCGATATGAGTCTTAAATCCCATCCATACTTTTTGTCGAGTGAGGCGGCCTTGTAGGCGGCCGCGGCTATTGCGGCGCCTGCGGATGAGGAGAAGCCCATGCCCTTGGCCCTTATCCTCGGGTGATTCTCAGTCTCCACTACGCACTTATCATCGATACCCGCCAGCGCCCTCACCCTATCTATCACAGCTATAACACGCTCCCGAGGCCGCCCCACAAGCTCTACACCACCAGCCAAAACCTTATCACTCTCAAACGAGCCGAAAGTAACACGCGCAGTTGTGTATGCGACATCTGTGTTCACCGATATGCTGTCATGATACGGAATCCTCAGGCTCCAGTCCCTCAGGCCGTGATACTTCACGAGGGCCTGCATGGTATAGGCCCTAGCGACCGCGCCCCTAGCCACGAATCCATGATAGTCAACCCCCACTATTCATAGTATCCTCACCCGGTAGAAGTTTTGGAGGGAAGGGCTTTTAACACCTGAACGCTACAACTCAGCGAACAGGATTGGGGAGAGTGAGAGATCCGGGAAGGAAGTATTTCTACGAGGGCCTCACCGACTCTGAGAGGGCGGCTTTCGAGGCGGGAATCGCGCTGGCTACAGCTTATCACTACCTCTTAGGCCTCCCACTACCCAGAAGACCTGCAGCGATTAAGAGGCTGCTGGCCCAATTGAGCGAGGGCCTCGCCGCCCAGCCATTCAGGGAGAGGGTAGAGTTGAGGGTTAAGGGCCTGCGTATTGGGAAGACAGCCTACAGGTACGGTCGCATAGACATTAGGAACCTCGAGGTGAGCGTTGTGGTCAGGTATGGTCAGAGCAGGGTCTGGGGGAGGCTCAGCTGGATTGATGAGCTGAACTACCCCTTAATGAGGATTGAAAAACTCGTCCGCAAACAGTAGCTAAACAAACATCCCCTAAATCCTCGCGGACTAGTGGCTGCAGAGCAGGTCGGAGTCACTTGCAACCTTCTCGTAGCACTCGTCGCAGAGTGCCTGGCCGCGATACATGTTGAGCCTCTTCACAGCAGCGCCACAGCGCGAGCAGGCCCTATAATTCTCCAACCCTCATCCACTTCTAGCAACTGCGATCCAGCATATAAGCCGCTCCCTGCTACACGGCCGGGCTGAGATCCCGCCTGAGAACCCCCTACCTGTTCGCCCTGACCATCTGGAGAAAACAGTATCTGGGAAACTCTCTCAAAATCTTCTTGTAATGAGCCTCCACAGGCATCACAGCCACAAGACTATCTATCTCCCTCAGCGTCTCCTCCAAGATCTCCAGCACATATCCCTGGAATCCACGAAGAGCCCTCCACACATTTATCAGCTCGCGGAGACGCCCACTCTTTAACGCAAAGTATCCCTGCCTTATCAGCTCCTCAATCCTCCCTAGGTTTCGCACCAGCCTCACAACACCTCTACCCGCGAGCATCTCACCGTAATCATCGCCTAGCTGGTAGACAATACCGACGCACCTCCCATAGTTCTTAGCGAGCATGCGGACATGTTCGGGAGCCCCCGCAAGTATGGCTGCGGACTCGGCGGCGGCCGCGAAGAGAGAAGCGGTCTTGTTCTCGATGATCCGGAGGTAGAGCAGCTTAGAGGGCGGGGTCGTCGAGAGGATCTCCTCCAGCACTCCGAGCGAGGCCCTATCCCACGCCTCGAGAAAGATCCGAGCTATCTCTATCCCCTTCTCGAGAACCGTCCTGAATGCGAGGTTGATAATTCTGTGCCCCTCCACTACGGCCCTGCTGATCCCCACCTGCCTCCATAGCGCGGGCCGCCCCCGCCTAAGATCGTCCCAGTCAATAATGTCGTCGTGAACTAGGCTTGCTGCATGCGCCAGCTCTAGGGCAAACGCCACATCGAGGGCGGACTCCCGGTCCTTCCCAGCCAGAGCTTCAAAAACCAGTAAGAGGAAGACAGGCCGCAGCCTCTTCCCACCGTAAACGGCCCTCTCAAAAATCTGCCTATCAGGTCTCTGGCTTAGCCGCCTCTCAATCCAAGACTCAAGCTCTCTCCTCCGCGCGTCAAGATGCTCGACGATCTCTACGCTGTAAGACAGAACACCCATTACCCGCGGCCCAGCTGTACAATCCCCAGTCCTGTAATAAAGCTAGTGCCGGAGCCCGGAGCTAGGACACATACTGCATGATCATGTTCTTGAACCTCTGCTTCGGCATGGCGCCGACTATAGCGTCAACCGGCTTCCCGTCCTTAAAAACGATAAAGGTAGGTATACTCATGATCCCAAACCTAGTCGCAGTAACGGGATTATAGTCCACGTTCAGTTTTCCGAAAACCACCCTCCCCGCCAGCTCAGACGCCAGCTCCTTAACCACCGGAGCCATGAACCTGCAGGGCGCACACCACTCGGCCCAAAAATCAACCACTACGAGCGGATACTTGCTCACAAACCGGTCAAACTCCGCGTCACTCAGTTCAACGGGCTGGTTAGGATACTCCCCGACACTCGAGACTTCCTGTGGACTGCCCTCACCCCGAGAAAGCAGCTCCTTCATCTTACGCGCCTTAATACGCTCGAGCTCAGAGTCGTCTAGAACCACAATTCACATTTAGCTAAATTGTTTTATTTAAATGCGATTCCTCCACCTACACACGTGCGGCGTCGAAATATACTCGCGTTATTGAGGGATAATTAATGAATAAGTATGGGTTTCAGCGACTAATAACCCGTGAGGATCGTCTCGCTAGTTCCCAGTGCCACCGAGATATTGTTTGCCTTGGGTGCGGGCGATGATGTTGTTGGGGTTACCTATGCCTGCGACTATCCGCCTGAGGCCCAGACCAGGCCCGTAGTTGTTTCTCCGAAGGTTGATACGCGTGGCAAGTCATCGAGGGAGGTTGACAGGATTATTTCCGAGCTCTACGCTAAGGGTGAGACGCCTTACGTCGTTGACAGTCGACTATTATCGGAGCTTAGGCCTGACTTGGTGGTAGCTCAGGGGCTCTGTGAGGTGTGCGCAGTCACTCCCGGAAGCATTGAGGGTGTGATTAGGTCGCTACGGCCAAGCCCCAAGATCTTAACACTTCATCCTCACTCGATTGAGGATGTGTTCAGAGACATTTTGAGGGTTGGTGAGTCTGTGGGTAGGGCTGAAGAGGCGGGAGAGCTGGTTTCACAGCTCCGCGAGGAAATAGGGCGGATTGCTGAGAAGGCACAAGGACTTGAGAGGAGGAGGACTTTCTTTATGGAGTGGGTAGACCCACCCTACTGTTCGGGGCATTGGGTTCCGGAGATGGTTGAGATTGCTGGAGGGATTGATTTTGGTGTTAAGGCGAAGCCCAGTAGGCGGGTTAGACCTGAGGAGATTTTGAGGTTTGAGCCGGAGGTCATAATCTGTGGACCCTGCGGGTACGATCTTCAAGAGTCTTACCGCGACGCCGAGCTATTGATGGGTGAGGACTGGGTTAGGGAGACTCCTGCATTCATGAGTGGTGAGATCTATGCGGTCAACTCCTCGATATACTTCAGCAGACACTCGCCAAGCACTATTAAGGGGGTATCGATACTTGCAGAGATTCTGCACCCGGAGGAGTTCAGGGGCATGGCTCCACCCGGTACATTTGTTAGAGTGGGTGGGACGGGTTATATCCAGAGATAGGCCTACAGGTTTTGGATGATGAAGCTGAGACCTACTACCCACATACTGGCCATAGAGACTACCGATCCACACCCAGACAAAGGAATGCTGCTGTGCATAGGGTACAAGGAGCTCAGTGACGCGAAAGAGAAGATCAGAATTCTCAGGAATATAGGTGGTGAGAGGGCGGCAATAGCTTCTCTGGAGCGTGTGTTGAGGGCCAGCCACATATACATCAGCTGGGAAGGCGAGTCTAGGCTCGTCCCATTCCTAACCGCTAAGATGCTTTTCTATGGATTGGATCCCTCACCATTATTTACTGCGAGACACATAGACCTCCACAGCTTAGTGTCGAGCCGATTGGGCCTAAGTGCCAGCAGCCTCTACGATGTGTGCAGATTTTTTAGAGTCCCAGTAGACCCTGTCCTAAAGCCGGCCAGAGCCCTCGAGCCAAGCACCAGACACCGAGCTCTAAATGCCAAGCAGGAATTGAGGTATACTTCTGTAAAGTGCAGGGCTGAGGTCGCCGCTTTAGACAAGTTGACGAGGAGGCTGGTCCCCCTGATAATGGCCGTTTACAGCGACCTACCTACTCTACTTTGATGCCGTGCTCCTCCAAGGCCTTTCTTATCTTCCTTACCTCCTCCTTGAGGAGCATTACCTCTCGGACAAGCCTCTCTATGTCTGATGGCATTATCACGCTGGGGCCCTGAAGTCCCCTGACGCCTAAATCGTCCCGCCTTAGCATCAGACCAAGATACAATATCCACGTATATTAAGTCTCGCCCAGAACGAAGCTCCCGCCGTTGTAGGTGAGGGCCCGCACTCTCTCGGCGAGCTGGGCGGGAGTTGTTGCTTTGATCTCTAGGAATCCATCGCGGTATTCCATTAGCTCTACTCGGCCCTTCTCTCGGAGCCAAGTTATGAGCTGTGGACTAGCCTCCATTAGTGGTATCCTTGCAATGAACGTGACAAAGCCTGAGAGCATGGAGTCTATGGTTTTTTCAAGGAGGTCTATATTTTCGCCCGTCTTAGCAGATATGACCACTGCGGGATAGGCGCCGTCAACCATCTCGACTAGTTTGTCCCGCTTCTCGGGTGGTATGAGGTCGGCCTTGTTAAACACTATAATGATCGGCTTGTTGACTACGCCTATCTGCCTCAGTGTGGAGAGGGCGACGTTGAGGCGGAGCTTTACCTCCGGTAGAGGGAGGGAGCCATCAACTAGGAGTAAGACGAGGTCAGACTCGACAACCTCCATCAAAGTCGACATGAAGGCTGAGACGAGCATGGCTGGGACATTCTTTATAAAACCTACAGTGTCCGAGACATACACCGGCTTCCCCATGATCCTCGCGACCCGTTTCTTAGTTGAGAGGGTTGTGAAGAGTTTATTCGATATCGCGGTGGGATAGCCTGTGAGCCTCTTGAAGAGTGTTGATTTGCCGGAGTTGGTGTAGCCGGCGAGCGCTATTGAGGGTGTGCCGTCAAGTCTACTGCGTCTGATGGAGATGGCCTTCTTCATCTTTATCTCCTCGAGCCTCTCCTGTAGCTTCTGTATCCTCCTACTGATCTCCTCGTAGTATACGTCGGCCTCGTAGGCGCCCAGCCCGTGGAATCCTGGTTGCTCGCCCCTCTTCGCTAGCCTGACCTTCTCCTTGGCCCTTGGAAGCTCGTACTTGAGCTCCGCCAGCTTTATCTGGAGTTTAGCCTCAAGGCTCGAGGCGTGGAGTGTGAAGATCTCCAAGATTAGCCTTATTCTGTCGATTACCTCGACGCCCAGCGCCTTGGCCAGATTGTACTCCTGAATGGGCTTCAGCTCGTTCTCGAATATGACCTTCTCTATGCCCAGCCTTTTCACCGCCTCTGCAAGCTCCTTCACCTTGCTGGGCCCGATGTTGTACTGGCTGTGAGGGTGCCGCCTCTGTGATAGCTCGTAGACCACCTCGTATCCAGCTGTCTCACAGAGCTCCGCAAGCTCCTCCAAGTTGGGCTCCTCATCATCCAAGTATCTGTGGACTATCGCGACCCTTCTAGCGCCTACCTGCGAGCCACACCACCCTTTCCTAGCCCTACTATATAATGCACTATCAGAGTATTTAACCTGTCACCCAAAAAGGTACGCAAAACCAACAGAGTATGCCCGACTACTCTTTCTTCTCGTCCTTAGAGGAGAGAAGGTCGCCCAGCGTTACGCCCCTCTGTAGTGTCTTTGGCGGGGTGATGTGTATGTCCTCGTCTCTTAGCTCCCTGACGATCCGTATCTTGAGGACTTTCTCTATGTTTCGCGCCAGCTCGATAGGTGGTCTGAAGGAGCCGGCCTCAAGCTTCTTTATTATGGAGACCTTCTCGTGGACGAGGTTAGCCAGCTCTTCTTGGGTCAGTCCGAGCCTCTCGCGGGCTGAGCGTATAATTTCGCCGAATCCCTCTACAAAATCTATCCTCTCGACGGTTTCAAAAATGTTCGCTCCGCGCCCTCTCGATACTTGTCTTGGACTTGGTTTACGTTTCTCCACAAGGGTTCTATTCCATCCATTGGATATAAACTTGGCTCGGGAGGTTATGCCTAGCGTGTTAGAAATTATAGCCGGGGCTTCCAGCCCTCTATCGACTTGTATTCGTTCAATACTCTGTGGTAGACTCCCAGCGTTTGGTCAGCTATTCTTCCCCAGGTGTAGGCGCTTTTCACCCTCTCGTATGCGTTGTTCCTGATGTGCTCCGCCAGTCCTGGATTGGTGAGCACTTGGACTACCCCCCACGCTATGGAGTCCGGGTTGGGATAAACGCATACACAGCTCTCCATGTGGCTCACTATCTCGCCTATCCCACCCACGCACGTGGAGACTATTGGAAGACGTGAAGCAGCAGCTTCTAGGGCGACTATGCCGAAAGGCTCGTAGAGCGAAGGCATAACCAAGACGTCCGCGATCGTGTAGAGCCTTCTGAGGGTCTCTACGTCCAAGAAGCCGGTAACATATACTTTCTGGGAGACGCCTAGCTCTCCCGCCCGTCTCTTGACCCATTCCTTGAGATATCCTTCGCCAACTATGACGAATTTTGCGTCTACGCTATGGAGGATGCGTGGGATTGCCTCGACCAGCAGGTGGACTCCCTTCTCGTGGACGAGCCTGCCAACGTAGAGGACAAGCTTCTCGTGGGGGAGTGCATACCTTGACCGCAACTCGGCGCGGTTGTCTCGAGGCTGGAAGTTCTCGATATAGACGCCGTTCGGTATCACGTCTATCTTGTCCAGCGGCGTGCCCAAGACCCTGTTAACCTCTTCTGCCATGTATCTGCTGCAACATATCACCCTCCAAGCCTCCCTAGAGAGCCATGCCTCCGTAGAGGCAATCATTCTCTGATAGTCGTCGTGTATCCCTCCCCGCCTGCCATATTCCGTCGAGTGGATGGTCGCTACGAGCGGGACTCTAAAGATGTGTTTGAGAGCTATTCCAGCATATGCTACGAGCCAGTCGTGTGCATGAATTATGGAGGGCCTCTGCAACACGCTCCTCAGCAGTCCGCAGGCGTAGTTCAGAAGGTTTACGTTCATCATGGCGATCCAGGATGCGAAATCTGGCGCCGGATACTTGTAGGAGTCTACGCGATATACATTTACGCCATTCACCCTCTCCCTCTCCGCCGCGCCCGGAAAGTCTAGGGTGAGGACATGCACTTCGACTCCTTTCCTGCTTAGCTCTACTGAGAGGTCGTGGACGTGGGCGGCCAGCCCTCCAACTATTCTGGGCGGAAACTCCCAGCTAAGCATCAGAACGCTCAGGCTCATTAGCTGCTCACCAGCTTCTCGTAGAGCTGCAAGACTTGGTCCTCCCAGTCTGCGGCCGAGGGATTAGATACTACGACGGCCTCCCTGTCGATGGATAGGTTGTTCCTCACCTCTCTTAGCATCCACTCATCCCTGACCAGTAGGAAGTCGCACTCGCGGACCATGTGCCATTCTATCGTTCTAATGCAGGAGCTGAGCGGCGAGTTGGGGTTTAGGGACCTGTGCTGCTCGAGGCTGTAGAGGGAGGCCACCCATGGGATGTTGAGGGCTTTTTTCAGGGCTGAGGAGGCTGGGGCGAAGTGCCAGTCGTATGTATGGAGTATTATCCTATCCGATTCCGAGTGATAGATGTCGGCAACTATTCTGGCAGCCTCGGTGTTTATGCTTACCATCCACGTTATGATTGTGGAGTGGTGAGAGACTGGGCTGGTTATCCTTGTTATCCTAAAACTGGGTGCGGGCTCCTCGACATAATATCCCGCATCACTGATCGTCACTAGGTCGATTTTTAACCCCTTTCTCCTAAGCCTCTCAATCTGAGACTGGACTTGCCAGGCCAGTTCACCAACGATGCGGGGCGGATATTCCCATGAGAGAAAGACGACCCTCAACCCGCGACCCTACGTGTATATTGAGCAGACCCTTATCACTCCTTTTCCCGTGAGGTAGAAGCTTGCTTCGCCCCCTCGCTGCCTAGTACTAGCCACGTAGCCGTCGGATTCAAGCTTCCTCAAAGTCTCCTCTACCAGCTGCCTATCCAGTGCCAGAGCCTCGGAGAGTTCTCTAACCTCCACCGCCTTCATCTTGTCTACATAGCCCATATTGTGCATGAACGTCAATAAGAGGGTCGACTCGTCCCTCTCGGTGGTCATGCCAACCGCCATCTATTCGCCGCGATAATACTTAAGCATATGCACAGTATTATTGCAACTCCACACCCATCCCAGGGTGATATCTTATTTAAACAGCAAAAACGGAATAACAGCTTGGATGAGGATTGCGTTCATTACTTGGGAGTATCCCCCCGTAATCGTAGGGGGTCTCGGAACATACTCCCAATACATGACTATGTGGATGTCCAAGCTGGGGCATGAGGTGGAGGTTTATGCCCCTCTTCCCGCCGGCTCCCACCCCCCAGTAATAGGGATGGAGAAGGTCGAGGTGAACTGGGTTGAACTCCCCGACCTCTCGGCGGGGTTGAAGCATATAATGAATGATGAGG
This sequence comes from Nitrososphaerota archaeon, assembly GCA_009889515.1. GTDB lineage: Archaea > Thermoproteota > Nitrososphaeria_A > Caldarchaeales > Calditenuaceae > HRBIN02. Next base: position 1,132,115 of record WUQR01000139.1, read on the forward strand.
TGAGGGGGTGGGGTGATGGCCTTAAGTTCTTCAGCAATGTTGTTGCCTTTAACGCCGCCACTTCCTCGAGGCTTGTTTCTAAGGTATTGGATGGCAGGTTTGACATTGTTGCCTTCAACGACTGGCTTTGCGCCCTCTCAGGCATCTCCATATCAGGGCTGGGCAAGGTTCCCACAGTCTATCACGTCCACTCTACGGAGTGGGGGAGGGCGATGGGTAGGGGCTCTAGGACTGTCTCCGAGATTGAGAGGCTCGGAGCCGAGTATGCCTCGATAATAATTACGGTGAGCTACGCGATGAAGGATGATCTGCAGGTACACAGCTGGCCTGCTGACAAGATAAGGGTCGTCTGGAACGGTGTCGACCCTGACGTATACGATCCATCGGCCATAAGCCAGCAGGATAGGGAGAGCCTCAGGGCGCGGTATGGGATAGGCAGTGATGAGAATATGATACTCTTTGTTGGACGCCTAGTGCATATCAAAGGCGTTGAAGAGCTTGTCCAAGCTATGCCTCATATTTTGAGCGAGTTTCCCAAGACTAAGCTAGTCATATTGGGTAAGGGTGAGTTGGAGGGTGTGCTCCAGAATCTAGTCAGAGACCTCGGATTGAGTGACCGGGTTATCCTAAGGACCGAGTTTGTGTCGGAGCGTGAGAGGATTCTGCACTATGCCGCCGCGGATGTCTGTGTCTTCCCCTCGTTATACGAGCCTTTCGGTATAGTGAGCCTCGAGGCCATGGCCATGGAGAGACCAGTTGTAGTTGGTGCGAGGGGTGTCGTGGGGTTCAGGGAGCAGGTTATACCATCGGGAGAGAATCAGTGTGGAATGCATGTAGATGGCTCAAACCCGCTCGACATTGCTTGGGGGGTGAAGGAGGTTTTGAGAGACCCTGACCGCGCTAGGCGGATGGGGCGTAACGGTAGGAGGAGGGTGCTTGAAGAGTTTACGTGGCAGCGGGCGGCTGAGAAGACTTTAGAGGTTTACAGCCAGCTACTACAAGTCCAGAAGGCCTAGCTTGACGTCAATACCTCGCATCCATCCTCATAGATTATGACCGTGTGCTCGGCCTGTGAGACCGGTGCCCCACTCTTCTCAACCAGTACAGGATAGCCGAAGACTAATCCTCGCTTGTAGAGGCGTGGATGAATCGATGCAGCCTTCTCGCTCAGCCACCTAGTAGTGTATGGAAGCCCCCGCGAGACTGTGTTTATCTCTCTAAGCACCTCCTGCTCCTCTTGGCTAAGGCCTTTAGCTCTACCGGAGGCTTCTCTGAGCGAGAAAATATTTACCGTCTTAGTGTTTACCACTAGACCTGGAGCATCCTGCAGGGTTATGAAGGGTTCGATAGCGTATATGTGGCCTGCCTCAAGCCTTTGCGACTCAGCAGCCGGGATATTCGGAATCGAGACCCCCGCGTGTAGGTTGTATCTCTTAATCTCGTGTCCCGAGAGGTTGGAGATCGGTCTACACCTGTATCTTGTGGCCGTCTCGTAGACTATGCTCCCAATCTCCCCTACCCTGACGCCATGCCTCAGAACGCTGAGAGCATTCCTCAGGGCCTCCCGCGCAACATCCACCAAATAGCCGTAAGGGCTCCTAAGGTCTACGGATACGGCCGTGTCAACTATATATCCGTCAAGCTCCACCCCTATGTCCAGCTTAACCAGTGAGCCCATCGGGATTACTATGTCATCTCCGATGGTCGGCGTGTAGTGGGCTGCAACGGAGTCTACCCCAATGTTGCAGGGGAAAGCCGGTCTGGCTCCAAGTTCTCTAATCCTGGCTTCAACCCATTCGCATATCTGTAGAGACCGCACTCCCGGCCTAACCCTTAGGACAGCCTCCCTGAGGACAGAGGCAGCAATGGACCCCGCCTGCCTCAGCCGGTCCAACCCCTCTGGGCCTGGCTCCGAGACCATTCCCTCCGAGCCACCCATCTAGCTCAACCCCCCAAGTTATACTCTCCCCGCCCAACCTCGCGACGCGGGGCCATGACCAAGACTAGCGACGCCAACCAGTATGTTGCAGCCAGCGTGACTACGGCCAAGGCTAGTGAGTTGCTTCCACCCATAAGTATCGCTGGGACACTGTACTCGCCCGACTCTAGCTCCACTGAGTAGGGCTTCCCCGTTACAGGGTTTAGCAGAGACTCGACGGGCGAGTAGTCGTCAGTCAAGATCTTGTATTCGCTCAGGTCAGGCAGCCTGCTCCAAAGCCCTCGGGCGACTAGGGTCTCAAGCTCCCTGTTTCCCCACTTGGATAGCGAGTCAAGGAGGTCGCAGTCCTCCTCTGCGCAGGCGATGAGTATGATGTTCTGGACGAGTGGAGCTCCGTGTTCCGAGGCCTTCACCACATAGATCTTGGGGAAGACTAGGCTCATGGTCTTATAGGTGGACCAGAGAATCCCTGAAGTGTCGCCGGCGACTGATGCTATGATGTTGCTGACCACCACGCCGCCGCTCTCCAACCTCTCCCTCACAAGCCTGAAGAACTCAAGGGTCAGCAGATGGTATGGGATATAGGTCTTCGCGTATGCGTCTATGATGATAGCGTCAAACTTTTTACCAATCTTCTGCAGAAAAACCCTGCCATCATCTACGTGGATGATGAGCCGCTCATCGTCGGGGACTTGGAAGTATTTTTTGGCTACCTCGACGACGACCGGGTCTATCTCAACCACTTCAACGGCAATATTGGGATATCTACTGATGAAGTATTTTGGGCCAGAGAACCCTCCTCCACCTATGAATAGCACATCATTAGCCCTGCTGTTCAGCGCAAGAGCTGCCTCGAAGAACTTAGTGTAGGTGAAGACCAGCTCATTCGGGTTTTTAAGACTCATGCCACTGTGTGGGAGCCCATTAAGATATAGGACTTGGAGGTCATTGCTCCTAGCCACCACAAGACTGTTGTATGGTGTTTCTCTCGCCTCCACCACTTCGCCTGAAGCTGCTACCACTTGGACACCCACAAGACCCAGCGGAGAGAGTAAGAATAGAAGAATCGCCGCGAAAGTAACCTTCGATGAGATACCGAGCCTCACCATCGAGACCGCCATCAACGCTAAGCCAACTCCGAGAAAGATCGTGCGGACGTCTAAAGCGGGGATCAGGAGGAAAACAGTCCCAAATGTCCCGAATATGCTTCCAAGCGTCGAGACGGCGTATAGGTAACCTGCGCTGCTCCCAAGCAACCTTAACTCGCTTGTAGCCAGCTTAACGGCGAATGGCGACACCATCCCCAACAGGAGGTTGGATGGGGCCAAGAGGGCTAGGCTCGCGAGCAGCGCCCCCCACCGCTCCTCCAGCCCAACCGATAACACCGCCTCGATACTTACAGGCGAGAAAAATGGTATTGAGATTGCGAGGAGGCCTGCGGTGAAGACTATCGTGTCTAGGAGGCGGGGGTCAGGCCGAAGGTCGGAGATCCTTCCACCCAAGTAGTAGCCAGCTGCGAGAGAGGATAGCACAACACCGATGATGCTACCCCACACGAATACCGAGCTTCCGAAAACAGGTGTGAGAAGCCTGCTCCCAGCCAGCTCTATAACCATCACGGCAGCCCCAGCTAGGAAGACCAGAGCTAACAGCCTCACCCTTCCTAAACGCATCCACCCAATCCCGCATACCCCTCTATGAAATATCTATCCCCCTAAACTCCTAGTGACGCGATTGGTTTATATATCGTAGGAGCGGTTCTACCATCGGACTTGATCTCTCTCACCCTCAGCCATAGGGAAGCTCCGGGGCTCCGGATAGAGGTTTACGAGGGATTATCCGTCAAGCGGGGCTCCACCCTAGTGAAGAGAGGGTTCGCCCACATGCTTAAACACGGCGTCGTCATGGATGTTACAAACGTTGAGCAGGCTCAGATAGCGGAGGACGCTGGTGCAGTCGGAGTTATGGTGCTGGACAAGCTGCCATACGATGTGAGGAAAGCGGGGGGCGTGGCGAGAACTGCAAGCCTCAAAGTGATCGAGGAGGTGTTGGACCACGTTACTATCCCTGTCATGGCTAAGTGCAGAATCGGACACACCTGGGAGGCCAGGGTCCTCGAGGAGGCGGGAGTAGACATGATCGACGAGTCGGAGGTCTTAACACCGGCAGACGAGGAGAGGCACATATGGAAATGGGATTTCACAACACCATTCGTCTGTGGTGCCCGCGACTTGGGAGAGGCTCTGCGCAGGATTGAGGAGGGTGCTTCGATGATTAGGACGAAAGGTGAGCCTGGGACTGGAAACGTTGCGGAAGCTGTGAAGCACGTCAGGATTCTGAACAACGAGCTGAGAAAAATCGCAATTCTGTATGAGGAGGGTGATGAGCAGGAGCTTATAAGGGCTGCCCGCGAGCTTCGCGTATCATACGAGCTGGTCCTCGAGACTGCAAGGCTTAAGAGGCTCCCCGTGGTGAACTTCGCCGCCGGAGGGATAGCAACACCGGCCGACGCCGCCCTAATGATGAGTCTAGGGTGTGACGGCGTGTTCGTTGGCTCAGGCATATTCAAGTCGTCAGACCCGAGGGCGAGGGCTGAAGCCATAGTCCTGGCAACCACTTACTGGGACAGGCCTGACATAGTTGCGGAGGCTCAGAGGATGGTCGATGAGACCAAGGCTATGGCTGGGCTTGACCTGAAGACGCTTGAGCTGCGGATGCAGGAGAGGGGTACAGGGTAGCCGTTAAAACGATCTGGGAGATTTAGATATTACTTATTAGTTAGCAGCGCGCTCTATGTGTCATGCAATTGTATAGAGCGTTGGTTGTCGCCGTCGTCGTGGCTGCTGTCGCTATCTCGAGCTTTGTGGCTGGCATGAGCTACGGCACATACACTACAGCCCTCGAGTCAGAGAAGCTTCTTGCAGGTGAGCGGGAGAGGATCAGACAGCTGGAGGCAGAGCTGGCCTCAAAACAGTCAGAACTCAACTCCGCCCTTAACAACGTGGACAGGTTAGAGGCGCTTTTAAGCGAGACAAAGAGAATGCTCTCAGAGAGCGAGGAGCGCCTAGCAGCACTTCAAACAACACTCTCAAGCGAACTCGAGAATTTGAGAAGAAGTAATTCAGACCTGTCAAGGAGGCTAAGCAGTGTTGAAGCACGGATGCAGCGTGTAGAAACACAAGTGAGAACTGTATCACAGGCAATACCGATCCTAAACCAGCTGAGGGGTGTAGAGGCTCTGGGCCCGGACAGGAACGCCACGATGAACTACTGGCTCGACATAAAGGGGCTTGTAGCATCATTCGAGCCCGCACTTACACCGTCTGTGGACCGGGTGATAAACAATGTGAATGGCCTGTTCGACTATTATGACTGGATAGAAAGATATCCGGGCGAGAATGCCTCGGCTGAGGAGATAGTACAGTGGCTATTATCCCTTCCACCCAGCTACCAGCAGTACGTGGAAGCTGTGAACCAGTTCATCGACGAGCTGCTTACCAGCCTAGCCTCTAAATTATCCGCTCTTCGCGACAGTATCAGCTGAGCTGACCCTTCTCCTCACCACAGCAACAGCCATCCCGCCGACCAGCCCTACCACAAGCATCAAATATGCATTATACCTGTGAATCATCTCCACGAGCTCGAACAGCTCCAAATCAACCCTAAATATTCCGAAGAGAACTAGCCCAAGTATCGATTGAATCAAGACAAGTATGAAAAGTGCGGTTAGATACAAGAGGGATGCGCGTACTCCTCGCGCAGCGAGGAGCGCGTAGGCTGTCAACACCACACCCGCTAAACCGATGGCCGCATGCAAGTCTCTTAGCGCCCTCGCTGCAAGCCCCATCTCCCCCAGCGCGATCTGTACGAGTAGGCCAATGGCTAGTAGGGGGGGTAGCGCCTTCAAGGGTTTCATGCCTATCCGCCACTTACGGCTGGAAGAATTAGGACCTCGTCGCCTTCCTGAAGCTTGGTGTCCAGCTCTTGGTGGCTCAGCCCTCTATCATTCACATAGATGTTGATGTATCTTCTGAGCCGGCCCTCGTCGTCAAGCAGTCTCCTCCTAATCTCTGACCCGTACTTCTTTGCCAGCTCCTCTATCACTGCTCTGACAGAGTCGGCCTCTATTATGAAATCCCTCTGACCCCCGAGATAGTTTGCGAGGACTGCAGTAACCGTTACCTTCACTTTGGGGGACATCTTTAAAGGATTTCTGGCGAGGGGATGATATAAACCGTACAGGTTTTCTGGTCTTCTCCTACTGCAGGTTTAGAGCCTTTTTAACACCTTCGAGTGTGGGAGGTATGATTCTAACACGGTTGGGCTCTGGCTGGAGTTCAACTGTCTTTAGTCCGGTACCTGTTACGCAGCAGACTACCTCCTCATCCCTCCCAATCTCTCCCAGCTCTAGGAGTTTCTTGAGGGCTGCGACTGATATGGCGCCGCCAGGCTCTGCAAAGATGCCTTCAGTGGATGCAAGCAGCTGGACAGCCTCTAGGCACTCGTCATCGGTCAATGCGACTGCGGTCCCTCCGCTCTCCCTCAACACCTTTAGGGCCTGGTAGCCGTCTCCCGGGTCGCCGATGGCGAGGCTCTGCACGATAGTGTCGGGGTGCCTGACAGGCTCTATACGGTCGCTCCTCTCCCTGAAGGCTTTCACAATCGGAGAACATCCAAGCGGCTGTGCACAGGTCATGGCTACACTGCTATCACGTATCAGGCCTGCCTGCTCCGCCTCAACGATACCCTTGAATATCGCGGAGAGTAGGGCTCCGCTCGCCGTCGGAACTATAATCCTGTCAGGCGTCCGCCAGCCCAGCTGCTCAACGATCTCCAAGCCCATCGTCTTCGAGCCCTCCACATAATACGGCCTCAGATTCACGTTGACGATGCCGATGCCAAGCCTGTCAGCCGCGAGCGCTGCGAGCCTGTTGGCGTCGTCATAGGTCCCCTGTACTAGGAGTATCTCAGCGCCATAGAGTGCGGCCTGTTTAATCTTGGTCCTCTCAACGCTGCTGGGCATGAAGACATAGCATGGGAGCCCTGCGGCTGCTGCGTGCGCGGCCGTCGCCCCAGCTAGGTTGCCAGTGGAGGCACACCCAACAGCGCCTATGCCAAACTCCCTAGCCTTTGAGACTGCCAAGCTCGAAGGCCTATCCTTAAAACTGAAGGTGGGGTTTAGGGTGTCATTCTTTATGTAGAGATTTGTGACACCCAGCTTTTTTGCGAGTCGCTCGGCCCTCACAAGTGGAGTGTAGCCGGCGCCTATGTCGACCTTCTTGGATGCGTCGAGGAGGGGTAGAAACTCCCAGTACCTCCACATAGACGGTGGCCGCGCCTCTATCACAGCTCTGCTTACCGAGTGCCTGTCCGGGCTGTACGCTGCTTCGAGGGCTCCAAAGCATTCATCGCACACATGTGCCAGTATATGGCCGAAGGGTTTTCCGCACTCCCTACATCTCAGGAATACTTCTGCCTCGGATAGCACAGATCACCTGACGAGAATCCACCCAGGCAGGATATAAACCATAATCCAACACAATATCCAAACCGGTGTTCGGCAGAGCAGCACCACTCTACTCTTATTACTCGCCCTCGATGTGATACATTTGTGTCTGCCGCGGAGTCGCATAGATCAGCGGCACCGAAGAGGCTTAGAATAGCGATCATAAGGTCTAGCACCTCTCGCTATCAGGCTATGGTGAGGGGTGAGCCGTACGTGGATGATTCATCAGAGGTGGCGCGAAGGGTTTTGGAGGAGCTGGGCCATGAGGTTGAGCACCTAGGCCTTGTTGGCGACGAGATACTAGGCATAAGGGCTAAGCTAGCCCAAGCATTGGCTGAGGGCTACGATGTAGTGGCGGTGATAGGCGGGACGGGCATATCGAGGAGAGACGTTAGCGTAGAGGCTGTGAGACCCCTCCTAGAGAAGGAGATTGAGGGTGTGGGAGAGATCTTCAGGCTTGAAAGCTATAAGAGGATAGGGTTTCACGCCGCGCTTTCGAGATGCCTCGCCGGCGTTATCTCAGGCTCCATAATACTCGCCCTGCCCGGCTCCCCCGAGGCGGTGGAGACGGCCCTCAAGCTGATAGGGCCGGAGCTGCCCCACATGGTGCATGTAGCGCGCATTTAAGCCGGGTTTAAAACCAAGGTTAAAAACCCAGCTAGTCAATCTCTGCACGAGACAGAAGCATGAGTTCTAGGAAGGAGATCAGGGAGGTTAGGAAGAGTATACCTACGCCGTTAGGTGAGGCTTACTATTACAGTCTTTCCATGCTCGAGGAAGTTGGTCTGGCTAAGAGCTTGGACACTATGCCGTTGAGCCTGAAGATTCTTCTGGAGAATGTTGCTAGGAGTGCTGGCGCGGGGATAGCTTCTCTCGATGACGTGAAGGCTGTAGGTGAGGGTAGGGCTGGGGGCGATTCGGAGATACCGTTTATGCCATCTCGCGTCCTATTACAAGACTTCACCGGAGTCCCACTAATCGTCGATCTTGCCGCGATGCGGGAGGTGGTTCACAGTCTCGGCGGAGACGCTTCACGGGTCAATCCAACAATACCGACACACCTAGTCGTCGACCACTCAATCCAGGTTGACTACTTCGGGGTGAAGGATGCCTACTGGAAGAACCTCGCGCTAGAGTTCGCGAGGAACAGGGAGAGATATGTGCTACTGAAGTGGGCTCAAAACGCGTTCAAGAACTTTTATGTTGTTCCTCCTGGGAGGGGGATTGTCCATCAGGTCAATCTTGAGAGCTTGGCTAGAGTAGTGGAGGTTAGAAAGGAGGCCGACGGGCTGGCGGCCTACCCCGACACACTTCTGGGAACAGACTCGCACACACCCATGGTAAATGGCCTCGGGGTCTTGGGCTGGGGGGTTGGAGGGATTGAGGCTGAGGCAGTCATGCTTGGCCAGCCCTACTACATGAGCGTCCCTGAGGTCGTTGGAGTACGGCTAGTCGGTGAGCTTCAGCCCCCAGCCACAGCCACAGATCTCGTGCTGACTGTGACGGAGACACTTAGGCGGAAAGGCGTGGTCGGCAAGTTCGTCGAGTTTTTCGGCCCCGGAGTGGCTAAGCTGAGCGTCCCCGACAGGGCCACGGTCTCAAACATGGCCCCCGAGTACGGCGCAACTGTAGGCCTCTTCCCCATAGACGAGCAAACACTCAGCTACCTTAGGATGACTGGGAGGGATGAGGCACACATACAACTGGTCAGACGCTATACTGAGCTTCAGGGCCTCTTCACAACGGACTACGAACGTGGGGCTAGGTATAGCGATGTCGTTGAGATTGATTTGAGCGCGATAGAGCCCTCCATAGCCGGGCCCGCAAACCCGGAGGACAGGATAAGGCTTAGGGAGGCGAAGAAGATTGTGCTGGATATTTTGAGGAAGGCTAAACCGGTTATAGCTGCTTCTGAGAATCGGCTGGGGGTCTGGCATAGTGAGGGAGGGTCGAGTGGCACCCACCCCGTATCTGGTGGTATGGCTGGGAGGGTTAGGATTGGTGGCGAAGAGATAGAGATCTCAGATGGTGCGGTAGTGATAGCCGCGATAACCAGCTGCACAAACACCTCCAACCCCGAGGTCATGATAGGCGCGGGCCTACTCGCTAGGAACGCTGTCCAGAAGGGGCTGAGACGGAAGCCCTATGTGAAGACCAGCCTCGCACCAGGCTCCGCAGTCGTTACTGATTATCTCGAGGCGGCCGGTCTCCTTCCCTATTTGGCCGAGCTCGGGTTCGAGGTTGTGGGCTATGGATGCACCACCTGCATTGGAAACAGTGGACCGCTACTCCCGGAGGTTGAGGCAGAGATAAAGAAGAGAGACCTCTTCACAGTGGCAGTACTGAGTGGTAACAGGAATTTTGAGGGTAGGATACACCCCTCTGTCAAGGCAAGCTTCCTGACCTCGCCCATACTGGTTGTGGCGTATGCGCTGGCCGGTAGGATAGATGTTGACTTTTACTCAGAGCCACTCGGAGTGGGCAGAGACGGCAGGCCAGTCTTCCTGAAGGATATTTGGCCGGACAGGCATGAGATTAGAAGAATAATGGAGTCGAGCATCAGGACAGAGATGTTCAGGAAAAGGTATGGCGAGATATTTAGCGGCGTTGGCGAGTGGGAGGAGCTGAAAGCGCCGCAGAGCCCCACCTATAACTGGGACCCCACCTCCACATACATCAGGAAGCCCCCATACTTCGAAAACTTCCAGAGGGAGCCCACCCCGCCAGGCGACATAAGGGGCGCGCGCGTACTAGTCCTCCTCGGAGACCGCGTAACGACAGACCACATCTCACCAGCCGGTGCAATACCCCCCAACAGCCCCGCTGGACTCTACCTGAAGAGCCTAGGAGTAGATCCCACAGACTTCAACACTTATGGCTCGAGGAGGGGGAATCACGAGGTCATGATTCGTGGGACCCTCGCAAACCACCGTCTAAGAAACTACCTTCTACCGGATGGTGAGGGGTGGTGGACAATACACTATCCCGACGGGACCAAGATGACTGTCTACGACGCGGCTATGAAGTATAGGGAGGAGGGGGTGCCGCTGATAATCATCGCGGGGAAGCAGTATGGGGCCGGGAGTTCGAGGGACTGGGCCGCAAAGGGTGTTAGGCTTCTCGGCGTTAGGGCTGTGATAGCTGAGAGTTTCGAGAGGATTCACAGGAGCAACTTGGTGGGTATGGGGGTGCTTCCTCTCCAATTCTTGGACGGCGTCAGCTGGAGGAGCCTTGGCCTCACGGGCTCCGAGGTCTACGATATTGAGATAGGCCAGCTACAGCCGAGGAAGCGTGTCAGAGTTACTGCGCGGCGGGGAGATGGGACCTCCATTACATTCGAGACAATACTCAGACTCGACACACCAATAGAGATAGAGTACTATAAGCATGGAGGCATTCTCCCCTACGTTGTAAGGAAGATTCTTAGCGAAAAGGCCGCCGCTTAGCTCTATTCTCAGAGACGCTCCTTAAGGCTTTTCAGCCACCTATAGCTGCGCCACTTCTTCGTAGCTCCAAACCCACAGTGTCCACACCTACCACGCCTATAGTTGAATGAGCGTCTACCACACCTCCTGCAGCGCCCATGCGTCGGCGTCTTAAACTTACCCATTGAGGGTGTTCCCTTCATGCGCCGCTAACCTCCTCTTCCTGTTTTATCTGCGAGGGGGAGATCATAACTATGTTGTCCCCCCTCACAACTATGAGTCCTAGCTTGACCGAGTTGTTCTCGCCCCTTATCTCCTCTGCGCCCTCTAGGACGAGGTTCATGTGTTGGTCGTATCCTTTGAGCTGGCCTCGTATTGCTCGGCCGTTTCGCAGCTTAACCAGCACAGTACCTCCAAGCGACCTTGCCAGCATCTTCAGCGATATATCCGTGGACAAGGATACCACTATACCTCTTGGGACTCTGCTTTTAAAGTTTCGCGCAGGAAGGGTAGATTTTAGCGATTATCAGTATTATACTTGATGGGGTTCTTAAACTCTATATACCTAGCCTGAGACTCGCTGCTGGAGGGTATATGGTCGCAACACTCAGTGATAGCGATGTTGAGGCTCTTGTATCGGTGGAGGAGCTGCTGAGCTCTGTTGCCGAGGCGTTTAAAGCACTCAGCCTCGGCGAGGTCGTTATGCCGCCCCGGAACAGGATTAGTGTTCAAGGAGTAGGGGACATACTTTTAATGCCGTGTCTTGCTCCAAGTCTGAAGGTTTTCTCCCTCAAGGTCGTCTCAGTATATCCGGGCAATATTGAGAAGGGTTTACCGACCACCAACGCCGTAGTCGTGGCAGTTGATCCTGCGGACGGTATCCCCAAGCTGGTCGCTGAGGCGCGGGCCCTAACAGGCTTAAGGACTGCGGCCGCCACCGCCCTCTCCGTAAAATACTTAGCTAGGAGCGATGCATCAAGCCTGGGAATCATAGGCTGCGGATACCAAGCCCGCTGGCAGCTCTCCATAACACACCGAGTGATGAAGCCGGAAAGAGTCTACGCTTTCGACGTATATAGAGATAGGGCCGAGAGGTTCGCCGAGGAGATGCGAGAGAAGACCGGGGTAGAGGTGGAGATATGCGGCTCTGCCGAGACCCTAGTCAGGTCCTGCGACGTCATTATAACCGCCACCACGAGCAAGACACCCGTAGTCTTGAAGGAGTGGGTGAGACCCGGAACACATATCTCGGCTATAGGGGCCTACACCCCTGAAATGGCCGAGATAGACCCGCGGCTACTGGCATCCAGCAAAGTTGTTGTTGACTCGCTAGCCGCGGCCAAGGAGGAGGCGGGGGAGATAATTCAGGCAGTCAAGTCGGGCCTGATGAGGTGGGAGGACGTGTATGCTGAGATTGGGGAGATAATAGCTGGAAGAAAGGCTGGCCGTGTCAACAATGATGAGGTTACCGTCTTTAAGACAGTTGGTACAGCAGCACAAGACGCGGCTGTAGCCTCCATTCTCTTAGCTAAGCTCTCGCAGGTCAGGGCTACTCGCGATGCCTCAGGGCGCCCGTGACGATATACTCCACAGCATCGCAAATGTAGGTGGCGTGGTCTGCAATCCTCTCGAGATTCCTGAGCGTCAGGACGATTGCTACATCACACTCCCGCGAGCCGTTTCTCTCGAGTGTTATTGCCTTAATCCTCTCCCGATAAATCTCGTCTATCCTCTCATCCATCTCCTTAACCTTCTTGGCCATATCCACATTTAGCTCTTGGAGTGCTTGGAGGGCGTTCTTAAGCATCTGGCCAATAACCTCGCTGGCCTCCGAGATTGGTGTAAGGTCGCATTCAAGGAGAGAGCCGAGCATCCGACTGCTCCTAGTTATCTCTAGGGCGTATCGCCCCATCCTAAGAATGTCGTACGAAATATTGAGGCAGGAGCGGATGTATCTTAGATCTTTAGCGACTGGCTGATACCTAGCTATAAGCTCCGTAGCAATTTCACTAATCTCTTCGTGCAGGTCCCTTAGCCTCTTCGCAGACTCAAAGACCTCATTCTCAACGTCTCTGTACTGCAGTAGCCCGTCGATACTCTTGTAGAAAGAGTTTATGCCGATGTTGAACATCTCCTCTAGACGCCGAGTAAGTAGCTGAAGCCCCATATCGAGTATCCTGCTCAAACCCTCTCCTCACCCTATACGCCCACTGATGTAGTCCTCAGTCCTCTTATCCCGAGGGTTTGTGAAGATCTGTCTAGTCTCCCCGAACTCGATTATCCGGCCCACCATGTTTTCATCGGGCATCATGACGGCTGTGTAGTCCGAGACACGCGCAGCCTGAAGCATATTGTGTGTGACTATTATTATTGTGTACTCGTCCTTGATTGAGCGGAGCAGAGACTCGATACGCGCAGTGGAGATGGGGTCGAGCGAGACTGTGGGCTCGTCGAGCAGCAACACCTCAGGGTCTACGGCCAATGCGCGCGCGATACATAGCCTCTGCTGCTGCCCACCCGACAGGCTGTACGCGTGCTTGTCCAGCCTGTCCTTAACCTCATCCCACAGAGCCGCCTTGACCAGCGCATCCTTCACCTTCTCATAAAGCTCTGACTTCGAGAGCTTGAAGCCATTAACCCTCAGACCAAAAGCAACATTGTCGAATATGCTGAAGGGGAAGGGGTTCGGACGCTGGAAGACCATTCCAATCCTAGAACGTATAAAGACTGGATCCACATCTCGTGAGTAAATATCAATTCCGTTAAAGTATACTTTACCGGTTACCTTGGCGCCTGGGATGAGGTCGTTCATACGGTTTATCGATCTTAGGAGGGTTGATTTGCCGCAGCCCGACGGCCCTATGATTGCTGTGATGTTGTTACGTTTGAATGATATGTTTATGCCGTCAATGGCTGTTTTGCCCCCATAGTCTACTCTAAGGTTCTCCACCCTCACGACCTCAGGGCCAGATATATCTGCCATCTCCTCCTTACCTAGCTCCACATAGTCCCTGAGTAACTGATTATATGACTCTATCGCCAAGTCTGCCCAATCCTCCTCATCAAATACTGTCTCAAAGCGATGGCGACGCCGTTGAGCGCTAATAGTATCAGCAGCAGGATGATAATTCCGGCGGATGAGAGTTCTATGAAGGCTGGCTGTGGCCTGCTTATCCAGTTGTAGAGCTGGAGCGGCATGACTGTAAATTTGCTGAAGAGTGAGGTTGGGTCCTCTCTTATGAAGAGTATGCCACTCACAACTAGTATTGGAGCAGCCTCGCCTAGGGCTCTGCTTATGCCTAGTATCCCGCCCGTCAGCATCATGGGTAGAGCCCTAGGGAGGGAGATGCGCCTAACGACTTGAAGAGTCGTAGCTCCGAGAGCATATGCACCCAACCGTAGATCGTCGGGAACAGCCTTCAATGCCTCGACACAAGTCACGGTCACTAGGGGTAGCGTCAAGATGGCGAGCGTGAAGGCTCCGGTGATTACTGTCCGCCCCATTCCCAACCAGTAGGCTAGGAAGCCCAGTGCTACGACTCCAAAGACCACTGATGGGACACCCGCCAAATTTGCAATGTTGTAGCGAAGGAGGGAGGAGAGCCTACCTCCCCTCGAATACTCCACGAGATAGATCGCGGTTGCTATGCTGAGGGGGACGCATATAAGCGCAGACAAGCCTACAGTGAATATGCTGCCCAGAATGGCAGACCTCATACCGGCCTCTTCAGGGTTGGCTGACGGATAGTTGAGGATCAGGTTCCATGACAGCCTGTGGCCGCCGGTAATAATCACTGTGAGGAGTAGGGAGGCTACGGTGGCGACCGCTATGAAAACAGCCACGCTGAGAATTATGGGCAGCACCCGGTCAATGAACTTCCTAAGCCTCGCATGACGGCGCTCTGCGCCAGTCAATACTTGATGGCCCATCTCCTAACCACCCTGATACCTATGTAGTTTAACACGGCCGTTATCACTAGGAGGAATAGCCCGACGGCGAACAATGACTGGTATTCTATTGTTCCGTGCGGGGCGTCACCGGTTGCAACCTGTGCAATGTATGCCGTCATCGTCTGCATGCTCTCGCCTATGTTGAAGGTTAAAATGCTCCTGAACCCGCCAGCTATGGCGGCGATCATAGTCTCACCCATAGCCCTCGCAAACGCAAGTATTATCGAGGCTGACACGCCTGAGAGGGCTGCGGGTAGAACGACTCTAAGCGCAACGTCAGACTTCCTAGAGCCTACAGCATATGCCGCTAGCCTGAGGTCGGCGGGGACAGCTGCCATGGCGTCATCACTGATGGAGGCCACTATCGGGATTATCAAGACGCCAATCATCAACCCGACCGCAAGAGCGTTGTGGAGTTGCAATCCCTCCCACAGGGGCTTCAGCAGATTAGGTGTTACAAAGTAGAGGGCGAAATATCCGTAGACGACTGTAGGTATGCCTGCAAGCGTCTCGACCAGTGGCTTAACTACTGACCGCGTATTCGCTGAGGCGTACTCGCTAAGGAATAATGCTATCATGACTCCTAGGGGTGCGGCTACCGCGATGGCTATCAGCGAGGTAAGAATGGTCGCGTTCAGAAGTGGAAGAACACCGAAATGCTTTTCTGCGAAAAGTACAGTCCACTTGGTACTCGTCAGAAATTCGACTATTGAGACATGAGCGAAGAACCCGAAGGATTCAAGCCCCAATGTTGCGAAGATGATTATAAGTGCAGCCGTAGAGACAAGGGTTGATAAAAGAAAGAGGATGTAAAAAATCCTGTCCATATATCTCCGCCTATCTATTGATCTCTTTAATTTCTCCACACTAGTTGTTTCAGCTACCATTAAGCATCCACCTTCTCACACTAGTGGGGACCCGCGTTCCTCCACACGACTATGGACGTTAATGAGTACAGCCCGTCGGTTACGCCGGCTCTTAGTAGGGCGGCAGCAGACTTATAGTACTGCGAAGTGAACGGTGTATAGCTCACCTGTTTCGCAAACTTCTCCCCATTCTCGAGGTAGAATATAACGAACTCTCTCAGCCAAGGCTTCTCGTTCCATGCCTTCTTGTTGACGTATATGAATATTGGTCTCGCAAGTGGATATACAAACGAGCCCACCGTCTCATCTGTAGGTACTACGCACTCTGACCCCTCCTTCAAATCATCACGTATGGGTACTATCCTGATCCTATCTGCCGCGTGGGGATAATATGCGTAGCCGAAGTATCCCAGCGCATTCTTCTCCCCCTCTACACCAGCTACTAAGACGTTGTCGTCCTCAGAGGCGATGTAGTCTGTCCTACTTGCCTTAAGCTTCCCCACAACCCTCTCGGTGAAGTAGTCGAAAGTACCTGAGTCGGGTCCAGGGCCGTAGAGCAGTATGGGTGCATTGGGCCACTCGGGTCTTATGTCACTCCACTTTGATACCTTGCTATCGGGCTCCCAGATCTTCTTAAGCTCCGAGATTGTTAAACAGTCCACCCAGTCATTCTGCCTGTTCACCACAACCACTAAGCCATCTATCGCGACAGGAACCTCTATCCACTCTATGCCATTCGACTGGGCGGTCTCAGCCTCGCTCCTCAGAATGGGCCTAGAGGCGTCGTTGATGTCCGTCTCACCTACTACAAACCTCTTAAACCCGCCCCCCGTCCCCGATATCCCAACAGATATCTTCACATTGGGGTAGAGATTCATGAAGGCCTCCGCAGCCGCCTCAGTTATAGGATACACTGTGCTGGAACCATCAATGATGATCTCACCCGCAAGCTGTCCGGTGGTCTGAGTCTGTCCCCCAGATGTAACCGTTATTTTCTCTGTGACGGTTACTATTGATGAGGGGCTAGATGAGAACCATCCTCCCACGTATCCTATTACGCCGCCTACAAGTAAGAATGTCAGGATTAGCCCAATCGTTTTTGGCTGTGACATCATCTCGACCTTAACAGGCTATATTGACGATTTAAACTAAACCTATATTCAATATTTTATCTACACATTCCTATATAGGAGTCAAAAGACGGGAAAGCCTATATATTCAAACACCGCCACTAAATAGTTCGAAGCGGTATGCCCGTCTACTCTCGCCGCGTACAGAAAACAGGAGGCTCAACCCTCATAGTTTCGCTACCACAGGAGTGGGTTAGGAGGGTTGGACTGAAGCCCCATGACGAGCTCTACTTGATGGAGGAGCCCGGTGGGGGGCTTATAATATGGCCGACCGCCCTCGATGGGCAGGAGGCCGTAGAGGAGGCCGTTGTCAAGGTTCCTGCTGATGCAGGCCCCGAGGATGTGCTGCGGCTTTACCTCTCAATGTATATTGCAGGTTTTAGCGTCATTAGGCTTGAGTTCGGGGAGACTGGCTATAGGCACACGAAGGAGTTGAAGGAGATGATGAGGAGGTGGCTGGTGGGTGTTGAGATCGTTGGTGAGACCTTCCATGGGATAGTCACACAGTGCTTGCCTACCCATGACAGCCTACAGCCGGTCAAGGTTATCGAGAGGATGGCGGACCTCGCCGCAAGCATGCAGAGGGATGCCCTATACGCAATTGAGAATAATGATGAAGGACTTGCCCAAGACATCATCCAGAGGGACTATGACGTGGACAGGTTCTACCACTTCGCCGTTAGACAACTTAACATAGGCATCTCAAGCCCTCGAAGACTAGCAGCGCTCGGCCTCAAGAACCCGCAAGAATGCCTATCATACATCATAGCTGCTAAAACAATCGAGAGAGCGGCCGACCATGCAACATCCATCGCCAACTTCCTAGTCGGTGAGAGGCAGACTAAGACCCCACCGCCCGAGCTAATAAGGGCCGGCTACGAGGCCAGCAGCCTCTTCACAGAGGCCAAAACTGCGTTACTTGAGAGGAGCGTCTCGAGAGCCCGCCAGGCAATGAGGAAGATTGAAGCGTTTGAGCTCCTGCTCATGGACATAACGAGGAGAAAGGGTGCGAAATGGGAGACCGATGTCGGGGTCATCATGCTAGCCCAAGACATACGGCGAATCGCGGAATACAGCTCCGACATCTGCGAGGTCACCTTAAACTTAGGCGCGCTGGAGAGGGTCTCCGCGGAAAAGCCATAATTAAGGATATATCGGGGTGTGACTGCCGCCTAAACGTGAGCCGGCACGCTAAAATCTGGGTGGACGCCAGCTCTGTGGTTGGACCTCTCGACAAGAGGGTTTTCGGCCAGTTCATTGAGCATCTGGGACGCTGCATATACGGTGGGATTTGGGTGGGGGAGAACTCGCAGATACCCAACCTGAGAGGTTACAGGTCTGACGTCCTCGAGGCCGTGAAAAGAATAGCACCTCCAGTTACCAGATGGCCTGGTGGAAACTTCTCGTCAGCCTACCACTGGATGGATGGGATTGGGCCGAGGGCCTCGCGTCCAAGGAAGTTTGAGCTGGCTTGGGAGTGGGTTGAGCCCAACGAGTTTGGGACAGTGGAGTTTATCGAGTGGTGTAGGCTTGTGGGCACCGAGCCATTTATCGTCGTCAACGCTGGCAGTGGTACGCCGGAGGAGGCGGCAGCATGGGTGGAGTACTGTAACTCGAGAGGCGATACGTATTATGCGTCCTTGAGGAAGAGGGATGGATGGTCTGAACCCTTCAACGTCAAGCTCTGGGGGGTTGGGAACGAGCTGTACGGCCGCTGGCAGGTCGGCTTCTGCATCGACGGAGCCGAGTGCGCGCGGAGGACAATAGAGTTTGTAAACCTGATGAAAAGGGTTGATAAAAGCATCGAGATCGTGGGCTGTGGAGTCGATAATGACCCAGAGTGGAACATAGACATGATAAAGATCGCTGGCAACTACATCGATTATCTCTCGGTACACACCTACATTTTCTGTCCAAAAAAGCATGAAGACCTTATCGCCGCCCCGCTACAGATTGAGCGTAACCTAACCTCAATATACGAAAGCGTAAAGACTGCCTGCAGAAAGTTTGGCATTCCAAAAAGGATTCGACTAGCTTTTGATGAGTGGAATGTATGGTATAAAGAGGCGGTTCCTCCCATGCATGTTCAGTTTACATCGATGAGGGACGCAGTGTTTACAGGCCTTGTATTGATTAAGCTCCAAAAGATGTCTAAGATGGTTCCGATAGCTTGCTTTGCGCAGACCGTGAATGTCCTCCCACTCATCTCGACTAGGGATGATGGGGGGATGGTCCTGAGCCCCCAATTCTACGTCTATGAGCTATTTGCACCAAACGCGGGGAGCCAAGTTGCTTGGACGGGTGTCGTCGGGCCTACACTCTACTCTGAAGAGGCTGAAGAGCAGGTCCCAGCAGTGGATGCGGTGGCCAGCTTTGATAGTGATAAAATGTATTTGCACGTGGTTAATGGGTTGCAGGATGAGACTGTTGAATGTAGTATCCGCGTTGCCGGCTTCGACTTCAAGCGTGTGAAGCATCGATACTTGACTAGCCCCTCACCTGACGACAGAAATACGTTCGACGAGCCAGGTAAAGTCGTTCCGAGAGATGGGGGAAGAATTGAGAGCCGGAATGGAGAGATAATATTGAATCTGGAGCCTTGTTCGGTTCACCTACTGACCCTTACGCAATGAGGCACATTTAACCAAGAGCTGTCTTTAACAGCGGAGCAATGGGTGCCCTCCATCTACCGATGCCGACTAGATAGACCTCCGAGCTGTGCTTTCTCAGACTTGGCGGCGTCGTAACTCTCTTGTAGTTGTTAAAGCAGCTGCGGAGAACTCTGTCGACCCGCGTAAGTTCTGGACACTCGAAGGCCTTGAGCATGATGTTTCCATTATCTTTCAGGACCTC
Organism: Nitrososphaerota archaeon; assembly: GCA_009889515.1. Lineage (GTDB taxonomy): Archaea > Thermoproteota > Nitrososphaeria_A > Caldarchaeales > Calditenuaceae > HRBIN02. The sequence goes on from WUQR01000139.1 coordinate 1,151,785, forward strand.
GTCTGCAATCTCGCAGCACCTTATAACTAGGTCAAGCTGCCTCATCGTATCTATCTCGGCGATACCAATCAGGTTTGGGGAGGCGTCGGAGATAAGCACATCACATCCAACATGCCCTAAAAGTTTCAATATCTCCTTCGGCGCTGAAGGATCGTAGATGTCGATTCTCAGATGCCGGATGTTATCGCCAGTGCAGTGTATCGGCTTAATGTCAACACCCACAGCCAGCCCATCCTCACCCACAAGCTCGGAAGCTACCTTCAACATGCCGCCCGGCGCAGCCCCAAGCTCGACTACAACATCTCCAGGGCTTATGATTGAGTATAGTCTCTGGATGTGTTTGAGCTTATATGCCGCCCTAGAGGGGTATCCCTCCTTCTTAGCCATCCTGATCCAAGGATCGGCACGCCTCTCCGCGAGCCACCTCTCCCGCGTCACTCCCTCTCCGTTCATAGTTAAGAGGGGGTGCGGATTAAACCTATGCATATACCCATGGTCTGGGCATTAGGACTGGCTCCTTCTAGCCACTATTACTCTGGGGGGTTTCAGAATCTTACCCACATATTCATACCCCCTGCTAATCTCCGCGACTATCGTTTCGTCCTCGACGTCATCTCTCTCGACGAAGCCGACCGCCTCGTGGATGAATGGGTCAAACTTCTTCCCTATAGTCTCTAACGGATTGACACCTTGCTCGGCCAATAGCTTCCTTATCTCTTTCAAGAGAATGCCGATTCCCTCCGCGACTTGTTTCATGTCCGAGTTGTTGAGGAGGCTTGTAAACACTCTCTCGACTTCCTCGTATATCAGGATCATGTTCAATAGGAGTCTCTCGGCCACTGCGCGGCTGGCGGTCTCCACTTCCTTAGCCATCAGCTTCTTGAGGTTCTCGATCTCGGCCTTGAGGTAAAGGTTCTCCTCCCTAAGCCGCTTCAACTCCTCCTCTAAAGAGCCACCCCCCTCACTAGACATGTCTATCCCACGAATTAGTGTGCTCGATATTAAAACTCTACATTAGAGAGGGGTGGCGGCTCCAGCTGGTCGAGGGCCGATGCCTCTGCCGCTCCTAGACGATTCAGTTAGCCACGCACCCCCACCAGCAGCCCGGCTGCACCTTAGCGCTGCTCCCTCCCGGGCCTGACGCGGTTCGGTGCATGCGGGTGTGGGAGGCCACGCCTACGCGTGGCGCCGCACCCTACCGTTCTCCGGTGGGACGCGGCTTCATGCCTCCTCGTCTAGGCCGAGCAGAGGACCGGACACCCCTTCCAGCCGGTTACTGGCCCCTGCGTAAGCCCGTTTCAGGTTGTAGGGGAGGGCTAGCCCCCCGGCCCTACCCGCCACCCCGAAAAAACATAGTTGCCCGGCTGGGAATTAAAGGCTTTCTGACCGAAAACGTATTCCTTCCTGCCTATGCGAGGTATTCCGCAAGCTCTTTAGCCGAGCTTATTATTCTAATCTCTCTCCGTCTAATCGTCTCCCTGTGTTGCTCGATTTTGGCTTTGAGGTCCTGCATCAGTTCGACGAGCCTTTCGTATAGGTACTCCTTGATTTCGCCGCTTATCATTTTGCCGGTTGAGTAGCTCTCAGCTATGCGTCGGAGTTCAGAGTCATCCTTTAGGATGAATTGCAGGATTTTGTATGGTACGTCCTTCTCTAGGTCTGCACCATATTTTCTCTGCTCCTCAAGCGTGTTGGCTCCGCCTGAGAAGGCCTTGTAGACCTTTCTTTTCAATTCCTTGTAGTCGTCTTCTGGGAGGAAGATTGCGGCGTGGGGCTCACTCTTACTCATTTTCCCCTCACCCTTCAGGCTGGGAACATCCCTGATGTATACGCCGACGGCCTGCTTAAACTGGAAGAACTTTGAGCGTCTAACATAGTCTCGGCAGAGTCTGATGTGTGGGTCCTGGTCCAGTCCTACCGGGATTATGCCTATCATAGGCCTTACTAGTTGGGGGAATAGGATGTCACCTATCTGGTAGAGGGACGATATTATGCGGGAGGGTTCTAGCACGCCATAAACGGCCCTGAATTCTTGGAGTGTAATCTCTCTCGAGGCGTCGGCAGCTATCTTGTGGATGTCCTTGTTCTCTGACTGGAAGTAGAAGACGCACTTCCCGGGATCTATCCCTAAAGCCAAATAGGTGGGTATGTGGAATTCAAAGGCTATCCTTCTAGCCTCTTCTAAGCTCACCTCCCTAGTGGCTAGGGACTCCAGATCTGCGACCAGCAGGATGGTTTGCTTTGCCCTGTCGGAGAAGCACTTCACCGCCTCCACCACAGCCATTGTGCCTAGATGTATCCGCTCCGAGGAGGGCATGATCCCAGTAAGCGTGTAGAAGTCGCCGCTCTTGAGCGCCTCCATCAACTCCTCATATCCTCTGCACGCGAAGATAATGCCCCTCCTTGCAAAATAGTGATCAATCCCTAACTCCTGTCCAGTTATACTTCTTAGGCCGAACTCCTCGATCAGCCGAACTTCCCGATCCACGTCTCCCTGCATTTCCTGGTCCTAAGAATGCCTAACTGACCCTAATACAAATACGTGATTCCGCCCATGCCTAGGGAGACGCGCCCCTAATGAGTGGGAGTCGTCTAACATAGCCGCCCCTCTCTAGGAGGTCTGCGGTTCGGTGATCCAGCGACGCGATGGAACCCTCACGGAACGGGCCCCTCGTAACCCCATCAGCGTCGACTATTGCTGGCGCATCCTTCAAAAACTCTACCACAACCTTGTCGACGGCCTCTGTAAGCTCCCTCGTGAGGTCAAGTGTCTCGGAACAGTACTCGATATATTCCCTGTAGACTGTTAGGGATTTGAGGAGGCTTTCATAGAGCCTGCTCTCGGCGGGGAGGAGATTTTCAACAGCCTCCCCTCTTATGGCGGCCCTCACGATCTTCTCCAGCCGAACATTAAAGATATCTGAGACAAGTGTTGAGAGCACTTCCAACTCCCTCTCGCAGAGTCTTGAATGTATGCTATCGCGGTCTACCGCCAGCCTCAGACGGACCTTGAGCTCCTCTGCATACTCTTTAAGCCTCTTTATCCAATCCTCAGAGATCTTGACCAGACTCTTCGAAGTCCTCTCAAGACTCCAGATCTCAACAACCTCATCATATATTGTCTTCCCAGACAATCCAAACTACACCTCCAATCTACCAAGCAGTGTGCCGAGCCGCCTTAACATGATCCGCGAGGCGCTTGAGTCCTTGGATTCTAGGGCCTGTCTTATGGTCTCTGCCGCCTTGACCATGGCGCGTTTATCAACGGGGTATGGTCGGCCCGATTTAGTCCCGAAGGCGTAGGCATATCTTGCAGGGTCTTTCCAAGAAGCCCGAGCACCATAAACCAGCTCCGAGATATAGGCTAACCCTCGGAGCGTCGCCGGTCCTACCCCTTCGCAGAGTAGGAGAGATTCGAAGCTTTCAGCATTCTCTTTAGCCTTACGCAGGATTGCTTCGTCCAGCTTTTTGGGAGGCTTTAAGTGGGCGTTCTTAGACCAAGCATCACTAGAAGGCCGCTCATCAAGCGTAGCCTGCCCGGCTAGGATGCTCCTCACCCTTGCGAAGTCTGATTGTATCGTCCCGATTGGGGAGTCCCTCAAAACGTCGAGGATACAATCCCTACACTCTCTCGACTCCCTACTTGTCAGGTCTAGGACAACCTCTTCCACCACTTCGGAGGAAATGGAGGTGTGGGGCTCCTCGACCCTAATGCTCGAGCCTAGCCACTGATACCTCCTAGCCGTCTGTGCTTCAATGTTCATTCCTTGATTGATTATGGCTGAGGAGCCGGAGTCCGAGACCGCTATAGAGTGGAAATAAATATTGTAGGTGTCTTGGATAGCGTTGTTGTCGACTTTACAGCTCATCATCGACGCCTTCACCAGCTGGGGGACAAGATCCTCTCTCCCAATTCGCTTCAGGTATTCACTAAGCTCGTGGGGCGTCTCCCTCATCGCCCCACCTTTACCGCCAACCACGACGACCCCCAGCTCACCTTCTCTGAGGGCATCCTTTAAAGCCCTGAGTGTGACGGTAGTCTGGCCAGACGTATTCCATTCGAAGCCGAGGACGCAGGAGAGGCAGCTGAGCCAAAAAGGGTCTGAGAGCCTCTCCACCAAGAAATCTGGGCCATACTCCTCCACGATGAGCCGGGAGATCTCCCTCCCCAGCACTACCATCTCCCGGTAGTGGGGGACGCCGCCCTCAACCAGCAGCAGCTCCGTCCTCCCGACCCTCCTCAACCAGCCGCCACTACATGCCTAGAACCCCACCGTACTTAAAAGCGTTAAAACGTGTAGTAGAAACAATCCGTAGAACCTTGATCGGGGGAAAACCAGACCCCCGTCGCTCCACCCGCATAATATTAAAAAACCAGCCCCCTCCACATCTCTTTTAGCATGAAGGTTCCGCCGAAGCTTAACAGCTACTGCCCCAAATGCAACCAGCATACCGAGCACCAAGTAGCCCTCTATAAGAAGGGTAAGGAGAGGGGCCTAGCCATAGGTGCGAGGAGGCATGAGAGGGAGCTGAGAGGATATGGTGGCCAGAAGTATCCGATTCAGAGGAATAAGGCCAAGACGACGGATAAGAAGACCCTAGTCTTGACGTGCTCCAAGTGTGGTAGAAAGTCTATGAGGGAAGGAGTAAGGCTGAGAAAACTCGAGATAGTGAGGTGACTGATCAGGCTTGTCGAGAGAGCAGATCATTGAGCGCCTAATCCCGAGGCCTAGGAGCCGCTTCCTCCTAGTCACATGCCTCCAGTGCGGCAACAAGCAGATCTTCCCCGATACGGCAAAGATCAGGGTTGTCTGCAACGTGTGTGGGGAGCCATTAGCCCTGCCTACAGGTGGTAAGGCAAAGATTCTGGGCAGAGTGGAGAAGGTCCTAGAATAGATCCCTATACAGGCGTCACAATATTTGTAACGAGTGACCGAGCGGCTCCCGAGAAACTCGGAAGACTATACGCTAGACTATACAGGATCTTCGGACCAAACACCTTCACTTCAAACGATGTCGCAGAAATGCTGGGAGGGTTGAATTGGCGGCGCTTCTTAACACTGCGATGCACTTGTGTAGTTGCTATATTAGTGCCATTTCCCTGAGTCTCTTTCCCACGACCTCGAGCGGGTGCTGCTCCGTCTTCCTCATCAATTCTTCCAGGATCTTGTATGCGTTGGGGTTTCCGGTCCACATCTTCTCGAACTCGCCAGACTTTATCCTCCTCAAAGCCTCCTGCATCTTCTGTTTCACGGTCTCGTCGATTATCTGGGGGCCGATTGTTAGGCCGCCAAACTTGGCAGTGTCGGAGACGGAGCGGAGCATGTGCATCAGACCTCCCGAGTATATCAGGTCCACTATGAGTTTTAGCTCGTTGCAGACTTCATAGTAGGCGAGTTCGGGCTGATATCCGTTCTCGACCAAGAATTCAAACCCCTTCTTGATGAGTTCCATGACTCCGCCGACCAGAACTGCCTGCTCCCCGAGAAGGTCAGTCTCGGTCTCCTCCTGGAATGTCGTTTCTATGACCCCTGCCCTAGTTGCGCCAATCGCCTTGGCAATCGCTAGGGCGATCTCCTTCGCGTTGCCTGTGGGGTTTTGGTGGACTGCTATGAGGCTGGGGACTCCGCGCCCCTCGAGGTATTTCTGCCGCACGAGCGGGCCGGGGCCCTTAGGTGCTACAAGGACCACGTTTACGTAGGGCGGAGGAATGATTCTCTTATAGTGTATATTGTATCCGTGGGCGAAGACAAGTGTCTTGCCGGGTGTCAGGCTGTTTTCGACATAATTCTTATATGTCTCGGGCATGGGCACGTCGGGGATTAGCATCAAGATAACATCGGATATCCGGACAGCCTCTTCTATCGGAATAGGAGTGAACCCATCCTTGACCGCCGCCTCATACGACTTGCCCTCCCCTCTCAGTCCGATAACAGTCTCTATCCCGGAGTCCCTGATGTTTAGGGCTTGAGCCCTGCCTTGGCTTCCATAACCGATCACTGCAACCCGCTTTCCACTGAGAGGGTTGAGAGAGGCGTCGGAGTCGTAGTAGACCCTAGCCATGACTCTTCACCTGATCCCCTCCCATATGATCCGGGCGTCCAAGTCCTCAACACAAGCCTCTATGAAGCCGTTACTCGATGACACGGTTCTTAAGAATTCGTTGACCACTTGCGAGCTCGCTGACAATTCTAACACCACCTCGTACATTTCTTCAACACTTTCACGCCCGATGTATATAGCTCTAACCTCCACGCCCTCCAACTCTCCGACTAGCCGCGCAGCAGAAATCGCGTTCCCCAACCCTTTGAATAAGAGCCTAACAACAAGCCCTCCAGACATACCGCCTGCTACTCGAGACTTTTACACTCTATGACTAGGGGTGAGCCGCTGGCCTTTTTCGCGAACCAGTCGATCTTCTCTGGCGGCCCCTCCACAACCAGCTCGGCCGATAGTTCGCCGTCGTCAGATTTTAGATGAAACTCGCTTAACACTAGCCGCCCTTGCTTTGCGAAGAGCAAGAGCTTCAGGACAGCCTCGTAGGAGTTATTTAGCCGGACTAGTAGTTTTCTCCTCGACATAGGAGCTGAACCCCGGTGGGAGGATGACGTCCGCAAGCCACTTTCCGGGCGGCACCATTGGGAATACTTTCTCGTCCTTGTCGATAGGCACGTCTATGACTAGGGCCTCATTGTTTCTGATGGCCCTCCTAAGCGCGGTCCTCAACTCCTCATAGCTCTCAACGAAGACACCCTCAACCCCGAAGGCCTCAGAGAGCTTGACTAGGTTTGTCCTATCCTCGATGTCAACATCCTTGAACCTCTTCTTGTAGAAGAGGTCCTGCCACTGCCTCACCATGCCTAGCGAGCGGTTGTCGAAGATCACCGTGATAACGGGGAGGTCGTATTCGACGATGGTTCCGAGAGTCTGGCAAGTCATCAGGAAGCTACCATCCCCATCCATGTTGAGGACTATCCTGTCTGGGGCTGCAGCCTTGGCACCCATAGCTGCTGGAAGGCCGAAGCCCATGGTACCCAATCCCGCGCTCGTGATGAAGGTACCGGGCTCTAAAACTTTGAAGAAGAGCTGTGACCACATCTGATGCTGCCCCACCCCTGTAGTCACTATGGCATTCCTAGGCAGCTCGTCTCTAATAGTCTTGACAACCTTCCAAGACGATAGCCTGCTCCCATCAGCTTGGTTAAACATGTAATCGTCAAAACTGCGGCCAATCTCCTTGAGGCCCAAGACCCATCCCGGATCCTTAGGCTTGATGTCTTGCGCTGAGAGGTTTTCCAGTATCTTCATTAGGGCTACTTTGGCGTCGCAGACAATACCTACGTCGGGGACAACATTCTTCCCAATCTCGCTGCCGTCAATGTCTATGTGGATGATTTTTCTGCCCTTCCTGAATTCTGTTGGCGGGCCGATGGCCCTGTCTGAGAGCCTAGTACCGACACACAATATGACGTCAGCGTCTATGACAGCGAGATTAGACTCGAAGCGTCCATGCATTCCAACCACCCCTAGGACGTTTGGATGGTCTTCGATGAGGGCTGTTTTCCCCGGTGTGGTGGCGATCACGGCGGCGTTGAGAAGCTCAGAGAGTTTCAGAGCCTCTCTTGTGGCATCACTGAAGTACGTCCCACCACCCAGCAATATGCATACACGCTGAGCGGCTGCCAAGAGCTCAGCAGCTCTCCTAAACTGGCCGTCATCGGGCTGTGGGGCAGGTTTGATGAATCTCTCCTCGACAGAGTCGTCGAGCTGCTCGTAATCTCCCACGTCCTCTTGTTGAACATCCCTGGGAATATCTATCAGAGCTGGCCCAGGCCGCCCACTTATGGCGCACCGGTAGGCATTGACAAATTCTTTCACGAGCCTCGACGAATCGACGACAACTGTGGCGTATTTTACGTGGGGGAGTACCATGCCGACTATGTCTGCCTCTTGGAAGGCGTCTGTACCCATAAAGGACCTGACTACCTGGCCCGTGATGGCTACTAGGGGTGCGCTATCCATCGAGGCGTTCACGATGCCTGTTATCAAGTTCGTCGCCCCTGGGCCGGAGGTGGCTAGGGCTATTCCGGGCCTCTTTTTGACGCGGGCATAACCCTCAGCGGCATGGGCGGCTTGCTGCTCATGCTTCACGAGCACGCTCCTGATATCTGAGTCGTAAAGGGAGTCGTATAGTGGCAGGTTAGCGCCGCCCGGGATGCCGAAGACTATCTCAACGCCCAGCTCCTCCATCTTCTTGACTAAGGCGTCGCTGGCCTTCATCTCCCCACCCCCCGCGACTGGGTTAGCAAGTATTGATTAACTGCATTAGATACCGCGTTTAGTATTGTGTGTCCACTCGTCTTGCCAATCCCCCTCCCGACAACAGTGTTTCCATTAACTTTTATGATGACCTCGGCCTCGTAGGGGTGTCTATCCTCGTATGGTGATGCAAAGAGAGAGTAGTCAACGATTTTAATATCTCCTAAAATGTTGGTAAACGCCTTCAGCGAAGCGTCTATCGCAGACTTAAGAGGTGTGTCACCAACCCCCTCGACGCGTAGCGTCTCGCCGTTAACTTCAAACTCGGCCACACACCTGTCGCCATACTCGGTTGTAATCTGCTGGAAGCCCCTTAAAGCTACAGGCCTCACGGCCCTCGACCCGACGACCTCGTTTACAATCTGCAGCAGTTCTTGATCGCTCAGCTTATGACCAGAGTCGGCAACATTCTTCACCCTCTCTAGTACAGCCCTGACCTCGCCAGTCTCTAAGACGAAGCCATACTGTCTTAGAATCATGTTGACCGAGTGTGCCCCCGAGTGCTTACCGATGATGATCCGCCTGCTCATACCCACCTGCTCAGGCATGATTGGCTCATATGTGGCGGGGTTATTGATCACCCCGTGTACATGGATGCCGCTCTCGTGGGAGAAGGCGTGCTCCCCGACGACGGCCTTGTTTTTGGGGACTGGTATTCCTGTCAACCGGGCTACGAGCCTCGAGACCTTCGCAATATTTTCATACCTTATCCCAGTCTCGACTCCGTAGAGGAATTTGAGGGCGACTGCGACCTCCTCCAGACTCGTGTTTCCAGCCCGCTCACCAATCCCATTCACTGTGACGTGCACTATCTCCGCGCCACCCTCTACGCCGGCTAAAGTATTAGCCGTGGCTAGGCCCATATCGTCGTGACAGTGGACTGCGATAGGCAGGCCAGTCTCACGCTTCGCCCTACTGGCAAGCGACCTCATAACGTGTGGAACAGCGACACCGACGGTGTCAGGAATGTCTAAACTATCAGCCCCCGCATCCCTTACGCGCCGGTATACCTCCATCAGAAATTCCGGATCGCTTCTCGTCGCATCCTCAGCCGAGAAGTGGACTACAACACCCCGGCTCTTCGCATATTCAACCATTTCAACAGCCCGCTCAACTACCTGCTCCCTCGTCATGTTCAGCTTATACTTCATGTGGAGTTCGGAGGTCGCTATGAATACGTGGACCCAGTCGCAGCCCGCGTCGACAGCGGCGTCAACATCCCTCTTCTCGCACCTGCTTAGGGAGCATATCTTTGAGCTCAGCCCCAAGCCACATATCTTCTTGACTGCCTCATACTCGCCCCGCGAGACTACGGCGAAACCCGCCTCTATCACATCAACTCCCAAGTCGGAGAGTGCTTCAGCAATCAACACCTTCTCCTCCACGCGCAACGCAACACCCGGAGTCTGCTCACCATCCCTCAGCGTAGTATCGAAGAAGAATACACGACTCGGAAGAGCATATACCCCCTCCAAGAAACTTCTCCAGCTCATAGCCCACCCTCACCAGAGAAGGAGAATGCGAAGGGAGGGAGCAGAGATTTCAGTAGTGGCGGCGACACATGGGATGTACGGAGCTAGTTCAGAGCCCCAAGCAATAACTACCACCCTTCGCCTGTGCCTGAACATAGCTATTGGTCAATATATAAACATTAACATTGCAACACAGTCTGAGCCCTACACAGCGCATGGAAGCGCGATGTATAGCAGATGATTTATTATCCGGCTCAGCAATCACGCCAGCAGGATTTGAGGTCGCCACAATACCGTGTAGAGGTTAAGACGGCTCAGAAGGCGCTTAAGGTAGACCAGAGCATTGTGGAGAGCCTGAAGAAATCTCTGAGCAACAAGATGATAGCGAAGATGAAGAAGGAGTACGTGGAGTGCCCGGTAGCCGGTCAGGCCGTCGCATTCCTGATGTGCTACAACTGCGTCTCATTCATCAGGCGTGTGCAGGGCGTTGTGGACTGTGAGGGAAAAGAATTTAAAATAAAAACACCTTAAACTAAAAGGTGCGTGGAGTTCTATCGTAGCTGATGGCTATTCTCTTTCTACGGTATCAGCGTTATGGGGCAATCGAGCTTGAGGCCTCCCTCAGCCCTGAAGAGCGGGAGACCAAAGAACTGCCTCCGTGTCCCGCCATTCACCGACATGACAACCCTGTACGGCTTTATTGATTTAGCGACGGCCTCGATCCTCTCCTTCTTGTCCCCGAACTCTATCTGAACCTCGTAGGGTACGTTCATATTCCTTAGAACTGCGACATAGGGCTCTAGTACTGCCCTACCAAGGTACTGGTAGTAGAGGTATTGTGGAGGGTCGGTAAACCTCTCGGAGTTGACGAACTTAATAAATTCGTCGGGAACCCTATTAACCTTCTTCAGAACCGTCATTATGACAAGTTCTGCACCCTCTTCTATGGCCATCTTAGCTGCGGCCTCCAGCACCTTAACATCCTTGCCTGTCCCGTCAACATACACAAGTATTTTCCTGTTACTCGCCGTTGTTAGACCTTTTTCCTGCTCTAGTGCTAGCATTCCTATCACCGACCAATGCTATGTGTTTTAATGATTTAAATGTGTCGTATTAACGGGTTGTGTGTATATATGTTGTAAATACTTGGGCAGGTGGACTACCAGTTGTTGTAGCCACTAACTTATATAGAGGAATAACACTGTTATATCGAATCTAATGACAGCAGAAATAAGTTTTGACTACAGCAAATACAACTTCAGAGACGAGGTAGAATACAAGCACATCTTCCAACCAGGAATCTCGGAGCGGGTAGTCGAAGAGATCTCTAGGCTTAAGGACGAGCCCGGCTGGATGACCGAACTCCGGCTCAAGGCCTACAGATACTTCGTTGAGAGGAGTATGCCGAATTGGGGAGTGGACCTTAGCGGCCTAGACTTCGACAGGATCAGATACTATGTAAGCCCAACTGATAGGAAGTTTAAGAGCTGGGAAGAGGTTCCCGAATATATAAAGAGGACCTTTGACCGGCTAGGGATACCAGAGGCAGAGAGGAAGTTTCTCGCAGGCGTAGGAGCCCAGTATGACTCGGAGGTCGTTTACCACAATGTGAGGAAGGAGCTTGAGAAGCAGGGAGTAATTTTCTGCGACATGGATACCGCGCTGCGAGAGTATCCCTCAATAGTTAAGCGATACTTCGGGACAATTGTCCCGCCGAATGATAATAAATTCGCGGCACTAAACACTGCCGTCTGGAGTGGGGGGAGCTTCGTTTATGTCCCAGAGGGCGTGCATGTCGAGTTTCCGCTTCAGGCGTACTTCAGGATTAATGCTGCAAATGTAGGCCAGTTTGAAAGGACGTTGATTATAGCCGAGCCTGGAAGCAAGGTCCACTACATCGAGGGCTGCACTGCCCCTATCTATAGCTCCGAAAGCCTACACTCTGCCGTTGTAGAGATTATTGCCATGAAGGGAGCATACGTAAGGTATACAACCCTCCAGAACTGGAGCACGGACGTTTACAACCTCGTAACGAAGAGGGCCTTCGCATACGAAGACGCTGTGGTCGAGTGGGTTGACGCTAACATAGGGAGTAAGGCGACAATGAAGTATCCGAGTGTCTATCTACTGGGCCGTGGAGCGCGGGCTGAGATCCTCTCAGTCGCCTTTGCGGGAAGGGGCCAGCACCAAGACACAGGCGCCAAGGCAATCCACCTCGCACCAGATACCACCAGCCGGATAACCTCTAAGTCCGTCTGCAAGGATGGCGGCAGGACATCCTATAGAGGCTTGCTTCACGTTGCAAGGGGTGCTAAGCGTGTGAAGTCAAGTGTTAGATGCGATGCACTTATTCTGGATGACCGGTCCAGGACAGATACCTACCCGTACAACGAGATCCACGAGGACGACGCCACCGTTACGCATGAGGCCACTGTTGGCAGGATAGGTGAAGACCAGATCTTCTACCTGATGAGCAGGGGGATTCCAGAGCAGGAAGCCCTAAACATGATTGTCCTCGGATTCCTAGAGAGCTTCACAAAAACACTCCCTATGGAGTATGCGATAGAGTTTAACAGGCTTATAGAGCTTGAGATGAGTGGCAGCGTAGGCTAGGCACTACTTTACAGCCTCAGGCCCGCGTTCACCCGTCCTTATCCGGATTGCCTCCTCAACATGCGTTATGAATATTTTTCCATCACCTATCTCGCCAGTCGAGGCAGCCGACTGTATAATCTCTGCGACCCTATGAGCCTGCTCATCTTCAACCACTATCTCTATCTTTAGCTTGGGCAGCAGGTCTATCTTGTAGACGTTGCCCCTTATCTTCCAAGAGAAGCTGTCCTGCCTTCCACGTCCTCTCACGTCGTAGACCGTGAGGCCGTAGAATCCCTCCTTCTCAAGAGACCTTTTTACCTCCTCAAGGAGTTCAGGCCTTATAACTGCGTGCACCATCTTCATCCAGCCCTCACCCCCTACACAACCACGTATTCACCGTGCTGCGTTATATCCAGCCCTATCATTTCCTCCATTGGCTTAACCCGCAGCCCTACCAGCCTGTCCACCAGCTTGACTATGATGAAAGTCATGAGGCCAGCGTAGGCCCAAGTTGCGGCCACACCTATAAGCTGCACCCCCAGTAATGACGGATTGCCTAAAAGAAGGCCATTGGCTCCCGCCGGGTTTATCGAGGCATCTGCGAATATTCCCGTTGCTATCGCCCCCCACGTACCACCGACACCGTGGACACCCCAGACATCAAGCGAGTCATCAACACCGAGCAAAGCCCTCAAATTGACACCCGCATAGCATAGGATTCCGGCTAACCCGCCTATCACCAGGGCCGCCTGAGGACCGACAAAGCCCGAGGCAGGCGTTATGGCTACTAGACCTGCCACAGCTCCGCTCGCAGCCCCAATACTGCTGGGCTTGCCCTTGTGTATCCAGCCCGCCACCATCCAAGCCAGAGCTGCTGCCGAGGCGGCTAGGTGTGTGACCATAAAAGCGTTCGAGGCTAGACCACCTGAGGCCAATGCGCTGCCACCGTTGAAGCCGAACCAGCCAAACCACAGGAGCCCCGCACCCAGTATGACGAGTGTGGGGCTGCTTGGCTCCATCGCGAAGCTACCATAACCTATTCGCCTCCCAATCACCATCGCCGCCACAAGGGCCGAGACTCCGGAGCTTATGTGGACGACCGTACCGCCAGCGAAGTCGAGGGCACCTAAACTTCTCAGCCAGCCCCCAACGCCCCAGACCCAATGGGCTATTGGTGCGTATACAAGCGTAGACCATAGGACAAGAAACAGTAGGAACGGCCCGAACCTTACCCGCTCAGCAAATGCGCCCACTATCAGTGCTGGCGTAATTATGGCGAACATCGCTTGAAACAGCATGTAGGTTGAGTGTGGAATAGTGGCCGCGTAGTCAGGGTTAGGCTCGCCGCCAACTCCGGCAAGGCCAAACCATTCGAGACCCCCTATAAATCCTCCGCGGCTGGGGCCAAAAGCCAAGCTATACCCCCAGAGCGCCCAGATAACGGATATTGTAGCCACAGCTATAAAGCACTGCATCAGGACAGCCACGACGTTCTTCCTCCTCGAGAGACCAGCGTAGAAGAAGCCGAGACCCGGAGTCATCAACATTACCAGCGCAGCCGAGACCAATACCCACGCGGTATCACCAGCATCCACCATGACTAGCTCACTTTAAGTAAACCGAGACGCCGCAGGTTAATATAAATGTACCGTCAGATGTTCTCCAAAAACCGGCTCAATTTGTAAAAAATGTCTGAATATATGCAATTTTTTTATCAAAATGATATTCGGTTTGCAGGAAGTGGGGCTAAAAATGTGCTTAAAAAAGAAGGGTTGAGGCTGGGTTCTATGCCGGAGGCCTTAGGCCACCTAGCTACCGAGATCACCGACAGAATGACGGCCACCACTGCAAGAGCCACGACTATTTGGGCTACCGTCAGCTAACTCTGAGCCGCTGCTTGGACATTCCTCGTCAATGCGACACACCAATACTCGGCGACAAGTCCAGAACCTAATTCATATAACCAGACCTAATGAGAAGACATACAATACGTACTATCTAATCAAAGATTGAGGCTATTTACTCATGCTTAGGTCGGTTTGTTTCGGACATCCCTGTCTCATAGAGGTAGCAGGCAACCAACCTCTCATTAGCAGATCTATAAAGTGGCGGCTCGAGAACGTCACACTTCCCCTTCATGAAGAATCGACATCGCGGGTAGAATCTACATCCCTGTGGCGGATTTATCAGACTCGGCGGTTCACCAAGAATCACTTCTCTAAGCCTAAAACGATTAGCAGGATCTGGATCAGGTATAGCCTCAATAAGTGACTGTGTGTACGGATGATGCGGATTCTCTAAAACGCTTCTACTGGGACCTAATTCAACAATTTTACCAGCATACATGATGGCTATCCTGTCTGCGAAATATTTGGCTGTGGCCATGTCATGTGTTATATAGAGTATGGTTAGCCCATATTTGTGCTGAATTTCCCTCAAAAGACGGAGTATTTCAACTCTTATCGATGCGTCGAGCATCGTGACAGGTTCATCAGCCACGATGAAGTCTGGGTTAGAGATTATCGCTCGCGCAATTGCCGCCCTCTGACGCTGACCACCACTAAGCATGTGTGGATATTTAGAGGCGAAAAAATCAGGGGGATTGAGCTTGACATCACTTAATGCCTTTAATACCCTCTCTCTTCTCTCCTGTTTATTACCGATCTTATTAACTACCAGCGGTTCTTCAACAGACCTGAATATGGTAAACCCTGGATTGAGGCTGGAGAATGGATCTTGGAAGATAACTCCTACCCTACGTCTTAATTGCTTTAATTCTTTCTCAGATAATTCGCAAATGTTGACGCCATCAAAAAAGATTTTCCCATCAGTAGGCCTGACCAAGCCTATAATTGCCTTTCCAAGTGTAGTTTTGCCTGAACCGCTTTCACCAACCAACGCAAGTACTTCCCCCTTTTTAATCGTCAAACTTACACCATCAACAGCCCTGACATAACCCACGACAGAAAAGATTTTTCTTATTGGAAAATACACCTTAACATTCTCCAACACAACGATATTATCTCCACTACTCATCCTTTCTCACCCTCAAAAAGCCAGCATTTGACTTGATGGCCGTCTCTAATTTCTATAATATCAGGTTCCTCTACATCGCATTTTCCTTTAATGGCGAAAGGACACCTAGGATGGAAGCTGCACCCTTTCGGAGGATTTACAAGGTCCGGAGGCTCTCCGGGTATGGATGTAGGAGGCCTATTCTCCCTTAGGGTTGGAACGCTATTAAGAAGTAGTTGTGTGTAAGGATGCTTAGGTGTGAGGTAAACAGACTCGGAAGACCCTAACTCTATGATTTTTCCGGCATACATGACGGCTACCCTGTCGGCTATCTCGGATGCAAGTCCTAAGTCGTGGGTTATGAAGATATATGAAAATTTCATCTCGGCTTTCAGTTTTTTAAGAAGATTCATTATGTTTGCTTGGGAGATTACATCTAGCGCAGAGGTGGGTTCGTCCAAGATTATTACCTTCGGTTTTGTAACTAATGACATCGCTATTAAAACTCGCTGCTTCATTCCGCCGCTAAGCTCGTGCGGATACCTTTTTCCGACCATTTCACTGAGACCTACAAGTTTTAAAGCCTTAATGCTCTCAGTCAACGCCTCTTTCTTACTATAACTCATGTTTATCAGCAATGGTTCTGCGACTTGGTCTTCAACCCGCATAACCGGGTTGAGGGAATTCATTGCCCCCTGAAAAACCATGGAGATACCCCCTACCCGCACCTTTTTCCTAAATTCTTCATCGTCAAGTTTCATAATATCCGCGCCATTAAAAATAATTGAACCAGTATACTTTGCCACATTTCTTGGAAGGATTCTAACTATAGCCTGAGCTGTAGATGATTTCCCCGAACCGCTCTCACCCACTATAGCGAGAGTTTCGCCCTGTTTTAGTTCAAAACTTATACCATCGACGGCTTTGACCGTCCCCCTAAGGGTAGAATAGTATAGTACCAGATCTTTCACATCTAAAATTACATTGTCTTCCATGTTCCCTTTCTTTCACCCCTCTGGACCCTCCTTACGTCCAACCCAACCCAAGACCCCATGTAGCCCAACCACCAACCCTGCCAAGGACATTGAATAAGCAAGCAGGCTTAGAGCTATATCTCTCTCTAATATACCTACCACCATCAGGAATGACGCTACGAAGCCACTTATGAGTAATATAGCTCCAACAAAGATCTCGTAGGCGGCTCTCTCCTTCTTCAACACTTTTATAGAGAGTTGAGGAAGTAGGTGATAAGCTTTCATATCTCTTTCAACTTGGGGTTAAATATTTTGTCCAGCGTGAAGCCAATTAAAGCAAAACTTATTGAAGTCGATGCCAGGAGAGCGGATGGTATTAGCACCCAGTAGTATTGTCCCTTGAACAATGCACCGTTGTAGAAAGCGTCTTGTATGACTTTCCCCCATGTGGGGGCAATTGGATCGCCTATCCCAAGTATCGCTAGCGCGGCTTCTAAAAATACAAACTCTGCAGCTGACAAGACGATAGAGGGTATCATTGTAGGTAGCACGCGTGGTATCAAGTGTAAGATTAGAATCCGAAAGTCTCCAGCGCCGTAGGCGCGTGCAGCCTCTACATAAGGTGATTCCCTAAGCTGCATAAACAGCG
The DNA here is from genome assembly GCA_009889515.1 of Nitrososphaerota archaeon. Taxonomy (GTDB): domain Archaea; phylum Thermoproteota; class Nitrososphaeria_A; order Caldarchaeales; family Calditenuaceae; genus HRBIN02. The sequence continues at coordinate 1,168,809 of WUQR01000139.1, forward strand.
CGCGGTAGTTTTTAACACCGGGTCCAAAAGAGCTTAATAAAATAACTACTAACAGGATTGTCCAGATGTTAATCTCATAAAGTGTTGAGATCATAATAAGGACTGGTAGGAATGGAAGGACGAGGAATATTTCCGTAATTCTCTGCATGAATGTGTCTACAGCACCTCTGAACCACGCACTCACCGCCCCTATACTCATCTGTATCAACGCAATAGAGACAGCCGCGGAAACTCCGAATAACAATGCGATCGGAGTTCCCCACAGAAGTGCTATACCTATATCACGCCGCAAATGATCCGTTCCTGCCCACCCGTAAACTTTCCCATAAACGACCAGTTTTGCATCAAAGTCAGCAGTAGGCTCGAATAAAAGCCCTTCGATTAGTAATCTATACCCACCTTTTAATGTTTCAACCGATTCTGAGGTTAGAATAGATTCGTTTATTACTCCGAATAATACAGAGGTGGTTGAAATACTGTATGGTGGTTTTGCACCGAGTTTATCTTCTATGATGCGGTTGAGCGCTGCATTAAGTTCGGTATCGGCCGAAATATAGAACTTATCATCTCTAGATATTGTCATTTTCTTTAAATCAAATTGTACACCATCCGGTCTTATCCAAGATATTGTCAGCTGTGGCGGTGAAGAATTGTATGTAGATTTGAAAAAGAGGTTTATTTCGCTCGGGGGAGTGTCATATTCATAATCAAACCTCATCTCTACACGTATTATCTTTATATTCTCGCCGGCTGGCGCAGATATCTTGATAACATTCAAGCTATTCGACTCGGTGTCTAGCACTATTGTTTCGGGAAGCTTAATGGGGCTGAACAAATTGACCCAGCTTGGCACGGCGTTTCGGGGATTTTCAAGCCAAGTTTGCTCGCCGGCCCTCCACAATCTAGCTGCCTCCTCGTAAGGGATTGTAATGATGGTGAATATTGATACGATTATAAACACACACAATATCGCTGCCCCTATCAACAATGATCTATAGCGTAATATGGGCCTGAGACTCATCATCTAGCCAACACACCTGCCCTAACTCTCGGATCTAAGATGGCATAGACAAATTCCAAGACAAACACCGTTGTAGCAAGCAGATAGGCGTATATAACTACGAGACCTACCAGTACGGGTGTGTCGAAGAAGACCGAGGCGACATAGAAAAGGCTTCCCACACCTGGCCAGTTGAACACTGTCTCGGTTATAATTGCACCTGTCCACGACGCAATAAGTGTTAGAGACAGATCTGTTATGATTGGGGGTAGTGTTGGCCTAAGTATGTATCTTCTTCTCACGACTGATTCAGGTATTCCTCTAGCCCTAGCCACTTCGACGTAGTCTTCACTTGAAAATATCAGAAAGAAGGTTCTACGCGTGTATGCACTTATAAAGAAATACGCCGTTAGCCACGACATAATTGGAAGTATCATGTGCCGCGCAACACTTAATGCGTATTGAAGCCTATCAGTTGGTGGAGGTATGTCAACCATTCCTCCGTAAGGTAGTATGCGGAGTATAGATGCGAATATCAGTATGAGGAATAGCCCATAAAACCAGCCTGGCAGGGAAGACATTGGCGTTAATAGTGCAACCAATCTGTCTAGCTTACTGCCGTATTTACGGCTCAGGAGGAGCCCAGTAAAAAGTCCTAGGAAGAAAAGTAACAGTTGTACAGTTGTGAAAAGTAGAACGGTGTTTGGAAGTCTTTCCGCAATAATTATTCTCACACTTCTCGAGCCACTATCGCTGCTTATGAACAGAGACCTACCAAGGTCAAGCGTTAAGGCATCACGTAAATAGTTAATGCTCCTGACAATAAAGGGTTGATCAAATCCAAGCCTTTCTAGCTCGTTTTGGTATAATCGATCTATAAGATTCCTGATCTGCGTCTCATTTAAACTCCTATAAGCCGGGTTTGCCCTCACTGCCTGTGAGACCCTGAGCAGTGCTTCACCCTTAACAATCTCGTCAACATAGCCGCCCATGTTAGCCACGTATATGGTGATGTAGACAGCCAGCACTACTGTTATCATTATGGTAACTGCACGCTTCAGCAAAAGCAGTGTCACAGGCGGGATTTTCATCCAACCATATTGGGGGTTAAAAAATATATAAAGATGTTTTTGACTACTTTCTCCTCATTAGACCTATTGATATACCTACCAACGATATGGCTATGGCAGCCACCGCTAGGCCTATCGCAATGTTAAGCGTTCCTTGTAAACTTTCGACACCTGAAGTCACCTTGTTGACACTGCTGCTGAGTGTATTCATTTGGGAGTCTAGCCTAGCTATCCGAGCCTCGAGATCGGCCCGCGCCTTCGCCAGCTCGCTTAATATGCCCTCTTTAAAGCTTAGGACGTTAAGAGTTGTAGATGTGCTAACTGGTATTCCTACACGCTTTGACACTGTGATTAACTCGAGCTGAACTGCACCTGTTGGTAGTTTATAAGTCTCCTCAGGCTTGAGCACAACCCTCCAATTTCCTCCTCCTATTGGCTCAGCGAATCCAATCGAGGTCCCTACAGAGCTTGTGAGGACGTATTTTACAAATGCTATATCTTCGTCACGGTATGGCTGTCCTTTGAAAGTGATCGAGAAAGTGACCTCAGCTGGGAAGCCTGTCTCGATTGTGGGTGTAGTTAGAACCTTGACCTCGGGTATTAAAGGTTCAGTGAAGATAGCCCATTTCGTCGGTGGGTCTGGAAATTCCCGGAAAGCCTTCAGGACAACTATCTTCGCGGTTGGGTCCACCTTGTCTAGGTAGAACGGCCCATTGCCGACAAGGAAGTGCCCCTTACTCTCTACCCATCTTTTTAGGTTGTTGTATCTTTGTGCCACTTCTTGGGGTGATAAGTACTGGCTAAGTACCTTGTCGTATGGTATGAAGTTTTGCTCGATTGCCATGTCTAAATATTTCTTGAGTATGTCGATTGATGGGCCTGCTACAAAGCTGGTCCATTCAACCTTCTGTGATTCAGCTTTATCTGCTGAGAATGCAAGCTCACCGTTGGCTTCTGCAAGCCATGCTACAGCAATTGTGTGCCATGGACCGGGGCCGTACGCGTAGTCTGGGAAGAAGGCCGAAGCTGCCGCATTTACTTGCCACTCAGCATCAAGATAGGTTGCATCGGAGTAGTACTCTATAACTAATGGATCGACACTGATTATTTTGAACCCCTTGAATGTCGCCCTGAACTCTTCGAAGACTGGTACGTATGACTCGTCGAAGACAGGGCTATTCTCATCAGCCCTATCAAATGTTAGAATGTAGCTGAAAATGATGTCGGCTAATGAGAGTGTACTTCCATCGTGGAACTTCGTTTCGAACAAACCTGGCTCGAAATATACCACTGTCCTAGTTTTCGCGGTAGTTCCAGGCGGTGCGGTGATTATTTCTTGCTTTTCAGCATCCCAACCGTACCAAGCATCTTCTGGCACCTTAATCTCTGGAACAAATCTTAACGTAACGTAATCGAGGGTTGAGGTCATAGGTGTGCCTTCAATCGCATAAACCTCTGCTTTAGTTATTCTGTTAGGTAGGTATAATCCTGTATAGGGGTCTGGCATAACAGCTGGGTCGCTGGTCGCCCTGTAGAACATTGCGTCGTACACCCAGTTGCTTCCTGCGACAGGGTTTATAGGTTCAACGAGAAGGTCGGAGGAAGCTATTTTTACGCTTCCACCAGTACGGTCGACATACTTAATTGTATAAGGCCACAGTCTGGCCCCAGAGTAGCCTGCTGCAAGATCATATGTCAGTGCGATATCTTTTCTAGCTGCCCAAGGAGCTGTCTGGTGCACCAACCAAACTCTCACAGAGTCCTTCATTGACAATACAATAGCCTTTTCCATTAACATGTTTCTCTCTTCAATGCTCTTGAACTCTCTGTTCCATAACTTAGCTGCGGCTTGATCGAATTCAGGGTCGGGCTTGTATGCTTGCCATAGGGGAACCGGTTGTCCCCGCGGCGTATAGAAGAAGCCGAAGTTATCTCCTTCATCTCTAGAGACAGATGTTGTTATCCACCCGCCGGTGTATATATGCCATTGCCCATCGGCTGGATTTCCCCTCAACCAGATTGGCGAGGCCTCCCTACTTGTCTTATACTGTCTATCTACAGTGAATCCAAGCTTCTCAAGCTGTGACGCAATATAGTCTCCTATCTGCCTTCGCTGGTCCTCAACCCTAATCAAGAAGATCAGGGTTACGGGTTCACCTTTGTAATACCACTTCCCTTCTCGTAATTCAGCACCTAACTTGAGCATTTCTTCACCTATAATAGATCTTGCCTTGTCAAAGTCGTAGGAATATTCTCTCTCAATTCTTCTTAAGATATCGGCGTAGCGTGCATAATCGGGGAATGAAGGAGATAGTGCTGTATATCTCGGGACAGCTAAACCGCCCATTATCTCATTCGCAATGTAGTTTCTGTCAACCAGATAGTTCATGGCCTCTCTTATCCGCGGAACTGAGAATGGGTTTAGCTTACCTGTGGCTGGGAATTCTGGCCCGACAGGGTTGAAAGTCAGCTCATAGTAGAGGCCATAGGACATAGCGTATGTAAGCTCTGGCGATTCACGCACGCGTTTGAAAAGTTCAGGGTCTCTCAGATCCCTAAAGTAAGCCTGTATCTCGTTCTTCAACAGCATATCGATGGCTTTGGCTTGGTCCTGCTCGATGAAGAAGACCACTTCATCGACCCACGGGCCCTTTAGCTCGGCCTGCGCGGATGCGCTTAAGATTAGGGCTGGTATCAACAAGGCGGCTGTAATAAGGATTACGGCAAAACTATTCCGCGACCTCATTTCCCTTCTCGAGACATATACACCCGAACACACCTTTATAATGTTTTTCTCACACCTCTTGAAAATGTCTGGATTCCGGATGAGAACACATTGGATGAACTCTTTCCATCCCTACGATGCATAGCTCGGGGCTAAGGCTATTTAAGGCGTTATCCGATACTAACCCTCAAAAATTATAGAAGAGAGTTGACATTTCGTAAAAATTTCTTATAAAAAAGTTGGAGCCCAATCGAATCGCTTGACACTATTTGAAGACTATCCGTCTTCAACAATACTGCGGCCTAGGATATTGATTAATAATTGCTTTGCTTACATTTGTGATGATTTCGCCGGGGCTTGAGCCAGTGACTAACCCGAGAGTGAGGGGGAGGATCAGGGCATAGATGAGTGAGGCACTTGTGGTTGAGGAGCTGAAGGTCTATTATCGTACGGAGAAGGGGGCTGTACGGGCTGTGGACGGCGTGTCTTTTAGCTTGGCGCGGGGTGAGAGTCTCGCTATTGTGGGTGAGTCGGGCAGCGGTAAATCTACCTTGGGCTTGACGCTGATAAGGGCCCTTCCAGCAAACGCCTCAGTGGTCTCAGGCCGAGTCTACATTAACGGTGAGGAGACCCTGTCCCTGAGCCTATCCGATTTCAGGAGGAGGTATAGCTGGAGGGTTATATCGATGGTTTTCCAGGGGGCGATGAACTCTCTGAACCCTGTCCTCAAAGTAGGTGACCAGATTGCTGAGCCCCTGATATATAATGGTGGAGTCTCGAGGGAAGAGGCTCGGAGAAGGGCTATGGAGATGATTGAGCTTGTGGGGCTTCCGCGCGAGTTCTACTACAGGTATCCACATGAGCTGAGTGGTGGGATGAGGCAGAGAATTGTCATCGCTATGTCGCTTGTCATGAACCCTAGGATCCTTATACTTGACGAGCCAACTTCGGCACTTGACGTGACTATTCAAGCTCAGATATTAAATCTGGTCAAAGACCTTATCGAGAGATTCAGCCTAAGCGTGATATTCATCACTCACGACCTTGCATTGGCTAGCGACATTGCGGATAGGATCATGGTTATGTATGGTGGTCAGATTGTTGAGCTGGGATCGGCTGAAAGAGTGCTGGGTGAGGCGCCCAAGCACCCTTACACGGAGAAGCTGCTGGCGAGCATACCGAGGCTCAGGGGCGAGACAATACCAGAGTTCATTCCGGGCCGCCCACCCGACCTTACTTCCCCGCCTCCCGGATGCAGGTTCCATCCCCGCTGTCCCTATGTATTCGACAGGTGTAGGAGGGAGGAGCCGCCGCTCTTTAAGGTAGGTGAGGGGCACGTGGCTAGGTGTTGGCTTCACGGTGAGTGAGGAGTGGAGGAGGTAATACGTCTCGAGGGTGTCAAAAAATACTACGAGGTTAGGTCGGGCCTTATTGGCTCAAAGATTCTAAAGGCCTTGGATGGTGTGACACTCTCAATTAGGAAGAAGGAGACAGTGGCGGTTGTGGGGGAGTCGGGGTGTGGAAAATCTACGCTCGGGAGGGTCTCTCTCCGGCTTTTGGACGTGACGGATGGTAGGGTGTTCTTCAAGGGCCAAGACATCTCGAGAATGACGGAGGAGGAGCTTCGGGAGAAGAGTTTTAGGAAGAAGATGCAGATAATCTTTCAGGACCCATACTCCAGCCTCAATCCGTTTATGAGGATCGGCGATATAGTCTCGGAGCCGCTGGAGATACATGGGTATCGTAGGGAGGAGATTAGGGAGGCGGTCTATAGGGCTCTGGAGGATGTTAAGCTGGTCCCGCCTGAGGAATTTGTTAACAGGTATCCACACGAGCTTAGCGGCGGGCAGAGGCAGCGAGTCAACATAGCTAGGGCCCTTGTCCTCGGCCCAGAGTATATCGTCGCAGACGAGCCGGTCTCGATGATTGACGCATCCAGCAGGGCTGAGATTCTCCTACTCTTGAAGAGTATAAGGGACAAAAGGGAGATGGGCGTACTTTACATCACACACGACATCGCTACAGCTAGGTATGTCTCCGAGAGGATTGCCGTCATGTATCTCGGTGAGATAGCTGAGACAGGCTTGACTACGAGCGTCCTGAAGACGCCCATCCACCCCTACACCATCCTGCTCCTGAACAGTGTACCTGAGCCTGACCCGGCCAACAGGCGGAGAAAGAGGCCGGTAATTAAGGGCGAGCCGCCCAGCCCCTTGAACCCGCCCAGCGGCTGCAAATTCCACACACGATGCCCAGTGGCTATTGAGAGGTGCAGAACTGAGAAACCTGCGCTAATCGAGTATATGCCGGGGCACTTTGTAGCCTGTCACAGGGCCACCGAGATAATGCGTGGAGACATATCCGTAACCTAGCCCCCAGCAATTGGGAGCCGAAGCATAGCATAGACGAGTAGGCCGAGGGCTAGGCTGACTGTCCATGCAGGGTAGGCTATTCGCCCTATACGCCGGTGATACGAAACCCCGGCCCGCGTCCTGAGCCAGAGTCCAGTCAGGGCGTTGTAGACTACGAGTGGGACAGAGACCATGGAGAGTGCTAGATGTATTGTTAGGGCGGGTAGGTATACTAGGTTTCGTAGAATGTCTGGGCCCTTGTAGGCCTCGGGGCCAAGAGTGGCGACCTTCAAGACGTATAGGACTAGGAAGGCGACGATAAGTGTGAAGGAGGCGCCCATGAAGGCTGCGTGCCTGTATATCCTCCTACCCCGGATGCTTCGATATCCCAGCTGGAGAAGAACCACCGTAGCCAGATTGATTACGGCTATGATGTGGGGGAAGGATAAAGCCACATCCCTCGGGACTAAGGCAAACCCCTCCCTACCTCCGGTAGGAGCGAGTGCCAAACCCAGCACAGCATAGGCAGAGAGCGTTATGATAGCAGTCACTATTCCGAACCGCATATGATAAAATAGATGGAGGGCTTAGACAAATACGTATTACATAAATCGTGGAGTGTTTACGGGTGTTCTGATGACCTCCGATTCTCTGAAGGGTCGTGTGGCCCTTGTGACTGGTGCTTCGCGGGGGATAGGTGCCGCGATTGCGACTAAACTTGGCCTTAGCGGTGCTAAGGTTGTCTGTAACTATAGCAGGAGCGTGGAAGCAGCAAATAGAGTTGTTTCTAGGATTGTGGAGAGTGGGGGAGAGGCGATAGCGGTTAAGGCGGATGTCTCGTCGAAAGAGGAGGTTGAGGCGATGGTCGAGAAGACTATTGAGACCTTCGGGAGGCTGGACATACTCGTCAATAACGCCGGAATCCTCATCCGAGGCGGAGTGCTTGATGACATTAGCATACTTGACAGGATGATCGAAGTAAATGTCAAAGGGGTCATCTATTGTATAGCCGCGAGCCTCAAGCACATGATGAGGCAGCGGTATGGCAGAATCATCAATATAGCCTCGATATCGGCCTTGGGAACAACTTCGCGGAACACGACCTACTACGCCATGACTAAGGGGGCGATAATAACTCTGACCAAGAGGCTTGCATTCGAGCTTGGGGAGTATGGGATAACGGTGAACGCCGTAGCGCCAGGCTTCACGAAGACCGATATGACGATGAATAGGCCTGCAGAAGAGCTGCAGGCTGCCATCAGGCACCTGGAATCGATAACCTCTTTGAGGAGGGTAGGTGAGCCCGAAGATATAGCCGAGGTAGTCGCCTTCTTGGCCTCTGACAGGGCGGGATTCATCACCGGCCAAGTAATTTCGGTGGATGGAGGTAGAATGGACTTCTTCTCTAGGTCGGCCTAAGAGGTATGGTAACCATAAATTTCAGTTCTAAATGAGTGGTGTCAAGCATGGCTGAACTGATCCCGGGGATTGTGAGTATCCCTATCCTGAGTCTGTTGCTAGCTGCTGTGCTGATCTCGCCAGTATTGATGGTGTTGGCGAGGGTGTTGAAGGCCCCACGGATAATAGGTGTATACGTATCACTGGTCTTGGCCTACACGCTCTGGGATAGCCTCAACAGGGCAGTACGCTCCGGAACACTGGCGACAGGGCTCAACCAGATGCAGGGTTCGATTATTATGGCGGACGGCCTCACGTACTATTTCACGTCGATAATCCTTGGCATTGGGCTCTTATCGGCGATATACTCCCTCGGATATGTCAAGCAGAGGATAGCGGAGTTCTACACCCTTCTCCTGATCATGGTTTTAGGCATGGTTGGCGTCTTCTTTTCAGGCGACTTTGTCACCTTCTTCATCTTCTGGGAGGTCATGAGCATCTCCTCATACCTTCTAGTAGCCTTCAACTATAGAGAGTGGGAGGCGGTCGAGGCGTCGCTGAAATACTTGATAATGAGTTCGACGGGTTCGGCGGCCATCCTCTTTGGCCTCTCCCTTCTATACGGTTTGACTGGGACGCTTACCTTCAGCGGCCTGTCAAGCATCTTGGCAAGTCAGAGTGTGAGATCCGAGCTCTGGAACATTGCGGCGCTTGTCCTGATTGTGGGTGGGCTGGGAGTCAACATAGCCATGTCTCCATTCCATTACTGGCTTCCAGACGCGCATCCGGCGGCACCCAGCCCGATTAGCGCCATGCTGTCAGGGGTTGTGATTAAGACAGGTGTCTTCGCAATGGTTCGCGTTTTTACTCTCCTGTATCCCTCTGAGATGTATGGGTGGGGGAGCGGCCTTATGGCTCTGGCACTGTTAACCATGAGTATTGGCAATCTTATGGCCGCTCTGCAGAGCGATATTAAGCGGCTTCTAGCCTTCAGCAGCATAGCGAACATAGGCTATATTGTTCTTGCGCTTAGCATTAATACTCCTCTGGCGTTGGCTGGAGCACTCCTGCATGTGCTGAATCACGCGCTCGCTAAGGCCCTGCTCTTCCTCTCTGCCGGCTGCCTCATAGAGTCGACAGGTACGAGGAACTTGGACGAGCTATCTGGGGTTGGTAGAAAGATGCCACTCTCAGCCGCAACATATTCTATAGGGGCCTTCAGCCTCGCAGGCATCCCCGGGCTGAACTCCTTCGTAAGCGAGTATGCCATTATTTTGGCCGCCTTCTCGGCAGGCCACTTTGTGCCAGGCGCGATAATGCTGATAAACGTCATCATAGGGGCAATGTACCATCTAAGGGTTGTCCAGACACTCTTCCTAAAGCCTGAGACCCCGAAGTCCTCAGCCGGACACGAGGCCGGGCCATCTATGCTTGCCCCCCTCCTAGTCCTAGCTGCTCTATGCGTCCTGATAGGTGTCTATGCCTCGCCTTTCCTCTCGATCGTTTTCCAGCTAGCCGCATATCTGAGATAAGAGTATGGGATGGCTATTCCTTGAATTTTGTTAATTAGGAGCCCCATACATTAGATACTCGTGCCCAAGAAGCGTGGCGAGGCTGCTGAGACTGGGGCGAGGGTGGAGCAACACTACAAGTCGGACGAAGTGAAAAAAGCGGTCTTAGCCAAGCTGAAGAAGATAGGAGAGGAGGTCGTGGAAACCCTCAACAGAGGTGATTGGCCAACCCTCTACCTCCCTGTGAGAAGCACCAAGAACATAGTCTACGACCCCAGCCTCCGCCAATACATCCTAGGCTCGAAGAAGGCTGAGAGGACTTTGGCAAACATCAGGCATCTGAGACCATTCGCCCAGCTCATCTGGGTGTCCAAATTCGCCAAACAGCTCTTAACAAGCGGTAAGACATCAACCCTCAGAGACACCTACTATGTCGCGATAGGTGAGGGGATAGACTTCGAGTCCCAAGACGAGAGCGACGAGATAATCATGGAGGTGGAGAGCCTCATCAACCATCCAAGAGAGGACATGAACATCTTCCCAGAAGAGAGGGCCTCAATATACGGCGACCTAGTGATTGAGTATACGATACCAGGGTTTAGGGGTCAGAGGGTCGACCTTTCCACCCACCCCGACGGCTACGCGATTGGACCTGCACTGACGACGGCCGAGTTTGTGAAATGCGGAGCGGAGCAGGTCTTCGTGATAGAGAAGGGCGCAGTGTTCAGCAGGTTTGTCGAGGAGAGGGCTGATAAGAAGTTCAAGGCGCTCCTCATACATACGGCGGGACAGTCGCCCAGGAACTGTAGAAAACTCATAAGACGACTCAGAGAGGAGCTGAATCTGCCAGTATACATATTTACAGACGCAGACCCTTACGGTGTCCACATAGCCAGCGTACTCATCCACGGGTCAGCCCTTTCTGCACACATTAGGCAGATAAACGTCCCAGACGCCATTTGGGCGGGAGTGTATGCTACAGACATCACGAAGTATAGGCTGCCTGCGATGAGGCTGACGGAGCAGGACCTTAAGAGGCTCAAGGAGCTTGAGCAGGACCCGCGGTATACTGTGGACCCGTGGAGGCGTGAGGTCCAGTTCTTCGGAAAGATTAAGCGTAAGGCCGAGCTGGAGGCCTTCTCTAGATATGGGCTGGAGTTCATAGTGAAGGACTTCCTGCCCGAGAGGCTTGCAGAGCTTCAGAAACGCTAGAAATAAACCATCCCCAGCGTATCAAACTATTTGGCGGTGAGGCTGGACTTCGCTGGAGATGACGCGGCGCTAGTTTTAGAGAGCGGTGGAGGTAAATATCTGATTGTCTCTGACCTTCACCTCGGATATGAGGTGGAGCTTGCGCGTGATGGCATACACTTCCCCAACCAGCTCCCCAACATCCTGGAGCGTCTTCTGAGACTTTTGGAGAGCCATAGCCCTGACACCTTGATACTTCTGGGAGACGTGAAGCACAGGGTGGCAGGAGTGAGCTGGAGAGAGTCTAGACAGGTGGTGGACCTATTACAGGCCGTTAAGGAGCGGGTAGAGGAGGTCATAATCACGCCTGGAAACCATGATGCAGGCATAATGAGCCTTGCGGGAGGGATGGCTAAGGTGGTCTCGGGGCGCGGGGTGAGGATCGGCGATGCGTGGATGCTTCACGGCCACTGCTGGCCACCGCCCCAAGCGGCCGATGCTAAGATCATAATAATAGGGCATACACATCCTGTGATTAGTTTGGCGAGGGGCCCGGGCTCGAGGCGGAAGGTGTTCCTGATGATGAAAGCGCCGAGGAGCAGGGTCTTCAAGACGATTGCTAGTAAAATGGGTGGGGTCTCCACAGCGAGGCGAAGAGGGCAGGTTATCCTCCTTGTCATGCCTCACTTTAACAATGCTCTACAAGGTGTGGAGCTCTCCCAGCTCCTAAGGGGTGGTAGGGGTGTTAGTCCCCTGCTTAGAAGTGAGATATTCAGTCTTAACGATGCGAGCGTCCTGACACTTGATGGGGCGAGGCTCGGGAGTGTCGATTGGTATGTCAGATCGGGAGAGCTCTGGTAGTAGCATAGAGGCTCCGCGCGTATTGGCTGAGAGTGGGAGGGTCAAGCGGTACGTCTTCAAGCCTAGCGGGAGGGTTAGGTGGGTGGTGGTCGGGAGGGAGAGGGACTATCTCCTCCTCCCAGAGGCACCATACTGCAGCTGTGATGACTTCTATTTCAGGGTCCTACACAAGCAGAAGCCTAGGTGCTACCACCTAGACGCCCTAGAGATCGCGCGGAGAGAGAAGCTATACGAGGAGATCGAGGAAGAAGACTCTTGGTACGACAGGCTGATGAGTGAGTGGACCAGCGAACAGCCCTAGATAAAAGTCTAACAAGCAATGACCGGGTGATGCGTCTATTTCTTCTCGATGGGGGGCTGAGCCATGTTCTCAAACTCTTCAGGTATAGCCTTAGACGTGGCAACTTCCCTGAAGACCAAGGCGCTAGGCCTAGCGAATCTCTTCTTCGAAGACATGTCGACCTCGAAGAGGCCGAACCTCATGCTGTACCCTTTCGCCCACTCCAAGTTGTCAGTGAGGTTCCAGTGAAAGTAACCCCGTATATCCACGCCCTCTTTCTTGGCGAGGTATATCTGATATAGGTGTGAGACAATGAACCTTGGTCTTAGACGGTCTTCGGAGTCTGCACACCCATTCTCTGTCACGTAGATTGGCAATCGATACCGGTCGTAGAGCCTTTTGGCCACGTGGTAGAGGCCCTCCGGGTAGACCTCCCAGCCGAAATCACTAGTCGGCCTCCCATCCAGCGAGTAGGCTCTAGGCTGGCAGCCGTAGCCATAGCCGCCAACAACCCTAAACCCGCTTGGCAGCGCACTCTCAGCCTTAACAACCATTCTCGAGTAGTAGTTGAGACCTATCCAGTCAAGCCTATTTCGAGCCTCGTCAACAACCTCCCCACCCACAAGCCCCTTCACAGCGGCATCATATATCGCAACGTTAAACTCGAAGCCTCTATCCGCCGCGGCCTGGTCTTCCCTTGTAAGGGGCGTCCAGTGGGCCACCGACTCCACCACTCCGACAGGCTTCCTAGAGTAGCTCTTTACAGCATCATAGGCGACTGTATGAGCCATCTCGAGGTTTTTGATGACAGTCATGTAGGTCTGGAGGTCGAGGTATCCGGGCGGGAATCCAGAGTTTACTTGTAGGTAGCCCGCGTTTGCGATGACAAGCGGCTCGTTCATCGTATACCACATGTCTACTACGTCGTCTAGGTGGTGGGCTAGGAATGCTGAGAGCTTGGCGAACTCTATTACGCACCTCTCATCAGCCCAGCCTGACGGCGCCCGGTCAGGTCCAAGCTTCCTCACTTTGAGGGGGTCGTGGAGCCAGAGCGGCAGCGACCAGTGGAAGAGGTTTGCGACCGCGAGGCCGCCTCTACTCCTCCAGTCGGAGAGTATCTCCCTGTAGTGGTTTAGCGCCTGCATGTCAGCCAGCTTCTCGAGCTCCTCCAGATGCCTCCTCTCAACTAGGGCCCGGGTTATGACTCCACCACTTCTCTCTACGGGGACCTTCACATCAAAGGTCGGCCTTGGGAATATTCTCGCCCACTCAATCGTTATCCAAGCCGCGTCCATGCCAATCCGCCGCGCCCTCTCATGATCCTCCCTGAAGAGCCCCCAGTAACCCGGCCCATCCTCCGGCATGTCACCGCTCACAATCCCAGCCAGAATGTTCTCCGGATCATGAAGCCAGGCAACCCAGTCAGAGCTGAACTCCGAGCCAGCGACACCCATCTCGTGCTGTACACCGACCGTAGAGAAACCAAACTTAAACTCAGAGCCCAGGGAATACTTTGCACACACCCAGAGAAACCCTGTTAGAGGAATATAGCAGTATCTGGGGGTGGTGGTTTAGGACAGATTTAAAAATGGGGGAGGCAAGCTTTTCCCACGCATGTCTGATGAAGAGTTTGAGTGGATCGACGCAATAGTGGTCGGGTTTGACGAGGAGGAGAGGATACTAGCCTCGCCCACCTCCCCTATAGAGCCATCCCAGCTCACTGCTTTTATCGGCGAGGAGGTTGTCTATGAGGATTATAATGGCAATCCATGGAGAGGGAGGATAGTCGATAGCGCAGGCGACGTGCTCGTGGTAGTCTTCGGAGAGCAGGGCTCATCGGGGTTGCCGCCGGGCCTCGGTCAGGGCAGCCTTCTGAAGCTTCCCTCGAAGCCTCTAAGAAAATAGCTACGTCCAGTACCAAGCCTATTTCTCTTTAAACACTTTAATATTCTCCGTTGAGATGGGCTTGTTGGCTGGAGATTGAGGATTTTTAAGAGTGAAGAGAAGCTATCGCCCGAGTATGTGCCTCCGAGACTCCCCCACAGGGAGAAGGAGCTCAGCCTTCTCGAGACATTTTTCTCCAGCTACATGTCTGGGCGCCCAGCAGTCTCGGTTAGGGTCTTGATAGTAGGTGCTGTGGGTACGGGAAAGACTGCATTGAGCAAGCTCTTCGGCCGCAAGCTCGAGGAGTCCAGCAATCTAGCAAGATACATCCACATAAACTGCAGAATACACACAACACTCAGCTCCATCCTCAAGAAGGTAGTCGAGACGCTTGGGGCGCCGATCCCTTCGCGCGGACTCGCCGCGGAGGAGCTTGGAGCCAAGCTGGTGGATCTTCTGGAGAGGAAGAGAATGGTTGCAGTCGTAGGGCTGGACGAGTTTGATGGCTTTCTACACTCTGACCCGCGGGGAGTCTACACCCTCCTTCGTCTGGGAGAGGAGGCTGACAAGGAGGCTAGAATCTCGGTCATAGCGATCAGCAGGAATGCCGAGATTCTCGAGGAGATGGATGAGAGTGTGAGGGGGGTATTTCAAGCCGGCGTCATTTATTTGGAGGAGTACAACCACCGCCAGCTATCAGATATTGTGGAGTATAGGTGCTCGGAGGCCTTCTATCCCGGTGTCATGACTGAGGAGGCCAAGAACCTCATAGTTGAAATGGCGTCGGAGAGGGGTGATGCCAGATATGCCGTCGAACTCCTCTGGAGGGCTGGTAAATACGCGGAGAATGAGGGTACGACAAGAGTGGTTCCCGAGCACGTCAGGAAGGCGGCTGCGAGCATATATCCATCAATCAAGAGGGAGGTTCTCACATACGTCTCCAGGCATGAGAAGTTCCTCCTCCTAGCAGCGGCCCGGCTCCTGCTAAGTAGCGGCAAGTCACACATCTCCTCTACCGAGCTCTATCAAGCATACAAGGTCGTCTGTGAGGAGTTTAAGGCCCCGGCAAGAGCCTATACGAGGTTTTGGGAGCACATGCAGCGCCTAGAGGACCTAGGCCTGATCAGGATTAAGATAGGTAAGGGAGAGTCTCATGGGCGAAAGAGCTTCATAACACTCCCCGGGATCCCTGCATCGATTATGGTTAGGGAGATCTCCGCGCTCCTCGAGTCTGCCGAGGGCGAGTAGTCCTCCCCTCTGTAGGTGCAGCCCTTGCAGCGGGGGCGCCCTCAGATAATTGTCTGCCGCCGAGCCCGATTAAGGCCTTGACCTCCTCGTCTGACAACTCAAAGTAACGCGCAACACCCTTCTCGCCCTTCCTGAGCATCTCCGCTAGGAACGGCAGCATCTCGCTAGCCGCCTTAGTTCTTGACATCTTAGTCTTCGCGGCTATCTTTGTTAGTGCAGACTGGATTAGGGCCCTCTGTTCCCTAGTCTGCTGCATGAATCTGATTGTTGAGGGGAACTCGAACTTCACACCCTTCTCGCCATACATGTGCTTCACAACGCCGGGGCCTGCTCCTAGCAGGGGGGCAACGTAGCGTAGAAGCTCCCACCTCTGAAGCCTTTTAACCCTAGAGTAGTGCAGGTCTGCATCAGCCAGCAGTTTAAAGACGTCGGCAATGGCCTGCGGATTATGTATCTGGTTTAAGATATTGTCGTACACCCAAGTAATGATGTCCTCTATCTCCATGTCTGAGCCCTGAACCGAGGCTCTACCCGACGCGGCCGAAGTTGAGCCGAAGATCTCTGCCAAGACCTCGAAGGAGGTCTTCTGCCTATCTCTAAGCCCAAGAGTGGCTAGTAGTGACTCAGCTGCACCACCTGTCGAGACGAGGATTTGGGCATCATTTATTGCGCTTCTCATATCCCCTTCGCTGCGCCTCGCTATCTCGGCCACAATCCCCTCGTCAATGCGGACTCCCTCCGACTCCAGTATCCTCTTGAGGTGAGAGACTATTTCCCGCTGCCTGAGCTTGTTGAACTTTATCATTAGGGCACTCTCCCTCAGCGGAGCCAGCCGGGGGCTCCAAGGATCGTTGGCAACCATTACAATGGGGGTTCGCGTCGACTTTATTATCGAGGCTAGGGTGGCTATGCCGCCGGCCGCCTCCCTACCCGCAATCCCATCAACCTCATCCAGCAGAATTATCCTCTTCCTAGTCCCACCCAGCGTGGTCTGACGCGCAGACTCTCCCACAATCGCCTTCAGCTTCTCAGAGCTCCTCTCATCACTCGCGTTTACCTCCACAACGTCGTAGCCATGCTCAGACGCGTAGGCTAATACGAGAGATGTTTTGCCGGTGCCTGGGGGGCCGACCAGCAGGGCTGCCTTGGTCGATGGATTACCCTTCTCCCAGCTCCTCATCCACTCCTCAAACTGCTTCTTAGCCTCCTCGTTGCCTACAACCTCGGCCACGCGCCTCGGCCTATACTTCTCGGTCCAAGGCAGGCTCAAAGGACTACTTACCCGCCTGGGATGCAGAGTATAGGTTTGCCAAGAACATCATGAGCTGTAGCTCGGGGTTAGCTCCCTGTGAAACCCGGAAGTCAACCTCACCTAGCAGTGATATCAGCTCCAGCTTCTTCTTCTCCGGGATTGAGAGATAGAATAGGTCGCGATATATCTGGCCGATTAGATCCCTCTCTGAGGCTCCGTTGACATAGAGTATGAGTCTCAGCTGTTTTCTGGCATCCTCTATCTTGCCGGCCGCGGCCAGCTCCAAGAGCCGCCGGACCTCACCACCCCACGCAAGCCCCGCAACCTGGAAGACAAGGTTCTCGTCTATCTTCTTGCTGTAGGTTGAAGCTGTCTGGAGTAGGTTGATGCATCTTCTCAGATCGCCTTCCGTGACTTCGTAGAGGGCCTCAACCGCCCTACTAGTTACTTCTAGGCCCTCTTTGGAGGCTATCCTCTCCACCGCCTTCCTCATATGCTCAAGCTCTATTGGCTTGAACCTGAATACTGCGCATCTTGACTGTATGGGCTCTATTATCCTGTTGGCGTAGTTTGCTGCGAGGATGAACCTGCAGGTTGCTGAGAACTGCTCCATGACCCTTCTAAAGGCGTGTTGCGCGTCGGATGTGAGCTGGTCCGCCTCATCGAGTAGAAGAATCTTGAATCCTATACCGCCTATAGGAATGGTTCTGGCGAACCCCTTAACCTTCTCTCTAATGACGTCTATGCCCCTCTCATCGCTTGCATTAATCTCTAGGAAGTGGCCGTCTTCAATGTATCTGCTGCCGTAGAGGTCGCTGGCAAATGCGTGGGCTGTCGCCGTCTTTCCTACACCAGGTGGCCCAGTAAACAGCATATGCGGAACAGAGTGTGTGGATAGTATTGTCTTGAGACTGTTCACGATTGCTTCCTGGTTGATTATCTCGGAGAGGCTCCGGGGGCGATACTTCTCAATCCACGGTATGGTCTCCTGCAGAGCCAATCCATCTCTCAAGGGCCTCGTACCTATTCATTAGGTTTGCCTTAAGTTGAGTCTGGGCTTGGTCTCCTAGATTTAACGCTCGAGCGGCTGCTGGGCTATTGATATATATGGGAATGCACGGCTAGTTATCTCGATGCTGGCATACAAGGGGCTTGAGATAAGATGGCTTGGCCACGCGGGCTTCAGCATCCGCCGGGGCGGATTTGAGGTAGTATTCGACCCCTACCAGCTCAAGACCAAGACCAAGAGGGCGGCTGATGTTGTATTCATTTCGCACGAGCATTTCGACCACCTCTCAGCCAACGATCTTGCAAAAGTCGCGTCTCCTGAAAAAACAACTGTCGTGGCTGCGAAAAACTGTATGGCTGGGCTTGGGAACGTCCAATGCAAATCTAAAGTGTTTGTTACGGCAGGAGACCGAGGAGAGGTTGGAGACCTCAGATACATGGTTGTCCCAGCCTATAATGTGAACAAGTTCAGGTCGCCTGGCGTCGTTTATCATCCGAAGGAGTATGGTGGTGTGGGATACGTTGTCGAGATTGCTGGTGTCAGGGTTTACCACCCGGGCGACACCGACTTTATCCCCGAGATGAAGGGGTTGGGGAAGATTGATGTAGCCTTTCTGCCCGTGAGCGGGGTTTATGTCATGACGGCCGCAGAGGCCGCAGAGGCTGCAAACACCATAATGCCTGAGGTCGCAATCCCAATGCATTACGGCGCGATAGTAGGCTCGCGAAGGGAGGCAGAAGAGTTTAAGAAAATGGCTAAGTGCAGGGTCGAGATACTGGAACCCGAAGAGTAGGGTGGTCTATAAGTGTCAGCCAGCGGATGCATCCACGACCTGAAGTACGCGGGGGCTTTGACTGTTACGCAGGGTGAGGAGGTGGTGAAGATTGTGGAGGCGTGGAGGTGTAGAAGGTGCGGGGCGACGAAGGTTGGGCTCAGGGGGCCTGGGACATTGACATCAACAGAAGGTCTCCTAGAGCTTCTAGAGCCCGGCGACGCTAGATGGGTTGTCGTATTCTGGAGGGGGTCTGGGGCCATACCCCCAGATGTAACGGCTGTCGCTGTGAAGCCCGGAGACGAGGTTAGGGTCGAGACACCACACCCCGGTGAGGACGAGTTTATCGTCGGCAGCGACTACAGGCTTCGCCGGAAGATTGATGGGAAGGAGCCTGAAGCGGTTAAGAGTTTACCGCTGGATGATGTCTTGACGGGGTGGATAGACCTGTCCGAGTGGCCTCCACAGGTATACACGCTGCGGCATCACTCCGGGTAATGGATCTCCACCTTCTCTAAGTCGCTTGGTAGGATTGTGTTTGGAAAGATTTTCCTCGCCTCGTTCAAGAGTATCTCCTCCTTGCCGTGGTATCTGGGGCTTATGTGGAATAGGGCTAGTGTGCGGGCTTGTGCGTGTAGGGCGGCGGTAGCGGCCTCGGAGGCGGTGCTGTGACCCTCCTCCACGGCGCGGTCTGAGAGACTCTGGTCGAAGGTGGCGTCGTGTATAAGTAGGTCAGCCCGCTGTGCGAACTCTACAATCTTCTCCGAGTATCTTGTGTCTCCTGTGTATACAATTTTTCTCCCCCTTCTCGGCGGGTCTACCGCTTCCTCCGGCCTAATCACCCTTCCCTGATACTCTACAGGCTCCCCTCTCTGGAGCCTACCCCAGAGCGGCCCCCTAGGTAGGCCGAGACTCTCCAGATACTCGACCCTCATCCTTCCAGGTCGGTCGTCCTCCAGAAGTCTGTAGCATATCGCCTCGGCTGAGTGAACCGCCTCGATGGCCTCAACCTTAAACCCTCTCCCCTGGTATACGAGGCCTGGCCCTACGGCATTGATTTCCACATCGAATCCGACCTCTGTCTCGAGGGCTTCTAACAGGTTTCTAACGACTTCGCAGGCGGATTTGGGCCCGAAGATGGCCACTGGGTCTTCCCGCCCCATCATGCTGAGTGTGTATAGGACGCCTGGCACCCCTAGGAGGTGGTCGGCGTGTCTGTGCGTAATGAAAATCCTGAGCTCCCTTGGCAGCCCTAGGCCTGAGGCGAGGAGCTGCCTCTGTGTCGATTCTCCGCAGTCAAAGACCAGAAGAGAGCCGGCAAACCTCACAGCCACGCTTGGTAGAGCCCTGTGTGGCGTGGGCATGCCACCGCTGGTACCCAAGAAGCATACTAGCATCTGAGTCATCGCCGAGCCACAAGACTAGCCTCCCGGGTGGGAGGTTATAGCCCTCACCTAGGCTCACGCGTAAACGTATCTCACACCAAGCCTTTCAGCAATATCCCTATCCAGACACCCCAGATCCTCGCGAGACAAGTCCTGCACGCGGTATTTTCCTAATGCGGAGATAAGCATCTTGGCCTCCAGCTCCACGGTTCTGAGATAGTTTTCTACGCCTCGGGCACCCGCAACCCATGCTGAAACTGCGATCGGACGACCAAAGGCAACACCATCGAGGCCGAGGCATAGGCACTTTACGAGATGGCCACCGTCGTAGAGTCTCCCCGAGACAATAAACGAAGTCGAGCCGGTCCTCGACTCGAGCTGTCTCGATATGCTGCATAATGCTGCAATGAGGGGTAGGCCGAGATGCCTCATAGAGGCGTAGGGGCTCATACCAGTCCCACCCTCCCTTCCGTCGATCCATACAGCGTCCACACCCTCTGAAGTCAAGACATCAAGAACCTCGGGCAAGTCCCTGAATGGGCCCAGCTTCACCCAGACCCTACACCTGGGGTAGTTGTTCCTCATCATCCGGATCATGCCCCGAAGTATCTCGGGCACGAACGTCCCTGGCGCCGAGTGTCTCTCAATGCTGTCTCTAAGAGTATTCTGTGGATCCTCTGATAGATGGTACTTGTCCCTGAGGCGCTCAGCCTCCTCCCTCGAGAGCCTCACCTCGCCTCCGAGCCCGGGCTTAGAGCCCTGGCCTATCTTAATCTCAAACCCGATAAGTCCTTTCTCGATGAATGGCTCGATGTCGGGGTCTGAGTAGACCTTGTTCCACAGCTCGTTGTAGGCGTCTTCTACGCTCTGCTGAATGGTTAATCCACCAACATTACCGTCCAAGTTCTCGAGATACGTCATAACCCTCTCCTTAAAGCACGGCTGGCCACTTCTAATCCTCCTCGAATACCCCCACATGGTTGCCACATTCTCACCTATCCCCATCGGGATACCCATACGCGCAGCACCACGCGCAACCTCTAGGGATATCTTATTCGCAACCTGTACGGAGCCCATAGACGCCACCATCACAGGCATGTTTACATTGAAGCCGCCCAAGTTATGCCTCAAATCCACATCACTGAAGATAGGTTCACGCAAAAGCTCGGACATTTTTTTGAGCCTTAGGGGAGTAAATGCTGGTGGGAGTAGAAGTAGTTCATCGAGAGTGGCATAGCGTGTTGGTTGCTTGTATATGTTGGCGCCTTTGAGTAGCATTATCGAGGGCTTTAAGACGTCTGCAGGATATATTGCATCAACGCCTTTACGGGCGCGCTCAATAATCTCTCTGAATGGATAACTCCCCCATATTTCAGCGAGATCTGTGAATAGCGAGTAGAACCTGTGAAGGGCGAGGAAGATGTTCAGGAAGGGTTTTGAGAGGCTCACGTTGAGGCGTACCGCCCTGCTTCACACTATGGAGAATATATTCCGGCTAGCTTTGGGCAGAGCCTCGCCTCCCAAACAGCGTCCAGCCCACACAGATAGCGCGTAAGCCTCTCCACGCCTATACCGAACCCGGCACTGGGAGGAATACCCTCCTTAAGCATTTCAAGATACCACGCATACTTCCTCGGGTCCTCACCGGTCTCCTTCATCCTCGCCAACACCTTCTCGTATCGATACTCCCTCTCGGCGCCAGAGGCGCATTCGCCATACCCTTCAGGATATATCAGGTCGAAGTCCCGGAGTATCCCAGGTCGCCTCTCATCCTCCATATCATAGAAGCCGCGAGCACCTCTCGGATAATCTATTATGAAAAAGGGCTCACCAATCATTTTTGATATGAGCTGCTCCGCATCCCACGGAATCTCAACACCATACCGTACCTTAATTCCCCTAACCCTCAGATATTCTAGGGTCTCGTCGTATGTGAGCTTCTTGAAGGGTGGCTTAATTGCCGGTAGCTGCCGGCCCAGCAGCTCCAACTCCTTTTGGCAAGTATCACGCACAGTGTTGACTGCCTCGGATAGGAGACGCTCAGCCACGGCCATGGCATCAAAGTAGCTTGCCTCCGCCATCTCTAGGTCGAGCTGCACAAACTCCACCAGATGCCTTCCTGTGAGGGCTGAGTCAATAGGCTCCAGCCTCACGTTGGGTGACATAAAGAAGATCTTGCCAAGGCCGCTCATCGCCGCCTGCTTATACAGGATCGCACTGCTCATCACTTTGTACTCCCTGCCATAATAGTCGATAGTCGCCTGCTTCGCACCCCTGATACCCGGGTCTGTGACTGGGCCGATTATGGGTGGGAGTAGCTCGATGAAGCCCTCAGACTTCAAGAAACTGCGCATGGCGTCACACGCGACATCTTGGACCTTGAGTATGGCCCTCATCCGCGGCGTCCTCACCATTTTCCAACTCTGCCGCAGGATCTCTGCGAGTCTCTGAAGTTCTACACTGACTTCGGTCTCCATAAGTTACCTATTAGAATGTGAACTCTCATTAATAAGCATTCTTACATGATTTGAGCCGCGTAAACGTTATATTAACATCTAACTTGGCAAATTGGTGTAATTCTGACGAACGACTTTTAACCACTACGTATGTTTGCCATGGCATTAGATTAGCTAAATGACGACGAACAATTCAAGACCCCAGCGCATAGACACAAACCACCCTTGTCAGGCTCGAATGAATCCTGATGGGGTGCTGCTCTAGGAGGCGGAAACCAATCTCCTCGAGCAATGATGGATTAACCCGCTGCTGCGGAATCGCAGTGACAATTCTGCATCCAGGCTCAAGCAGTTCTGCAATCGATGAGAATGCACTGAGATACAACCTCTCAATGTTTCTGTCGCTTAATTGTGTCGAGCGGCCATAGGGTGGGTCGGTTGCGACTCCTTGGAACCTCCCCCTCAGCGGAGGGGCTGTAGCATCACCGCATATCAGCTCAACCCTCTCGGCATATCCACTCCACTTCAAGTTCGCGAGGCATCCGCGCGCAATCCATCTTTTCAGCTCAATCGCAAGGACCCTATACCCCATATCAGCCGCCTCCATAGGAATTGAGCCAGTACCTGCGAAGGGGTCGACTATCCATCCAGGCGGCCTAACCCTAGTGAGGTTGACCATGCATCTTGCAAGTCTCGGCATAAGTGCTGAGGGGTGGCGGAAAGGCCTCATCTTAGGGCGCCTAGCTTCTAATTTGCTGTATTTTAGACGTGAGAGGAGAGGCCCCGCGTAGATGCCGCTCTCCGTGATGTATGCTTGAATAACGATGTCAGGCGAGGATAAGTCCACCTTGAGGTTGGGGTAGCTCGACAGCACCACGCCCCCAAGCCACCTCTCTATGGCAACTCTATCACAGTCAACGCTTCCAAGCCTCACAGCCCTTACGGCAAAACTACGCGACCCTCTCAGGAGTTCAGACTCACCAATATCAACTGCGCCGCCGACATCATATGTGGGGGAGTAGATGATAGGCTCCACTATCTCCTTCACATACGCTGCGCGCCCGGTTATGGCTCCGGCATCACTAATGTTGGCGTTAATATGGACAATCCTGCCTGTAACCCCTTCGACACTGTCAGTGCCATAAAGGATGTGGAGTATTGACTTTAGCTCGCTTAAAGCAAGCCCAGGCGCCTCGCCTGAGAGCAGCGCGAGAAGACGCTTCAAGATATCAGTTTGGCCAAAAAGTTGGCGATCTCAGCCGATATGTCGACCTCCGCGTACTTGTTTGGAACGGTGTTTGTGGCTAATATCGCATCTGCACCGGCCTCAAGGATTTTCTGGTCTGAGCCTCCTATGAATAGTCCGTGGATGCAGCAGGCATAGACCTTCGAGGCGTTCGCAGACTTTAGCTTCTTTACGAGCTTGCTCATGGTTCCCCCTGAGCTTACCACGTCGTCGATGATCATTACGCCCTTATTGCTGAAGCTGTGCCCGTCTTCCACCTCCACCTTGACCTCGCCGGTGTTTGGGTCTCTCCACGACTCGGCCTTTACAGGCTCTGCACCAAGCTCCAATGAGGCCTCGGCTGCGAGTTCCATCCCCTTCTTCCCAGGTGAGACAACATAAGACACCTGCCAGCCACGCCTCTTCACACCAGATGCTAGAGTCTTTGCGACGCTGATGGAGTGGCTCAGAACTCCAGATTCTCGGAGTGCCCAAGGCGCGTGTGGATTCACTGTTACCAGTTCGTCAACTCCGGCCGACTTCATCAGGTGGAGAACTACCTTGAGGCTCACAGTCTCACCCT
The DNA here is from genome assembly GCA_009889515.1 of Nitrososphaerota archaeon. Classification (GTDB taxonomy): domain Archaea; phylum Thermoproteota; class Nitrososphaeria_A; order Caldarchaeales; family Calditenuaceae; genus HRBIN02. Next base: position 1,193,010 of record WUQR01000139.1, read on the forward strand.
CCAAGAAAGCCCTATCCTGCCGCGCATATGCTAGGTATGGGACTAGGGCCACTATGCGTGCCACTCCAAGCTCCTTGAGACCCATCGACATTAGTAGCAGCTGGAGAAGGTGCTTATCCTGGGGCGGGTGTGTACCCTGAACAAGGACTACTGTGGAGTCTGGTTTTTCGAGGAATCTGAAATAGGACTCGCCGTCGGGGAAAACCTTGTGCTGGAGCCTTAGAGGTCTTATACCCATCGCCTCAGCGATCCTGTTTCCCAGCTCACTTGATGCGGGCCCCGCTACCAGCGAAAACCTCTCCACCATCTCCGAGACTATCCTCTCCTCGAGATTTATATCCCCTCCCCAGCTCAAGGGTCTTATACCAGCCCCCAGCATACTCTTATCTGTGGATAATTTGGGGGATATTGCGCGGCGCATAAGGGGGATGTTTACAGACATACCGTTCAATTTTGGCTGGGTTGACGAGGGATTGGCCGTCTCAGGCCGTCCCGTTACACGGCAGCAAATACAGTGGCTACACGAGAATGGTATACGCTCAATACTCTCCCTCACGGAGGACAAGATACCGCCAATCTTCCTCGAGGGCTTCGACATAGTTTATGAACACTTACCCACAGCAGACCACGACCCGCCACCACTCGAAACCATCCTGAAATCGGTCAAGTTTATCGACGAGATGAGAAGGCAAGGACGAAGTGTTCTGGTCCACTGCGCCGCGGGGCAGGGAAGATCAGGCTCCATAGTCGCCGCATACATGATCTACAGTAAAGGGATGAGCAGTGAGGAGGCGCTCAACTGGATTCGGACGGTCAGGCCTGGATCGGTAGATCCAGTCCAAGAAGAGTCTCTCCGGGCTTTCGAGACCTACCTGAAGACCCAGAAAAGCATGAAGACCTAGCAGGAGGCGTATGGGGTTAAGGGGCTGAATAAGGCTTAGACCTCGTGAATATAGGTAGATAAAGGGTTTAAATCGCCCCCCTAACGAGATATCACTGGACAACATGCCTGTAAAGAGAAAGAATAGGGGCAGGGCGAAGGGGCAGAAAGGCTCTGAGCCGATGGTTCAGTGCGATAACTGTGGTGCACTTGTTCCGAGGAGCAAGATTCAGCGCGTCACTAGGCGTGTATCACTAGTCCGCGGGGACCTTTTCAGAGAATTGAAGAAGGCGGGTGCTTACATTTCCCAGAACATCATCACCGAAAACCTCTGCATCTCCTGCGCCATACACTACGGAGTACTCAAGGTTAGGCCCAGAGAGGAGAGAAAAGTACGCGAAATAATATAATCAAATTCTCTCTCCCCTCCGGTCAGTTATTTAAGAATATGCCTACTTGCTAATCTAATTCAACAAGTTAAGTATAATAATTCTGTAAGTCTAGTTAACGAAAGCTTTATGTCGGATAAGATTTAATACTTGGCACTCCGCCTAGCTCTAATCAGGGTGTTATCATGATGGAGCAGGTTAGGGTCTCACTACTTGGACTACGGGTCAGCATGATAACCATCTGGCTTGCAGTAGTTGGGACAGCCACTCTTCTATTAACCGCACTCATACTCTATCTGGGGCTGCCAACATTCTATATCTACGGCGTCATAGGATTCGTAGTAATTCTAAACATCTTACAGTGGCTCTTCGGACCCTACTTGATCAACGCTATCTACAGAGTAACCGAGGCAGATCAAACAGCATACCCGTGGCTATACCAGATGGTTGACGAGCTGGCGGCTAAGAGTGGTCTACGCCAGAGGCCGAAAGTCATGATAGCGAACATCAATATTCCGAATGCTTTCGCATATGGAAGCCCCCTGACGGGCCCTATGGTGGCTGTTACCAGCGGTCTCTTGGGCCGTATCCCGCGTGAAGAGCTTGAGGCTGTCCTGGCACATGAGGTGGGGCACCTCAGACACAGAGACGTCGTAGTCATGTTGATGATAAGCCTCATACCGGCTATAATCTACTACATCGGGTATACACTCTACATGTCTGGCCTCTTCGGGGGTGCTAGGAGGAATGGGGGCAGCGCGGCACCCATCCTGATAGGCATTGGACTAATAGTTCTGAGCTTCGTGTTTAACTTGTTCGTCTTTCTGATGAGCCGGCTCCGCGAATACTATGCCGACAGCCACGCTGCGACCGTTGTTAGTGATGGTGCGAGGAAGCTTCAGAGGGCTCTCGTCCGGATTATGTCGCTCTCAGGCAGGATTAGGCCAGAGGCTAGGGCTCGGACGGAGCAGTTGAAGATGTTTTTCATCTCAGACCCTGAGCACGCGGTCGACCCATACATTGATGTAGAGAGGGCGATCGAGGAGTTGAGGAGGGCTAAGCCCAGCATCCTAGCCGACCTCTTCAGCACACACCCCCACCCCGCGAAGCGCATCAAACACCTAGACAAGTTCGCTTACGCATATCTCGCCTGAGCCTATTTCTCAAACCACCTGTAGTTGCCTCTACTCCCCACCCTCATAATTTTCTTAGACGCGTATAGTATTCCCAGCGCTTGGCTGACCTTTCTACTCTGAAGCCTCAGGCCTGTAAGCTCGTAGATCTTCTGCCTCACCTCGGATGTTGTACGAGGAGTGGAGAAGAAGCCGGTCCCAAGTAGCTGCCTCTCGATCGTGTCAAGGGCTAGGACTGCCTCTGAGCTGCCTCTTCTCCGCCTCGCCTTCACTGAGGGGGTTGCCTGCTGTTGAGCCGCGGGAGAGGCTAAGCCTAGGCCCCTGTCCACTGTGTTTGAGAGTTCTATCAGCTTGTTCAGGGAGGCGGCGATCTCTTCGACGCTCTCGGCCTCTACGCTGATGAAGCCGTACGGCCTGTTGAGCTGTAGCCTGAACCGCGGCATTCCTTCAGGGCCCTCTAATCTCGGCTGTTTATAAGGCCTATTTCCGAGAAATTCCTCAGTTTGGAGGATGTCGTGTTGGGGATGGTTGTCTTTAAGGGTTTTTATCGTCCTTTACTTAGTGGATGCCTTGAAGTGTTTTGGCGGGGCCGAAGATTTACACCGCCTCTGTTGATGATGTGAAGGGGGGAAGGGTTACTGATGTTTATTTTGTGAGGACGCGGGAAGTCCTCTCTTCTAAGGGTCTACTGGGGAGGCGGGTGGTTGCAGAAGTCCACACCTACGGTCTTCCAAGTGGGTATCGATGGGCTGTCCTAGCTGGCGTGGAGGAGGTTGTTGCCATCTTGGAGGGGAGGCGCGTCGACGTCTATTCCATGAAGGAGGGGGAGATCTTCAGACCATTCGAGCCTGTTATGGAGATATCGGGAGCCTATGGCGAGTTTGGCGTCTACGAATCCTCGATACTCGGCGTACTACGGCACGGCTCGAGCGTGGCCACAAAGGCGGCCAGGATTAGACTGAAGGGCTGGGGAAAATCGTTGATCTTCTTCGGGATTAGGTGTGTCCACCCGGCCGTTGCGCCTGCAGTTGATAGGGCAGCGTTCATCGGCGGCTGTGATGCTGTCTCTGGGGTTTTGGGGGCGGAGCTTATCGGTGAGAGGCCTGTAGGGACTATGCCTCACGCCCTGATAATAGTCTCGGGGAGCCAGACAGAGGCTTGGAAGTCCTTCGACGCCGCCATACCAGAAGATGTTCCGAGGATCGCGCTTTGCGACACCTTCCTCGACGAGAGAGAGGAGGCACTCCTCGCCGCGAAGACGCTTGGCAACCGGCTCCACGGAGTTAGGCTGGACACCCCATCTTCAAGGAGGGGTAGTATGAGGAGGATTGTGGAGGAGGTTAAGTGGACCCTCGCTGTCAACGGCTACGGGAATGTCAAATTATACGTGAGCGGCGGGATTGATGAAAGCGATGTCGAGGAACTCCGCGACATTGTTGACGGGTTTGGCGTAGGGACCTCAATAGCGTTTCCACCATCAATCGACTTGGCCTTGGATATCGTTGAGGTTGAGGGCCGGCCCTTGTCAAAGAGAGGGAAGCTTCCATCCGCTAAGCAGGTCTACAGGTGTGACATGTTCCACGACACGGTGGTGCCGCGGGTGAAAAGGCTTGAAAGATGTCCAAGGTGCGGTAGGCCAGTCGAGGAGCTGTTGAAGCCACTAATACTTAACGGCGAGGTTGTGGGGGAGCTTCCAAGCGCCCGTTCTATCCGCGACTATCTGATGTCGAGACTGGAAAAAATCAGGGATTTAGGCGAGATAGACCCTGAGCCGCTCCTCTATCCATGAGGCGCGTGCTCTTTCTTCAGTACTAATATACCGCCTTCAGTCATCTTCTTTACGTCAAACACCCTGTCAATCTCCTCCCTGCTCATCAGACCCATCTCCACGACGATATCCTTTATCGAGCGCCTCTCCTTTAACGCCCTCCTAGCGACTTCAGCAGCCTTATCATACCCGATTAGCGGGGCCAGTACCGTGATTGTGGCTGGGCTGCTCTCGGCATAGAGCCTGCACCTCTCCACGTTCGCAGTGATACCAGGTATTACTTTGTCTGCGAGGTGTTGGGCAGTCCTACTCAGAAGCTCTACTGAGTTTATCAGACAGTAGGCGATGAGGGGGTTGCCCATGTTCAGTTCAAGCTCGCCCACACGGGAGGCCTCAAAGATCGCCGCATCATAGCCTATCACCATACAGGCCGCAAGCATCGACGCCTCAACAATCACGGGATTGACTTTGCCCGGCATTATCGAGGAGCCCGGCTGAACAGCCGGTATCTCAATCTCTCCGAACCCTGTAACTGGGCCAGACGATAAAAGCCGCAGGTCATTGCATATCTTCAGGATGCTTCCTGCCACGCACCTTAGCGCTCCGCTCACCTCGACACAGGCGTCTTGGCTGCCCATCGCCTCAAACCTATTCCTCGCAGTAACAAATGGGATGCCGAGGGTCTCCGACAGGAACTTCACAACCCTCGGTGCAAACTCTGGGTGAGCGTTCAAACCAGTCCCGACCGCAGTACCTCCTATAGGTAGCTCGAGAAGCCCCTCTGAAGCCTTCCTAACCCTATAGACGCTCTTCCTCATCATCTCTGCATATCCGCTAAATTCTTGTCCCAACGTTACAGGGACGGCGTCTTGAAGGTGCGTTCTACCGCTCTTAACTACGTCTCTAAACTCTTGTGCCTTGAGCTCAAGCGTGCTTGCCAGCAAGTCAAGCTTCTTCAAGAGCTGTTCATGGATGAGGGACGCGACCGCGACCCTTATGGCGGTGGGTATAACGTCGTTGGTCGACTGCCCCATGTTGACGTGGTCGTTGGGGTGGACGAGCATTTTATCGCCCCTCCTGCCCCCAAGTAGCTCAGAGGCCCTGTTGGCTATTACCTCGTTTGCATTCATGTTTGTTGAGGTGCCGGACCCAGTCTGGAATACATCCACTACGAACTGGTCGTCGTGCAGGCCCTCCGCAACCTCGAGTGCAGCCTTGTAGATCGCATCACCAATGTGCTTAGGGAGCAATCCAAGCTCTGTGTTAGCCTTCGCTGCGCCAGCCTTGATAAGTCCTAGAGCTTTGATGAACTGGCGTGGCATGGTGAGTTGGGAGAACTTGAAGTTCTCTAGGGCTCTCGCAGTCTGTGCGCCATAATAAGCGGTTACCGGGACACGCATCTCACCCATCGTGTCCTTCTCAATACGATATTCAGGATCTGGGGGTGCCACGATAAACCAATACTCCCGCGTCTTAATAAGTAGTACCCCTCTCTCTTCCACCTAGATTGAGAATATCCACTTGGTCGCAGGAAGTCATGCTTAATCAGGTTCTTTGATACTTCGCGTAATCCAGAGTGGAATCCTAACCACCACCCTTTCCCCCTTAGCTATGACGGACTTATTGGGCGGCACCTCTATGAATCCATGGGAATAGGTGATTGACGAGATATTGGAGGCGTCGGCGACGTTGGGGTGTGCCTCATACCCTTCACCATCCCGCCGCTTCAGAGTGACCCAGACAATCCTCTTGAAGTCAATCCAGCGCTGAAACTCTACGGTCTCAGCCAAATAGGCGTCAACCTTTATGACAAATTGCTCCAAGTTCGCTTCAAGCATATGCAGCAACACTGGCGCTGCAAGATAGTTAAAGACATTGACCGTAGAGTGTATGAGTCCTGGAAGCATTATTAGGGGCTTGCCACCTATCAACGCTACCCCACCAACTCTTCCTGGCTGTAGCTTAAGCCCCTGTATGAAAAACTCCGCTCGTTTACCCAGCTCAGCGCCAACCAAGTCAATGTCCCCTACACTGGACCCGCCTATCGTTAAGACGCAGTGAGAATTTTTTAAGCCCTGATCTATTGCTGCACCTATAGCCTCCGACCTATCTGGAACAATGTCGTTTCCCACAAGCTCGCAGCCTAGGGCCCTGACCATCTGGGAAACCAGTACCGCGTGTGTATTCAGAATCTTTTTCCCACTCTCCGCCTCGGCGGGATTATCGGTAAGCTCGTCCCCGAAAGAGAGTATAGTGACCCGCGGAGCCTCGCGAACACTAACCTCGTATACCCTGAGCGTCTCAAACAGCGAGGCCTTAGCAGCTGATAAAACATCTCCTTTCCTGGCTAATAGTTGGCCGCGACGTACGTCACTCCCAGCCGGGACTACATTCTCAAATGGACGATATGGGCGAGAGACATAGATCATTGAGCCATCGGTGAAAACATCCTCCTGAGGGACAACCGTGTCAGCGCCTTCGGGGAGATACCCTCCAGTGTGAATTCTGTACGTTCTGCCTGGCCCTATACGTCCCCCATGCTCTCCGGGCCCAATATGTCCCTCAACAATAAGCCCTACAGGCGCCTCCTCCGAAGCACCAGTCAGGTCTGAGCTCCGGGCTGCGAACCCATCCACATGAGACATGTGGAAAGGAGGCAGATCGATCGGCGCAAAAACATCTTCTGCCAATACACGGCCTACTGTATACCGTGGCATCAAGTTAACTGTGCCTAGTTTTACAGATATGCGGCGTGTGGTCTCTGCTAGGACTTCTTCAACCTCTCTAAACTTTGATATCCGCCTATAGCGCCAATCTCTCGGGCTGGCGTCTGACAAGGCTTTCACCACGCTTCAACGGTTTAATTGACTTTCCGAAGAACCTCAGAAATGAGCTATAGTCTTCGAGCACGCTCATTCCCGCTAGAACGTCAATGTAGGGTAGGGCAGTCATCATGCCGATTGTGAGGGGCCTGAAGTTTGGCTTATCCGTGTGCGGGTTCAGCCATATAATTCTCCCCACCCTCTGCCTTAGATTACTCATACTAAACTTCAGCAATTCGGGCTCACCCGTATCCCAGCCATCACTCACTATAACCGCGATCCAGCTCCTGTTTAGCATATTGCCATAATTGTCTAAGAAGATTTTCAGGCTGTAGCCTATACGTGTACCACTCCCCCAAAGGTCTATCTCGCTCGATAGTCTCCTCCTTATCTCGTCGAAGTCTGTTATCGCGAGAAGATCAGTTATACGCCTCAACCGTGTACTAAAAACGAACACCTCTACGCGCCGCGTAAACCTGCTGAATAGGTACATGGCCCTGACGAGCCAGTCAGTATACGTGTCCATCGAGCCGCTGATATCGATAAGAGCTACCAGCCTCGCGCGGGATAGAATCTTGGTTGATTTTCTCAACTCCATTATCTCTCCAAAAGTTCTAAAACTGTGCCTGATAGTCTTCGCAAACGCTATATCACCCTTCTTTGAGGCGGTTGAGCGCCTGCCCGGAAGAACGGCTAGCCGTCGACGCATCCTCTTGATTATTCGTTTACCGGTCTTCAGGGCGTGGATATCTATTGGCCTTAGGCTCCTCCTGTGCAGTGACTCAGCAGGACTATACATTACGAACTGGGTCGAGGCGCTATTCTGGTCCTGCCCCGAGCCTCTCGACATGCCCATCGGCTGCATAGCATACTCAGAGCCCTCGCCACCCTGTTCACCGGACTCTCCCTCCCCCGTTCCACCTCCTCCAGTGGCAACCTCCTCGAGAGCCTGCTCGATCAGGTGATATTTCGAGGGGTCCTTCACCATTGTAACACGTATCGCGGTCAGGATGTCCTCGAAGCCCCGATCAATCACGAGGCCTATGGCTTGGCACGCGTCAATGGACTCTGAGATGCCAACCTTTAGACCTTGTCTCCTTAAGCTTCTCGCCAGTCCGCAGACGAAATCGTAGAGATGCATCTTTATCCGCTTTTACCCCCCATGCTACCGATCATGGAGAGGATCGAGTCGATATCTATTCTCATTAAGTCTTCTTGGGTCTTAATTATGCACGAGAGTGTAGCCATTACAGTTTCCCTGTTTAGATCCCTCGCCGACAGCCTAGCCAGAGCGTTTGCCCAGTCTAGGGACTCGGAGATTCCCGGCTTCTTCGCAATCTCGGGCCTCTGTCTAACCACATTCACGAAATCAACAATCTTAGCCATGACAGACTCGTCCAGCCCCTTTACCTTTAGCTTCAGTATCTTCAACTCCTTTTCCCTACTCGGATAAGACTGGTAATAGTAGAGGCAGCGCCTCTTCAAACCGTCCCCAATCTCCCTAGTCCTATTCGAGGTAAGTATCACTATGGGCTGCTTCTTACACTTGATTGTCCCTATCTCAGGTATGGTAACCTGAAACTCCGCCAAGAATTCGAGGAGGAATCCTTCAAACTCCTCATCAGCCCTATCGATCTCATCTATCAGAAGAACCGGCGGAATCTCGCCTTCATGCATCACGGCTGCCAAGAGCGGCCTTTTAAGAAGGAACTTCTCGCTAAAGAGCTCCGACTCAACATCCCTCAAATCACCCTTATTCTCCAGTAGCCTGATGTAGAGGAGCTGCTTGGGATAGTTCCATTCATATATAGCGTCGGAGGCGTCTAGGCCCTCGTAGCATTGCAGCCGAATTAGGTCGGTTTGAAGAACCTCTGCAAGAACCTTCGCAATCTCAGTCTTCCCACATCCAGGCTCACCCTCGATCAGAAGGGGTTTGTTCATCTTAATTGCGAGATAGAGCGCGGTAGCTAGGCTTCTATCTGCAACGTAAAGGTGCTTCTCAAGCTTCTCAATCAGAGTATCTATTGTTAGGCCCTCAAGAAGATCGGCTCTAGACAACCTATTGATACACCATCCAATTCACCCGCGTAAACTGACTTAATAAAACTTTGCCCTCATCTTATATTCTCGGTAGATTTATTTAGGGGGTAGGCACAATAAGGCTCGATGAGGCTAGAAGGGTCTTTTGAGACACCTCTCCCACCTCAGAAAGTTTGGCAGCTGGTAACAAACCCGAAACAAATTAGCAAGGCAATCCCCGATCTAAAAAAACTAGAGGTCAAATCCGACCGGGACTTTGAGGCCGAGTTTAAGGTGAGGCTCGGGGTGTTAAGCGGCACCATAAAGATGGACTTCACATACGTTGATTTGAGAGAGCCGAACCATGTAACTCTTGTTGGGAAAGGATCGGGCATGCAGTCGACAATCGATTTGAAAATAGACCTAGACATCGTCGACAAAGGAGATAGGCTCTCCGAAGTGAAGTGGGTGTCGGATGTTACTGTGGGTGGTGCTGCAGCAAGCATTGGTGCAAGGATTATTCAGGACGTGGCAAAGTCTAAGGTAAAGGAGCTTGTTAATAATCTTAGAAAAATCACAACTGTGGCTTAGCCTTCTCTGAAGAGCCGGCAAGGCCTGTCTTGCCCTGAAGATAGAGCTTCTCACCTATCTTTAGTTCTAGCTTCTCGCTAGTCAGCCTCACTAGGATATAGAAGCCGCTAATCTTGCCGAAGATATCTGAGACATAGCCGATAGCCTTACCGTCGGTAGTGCAGACTGTCTCACCTAGGCGCGGCATAACATTACCCTTTAAGAGGACGCTCCCCCGTAATATTCTGAAAATCTCTCCAAGAGGTACTAGCCCCTCTTGAGTCAACGCTTCTCCCATAGGTGCTGTGCAATCAGTTTTATGGCTTGAGTCTTTTTAATATTTTTAGGGGGCTTAACTAGGATTGAGGCATTTTTCCTCCACCAAGCTGCTGGGTGGCTTTTATCTAAGAGCTCGTATTGCCATCCCAGCTTTTGCAGAGATTTGAGTAAAATTTCTTGTGTGGGGTTTTTGACTGCTAGCTTTAATGGGACGCGCCTACCTTCAGACCTGCTTAGGGCTGCGTCAAAATACATCGTCCAGATGATGTAACCCTCTCTCCGTATCATGCTGGACTGGTTGAGACAGACTTTATCAACACGGCGTTTATCACACCATCAGTTCCCGGTTTTGATGTTACTCTTGCGTCTCCGAGCTTGGTCTCTATTATCGCTCCTTTCGTTATCACCCCCCTCCTCTCAAAATCGCTGTTAGCCGGGTTGGATTTCACACCAAGTATCTCTGTTCTGATAGTCTTTCCGCTGGTGGGGTCGTAGACGTTGGCGAACCTATCGGATTTCAGTATTTGTTTAGTTCCACCTCCCCGGGTCCTGATGCTTATCCTTTCTGGCTCGCCGACTGTGCAGAATATCATGTCTCTGCCTCTCTCGTACCTCCTCTTCTTCCGATGCACCCCCTTCTTACCGCCGCTCTTTTTCCGCTTATGAGAGTCGCTGTGCCACTGGGTCATGCTACTGAAGACATGTTGTTTTTCTATATAGGTGTAAGCCCCGACGGTGGTTCTTCACCCGTCAACTCCCTGAATAGGGATTCTTCCTCCCAGGTGTCGGCACCCATGCTCGCGAAGAAGCGATTTACGTTTCTCAAGTCCCTCATAAGGAGGATTTGAGCGTATGTGTTTGTCAGGGGGACGGCTTGGGAGAGGTCTATGAAGTAGACCGTATTTGGGTCGGGGGCCATGATGTTAAACTCGCTTAAGTCGCTGTGGACCAGCCGAGCGTCTCTGTAGAGTTTAAAGATGCAGTCGATGACTTTTTCATAGAGTTGGGAATACTCCTCGACACTGTATCTGGTCTCTCGGAGCAGAGGATATCGAGCACCATCCGAGCCCAGAAAAGACATGACCAGAATATTCCTATGAACTGTGTAAGGTTTTGGGACAGGGACGCCCGCTTCGAAAGCTGTTTTCAGGTTTCTAAATTCCCGCTTAGCCCAGGCGTCTATGAATTTTCTCAGACTGAGCCCTGGTCTCTCGAAGTTGTGGTCGCCAGCCACGTATATCATCCTCGTTCTTCGGAACTCTGTGTTGTTTACAAGGTATATTTTGACTGCTAGCTCTGCACCATCCTTACTTCGCGCATAATATATTCTCGACTCCTTACCTGCACTAACAACGCCGTAAAAGTCTTCGAAGACGCCGCGCCTCATCAGCTCGTAGAGGGATTGGAGTGTGGCCCGGTCAAAGACCTCCTCAAAGGCGGAAGAGTCCAGTGAGCGATCCTTTTCCAGCATTCTATTCTTTATATCTGCTAGGGCCTCTGCCCGGCTTAGCTTCCTGTATAGCCTCTCCCCTCCCTCACTCAGCTCCCATCACCAATAACCACTCCACTACCAGATCCATAGTAAGCTTGTGGCATTCTGCCACCCAGCCTCACGCGCCTCGCCTCACTCAACGCCTTCTCGTCCACTTCATCCATAACTGCGGATACACCCGGTCTAGCTTCTATCAGCTCTGGGAGATATATATCATCGTCATAGTAGATTGGTTTGACTGAGCAGGAGCCGCCAGAATACTTAGGCGGCGACCAGACATTTGCCGCGTAAATGGGTATGCGGTTTTCGAGGCTCCTGACTTTGAGGTAAAGATGCCAAGCCTCTTTTCCGCGGGAGAGTATCCTTGACGGGTTGAATATGAGTTGAGCATCAGCGAGGGCGAGTGTCCTAACAGCTTCGGGGTAGACGATGTCGTGGCAGATTACAACACCTATCCGCACCCCTTTAACCACAAAGGTTCTGAAAGATTCCCCTCTCTGGACTATATCGTTCTCGCGCCTATACAAGTGTATCTTTTCTTGAAAACCGATAACCTCTCCATTACTGCCAATTATCGGGCAGGCGACATGAATCTTCTCCCCCCTAGCGATGTATAAGCCACCACCAAGTATGGCGACGCCGTGCTCTTCAGCCAGTTTTTGCAGCCTCTCTATCGCCATTTCACTATCCGCCACGGCTTTTTCCAAATTGTTTAGAGGGTCAAGGCTAATCCAAGCCTCCGGCAACAGGAATATGTCTGGCTCGCGGTGGTGAAGGAGGTTGATCAACGCCTCCACCTCTTTAAGCCTTTCCTCTTGATCCTCCCTTAAGGCTAGCTGGAGCACGGCGACCTTCAAGACCGACGCCACCAACTATATTGGTCAATGTTGCTAATAAGTCATGATTCACCAACCTACTTGGATGGGGAAAGGTAATAGAGAAGTGTTTGGGGCAGATATCTGGTGAAGATGGATAAAGAAAAGCAGCACGATGAAGCTGACGACTCCTGGGTCATAAAATATTTTGACAATGTAGGCAACAGTGGAGACATGATAAATCTAGGGATTGGTGAGCCGGATTTCGACATGTTTGAGCCACTCAAGGATGAGGCTGAGCGCGTAATCAGGCGGGGTTTGAACAAGTACACCATGACTGCCGGAATAGTCGAGCTGAGAGAGGCGATAGCGGAGACCTATAGTAGGAGGTGGGGTGTCGACATAGGTCCCGACAACGTTGTAGTGACACCAGGCGCCTCAAGCGCCCTCTTCATGTCGTTAGCCTCGATAATTCGGCCGGGCGACTGGGTGGTTATACCCACCCCCTCCTTCCCCTCGTTCAAGGCCCTCACCCAGATTTTGGGTGGCAGGGTAGTTGAAGTGGGCCCTCTACCGGAGAGCGACTTCCAGCTCGATGTAGGGGGTGTCAGGTCGACACTGGGGGAGAAGAGGGCTGCGGTGATACTCAACAGTCCAACAAACCCTACTGGGAGTGTTATTGACGAGCGTGCCTTCTCGGAAGTGGTGGACCTGTGTAGGAAGAGTGGTGCCTATCTGATATCTGACGAGGTTTACGAGAGGTTTGTATATGGTGTGGAATACACCAGCGCTGCGAAGTATTGGGGCGAATACGATAGGATTGTTATAGTTAACAGTTTTTCGAAAACACTTGCAATGACGGGGTGGAGGCTAGGATACATGATAGTGCCTAAGCACTTAAAGGCTCGCGTCATCAAGCTTCAAGCATACATAAACGCCTGCCCACCTAGTGTCGCACAATACGTCGCACTCTACGCCCTCAGATCCAGCGAGGTGCAGAAAATGATAGACGAAAAAGTATCGGAGTACTGGAGGAGGCGGGACACTCTCCATAAGGCGTTAAACGCCCACGGAGTATCTACACACCTTCCCAAGGGAGGGATCTATCTGTTTCCCCGCATACCACTCCCCATAGACTCAGAAACCTTCTGCAACCGTCTCGCAAAAGAGGCGAGGGTGATTACTATTCCGGGGAAGGTGTTTGGCAAGGGTGGTGAGGGGCATTTCAGGATTACCCTCTCGGCTAGCCCTGAGAAGCTTTTGGAGGCGGCCGAGAAGATTGCCGCCTTCGTTGAGCGCACTAGGCCAAAATAACCTAACTAGGGGGCGCGGAGGCCTAGCTGCTTCACCCTGTCGGCTTTAAGCTTCACTACATTAGTTCTTCCATAGCGTTCCACGACCACGATGTCTCTATTTTTAAGCGATGATACTATTCTGTGGGTTTGGAGACGCGTTAGCCCGAGCCCCTTTGCTATCTCCCTCTGCTCAGCCATCCCTCCACGCTCTATCAGATACCCGACAACCATGCTCTCTTTATCGTTTAGCCCTACCACGCTGATATCCTCCCTGTTCTGATGGGCTAGAAAGATAGCTATGGCCGCTATGATAAGCATGAGAGACGCCGCGATGAGTGGAACACTCATCCAGAACAGCATCGACTCGTGCATCGGCATGATGTTTAGACCCCTCATAACCTCGCTCATGAGGCTGTTGTGCTGCCAGATGCTGAAGAGTGTTATGAGAAGTAGAGATGCACCAAGGGCGGCCATCATGAGGGCTAAACTTTTGCCGTGTCGGCCGAGAGCCAATACGGTCTTAACTCTAACTACAGCCTATTTAAGCATTCCATGCCGACCCGTCCAATCACCTATTAAGGGTTTCAATGTTTCAAGACCGTTTCAGGATATACCTATTGCCCACCCCCGCCATCTTATATGTGGTAGGTGTTGAGTATGGTAAAACCGGTTTTAATCACGGTAGCTCTTGTCGTCGTGTTAGCGGTGGCGGCTGTTAGTGCCGTAGCCGTCTATGATTCTTGGAGAAGGAGTGCGATCGCCGCTTATCCGCAGAATGTAATGTCCCCTAGCTACGGTATGGGTGGTTGGATGATGGGTGGGTGCCCGTGGATGTGGGGTCCAACATCGTCTACTGGAGGATCTAGAATAAGCATTGAGCGGGCTCTCGATCTGGTCGAGGACTACGTCGCCACAAGATTCGGCCCAGGATTTAGAATACATGAGATAATGGAGTTTGAGAATAACTTCTACGCGATTGTTATTGAGGAGGGCTCTGGAATTGGTGCGTTTGAACTGCTTGTCGACCCGTATACAGGCGTTGTTTCACCCGAGCCTGGACCCAACATGATGTGGAACAGGAAGTATGGGATGCATAACTCAATGATGGGGCAGAGTACAGCGCCTTCAGCTGACATGCCCGTTAGCCCAGACGAGGCTATGCGGCTGGCCCAAGACTATCTCTCCCGAAGATATGATGGGGTGGTCGAAGTATTGGAGCCTACAAGGTTTTATGGCTACTACACCATGGACTACAAGCTAAACGGCGAAGTGCACGGAATGCTCAGCGTTAACGGCTATACAGGAGATATATGGTATCACTCGTGGCATGGTAGATTTATTGGGGAGTTGGAACTTGGTGGTGAGGAGCATTGAGCCAAGCGGATAAACCAGTTGCAGCTTTCGTACTCTCTCTAGCCGCTGGAGTGTTGCTGCTAGTCGGAGGGGTGGTCGCTATGAGCTGGTCATATTATCCAGGCTGGAGCGGCTGGGGTGGCATGATGATGCCTATGATGATGTGGTGGATGCCTTGGATGTGGTGGATTCCCGCGATTATTGGTATAGCCTCAGGTGCAGTGATTATTATTGGGGCCCTAGCTATCTACAGCGACCCGAAACTCGCCCAAGCCTGGGGAGCCGTCATACTCGTGTTCTCGCTGGTAGGGCTTTTAGGATTTGGCGGCTTCATCATCGGCTCTCTTCTGGGCATCGTCGGAGGCATTATTGCACTCACTTGGAAGACACCGGCTGAAAAGGGATAATACAAATGGTAAGAAATAGAAAAGCCCAAGGTAAGAGTAACACTCAGCTATACGCCATCGTAGCCAGCATAATAACACTATTCTTAGCAGTGATTGTTATCCTTAATCAGGGTCCGACTAACGATGAGAGACAGGCTGATACAAGAAGAGCCTACCCTGTGGTGAAGCTGTACAGAACCTCGCTCTGTGACTGTTGTGAAAGCTATGAAAACTACCTGAAGAGTAAGGGGGTCGCGGTGCAGACAATGATAGTGGATCAGCAGGAGTTGCAGGATTTGAGGAAGAGGCTTGGTATACCGAGCCAGCTGTTTAGCTGCCACACTTCGGTTGTGGAGGACTATTTCGTCGAGGGGCACATCCCCCTAGAGGCCATTTCGAAACTTCTGGAGGAGCGGCCAAATGTGGAGGGCATCGCCCTACCAGGAATGCCGCAGGGGTCACCGGGGATGGATGGTACAAAGACAGGGCCACTCAAGATCTATTCCAAGACCGGTGATTCAATAACTATTTTCATGGAGCTCTAACCTGAAACTATGAAATAGCATTTAAATTAAGCCCTCTCCACGAGTCAGTGAGGCAGAGACAATGCCATACTTCGTGGTCATGCTCGAAGCTATTCCTGGAGTGGAGCCCACACAGAGCCAGAGGCAGTCGCACCTCGACCACCTCGCATCCCTCAAGGCCCGCGGCATCCTCTTTGCCTCAGGACGGTTCAAGGATGGTAGCGGAGGCCTCTACATACTGGAGGCTAAAAACATCGAGGAGGCCAAGTCAATAGTAGAGTCGGATCCGTATGTTAAGTTTGGGCTACGGAAGTTCACTGTGAAGGAGTGGGATAGAGTATACTAATAATGGCTGTATGGCAAATCAATAAATATCGTCCAAGTGTTTTTAGGTCTAGACTTTGCGTCCAGTCTTCCTAGCCCTACTTATCGCCGTCCTTGCTGTTTCTGTAATAGCGTTGCTGATTTTCTCTCCTTTACTGTTGGGGGGAGGGCGGAGCGGTGGCAAGTATTTTCTGGTCGACGTGTTGGGTGAGCGATTCGTTATCTATGTAACGGATGCGGAGACGATAAGGCTGGCTGAAGATAATATGAGGGGGTTGAATCGTCTCTTTCCAATTGGTAAGCTCGAGCGTGGAGATGGAGGCTTTAACAGGCCGTGGAGCTGGCACCTCCGCCCCGACACGGTCAGGTTTGCTGAGTTTTCGATAGAGCTGTGTGATGGTCTTCCGAGCTATGTGGAGAGTGAGCTCGACTACTGGGTCGACACCGTCGGCTCATACTGCCCCTGGAGTGGGAGGATAATAGCCTCTGCTGACAGCCCCGCTGAACTCTACTCAATGCCCTCGAATAAATAGAGGCTAAACAACAATATCCTCTGACGTGTCTGGGCCAATACTGCCAAGCCTAGCTCACAAGCTTCTGAGACTCCTGCCACCCGAGGATGCCCACAGGGCGGGGTTAAGGCTGGTCAGGCTTCTAAGACCAGGGAGGTTGGAGCCTCCTGAGGGAATTCAACTTAAGACATGGCTTGGTAGGCTCGCCCCGCCCATAGGACTTGCAGCCGGCTTTGACAAGACTGGTGAGAGTGTAGCGCACCTGTCCAGACTCGGGTTCGGATACTTGGTGGCGGGCTCGGTTACGCTAAACCCTAGGCCGGGAAACAGGAGGCCTAGAATTGTTAGGAGGAGGGGCGAGGCCCTCGTAAACGCCATGGGTCTCCCAAACCCTGGCATAGACGTCTTCGCCAAGAATTTGTCGATTGGTGCGCCGCTTGCCGGTGTCCCGGTGGTCGCGAGTATCGCTGGAGCAGACCCAGAGGAGATTGTGGCCTGTTATGAGAGGCTGAGAGGGGTGGTCGCGGGTGTCGAGGTGAATCTTAGCTCGCCAAGCCTCCGTGATGCAGTTGCAATATGGTCTGAGGAGAGGTTTAGCCACCTAGTCGAGCTGCTTGTTAGCGTTAAGTGGTGTCCCCTAGCGCTTAAGATACCGCCTCTGGCTCGGGCGGAGCTGAGGAACCACGTCCTGAGAGCTGTAAAGATCTGGGTTGACAATGGACTAGAGAGCATTACAGCCGTTAACACACTTCCAGTCAGTGAGACCCGGCTCTCTACAGGGTTCGGGGGACTCAGTGGCAGGCCACTAAACCCCTACATGCTGGAGACTCTGAGGGAACTTCGCAGCCTTATCGGAGGCAACTGCGAGATAAATGCTGTCGGAGGCATCTTCAGTGCAGAGGATGCCTTGCAGGCCTTTAGACTCGGAGCGTCTACGGTTCAGGTCTACACGGCGCTGGTATACCGCGGACCCCGAGTAGTTAGGCAAATAGTCGCCGACCTAGCCAAGATACTGGCCAGTATGGGGGCTAGCAGCCTCGAGGAGATCCTACCCTGAAGGGGCAATAACAGGGTTTTTATGAAGCCATGGCCTCATCAGCTTGAAATGGAGGACCCCGCCGACTATCTTGCATCGAGGTACAAGTACATTTTCCGGGTCCCGGGAAGCCACCACCCCGTAGTATTGACAGCGGCTACGGCGGGCATCTTGGGAGTTCTCACAGGCTACCTCAGCGGAAAACACCTCCAGTCAATGCTCTACAGTATTGCCGGCTTCGCAGCCCTGCCCCTACTTCTCGCAGCAATATCCGTAAATATTTTCCATGGTCTTCCACTCCACTCGACTTTCAGGCGTCTCTGCCAACTGACCCTCCTCTCAAACTATTTCATTACAGCGGCCCTCCTCCTAGGATACCTCTCCACTACCATGGGTCTGGGCATCCTCAACCCTCTTCTCTCCGCCTCACTAGCCACTACCACTTTCATCAGGCTCACGCTTACATGGGTGATAGATGGTGAGCGGGGCTTATCTGTCGCAGCTTGGGCCATGGTGGAGCCTTTCCTTGCAGCCCTGTTCATCACCCTAGCATTGGAGGCACCACTACCAGACATCGTTATGGCCAGTCCACCTCTGGGAGCAGCAGTCGCTGCTTCAACCCTATTCTTAATAGGCCTCCCAGATGGAGATGGCGTCTCATCCATAAGGCTGTCAAGAGGATTGACTAGGCTCATGCTTGAGGGCAACCCCAAGATACTTGAGGACGCGCTGTATAGGCTCGGAGAGATCGGTGAGCGAGTCACTGAGGCATTTGTGTTTAGGGGTAAGAGAACTGGGAAACTGTCAGCCCTAGTCATTTTGGGGTTTCACATGGGCCCGTTTAGAAGGATGGGCAGCTCGATGCTTAACTGGTTAATAGAATCTAAGGCGGCTAAAAGAGGGGTTACAGCCGTAGCCGTGAAGGGATGCACAACCCACATATCAGACATAATAGCCAGCCAAGACGCTGAGCGGGTGGCAGAAGAAGTCGTAGCAGGAATATGCAGTGTCAAGGATGGGTGGAGTGATGAGGCCGCCCTGTGGACGTGGTTGAGGACTGGGAGAGCAGGAGGCTTCATGTTAGAGTTGGCGGGGAGGAGGGCTGCAGTAGTTAGCTTCCACCCAGAACCAATGGAGGATATTCCCGAAGAGATAGCCGTGTTCGCTGACGAGTACAACACTTCCGTGATAGACCCGCACAACTCTTTTTCCCACAGATTTAAGAAGCTTAGCCCAGGAGACTTGGCAGACATACAGGATCTCCTAAAAAGGTTTAACCACACAGGCGAGACCTCACGCGGCAGATTACAGCTCGCGATATGCAAGGCAGGGTTCGGAGACCACGACCCGAGGCGGGGTATAGGCCCATGCGGCTACTCACTCGTAGCCCTCAAAGTAGACGGCCACAAGGCGGCGCTCGGAGTCATAGATGGAAACAACGCCATGCCATGGGTTACCGATACGCTGCGCCAATGGCTTACGAGTATGGGGTGGCAGACATCAGAGGTATTGACGACAGATACACACTCTGTGAACGGTGTAGTGCTGGGAGGGCGAGGGTACTATCCGGTGGGGGAGAACACTTCCCGTGAAGAGATCATAAACATCTTTGAAAAGCTCTCATCCGAGGCCACAGCGTCAGCCGAGGAGGTAGAAGCCGCCTACGTGAGGATTAAGCACGAGGGCGTCAGACTCTTCACGGAAGAGTTATTCGAAAAACTAGCCGCCCGCGTAAAACGTCACGCAATGATCTACCTGTCCGGCCTTTTCGGCTCAGCCATCACAGGCTTCGTCATCGCCATACTCTTCTAAAAAGCCCAGAAAAGGGAAATTGTTATATCTAAATGGAAGATAAGTTAATACAAGCCAGTTGATTCCCCAAGTGATAATAGGTAAGAAGCCGATCCTGAGCTATGTTACCGCTTGCCTAACATCCTTCAACAGGGGTAGCGACAGAGTGATCTTGAGGGCTAGGGGGCGTAGGATAAGCTCTTGCGTAGACGTAGTAAATACTCTGAGGAGGGGGTTTGTAACGGATATTCAGATTGAGAGTATAAACATAGGCACCGAGACGATTATGGTGGATAATAAGCCGAGGAATATCAGCTATATAGAGATCATCTTGAGACGGTAGTGTAGAATCATGCGTTCGTGGCTCTCCAAGCTAAGCCAGCCAAAGACCGCTGTGGTATTGCTTACTATAATCTACATTGTCCTTAAACTATCAATAATTAATACGCCCTCACCCGAGCGGCCTCCGCAGGAGTGTATTGAGCAGACATCGGGGTGTGGGTTCGTCTTTGACGAGGCACACTATGTCAGAGCTGTGAGGAAGATGATTAATGGTGAAGCCGCGAATAATGAACATCCGCCACTTGCGAAATATCTTATAATGTATTCGATACTTGCTCTCGGCGATACACCACTTGCTTGGCGGCTGCCCTCAGTGATCAGCGGGGCTCTCGCGCTACCCGTCCTGTACCTGCTGGCCCGCAGGCTGATTGGGGATGGGAAGGCGGCCCTCCTATCCGTCCTCCTTTTCGCACTGGATGTGACCAGCTTCAATATTTCCTCAATAGCGATTCTAGACGCTCCCTCACTCTTCTTCGCACTCTTAGGGGCATACTTTTTCATAGCTGGGCGACGATACTTGGGGACAATTGCCCTAACCGCCTCAGTGTTATCTAAGACATCTGCATTGTTCACCGCGTTGGGAATAATTATTTACGACGCACTTATCACAAGCAGGTCCAGTGAAGACACTGCCGCGCGGATCTCCTACCTAATGAGGCATGTAGTACTCTACAGCCTGCTACTCTTTTCACTTACAACGGCTGGTCTCGCGGTATACGATATTCAATTCCAAGCCTATCCCCACCCGTTCGCCCACATGGACTTCATCTTGAGCTATCACTCATCGCTCAGGTTCAACTGCGCGGAACCCAATCTTCCACTCTACTGCGTCCACAGGGATAATGGTGGAAGAACTGTAGTTGACCTTCCACTAAACTGGGTTTTACCGATTGGAGGATTTAGTCCGATGGGCTTCTACGTTGTGACAGTCCTCATCGATAGTAGGGAGCAGCACCCCATACTCTATTACGGCATTCAGAGCCCACTCTGGTGGCTCTTCTGGATTGCCGCAATATACTCGATACCTTTCGGTTTCAGGGAAATAATACAACATCTTAGAGGCATGAGGAGTCTTCCTCATTCTGGGAGAGAGGCGGTTGACACCTTTTTCACGATCTGGGTGGTGTTAAACTATCTTATCTATTTCCCTCTCGCATATCTTTTAAGCCGCTGGGTCTACCCATTCTACTTCTATTTCACTCTGCCCATCCTCTCCATCTCGGTAGCGGACATATTGACTAGGAGGGATATGCCCTCCTATGTCGTCTGGATTGTTGTAGGTGCCCAGCTCATGTGGTTCTTCATCTACTATCCGGTGAGAAGCGAAGAACACATGGCCCTTCTGAGACTCCTCGGCCTACCCGCATAGACCCTCTACAGTTTATAGCTTCAGGTAGAGCTTTGTGAGACGGGCTAGGAGCGTATGGTTAAGGTTGTTGACGGCAGTATAGGTGAGGGTGGTGGCCAAGTCCTAAGATACGCTGTCTCCACTTGCGCCCTACTAGGGGAGGAGCTGAGGATATACAATATCCGGGCGAAGCGCCAGCCGCCGGGACTGAGACCACAGCACATAACAGCGATCAGGTCCGTTGCTGTTGTCTGTGGGGGGTCTGTGGAGGGGCTGAAGGTTGGCTCCTCCAGTATAGTCTTTAAGCCTTCAAAACCCCGCGGAGGGAGATACTTCTTCGACACGGGTACCGCTGGAAGTGTGTCCCTAGTCCTCCAATCGCTCCTGCCTGTTCTATGCTTCGCAGAAGGCCCATGCGAGGTTGAGCTCCGGGGCGGGACCAACAACCCCCTAGCACCACCCATCGACTATATCCGCGAGGTACTATTACCGGCGTTGAGGAGAATGGGTGTTAGCGCTGAGGTCTCGCTGGTGAGGAGGGGGTTTTATCCGAGGGGGCAGGGGGTGGTGAGGGTTGAGACCCAGCCTGTCGATAGGCTGAGACCCATCGAGGCTGTGGAGGCGGAGTTGGAGGTGTTGGAGGTTTTTGCCTATAGCTGTAATCTCCCAGACCATATTGTCAAGCGCATGGCTGGGACGGCCGAGTCCCTGCTCAGGAAGGCTGGATACAAAGACATAGTGGTGAGGACCGAGTCCTTGGGGCCGGATGATCCGAGAAACGCCGTAGACCCGGGCACAGGAGTCTTCATACTTGCGCGGCTCTCCAACGGCCTCACGATGGGTTTCGACTCTCTCGGCGAGAAGGGTGTCCCCGCAGAGGAGGTGGCCAGACGGGCGGTTGATGACGCCCTTTCCCAGCTCTCCACAGGCGCCCCCATCGACAAGCACTTGGCAGACCAGCTCATCATCTGGATGGCCCTCGCAGACGGGGAGTCTAGGATCAGGACGAGCTCCATGACAAGCCACACCTTTACGGGCGTGGAGGTTGTGGGGAGCCTCACGGGCGCGAGGTTTGAGGTAAGTGAGGGGGCAAAGGGGGTGCAGATAGTCTGTCATGGAATTGGCTTAAGCAGATAGGATTGTATTAGGCATATATATCGCATAAGCTCACGATATATCGAGATATGAAGGGAGTCGGGAAGCTGCCGCTCCTTATGGGGCTTAGATGGATGGGGCGGGGCGATATGAGGCTATTGGTTCTGGAGGCGCTTAAAGATGGGCCCAAGCGGGGCTACGAGGTCATAAGGAGCATCCGGGACATGTTCGGGGGCTGGTACACCCCAAGCCCGGGGGCAGTATATCCCACACTCCAGTGGTTGGAGGATGAAGGCCTCATCCAGTCAGAGACACTTGAGGATGGGAAGAAGCGATACAGGATAACAGAGGATGGGCTAAGGTTCCTCAGCGATAGAGAAGAACAGCTAACAGCCTTCTACGAAAAGTGTAAGAGAGCCACTTCTATCGAGGGCCTTGAGCTCTTGGACTCGGCCCGTAGGCTTGGGCTCGCAGTATTGAACGCGTACATTAAATACCCCACAGAGAGGTTGGGCGAGGTCTCAAAGATACTCGACGAGGCGAGAAGAAAGATATTGAGCCTAGGGGAGGGCGGCTCTAAGTGAATGCTATTGAGGCACATGGTTTAAGAAAGGTTTTCGGAGAAATCGTAGCGGTCGACAACATATCATTCGCTGTAGAGAAGGGCGAGATCTTCGGATTCCTAGGACCGAATGGGGCAGGCAAAACAACAACAATAAACATGCTGACCACGCTCCTAAAACCCACGGCAGGAAGCGCTAGGGTGTGGGGTTACGACATAGTCGATGAGCCTGAAAGGGTCAGAGAGGTCATCGGGCTGGCCCCTCAGGAATTGACCGTGGACGACGAGTTGACAGGCTATGAAAACATGATGCTTCATGCAGCACTCTATCACGTGCCCAAGGAGGAGGCTAGGGTAAGGGTGAAGGAGATTCTTGAGTTCTTGGAGCTGGAGAGGTTCGCCAACAAGAAGGTTGAGTCATACTCGGGCGGAATGAAGAAGAGGCTCGAGATAGGGTGCGCACTTATACATGAGCCAAAGGTACTCTTCCTCGACGAGCCCACACTGGGGCTTGACGTGCAAACCCGAGCAGCGATATGGAACTACATAAGAAGTCTAGTCAGAGAGAAGGGCGTAACAATATTCATGACCACACACTACATGGACGAGGCGGACAACCTCTGCAACAGGGTCGCCATAATAGACTATGGCCGAGTCAAGGCGATAGACACGCCCAGCCGCCTAAAATCCACAATAGGGGGAGACCTGATAGAGCTCGAAGTCTCGGAGATAAACGGGCTCACCTCGGAGAAGTTGAGGACACTACCCGGCGTTATCGATGTGGTTTTGGACGGTGAGCGGGCATTGGTAAAGGTTGTGAGGGGGGAGGAGGTTCTGCCTTCCGTGATATCGATACTCATACGGGATGGAGTGAGTGTTAGGCGTGTTGAGATGAAGAAGCCGAGCCTCGAGGAGGTCTTCTTGAGCCTCACCGGCAGAAAGCTGAGAGACGAGAACGGGGCCAGGGAGGAGATTGCTAGGCGGAGTATCGCGATAAGGAGGGCGAGGTCATGATAGGTAGGGCTTCTGAGATAGGCGCCATAGCATCGCGCGAAGTGAAGAAGTGGTACCGCTCCCCTATACTCCTATTCATGACGACTATCCAGCCCCTCCTATGGATGAGCCTCTATGGGAAGGCGTTCAACCTTACAGGTCTGTTCAGAATACCGGAGGATATTCTCAAACAGCTCCCACCCGAGTCTACGGCTAGATTCGCCGCAATCGCGAATGAGATCTTATCCAGATTTTTCGGAGCCAGTGATATTGATTTCTTCTCCTACATTGCGGTGGGGATGATGGGTGTTATCCTACTCTTCACGTCAATGTCGAGCGGCATGTCAGTTGCATGGGATAGAAGACTGGGCATCCTAAACAAACTACTCGTGGCACCCATAAGCAGGAGCTCTATAATCCTCGGGAAGGTAATATCAGCCATCATCCGCGGCGTTACCCAGTCTCTCCTAGTCATGCTCATAGGGCTCGCACTAGGGATGAGATTGAGGGTCTCAGGCCCAGTTGAGTTTCTCATCGCTGTTCTATCCTTAGCACTGCTGGGCGCTTCACTCTCCTCGCTCATAATTTCAGTAACGATTAGGCTGAAGTCGTGGGAGCACCACATAGCCGTAAGCAACCTCCTCAACCTCCCCCTCATGTTCACTAGTAGCGCACTCTACCCTGTAGCTCTTATGCCGGAGTGGCTGAGGACAATTGCTGCCATTAATCCTCTTACACACGGGATAGAGGTCCTGAGAGAGGTCCTCCTACTGGGAACACCATTCAACAGCCAGACAATGCTCTGGCACCTATCAATCCTCATCATATTCACATCCGCGGCAACATTTCTAGGAATATACCTTGCCAACGTAGCACTCCGGAAAATGTAGCTAGAAGAGGGTGAATTTACCGTGCCTCAAAGCCCTTCTCAGCAGCGCGTCCTCGAGCACCCTACTTGCGAGGTAGATGGCGAGACAGAGTATTCCGCCAACCATGAAAACTAGCACCGGAGGCATGAAGTATTGGCCCGTCGCCGAGGCTACTATCGGGTGGATTACATAGAAGAATGGAGAGTATGTAATTGTACTGCGGATCTCGGGAGGCAGTACCTCGACCGGTATTGCCCCGCTTGTGAAAGGTATGATAAACTGGGCCACATTGATGATTATCCAAGGCGACCTGAGGGAGACTAGTAGAGCGGCCAGCATCGATGAGAAGAAGTAGAAGAAGGCTGATGCTAGGACTAGTGAAACGAGCATCAGGTGTGGATAGGCTACGGAGATTTTTGTCCCGAAACCAGCAGCTGATATAAGCAGTAGGACCGGCCCGCCAACTGCTAGGTCTATGAAAGAGACAACAGAACGCCCCAACATGTGCTCCCTAATACTGCTCCCCGTCATTATTACATACTCTAGTATTCCCTCCTGCGCTGAGGTGGCGAGGAAATTCGAAGCCCACATAAAGGATGACACGAGTATGAAGGTGAAGAAGCTCCAAGTGAATGCGTTTAAATGATATTGCGAGCTGAGGAGGGAGGGCGAGTACATCAGGAATGAGAGGAAGAAGAATATTGTCCAGAAGGGCCACGAGATGAGGTCTGATAAAAGCCAAATCCTGTACCTAGAGTAGATTATGAGGCCTTTCTCCAGCTCTGCGGCTACTCTACCAATGAACGCCGCTCTTCCTGACATAGGTGATCTCGCCCACCCTGAACACTATCAGGCCGATGATTAGATAGCCTAGCAGGAAAAGATGAGGAGAAAGTTGGACATATTTGAATGAGCCTGCGAGAATATCCCTAGCCCCGTTAACTATGTGGGAGTAGGGCATGACTTGTCCGAGGATTTGGAGAAAGTTGGGTAGTAGGATTATGGGGTATGTAAATCCGGAGACAGACGAGACTACAGCGTTAATCAGGTTGGTAACAGGCTCGGGTTCTCGGAAGAATATAGTCAATATGCCGACTAGGAGGTTGAAGCCTATGACGGGTAGAAGGGCTAAAGCGAGGAATAGGATGACGCCTATGACGTTGACGAGATAGTATGGTCCATAGACCGCTATGACGCCTATTGCGGCTACGACTATGAAGGAGGCTATGTTAAAGATGACGCTTGTGAGGGCTGAGGAGAGCACAGCTGTTAGCGGGCTTACAGGCGCCGCGAAAATGTATTCTAGCCTGCCAGTCATCATCCCCCTCCTAAAGTACCACGCAGAAGAGCTACTCATCGTAAGCGCTATCATCATGATTGTGAAGCCTATCAACTGGTAGAACCACTGAGTTGGAGACGCTTCACCACCTGTTAGGGCTTGGCCCGCCCCATAAGTCAGGAGTGAAAACATGAAGGGGAAGAACACCACGAATATGAAGACTCCAGCCTCTCTGGCGAGGGCTCTAAGCTCCGCCTCCACTATTCCTGCGAGCTGGTTTAGGGCCCTCAACTCGATAAAACCTGTGTGAGCACTTCTTCTAGGCTGGGCTCCTGCACCCGGACCATCCCTATCGAATATCCCTTACTCCTCATCTCGTCGATGACCTTGACTAGGTCCTCACTCGGCTTATCCGTCGTCACTGTAACTACGGGGTATCCCCTCTCACCCGTTATTACTGGCAGACTTGTGTCGGGAGTCTTCTCAGATATTACCTCGACTTCGACTCTATAGGTTAGTTTTAGCCTCTCCTTCAATTCGGAGGGTGAGCCTTTAGCCACGACTTTCCCACTCTTTAAGACAGCTACGGTGTTGCTGAGGTTCTCAACCTCCCACATGTTGTGGCTTGTCATGAAAATTGTCATTCCCTTGGCTGCTAGGTCTTTGATTAGATTCCTAATCCTTCTGGCTGAGAGTGGGTCCAGCCCTATTGTGGGCTCGTCGAGGAATACTATCTCAGGGTCGTTGATCAGGGCCTTGGCAATGCTGAGCTTGGCGCGCATACCCAAGCTATATTCCTCGAATAGCCGCATCCCATCCTCCCCAAGCCCGGTGAGCTCCAAAAGCTCCTTGGCCTTCCTAGTCGCCTCCCCCTTCGAGAGACCGTAGAGCCTACCGTAGTAGACGAGGTTCTCCAGCCCCGTTAGCCTCGCGTAGAAACCCTTGTCAGGCGCCAATACAAGCCCGATAATCCTTCTAACCCGGCCCGCCTGCCTGACCACGTCATAGCCGCCGACCTGCGCCCACCCCGCATCAGGTAAGAGGAGTGTCGACAGGATCTTCACCATAGTCGTCTTGCCAGCACCGTTAGGCCCCACCAGACTGAAAACAACTCCCTTCTCTACCTCGAGGCTAACACCGTCGAGCGCCTTTATGACAGAGTCTATTCTGTTGAAAAAACTCCTCCTAACCTTGACCCTATAATATTTCTTCAGATCCTCGCATGCTATAGCACTCAATACAAACCACCGTTGCACCCGGGCTACTCTAGCGTCGTCCTACTCCTGTCAATCTCGATCGTGTATTTGCTGAAGATGGGTCTGAACCCCATCTTCTCATAGAACTCTACAGCGATCTTGTGTAGGGAGGGGAACTCAGCCGTTAATAGGCCGGCGCCACGCTCTTGGAGAATTTTAAACGCCTCAGTCACCAGCATCTTTCCAACACCCTTCCTCCTATACTCTGGCAATATATACAGCTCCCTTATGAGACCCTCCAGTGGCGGGTCGTAGAAGATCCTGTTGACGATCTCAGCTTTTAGGACTCCCACCAGCCTGCCCCCATGCTCCGCCACCACGAGGAGTGAAGTTGGCGAGGTGAGAGACTCCTCCACATATCTTGTAACCACCTCCTGAAGCCTGCTGGACAGCTTAAGAAGCGGGTCAAACTCCTCGTTCAGCCTCTTAGCCCTCACCATCAAGTCTATTATCTGCTCCTTATCCCTCTCCTCAGCCATCCGGACACTGATGTCCGTCGTCAAGTCAAAATCTACTCTGCGGACTCCGGTATAATACTATTCCCATGGCACAGTCTGCGCACCAGGACTTTACCTTAAATACGCCGAATGACTATTTCGTGGCTGAAGTTGGGTAGAGTCAAGAAGATCAGTGAGGTACTGGAGATTCTACGCCAGAAGGATAGCATCAGGAATATCGGCATTATAGCCCACGTTGACCATGGCAAGACAACTACTACAGACAGCCTCCTGGCTGCCGCCGGGCTTCTCAGCCCCTCGCTCGCGGGGAGGGCGCTCGCACTAGACTACCTCGAAGAAGAGCAGCAGAGGCAGATGACGATAAAGGCTGCGAACGTCAGCCTCTACTACGAGCTCGACAAGCCATACATCATAAACATGATTGATACGCCGGGACACGTCGACTTTAGCGGCAGGGTTACTAGGGCGCTTAGGGCTATTGACGGCGCCGTGGTTGTTGTTGACGCTGTGGAGGGCGTGATGACTCAGACGGAGACCGTTATCAGGCAGGCCCTCTCTGAGCGGGTCAAGCCAGTCCTCTACATAAACAAGGTTGACAGGCTGATAAAGGAGCTTAAGCTGACTCCTGAGAAGATACAGGAGACGCTTGCGCGGATTGCAACAGAGGTTAACCGACTCATAGACATGTATGGCGAGCCTTGGATGCGGGAGGAGTGGAAGGTAAGCTTCCAGAATGGAAGCATCGCACTAGGGTCAGCCAAGGACAGGTGGGGATTCACAGTCCAGCAGGCCCAGAAGAAGGGGATCAAGTTCAGCGATGTGTTAAAGGCATTCGCAGACTCCAACATAGACTGGCTGCGCGAGAACTTCCCACTCCACGAAGCAATACTCGAGATGGTAATCAACCACCACCCACCACCCCACAAGGCCCAGAAGTACAGGATACCCAAGATATGGAAAGGGCCAATAGACTCGGAGGTCGGCCAAGACATGATAGAGTGCAACGAGAAGGGGATACCTGTTATGGCTGTTACGGACGTCAAGGTAGACCCGGCGGCGGGTGTCGTCGTTACGGGGAGGCTGTTCAGCGGAACCGTGTCTGACGGGGACTCACTCCTGATTGTGGGTAGGAATATTGAGGCGAGGGTACAGCAGGTCGCGGTATACATGGGCCCCAACAGGGAGATTGTCAACACCCTCCCTGCCGGGAACATTCCGGCGCTCCTAGGTATAGAGGATGCGAGGGCCGGCGACACTCTGGCGGGTGTAGAGATGGTGCCATTCGAGACGCTGAGATATGTCTCCGAGCCTGTAGTTACTGTGGCGATAGAGCCTAAGCACAGCAAGGACCTTCCGAAGCTAATCGACTTCCTGAACAAGCTGACGATCGAGGATCCGACGCTGGTGACGGTGGTTAGGCCTGAGACTGGAGAGTATCTGATCAGCGGGATGGGCACCTTGCACTTGGAAATCGCCCTAACTTGGATTCAGAAGGCGGGGCTAGAGATTGTGGCAGGCAACCCAATAATCCTTTACAGGGAGTCTGTGAACCAGAGGGGGAAGGTCTTTGAAGGCAAGTCACCCAACCGCCACAACAAGATATACTTCTACGTAGAGAAGCTTGATGACGCGATCGTTGACCTGATTAGGCGCGGCGAGCTATTCGATGAGATGGATAGGAAGCAGGTTGCGAAGATTCTCAGGGACCATGGCTGGGACGCCGACGAGGCTAGGAACGTATGGATGATAGACTCGGGCGGCAACATTCTGGTTGACATGACGAAGGGTGCCCAATACCTGCATGAGAGTAAGATGATGATTATTGGCGGGTTCCAGAGGGTTATTCAGGAAGGACCGCTCGCAGGCGAGAGGATGAGAGGGCTTAAGGCTGTGCTGGTTAATGTAGACCTTCACGAGGACCCAGTCCACAGAGGTTATGCGCAGATCGCGCCAGCCACTTGGCGCGCCATCTACGCGAGCATACTCACCGCCGACCCTGTGCTTCTGGAGCCGATACTGAAGATCGAGGTGAAGGTCCCACCCGACTTCATCGGAGCAGTAACGTCCATACTAAGCTCGAAGAGGGGTAGGATTATTGACGTGACCCAGTCGGAGTACATCTCTGTGGTGTCAGGCGAGATTCCTGCGGCTGAGGCGTCTGACCTAGCCGAGCTCATGAGGGGCGCGACAATGGGTAAAGCGTTCTGGGGCACGGAGTTCCATGCATGGAAGCCGGTGCCCGAGTCGATTAAAGAGAAGGTGATCATGGAGATTAGGAAGAGGAAGGGAATGCCACTCCAGCTGCCGAAGATATCCGACTTCGTCGAGGAGGCCTAGCCTAGAGGCTCTGGGAAAGAGACGCCTAGCCGCTCTCCTAACTCCCTCAGCCTCCGGAGAGTGTCAGGATCTATTGGGATGCCTTTCGCCAACCTCTCCTTCATGGCCCTTTCCTCCGGCTCTCCGGGCAGCATTATCTCCTCAACACCCCCCGCACGCCTCACGGACTTTATAGTGGACACTAGGCTCTCGACGCGTGATAGGAACTGTCTTTTGTCACCGAAGATCTCGGGGTTTATTACGGTTATGAGGAATCCACCTTGCTGGGATGGATGGTTTCTGACCTCGACGCTGCTTGGCCCCCCGATGAGTGCGGAGGCCATCACTTCTACGAATAGTGCGAGTGAGTATCCCTTGTAGCCGCCGAAGGGTAGGAGACATCCCTTAAGGGCCTCTGCAGGGTCTCTGGTCGGCCTCCCCTCACTGTCAAGCGCAACGCCCTCGGGTAGCTGTTGCCCTTGGGCAGCCGCTAGGTGGACCTTGAACTTGGCTATGGCGGATGTTGCCATGTCTATGAGGATGGGGGCTGACCCGCTCCTAGGTATCCCCATGCTTATCGGATTGGTCCCGAAGACTTTGCCTACACCACCCCAAGGCGGCATCTCAGCCACGCCGTTGACCAGAGCCAGGCTGATCAGCCCCTTTTCCGCCATTCTCAAGGTGTAGTAGGCCAGCATCCCAACATGCCCCAGACCCACCGCACCCACTATAGCCACGCCTGTGTTGAGGGACTTATCTAGGGCAATATCTGAGGCCTTCACCGCACCCACTATTCCGAGGCCCATGCCACAGTCTATGAGGGCCCAGCTAGGCCCCTCACGGAGAATCTTCACATCACACCGCGCGTTGAGATATCCCTTCTCCAGCCCCTCCACGTAGTATGGTAGCCTTATCACACCGTGAGAGTCGACTCCTCGAAGGTTTGCCAAGACAAGGTGGTCTGCAACTAGTTCTGCGTCAGGTCGCGAGACACCCGTCCTAAGGAGGCAGTCGCGGCTGAAGTTGAACAGGTCTTTGTGGCTGAAGCGTGGACTAATGCCTGCGCCCGCGGGCATGCGTTTCAGATTATGCATAATGCGATATAGGGCTAGCTGTGTGTATGGTCTAAGATTTTTTAGGCACTTAATTTCACTGACTGTGATGCAGCTTTCGACTCCACCGCGTGTGAAGGTCCTTGAGGCTGTTGGAGCCGTTGCAGGTGATAGGGTCCGTGTGCTGAGTGAGTCTGAGGCGGAGGTTAGGGCATCGGAGGGTGACAGGACCTACAGGGTCTTTCTCGACACGGCGCGGGGGTTGGCGGACTCCGACGACAACGGGACAAGGTTCAGGAACTACATAGGCTACCCCATCCTAGCCTTCATGATGGTTAAAGGCCTGCTCCCCTACGACGAGGAGATAGGCAAGGCCCTAAAAGACGTGAAGTGGAGGAGCATAAACGAGCTCTTCAAGAACTATAGGCTTGTTGAACGGTACATAAAGGAGGAGCTGAAGCGCACAGGCATCACCTCTGAGAGGGTTGATAGCTACATAGCCAGCGTCATGGATGCCCTTTCTGGAATGACTCTCCAGAAGCCCGAACACTCCTAACTCCTCTTTCAAGCCATTCGAGTACCAGCCCCATCATATAGATTGAGCGAGCCTCATCGCCAGTCGCCCTCTCGATCTCAGGCCCAATCCTTTCAAGCGCTTCCCTGAGCCAGTAGGGGTTTGAGGGTTTTGCATCCGTCTTCGAGGCTGTAGCCGCGACTTCTATGGGCTGGGCAGCCGTCTCGAGTCCGAGAATCCTGCAGGCCTCGGTGAGCGGGAGCCTCTCCCCCATGACCTTCGCAAACCTTTCCAAGACATCATCAACCAGCCCTAAGGCAGCAGCTCCCATCAGCTTAGCTTTTAGAGAGCGCATGCCCAGCCGGTCGAGCATGCCTAGGAGCTCTTGCGAGTCGTAGACTAGTAGACTGAAGCCAGCGTCGAGGAGGCCTGAGATTATGGAGGAGGCCTCGATGTAGGCGTTGTCAGGGCCCTCAGGTGTCTTGAGCCCTGCAGATCCTTTGACAGACTCGCCGTCAAAGACGCTGATGCAGTAGACTAGGAATGATGAGGAGTTATCTAGGGCAAAGTAGTTTCCTGAGATGACACATTTTTTGAGGGCTCTGCTGGGCCTTGGCACAGAGACCTCGCCTATTGGGAGCTGGAGCCTGAGCCTCTCCCTTAGGACAAGTCTGTCGAGGATCTTTGCGGCATAGTGTTTGGCTGGCGCCCAGTCAAAGCCCCTGCTCATGAGGGCGGCGTATGCCATCTCATTGATGGCCTCTAACAGACACTCGTCCAACTCGTCTGGGACATACTCTTCGACCAGCCTCCTAAGCTCCAGCCAGTCAAGCTTCTCTAGAAGCCCCGCAGACTCGGGCTCGTGGATCGAGACAAACTTTCGGTCGCCAACAACTATCACGTCATACTTTATCGTCTCAAACGGTATTCCCAGCTTTCTCCTCATCACTATCTCGGTTAGCGCCATTCCGAGCCTCAGCATCGAGGGGTCGTCAGTCGGATCCGCCTCAACCAGTGTGCCATAGGTGTAGTCTGTGTAGACTCCGTCAGTGGGTGTTGGGACCGGGATGACTCGGCGCCTAGGCGACACTATCGTCCTCCCATCCACGACGAAGACGTCTAGTTTTGTGCTCCTGAGTATCCAGTTTATGTGGTTGGGTAGTTTAACATAGAGCCCGAAGCCCTCCGGAGGCTTCACGAGACAGTCCACCTCTGTATGGAGACGCCCAGCGTAGTAGTCTGAAGCGATTGAAGACTCCTCCCCCCACCTCCTCTTAACGGCCTCATACTCTTCAAGCGCCAGCGCAAACGGCTCATACCTCCTGAGAACCTGCTCCGAGATGTCCTCGACGATCACCGAGGTGACAAGCCTGCCGGCCTCGGTGCTCCGCGCATGTCTTGTGACCATGCCGTCTGACGTGTAGTCTATGCAGCCGACCTGGAACCTCTCAACCAAGTCCACATGCGATATATCCTCTAGGTAGTGTTCTGAGCCGTCTCTCCTCCGCCTAATCCTCTTAACACCCAGGCTCGGTGCGAACTCGTAGAAGTTCAGCTTCATCCAAGCTCTCTTCCCAACACCAGTCAGGGCATATTCCCGGAGCATCCCAAGGCTTGTGAGCAGCTTTGACTCCTCTGGCGTGAGGGTTCTTACGCCGCCGGGCCGTGTAGCCTTGAAGAGAGCTTCCACAAGCATTATGTACTTATTGTCGGGATTGACGACGACGCGTTCTCGGCCTATCGAGATCCACTTGACCAGCGCACTTGTACCTCTCTTGAGGAGGTTATAGTCCCAAGACGAGCTGGGAATTATTACTGATTCAGTCCATTCAATACCTTCCCTCCGACCCTTCCTACCCTCCTTCTGTAAGAACTCTCTGAGACTATCGGGCAAGCCTACATGCACTATCCTGACAACATCTCCGATATCGATTCCCTGGGACAGGGTTCTGGGTGAGATGAGAAGCCTCAGGGCGCCAGTCCTAGCCCTCTCCTCCATTGCCCGCCTTGTCTCCTTGTCAATTAGATGGTGGTGTGCTGCTACCGAGGCTTCTCCAACCTCCGAGGCCACCCGCCTTCTCAGCTCCTCCGCCCTAGCTATGCTCTGGGTGAAAACTATGGTCAATCCGTCGTCATCGGCATACTTCGCGATTAGCTCTGCTGGGTCGGGATGCGGGTTCAGGCCGGCCAGGTCGAGGCCTGCGGCTCGCGCCGCCTCAATAACCTTGTAAACATTCTTGAGGAATTCGTCATAACTCTCAAGGGCGGCGGCAATGTCTCTCCCGGCCCCGATTCGCAGTATATCATCCCTCCTCTCCCTGAGGCGGTTCCAGACAGTGCGGAGGTTTCGACCCAGCACTACGTAGCACGTGTTCCTCGGGTGGAAGGGTTTGCCATCCACGACCGCCACCTCTACCCCAGTTATGGACTGGAGGAATCCCGCCAGCTCCTCTGGGTTCTCAAGCATCGCCGTTAAGACGGCGAATCTGAGGCGGGGTGATGCCCTCTCCCTCAATATCTTGCACATAGCCAGGAGGATTGCGATGCTGCGGGGCGAGTAGAAGTCGATATCGTCCAGAACGAGCAGGTCTAGGTTGGAGAGAAACTCCCTCAGAAGGGGAGGCCTCTCACTCCCCAGCTTCTTGATCTCTAACAACAGATAGGCTGGATTGGTGACTACTATGTTTGAGGATGCCAGCTCACGTCTCAACCCTCTAGCACCTACGCTCTGGGCTAGCTTACTCCGGGTGGGCGCGTCGATGATGGACACTTTCATGTCCAAGGCCTCACAGTAGGTCTTCAGACGGTTGACCTGGTCGTTGGAGAGGGCGAGGGTCGGATAGACTGCCAAGACCCTCGCGCCCTGGCTGGCGGCGTACGCGAACCATGCCTCGGTCTTCCCAGAACCAGTCCCTGAGCGGAGTATCAGGTTCTTCCCTGCGGTAAGCGCGTTGTAGGCCTCGAGCTGGTGTCTGTAAAGCCTCTTATCTGCGATCTCGAGTCCGGAGGAACTGAGGCGGGGGATGAGCTGGGAGAACGTTACATCCGTTAGCTCAGGCCTAACCGGCTCCTCAACCAGGGTATAATAATCGTACCCTAACTCCCGTAAGATCTGCCCCGTCTCTTTCAAGTTTCCCTGTCAAGCCCTGCCCCATAGTCGGCTATATCCCTATTCCCTTCCCCTGAGCATCCCACCGCCTAAGCACAAGTATGTGAACGCCCCCCAGAAGCATCCTCCGCACCTTGACCAACCTGAAGTATCTGGCCAGCCTCCTAATCAGCTCAGACTCCGTAGGCAGAAGGAGGTAGGTTGGATATATCATGCGAATCTCCCTCCACAGATTCAGGAAAGCGGAGGCCACGAGGAATGGGGCCACTATCCGCCAATACAGGCTCAGCACTGCTCTGGTGAAGGATCCGTCTGGCTTGGCGAGGTCGATCACAGTGAATACTCCGCCGGGTCTCAGTATGGAGGCAAGCCTCTCGAGGGAGTAGGGCAGGTTGAATACGTCTCTGAGGGCGAAGGCCATGAAGGTTGACCCTACCGAGGACTGCCTGAACGGGGCATACTCTAGGACACCGATCACGGCATCGGAGTTGTGCCGCTTCACTCTCTCCACTGCCAGTCTGACCATCTTCTCTGAGGGGTCGAGCATCACTAAGAAGAATCGCCGATCCCCGAGTGTCTCCTGTATGAGTACTGAGAGGGAGCCATCACCAGCCCCCGCATCCAGCACTACTCCACCATCCACTCCAGACATTCTTATTCCGAGAACCCTGATAGCCCTGTCCAGCCCCAGTGAGATTACCCGGTTCACGGTGGGGTATCTCGGACCCAAGGCCTCTATGGCCCTAACCACATCCGCCCAGTCCTCACCAAGGCCACCGCTACCTTCCCTGCCAGGCAATCGCAAGCAATAATCTGTTAGAGGGAAGTGATATAACTAGTTCACAAATATTTATTTCGGGTAGATGCTGATTCGTGCAGAGCTCGTTGCGGGTGTTGGAGGTCATCAGGAGGGCGTCGGGGCAGGGCCAGCCGGGGCCACCACCCGGCTTTAGCCACTTCCACGTCGTGAGGGCCATCTACCTGATTGCAGACAGCCCTGGGATAGGGAGGAAGAGACTGGCTGAGGCTCTCGGTTTAGGGGAAGGGGTTACCCGGACTCTCCTCTCACGGCTGAAGGCCGAGGGGTTAATAGAGACTGATAAGGCGGGATGCTTTCTCACTGGGACGGCCAAGGCACTATACTCCGAGCTAATAACCAAGATAGGAAGGCCCCGGGTCCTCGACATTCGAAATACCTGGCCTTATCCATTCAGCGTGGGGATAGTCGTTAGAGGCGCGGCCGACCTTGTGAGGAGGGGGCTGGAGCAGCGTGATGCAGCCATCAGGGCAGGAGCGAAAGGGGCTATGACCCTTGTCTATCATTCGGATAGGCTGCTCATGCCGGGTATAAGCGATGTGACAGCCGAGCACCCCGACTTCGCCAGCAAGATACTGGAGGAGATGAAGCCTGAGGAAGGCGACGCCATAATAGTATCAGGCGCAGAAAATCTTCACGACGCAGAGAATGGAGCCGTGGCCGCAGCCCTAGCCACACTCGGCCTCGAGCATATCTGAGGAGGAAGACTGCTATTCTATCTTTATGCGATATTCACGGACCTTCCTCGGAATCCGCAGCTCTAGAACACCCTCCCTGAACCTCTGCCTCGCATCCTCCCACGAGGCATCTCCCGGAAGCTCAACCTCTAGCCTGTAGCATGTGGCGCATGTCCTAACCCCCTCTCTGTATGGGACTGCGTAGTTGCAGGGGGCGTAGATTCTCAGGAGCCTTCCACTCGCCCTTATCTCCATCTTGCCCCTATCGGCGCCCGGCATATCCACCCTCAGGACATACTCCTCAGGCCCCTCGAGAAATTCGTAGAACGGCTCGAGACATCGGCTTGAAAGCTCCAACTCCTTCAGCCGCGCCAGCATACTCTCAATCTCCTCCTCAAACTCCTCCTCCATCTCCCTCATAATGTCGAAGATGCTCCTCCTACGCCGGTACATCCCCCATCACCTGATGTATCCGGGAGGCGACTCGAGCTGGAGCCCCACAGGCATCCTCGCGAGGTTTGCGCTGGTCCTGCGCATCAGGTCCCTCATCTGCATCTTCAGCTGCTCAGCCTGCTCTAGGAGAGTGTCTACCGGGATCTTCGAGCCTAGCAGCTTGTTTAGGAATGTTATAACTTCGGCGGCTGCGCCGGGGTCGGGGTAGTTCATGTGGCTCTGAACAAGTGCGAGGAGAACCTTCACATCCCTCTTAGCCGCACTCTTCAGAATCGCTGCCTTAACGCCTGTTAGGTAGCCGTTCTCAAACTTCTGTACATAATCAGTAGCCATGGCCATCCTCATCAACTCCTCATCGTTAGAGAGGACATAGACCTTCGGCTTCTCAATATCCAGCCTATCAGGCTCCGGAATCCCACCAACCGATATAATTGGCGACTTAATCATGGAAGCAATCTCGACGATGGAGTTAGCCATACCCCACATGCCCTTCGGCGGCACAGGCACATCGGAGTAGAGCAGTAGCAGCTGCCGCGCCTCCAGCGATACCCTATACAGCCTGCATGGCTCCATAATCCTAGACTCCCACACAGTCACGATGGGTGGAAGCTCAGGAATCTCAATATGACCCACGGCCTCACCCTTCAACGTCGAAGCGATATAGGAGGTCACAATCGTGCCGACCAGACCTACCTCAGGAAGACCCTCCACTATCGGCGACCCCTGCTCAACCTTCTTCTTCTCGAAGAAATAGGACGCTACAGCACCACTCAAGCCAGAGTATTAATCGAGGGTCTAAGAAAAAAATCTTTCAGGATTTTACAGAGCTGCAACCGCCCTAAGATATGTTATTTTTGGGGTAGAAAGAGTTTCACCAGCGAGCCTAGTCCAACTGTTCTGACGACGTTAATTATGAATACGGCGAACCCGGCTGCCATCATCAAAGCCCCAATAAGCGCTACACCCATGTATGGCTCATATATTCCGAGGCCCATCGGGTAGAGGGTTCTCCTCAGCATGCCTTGTGTACCCGCCAACCCCATAGCAAGACCCATCACAACCCCGCCAACACCCATCAATAGTAAGTGGGCATCTGCAAGCTTCTCGTTGAGGGCTTTCCCGGTGAGGAGTGGGAACAGGGCATAAATTGCCGCGAAAATCGTCAACGAAAGCCCAACGAGAAGTTGAATATGACCATGAATCCCGATTACCCACTGGGTATTGTGGAAGAAGCGGTTCGAGGCATAGTTTGCCTGTATTATCCCCGCCAAACCACCTATAGCATACCCAGTTATAGAAACTAGGACGAATTTCAGCGGGGCAGAGTACTTGACCGGCCTAGCCCTCCAGATAGTAGCTAGTACCGCGAACATTGTAAGCCCCATAGTTATCAATTCTCCCCAAGTAAAGATCTGGCCTTGGATCTGTAGGACAAGGGGCTGTGGCGTATCTGCCAGCATGTGATGATTCCAGACGAACAGCGATACAACTAGGTCCGCAAGAATGACAGTCCTTACAACTGATTCGCCGTATAGCTGTCTATTCAGAAGCAGCGGTACGAGGAGATACCAGGTCCCGGCTGTGAATATGAGGACATTACCGTCTGCAATTAAGTCTAGGCCCCACCAGAAGACATTCTTGTAGACTAGCGGGTCGATCAGGGAGTAGCTCAGGGAGGAGCCTGAAAACAGGTGGGCGGCACCGAAAAGGGCTAAGAGCACTCCAACACCGCCTATCACGAGTGCGTTTAGAGTAGTGTCGACGCAACCCCTAAACACCGAGACTACGAAGACCGGATAGTTGAATACTCTTGCTGTGTAATGTGGGATACCCCTCACCTTGGCCCAGAGTTTATCGAGGTTGAATGCCGTGAGCATGAGCTCCTTGAAAACATAGCCAGCACCTACCTTTTCACCCCCATTCATCTCAACCCTAGCGGGGAGAAAAATTGTCGCGAACATGTTGAAGAAGAACACCAGTACAGCTGCTAAAACTAGTGCCACACCCACTCCGAAAGAGAATATTGCCGCCGGATTCCAGCCAGCCAACTCCACCGCGACTGGTATAGGCCAGTAGAGGGTGTAGAGGGGAGCGTAGTGGGTTACAAATGTAGTGGTCCATATAATGGCGAGCCCAGAGATCATAAGCCAGAAACTCGCATAGGAGGCTCGCTTGCTATAGATATCTCTCTTCAACACGTAGGGGACTAAGAAGTAAAATGCACCCATTACCGCCATGTAGGCCCAGCCATAGATGCCCACGAATGGGTGGGCAGTCATCATGGAGTAGAAATGCCGCTCATCAAAGAGGTCTGTGAGGAGATTTAGAATTCTGAGCCTCATCAATATCCCTTCAATTCCAGCAAGAGCGAAGAAAATCAACGCCACTACGACAAACCTTAATGCAAGTATCTTTCGCTCATCCTCATTCATGACTTACCACCCTCCACAATTATAGCATCCGGGA
Organism: Nitrososphaerota archaeon; assembly: GCA_009889515.1. Classification (GTDB taxonomy): domain Archaea; phylum Thermoproteota; class Nitrososphaeria_A; order Caldarchaeales; family Calditenuaceae; genus HRBIN02. The sequence continues at coordinate 1,232,004 of WUQR01000139.1, forward strand.
CAAACATCCACGGGTGTTGAGGCCCACTATACTCGGTCGACCGTATATCGTAGGCCCCAGGCTCCTCGAAGACCCAGACAATCCTGTTGACATACGGCTTTGGGACCACCTGCATCTGGAAGACCATCGAGCCATCCTTCCTGAAGATCCCGAATCCATAGACCAAGTCTTCAGATATCACAACAAACTCTACGGGGGTGTTCGCTGGGATTATTATTGGAGTCTCGGGGAGTTGAAAACTATAGTTTTTCACGTATATTGTTATGGTGGTGGCTGGCTTAGGTTCGTACAATGCGTTGCGAGCAGAGGGGAGAATTGGCGAGAGGAACAATATATTGCCAATCAACGCCACGGAGAATAGGAAGAGCATCCAGTTCCTCTCACCTTTCTCCATACCGGCCCTCCCCTCATGCCCACCGTCAGCCTCAACTTCGCGCCCTCCTCTCTGTGTCAGAATATAAAACGCTACGATAAACGCCACGATCACGGATATGATCCCAAAATAGATGACCTCTATAACAAATTGCGGATACATCGCCAGATGGCTAATCAGCGAAACGAGCAAAGAATCTATGCGCGAACTCTAGTTGTCAAATTGTTAGGAATTTCTACATAATGATTCATACAATTTTATGAGATTATATTAAGTGGGCTTCCCCATAAATTAGTTCCAGCGCATAAGGGCGCCATGTTCCCTGAGAATCCAGACCTAGCTAGGCTTACTTATCTATGGGGGACTGTATCTCCATCCTCTTATGTCTACTGCGACGATTCTCTCACCGTATGCCATCAGGGGGTTAATTTCGAGCTGCGCGATAGATGGATTCTCAACCAGTATCTTGGAGAAGTTTATTATTGCTTCCCGTAATGCTTTTCTATCCACGGGCGGGTATCCTCTAAACCCATCCAGAAGCTTTGAGAGCCTCAGCCTGCTAAGCATGTAGTCAGCCTCGTCGTCTTGGACTGGTGAGACGAATGTGATGAAGTCTCGAATCACTTCTGTTAGGACCCCGCCAATGCCAATGGTCACGGTTGGGCCGAAGGTTTCGTCGACCTTGGACCCCAGTATCAGTTCAACTCCTCGGACAGTCTCTTGGACAACCACGCCCTTATCACTCAGACCAAGCTTCTCAGCTATCCCCGCCAGCTTGTTAAACGCTCTCAATACCTGCGCCCTATCGGCTATTCCCAGCTGTACGCCACCCACATCGGTCTTGTGGGGTATCCTCTCCGAGGCTATCTTCATGACGACTGGATATCCTATCCTTTCTGCAGCCTCTACAGCATCATCCTCCGTGAATACAACCTCCTCTCTAGCGACTTGAATTCCGTGTTTACGGATGAGTTCGATTAAGTGGGCTCTGGGGATTGGCTCCAAGGCCTCGCCTGATCTCGCCTCGTAGACTGGGAAACTCTTCCTCGAGGGTGTGAAGATATCAGAGATAAGTGTTAGTACTCTGATTGCGTCCTCCATGTCCTTGTATGCTGGTATTCCATTTTTAATCATTAGAGCCCTCATGGTGGCAGACCATTCAGTATCTCCCGTGTCGCATCCCACAACAGTCGCACCAGAGCTCCTCGCAATCTCTGCCAGCTTAGGTACGACCCTCTCATCCATCATGGGGGGTACATGAAAAGGCATAAGGAGGTGCATGTCGAACACCCCACTCTCTGAAATCACTCTGTAGGCCTCTTCAAAGGCTGCTGAATCGGCGCTACCACTGAGGTCGACGGGGTTAGTGGTGACCGCCACTGGGGGAATCCTACCCTCTCTCTTTAGTCGCTCCATTTTCTCGATAGCGGCCTCTGGTAGTTGTATGACTTCTAGTCCGTTTGCTTGGGCGAGGTCGGATGCTATGACTGAGAAGCCGCCCGCGTTGGTCAATATTGCGAGACGACGCCCTCTTGGGGGTTTCTGGAGGCTCAGGGCTAGGGAGACCTCGGCCAACTCCTTGACGTTATCGACAACTACCGCGCCGGCCTGTTTGAAGGCCCCTACGTAGGTTTCCCATTCACCCGCCATACTTGCCGTATGTGTGTAGGCTGTTCTCTTCCCAGCCAAAGTCCTGCCCGCCTTCAGAACTACTATCTGTTTCCCGTTACGTCGTAGCTCTAGAAAACTGTTAAGAAACTCTCTACCATGTCTAACACCCTCAACATACACAACCACGACAGACGTCAACGCGTCATTGGCAAAGTAGGAGAGAAGCTCAGACATGCTGACATCTATTTGATTGCCAACACAGGCTACAGCTCGTACACCAACACCTCTCTCTCCAAGAGTGTCGAGAACATAGTGGGCAAGCGCGCCGCTCTGGGATACGATGCTTACATTACCCTTGCCAGGGAAAATAAAGCTCTGGGCAGTCCTCCCATCTGAGAAGGCCTTAACCTCCCTCGTGAAGAAAGTGTTTACACCTGTGTATGAGTCCATTACGCCGACAGTGTTCGGTCCGAGAACCCGCAACCCCGATTGTTTAATCGCCCTTCTCAAGCTCTCTGTGAGCTGGTCATTTCCCACTTCTGAGAAACCCCCACTCACCACTATTGCTGCCTTCGCACCATTTCGCCCGGCCTCCAGAATCGCCTGAGGGACCTGAGACGCCGGAAGAGCTATAACCACTAGATCAATCTCCTCATTTATCTCGGATAGGCTGGAAAACACGCGGTGCCCATAGAGCTCCTTCAACTCTGGGTTAACTGGATAGACATCAGCCCTCAGAACGCCCTGCCTTCTATTGTTCAGTAGCCGATCATATATCACCCGGCCGATTTTGTCCGGATGGTGTGAAACACCCACAACGGCTATAGACCTCGGGTTGAAAAACGCGTCTAATTCAGTAGCCAGCCCCAACCGTACTCACTCTTTCGAAAATTATCATAACTCATTTTTAAAGGGGTTGGATGTGTAAAGCAAGTTCTTAAATAAATCCTTTCATTTTATATCTTAATATCGAGGTTGAGGCGTACATATATAAAACCCATCACCCATCTTCTTGGTGTGGGGTATGGAGCCCCATGCTTAAAATCAGATTTCATGGCCGAGGCGGCCAAGGGGTTAAAACCAGCAGCCGCATCCTCGGTCGCGCAGCCTTTCTTGATGGCTTCATAGCCCAGGACTCCCCCATATACGGGGCGGAGAGGCGGGGAGCGCCCGTCGTATCCTTTACACGGATCTCCAAGACCCCAATTACTGAGAGGGGGTTCATCTTTGACCCTGACATCGTAATTGTAATGGATGAAACTCTTCTCAACGACTGGTTGGCACGGCCACTGGAGGGGGTTAAGAAGGGTGGGGCCGTATTCGTAAACGCGGTGTCTGGGTTCCCACCACCTGCGGGACATGACGACAAGGTCTTCATAACTTATGATTTGACTGGCATGGCGCTAGAGATCATCGGCAAACCCATAATCAGTTCACCTGCCGCAGCGGCGGCGGCCAAAATAACTGGCCTAATCTCAAAATCATCCATCCTAGAGGCAACAGCAGAAGAACTGGCCGAGTTGGACTTAAAGGATGAGCTGTTGGAGAAGAACATACAGCTGGCCGCCGAGGTTTACGACGTAATCCCCACTCCGGCGATAAATACGCAGGAAAGCGAGCCCATCACCCGCGAAGTATCACCACTAGAATACGAACCAGTCACCCATGAGGAGGTCATCCACCTCGACATATCTAATCTCGGAAACTCTGCACTGAGGCGGACAGGTAACTGGCGCATATTCAAGCCCATAGTAGACCCGCAGAAGTGTACAGGCTGCTTGGTCTGCATCATCTACTGCCCCGACTCGTGCATAACTCTGGACGAGAACAATAAGGCGGTTATCGACTATGACAACTGTAAGGGCTGCATGATATGTTTGAGAGAGTGCCCCCTCCGCGCCATTTCTTCTGTTAGGGAGGTTAGGGTCTATGCGTGATGTCAAGGCGATAACTAGTAACTTGGCGGCAGTCGAGATGATGAAGGTTGAGATGCTGACAGGTAACGTGGCGGCCGCTTGGGCTGCCCGTCTAGCCGACGTTGACTATATACCCGCATATCCTATAACTCCGCAGACCGAGATAATTGAGACCCTCGCTAAATGGATAGGTGAGGGTGTTATGAAGGCTAAGCTGGTGCAGCTGGAGTCAGAGCACTCTATGCTCACAGCTGCAGGCACCGCCTCTTTGACAGGTGCTAGGGTCTTTACAGCCACATCGAGTCAAGGACTCTTATACGGTTTCGAGATGCTCTATAATATCGCTGGGTGGAGGGCCCCGCTCGTCCTAGTTAATGTCTCACGCGGCGTCGCGGCTCCAGTGACCCTTGAGCCCGATCACAACGACGTATTAGCAGCGAGGGATAGCGGCTTCTTACAGTTCCACGCAGAGACCTGCCAAGATGTGCTAGACCTGATCCTGCTCGCCTACCGCGTCTCAGAGGACAGGCGGGTGAGGCTTCCCTCAATTGTGAATATGGACGGCTTCTACCTCTCCTTCACCAGAGAGCCAGTCCACCTCCCCAGCCAAGAGATGGTGGAGGAGTTTCTCCCACCCTACATTCCCACCCTCCCATTCAGAGCCAGTAGACCAGTCGTCAAAGGCGCATCAGTGTTGGGCGGGCACATCTACACTTACTTTAAACACAACATTCACGAGTCTATGAGAAGGGCTATTGAAGTCTTCGAAGAGGCGTCGAGACATTATGGAGAGTTGACGGGTAGGGTCTACAGGCCTGTAGAGGGATTCTACCTGGAGGATGCTGAATACGTCCTCGTAATGAGTAACTCCTTCACGACAATGGGTAAGAGGGCGGTGCTGAGACTTAGAGATAGGGGCGTCCCCGCCGGCTTGGTAAAGATAGTTATGTACAGGCCTTTCCCGTCAGATCAACTGGCAGAACTCCTCAAGAACAGGAAGGCGGTAGCCGTTCTAGACCAAAACATCTCACCCGGCATGGGAGGGATAATATACCAAGAGGTGGCCGGCGCACTATATCACCAGAGAAACAGGCCAGAGGTATTGATGTCAGTTATTGGAGGACTCGGTGGAAAATACATTTCACTAGAAGAGTTTGAGTATATTTTCGACGTACTGCAGCATCCAGAAGGTAGGAAGCCAAACACGCCATTGTTCCTATTTAGGAAGGATGAGTTAGAGAGTGTCAAGAGAGCCTTGGGCCTCGCGGGTTTAGGTGGTGAGATGGGGTGAGCGAGACAAGGTATAAGACACTTAGGGACGTCCCGCTCCAGGAGTATCTAGCGCCAGGCAATCCATTATGTGCCGGCTGCGGAGCCACACCCGTCTTGAGAATGTTCCTGAAAGCTCTTGAGGGGAGAGCAGTTTTCGTTAATGCCGCCGGATGCTTCACACTCTTACACGTCTATCCCTACACCCCCTTCAAGTCGAGCTGGATGTACACCGCCTTCGCCTCCGCACCAGCAGGAGCCCAAGGAATCAGGGATGCTTTGGACATCCTCATCGAGAAGGGTAAAGTCCCGCCAGAAGAAGATGTCAAGGTGGTTTGCTTCACAGGCGACGGAGCCGCATACGACATAGGCCTACAGAGCACCTCTGGGGCAATCGAGAGGGGGCTAGACTTCTACTACCTAGTCTATGATAATGAGGCCTATAGTAACACAGGGTTTCAGAAAAGCGGAGCCACACCATACGCCGCGGCCACCGCGACAACCCTGCCAACAAAGCTCCAAAAAGAGGGGCACACGGGTTCGAAGAAGGATCTCTTCGAGATATGGAGGAGCCACAAACCACCCTACGTGGCAACCATAGCACCCTCCCACATCGTTGACATGCTTAGGAAGATTGAGAAGGCATCGAAATATAGGGGGCCCAAGCTGTTTATCTCATTCACCCCGTGCCCGACCGGATGGTACCACGACACCTCAGAGAGCATAAGAATCTCAAAACTCGCCGTCGAGTGCGGAGTCTGGCCACTAAAAGAAGCAATATTCGGCGAAGTGAAACACACCTATGTCCCAAGAGTCTTAAAACCAGTGGAGGAATACCTCAAAACACAAGGAAGATACAAACACCTCTTCCACCCACAGAGGCAAGAGCACATAATCAAAACCATACAGGAAAACATATACCAATACTGGCGAAGAGTAGCAGAGACTGAGAAACTTGACATAATCATCCCTCCTGCCTAACTAATAAAAGCAAGTCGTAGAAAGTCACACATCCTTCTCTTAACAGCGATATTTTTAATTACCCCACGACAATCCATACACACGCATGCATAGCGTCTTTCAAGAATATATAAGGCAGCAACTTTTATTTAATACACTGCATCATTATATGTGGGTTGACCTCGCTAAGTGTTGAGGAGAAGGGTTTTTGGCGCGATATTGTCAGCACTATTGCGTTCTTCTCCCCCGCTATCAATCCTTTGCAAAGAGAGTTCGCGATTAGTTCGAAGGACTTGTTGAGGAGGCTGGGTGAGGAGATGGGCCGTCAAGCTTCTGAGTCCATACAGCTGGCTGATCCGGTGGAAGTGTTTAATTATCTCTCAGAGATGTGGCGGAGGCTTGTGTTAGGGAGGCTCGAAATTGTGAGTCGGGACCCATTAACGATCAAGATATCTGACTGCAGTATCTGTGGCCAGTTGCCGGGGCTTGGGAGGGTGTTTGAGTGTAGTTTCCATGAGGGCTTCTTTAAGGGCTTGCTAAGCCATAGGCTGAAGAGAGATGTGAGGGTGTGGCAGGAAGTGGGTATTGCGGGTGAATCGGGTACGTGGACGCGTATACTGAAGACCGACGCGAGCCTTTGAAATAGGTAGATACCTCCTGATAACTAGTGGGAGAAAAAGTGGCGTCGACTTGATTCGGTGTTAGACGCCTCTATGGAACATCTCTATGACTACGTAGTTTGCCAAGAGTTCAGCTATCTCAGGTGGGACTGAGGCGAGGAGCTGGAATATTGAGCCCATCTCCTTAGGGAAGCCCTTCTCAAGCCCTAATGTTTTGATGATTTCCTCGCCGTGAGCTTCGAGGAATTTCTCAGCCTCGGTGTATAGTTTTGCAAGTGATGCTAGGTCCATCTCCGCTGGCGCAAGCAATCCAAAGACGCTGCTGAAGATGCTTAGAAGTGCATCAGCCTCTGTTGGCGGCATCTTCTTTACAGTCTCTGTGCATTCCTTTAGGTCTGAAATCATGGACTCTGCTGTCTTGTCGTGGATTGGTGTTATTGTTAGGTGGATGCTTGGCGGGATCTTCATACTCTCAATTCCTTTTTGAGGTAGTAGGGCCCAGCCTCTTTTCGCCATCTCGTCCGAGAGTCTGAAGATGTTGAGCTCGGGTGATGTGAACGCGGCGATGACAGTGGGCTCGCCCATCACACTATAGCCCGCTTCCTTAAACCCGTTCACAATCTTCCTCCTAGCAGAGATTATCTTTCGCGCAAGCTCCATATAGCCCTCCTGCCCGAAGAACTGCAGCGTAGCCCATGCAGTGGCTAGCAGGGCCTCGGATCGTGAGGACAGGACTGCAGGATTGACGATCGGGTATCCAGGCCAGCGGAGATTCGCGAACTGAGAGAATATTTTGGAGAACTTATTTCTGAAGAGTACTACGGAGGCTCCTATCGGTGTGTAGGCGTATTTGTGAGGGTCTAGGGAGATGGAAGAGACACCCTCGATCCTAAAGTCAAATTCAGGCACCCTGTCGCCCAGCTCCCTCATGAATGGTAAAACAAACCCGCCTACACAGGCGTCCACGTGGAGCCATACCCCCTTATCCACCGCAATCTCTGCCAAGTCTTTTATCGGGTCTATTGTGCCGAAGGGCCAGTTGGGGGCAGAGCCTACAATCATAGCGGTGTTGTCTGTCAAAGCCTCGTTTACGGCGTTAGGATCGGCCGTGAAGGTGTCCTCATCTATTTTTACACGCTTCACCCTCATTCCCATGTATTCGGCGGCCTTGTCGTAGCAGGGATGCCCTGTCACAGGCATAACGATCTCAGGCATCGTTAAGAACCCCTTCTTCAGAATGAAGCTGTCGCGAGCCGACTTGACCGCGAGGAAGACACTCTCCGTCCCGCCGAAAGTGAAGGTCCCTGTTACCTGATCATCCCCATGCATCAGAGAGGCCGCATAGTCGACGATGTCCTTCTCCATCCTTATCGAGCTTGGGAACTCCGTGAAGTCGAGCATGTTTTTGAATGCAAATCTCTTAAACACCTCAAAGACAACCTCTCTCATCTCCTCAACACCGGGTTCAAAGGCGATTGTGAAGAGCCTCCCACCGTAAGGGTCAAGGTCATCCTTTTCATACTCCCTCAACTTCTCCAAGATTTCATCCCTGCTCAACCCCTTCTTTCCCAAGACAGACCTCATAACGGTCATGAATAACGGTTGCAGATGTGTAGATAAGGCTTTATGAAGGGATGAACCCCCCGGTGCTACAGACGAGCCACCACCAATGGGAGCCTAAGAACTTGCGTAAGGGAGACGATAAACCAACTAGAGGTAAGGAGGGGATACGCCAAAGTCGACGGAAAGTTTGGTGCCGCTAGTCACCGCCTTTCTAATCGCAAACACGTTATAATATGTTGTTTTAGTGCTTGTTATAACTTGTCGGGCGAGCTAATGTATTTCTAACAAAATATGTGTGAATATATTTACATTAAATTTTTTATTAGCGTTATATGTTTTGAGACACCGGTTAAAATCTTAGGCCTGAGTGGAATATACGCGGAAAATGTCCCAGAAACCCGTTTTTAGCAGGAGGTCGTTTCTCCAAGGTCTAGCCGCGGGCGTTGTTGTAGGCGGTGCCGCTGTAGGAGGGTCTTGGGCAGTTTTTCAGCAGGTACAACCCGTCTACTGGAGGCCTCCTGAGAGATGGGATCTAGAATCTGACGTGGTTGTAGTTGGCTTTGGGGTCGCCGGCTCGGCCGCAGCCATAGAGGCTGCCACTAATGGTGCATCCGTTATTGTAATTGATAAGTCTTCGACGCCAGGAGGCAACGGCGTAATGTCTGGCGGAAACCTAGGTGTTATCAACTCATCCATCCAAAAGGAGAAAAACATGCAGACCGACCCCGCCCAATGGTATAAAGGAGTGCAGGGGTTGATGCGGGCGACTCATTGGGAACCACCTTTCCCAGACAGGGACATGAAATATGTCGAGAATGTGGGAGTAGAGGTTGGAGACTGGCTTCCCACGCTAGGGGTGGAGTACGACTCGGTAACACCTACGTCGTTAAGGACTAAGGGAGGAGGCTCAGCACTTGTTTCAGCACTACAGAAAGCCGCGAAGGAGAAGGGAGTAAGGGTTGAGACAGAGTTGAAGGTTGTACAGTTGGTTGCACGTCCAGATACAACCATGGTTATGGGCGTTGTTGGGGAGCGTAATGGGAGTAGAGTCTTCGTCAAGGCCCGTAAAGCAGTGATACTAACAACAGGCAGTTTCTCCGCGAACAAAGACCTGCTTAAACACCTCAGCCCAGTAGGATATCACGCAGTCCCAATAACCTCGGCTGTAAGTACAGGCGACGGCCTATTAATGGCCCAAGCCCTAGGAGCCGCGATAATAAACACATACCACATCAGCGGATTCCCCGCCATAGCAAAGATCAACTCAAGATACAGGTATAGAGGAATATCAGCAATCTTCGTCAACGAAAAAGGATATAGATTTGTCAACGAGGGAGCCCACTTCGACATATTAAATGAGGAGATATTCTACCAGCCCGGTAGCCACGCGTGGCTCATCACAGACAGCGAACAGGTGAAGAAAAGCACGGGAAAAGGGATAAGCACCGCTTTCTCTGAGGACCTTTCAAAAGAGATCTCCCAGGGCATCGTGATAAGGGCTGACTCGCTTGAGGCATTGGCTGAAGCGATAAAAGTTAACAAGGCAAACTTTTTGAAGACAGTAGAATCATGGAATGAATGGGCTAGGACAGACAAGAAGGATCCCGACTTTGGTAGAGTAGACACACCCGAGTTCACGTTTTCGCCGATTCAGACACCGCCGTTCTATGCGGTCGAGCTTGTGCCCAGCATATCTGAGACCAACGGTGGTCTTTTGGCTGACGCCGAGTCGCGCGTAATCAATGTCAATGGCAAACCAATCCCGAGGCTTTACGCGGCAGGAGACGTCGTAGCAGAAGGACTCATATCCCATCTAGGCGAGGCCATCTTCTTCGGCAGGGTCGCCGGTAGAAACGCGGCAAGAGAGCAGCCATGGACATAAAAAACCTCCCCAAACACCAACATCTATTATTTTTTCCAATAATTCTAGTCCTTGCACTTCTTTTAGTTATTAACATCACTTTTGCTCAACAAGCAGTAGTGATCAGGGCATACACCGCCAAGAAAACACCGGTCATAGACGGTATTATCTCGGAGGGTGAATGGGATGACGTACCGCTCTTCAGAGAATCTGTTACAAAAGCCAGCATCGCCTTCAAACACGATGACCAACACCTATACTTCTTAGCCATCTTCGAGAGCCCTAGCCCAACTCCGCGCGACTATTTTGGCTTAGAGTTTGACCCTGACGGAGACCAAGCACATATGGGTAGTGAGGAGGCCCCCGATTACGCTATACTCGTCAGCCCATCCTATGGGGACAACCATGCCAAGGAAGCCATCCTACCAGGACCCGCAAAACCGATACTATACGAAGAGCTGGGTCTCGTAAGCAACGTGATTGCAAAGATGGAGTGCAGTGACGGGCGCTGCGTGGTTGAGGGAGCTAGGCCACTCGCCATTGATGCAAGAAATATGCTGGAGCTAGCGCTTGAAAGGCCTGTAGGCATAGGCTTTGCTATAGGCCAGTTTGGTAAAGGAATAGAGCACCGCGCAACCGATATGGCCTCATACGTCATAGTTCTCGTCCGAGAAGAATTTGTAGGAAAGGCTGAAGCGGTTTTTGACTTCTATGGAGCAGTTTCAGAATACGGGCCTTATGCCTGGTACGTGGCAGTGGCAGGTGTTTTAGCCCATCTGGTAAGGAGGAGGGCTTGGAAAAAACCCCACCACAGTGAGACAGTCCTTCTCGAAAGACATATCAGGGAAGCCAGGATAGCGCACTGGATAAGGGTCGCTGTATTAACCGTTATGACTATAACAGGGTTAAGCATGCTGTTCAAACTACCCCTCTTCGGCGGGCAAAGCAGAGACATACACATATGGTCCGCTTTTGCAATCCTGATAGCTGACATCCCCCTTCACACCTACTCCATGATCAGAAAGGGTGAGTGGAGACAGCTATTACTGCTCACTAGAGACGACATCTATGTAACACTTACTATTGTCAAAAACTTTCTAGGATTAACAAAAGAATATCCACCACACGCGGTATACGACGCCAAAACCAAAACATACTACATGTACAGGAAATATTGTTCACTACAGAAGCCCCTGGTATGGTTCTACTTCATAGCCCTAGTAATTTTCGGACTTACAGGCTTTGCCATGGCTTATCCAAACCTTTTCCCATGGGTATTCACACTCCTCGGCGGAGGACTCAACGTCAGGGCCCTACACCTACTCATCTTCTACCTATTCACCGGAGTCTTCTTCGCCCACATCTACCTCTCACTCATACCCGAAAACTGGAACAGACTAAAAGCCATAATCACTGGATCGTGTAAAGTCCCTGTAATAAACACATAGCACTAGTTGACCTGTATCGATTAGAGGGGAGGTAGAGTCGCTAAGCGAGGAGTTCAGAAAATCCCTCGCGTACATGGAGGCTAAAGACGTTATGAGGGCCTCAGAACTACTAGCCGAGCTGAACCAGATAATAAGCAAGCTTGAACTAGTGAAAAGCCTCTAAAAAGTAAAAGACCCCCAACCCACACCGACACAGTTTAGGACAGGATTAAGCTCTAAATGACCCCAACGACCAATACAGCTCTTCCCACACATATATATTCTGTCAGATGAGGAAAAATTTGTAGAGGCCTTGGAGTGGGCCCGTAGCTCAGCATGGATAGAGCGCCGGCCTTCTAAGCCGGAGGTCGAGGGTTCGAGTCCCTCCGGGCCCGTATCTTTATGTTGTAAATGAATACGAGGGGAGGTTTAGGAGAGCTATGATTAGGAGGAGGACTGGTTAAGTGGTACATTTAGTAGTCCACGTCGCTTTAGACATTCTTCGAGACGTTGCCTTTTTCTTTGTATTGTGAATCCTACATGTTTGTAGAAATTAAGCTTAGTGTCTGCCCTAACATAGAGATAGTAAACGTCTTTTTTCTTTATGTACGTCTTTCCTGTCTTCCAATCCTTAATTAGAGTACCCTTCTTTGTTCTTATCTTTGGATCTGTGGTTTTTATCCCTAAAAGGCCTAAGAGTCTTCGCGTATATTCGAGAAGCCTATGATCCGTATTGTAGCAGTAAATGTCGCCGTCGAGTGTTACCGAGCCCTCAGCGTCGAAGAACCCTCTCAGAAAACTCCGTGTACAGTCTCTGGTGTGCTCTACGAATAGTCTTATCTTGTCTATGTTTATGGGTTTTTGTAATAGTTTATACAGTGCATTTGAATTGACACGCACCCTATATTTCTCATCCTTCATTGGTATTGGCTTCGGCGGCTCTCTTCCGAGAACCTTCCCCAAACACCTCGAAAACTCTTCCGCGAAGTCTCGGTCCTTAACCTTAGCGCTGATCCTATACTCTCCGCTTCTTCCACTTCTTTTGACGGCCCACCCATCTCCAACAACAACTCCTATGACATATGCTAGCTCTGGTGATGGGTCTAGGAAGTCTATTGTAGGGATCCGTATTCCGCCGAACGGTGTGTGAACTCCGCGACACCAATCAGCAATCACCGCGGGACTAAGAGTGACTCCATACATTTCTTTGATCCTCTTCTTAATTCTCTTATATCCTAGGCCTTGCCTCCTCAGCCTCAGGACTTCCTCGTACAGCTTTATCCTTAGCTATCTTGGAAGGCATTCGCCCCTTCTTCTAACCCTTTCCGGAAAAATCCTATAATACCAGGACCTTACGATGCTCCTCGACACCTCCACCATATTTCTCTTCAACATCTTCCAAACCCGGTGGTATCCATAGCCCTTCTCCACTCCAATTTTCAGGGCCTCTAAGAGTATAGCCTTCTCCTCTGGTGTTAGTCTTCTTTGAGTGTTCATCTCCCCAACTCCTCTACAGGCAACCCAGCAGCTTTGTGGGTCGAGCGGCCCTCTCCCATCCTCGGAGAGTGGGCTCTATCCAAGAACCAGAAGCATCAACGCATGGATTTAAACAAATAGACGGTTGGGTGAAAATAAATACCGGTCTTTAGTTGAGCGATACAGGCTATAAGGCCCCCACCCAGTACAGCAACAGCAAACGTTAGGTTATCCAAAACACTTAAACCCCTAATAGACTGCTAAAGACAGCAGCCTACTCAGAGATCGAAGAAATAGGACATATGGTGGCACCAAGACGATTGCGCGGAGGTGGGAAACGAGGTGGGAAACTTTCCACCTTTTCACTCGAGGCTTTATCTGCGGAGTAGTATGGTCTTAATTTCGTGGGGTTTTAGTGTAATTGCCAGCTTTTCGTCTTTTATGGTGATTGGTTTGACAGGTCTTTCTAGGAGGTCGGCTTCCTGAGCTTCTTTTATGCTGGGCGCGACGTTAAGGGTTACTGTGGCTTCCCTGCCGTGTGGCTCGTAGAGCCTCAGCACAATGTTTGAGCCATCTTCAGCCTGCTTCACTACCGTGATCGGTGCGTCGCCGCCATCTACATCGATGAATGAGTGTGTCTTTGGGAGCTGTCCGCCATGTGCCTCCTCTAGCCTAGCTATGAGCGGGTTGTTGAACTCTATCGCCTTCCTAACTGTCTGAGCCTCCCGCCAGTCTCCACGGTGCGGGTACAGCCCTATCTTGGCCACGTGTCTCCCCTGGTCTGTTGGCTCCTCACCCTTCAGCCAGCTCTCCAACGCAACTGCCGGCCACTTAGGCGGGTAGCTGGGGCTCCTAAGAAGCGTCACTCTAAGCTCATGCATTGTAGAGTCAAACCCATATTTACAGTCATTGAGCACGCTCAAGCCTATGCCGTCTTTCTCAGACGATTTGTCGATCCATCTCTGCCCGGGTACCTCGTGTTTGGCTCTCTCAGAGAGAGATGCTCTCTCGGAGTAGGGGATTCTCCTGCGTATGTAGCCGTAGGGTATCTCATAGTATACGTATTCTCCATCGATGCTGGTTGGTATTGAGAGTTTGGCGAGCCTGTGCCAAGCCCTCCAGTCAAACTCTATCTCCAGATAGAGGATTGGGATCTTAGCATACAGCATTGTTCTCACAGTTATGTCCGAGTCTTCCCTACCCTCCTGCCGGTACCTGTACCTTGAGGCGACAACCACCCTCACTGGACCACGCTCGACTATCTCGACCTCTATCGGCTGGTCAAGTCGGATCGACTTCACACCCTCAGCCTGGTCGAAGATATAGACCTCCCACGCGTCGAAGAGTACGGCCTCGTATCCGCCGTCTAATGCCTTACGCGCAGAGGCGGGAGTGTCTTCAAATACATGGATGGCGACTGCTTCGCCAGGCCTGACAATCTCCCTCCCAGATTCCTTATGTCTGATGCTTGTTATCAGTCCAGATTGTTGGTCTATCTCCGCGGATAAGAATTCGTTCTCGAGCACAATTTTTCCCTGGGCCTCCTTTACTGCCAGTCTTGTCGGCGCTGGCTGCTTCTTCCCTTTCGACGTGATGCGGTATTCTTTGAATCCCATCGGCGGCACGCCCTCTGCGATGAAGAGCAATCTCCCGCGGCGCCCATCGCTGATCACCTGTGAAGCCACAGGCCGCCCTTCATGGTCCAGTATAACATGTTCATTCGCTTCTTCGAGACTGCTAATCTCCAGCTCAACTATTCCATCCCTTGCCCAAGACTGGGTGTTGAAGACAAGTATCGATTTTCCATCACCACGCGTGTCCACGTTCTTCGCGATAGCCTCTATTGAGCGCTCCACTATGCCGGATAACCTATTATAGAGTCTCTCATAGTCCTGTCTGGCCTCCTCATAGACCTCTTTAATCGAGCTGCCGCAGATGGCGTCGTGGAATTGATAAAACAGTATAGTTTTCCAAGCTTCTCTTAGCTCTTCGCGAGGGTATGGAAGCCCGAAGCCCTCGGCAAACACTGCTAGCTTCTCTGCATTCTCTATCAAGGCCTCCACGCGTCTATTCCACTTCTTGACCTCTGCCTGGGTAGTGTAAGTCCCTCTATGGAACTGGAGGTAAAGCTCATCGCTCACGACTGGAAGATTAGTTGATTTTGCATGTTTCTCAAGCTGGCTGAAGTATTCAGCCGCTGTGGAGAACTTTACAGTCCTGTCTCCACTACTATACTTCTTTATCCACTCCAAAGCTCTCTCCGCGTGTGTTTCGGATATTCCACCGCCGTGGTCTCCATAGCCGAAGAGCACGAGCAGGTCCTCTACACCGTGTCTAAGCCTCAGGATTAGGAGTTGCCGCTCTATCTCACCCCAATCATCGAGCGACTCACTATAGCTACCCAACGTCTGGTGTGAGAGGGCAGAGGAGCCGTCTGGGGCTCGCCACCAGAAAACATTGTACGGAAAGACGGTGGCGTCGTTCCACCTTAGCTTCTGCGTCAGGAAATACTTGATCCCCGACTTGGCTAGTATTTGTGGGAGTGTCCAGCAGTAGCCGAAGGAATCGGGGAGCCAGGCTATATCCACGTCGACTCCGAACTTCTCTATGAAGTATCTCTTGCCATAGAGCATCTGCCTGACGAGCGACTCACCCGACGGCAGGTTACAGTCAAACTCGACCCAAGAGCCACCGACAATCCCCCACCTCCCCTCCCTCACCCTAGCCCTTATCCTCTCAAACAGGTCCGGACGACTCTTCTCCACCCACTCATAATACTGGGCAGTGCTCTGGCAGAAGGTCAAGCCCGGATACTTGTCCATAAGATCTAAGACCCGGCTAAACGTTTCCACGCAGACCTTCAGCGTCTCATCTTTCGTCCAGAGCCACACAGCATCTATATGGCTGTGCCCGAGAAGATGGATGGTGGCCAAAGCACTACTAGCGCCTACCAGATGTTTAATAAGCGTTTAAACCCCCTGTATGCCGCGCAGAGAAGAGCAGCTAAGAGAGCCTCTATTGCAGTAGATAGGTAAAAAAGTCTGGCTGCACACTATGATCTGCGGGCCGGGGTCCCATAGCGGCCATTGGGGCGGCCTCGAGATCACCAACACATACTGGCCTGACGCGACAGCCGCTGCCCCTCGACGGGGCGCGTGGGTTCGAATCCCACCCCCGGCGCATGACACTTAATCAAAAGTTTCAACTGAAGTTGAAAATAAGGGGACATCTAAAGAAGACTCGCAATTTCAAAATCATTCGCGGCGGGCGGGATTTGAACCCGCGCGGGCTTCATCAGCCCAGTGGCTTAGCAGGCCACCCCCCTACCGGGCTAGGGCACCGCCGCTTCCGCCTCCCTATCTCGCCCATTGCTATGTGTGGGGTTGGTGGGAGGGAGTCTTCGGCTCAGAAGTCGATGTCCAAGCATATAGAGGTTACGGCTTAGATGGAGTTATTGGGTGTTAAGTCAGAGGTTGTGGGCCGAGCTGTGGGGCTTTGCAGTATTCTTTGCTGGGTGTGGAGATGGTTATTAGTTTCTGTTTTTAGGGTTTGGATGGTTATGGATGGGTTGATTGTTAAGCAGCCTTATGCGAGGTGGATCATTGAGGGGAGGAAGAAGTGGGAGATGAGGAGTAGGCCTCCGCCTGCGGGGAAGGTGGGGAGGAGGGTGTATCTGCTGTCTGATGGTTTTGTGCTTGGTGTGATAAAGATTGTTGACTGTGTGGGGCCGCTTACTAGTCGCGAGTTGAGTAGGTATAGGAGTCTTCACCTCGCAGGTCGGACCCGCTACAGGTATGCTTGGGTGGTAGAGGTTGTTAGGAGGTTTTCAAGGCCTCGGCGGTACAGGCATCCCCACGGGGCCCGGGTCTGGGTTAAGAATGTGAAACTGTACCCTGTCGGCCGGAGGAGCAAGTAGGCTTTAGGATGCTTTTAGTATTCTTTGATGTTGGCTTCTGATTCTATCTTGGCCATCTCTGTTGGAGTGGTGGTATTTCTGGGAATTTGGCATGTGGTTCTGTCTGGTACCAATATGCTGTCGAGGCTATGTCGTCGGTTAGTGGTTGGAATTTGTGGTTGGGCCACCAGCCGAGGGCCTGTATTGTGACCTTGATGTCTTGTTTGAATCTTATGGGGTCTAGGATGTGGAACCTGTAGAGGCTGTGTCGGGGAACCTCGCCCGGTTCAGCTCTTCTGAATGGGTATCCGAGGAATGGTGTTGAGTATGTTTTGCCGCCGAAGCCCCATGCTCCTCCTACGTAGTCCTCGGTCCCGGTGCCGCAGATTGTCGGATACTCGGTATCGCCGTCGATGTAGAATTTGATCTCACCCTCGCCCCACCAGCCGTTGGAGAGCTGTGTCCATGCTAGGAATGTTCCTACATAGTGGCCCCTGCCCCTCACACCGTCTAGGATGACGTGCTCAGGGCGCTCCCTCGTAGTCATCGACCTCCTCCACTGGGCGTGGAAGTATCCTATGGAATCGGGAAGCTCTGGGAAGAGCGTATATGTTACTTGGTAGTAGAGGCCCGGTATATCGCTCTCTAGCTGGTTCTCGATTGCTATGAGGGCTCTTCTTTTAAACGGCATTGGGAAGTAGGAGTTGAAGCCGCCTACAGGGTTAACGACTATTGGTAGGGAGTTGACCTCGTATCTGAGGCCGTGACCACAGCAGAAGAAGTCTCCAAGCGGCACTTCAACCGAGGGTTCAGACTCGCCGTCCCAGTACATCCTGAGGATGCAGGATCTATAGGCAGGCTCGCTGACAGTCATCCAGATGTGCTGAATCAGTCCGCATCCCTCTATCTCAGCAATAGTCGTCTCCTTCCCCGCTTCTAATGTTATGCATGGTCTAACCTTCCACCCTTTACCGAGGAGCGATGCCGGACTCTCAGGGGTTGGCTCTGCTCTCGCACCTCCTCCCTTCTCACCAGTCGGGTTTTCTGGCGATATTGAGCGGGTCTCCGCATCAGTTATTATTGGTAGGGTTCCGAGGCCCATGTTGAGCCTTAGAAAGGACTCGAGATTCACGGGATTTCTCTTGTGGTGTTGGGCATTAAGTCTTCCTGCAGTATTATCAGGTCTTTCGACGAGGGGGGTCTTCTTTAGGGGTTGAGGGTGAAGTATAGCCTTCTGTTGGATTTACCCTTGTTCTCGATCTTCTTCATCACTATTTCGCCGACCTCTGATGTGTTTTTCACATGGGGGCCTCCGTCCAGCTGCGCGTCTATCTCGCCTATCTCAACGATTCTAAGTATCGGTTCATCTGGCGGCGCCTTGGCTGCTAGCTTTATGAGGCCCGGCGTTTTGAGAGCCTCTTCACGCTCCACGAATCTTATGCGGACCTCGTGCCCCTCGGCCAGCCTCTTGTTGGCCTCGGCCACGCACTCCTCTATCAGGCCCCTGTCAAACTTCTCTAGGCTGAAGTCGACCCTAGAGGTGTCTGGTTCGACTTGGTTGCCGGTTATGAGGGCTCCTGTCCGAGCGTTTACGACGGCGACAAGGACGTGGAGGGCAGTGTGCATCCTCATGAGCCTATATCTCCTATTCCAGTCCAAGACTCCTCGGACCTTGTCTCCAACCTCGAGCCCAATCCTCTCCACCATGTGTCTCACACCTTCCTCAGACTGCTCGCCTCCAACCACTTGGAAGACCTCTGAGCCTCTGACAAGCATGCCGGTGTCTGAGACTAGACCTCCTCCGCGCGGGTGGAATGCTGTCCTGTCAAGGACGACGTATCCCTCGCCCAAGCCTATGACCTCGGCCTCAAACTCTGAGAGGTATGAATCTCTCAGGTAGAGGAGTTCGGTCCTTCCCATCCGCATTGGATAATCCTGCGTAGGGTTACGGATAAATCTTGGTGGAGGCCTGGTTCGAGTTCGGCCACCTCTCCCGTCCACGGGGTCAGATTAATTAATTGAGCGTAGGGTCTTCAACGGGTAGGGGAAGGCTTTGTCGGAGAAGGCTGCAGGACCAAGGCTGGTTCTCTCAAACCCAGCGGATGGCACTGCTAAGACCATTCCCTTGACGACCCAACAGATGAGCGTGTTGAGGGGGAAGAGGATTGGCGACGAGATTGACGCCTCGGCCCTGGGCCTAGGCAGTGGGAAGATAAGGATTACCGGCGGCTCTGACAAGGCTGGCATTCCCATGAGGCCGGATGTCAGCGGCGCTAGACTCGCCCGCGTAATCCTTACTAGGGGTATTGGATTCCACGCTAGGCGAAAACCACCATCAAAGAGGAAGAAGCCTAGGAATAGGAGGCCTGTTAAGGGGTTGAGGAAGCGGGTCACTGTTAGGGGTAATGTGATAAGCGACGATATTGTGCAGATAAACGCGGTTCTCGTCAGCTAGACTGGTTTGTGCCAGATATCTAGGGGGCTATCACCCTATAGCCATAGTAGATGAGCGTACTCTAGCCTCCTGAAACCTTGCCAGAAGTAGAGGGAGTATGCCGAGAGATACTATGCCTCCTATTTGAAAGACTAGTGGTGGTGAGAATCCGTACGCATAGCCCCAGACCAAGTTACTGGGGAATGCTGTAACTCCCCAGATAGTCAGTATTATGCCTATCAGCCTAGCTCTTTCGGCCTCTGGAGTCCAATCTATGAGTGCTGCATCAAGTATAGGCTTGGGGATTCCTTGTACTAGACTTGTGGTGAAGATTGTGAGTGTGAGGAGCGATACAACCTCTATGGGGAGGGAGGGGAGGCCGAGTAGTATTAGGGAGACCCCAGAGGCCGCGATGGAGGTAGACAATATGGCCCGCCGCCCAAACCTGTCTGAGAGTATCCCAACAGGGGCCTGTAAGAAGAGGGTGATGCCTCTAGCCGCAGAGATTATTGACCCCCATAGGAGTGCTGAGAATCCTAGGACCCTTGTGAAGTATAATATGAGGTAGGTTGATGATAGGGCGTTTATGGTGATCCCAAGCATGCCAAGTGCCATGACGACCGATAGAGACCTGTTCCTCAGGATTGAGACTAGTCTAGGTCCCGCGTCCCTGTAGCTTGTTGCTATTATGTGCCAGACACTTGTCCTGGATGGCTGGCCTGGAAGCGTTTCCCTCAAGAAGAATTGATAGTAAACTGCTTTTATCATGTCGGCCGAGCCGAATATCAGCCAGCCTATTCTCAGACCATTAAGCCCCATGGACTCATACAATAGGCCGCCCAGTATAGGCCCGCCTAGACCGACGGCCCCGACAATGGTCCAGAATAATCCATACCCACTCGACCTGAGCCTCTCAGGTATCGAGTCAGCCAGCAGGGCATATTCGGCTGGCATATAGAACCCAGCCATCGCCCTGACCACCAGTAGAAGAAGTAGCACCTCCCAGCTCGGTGCAAACGCAATAAGTACTCCTACGAGGCCCAGCACGAAGTTCATCCGAACGGTTAAAAACTTCCTTCCGTAGGCGTCGCCTATGTATCCCCCCGGTATCCGGAGTATCAAGGCGATAAACTCTGGGAAACCGATAGCGAGCCCTATGACGAGCGGGGTGGCTCCTAACCCATCAAGATATAACGGGAGATACGCTATAGTTGTCCCGAT
Source organism: Nitrososphaerota archaeon (assembly GCA_009889515.1). Lineage (GTDB taxonomy): Archaea > Thermoproteota > Nitrososphaeria_A > Caldarchaeales > Calditenuaceae > HRBIN02. The sequence goes on from WUQR01000139.1 coordinate 1,252,630, forward strand.
TAGTGGCACAGCGATACAATACCCAATAAGCATAACTAGAAAATTTCCTCTGAGTAAAATTCTAATCGTGTGTAGACCGGTGGAAGGATGTTCATAACCGTTTTTCGGCAAGAGCCTCTTCACACTCCGGCACATTTTTTAGATTTAAAATTTTCCCCACCTCGGTGAAAAACCTCCCAAAGGATGGCTCAGCAACCCCGCAAGGTCTATAACAGGCTTTCATAGAGCTCCACGTGTCTCCTGATATTGTCGGCTAGGTTGAACCTTTCTAGAGCGATCCTTCTCCCGACGCTACCCATCCGCTCCCTCAACACCCTATCCCTAAGTAGTAATGAGAGATAGTAGGCTAGCTGGTCTGGGTCGCCGGGCTCAACTAGGAACCCGTTGCTACCATGCTCTATAAGCTCTGGTAGAGCGGACCACTTTGCACCTATTACCGGCCTCCCCATAGCCATCCCTTCCGCCACCGCGTATCCAAAATTCTCATAACCCATGAGGCAGACAATATCTGAGGCGGCATATGCCTCCGGCATAGACCTCTGATTAAATGTGGCAGACGTTATGTAGTCCATAAGGCCTAGCCTTTTAGCAAGGCCTACCAACTCGCCCTCAGCTTGACGATGATACGAGCTCCCTAGACGAGGCGAGATTAGGAGTTTAAAATCATAGCCCTTGCTTGCAAGTCTATGGAGTGCCTCGAAAATAGTGTCAAAACCCTTCCTATACTCAATCCGCGCTGGAGTGAATATCAGGCACGTCTCTGCACTGACACCTAGTTTAGACCTAACAGTAGATCCGTCAATGTATGGATTAAATTCCTCCACGTCTATGCCATTGTATATCACTACAGTTTTGCTTCTTGGGGCTCCAAAGCGGGTGTACATCTCGTAGGAAAAATTGCTGACGCATATGAGTTTGTCATACTTCTCCCGCTTAAGGAACGATGAGAGCATCGCAAGATAGCTGTAGACTGCCTCTCCCCTATAGAGCTGTGAGAGAATGTTCGCTGGTGCTACGGTATTATGCCCGGTGGCAACGAAGGGAGTCCCCACCTCCTCCTTAACCCTTTCCAACACTAGGCTTGTCCTAATATCGTGGCTGTGGATTATGTCGATTTTCTCTTTCTCAACGATCTTTTTCAATTGGTAGGATAGATTGCCTAGTATTTCATCAAATTCACGAGTATCCGGTTCCTTGATTGGGGGTGCACATCGAATCAGCTTGTTTATCTCCTTCAACCTTATAACCCTCGTAATAGAGCATATATCACCACTATCCACCAGCCCCTCCACCTCACGAGCACAGACCACGCACTCTATCCCTTCTCCGGCCAACCCTCTAGAAAGATAGTAGACATGAGTTGCAGGTCCTCCTGCCGGCTCAAAAAAAGGGAAGAACGTGTAGAATCTTCACATTTTTAGAAAAATCCTAATTTAGGTATAAAATACTTTCGAGTCATAACACGGGTGAGTTGTGTTACTCCACCTTCTCAGGCTTCTCGGGCGCCGGTCTATATATTGGCGGCCACTTTGCTGGGAACTGCTCATCTAGGAGTCTGAGGGCCTCCTCTATCCTCTTCCTCTCGGGCTCGAGCCAAGGGGGAAGGATTAGTCTAGTGCCTAGAGCCTCTGGTGGCTCGTCTACGGCGTAGCCCGGCCCCGCCGTGGCAACTTCTAAGAGGTTTCCGAACGGGTCTCTGAAGTAGAGGGACTTGAACCAGAACCTGTCGATTATCCCAGAGTGTCTAATGCCTATTGAGTCGAGGGTCTTCATTATCTTCTTCTGATCCTCGTCGCTTTCAACCTTGACGGCGATGTGGTGTATGCTGCCTGTGCCTACGAAGCCTACACGGATGGATGGCTTCAGAATGTATCTGAGGAAGTCGTGGTCTTCGGAGCCGAATCCCAGGATCACGGCTTGGCTGTCGTGGGGGTTCTCCCTCTTGGCTAATCTCTTGAGCCCCAGGGTCTTGGAGAGGAACTGCTCGAGTAGGGCTGGGTTGGTGGCTAGTGGTGATGCGTGATCCATCACGGAGAGGCGCATGTCCTGTGTTATCCCTTCAACCTCAACCTCCTCTGAGAACATCTCCCTTAGGGCCACTTCGTCGATGTCTCCGTCAATACTTGTTGCGAGCTCGAGCAGAAATCCATCAGGGTCCCTGAAGTATATTGAGGCCCTATCGCCCACCCTGTGTGGTCCGCTTACCCGCAGGCCATTCATCCTGAGCCACGTAGCCCATTTGTGAAGTGCCTCCAAGTTCTTGACACCGTATGCCAGGTGGTGGGGGGAGCCGAGTCCTACTTGTCCGCTTGGGAGGTGCGGCCACTCAAAAAAGGTTATCACCGAGCCGCTAGTGCCATTCTCGTCGCCATAGAACAGGTGCCTGTGGAAGATGTCGTCCTGATTCACGGACAGCTTGACGCGCCTAAGCCCCATCACCTCTGTGTAGAAACGCCTGTTAACCCTCTCACTGCTTGTGACGAGTGTTATGTGGTGAAGCCCCTTTACAGGACCCTCTGATATTTTGCTCATCTGATTCTCTATACTGGAGTATCGAGCTCTTAAACGTGGTCTATCATAAACGATTCTTGTAGATGTTTAACCCCGTGAAGGGCTGAACTGGAGCTACTTATTAGCTGGTCTAGGTTAATTAAGGGCTATGTCTATCTGGTGTTTAGCAGTAGTTGAATCGGCGTATTTGTGAGGGGTGCGATTATAATGACTAAAGGCAGCTACATGCTGGTGTATCTAGCCGCTATTCTAATCATATTGACCCCACTTATCCCACCCTACGCGGGGGCAGGCGGCGAGACAAGAGGTGGTGAGCGTGTCGCCCTCGCGACTACCACGATAATCTGGGATATGGCTAGGAATGTGGCGGGACCGGGGTGGCGGGTAGAGTACATGGTCATGCCCGGCAGGGACCCTCACACTTTTGAGCCCACGCCCCGGGACATGGTTAAGGGTGCTGAGGCAGACCTCATACTCTACAATGGCTTCACGATCGATGCGTGGATTCTGAGACTCATCACGGCTTCTTCGAGGTCTAAGGTTGTGAGGGTGACTGAGGGGCTTGAGGAGTATGCGCTGATAGTGCCTGACGGCCCCTATGCCGGGAGGGTAGACCCCCACATGTGGATGGATGTCGGACTTGCCATACGGTATGTGGAGAGGATTAGGGATGCATTCATCGAGGTGGACCCAGCGGGCGCTGAGGGGTATAGGGAACGGGCCGCAAAATACATTGAGGAGCTGAAGAGGCTTGATGCGTGGATTAGAGAGGAGGTTGCGAAGATCGAGCCCTCCAAGAGACTCCTCTTCACCCAGGAGAACGCCTTCCAGTATTTTGCCAGGGCTTACGGATTCAAGGTTGTCGGATATTTTTACTCGGTGATAACCGAGCTTGAGCCCTCTCCACTCGACGTTGCGCGAGCACAGAAGAGGGTTGAGGGAAGTGGGCTATGCGTCTTCTTCGTTGAGTCAACCCTGAGTCCGCGGGTGATGGAGGCTTTTGCCTCACGCCTCCACGGTAGAGTTGCTGGGAAGCTCTATACTGATTCTCTGGGCCCAGCGGAGCTGGGGCTAGACAGCTATATCTCGATGATGAGGTATAATGTCGAGACGATTGTTAGGGAGCTGTCAAGGTGGTGCTGATGTATTCGATAGAGCTTGAGTCGGCCTCGCTGAGATATGACGAGGTTGTAGCGCTGCGCGATGTTACATTCCGGTCTGAGGCTGGGAAGATGGTTGCACTGATCGGACCGAACGGTGCTGGTAAGACAAGCATCCTCAAGATGCTTGCTGGCCTAGTCAGACCTACATCAGGCCAGGTGAGGGTACTCGGGAAAGACCCTTCTAAGACCCGCGGCTTAGTCGCATACACACCGCAGAGAGAAGAGGTCTATTGGGACTACCCGCTAACTGTGAGGGAGCTTGTGGCCATGGGGAACATGAAGAGGCGGGGCCTATTCAGATGGCTCGACAGCCATGACAGCCGCGTCGAGACAGCTCTGAAGCTGGTAATGCTTGAAGACCTCGCATCCCGGAAGATCTCCGAGCTCTCAGGCGGCCAGCAGCAGAGAGCCTTCCTAGCCCGGGCAATCTGTCAAGGAGGCGAGGTCTACCTGCTTGACGAGCCGATAGCAGGCCTAGACGCGCCATCCGAGACCGTCCTCCTAGAGATCCTGAAGAGTCTCAGGGATCAGGGAAAGACGATAGTCATGGCTACACACGACATCAGCGCGACACTAGAGATATTCGATTATGTTGCCCTTATTAGAAACGAGCTAATCGCCTTCGGACCGCCCAAAGAGGTGCTCACGTCTGAGAACCTTGCAAACACTTACGGCGGCTCAACAATAGCACTACACTTGGATGACTTGGAGAAGGTGGCGGGCTGGAAGTAGGCATGCTAGAGCTACTGGCGGAGCCTATGAGGTATGAGTTCATGAGGGTTGCCCTAGCGACATCAATAACCGTGGCTGTCACCTGCTCCATCCTCAGCAGCTTCGTAGTCCTGCGGGGGTGGGCGCTCCTCGGAGACGCGATCTCACACTCCGTCCTACCGGGAATCGCCATAGCACTAGCCCTCGATATACCGTATGTCGTTGGCGCGCTTATAGCCGGGGTAGGTTCATCGGCCCTGATAGGCCTCGTAGAGTCTAGGGCACGCATCAGGAATGACACTGCAATAGGCGTGGTGATGACGGGTGCCTTCGCCACCGGATTAATCCTGCTGAGCTGGATGCGCCCCACCGTAGATGTCTTCCACGTCCTATTCGGGAACCCTATTGGAGTCTCACTAAACGACATGCTCTTATCAGCGGGAATTGGAGGCCTAGTCGTCATAGCCGTCGGAATGCTGCTGAAGGAGATAGTTGCCTACACCTTCGACCCCATATTCAGCAAAGTAATCGGGATACCGACAACCCTCCTCCACTACCTCCTCATGGTCCTGCTCTCGCTCGCAATCGTCAGCGCCCTCAACACAGTAGGGATAGTCCTAGTCATAACCCTCCTCGTAACGCCCGGCGCCACGGCCCAAATAATCTCCCGAAACATGGCCCAGATGATAGGTACATCCATCCTCGTCGGCGTATCCTCGGCCATAATAGGCCTCTACCTCTCATACTACCTCTCCATAAGCTCCGGCGGAGCAATAGCAGGCGTGGCAACAGCAATATTCTTCGGCGTCCTAGTCATTAAAATGCTTAAGCGGAGGCTTGGACTATGGGAGTCGCAGGTAGGCCATGAGCGAGCTGGATGAGAAGGATCGCGCAATAATACGGCTCCTACAGACTGATGCGCGGATGCCGGCCTCTGAAATAGCGGAGAAGATTGGGATGCCTGAAAATACGGTCCGGTTTAGAATCAAACGACTAGTGGAGAGAGGAGTTATCAGAGGGTTCGTCGCGATAGTTGACCCTAGGAGGATTGGGCTTAACGTCTCGGCCGCCTTCATGATAAAGCTGGACCCATCCCACAGGGAGGAGGCTATAGGCGAGCTGAAGAATTGGGACGAGATACTAAACATCTACCAGTTCAGCGGGGAGTATGACTTGATAGCAGTGGCCTTTGCCCGGGACTTGGCCAGTCTCCAGAACTTGATCGACAGAGTTAAGCGGGTTGGAGGTGTGAGAGAGGTAAACGTTCTGGTTACTACTCGGGTGATAAAGTCGCAGCCAACCTACATCCTCGAATAGGTGTTTCTCTCAGCCGCCCGAGATGGAGGGTGCCACCTCGCCCATGAACCTCCTCATATTCTCGATGTAGGCTTTTGCGGGCAAGTCTCCTAGATATAGGACGAGATGACTTGCACCAAGCCGCACATATTCAGATAGCTGCTCTGCAACCTCACCTGCGCCGCCACCCAATATGAAACGCCTATCCCCCAACGGCGAGGTATATTCCCTAGGCCCTCTACCGCCGAGCTCGACCGTCAGCCTAGCAGAGAATACGAAGCCTTGCTTCGCCCTACCCGCAGCGCCCCTCACCATCTCCCCAAAATCGCTCGGATGCATACCTGTGACATGCCATCCATCGGCAAGCCTCAAGGCCCTCTCCAGCGCGGCCCTACTGTTGCCTCCAAGCCAGATGGGTGGTCCGCCTCGTTGCGCCGGCAGAGGCTCAAAGACCGCATCCTCAACTCTATAAAACTCTCCCACGAAGACAGGCCTCTCACTGCTCCACAGAGTCCTCATCAGCTTAATCGACTCCTCCTCAATCCTGCCGCGCCTCTTGAAATCTGCTCCGAGGTTTCTGAACTCCTGCCGGTTCCAGCCTACACCCAGACCCACTATCAGCCTGCCTCCGGTGAGGGAGTCGATGGTTGCGAGCTGCTTAGCCGTTAGGACAGTATTTCTCATGGGGATGACTATGATGGAGGTCCCTATCTTTATCTGCTCGGTGACTGAGCCTATCGCCGCGAGGACGGCAATGCTCTCGTATATTCGCCCATAGGGATAGTAGTTGGACGTGTCGATGACTACGTGGTCTGTTGTCCAGATCGAGTCGTATCCAATCTCCTCCGCTGCCCTCGCAACGCTGTAGACGGAGTCTGGAGACAGGTTGCGTCCGAAGTGAGGTATAGCTATTCCGAGAAGTGGACGAGCCACAACACCAATCACACCTTCCCCACTATTTACATTTTGGCCGCGGGTCTTACTACATCGCCCAGAGGGGGTTGGTCTTCCTCTTAATCTCCACTATCTCATTCAGCGCGGATTTTGCATCCTCACTGAGTCTGTCTTGGAAGGTGGTTAAGAGGAGGCGGGCATCACTCTCGGGGATTGCGACGTATAGTGTCTCGCCCTCCTTTATGTGCCTCCCAACAACCGGCTCCCTCATCGAGATGGCCACCTTCTCCCCGGCAGAGGCGACGGCCACCGGCCGCCCCATGTTCTGAAGCTGTGTGACAACTCCAACAACCCGGCCCGACGAGTTCATAAGGCTGACGTGGGGTGTGAGCTGGCCCGAGAGAACCTCGACGCCGAATATCGCCGGATTACTCCTCCTGAACACGAGACCTTCCAAGACCCTGATCTTAGCCGGCTTGACAAGCCTCTCGAAGCTGGCCCTCGCTCTCTCCTCGCGAGTCGTGGTAACCCACTGTAGATACTCGTCGACCAGTCTGAAGAGGACCTCGCCCCTGAATATCCTGACTCCCCGGCTTGCGGCTTCCGCCTCCAGCTCCTTAGGAACATCGACGTTGAATGCCAGTATCACGCCCAGGAACTCGTCCTTCAGCTTAACCGCGGCGGACTCCATCACATCCCTCTTCGAGACATCGCCGATGTCGGCAGACCTTATCGGGACACCCTTCTCCCTAAGATAGTTCACCATCGCCTCCAGCGTCCCCAAGGTGTCTGCCTTCACAACCACCCCTATCTTGTCCGTCCTGACTACGAACTCCCCAACCTCGCTCTGCAGCCTAGCGAAGACCTGTTCAAGCATCTCCTCGCTTGAGACGACGTAGAGTGGTGAGCCGGGGACGGCTGCGTCTAGTCCCTCGCCGACAATCTTCACGCCTGCCGAGGCCCTGACCTCCTCCACATGCTTGAACCTGTCCCGCGGGTCTCTCATCTCGTCCAGCGGCTTAGGCATTAGAAGGGCTCTGACCCTCACTACCATCGGCCCATCCCTACCAAGCACGGCTATCCTATCCTCCACGCGTAGTATGCCGTCGCTTATCACGGCGTTGGCTGTGGCTCCAAGCCCCACCTCCTCTACCACCTCTAGGATGGCACCCTCAGCACCCTTTTCCTCTGCCTCTAGCTGCCTCGACATGTAGGCCTGGGCCAGCCCCAGAATCACCAGCAGTAGGTCGGCCACACCCTCGCCGGTCTTCGCGCTAACAGGCACAATAGCCACGGTCCTAGCAAAGTTTGTTATCCGCGTGTAGAGGTCTGACTGGAACCCGAGGTTTGAGAGCTGTCCCACAACACTGTATATGCGGGTCTCTAGGGCCTCCCTGACCCTCGGAGACTGGTTGTTGAAGGCGTCTTTGAAGGGTGCGCCCTCGACAGGCTTCCACCCAGTTATCATGTCTATCTTGTTGAGCGCGACCACGAAGGGTGTCTTCCTAGCCCTGAGGAGCTGGATGCTCTCAACCGTTTGCTCCTGGATACCTTGCATTACATCCACCACGAGGATGGCCATGTCCGCTATCGAGCCTCCCCTCTTCCTCAGGTTTGCGAAGACTTGGTGCCCGGGAGTGTCTATGAATAGGAGGCCGGGAACCTTTAGCTGGACCTTTACCTCCCCAAGCAGCCTCCTACAAGTCTCCAGCACAGCGTCCAGCGGGAAGTGGCTCGCACCTATGTGCTGGGTTATGCCGCCCGCCTCCCGCCTAGCGACCACCGTACCCCTCATCTTGTCAAGGAGGGAGGTTTTACCATGGTCCACATGCCCCAAGACCACGACAATCGGCTCCCTTATCCAGCCCATCTCCCCAGCACCCCCCACTCTGTATAACCCATTTTCCACCCACGTAATTAACGATGCACCAGCCCCAGCTGGAGGAGCGGGCGCGGATTTATTGGGCCCAGAAGCGTATGCATAGCCATGGTGCGGGTCTCGGAGAGGCTGGTCGAGGAGAAGGTGAAGGGCGACGAGGTTCTATCCACACTATACCGCGAACTGGAGGGTGATGAGGAGCTTCAGACCGCCCTCAGGCTCTGTAACGACATGGTGGTCAAGCGGCTCTACTACAACGATCACGGCCCAATGCATGCCAAGATAGTAGCAGGCTCAGCACTAGAGATTCTAGACATACTGACTAGGAGGGGGTTGAGACCGATCACGGTCCAGCATGGCCTCAGCCACCGCGACGCCGCTATCGTTGTGCTGCTGGGCTCGTATCTTCACGATATAGGCAACATGATCCACAGAGAGATGCACCACATAACCGGAACATACATCGCCTCCGGAATCTTATCTAGGATACTGCCAAAATACTATCCAGACCTTAAGACACAGATGAGGATTAGGCAAGAGATACTACACTCAATACTTGCACACGATGATAACGTGCAGGCACTAAGCCTCGAGGCAGGGATAGTCAAGCTCGCTGACGGAACAGACATGGCTGAGGGAAGGGCCAGATACCCATACATGTATGGGAAGTCGGACATACATGCGTTCTCAGCCCTCGCAATAAGGTCGGTCGAGTTGAAGGAGGGCGACGACGTCCCACTCGTAGTCGAGGTGGACATGGTTAACGAAGCAGGAGTCTTCCAGGTGGAGGAGGTTTACGGCAAAAAGATAGCCACCTCAGGGCTGGACAGGTTCGTAACGGTAAGGCTACTACTCCGTGGAAAATACCTCAAAAGCTACAGCACCGCCGGATAGCGCTGCAGTTGACCAACTATATATAATGCATACATGGATCTGTGAAAAATAATATTGCCTTACTCACAAACCTTTATATTGTAATGATAAGTCTCTAGGACTCGCTATGAAAAGGGAAGCGGCTATACTTTTGGCTGCCGCGTTCTTGCTACCCCTATTATTGACGACGGCGCAGGCACAGGAGATTCCGCGGGAAGAAACAGTCTACCACTCATCTGACTGGGGGCCACCAAAGGGCTTCAACCCACTGCTACCATCATATGACTGGGGAACACTATACATGTATCCTCCACTCTTCTTATATAGTAGGTTCAGCGACGAGTGGATTCCCTTCATTGCTGAGAGTTATAGATGGGTTGACAAATACACGCTTGAGGTTAAGATCAGGCCCGAGGCTAG
>WUQR01000140.1 GCA_009889515.1 Nitrososphaerota archaeon
CTTAGCGACGTGTGGGACGACCTCAACGTGTTGGCGGAGGCCGGGGCGGAGGCAAAGAAGATGGCAAAGGAAGTTGCCAACACGCTGGACAGAATTGCATATAGGCTGGAGGATGTTGGACACAGCGGTATTGCTGAGAGGCTGAGAGTGGCTACAGAGAACGTAATAAGGCTTGCGGAGGCTACGCGAGACGATCTTCCCAAGATAGACGCCACTAGGGGCGAGAGGGCGGTGGCCGCTCTGCTATCGCTTGTAACTGGCGGCCTATTCGGCGTCACTGTGGAGAGGGCATTGGCAGAGAGGGGCGAGTGGACAATTGGCGCTCTCGGCGTTGTGTCGGCTGTTAGGAGTACGCCGTATAGCTTCTACGAGGCGTTTAAATCAGCCAGCGGCGGGGAGGAGCCTTCAGAGACCGAAAAGCTGGCCTTCCGCATTGCCACTCTGCTGGCAGACCCCACAATGAGAGCAAAGTTAACCGGCAGGCAGGGCGTGGAAGTACGTGTAGAGGAGAAGGAGGAAAACAGCAAGAAACTCATATACGCCACGTTTGTAGACAAGGACGGACGCGAGCTCCTCAAAGTCCCATGGAAGGCTGACAAGCGGTTAATACCGCTTTGGGTTGAGGGGGAGGCGGTGAGGCCGATTGAAGAAGTCAGCAAATTGGCGGCGGCCGCCTCCTCAAGCTCTAAACCGCTGGAAGAGCTGGGCGAGGAGAAGTGGGAAAAGGTAGTTAAAGCAACTGGGGAGACGAGAAAAACGGTGAGGAAAAAAGCTGGGGCCATTGCAATCGGCGCGTTGCCCACGGACGCCGTCCTATACCCTGGATATGAGTACGTTGACAGCAGCTCTTCCTACCTCTCACAAGCCTTTACCTACTGGGCGCTGGCTGAAGGCGGAATAAAACTCGATAGGGTATACCCCTCTGAGGAGGGGCTGAAGCCAGTGTGGCGCGTTGAGGGCAAGTACACTGAGACGGTGGAAGAGGTGCTGAGCAGAGGCCGCGCCGCGCTTGAAGAGCTGTCGAAATGCGGCATTGATCTGAGGACGGCCTTGGCTGATGTTAAAATGAGTAATGATTTAAAGACAGCCTTGGAGACCGCGGCCGGCGAGTTCTGGAGCCGCGTTAAGGAGCTGTTTTCGCTGTGGGAAAATGCCGAGAAGAGTGGAGATGTCAATACGCTTAACAGCCTCGGCAAGCACCTTCGCGTCCTCTTGCCGCTGGCGTACGCTGTGGAGGCATACAGAGGGGGAGAGCTGTCGAAAGAGGGGGCTACCGTAGAGGCACACAAATGGAGGAAACTGTCAAACGAGGAGGCGGCCCTTGCGGTGATATACGCCGTGTTGTACGACGGGACTGTGCTCAGAGACGGGATTTTGCTTACCGTGGGCGGCCCCGAGCATGAGGAAAACCCGATTATGACCCGCGACCACTTCACTGTGTTCTGGCTTTGGGTTCTGAGGGAGCTTGGCTTCAAGCCAAGCTCAGTGCGTAGGGGCGGCGGTCCACACATTATTGTCTTCAGAGGCGATGAGTTGAAAAACCTACTGGAGGCGCTGACTCCGGCGCTACCCGCGTTGCACGAGCTGAGAGACGCTTTGGCAGAATTTGCCAATGTATTTAAAGTTGTTACACGCGAGGTAATTAAAAAGAAATTCGGCGTCGAGTGGGCGTATGACATGAAGAACGAAATGTTTTTCAAAAAGCTAGAGGAAGTTGTTACGATGGCAGAGGATTATATCTACAAGAACCTTGTCGTTGAGAGAGGTCCGCTCGACACCAGCGGGCAGTTGCCGAAGGCCATAATTCGCTTTAAGCTGGGAGGAGAGGAAATAGCGTCTATCAACGTGTATTGGAGCGAGGCACTGATAGCACAATTTACCGGCTCCCGCGAAAAGGCGGAGCATTTGGCCTCTATAATCAGAGCACTTGGAGGCGAGGTTGAGGTTAAACGCATAGGTAAGGAATGGGGGATCCGGCTAACCACCGACGGCATAATTGCCATCCGCCACGACGGGTGGCTAAAAGCGGTGAGGAGCTTTGTAGACGAGCTACACGATGACAAGCGTCACGGCAAAAAGCTGATTAGCGATGAGAGGTATGAAAAGTTGATTAAAGACATTGAGGCTGGGCCAAATACCGTTAAATTCGCCGGAGTGGAGTTTTCAGTTTATTATGTAAACAAACGTATAACAGTAGAATATCATCCGACTAACGAAGCCTCTAAAAACGCCGCTGTAGACGCCTTAAAGGCGAGGGGTTTGAAGGAGGGCGTACACTTTACGGTTACTACAGGAGGCACTGGGAGTTACGAAATCCGTATTACAAAAGAAGCCTATGCTAAGGCCGTAGAGGCTTTGGCGCAGAGCGGGCTGAAGAAGGGCGAGCACTACGTTGTTTACAACAGATGGCGCATAATCCGCGTCAAGGAAGAATACAAAGACACCGCTGTAAACGTCCTGAAGGGGGCAGGGCTTGAGGAGGGCAAGGACTTCACTATAAGGAGTGGCAAACAATACGAAATATACATTACCTCCGAGGGCCTCCGCGAGATTCAGCGAATGGCGCTGAAAGGCGATGTAGATGCTGAAAGATTCATCAGGGAGCTTGAGGACGTTTTGAAGCGCCGTCACGGCGATAACGCGGCGAAGAAACTGATGGAGGTGCTGACGCCGGCGAGGGAGGAGGGGACGTTAGAGCTTCCACTACCAGTGCGCGACGATAAAGGCAACTTAATTGCCCGCGTTGTAGATCTGAGGTATGAATTTGTGGAAAACGGCAACCCCGTAGGCCACTGCGCCGGCGAGGACTGCCGCCTGCGCGTTGTCGTAGAGTATGAATTGCCCAGCGGCGAGAGGAGACAGTTCAAAATGGAGTGGTACTGGGCGGAGAAACGGGAAAAGAAAGGCCAAGACACAGCCACGTACTATTACCAAATAGCAGTAGTTACGGCAAAAGATGACGTAGAAGCAGCCGTACTGAAGTCACTTACGGGAAGGGCGAAGAGGGGTAAAGTGTATCTCCTCGCCAGCCAACTAGATGCTCTCCGCAGGTTCAAACCACTAAAAGACGCCGTAGACCAGTGGAGAGGGGGGAGACCGGCTAGTCAACAAAGCCCGAGACAAAGGAGATTTAGTAATCCCTAATAACACATACTAGATAACACATACTAGTCTTTCGGTTAAATTGCCTGTTAGGCATTTAAAACAGTCATTAGAGGCGGCCGTGCCCACGCTCTTTATTAAAGCGGGGAGGATCTTCGTTGCCAGAAAGGAGGTTGATTTAGAATTAGTGGAAGAGGGGTGGGAGCCGGTGGCGAGGTTTAAAAGCGAAGTCCTGGCCATGAGGGCAGCGCGGTGGTA
>WUQR01000141.1 GCA_009889515.1 Nitrososphaerota archaeon
AATCAGCGCCTCGGCCCACAGGGCCAGCTCCTCTAAAGAGCCCACGTCGGATCTCGACTTATCTACGTCGAAAATCCTCACCTCGTGTAAAGAGGTCATCTCCCTCTTCAGCCATGATCCCATGGCCCCGCCGCCCACAATTCCCACTCTCATGCACGACCCACTAGGCCAATTTATAAACATGCCGCCAAGCCTGGCGCCCAACAGCGCCTGTCAAAGGCGACTGCAGAAATACCAGTCCCGCGGAAGGCTATTCCTTGGACTCGCCCATCTCTTCGGCCTTTTTCCTCCTCGCGAGGGCCACCCAAATGGAGGCGTATGCATGTAGCTTCCACGTCTCGGGAGTGCCGTATTCTATAATTAGCCTCCTAGCCACCTCTCTCAGCCACAGGGCCTCTTCATATGTCAACTCCTCTTTCTGGATGAGCTCCTTCAGCCTCTCCACCTCCTCTTTAGAAAGCGGGTTGGCCCCCACCAGCTTCACAACACGCCAAAGCTCCCCCCTCGCGAGCTCCGCCCTTTTCTTGTCAATAAAGTCCTCAGCAGTTAAAAACTCCAGGAAAAACTCTTGATAGCTAGCAAAACCGTTTAATAAACGGCTAAACCTCTCATCTACATAACGCCTCAGCTCCCCCTGCCCCTCTCTTATCTGTCTCAACTCCCTCTCAACTGTCTCAAACCGCTTGTCGATCTCCTTAAACTTGCCTCCCAGCCAGTACAACGCGCCTCCCAACATCCCCACGACAGTGAGGGAAAACCCCACGACGTAGTAAACAATATCCACGAAAAGCTCTCCCCGCGCACATAAATACTTAACGGGAAACGCCCCCTTAGCTTAGAAAAGTGGGGTTGAAAACTGCGACAACTCTCAGCGTCTTGCCAGAGGGCACGTTGGCGTCTACGAGGACCTCCACGCGGGCGGGGATGCAGGCGCCCGGGGGGAGGACCCACCTCCACTCAGACCGATTGCCCCACTTAACCCCAAAGAAAGACCCGTTTACATACACCGCGAAGACCCTAACCCCCTCGGGCACCTCAGAGACGCGCGCCCAAACCGCCGCGGGCTTGTCCGCCAAGTTGCACAGAGGCATTTCAAAAACGACGATAGAGCCAGGCGCCGCCTCCACCCAATGCGAGCCGTTAACTCCCACTCCAAACACAGCCGCCCGCGCGCCGCCCTCCCCCCTTGTTGCAAACGCCGCGGGGCCGAAGAAAAGCCCCAGCATTGACACAATTCCCATAATTAACAGGGCAACGGCCCACCTCCTCTCTTCCGGCGAAACCTCTTCAACTTTAACTCTCTGTTCGACCTTGGCCTCGGTCATCCCCAAGCCTCTATGGAGTACGCTTTTAGTATTTGTCCTGCGTTTGTTTTATACCCGACGTATTGCGGCGTTGTGGAGTATGTACAGCCGTATCTGGCCAGTATAGCGCCGTTTTGGTCTCTTATTATCACGTCGCCAAATCCGTTTAACGGCCTGAGCTCTACGTATTTCGCCGCTGGGAGCGTGCCGAGGGCGACTGCTGAAGGCCCGCAGAGGGCTGAGAAGGAAGAGCCCGTCTTGAATACGCCGAAAATAACATTAAACGAGGAGTCAAAAACTACAAACGCCCCAACGCCGGTGAAATTAGAGAGGTAAGTGAGGGCGTTGGGGACGAGGCCTCTGTAAGCAACGGCGCCGTTAGCTAAAAACAACGCGTAATTAGTTTGCCACGCGTAAACGCCTGTGGAGTACCAGCCGCCTGGGAGGGGACAGCTGTAGCTCGTAATGGAGACGGGGCCCCACAACACCTGAATATCGCCGTTGATGTTACCTGAGTCGTAGTAGCTGGCGTCTGTTACGACAAGCGCTATTTTCAACACAGCGCCAGTGATAGAGCCGAGGTTTATGTTGAAGCTAAGAGTCTGCTTGTAGGAAGTTATAGCGCCTAGCGCAGTAACGAGGTATCCAGCCGGCGCGTTGCACGTGCCCGCCGAGGACACAGTGCACACAACTTGGCTAGTGAACGGGGAGACGATTACGCCGTTGTACTGAGCCGTGTCGTAATAGTAGTAGATATATTCCACGTCGCCTACGCCGTCAAAATTACTATCTACCAGTAGGTCGATGTACACGACGTTATTAATGCCATCTCTGACCCCTCTGTAGTACTGCGCGGTCACGGAAATCGCAGCGTTAGTGGCGTTGAAGACGTAGCTGAAAATGCCGGCGGCGATGCCGTAATCGGCGCTGGGGTTGTTGTTATTCCCGTAGGCGTCCACCTGCGTCACTAAGTAATTCCCCGGCGCCACGAACACTGAGGTGTACTGTTGCCCCCTAGTGACTGTCTGTAGATCGCTGGGAGCGGAACAGGGGGTTTGGATAGACAAATTCTTCCAGTCGACCCAGAAGTCGCCAGCGGGGGAACCTGCGACGAATCCCGAGGCATCGACCACGGCGAGGGCAACTCTCACGATATTCCCGCTCAGCGTACTGGGCAGCACTACTGTGATTTTAAAAGCGGAACCGTTCGAGACTCTCTGGACCTTAATCAGCCCATATTCCTGTGGCGGGTTTGTTGTCGGGTTACCGTTGGCGTCTATACTGGCTACCTGAGTTCCTGGGTTCACCAGAACGGAGTAAATGGCGCCATTACCACCGGCGGTGTCCCATACATAGGCGATGATCTCTATGTCCGCTGTGCCGTCGCCGTTAGTGTCAATGCCAATTGACACATACGCCACGTTGTTCTGAGTATCCCGCGAATTTCTGTAATAAGTTCCTTCCACAGACACCACGGTCCCCCCGGCTGAGATGGAGCCCCACCGCGATCTCACATTATAGATAATAGAAGATATACCATATCCTATTGATCTTGCGTCTATTTGCGTTCTTATGGAAGTACCGGTATATTGAACGGGGTTTGTCAATGTGGCGGTAGAATACAAGGTGTACTCCGTGATGTAGGCCGGCTTAGATGTATATGCCAGCGGGTCGTAGTATGTGGTGGAGCCGCTACATGTAAAGGTCTTTTGATATGTATAGCCGGGACAACTGAAGCTCTGTTGGTACAGCCTCTGCATTGGCTCTGCTGTGAAGTTCACCCACTGCCACGCCGTTATGCCTCCCTGTTGGAAAATTGCCCTGGCCAGCACGGAGTATCTGCCGGTTGTCGTCGTTGTCCATACAAGCTGGGCGGTTGTGGGGACGAAGGGCCCCGCGTCTTGCTGGTCAGTTATCTGCGGCTGGCCGCCTAGCGATATGGCGTAGGTGCCGCCGGGGTTGCCGGCGCGGGAGACGGCCACAAGCCTCGCGCTCCATCCGGGGTCGCGGGCTCTGAATCTGCCCACTACGTACTGCTCCGGCCACCCCGGCATGAACTTCATGTAGTAGTACGTAATGTTGACGTCTGATAACTGGTACCACCCCCTGGCCAGCGGGTATAGAGAGGCGTTGAAGTCTTTCATGACGGGGGGGAGCGTGGCGTTTACCCTCCAGTACGTGACGTTGAAGAAGGAAAACAGGGCGTATACGGCGGCTACTCCCAAGGCGATTAGCAGA
>WUQR01000142.1 GCA_009889515.1 Nitrososphaerota archaeon
AGAGAATGGCCTATACGCCGACCACATTCTTAATAAGCTTGAGGGCATTAGAAAACACGTGGAGGAGTACGTAAACAAGCTGAAGATTGAGTACACGCTGTACAGCCCGCAGGGCGTAGACCCGTGGGTAGAGGTTAGGTTCAAGGACGATAGGGGGAGTGAAGTCGCCCACATAAATATTAGATGGGATCAGAAAAAGCTACATGCCTACTTCAGAGGCGTCAGAGAAAAGGCAGAGCGACTGGCTTCAATACTGAACGCGTTGGGCGCCAGCGTAGAGGCGAAAGAGCGTGGTGGGTATTGGCACGTAGACCTCACAACCGACTCCATTACCGCAATACGCCGTAAGGAGTGGCTGGAGGCGGTCAAAGCCCTCGTTAAGGAATTACACAAAGGGGGAATAATAAACGAGGAGCGGAGAGACTGGTTGCTGGCGGATATAAACGCCGGGCCCAACGTAGTTGAAATCGCCGGCGTAGAACTGAGCGTTTGGGAAAAAACTGGCGACAAATCCAGGAAGTTGATAGTCATGTATCAGCCGAGGTCTGCTAATGCCTTTGACGCCGCTGTAAAGGCGCTTAAGGACGCGGGCTTTGAAGAGGGCGTCCACATTATTGCAAAGAGGCCGGAGGGCGGCGAGCGGGGCTATATACGCCTTAGGATACCTACTGGGCTGTGGCGCCTTGAAGAGTTGAGGAGGCTGGGCGTGGACTGGGCAGACAAGGCGTTAAGGCGCCTTGAGGAGATGGCAAGGGCGAGGGGCTTCTCCGACTTGCTGGAGGAACACCTAAAGCCGGCCAGGGAGGCGGAGACAGTAGACCCGAGGGGGCTTGTGGTCGAGGACGCCGAGAAAGGAGTTAAAGTAGTGATTAAAGACGTAAGGGTGATACGAGAAGGAGGGAGGCCGAGAGTCATCGTGGAGTACGAAGTAAACGGCAAAGCGAAGTCCTTCTCCTTTATCTGGGGCGTGACGACGAGAGGAAGAGTAATAGCAGGCGTGATACTAGACGACGAAAGGGCCATAACGCTAGCCACTCTCCTAGGCGATGGGGCAATAGGGGAGAAGAGGGGGAGCATAACGCTGACCGCAAGACATCTACTCGCCCTGGCCAAGTACAAGGGGGCAGGCTGGGAGTTGTTGAGGTGGTACGCCGAGGTGATGAAGGAATAAGCTTTAGACCGCTTTAAAGGCGCCACCACTTTTTGCGCGGTAAGGCGTTACACTGCTTCCGGCGCAACCGAGCTTGTGAAAACGTCAGGGTTATCCGAAGGCTACGAAATCAAGGGCCTACGCTTTTTAAACTTTTAGCCGTATCATTACGAAGGCAAAATTTATAAACCGTAGAGAAGTAAGTCACAGGGCCCGTGGCTTAGCCCGGTTAGAGCGCCCGGCTGATAACCGGGAGGTCCCGGGTTCAAATCCCGGCGGGCCCACATAGGGTATTTCGCCGCGGGTAATAATCATATAAGTTTTAATTGCTACTTAGTGTGGGACTTCATGGCTGGTTTAACGCGTTATGTTATTTACAGAGTTTTACTCGCTCTGCCCACGCTCTTGATCTTACTGACTGTGGTTTTCTTCGTGTTGCGCGTTATTCCCGGCAAC
>WUQR01000143.1 GCA_009889515.1 Nitrososphaerota archaeon
TGTGAGGAGCGCCGAGACTGAGGTCATAAGCGAAGAGGCGCCCTGGGCGTATAAAGACGTCGATCGCGTTGTTGAGGCCGCGCACCAAGTGGGGTTTGCGAAAAAGGTGGTGAGGCAGAGGCCCATCGGAGTAGTGAAGGGTTAAGCGTAATTCATTTATTTTTTTCGAGACGTCTCCCATCTTCAGGCGTCAAACTGTATCTCACCACCGCTCGGTTCTTTTTGCTAGGCGAGGAAAAGTTTATAAACTCTGCCATCAGTAAATTGGCGGCTTTGCGAATGGGAAGGAGTTATAAACTCCTGTGTTGATGATAATATGAAAATCTCGAAAAGTAGTATTTTGCACGGGGATGAAAAATCACGTATGGATAGGACAGATCTCGATAGGCTAGTTAAAAAGTTGGATAGGGATTTTAAAAAGAACAAAATTGATATCAACCGCATTGTAGAGGAGATTGAAGAATTTTATAGAGGGGAGAGGCTGGGGGATGGCATCGAGTTCGCCAAGAGAATCGCCCTGGAGGCGGAGCACCTGACTACTAAGGACAAGCTCAAAATTCAGACTGAGCTGATAAGGAGGGCTTATAAGGCGCGGGACATGAGAGAGAAGGCGTATTACACAGTCGCCGCTGGCCAGATGTTATTGCCCAATCTCACAGTCAGTCACCCCGCTGAGGATTGGTTTGAGCGCCTCGATCTTCTAGCGTTTGCAATTGGGATAGGGGCTGTGAACTACGAGATAAAAGATGGGGAAATACTTTTTGAGCACGCAGGTAGAAAAAGGAAAATAGAAGATGTGAAAATAAAGAACAGTAACCAGTTGGTAACTAGTCAAGTTCTATCAAGCTTATAAATTTCTATATTCTTAATTCTAGTGAATATCGACAAATGCATTAATGAGTGTAAATTTAAATATGTGCGACACAATATTTTTGTCTCTCTTCTCGACTGGGATACGATTAAACGCACAGACGAGCTTACAATTGAGGCTCTATGCGATTGCGAAAGGCCGCGCATAAACGCGGAAGTTTTTCATAAAACTGCCGAGGGCGCTTTTCATCCGAGACTGGAGGCCCTAGTGGCGAGAGGTTGGAAATTGAAGGAAGCGCTGGCAGGCCCAATCCCAATCTCATGTATATTGTATTATCCCGTCCGCTTAGAAAGGGAGATTACTATACTTATAGACAGACGTATCTAATCCCAATTCGAAAACTTATCCGGGAGAGAATAGTAATAGAATATGCGAGGCCGAAATTCCTCAGGCTTTTTTCAAGCTTACCCGTGGTTGGGTCTACTCTAAACCCAAGCCCTTCGAGCGTCCTCACGCCGATTAGGGGTATTTCCAGACTGTCGGACACGAGGACGGCCTCAAGCGCCCTTGTGCCCTCAATTTCCAACAAGATGTGGGTGAGCTCGAGCTTGACAACGCCGTAGGCGGTCTTTACTTCAGCGTATATGCCGGTGCGCGGCGCCCCGATCTCTTCGGCGAGGCGCCTCGGTATGACTGTGTATGTGGCGCCTGTATCAATTAGGGCGTCGGCAATTTTATCGCCTCTGTCCCCCACGAATCTCGCCTTCACAAAGACGTGGCCCACGAGATAGTCAACAA
>WUQR01000144.1 GCA_009889515.1 Nitrososphaerota archaeon
GGAAAGAGACCCAACCCTGGGAATTGAGATAGGGCGAGCAACCTAACCGAACCCGCAGGGGAGGGTCTCTAAAGATGGAAGCCAAATGGAACGGTATTAGTTTTGAAGAGCTCGAGGCGCTGGTATTTCGCCTGGTGATAGCAATAGTTCGCCAAGCGTTGGTCGGAATCCTTGAGGATCTGGACAAATATTTTGCGCTGGTAAGGGACCGCAGTCGCTATAAAGCGGAGGAGATCGAAGAGAGGGTACTGGACACCCTATTTGGGGCCATAAGGTTTAAGCGGCGTTGCTACCTAGATCTAGTTACGGGCGAGAGAGTGCATCTACTGGACCAGAGGCTAAAGCTAAAGCCGTATCAGCGGGTGAGCTCTGGGCTGGTCAAAGCGGCGGTAACCTTAGCGGCGCAAGGGCCATCTTATCGGGCGGCCCGGGACCGGATAGAGGAGATTATGGGGGAAAGGCTGATAAGCCACGAAGGCATAAGGCAGATGGTACTTAAGGCCTCCGAAATCATTGATAAGGCCCGAGTTGAGGAGAAGCGGCCCAAAAAAAGAGGGATGGTCTTCGTCGAAGCGGACGGGCTATGGACTGGAAAACAGGGCAAAAAGAAAAGGAGAAAGAAGCAAAAGAAAGAGGAAAGCAAGCTTGGGGTAGTGCATGAAGGCTGGCGGCCGCGTTATCCGGGGAGCCAGGAGTACGAGACCATACCTTTGTTCAAGCACCTTCAGACCCGGGGCAGGCCGGAAGAGTTCTGGGAGAAGGTCTATGAAGAGCTAGATCGCCGCTATGAGCTTGAGTTTACCCTAGTAGTCATAAACGGGGACCGAGCGGATTGGATAAGGAAGGGGCTAGAGTACTTCCCCCAGGCCATTTACCAGTACGACCGTTTCCACGTAGTCAGGGAGGTCCAAAGAGCCCTCAAATGGGACGAAAGCCTAAAAGCCAAAGCTCTTGACGCCCTTAGGGACAACGAACTAGACCGGCTGATTAGGATAATTGACCAGGCCGAAAAGCTTGCAAACGAACAGGACAAGCCCAAGGTACAGGCTTTAAAGAACCTGGTAGAGCAAAACCGTGAGTACATCCTGGACTACCGGATCAGGCTGGCCGCCCTGGGTTATGACTTGGAAGGCCTAAGAGGACTGGGCAGTGCGGAGTCCAACGTAGGCAAATTCAAGGCCCGCACCCGGGGCCGCTCCTGGTCCTCGGAGGGGCTTTCTGCCCTGGCCAACGTCCTTTTTAAGCTAATCAGCGGCAACCTCAACTTTTACACCCAACAGGTCAACAGCCGCATAAAGCACACTGAGGAGAAGGTGGTAGCTTCGGCGGCCAAGGTGATAAGAACGGCGGTACATGCAGCCGAACCGGCAATAAGGAGGGGGCATTTCCCCTGTCTAGACCGGGGCACTGACGGCTACGCCGAGCTCTTCCGCCAGATCCTACGGGAGGGATTTAGCCTCTACTAAGGCCAGGCACCAAAGTGAGAGTTCGGCCTGGTTCTGGAATCAACTTACAGAGTCGGCCTCCGTTACAGAATGCCAGACCTGGTATAAATTGCTTAGTCCGGCACTGGTTCCGGACCGCAGTTGACCCTACTCAATTTCCAGTTGACATCCCGGATTATTAGACCCAAATTCTGGAACAAAAAATAATGCCCGGATCATCTTGACTCAGACGCCAGCGCCTTTTTGGATTGACAGGCGGGTGGTGGCGTGGTAGAATGAGTTACACTTGTGCGCGGGCGCTAACTTCCGGGAGGGCCCGCAAAAGCTGTCCTGGAAGGGCCGAGCCACAGGGAATTCTTTTTAGGAGGAATGGCTTTAGCAATGCACGGTAGGGTCAAATGGTTCAATCAGGAAAAAGGATACGGGTTTATCGAGAGGGAAGACGGTGGCGACGTGTTCGTACACTACTCGGCCATCCAGGAGGAAGGCTTCAAGACGTTGCTCGAAGGACAGGAGGTAGAGTTTGACATCGTCCAAGGCCCGCGCGGACCTCAGGCGGCCAACGTGGTGAAACTGAGGCCTTAGAACGAGCAACCGACCCCCGGCGACCGCCGGGGGTTTTTGATTCTGTCGGCGGAGGAAAAGGAATTTGGAAATGTTTCGGGAATAATTATAGCAGATATCGTGGGAGGGAACGGGATTGAAGCTAGAGGTGCGGAGCAAGGGTGTAGAGCCGAGCGAGGCTTTAAGGCGTTACCTGGAGAAGAGGCTGGCCCGGCTCGGACGCTATCTGGATGGGATCGAGGTCGTGCAAGTGCTGTTGCGTTTAGAAAGAGGACGGCATGTGGTGGAGGTCACCATACCGCTGGACGGGCTGGTCCTTCGGGCTGAAGAACAGACCGGGGATATGTATACGTCGGTGGATCTGGTGGTAGAGAAGCTGGAGAAGCAAATTGCCAAGTACAAGACCCGGCTGTTCAAGCGAACCCGGAGTCAGTCGCTGCGGGACAGAGCAGAAGGTGAGGCACCGGTGTCGGAGGCGGAAGCAACCGAAGAAGAAGTGCCCCAGATCGTCAAGGTTAAACGTTTTGCCATCAAGCCCATGTCCGTAGAAGAAGCCATTCTTCAGATGAA
>WUQR01000145.1 GCA_009889515.1 Nitrososphaerota archaeon
TGTGAGGAGCGCCGAGACTGAGGTCATAAGCGAAGAGGCGCCCTGGGCGTATAAAGACGTCGATCGCGTTGTTGAGGCCGCGCACCAAGTGGGGTTTGCGAAAAAGGTGGTGAGGCAGAGGCCCATCGGAGTAGTGAAGGGCTGAGCGGGGCGTAACTAAATAATTTTTTCGAGACGTCTCCCATCTTCAGACGTCAAACTGTATCTCACCCGCTCGGTTCTTTTTGCTAGGCGAGGTTGCTAATGGGAAGGAGTTATAAACTCCTGTGTTGATATGTTGAAAATTTGGAAAAGTAGTATTTTGCACGGGACTACCTCCACTCCACGAGTTTTATTTCAGACATCAGCGGATTGACCGGTTGCGTTAAATCGTATGTCTCTGCTTTAACCACTATACCGCTTAAATCAATGTAATAGACATGGCGGTAGCGCCTTTCTGAAATTTCGCCGCCGCGTCTAGTTTTGCTTTTCGAATTTCTTATCATTTCAACTACATAACACTTGCCGCTCGGCCCCTGACAGTCTACTAGATCTTTATCCACTTTGAAAGTAGTAATAATAGTGCTTTTGAGGTTCACCCCCCGCCGTAGATCAGTGAAGTTTATCACGTATTTTGTCCTAATAACTTCCCCCTCTTTGACGTAGGGCCATATCGAGGGGGCTACGGGCAATATGGAGTGAAACACGCCGCTCGAGCCCGGCCTCACGGTGTAATTATGTATATACATGTCTTCGCCAGCTATAGTGTATATTTCATACAGCGTGTTGTTTACTATATGCCATATTCCAATAACGGGCACGCTTTCAATAACGTTTTGTCCCTCTATAATGTAAGAGCGTGCGACTTGTACAATTTCATAGCCCCACGGCTTTTGAGTTACGTTAAACTCATACCGCGAGTACATGTGCCTGATAGGGGACTTGGCGAAGTTTCGTATTTATAATAGCCGGGCCTCACGGTGAAATTCCTAATTGGAGCCGCGTCAATACTCCTCCTCTAATACTCGGGAGAAGTTCTCCGAAGTCCACTTCCTCACCACTTTGTCCCTCGCCTCCTTACTCTTCATCTGGTATTGAGGCGTTTGGAGCGGGCTGTGGATTAGCCCCGCCGGGGGAGGGCCACAACATGAGGATTGCAACTAAGGCGCTAAGCATAATTATCACCACTATTACCGCTATCTTTAGAAGAGACATGATTAAACGATATTTTTTAAAAAAATTTATATTTAGCTTAAATGTTAAATTAATTTCGCTAGTTAATGTAAATTAGGCAATGTGGGCTTTTATGCCCGGGATTTGGCCTTTATGCTACGGGTTGCAGGCGGCATGTCTCCGCCGCTTTGAAAAAACGTTATAACCGTTATTAGCAATGAAAGGCACTAGGAGCTTTTCGATAATGCACGGAGGGCGTCTCTTGCATAAAGGCGGCGCACAGCGTTGTGCAGTGGGGAAGGGCTAGCTGTGGGGGCCGTGAAACTGCCAAGGGACTGGCTTATCCCAACCGGCCAATTGACGTCACTTAAAGCCGCAGTGTTGGCGTACAAAGCCGTGGCTGAGAGGGAGGGGAAGGCCATGAAAACTCCGACGGATTTTTTGAAGGAGAGCGCAGAGGAGCTCTGCGTTAAGCCCGCACAAGCGGTATGTCCATTACTCCACTGACAGCCTCTCGGGGATTTTGCTAAAGGCGTAGCTAATTGCCACTATAACTTATAGAGGGAGTCTAGCCCCCTTCTGTAACTAACGCGTGCCTTAACGTGGCCTTTTCCCGCTCGCTGTGAAACTAGGCGCTATTAAAGCGTTGATTGCGTAATAAGGAGATAGACCCCCGTTTTTTCAAGCTTACCCGTGGTTGGGTCTACTCTAAACCCAAGCCCTTCGAGCGTCCTCACGCCGATTAGGGGTATTTCCAGACTGTCGGACACGAGGACGGCCTCAAGCGCCCTTGTGCCCTCCATTTCCAACACGACGTGGGTGAGCTCGAGCTTGACAACGCCGTAGGCGGTCTTTACTTCAGCGTATATGCCGGTGCGCAGCGCCCCGATCTCTTCGGCGAGGCGCCTCGGTATGACTGTGTATGTGGCGCCTGTATCAATTAGGGCGTCGGCAATTTTATCGCCTCTGTCCCCCACGAATCTCGCCTTCACAAAGACGTGGCCCACGAGATAGTCAACAA
>WUQR01000146.1 GCA_009889515.1 Nitrososphaerota archaeon
CTCCATGCTCAGTTTTACAAAGTATATAGTAATTGCAAAGGCTATGGAGGCGTCAATTAGGGGCCCCCATTGCATTAAGAGATTGGGCGCGTATACGGCAGAGAAGGCCCCGAAAATTAACACCGCCAATATAGCCGATGATGACGCCAAGTCTGTGGAGAAGTGTTAACTCAACACCCGGCTTATAGGCCTAGGACAGATCCTTTAGTAACTCCCTTATGTCGTCCCCATATCTGTTCCTTAGCTGAGCTGTTAGCTCTTCTATCTTCTTCTCTATAAGCCCAAATATATCCAAGCCCCTACTAGCCGAAAGTATCCTCTCGACCACGTCGTTGTATAGATCTTTGCCCAGGAACCTCCTGAACACCTCCCTCCCCACGAGTATGTATTGCTGGGGCTCTATCCCCCACGATCTTAGTGTAGACTCAGCGATTCCGAACGCACGTTTACCGTAGGTCAGCACGAGGTAGGGCTTGTAGCCGTTTTGCTCTGCCTCTCGTGCGTGTTGTACAAACCTCTCAACGATGTCTTTGTTAAAGTCGGCAGGGCCCGATCTCACCGCAAGAACTATCCCTCTATACCTCTTCCCGCCCTCTTCGTGCCCCCTCTCTATGACTACATCCCACCAGCATATCCATGACTTTCCCCCTGCCTCCTGCACTCAAAATGATCCCTTCCGCGTATTCCTCCGAGAAGATCCCTTAGGAAGGCCTCTATGACGTTGCCGAAGCTTGTTCCTAGCGATCTCTCGACACGTCGGTAAACGAAGAGCTCAACGGCGTCTCGGATATTTTTAATACCAAGTGAGACCACCATGTAGGGATTGAGACCGCCTTCATCGACCAGATCCTTTGGTGTTATACCCGTAATGAGTTCAGCCGCCCTACTGGCGAACTCCCGTAGGTGTCTCAGTGCCCGTTCTACTCTGTCATCAGATATCATCTGCCCTAAATAACAGTCATAATAAAAATATTTTGTCTTCACTGTAAGCGTATAACTTAAATAGGCTGAATGCATGTAAAAATACATGTATAAACCATGTAGAGCCGTCAGGCAACTCGGTAGATCTAGAATCTGGGGCCGTAGCTACACCACAGTTCCGGTAGTAGTGAGAAAGGTGCTTGGCCTGAACAACGGAGACGAGCTAGAGTGGTATATGACAGAAGATGGAGAAGTCATTGTTAAGAGAAGCGGGGAGAGCCATGTCTATAGCCAGGGCTACTGAGTACAGCAATTTTAAGGTGTGGGCATGGAGATTCGTAGAGAAGTTCAGCGGTAGGGCTGGGTTCAGTCTAGGCGATGCCAGGGCCTACCTGTCGGCCCTGGTGGACATAGCCGTCGTGGAGCTGGGGGCCGACTATGTCGCGGCCCTCGGCGAGGCCCTCACGCATGCCGAGAGGGTGTACGCCTTACGGGGATACGCTGGCATTGTCGAGGACTACGCCAGGGTATACAAGAGGTGGCTAGAGTTAGATCGTAGCAAGTTGTCCACCAAGCGACACCTCCCGTGGGGAGCCCCACCCGAACCTGAAAGGGATCAGATAGACGGGGAGCCAGTCGTCGTGTCGCTTTTCACAGGCGCCTATGGTCTCGACCTTGGGTTTGAGCTGGCTGGGTTTAAGACGGCAGTTGCCCTAGACATATCGGAGGACTCCTACAAGAACCTCAGGGCAAACAGGCCCAAAGTCCCCTTCTTGCTGGGCGATATCAAGCGGTTCTCAACCTCCGACATCCTCAAGGAGGCTGGCCTCAAGCCGGGCGAGGTCGACGTGATCACCGGCGGGCCCCCGTGTCAGCCGTTCAGCCCGGCTGGCAAAAGGCAGTCGCTGAATGATCCCCGGGCGGCGCCCCTGGCGGAGTTCGTGAGGGTGATTAGGGAGGCCAGACCGAAGGCGTTCGTCATGGAGGAGGTGCCTGGCATTTTAAGCGCGAGAATAAGGCACGTCCCTATAAGGGAGCGCGGCAGGCGGCCCCTGGCGCCGGAAGAGGAGCCAGGGTCTGCTTGGAGGGCGATCATAGGCGGGCTCCAGAAGACTGGCTACGTAGTGGCGTGGAGAGTTCTCAACGCGGCCGACTATGGGGCACCGCAGACCCGCGAGAGGGTGATAGTTATAGGTATTAGGCCAGACATAGGGAGACCACCGGTGTTCCCCAAACCCACTCACTCGGCCAGCCCTGGCGGCCTGGCCAGATCCCCAGAGCCCTGGCTCACCCTGGCGGAGGCGGTGGCCGGGGTAGAGGATCACATAGGCTGGGTGGAGCTCCCCCCGAAGTACGCTAAGTTTATGCGGTATGTCCCGCCCGGTGGCAACTGGAGGCAGATACCTGACGAACTGAAGCCCGAGGCCATGAACGGAGCCTACGACGCTGGAGGCGGGAGGACGGGGTTCTACAGGAGGTTGGCGTGGTTTGAGCCTTCGCCGACGCTGGTCACATCGCCTACTATGAAGGCCACCATGATGATTCACCCGTGGGAGGACAGGCCACTAAGCGTCCGGGAGTACCTAAGGATACAGGGTTTCCCCGACAGTTGGAGGGTCGTTGTCCCCGTAGACAGGGCGTATAGGCTGTTTGGAGAGGCCGTCCCCGTCCACCTGGCCAGGGCAGTGGCCAGGGCGGTGAGAGCCATCTTGCTACCCAAGCAGTACAAGCTATAGTGTGTCCGTAATTCCAGTGTCATGAACTGGCGGCTCTCCGCCGGGCAAAGCAGGCCGGAGGAATCAGCGAGTCGTCAGGGCTTGTCGAAGGAGAGGCTGGTGGAGGGCTCAGGCAAAGAGTAATAGAGTGAGGGAGGGGGCACTGGGTGCCGTACCCATGGAGGGTTGACAAAACGCCGTACAAAGTCTTAATAGCCGAGGTTTTGCTGAAGAGGGCGACTCGGCAGTCCGTGGCCGGGGAGTTTCACAAGTTCATACAGAGGTTTCCCGACTTCTGCTCTATCTACAAAACCGCGTTTCCAGTTCAAACGTTTCAAACGCAATCCTCTGCTTTTCCAGCATTAGTTGTATCAACGCAGTGATTAACTGCGGCTTTTCCAGCACCGCATCCAATTGCGTTTATAGTTACGTCGGGACTCGTGTTCTCGCGTACCATTTGCAAAAATAGAAAAAGCTTTTATAGACGTGCCGGGGTTTTCCCATGCGGGCGGGCTTCTACGCGGCTCTGGCGCTACTGGCCGCGCTGGCCTTCGCCGTCTCGCTTACGGATCACTTCACGTCGCCCCCCCTAGAAGTTCTCGTCACTAGAACTGACCAGTGGGTTTTCTGCCAAAACTACGGCGTTACGATTCAGATTAAGGCCATGGAGCCGGTGACTGTTAACAAAATAGAGGTCATTGCCAAGTTCTACCCCGTGGGCACGTTAGTGCCCACTGTAGATAGGCGGAGTTTCAAAGGCTTTTCTCTCAACACTGGGGAGGTCAAGCAGTTGGCCTTGATTTTTAACTATTGTCCTCAGAGAGCCGTCGACCCTCTAATTCTGTTGGAGATTTGGATATATCTGCCTAACTACACTCTGTCATATAATTATTACATCGGGAGAGTGCTCCCCTCGACTTACGAAGACTTGGCGAACTACGCGGCGAGTTTAGAGCAGAAAGTAAAAGACCTCTCCGCCCAGATAGATCAGTTAAAACAGAAAATCGCCGACCTACAAGCCCAGCTGAAAAACAAAGAGGCGCAGATAGCCAATTTAACCTCGCTTCTCTCCGCGGCC
>WUQR01000147.1 GCA_009889515.1 Nitrososphaerota archaeon
CTCCAGTAGGTTGGAGAAGCCCCTCGCCTTTGCTATTTCTTCAAGGCGCCTTAACGCCTTGTCTGCCCAATCAACGCCCTGCCTCCTCAGCTCCTCTAAACGCCAAAGGCCGGCCGGCAACTTGAGGCGTATGTAGCCCCGCTCGCCGCCCTCCGGCCTCTTCGCAGTGAAGTGCACCCCCTCAACAAAGCCCGCGTCTCTAAGCGCCTTTACGGCGGCGTCAAAGGCGGCTGGAGAAGTCGGCAGGTATGTAATTATCAATGCCTTGGATTTACCGCTTATCATCTGCCGAACGCTCAACTCCACGCCGGCAATCTCAACCACATTAGGCCCGGCGTTTATTTCAGTCAGTAATCTATCCCTCTGCTCCTCATTTATCACCCCCCTACTGTGCAACTCCTCCACCAGAGCCCTAACCACATCTAGCCACTCCTTACGGCGTATTGCGGTGATGGAGTCTGTGTACAGATCTACGCGCCATTTCCCACCAAGCTCCATAGCATTTACGCTGGCGCCCAAGGCGTTCAGTATTGAAGCCAGTCTTTCCGCCTTTTCTTTGGCGCCTTCGAATACGGCTCGTAGCTTTTCGCGATCCCATCTAATGTTTATATGGGCGACTTCGTTCCCCTTCTCGTCCTTGAACCTAACCTCTACCCACGGGTCAACGCTCTGCGGGCTGTACAGCGTGTACTCAATCCTCAGCCTGTTAGCGTACTCCTCCACGTATTTTCTAATGCCCTCAAGCTTATTAAAAATGTGATCGGCGTATAGGCCATTCTCTACGCCGAAGCTCCACAGCCGCGAGAGCTCAGCCCACGCCGTCGCGAACATCCCCGCGGCTTGAACAAATGGCCCCGCGTATTAGAGCGGCGTAGGAGGAGCAGAGGAGGCTTGAGCTTAAGAGCCAGGTAATGGCCGCGTTAAAGGACTGGTACCGCAGATGCTTCAGATGGCCTATCCTGCCAGGGGAGGAGGGGAAAGTAGTGAGAATGCTTGAACTGTATTACGACATGTGCGAAATGGTAAAGATCGCATTGGCGGAGTACGGCGTTAAGCCAGAGGGCCCGGCGTTCAGCGAATACGCCCTTAGGAGGGCCTTCTGGTGGGAGGGAGAATGGAGAGGGAAGCCGATGTCGTGTTTCGTCACGGAGAAAAAGGCCGTATGCAAGGTGGGAGAAAAAATGGCCGCGTTTTACGTATTTGACACGCCCCACGGCGTATACCTCAGGCCTGAAATCAAGCTTGTGAACGACTGGATAAAAGTGGCCCCCAGGGGCGATGACAGTCAAGGCAGGTATGGCGACTGGCTTATTATCCGTTTCGCCCCACAAGTTTATAACTGGGGGAAGTGGGGCATACGTGATGAATTCGGCAGGAGTTGATCGGTGAAAGAACTTAGCCCTACCTGATAATATTGAAATATTACTTCAGGCA
>WUQR01000148.1 GCA_009889515.1 Nitrososphaerota archaeon
CTCCAGTAAAGAGTTTTGTATACCCTCAAGAAGCCCAAAAAGCCCAAAAGTGCGTTTCTCACAGCAAGCATGCTATCAGCTTACCGCAGCCGGATAGGGAATTAAATGCCTCTCAATCCCTCTACCTGGGCAGGAGTTAGGTCAACTTTAAAACGCACCCTCCCTCGCCCCCTTTTTGTATCCTTAAACCGTGCTGACGGATGTCATAAACAGGATTACCGACAGCTTTCTGAAGCCGGTCGTTGCTTTCTTCGATTTCCTTACCTCTCCTAAAACCCTGATGAGCTTGACCAAACGCTTGACCGACGGCATGGGTACCCTGGACGAGGTCCTCTTTGCCTACCAGATCTACGCGGTTTTCTATTGGGTTGGCCTGTTTCTCTTCCTTGGTTCCATTGCTCTTTCCGTCTTTGCCTACATGACGGGTAGGCGAGGGCTAAGGGCTCTCCTGCCTGTCCTTTGGGCCGGCGTGTTCTTTCCCCTTTTCGCCTACAAGGGGGTTCCCTGTAAGGGGGATACCGCCGGAACCTATCCCTGCGTGCCGGAGGTTCAGTACAAACGGGAGTATGTCACCTATGGAAACCTCTTTTCCTACAACCAGGTGAAGTTTCAAATTAAGGGGGGAGAGCTAAAAGTTGACGTGGTCAAGAACCCCCCCAAGGCGGATGCCCCCTGGGGCTTTCACGCCTATGTACTGGACTGGGAGAAGATCCCCCGGGATTACCATCCGCCCCTGGGTACCAGGGTTCTCCTTGACATATCTGAGCGGTCCATGATCTGGGGGCGGCGGATATTCTACTCGGGGCTTGCCCAGTATGAGGCGAGTCTCTCTGAGTTCAGGGACACCTATCTCCGGATCATGCGCACCTACTTCCACCTGGCGGTTTCGGCCGCCTTCGTTTCAGCCGTGGGGGAGGGTGTGATAAACCTCCTCATTCCCGATGGAAAAACTGGCGGCGGCGACAAAGGCGACAAAAAGTCAATAAGGGAAAAGCTGCTGAATGCCTTCCCCGTTCTCCGTTTCGCCTTAGGCACAGGCCTCTACAGTGGGGTCCTGGGAGCTCGGGAGGTGGCCCAGCGCACCGCCCAGGTGAACCTAACCCTGGCGGGCATCGTGGCCACCTTGCCGCTCCTCCTCACCCTGTCCTTCGTGGCCGTGACCTATATTGTCTTCCTCGGCCTGAAGCTGGCCATCGCCGCGGCTCCGCTTCTCATCGCCTTTTCCGTGTTCAACCCCGGGATCCTCAACAGGGCCTTCGCCTACTTCGTGGCCCTCCTTCTCTTCCCCGTGCTCCTTGGCTCTGTCTTTAACCTGTCCACAAGGATCCTCTTCGCGGGAGGGATCAAGGAGCTGAGCGAGGAGCTTAAGGACCAGGCCCTGGCTATGGCCGATGCCTTTTACGTCCA
>WUQR01000149.1 GCA_009889515.1 Nitrososphaerota archaeon
CAAGCCGTCAGAACCCGGCAATTGCGCTATAGAAAAAGCGGAGTACGCAAAGACAGCGATTACAACGGCCAAGCCGATATAGACTTTCGCGTGGCGAAATTGCGTCACTACTGCATTAAGAACATGTACTATTTATAGTCAGCGACGCCCTCACGTCTACGCGCTAAACGCCGAGGACTCCCATTGATCAGCTGGGTAGGGGCGTCTTCACATGTCTACGAAGAACCACGTCATCACTACGCATAATATAAACTGAATTATTAATACTCAGCGCTGCATACCTCAATCACCTCTCAACAGCGGTCGTGTTCATCACAAGAGAAGAGGTGGTGTTTATTAAAAGGCTTTAAAGCGTTTATTTCCGCTATGTGTTGACTTACAACTCAAAGGCCGGTGAGCACGAGGCGAAGTATAGGAAGACCCCAGAACAAGACAGGTAATAGGGGCGGCGTTCTGCCGTTTTTTATGTGGTTTTAAAGCTCCGCCGACTCTCTCATCACCTCGGCGTACCACCTCAAAAGCCCCCAGCCGACGCCTTTGTACTTGGCCAGAGCGAATAGATGTTTAGCGTAAAGCGTCATGTGCCCCTTCTTCCCCCTTATTGCCTTATCGGCGAGTAGGGCGGTCAGCACCAGGGCTCTCTCGTCGTTTAGCTTCACGCCTGCTATAACTTTCCCCGTCGTTGTCACGCCCCAGATGAAAGAAAAGGATTTCTCATCCCCGCCTACCTCATACTCCACGACGACCCTAGGTCTGTCGCCGTCCCGCACCACCCTCACGTCTCTTACAACTGCCTTAATCCCCCTTTCGGCGTCTTCTGCGACCAGCCCCCTCGGGTTGACGGTCTCGGCCTCTATAGCCGGCTTGAGATACTCCTCAACTAGCTCGGAGAGACCCCTCGCCCTTGCCATCTCCTCAAGGCGCTTCAGCGCTTTGTCTGCCCAGTCCACGCCCAGCCTCCTCAACTCTTCAAGGCGCCACAGCCCAGTAGGTATCCTAAGGCGTATATAGCCCCGCTCGCCGCCCTCCGGCCTCTTTGCAATAAAGTGCACCCCCTCTTCAAAGCCCGCGTCCTTAAGCGCCTTTACAGCGGCGTCAAAGGCATTAGCAGACCTCGGCTGATACATGACTATCAACTACCTGGATTTGTCGCCAGTTTTTCCCAAACGCTCAGTTCTACGCCGGCGATTTCAACTACGTTGGGCCCGGCGTTTATATCCGCCAGCAACCGGTCTCTCTGCTCCTCGTTTACTATTCCCCTCTTGTGTAGCTCCTCAACAAGGGC
>WUQR01000150.1 GCA_009889515.1 Nitrososphaerota archaeon
CTGGAGGTGGTGGAGGACCCCGTCTCTCTCGCGCAATCCCGCTGTCTGGCGGTAGACGTCTTTTCAATTGCCGCCTCTCTTTCAAACCCGATGGAGTTGTTTATCTCCGCGGCCGCGTCTGGCATAGACGTGGTGTTTGTCCTCGACGCTTGGCATGAGTCGCACATGCCGCTGGCGAGGCGGTATATGGAGCTGTGCCGCGACTATATGATACCCTGCGTCCTCTCAGAGCGCAGGCCGGCCGAGGAGCTGGCAGTAGAGCTGGCGTGTGCGAGGGGCTGTGCCGTGGTGACGCGGGACTACGACGCGGTGAGGCGGGCGGAGGAGCTGAATTGCGACGTGGATGTGGTCATCCAAAAGGCTGGGTGGTACTATAGAGTACGAAAGGCCAGTAGCAACGGCTCTCGTATATAGCCCTCACCAAATCCTCGTAACTCATTTTCCCGCCCCCACAACCACAGGCTTTGCACACGGCTATCAACACGGCGTAGCCAGAGAAGCCGACCAACTGGTCGTACGCCGCCGCCTCTTTAATCAGCCCCCGCCTGAGCAGATAGACTTCGTATGCAATACGTTCGTCGTTTATTTGAGAGAGTATTTCAGCCGCAATTATTCCCACTTCCACGGCATAAATTATAACACAAACCATGTTGTCAAAAACGCCGGGAAGAAGTCCCGGCGCAACGGCGGGTTCGCTTAAGATCTTCTTAGCGTCTATCAAGGCGTTCAACTTTCTCGATTTTTAATCTTTCGCTACCTTAAAACGGCGCGTCTGACAGCTTTCAGCTGTCTCGGCGCCTTAAATAAGCGGGAAATGCGACGTTCAACTCTCTCGGCACCTTAAATAGGCGTATTCCCGCCCTTCTGACCCCCTGCTGGGGGGCCAGTGTGTTAAGGCGTTGAAAGAGTTGAAAGCCAGGTCTTGCGCCGTTTTAAGGCGGTGAGGGAGTAGGACGCCACCTCTTTCGGCTGTTTAAGGCGGTAGAAGAGCGGAAGAACTAGCTGTAGCGCATCTCGGCTGGCGAGCCGGGGGGCTTTCCGCCGTTTTAAGGCACCGAAA
>WUQR01000151.1 GCA_009889515.1 Nitrososphaerota archaeon
CAGCGGGCTCCGCCGGCTGTGGGCCACGGCGGCTCGCTAGTTTGGCGCCTCTACGCAACGGGCCTCCCCCTGGCGTTGGTAGTACTGTTCTAAGTCTTGAGGGTTTGGGAGTAGTTTTGCGGTGCCGCCCTCTAGGCAGAATACCTCCACCACGTCGCCCCATTTACACAGCCTAGCCGCCCTACAGCCCACCTCCCCCGCCTTGACAAGGGCGCATTCAAGAGGTGGGAGGCCCCCGCAGTCCACAGGTCTAAACTCGTCTAGGTAGTACAGCCACACCCACCCCCGGCATGGAAATATTTATACTTCACAGTTGTAGCTGTGGTGGATCGGATAGGGCCCGCGGCCTACCGGGTAAAAGTGGGGGATAGAGAGGTGGAGATACACCTATTTGAAACAGGCGCCTTCATAGTGCTGGAAGATAAGACAATAATTGAATACAACGGCAAGAGGATATACCTAAACGGAGAGCCGACGGAAGACCCCCAGATAAAAACCCTCGTAGAAAAAGCCCTAGAGGCAGTCAAGACATATCCACACGGTAATTAGAATTTCATACAGCACATACACGCCTCTTTAAATACTCCCCGGCGTAGAATTTTACAGAGCGCAGCCGCGCCTACACCCCGCCGGATGCTCTGCCCTTGGCAGTATATAACGTATATACACCTCTAGCCTCAACTCCGCCCGAGCCCCGCCGGGGCGGTTACACGCGAACACGCCGTTTAAACCTCCCAATCACACGCCGCCTTCTCCCCGCGCGGCGTCACGAAGGCCGCCTTGGCGAGAATAGCCCCGCCGCCCATGGCCAAATCCACTGTAGGTAGGTAACGGCGTCTTCCACCGCCATTTTCAACTCCTCCTCACCTTCCAAGTGGGGCTGTCTCTACACCTCTCCGCCACGTATCTAGCCATGGCGAGGGCCTTGGCAACGGCGCGGGCGGCGGTCCTCACATCAACTGGCTTTGGCAACAGCCTCCTCAGCCTAGCGGCAATTGACAAAGGATTTGACAAATTGCCAAGGTATAGAGTGTCCCGCGTCCGCCAGCTAAGCTTTAAATACAGACGACGCCCCAACAGCCACATAAACCCCCTAAGCCCCCTCAACTCAACCACGCCAACGTAGAGATACACAACCCCCCACCCCACCACGTTTTAAAACATTCATCTAGATGTTCGTAAAGCGTTGTTACAAAAAGCGCGGCGAAGAACGGCGTTGTACATTCGCCGTGGCTTTCAAAAGCCAACACCGCCACCACGAAGAACGACGACCCCCACCCCCACACAGCGAAATATATGAATGTAAAGAGCGGGGAAAAAGGTCCTCGCCGACAGACAAAAAACCAAAGAAAAACTTAAAAACCCAAAACAACCAAAAACACAACCCCCAGAAATCAAAAGATAGTTGAAACGGTGATTTCGTAGAGCAGGCCGCCATCCGCCGTTGCTAAGAAGTGCGCCAGAAATCAAAAGATAGTTGAAACGTAAACCGCGAGCCATTGATCGCTCTCCGCCACCGCGCGCGGCACGGGCCAGAAATCAAAAGATAGTTGAAACCGCACAACACGCGGATACGTCATGCCCTCGTCGTCGACGTACACCCAGAAGTCAAAAGATAGTTGAAACCAGCAAATACTCGGCCGTCGTTGGTGTGATAGGCACGTCGGCGGCCAGAAATCAAAAGATAGTTGAAACTCAGCAGGCGGTTGATTACGCTGTATTTCTGCGTGGTGACTCTGGGAGGAGGTCGGAAAATAACCGCTGGATTTAAAAAGTGGTCCATGTCTATGTATGTGAAATGTCCTTATTGTGGTTCTGAAGACGTAGAGGCTGTAAAGAGCTGGGAGATGCCTAAGATGGGCTACCGCGTGACCCACTACCGTTGTAGAAAATGCGGCGGCTTGTTTAACTATTACGTGGGGAGGGGTAGGGAGTTTGTGCTGAGAGTGGGGCCTAGGAGGAGGACCTCCGCCTAGCGTTGTACTTATACTCAATACCCCTGACGGTTTCAAGTACCCACTCCCTCTGGAATTGGGCAAAGGGCGTGCAGCTCAGCTCTAGGCACCTATCCCCATCTACATACGCCACGCATATAATATAGCGGCTTGGAAATCTAGAGGCGAAGTCGATCTCGTTGGCGGTGAAGCTGATGTAATCATCTCTACTCCCCGCCCACTTGCCCTTAATCTCAACGACGTATGTCACGCCGTCTTTTACTACGACGAGGTCAAAAGGCCTCGGCCCGCTGTAGTAGTCGTATTTAATGCTATAGCCGTTCTCCCCCAGCCATTTTCTAACGCAAAATACCGCCGTTTGCTCAGTACGTTCAATATTCCTACTCCGCCTAACCTCCCGCTCGACGATCTCCTCAAATCCTCCCACCGCGGCGCCCTCCAACCCCTCCACCCGCGCCCTCTTAATCCGCGCCACTTTATATTCAACGTCGCCGAGGGCGGGGATGTAATTCCTCAATAAATCTAAATACCTCTTCAGCTCTATCCAAACCTCCAGTTGAATCTTCGTAAATACCTCTTTTCTCTCATCCTCCCTCACCTCCCCCGTCTCCACAGCTACGTAATCCCACTCGACGGCCCCCTCTCTAAAGACGCCCTCCGCCACCTCTCTGCTTCTACTAAGGGGAGATCTCAGCCTAACGAGAACTCTTTCTCTATACACCGGGAGGCCGGCCGAGTGATATTCCACCT
The DNA here is from genome assembly GCA_009889515.1 of Nitrososphaerota archaeon. Lineage (GTDB taxonomy): Archaea > Thermoproteota > Nitrososphaeria_A > Caldarchaeales > Calditenuaceae > HRBIN02. The sequence goes on from WUQR01000151.1 coordinate 2,706, forward strand.
CAGCCACGTAGTAACCACCGCCGGATTCAGGCCCTCTGTCGAAGGGATACCCCAGCTTAGCCCTAAGCCCCTTCTCCACTAGAGCTCTAGGCTTCCACCTCGCCCCCTCCTTCGCCTTTAAAATAGCCTCTATACGCCTCCTTAAGTCCCTCAGCTTTTCCTCATTCCCCAAGGCGCCGAGGATATCTACTTCCTTTAAGTACGCCGACGACCCAATCTCTAAAATTTTTTGCAACTGTTCAGAGAGTTCGTATATTTCAAACTGGCCGTAGCTCTGCGGCGGGAGGGCTTTAAGCGATATGTTGTACAACTTCTCAAGGAGATCGAGATACATGGCGTATTCATCGCGCTCTCCGCCGGCTTTTAAGACCATATCCACCACTAGAACCGCCTCCGCCCTCTGCCCAAACCGCCAAATCCTGCCCACTCTCTGCACGTGTTTAGTAGGGCTCCAAACCACCTCGTAATTAACCACCACGTCGTACATCTGCAAGTTCACGCCCTCGGACATTATGTCCGTGGATATGAACAGCGCCGTGTTAAAGGAGGAGGCCAACGCGGCCGCCTCCACATTGACGTCAAGCCTCTCCCTGGCCTTAGAGGTGACGTACATAACTCCTAAATCCCCGCAGTCGGCCTTGGCAAACCCCTCGCCGGCGTCCACTAATTTACACCCCCCAGCTATCGATTGAAAGAGATATTCCGCCGTCGTGGCGTATTCCGTAAACACAAGCACCTTCCTCCCCCTCAGCCGCGAGTTTAACAACTGCCTCAACGCCTCTAGCTTTCTATCGGAGGCGGAGGCGAATTTTCCCGCCAGCTCGACCAGCTCCCTCCAACCCGCTATATTTCCTATACACGCGTCGAGCTCCCCCTCCTCGAGGTCAGCCGCGTCGCAACTCCCGCCTACCACCCTCCCCAAGGTTTTGAAAAAAGAGGAGGGGCTGGACATCGCCCTCTTCTCCACAACCACCCGCACGATGGGCTCCACCTTGGCATCTCTAAGTTTTTGCAAAACAGCCCACAGAGCTTGCGCCTCCTCCCTCGACGCCTTCACTTGTACAATCCAGTAGTTGAGACGGGGGAAGATCCTCCTCCCCTCGTACTCCTCTACATCCTGCTTCTCCCTCCTAATCACCAGCCCC
>WUQR01000152.1 GCA_009889515.1 Nitrososphaerota archaeon
CCAGAGAGTTGCTGGAAAAAATAGCGGTGGACGGAGAGGTGGAGTCGCCTAGGAGGGGCTGTGAATGCGCATATGTGATATTGCTGTCGAAGCTGAAGGCGCTGGCAGATTTAGATAAAGACAGGCCGACTTAGCCAGATTCTGTCATAGTCGTGGAACCACCGCGGCTCCCTGCGCCACACAACTATGTATGCAATCCTCTCCTCTTCGTAGATCAGCGTGAAGTAGACCTTCTTCCCCCCGATGGTTTTCTCCAAGTCTACAACTCTGTACTTCACCCCCGGGGTCTTGATTATGTACTCCGCCCGCTCCAACACGCAGTAGAAGCCGCGACACCTGAAGAAGTATGGGGGAACCAGCGGGGTTTTTACAACGGAATAAATCCTCTCTGCCAGCGTGTAGAATCTAGCTATCTCGTCCAACAAGCTATCTTTATCGGCGGCGGCAATCCCAACGTACCTCTGTTTTAAAGACACGTCTATCACAAGCGTCAACACTTCATGCCTTTTAAACATTACACGGGAGAAAAAACTAGAAGCTTGACTCGAACCGGGCAGCTATCTCGCTCAACTTGTCGTGGTCTATTTCGACGCAGTCTTTCACCTTCTCCACGTCCTTCCTAGGTATTGCGAACTTTATCTTGCCGCCTAGAATGCAGAGATACTTATCTACCCTCTCGTCTGGCTTTGCGTATGGCGCCCAGCACACAGAGCTTTTCATCATCACCGTGGGCATGGTCTGCATCAATATAAATCCCAGTCCCAGATGCCGCGCGATTGACCATAAGTGCATTGGCTCTACAAGCTGTGGATATGCTATGGCGTCGTCTACCGCGGCGATTCTATGAGACGGGACTGCCGACAGCGTTGTTAGAAGCTCGCTACCATATACGTGAACTACTCCAACGCGCGGCGTAATCCGCGAGAGCATTTCTCTGAGCGGCGGCACTAGGGCTGAGGAAATCCACTTAAGCACCTCGACGGCCACTGACTCTCCGACGGCTGCCAGCGCCGTGCGGTCTCCGTTGAGCAGTTTAACGATTATATTCGTCAACAGTGATATGCCGCCGTGTGCACCTGGCCTAAACGCGGAGATTACAGTGGCCAGGCGGGTGACGAAAGTGTTCCAGTGGCCTATCCAGTTGGCCCCAACGGCCGTGTATAAATCGACGTTTGAATGCGTACTGATTAACAAAACGCGGTGGGGGTACATGAGCATCAGAACTTCCACTAACGTCGTCTTGCCAGAGCCCGGCGGGCCGACGACGACTATGGGCATTTGAAACGCCTTGTCTGCGAGCAACGAGAGCTTAAACCCATTTACCTTCTTACACTTCTTCTCATCGCGTTTAATCGCCTTCTGGATAATTTCGTCTTCGAAAGCCTTCAGAGTTGATTCTTTGATATTAATTTCTCGGTAGACTTCAATGGCCTCGTGTAGCTCCTTCCAATCTTTTACTTTCAAATTTGCCTTTATCATGTAAGAAATAATATATCCGCACTAGCGATGTGCCGCAGGTCTTGCAGACGTAACGCGGGGTTTTTGCCGCCGTCTGCCGGCCCGGCGCGGCTTCCCGCGCTGTCCCTGCGAGGGCCTTGGTGATTTCATAGAGCAAGCCACCCGCTGTTGCTAAGAAATTCGCCGTGTAGCGCTTGGCTAGGTAGAGCCTGCCGCATATGGCCTCTGGGTCTACTCTGCAGTTGATTCTGTCCAG
>WUQR01000153.1 GCA_009889515.1 Nitrososphaerota archaeon
CCTACATGGCAATGCTAGAAAACGTGAAACCACTCCTGATGGCCGTAAGGATGAGAATGTTTTTGACATCCAGCAGGGTGTGGCCGTTGGGATATTTATCAAGCACGGGGATCCGAACCAGCGGGGGGTATATCACGCAGACCTCTACGGCTCCCGGGAAGAGAAGTACAAGTGGCTGGAGGAGCACACCCCGGAGACGGCGGGCTACCGGCCCATCACGCCTCAGTTTCCCTCCTACTTTTTTGTCCCTCGGCGAGTAGCAGGTCTTGAGCACTATCAGAAGTGGCCGCAAATCACTCAGGTATTTCCCCTCAATAGCACTGGGATAAAAACATCCCGTGACCACTTTGTGATCGATTTTGACCCACAGGGTCTACTCAACCGCATCCGGGCCTTTAAGCATTCGCAACTAGACGACGATGGCCTGCGCGGGGAGTTTGGCATCCCGATTAAGAAGGGATGGAGCATCCGCAAGGCTTGGGACGAGCTTCAGAGCGTGGACGACGACAGCCTAAGGAATTACGTGCATCCCATCCTCTATCGCCCGTTTGATGTACGCTACATCTTCTATCACGAAGCTGTTATCGAAGGACCTCGTCTTGAGGTCATGCGCCACATGTTGGCAGGGGAGAATCTAGCTCTGGTTTTGCCACGTCGAGTTGAGCATGTCGGCCCGTGGCAGCATGCTTTTCTCGCAAACGGCATTGCTATCCATTGGGCGGTCTCGTTGAAGACCGCAGATTATCTCTTCCCCCTCTACCTCTACCCTTCCCCCACCACGCCGAACATGTTTGACGCCACTAAGCGGCCCAACCTAGCCGAGTGGCTCCTTCCCAAGCTGACTGCCGCCTATGGGTTCTCCCCTGCGCCTGAAGAGGTGCTGGCCTACATCTACGCCGTCCTCTATAGCCCCACCTACCGCCGCAAATACATCCAGGAGCTGCGCGTCGACTTCCCCCACATCCCCTTCACCAGGGATGCCGGCCTCTTCCGCGAGATGGCCAAGCTAGGCCAGAAGTTGATAGACCTGCATCTACTCCGCAGC
>WUQR01000154.1 GCA_009889515.1 Nitrososphaerota archaeon
AAACGGGAGGCTAGACGTTGATATATATTCACTGGCGCAACCTCCGCTAGATATTGGGAGATCTACGACAATTGCGTTTAAAGAAGTGATTGAACAGAGCGAGATTGTAATTTTCAGCGGGCCCATGGGCTATATCGAGGATGAGAGATTCGCGACAGGAACAATGGAATTATTAAAAGCGGCGTCAAACAAGCGGTTGATACTAGGCGGGGGACACACGATTATGGCCGCGGAGAAGGCCGGCGTGCTTGATAAAGCATACCACGTGTCGACGGGCGGGAGAGCATTTATCCAGACGATTGGCGGCGAGGAAATGCCGGCGGTGAAAGCGTTATTAACCTCGGCAAAAAAATTTAGCCTATGATAAGAGTTGGGATTGTAGGGTACGGCACTATTGGAAAACGTATTGCAGACGCCGTAGCTGCGCAGGACGACATGAAAATATCGGGCGTGTTAAAAATAACGCCTGACTACGAAGCGAAAGTCGCCGTTGAGAGGGGGTTCAAGGTATATACATTGCCGGATAGATTGGATAAGTTTAGGAAGGCCGGAATTGAGCCAGCCGGCACCGTCGAGGATTTAATAAACGCCTCCGATATCGTCGTGGATGCATCTCCTGAGGATGTGGGTAGGGAGAATAAGGAGAAATATTACGTGAAGTTTAACAAACCCGTGATTTTCCAGGGCGGCGAGGATGCAGACGTAGCTGAGGTCAGTTTTAACGCCTTGGCTAATTTCGAGGAGGCGGTGGGGAAGCGCTATGTGCGGGTGGTTAGTTGTAACACCACCGGCATCACGAGGGTGCTCTCGTCGCTACTTCTAAACGGCATCAGGGTGAAGAAGGCGAGGATTTTCATAGCCCGCCGCGGCGCTGATCCAAAGGAGCATAAGAAGGGGCCTATTAACGACGTGGTGCCCAACCCGGCCACTGTGCCTAGTCATCACGGCCCAGACGCGCAGACTGTCTTGAAGAACATCGACATAGTGACAATGGCCGTCGCGGTCCCCGTCACAATTATGCATATGCACATGGCGTACTTAGAGCTTGACGGCGATTACCCAAAAGAGGCGGTGATAGAGGCCTTTGCGAAGACGCCTAGGATCTTCCTAGCAGATGTAGGCGCCGGTTTTCAAAGCCTTGCGCAAATAATTGAATACGCGAGGGATTTAGGCAGGCCCAGGGGGGACTTCCCCGAGGTTGCCGTGTTTAGAGACTCGGTGACTGTAAACGGTAATGAACTCTACCTAATGTACGGCGTACACCAGGAGTCTATAGTAGTCCCTGAGAATATTGACGCAGTAAGGGCGGTGCTGGGCCTGGCGCCGAAGTGGCGCTCGATAGAAAAGACAGATAAATCGCTTAAATTAATAACGGAGGGGAAGAGATATGGGTGACGAGCCGTTTTACGAACTGGCATATAAATTCCGCCGTATCTTAGTCCCAGTCTCGCCGATGAATCCGGCGAGGCTTCGGGAGCTTCTCAACGTTGCCATAGATTTCGGTGAAAGATACGGCGCAGACATCGTCTTTCTCTATGTAGCCTCTAGCGAGAATGACCCCGCCGTTGATCAGCTTAGGAAGAGCGTAGAGGAATTCGCCAGTAGGAAAGGCGTAAAGCACAGCTTTAAGGTGAGAAAAATGGGCGAGGGGGAGACAGTGGCCTCTGAGATTGTAAAGGAGCTTTCCGAGAATACATATGACATGGTAATACTCCTATCCCGCGGCTATTACGGCGCGTCTGCCCTATTGTACAATAGCACTTCAATCGCAGTGGCGCTTGCGGCAAATACCTCAGTACTTATACTACGCTGACGGGTCCTAAATGTTTTCTCGCCGTGTTGATCCCTGTGGGTAGATGTGCGTATTGTGAAGAGACTACCCAGTAGTTGAGTTTTATTACTACACGCCTGGAGATGTATGAAGATAGGGGCGGCTGTGTCTCCGTATCAACATTTTGGATTTTGTCGGTGTGATATGCCTGACGAGGCTGGCGCGTATCACATTATGTTCTACGATGAGGATATTGCCTTGGCTAGATCCACGGGGCTGGACGTGTTTAGAACAGGGATAGAATGGGCGTTGATAGAGCCGTCGGAGGGTAAGTATGATAGAGAGGGGCTAAGGCTTTTCATGAGGTATCTCAGCGATATAAAGGCGGCGGGGCTTGAGACATGGGTTACTCTACACCACTTTACTAATCCACGCTGGGTGTGGAAATACGGCGGCTGGGAGGGCCGGGAGACTTCGGCGAGGTTTTTGGCATATGTGGATCTTGTTGCGCGGGAGTTAGGCGAGTATATAGACGTGGCTATTATATTCAACGAGCCGAATATGTATACCTTTCTTGCATATATCAGAGGCGATCTGCCGCCTCACGGCTTTCTCTCATTGAAACATATGAAAAGAGCTAAAGACAATATAGATAGAGTTGTTTTGGACGCTAGAGATGTATTGAAAAGCTACGGGATCTTGGCCACTTTTACGCATTCCTATTCAAAGTTTGAAAGTAAAAATAAATTGTTTAAATTAGTATTATACTTCCTAAATAAACAAAACTTAAAATATTTAGATATGTTTAAGGAAATGGATTATATGGCTTTAAATTTTTATGTTGTGGGACGGTATGAAGACTTTGCGTTGAGATTCACATTGAGACCCAAGGCGCTACTTGAGGTAAAATATGTAAAGCCCCTGGCCGTGACGGAGTTCGGCATAGCGACTCGCAACGAAAAACTTAGGCATAAGTACCTATGCGCCATGGCCAACATCTTTCAAGAGGCTAAGCCCGTGGCGGCGATATGGTGGAGTTTTCTCCACGGCTATGAGTGGGGTCTCGGCTACCAGCCCTTTTTCGCCCTTGTGGACGTCAAGGGGAGTCGTAGAGTCCCGACCCCCCTCGCTTTTAAATTTAGAGACACGTTGAAAAACCCGCCTAGGTGTCAACTAGACGAGGTAGACTTAGGCCTTGAATGGCGCTGGGAGGCCCCTGTGGAAGGGGGTAGCTAGGCGTAAGCCATACGGAGTTTGGCGAGACCGTACGAGGTGGTTAAAACTTATCACTTAAAGTATCTGTCCAGCGTGTTGCTAGTATCAAATGGAGTTTCTAAAATTCTTTTTATCAAGGCGTGGCTTTTGCTATCCACATCCCAAGACTTATAGTTAAGCAACGCGTTGAGGGGGGTGCCGTATTTTTTCAAGAGCTCCTCCGCCCGCCTTGCGCCAATGCCGGGTAGTGACGCGAGAAGTGCAATTTGCAAAGTCTTAATGTCGAGTTGCCTTGTTTTTACCACCGGCGTTTTAACTGGCTTCTTTGCCTCTTTCTTCGCCGCTAGACACACGAGAACACCGGTCTGCGCCTTGTCCTCTGTATATATGAGGCCAAGCCCCAGGGAGGTTAATGCAAGTAAGGCCCCTAGGATAGCGTTGGGAGATATTTTCCTATACTTCAACTCTCCCCACAAATCTCCCTCGACTATTACCACTGGTTTAAGTCCTGTGGATTTGAGTTTCTCGGCTTGTTCAAAAATACGCCCTTCTATTACTGAGTTGACTAAATCGTCGACGCTCTTCCTCTCAAAAACATACCCTCCTGCGGCGTAGTCACCAGCCTCTAGCTTTGTTTTAATCACGCCGCAACCACCCTCTTTAATATGTCTAACAACCTCTAAAGCGCGTTCTCTCGTGTCTACTAAAACTACAGGCTCCACGTTTTGAAAAAAGAAATGGACTACGCTTGGAGAGTCTCGTGCCTAGCCTTCCACTCTACTACGTCTTCTTTCTTTCCAATTACCACCCAGGCGATTGTTTTAGACAGCGGTCTTGTCTCGGCAATTATCACCTTGTCGCCGGGCTTTACCTCTATGCACTCGGGTACCCTCACCCTCATCCTTCTACGTCTGCGCTCATACCTATTGTACTTCCTTATGTAGTATAACCACTCGTGAGTAACAACGGCGGCTTTATGCATTCTGACCTTTTCCACAGTGACTTCCAGAAGCTTTAGTCGTACTTTAAGGTGGCCGTGCCAGGGACAAAGGGGGTCGTCGCAGACGCTCGCCGGGGGGAGGACGTAGGGTATCCCAATATCTCTTACCTCAACTTTCTTCCCATTGGGTAGGGTGAATACATCCCCCGGCCTAGGCCTTGACTGGAGTTTTACCGTGGTCATACTACTTCGCCGCGATGTGTAGCGACGACCTCGTCGCCTTGAGGCCAGGCTCGCCGTGTTGCACCACTTTAGTCGTCAAGGCGAATTCCCCAAGATAGTGGCCGATATGCCAAGGCGATATAAACACAGGTATGTAGGTAATCCCGTTATACACCTGAATAGTTAAGCCCACCATCTCGGGGAGTATTATCATATCCCTACAGTGAGTTTTAATAACAACTTTCTTACCCTGGGCGGCTAGCCTCTTCGCCCTTCTTATCTTTTCGAGGAGTTTTCTGTGCTCAGGCTTTAATCCCCTTTTTAAGCTCCTCCTCTGCCTTGCGGGGAGCAGTTTGATAAACTCATCCATCGGCATGTTTAAAAGCTCCTCTAGCGTCTTGCCGCGGTATCTAAAGGTGGCCCACTCCTCCGGGGGTATCACCGTGGGGGTAATCCACCCCTGCTTTCCCTTCTGAGCCTCCTGCTCCTTTGAAGACATCGACCACCAAACCCCACCCCTATTAAAAATTTTTCCAATGGCATATTAGCCAAAAGACGTAAGAAAATTACCAATATGGCTAAAGTAAAAAAAAAGACTGGAAGTTTTTAGAGGTCATGGAGGTGCAAAAAGTAAGAAAAATAGCAGGTATTGCTGTGGCAGTTGCGGTGGTGGTAATAGCTATCGCGATATACCTTGGCAACAAGTTTTGGGAGCGTCCGGAGATCCCCATTTCGGCGATTAACAAGCCAGCTGAATCAAAATCACATGAATTTTCCAACAAGACCGGCAGGCTGTATATCTACCTTGAAGACGACGGGGGGCCTGTGAATGCATCTGTGTTTATTCTGCCGGCGTATGCGCCAAATGCATCGGCGCCGGGGCTAATCAAGGCAGTCGAGCTTGTCAACGGTAGAGGCGTTGTGCCTCAACACGTCGTGGACGCCTTAATGGCGTGGGCCGCCAAGAGGGTTGGGAGAGTTGGCGTCATGATAGTAGTGGTGAATAAAAGCGACGTAGTCGTAACCACGGCTTCCGTCGACCCGAGAGAGGCGGTAAAAACAATCGGCGAGGGGAGAGACTACGAAATAAGGGCGAAGGTAAGAGGTAAAATAAAGGAGGGGGGTAGGGGTTATAAGGCCGGCGGCTACGCCTTTGCTGCGTGTCCAGAGGCCCAGATGGTAAAGGAGGACGAGTTCCAGACAGGTATGATGCCTGTGCCTCTGTTCCGCGTTAACAACATCGCAGGAGTTTACGGAACCTTCAGCATAGGACTTGCCTCAATTTATGAAAAGCGGTTTAGCTTCGGTATTGCGTTACAAGAAGATGTGGCTGACCTCGTAAATATATCCCTCAGAATAGAGCCGTACGCCTACACACTTGGGGCACAGTACAGTGGCGCCCGCTCGTCTGCTATCCCTCCCGCCGGGAGGATTTACGCTATTTATTTATGGATGTCAGGGAGGTACGAGGTGTATAGAATAGAGTACTATGCCGCCGATGTGAGTGGATGTCTTTTAGTGGATCAAGACTGGCTGTACCGGGTGTATCCCAACGGGGTGCAAACAAGCGGCAATACGATAGTGATGGGGGTGGCCGACGTTACAGATACGCCAGATGCCCAAGTGGTGGGCTCAACAACTATTCTGTACAGGTCATACACTGGGACTGGCTCTCAGATACCTCAGTACAACGTCCAAGTAAGTGAGCTAGCCGGCTGGTTTTACCAGGAGTGTCCAGGTTCGCTGACGGCGCCAGACGTAGGCGCCGGCGTGGATCTGGGGAAGAAAATAATTGAATATGCTAAAAAAGTTGGCAAAGTCCTATTGGGGAGAGTCGCCAAGATTGTAGAAATGGTAGGAATAGACGTGGCGTGGACGGGTGGGACACAGACCTTCGTTGTGCTTGGAGATGCTAGCTTTGACGCGGCGTGGGGTAAGACATTCTCCGCCTACTTCTATACTACACAGGCAAAGGTGGAGGTTCCCAGTTGCGGCAAAGTAGATCTACCGTTTTTATATATTGAGTTTAGATAAGTCCAACTGTGAGGCCTTGGATTGCCACCTCAGCAGTGGGGTTCCAGACAGACGCCCTCGTCAACTGGTACTACACAATGGCAAATGCGCCGCTATATCCGGGTGGTAGCGGATATTCAAAACTCGGATTTAGGTGTTGTTACGATACAAACCTCGTCATTTACGATCTTTACATAGCATGGGATAACATCCTGGTCTATAGGCTGGTTAAAAGAGGTGGGGGGACTATAAGCGCTTGTCGTGGCGACAGCGGAGGGCCTGTCTTCTACATGTGGAGCCAAAGGGTAGACTCTATGACTGTGTATTATGCAAATGTGCTTGGTATACTCATTTACCCAAGAGCGCATCATTTCAATAGCCCTTTCACGACCAGGCCATGGGCCTGGGTCTGTGGCGTTGATATAGTAAATAATTAGCCCAATGTCCAGCCCTTTAGCCCTCTCTGCAATGTGCCTTACCAGCGACTTGTTACTAAATACGTACGCTTCAAGCCATACGTCTACCCTACCACCCTCCTCCCTCAATCTCTGCAACACGTCTTCACCGAATATTTCATCTCCACGAATGTATATTCCCGGCGTAGTCTTCAACCCGTGGATAAAAGATCTGGCTAGAGGTTGTATTCTGCTAAATTTGTCAACATCCACTGAGGAGGCGACGGTAAATACGGGAAGAGTCTGCGTTTTAACTAGATAACACGTTTTGTTCACAACTATTGCCGTTGAAATCATATACCTCTCTTATTTGAGGCGCCGCCAATATCAATACCACTACGACTAGTAGAAATACCAGCGGCTTCATGACCTATACGTGTATAGATATACTTGCAACCTATTCAAAGCCTCGCCAATGGGAGTTACATATAGCGCTGTGGGATAATCTATTGCATTACCGCCCTTCACAATGTAAAGAGGTATGGAAGAGATATCTACTTCGGCATGGGGTTTATACTTGACGTACCCGTTGTAACTCTTACAGTTTTTAACGCCACGGAGAAAGATGCGGATAGTGTTGCTATGCGGATTAGAGAGATTGTGCCGTGTAGATATCCAATAGTCTATTTCGTAGACGAGCTATACTTATACCCACTGACGGATAACACAGACTTGCACAGCGCTTCGTCCAGCGCGGGCGGCCTTGTGGAACAGGTGGATGGCATGGATAGCTCCTCTCAAGTGGCCGCATCTGACGGAGGGGCGGTGAAAAATACATCAGCCATTTCTGAGAGCGCACTTGTGGCGGACGGCCCGGCGGGTTGGATGGGCGTAGTGCTGGCGGTTTTGTCTGTGGCTTTGTTAGCGATGTTGGCAGCGGCGTTGCGCAGGTGGGGTAATAATTGAGGGCGATTGCTGTATAGGGATACGCGTCTAAAACCTTATTTTTTCTCGGCTCTCCAGTCCACTAGGCTGTGGACTGGCTTACCCTTTAGTTTCATTACATATGCCGTTGCGGACAGCGCGGCGGCGACGCCCATGGCGGCTGATATCACCGCCTGTTTATAGGGGTAGGCCACAATATCGCCTGCGGCGAAGACGCCGGGGGTTTTGGTTTTCCCCTCCCAGTCGGCTATTATCTCGCCCCTCTCGTTGAGCTCCACTAGGTGTTTGACGAAGTCGCTCTTCGTGACGTATCCCACCTCTACGAACACCGCGGAGACGGGTAGTTCTTGCAACTCGCCGGTTTTCCTATTTTTAACCACTACCGACTTCACCTTTGTATCGCCTTTGATCTCAACTACCTCGCTGTTGGGCACAAAGACGGCCTTGCCCAGCCTCTTGGCTTGTTCAATAAACTCGTCGTCGTGAATAGGCTTCTCCCCTGGGTAAATCCAGTAGAACTTGTTTGCCACTGAGGAGAGTATTGTGACGGGCTCTCTAGCCAAGTCGCCCCAGCTGACTAACGCCACGTCTTGCCCCTTGAAAAAGGGGGCATCGCAGATGGTGCAGTAGGAGACGCCTTTGTTTTTAAACTTCGCCTCGCCGGGGACTCCCAGCTCCTTAGGCGTCTTGCCGAAGGCGAGAATTACAGCCAGGCTCTTATACTCATCTCCCCCCTCTGTCTTCACCACAAATATGTCGCCCTGCTTCTCCACGGCCTTTACCTCGTCGAATATTATCTCAGCGCCGAATGCTCTAGCTTGTTGCTCAACGCGCTTCGCCAGCTCTGGGCCGGAGATTTTAGGTATCGCTGGGTAGTTTTCAATAAGCGTAGTCATGTTTAGTTGTCCGCCGAGGTCTTTACTAATGACTAATGTTTTAAGCCTCTGCCTCGCCGTATACAAAGCGGCTGACAGCCCCGCTATGCCGGCTCCCACAATTACCACATCGTAATCCACCTCCATGAACCCCCCATTCGCATGGAATTTAAAAAGTTCACCGGAGAAGGTAATCTCTTGTCGTTGATAAAGCGAGGGAAACCTCGCCTCTTCTAGGGGCGGGGTAAAGCTTAAAAATCTTCAAATACTTTGTTGTGGAGTATAAGTAGCCAAATGGCCCGCCGTGCTGACCCGGGCCAGCCCCATGACCCGGCTGGAGGAGGTAGCAATGAACCAGTCTGGGAGAGGGCGCCTATGACCCGCCCGAGGGGAACGCCCCGGGGCGGGGAGGAGCTCAGATGTTTATAACCGCCTGCAACACGAGGCGTTACTTTCCCATTACCTGACGTAGTAGTTGTTTTAATGTATTAGGCGCAATAACGCGGAGTAGCAAGGCTTGAGATTCATACTGCGAGGGCTTCTAGGAGGTGCGGTATGTCGTAATCCTCAAGCCTCCACAACATTTGTAGAACCCTCCTCCTCACCTCCTCTGGCAACACGTCTTGAGTCAATGTGTTGAATTTGGCCTCAAGCTCTGCGTCGGTCATTGGGTTTTTAGGATGCCCCTTGGCGTAGTCTACCCTTTCAGTGTATTTGGATCCGCCTTTTGTGTATACCGTTATCACCGTGGGGAAGGCCTGGGGGTAGAGCTTGTCTAGCTCGGGGTCTAGGTTCACCTCGATTTTTTTCATTAGGGAGAGCACGGCGGGGTTGCGTATATCTCTGTAATATTCAATTTTTATAGGCCCCCAGACGAAGGCCGCCGCCGTTATCCACATTATTGAATGGTCGGCGGTCTCCTTGGTGTGGGGATCCCACTTCTCGGGGTCCTTGGGCCCAATGATGGTGTACGCAGCTTCGTAGGTGTCGATTCTAATTTTTTCAATTTCCTCCACTCTAACCTTCTCCCTTAGCCTCAGCGTAGCCTCGACCGCCGTCTGCGCGTGGTACTCCACTGGGTACGGCTTTATATAGGTGTCGAGGATTCTACGCGGCGGGTTTTTAGCCTCGATCCCGCCAAGCACTGAGACGTCGAAGTCCCCCTGTAGTAACTGTTTGAAAAACCCCATTTCGCCCTCGAAGGGCTTGTAAGGCCCTGTGAACCCCTCCTTAGCGAGCAATGCGGCGAATACAGCGTTTCGGCTCGAGTTGGCTGCGGCGGCCCCCTTCCACATGGATAACTCGCCAACTCTAGTCTGGCGCATCGCCGCGTGGGGCACTGCGTAAATGGAGAGGGCGTGTTGAGTCTTGACTGCGTCTAGGCCCAGTAACTTTGCCGCAGCCAGCGCACTGCCGATGCCCAGGTAGTTGACGTGGTCCCACCCTCTTTTACGCAGTGTGCCGCCGTCGCAAAAAGTCACCGATGCCTCGTATCCTATCGCCACCGCTGTTATAAAGTCGGTCCCCCTCGCCCCCATATAGTCGCCGACGGCGAGCGCGGCGCCTATTAAGTCGCTTGGGTGTAGCGGCTCTTTTGAGAGGTATGTGTCGTTATAGTCGTGGTAGCGTATCATTAAGCCATTGACAAAAGTTGCCCAGTCCGGCGCCACCTTGTAACGCGTGCCTAAAATCCGCGCGCCCTCTCTACTAGTGAGCTTAGAGACAACCCTCCTAGAAATTGCCACCGGCTCTGCGTTATATGCGGCGAAGGCCACGGCTATTGAATCTATAACACGCCGCTTTACCTCGTGACGTGTTTCCAATGGCACTTTTGAGTAGTCTATCGACTCTGCGTATTCTGCTAGTATTTTAGTTATTCTATCCATGGCGTCGCCCTCTAAACTTTTTATAAATATCATCTATGTGGCTTGAAACTTCTCTATCAATTCTCTCGTAGTCGTAATATTTAATTAACTCGTATAGCTCTTTACGGGTAAACATTTTGTCAAGCCAAGATGCCTGCGTCCCCTCATTTAAAATTGTCTTAAATACCTCTCTAATTGCATACATAGCCACGCGAAGCGCCGTCACTGGAAATATCACAAATTTGTAACCGAACTCCTCCAGCTTTTTTGCCGGTATTAAAGGCGATACGCCGAACTCCGTCATATTAGCCAGCAGAGGCGCCTTGACTCTCCTGGCGAATTCCCTAAACTCCTCCTCAGACCTAAGCGCCTCAGGGAAGATCACATCTGCCCCCGCCTCTAAGTACAACAAGGCACGCTCCACGGCATCTTCAAACCCCGTGACGCCCACGGCATCTGTCCGCGCGATAATTACAAAATTCGGATCGCGTCTCGCCTCCACAGCCGCGCGTATTTTCTTCGCCATTTCGTCAGGCGGTATTAACGCCTTGCCGCTGAGATGACCACATTTCTTCGGCAACACCTGATCCTCTAGCTGAACCCCCGCCGCCCCTACGGCTTCAAACTCCCGGACTGCGCGCATGACGTTAAGAGCCTCGCCATAGCCAGTGTCGATATCCACGATCACCGGTATATCGACTGCGTCCACTATATACTTCACAGTCCTTACCATTTCGTCCATAGTTATAAGGCCCAGATCCGGCAGGGCCATTGAGGCCGTGACCGCCGCCCCCGACACGTACACAGCTCTGAAGCCGAGATCTTGCGCCATTAGGGCTGTCAACGCGTTGAATACCCCGGGGACTAAG